>NZ_JARVRH010000034.1 GCF_030209755.1 Arthrobacter sp. efr-133-TYG-118 | reverse complement strand
CTTGGCACACTATTGAGTTCTCAAACAACAGACACACCCGGCACCACCCACACCCCACAGGGTCCAGGCTCGCTCCGGAGCAACTTTTCAAACTTACCGGCTGCTTGCCTCCTAGTCAAATCGGCGTTCTTGACTTGATTTTCACGAGGAACTTAGTCAACTTCACCGATCTCCACTGGGGAGCAGCGCGGGTACTAACTATACCACCAGTTCTCCGGGGAGGCAAAACCCCGCCAGGCGGCGTCCTGCGCCTCAGCGGCCGCCTGCAAGATCCACGCAAAGGGCCCGGAAAGCTCAAGGCTTCCGGACCCTTCACCCTCAGACAAGCAGAACAACTACCCCACAGGCGCGAACCAGGAAGCTCCGAGCGGCGGCAAGGTGACGGTCAGTGCAGCAGGCAGTCCTTCCGCCCCTGGTGCGGTGGCAAGCAGTTCACCGCTGTTGATCACACCCGAGCCTCCGTACACGTCGGCGTCAGTGTTGAGCACTTCCTGCCATGCGCCGGCAGACGGGACGCCAAGCACATAGTCCCGGTGCGGGCCTCCCGAGAAATTCACGGCGCACACCAGGGGGTTGCCGTCGTGGTCCCACCGGATAAAGGTCAGTACATTGCGATCCGCGTCCGCACCGTTGATCCACTGGAAACCGCCAGGCTCGTTGTCCCGGACATGCAGGGCCGGCGTCGAGCTGTACAGCGTGTTCAATTCGCGCGTGAGCAATTGCAGTCCGCGGTGCGCGGGAATGTCGGCAAGGAACCAGTCGAGCCCGTGCTGTTCGGACCATTCGGCCTCTTGGCCGAATTCGGTCCCCATGAAGATGAGCTGCTTGCCCGGGTGCGCCCATTGGTAAGCCATGAACGCCCGCAGGTTGGCAAGCTGCTGCCAGCGGTCGCCGGGCATCTTGCGCAGCATGGATCCCTTGCCGTGCACAACCTCGTCGTGGCTGATGGGCAGCAGGAAGTTCTCTGTGAAGGCATAGACCATGGAGAACGTCACCGTGCCGTGGTGCCAGCGACGGTTCACCGGGTTTTCGGAGATGTACTTGAGGGAGTCGTGCATCCAGCCCATGTTCCATTTGAGGCCGAATCCCAGGCCGCCATGGTTGGTCGGTGCCGTGACGCCGGGGAACGCCGTGGACTCCTCGGCAATGGTCACTGCGCCCGGGTGGGTCTTGTAGATCGTGGCGTTCACCTCTTGGAGGAAGGAGATTGCTTCCAGGTTCTCGCGTCCGCCGTGGACGTTGGGGAACCACTCCCCTTCCTCGCGGGAATAGTCCCGGTAGAGCATGGAGGCCACGGCATCCACCCGAAGCCCGTCGATGTGGAATTCCTCAAGCCAGTACAGGGCGTTCGCGACCAGGAAGTTGCGAACCTCCGTGCGGCCGAAGTCGAAGATGAGAGTGCCCCAGTCCGGGTGCTCACCGAGCCGCGGGTCGGAGTGCTCGTACAGTGGTTCTCCGTCGAAGCGGGCAAGAGCCCATGCGTCCTTCGGGAAGTGGGCGGGGACCCAGTCAAGGATGACGCCGATGCCCGCCTGATGCAGTGAATCGACCAGGAACCGGAACTCATCCGGATGTCCGAAGCGCGAGGTCGGAGCAAAGTAGGACGTGACTTGGTAGCCCCATGAACCACCAAAGGGGTGCTCGGCCACCGGCATGAACTCCACGTGGGTGAAGCCAAGCCACTTCACATACTCCACGAGGTCCTTGGCCAGCTCCTTGTACCCGAGGCCAAGGCGCCAGGAACCAAGGTGGACTTCGTAGACGCTCATGGGCGAGTTGTGCGGATCCTTGTTGGCGCGCGCCGTCATCCAGGCGTCGTCCTTGAAGCGGTAGCCGGACTCCACCACGCGTGACGCGGTCAGGGGCGGAACTTCGGTGCCGAAGGCGAGCGGGTCGGCTTTCTCCACCCAATGGCCGGCCTTGGTGAGCAGTTCGAATTTGTAGCACGCCCCTGCTCCAACCCCCGGGATGAAGACTTCCCAGACGCCTGAAGACCCCAGGGAGCGCAAGGCATGCTCACGCCCATCCCAAGAGTTGAAGTCGCCCTTGACGCGGACTGCCTGTGCGTTGGGCGCCCAGACGGCGAAGGAAACGCCGTCCACATCGCCGAGCGGGGAACGGTAGTGCTGGACGTGGGAGCCCAGTGTGTCCCAGAGCCGTTCGTGCCGGCCTTCTCCGATGAGGTGCAGGTCCACCTCGCCGACAGTTGGAAGGTAGTGGTAGGGATCGTTGATCGTCACCGGTGCGGAATCGCCGTACACAACGTCCAGGCGGTAGTCCGGCACGTGGCCGTGCTGCAGCGGTTCGAGGACCGCCACCCAGATCCCGTCCGTCTCGTGGGTCATCGGGGTGGAACCGGCTTCGGTGACTACAGTTACCTCCGCCGCGAGGTGCTTGACCGTGCGGATGGTGACGTGACCGTGGTCGTCAAGGTGGGCGCCCAGCACCGAGTGCGGGGCATGGTGCGCACCAGCGGCCACCCGGCCCAGGGTAGCGGCGTCCACATACAGCGGGACTCGGGGCCGTTCGGTACGTGCTGAGCCTGTCATTTCCTTACCTTCCGATGTCGCCGCGGCGTCCGTGCCGGGGCTCGTGTTTCCGAGGAGCTGCCGCGAAGCATTGACCGGAATGGGCAACCAGTCCGGCCTGTTCCGCAGCTCGTAGATCACCTCGTACAAGGCCTTGTCCAGCCACAATGCCACAAACAGTGGCGATCGGCGGTCAATAGTTCCGGGGGTGATGTCGCTGTAGCCGACCAGGAACGCCTCGGCGCAGTCGTCAACCCACGTGGTGGGAACCCGGGCGCCCGGGTTCTCGCGGATGGCCGCACCGGCTGCGTAGTCGAAGGACCGCAGCATTCCGACGACGTCCCGGAGGGGAACGTCTGGAATGTTACGGTGTTCGATCGGCCTCAGGGGTTCGCCCTCAAAGTCCAGGATCGCCCACCGGCCCGGTTGGCCCGCGGCCCCGGGCACCAAGAGGATCTGGCCCAGGTGAAGGTCTCCGTGGATGCGCTGCAGCGTCCCGGCTTCCTTGCCCGACAGTTGCGTCAGGAGTGCCTCAAGCTGCTGCTCATGGGGCCCGACGGCGGTGCCGGCCTCAGCCCACGACTGGCGGACGCGCCGAGCTACTTCGGGCGCGATGTCCTGACCCGGAACACGTTCCCGGGCGGTTCCGAGGGTTTCCGCGAGCCGCAGGTGCACGGTGGCAGTCGCCTGGCCCAGCTGCCGGGCTTCGGTGGCAAAGTCCTTGCCTGATGCCGCAGCGTCGACGGCGAGGCGCCAAGCGTCCTGCCCGCCGGCGAGGAATTCGTGGGCAACGGCGAAATCCGCCGAGGCTGTGCCGTGCCGGCCCAGGGGTGTCCTTACCTCCCATGTTCCGGTAATCCAGCCAAGGGTAGAGGGCACCTCCTTCGTTCCCGCCGAGGTCAAGGCCGCGCCCACCTCCACCTCGGGGTTCTTACCGACCGACAGGACCCGGAAGATCTTCACGATCGCCGCGGACACGCCGTCGTCGACGATCACTGAAGTATTGGACTGCTCACCGGACGAGACGCGCACGGATCCTGAGGCAGAGGGCAGCCGCAGGCTGCCCGGCACCGTATGACCACTCGCGGTGCACTCCCCCTCTCCGGGCTCGGCGGACACCTGACCCCGGATGAGATCGAGCCATACAGTCACAAAGTCAGGATCGTGTGGGGCGTCGTATACCCAGATAGGCGGGTCCTGCTCGCTTGTTCCACCGATCTGGCCCACCGAAGCAGTTGCCAAGGAGGCCGCGGGCGCGGAGCGGAAGCTGAGCGGTACTTGGATGATGTCAGTCTGCCTCCCCCCGTCGGCCGTGGCGTAGGCGACGGAGATGAGCTGGACCTCCAGGCCGATCCCGGTGTCGGGCGCGGGAAGCCCGAACGAGCCGACGAAATCCAGTTCGAATAGCCCTGCCTTGACCGGAAACCAGCGCTGCCGGGGCAGCCATTCCTTGAGCAGGGAGGCCAGGACCGTGGTGGGCGCCATGTGACTCATGTCAGCCTTCGATGGAGAGCACTGGGATGGCCTGGGTGTACGGCGAGGAGCCGGTGGAGCCCGCCGAACGAATCCGCAGCCAGAAGAAGTCGTGGCTGCCGAGCGTGAGGGTCAGGGAGCCGTCGGCGCCGATTCCCGGGAACGGCTGGCCTCCGAACACGTCCCTTAGGCCCCTTCCGGCGTATTCAGGGATGTCCAAAGTGGTAGCAACCGGATGTTGGGACAAGTTGAAGACGCAAAGGACGGATTCGGCGTCCTCGCCTTCCGGATTGTCCTCGCGGAGCTCGCGCAAATAGGCAAGAACCACCTCGTGGTCTGCCGGAACGTTCCGGTAGCCGCCTAGCCCGAAGACGGCGTGGTTCCTCCGGACGCTCAGGATCTGGCGCGTCCAGCGCAGGAGCGAGCCGGAGTGGGCCGCTTCGGCCTCGACGTTCGCCATGCTGTAGTTGTAGACCAGCGACTGGATGACGGGCAGGTAGAGCTTTCCGGGATCGGCATTGGAGAAACCTGCGTTGCGGTCCGGGTTCCATTGCATCGGCGTGCGGACGGCGTCGCGATCGTCAAGCCAGATGTTGTCTCCCATCCCGATTTCGTCCCCGTAGTACAAGAAGGGGCTGCCGGGCAGGGAAAGCAGCAACGCGTTGATCAGTTCGATCTCGGAGCGGGAGTTGTCCAGCAGGGAAGCGAGCCTGCGCCGGATGCCGATGTTGGCCCGCATACGCGGGTCCGGCGCGTACCAGCCCAGCATGGCGGCACGTTCGTCGGCGGTGACCATCTCCAGGGTGAGTTCGTCGTGGTTTCGCAGGAAGGTACCCCATTGCGCGCCGGCCGGGATTCCCGGGGTATCCCGCAGTGTCTCGATGATGGGAGCGGCTTTCTGGTCGCGGAGCGCGTAGTAAAGGCGCGGCATGATGGGAAAGTGGAAGGCCATGTGGCACTCCGGTTCTTCCTCCGTGCCGAAGTACTCCACGACGTCGTGCGGCGGTTGGTTGGCTTCGGCGATGATCACACGGCCGGGGTAGTTCTCGTCCACCATCTTCCGAAGGTCCCGCAGGAAGCCATGGGTGGCCGGCAGGTTCTCGCAGTTGGTGCCCTCTTCTTCGAAGAGGTACGGGATGGCATCTGCCCGGAAGCCGTCAATGCCTTGGTCCAGCCAGAACTTGACGACGTCGTGAACGGCCTCGATGACCTTGGGGTTCTCGAAGTTCAGGTCTGGCTGGTGGCCGAAGAAGCGGTGCCAGAAGAACTGCCGGCGGATCGGATCGAACGTCCAGTTCGACTCTTCCGTATCCACGAAGATGATGCGCGCGTCCTGGTACTTCTCGTCGGTGTCACTCCATACGTAGAAGTCGCCGAACGGGCCGTCCGGGTTCTTGCGTGACTCCTGGAACCAAGGGTGTTGGTCCGAGGTGTGGTTCAGCGGCAGGTCGATGATGACTCTGACGCCCCTCGCATGGGCTTCGGCCACGAGCCGCTTGAAGTCGCTGATGGTGCCGAACTCGTCCAACACCGACGTGTAATCGGAAATGTCGTAACCACCGTCGCGCAAAGGCGAATCGAAGAACGGCGGCAGCCACAAACAATCCACTCCGAGCCACTGCAGATAATCCAGTTTGTCGATCAGTCCGTGGAAGTCACCGGAACCGTCGCCATTCGCATCCGCGAAGGCCCTTACCAACACTTCGTAGAAAACAGCCTTCCGATACCAATGAGGGTCATGTTGAAGACCCGGGGCATTCAGCTCGAAAGTGTTCTTCGGCGTGAAGTACTGACTTTGACCCTGCGGATTAAAGCTCACTAAGGCTACCTCCGGATATTGAGAATGTGTGCCGGTTCTACATGGGCGTCCAGCCGGACGTAGTTGTACTCGCCCCACTCCCAGCTTTCGCCGCTGACCAAATCATCCACCCAGAACCGCCCGTTGGCGGTGAAGTCGGATGGATCCAGCGAAAGAGCGGAGAGATCCAGGGTCACAGTGCTTTCCCGGGTGCCGTGGGGATCGACGTTGACCACAATGATCAAGGTGTCCTTGCTGCCGTCGGGCAAGGTCTTGTGCTTGGAGAACACGATGGTGGCGTCATCCGTGCTGTGATGCAACGTCAGGTTCTGCAGGTCACCCAGGGCTGGGTGGGCCTTCCGGATGGCGTTAAGCCGCGTGATGTACGGGGCGAGACTGTGCCCGGAAGCCGCTGCGGCATCCCAGTTGCGGTCCTTGAACTCATATTTCTCGTTGTCGATGTACTCTTCGGCACCGGGACGCGCCACATGCTCGTACAGCTCGAATCCGGCGTACACGCCCCAGAGCGGGCTGGCGGTGGCTGCCAGTGCTGCGCGGATGCGGAACGCGGCCGGACCGCCGTATTGGAGGTACTCGGTGAGGATATCCGGGGTGTTGACGAAGAAATTGGGTCGGAAGTACGCCGGAGATTCGTGGCTGACCTCCTGGAAATACGATTCCAGTTCGGTTTTGGTGTTCCGCCACGTGAAGTACGTGTACGACTGTTGGAATCCTGCCCGGCCGAGTGCGTGCATCATCGCGGGGCGGGTGAACGCCTCGGCGAGGAAAACGACGTCGGGGTACTTTTTGTTGACCTTGCCGATCAGCCATTCCCAGAACCACACCGGTTTGGTGTGGGGGTTGTCCACACGGAAAATCTTCACGCCGTGGCTCACCCAGAGGAAGACGATCCGCAGGATCTCCTTGGACAGACCCGCAGGATCGTTGTCGAAGTTCAGCGGGTAGATGTCCTGGTACTTTTTGGGCGGGTTTTCGGCGTAGGCGATGCTGCCGTCCACGCGAGTGGTGAACCATTTAGGATTGGTCTTCACCCAAGGATGGTCCGGGGCGGCCTGCAGCGCCAAGTCCAGCGCCACTTCGAGGCCCAGCTCGTTGGCGCGCGCCACAAAACCGTCGAAATCCTCGAACGATCCCAATTCCGGGTGGATGGCGTCGTGGCCGCCTGCTTCGGAGCCGATGGCCCACGGCGAGCCGGGATCCTGCGGACCCGGCGTCAAGGTGTTGTTGCGTCCCTTGCGGTGCTGGAAACCGATCGGGTGGATGGGCGGCAGGTAGATGACGTCGAAGCCCATGTCCGCAACGGCGTCGAGCCTCTTGGCCGCCGTCGTGAAGTTGCCTGAGGTCCACGTTCCCGTGGTGGGGTCGAAAACGGCGCCTTCGGAACGGGGGAAGAATTCGTACCAGGCCCCGCGTCCGGCGAGGTCACGCTCCACGAGGAGCGGGTATTGTTCCGAGACGGTCACCAGTTCACGGATCGGCTGGCGCTCGACGACGGCTGCGACCTCTGCGCTGAAGCCAGCGGCAAGGCGCTCCTCGGCAGTCTTCGAAGTATCGGCGAGGCCTTCAGAGGCAGCGCGAAGGATGCGCTTGTCCGCCCCGTTTCTCGTGCCTTCGCCGGCCGCTTCCGCGAGCAGGGCGACGCCCTCGGCCAGCATCAGCTCCACGTCGATGCCGGCCTCGACCTTCACTTCCGCGTTGTGGTGCCACGTGCCGTAGCGGTCGTGCCAGGCCTCGACTGCGAAGGTCCAGGCTCCGGGCGCGGTGGGGGTCAGCAAACCCTCCCAACGGTCGGTTCCCTTGCCACGCTCACCCGGGGCCGGGGCGAGCCGGACACGTTGGCGTTCTTTGCCTTTGGGGTCCAGCAGGACGGCGCTCACCCCCAGCTGGTCGTGGCCCTCACGGAAGACCGTGGCGCCAACCACCAAATCTTCACCAGGCAAGGCCTTGGCCGGGAACCGGCCTTCCTCGATCACGGGCTGCACAGCCGTGATGGGGAATCTGCCGAACCTGAGACCTTCGGTGATACCGGTCTTCTGCTTGGACTTGGATGCTGAGCTGGATCGCGGTGCTGCAGTAGTGGTCACAACCTCGACGTTAGCGAGAAAAATCACATTTTGCGAAGAGGTACCCCAGACTCTTCCGCGCAATGTGTCATTTACCTAAAAGAAACCGAAAGCTGTTCCTGCTGTCTACCGAGTGGATTAGTGTGACGCTCGTGAAGGCAATTCGAAGGTTTACCGTCCGTACCCTGCTCCCCGAGCCGATCCGGCCACTGGCGCGTCTCGCCACGAATCTGCGCTGGTCGTGGCACCGGCCTACCCGTGAGCTCTTTGCGAGCCTTGACCAGGAATTGTGGGAGGAGAGCCGCCACGATCCAATAAGCCTCCTCGGATCAATCAGCCGCGATCAGCTGGACCAACTTGCTTCCAACAATGAACTTGTAGAGCGTGTCCAGCACGCGGCTGCGGACCTGGACCGGTACCTGAGTGAGCCGCGGTGGTACCAGGGCCTGGGTCCGGACGCTCCGGCGTGCATCGCGTACTTTTCCCCGGAGTTCGGCATCACGGAGGTGCTTCCGCAGTATTCCGGCGGCCTCGGGATCCTGGCCGGGGACCATCTGAAGGCCGCTTCGGACCTGGGTGTGCCGCTGATCGGCGTCGGGCTGCTCTACCAGGCGGGCTACTTCAAGCAGTCCCTGTCCCGGGACGCCTGGCAGCAGGAAACCTACCCGGTCCTTGACCCGGACGGCCTGCCCTTGACGCTGTTGCGTGAACCGTCCGAGGACGGCACCGGCAAGCCAGTGACGATCTCGCTGCCGCTGCCCAACGGACGCAAGCTCAACGCGCACATCTGGCGGGCCGACGTCGGGCGCGTGCCGCTGCTGCTGCTCGATTCCAACGTTCCGGCCAACGACGACGCCGCGCGCGGGATCACGGACCGCCTCTACGGCGGCGGCGGTGACCACCGCCTGCAGCAGGAACTGCTGCTGGGCATGGGCGGGGTGAAGGCGCTGCGCGTCTACCAGCGCCTCACGGGCT
>NZ_JARVRH010000042.1 GCF_030209755.1 Arthrobacter sp. efr-133-TYG-118 | reverse complement strand
GAGGTGGCGCGGAGTTCGGGCTTCCGTGGACATTCCGCGCTGCGGTTCCTGTGAGCATGCGCTCTCCTTGGTGCTAGGGATGGACATAGTGCCGCGGTTCCTGTGAGCATGCGCCCTCTTTGGCTTGCGGGGTGGACATGGTGCTGTTATGTCCAGTGGTTCAAGCAAAGAGGGGGCATGTCCCCTGGAGGTGGCGCGGAGTTCGGGCTTCCGTGGACATTCCGCGCTGCGGTTCCTGTGAGCATGCGCCCTCCTTGGCTTGAGGAGTGGACATGATGCTGCGGTTCCTGTGAGCATGCGCCCTCTTTGGCTTGCGGGGTGGACATGGTGCTGTTATGTCCAGTGGTTCAAGCAAAGAGGGGGCATGTCCCCTGGAGGTGGCGCGGAGTTCGGGCTTCCGTGGACATTCCGCGCTGCGGTTCCTGTGAGCATGCGCCCTCCTTGGCTTGAGGAGTGGACATGATGCTGCGGTTCCTGTGAGCATGCGCCCTCGGTGGCTTGAGGAGTGGACATAGTGCTGTTATGTCCAGTGGTTCAAGCAAAGAGGGGGCATGTCCCCTGGAGGGGATTGACCCTATTGGGGAGTACCCATCGCAGGGCGCTGGGCAGTTGCTAATCTCCGGACGGCAGCTCAAGCCCAGGGGGAAAAATTGGATAACCGCACCGTCCTGCTCGTTTACGGCACCCGTCCGGAGGCCATCAAAATGGCGCCGCTGGTCCATGCCCTGCGCGCAACCGGCCGCTACAAGGCGCCTGTAGCAGTGACCGGGCAGCACCGGGAAATGCTGGACCAGGTCAACGCGCTCTTCGGCGTCCACCCGGAGCATGACCTGAACATCATCCAGCCCCGCCAGACCCTTGCCGGGATCACGGAAAAGACCTTGCGGGGAGTCACGGAAGTCCTCCACGACGTCCGGCCGGACGCTGTGGTGGTCCAGGGTGACACCACCACCGCCATGGCCGCGGGGCTGGCAGCGTTCTACCAGGGAATTCCGGTGGTCCACCTTGAGGCCGGACTACGCAGCGGCAACCTGAATTCACCATTTCCAGAGGAAGCGAACCGCCGCTTGCTTGGGCAAATCAGCACGCTGCATCTCGCGCCAACCTCCACAGGCCGGGACAATCTGCTGTCCGAGGGCATTCCGGCGGAGAACATCGCGGTCACCGGAAACACGGTCATCGACGCGTTGCTGGGGACTGTCAAAAGGGACGCTGAGTTTGCGGAACCCGCACTCCGGGCCATCACCGATTCAGGCCGCAGAATCCTGTTGGTGACTCTCCACCGCCGCGAAAACCTGGGCCAGGCCATGGTTGGCGTGGGCAGGGCGCTCGCGCGGATCGCGGCCCGGTGCCCGGAGGTGGAAATCGTCCTTCCCTTGCATCGGAATCCAGCCGTGCGGGAAGCGGTCCTTCCTGAAATCGAACGCGTCCCGAACATCACCGTTACGGAACCCCTCGGCTACCTGCAATTCACCAAGCTCCTGGGTCTGTGCCACGTGGTCCTCACGGACTCGGGCGGGGTCCAGGAGGAGGCGCCGGCCCTTGGGAAACCCGTCCTGGTGATGCGTGACAACACCGAACGCCCCGAAGCCGTGGCGGCAGGCACGGCCCGGCTCATCGGGACGGAAGAACAAACCATCGTGGACGCCGTCAACGCTTTGATGCGGGACGACGCGCTGTATTCGGCGATGGCCACGGCAGTGAACCCTTACGGCGACGGCGGCGCGGCCGACCGTGCCGTGGCGGCCATCGACTCCGTGCTCGGAATGGGTCAGCGACGCCCGGACTTCGTCGCTTAACCCATTCGGGTACCTTCAGGAGGCACTCGCCACGGGCCTTGTTTACTTTCTCCACGGGGGACGCGTGTCCTCCAAGGTTTCAGTTGCAGCGCGCCCGGCGTGATTGCAACTCTCACGAGGGGGCAATACTTGAAAACGAGACACAGGACATGGTCCGCCGCGGTGGGTGTCAGTGCCGTCGTAGCGCTGGGTTTCGGCCTGGTTGCGGCGCCAGCAGCCACGGCCGGACCCGCTGATGTTATTTCTTCGGGCAGCGGACAAATCATTGACGGCACTGTCCTTGCGATGCCGAACTTTGCGGGTGTGGCATCAAATGGCGCGGCAACAGCCCAGCAGATCGGCACACCGCCATCCGGCCCGGCGGTCATTGAAAACAGCACTCCGCTCGATCTTTCCGCCGCGTTCGGCGTCGTGAACGTCGGTGCGGGAAACATTCCGTTGCTGGGCAACAACGGAATCATCCAGCTGGGCGCCGTCAGCCAGTATGGCAAGGCCGTCAATGACGGGTCCTCGGCGGCGTTCTCCGGTACTGTCTCCGGAGCGCCGGGCCTCGTCACCCTGCCCGGCGGCCTGCCGACGTCGGGAAGCCCCGGCATCCCTGCGGCTGAAATCAAGGCGGGCACGGCCAACATCCTTGGTGGCGCCGATCTCGTGAACCTCGATCTGAAGATCACCACGCTGGCCGCCGCCGCCAAACAGGACCAGGGGGCAGCTCCCGCCGGGGCCTATTCCATTGCAGGCGTATCGGCTGATCTTGGCGGAACGGTCATTGGCGGAGTTGCCGGCACTGTTGGCACCGCCATCAACACCGCCAACCTTGTCCTGGGTCCCTTGGGCGTCACTGTGGCGAATCCTGTTGCAGCTGGCACGATCTCCATCACGGAGGCAGACCTCCTGGCCGTTGCCGGTGTGCCTAGCCTGAACGCCTTGCCCCCTGGCACGGACCTCGTTTCGTTCCTGCCGCAGGCTGTTGCCGCCAAGATCACCAGCGTGGTCAACTCCACGCTGGCGAGCGCGACCGCCGCAGTCAACGCTCTCGGACCGATTGCGCAGATCACTGCAGGCCCCGCACTGGCCGTCCTGACCACAGCCCTGAACGGCGTCGTCTCGGGAGTGTCCTCGACCATCGTGACCCCGTTGTCCAACGCCCTGACCGCACTGGTCTCGGCCAAGGTCAACGTACAGCAGACAAGCGGCGGCATCTTCACCGAGCGTGCGCTCCAAGTGGGTATAGCCGGCGGCAGCATCGCCACCGTCAACCTGGCCAACGCTTCCGTCGGTCCGAACCTGCTTGCAGCAGCAATCCCGGTGGTCAACAAGGACACGTTGGCCATCGGTGGCGCAGCGGCATTGCTTGCGCTTGTTTGCTGGTTGTTCTTCCGGGCACGCCGTCGGACCGCGGTTGTGGCCGTCTGATTGCGCCTGCCCTCACCAGAGAAGAACGACGGAAGGAACGTGCGGCATGTACGGAAATAGTGCGACGACAGGGGGAGCGGTGGCGGGGGGCGGAACGCTCGCTGTCACCGGAGCGCCGGCCCTTGGCTGGGTCATCCTTCTGGGCATTGCGTTGTTGATCGCCGGGTTCGTGGTCCTGCGCAACAGCAGGCTCAAGACCGCGAAGCGGGCTGCCGGCCGCAAGGATTCCTGACCGCATCATCCGCGGGGCGGCCCTACCTCAGGGGGCCGCCCTGCTTCAACTTTTCTTGAAACGGCCGTAAACAGCCTCAAAGCACTATCGGGGAGACATGTCAGTACTCGAGTCCGCGCAAGCTCTGGCATTCGTGCTGTTGGTGGTGTTCCTGGCCTACATCGGCGTGATCCTGGTTCCGTTCCTGCGCAGGACACCCGATCCGGAGGGAACACCTGGGGGTTTCACTTGGCACGTGTTCATCCCGTGCCGCGACGAGGAAACAGTAATTGGGAATACCCTGGCGAAGCTGCGGGGACAATTTCCCGAGGCTCATGTTTGGGTTGTGGACGATGCCAGTGAAGACGCCACGGCCAACATCGTGCAGAGCGCATCCGTGGCCGACCCCTTGGTTCACCTGGTGCGCCGTTTCCTACCTGACGCCCGTTCGGGCAAGGGCGACGCGCTGAACGCGGCGTACCGGGCCTTGGACGATTGGCTGCCTTCCGGCGCCGACCGCGAAACAGTGATCGTCATGGTGCTCGACGCCGATGGGCTCATGTCCGAAAATGCGTTCCGGCAGGCCGCTGGACCACTTGCCTTCGGCGACCCTGAGGTGGGAGCCGCGCAGACCGCTGTGTGGATGTCCAATGTGGATGATCCGGCTCTGAAGACGGCCACTGGATTCGGACGCGTGAGGCAGGGCTTCGCCCGGTACCTCATCCTCATGCAGGACATGGAGTTCCGCACCACCATCGCCGCCATGCAGTCGCTCCGCCGCCACACCTTGACAGTTGGTCTGGGCGGCAACGGGCAGTTCACCCGGCTTTCCGCCCTCGACACGATTGCCAGGACCTCCGGGCAACCGTGGCATGGAGCCCTCCTGGAGGATTACGAGCTTGCGATCCACGTGATGCTGAGCGGCTACAAGACCGTATACATGCATGACGCCCACGTTTCGCAGGAGGCACTTCCGGGGCTTCGCCGACTGCTGACCCAGAGGACCCGATGGTGCCACGGCGGAATGCAGTGCAGCAGCTACCTGGGGCGAATATTCGAGTCCCCGTACTTCAGCAACATCGGTGCCATCGAATGCAGCTATTTCCTGGTCCAGCCGTTCATCCAGATCGTGGGCCTCGTCTTGTGGCCAACGCTATTCATCACGATGGTGGCCCAGGGCTCCCTGACGATGGGCGGCTTCCAGGCCTGGCTGGCAGCGTCCTGGTTCATCGTCCCGCTCATCATTGTCACGGGAATCGCGCCATTCGCCTTGTGGGGTCCCGTCTACCGCAAGCAGGCAGCCCCGGACAAGAGCCGCTTGGCAGGAGTCCTGTGGGGAGCCGGCTACTGGCTCTACATGTACCAGAACTACTTGTCAGTGCTGAGGGCAAGCTACCGCTTGGTCACGGGACGCCACGGCTGGGCTAAAACCCGGCGCAACAATGAGAACGACGCCCAGCTGTTAGCGAAGGAAGCCTAGTGTCCACGAGTGTCCAATACTCCGCAAACCATCAAAGGCCACACGGTCCACGCGCCGCAAGGCTCCGCTCGAGCCAGGGCGGGATTCTCCCCGGCCTGGCGTGTCTGGCGTCGGCTCTCCTGGCCATGCTGCAACAGGAAAGCATCCGCAGTTTCGAGGCCTGGGCCATTGCCTGGGTGTTCGATCGAGTTCTCGGAGGCTCGTCCTACAGCGTCCGCGACATCATTTTCCACAACATCGGCGGTGGGCAACCCTTCGGCCTGATGGTGACCGGATTGTGCTCCAGCGCGGTACTGATCGCCCCCGTCCTGGCCCTGTCCGGGGTTTTGTTCCTCATGGGCCGCATCGCGGTGCCACGATTGGCCCGCGCCGCCGCTTCTGCATTGCTGATTGTTGTTGTCTGCAACGGCTTGAGGTTCCTCATGATTGCGGGCGCACAGCAGGCCTGGGGCGAGCAGGGCTTCAGCATCATGCACCATTTCCTCGGTTCGTTCCTGGTGATCACCGGCTTTGTGGTGGCCATCATTGTCCTCGTCCGCGCAGGCAAGACCAGCCGGGGGCGGCGTGCCTCGTAGCTTGGCGAAACGCGCCGGGTGGGGGGCTGCGGCGTTGCTGCTTGCAGGGGTCCTGAGCGGATGCAACCAGACGCTTCCCGGAGCGCCCGCCGGCAACCCGGCAGTGGGCGAGTGCCACTTGATTGTCTCCCCGGAACAATTCGACGCCGTCAGCGAACCGAGCCCGCCGGTTGCCTGCACCGAGCCGCACACAGCCCAGACCTACAAGGTCACGCACGTTCCGGCGCCCTTGTCAGGGCAGGGAACAAGGCCGGGACAACAGCAGCTCAAGGCCCTCACCGCGCGCTTGTGCGACGTCGCCTCGCTCCGGACATATCTCGGCGCCGGTGAGCGCGATGGTACGACAGGGCTGGCCATCGCCGGGTACGCTCCGAGCCGGGACGACTGGGAACGCGGCGCCCGGGCCATACGTTGCGACGTGCTCCTGGCCGCGGACGACGGCACTCCCCGGACTACCACTTTGGATTTCAAGGGCGTGCTGGCCGGCCCTGACTCGGCTGCCTTGCGGCTCTGCTACCGACAGGAACTCGCGGACGGCCGGTTGAGCGACGACGGCGTCGACGTTCCGTGTACCGAGCCCCACACCGCGGAGGACATCAGCGCGTGGTTCAACCTGGAGAGCAGCGTGGCCACTCCCGCTGCGCGAAACGCGCGCTGCCTGCCTTATGCCTTGCAGTTCCTCGGCGTTGACGCCCTCCCAGCCGGGATCAGGCCGCGTCCGATCATCCGGACGGTGAACGGCGCGCAGACGGTGCGGTGCGCCGTCGCCCCCGTGCAGTCCAATGTGCAGTCCAGTCCAGGCACCATCACCGGCACGCTCGCGCCGGCGGGAGGGCAGAAGCGTGGTTGACGCAAGGCCGGATGTCCCGGAATCCGAACCGCCAACAAGGTTCGCCCCGGAACCTCTCCGCCGGAAAAGCGGGACCGCCCGCCCGCTGCGCTCCGCGGCCGCCTACCTGGCCAGGACGTTCGGGCCGGGGGAGGTGGGGCCGGGCGGGCCGGGGTCACTCCGCCTGCGCGGTGTTGCCGTGTTGTCCGGCACGCTTGCCTCGCTCGTCATCATCGTCCGCTTGTTCGTGCCCCAAACCGTCGGTATGGCCGAGCAGGGGGCCGGTCAACAACTGCTTTGTTCGCTGGGCGTCCGGAACCTCAAGCCGTGGGGCTACACGGACTTGACGAGTTTCATCCATCCGAGCTGGGTGCCGCACCAGTATTACGGTGAGGCTTGCGGTTTCACTGGATCCGGAGAGCCCGTCTATTCCTCACAATTGCTGCTCTTGTGGCTGGGCAAATGGCTCACGCCGGTCCTTGCTTGGGGACCCGGCCTGGATACGCGTGCGGTGGGGATTGTCTGCTGTGTTGTCTTCGGCGCCCTCATCGCCGGACTCGTGGCGGCGTTGCCGGGCCGGACACCGTTCCGGGTACTGATCGCCGCGCTCGTTACGCTGGTCACGGCGGACGGGGTCTTCGCGGATTTCTTCGTGTCGCCCTACAGCGAACCCGGTGCGTTACTCGGGACACTGGCCTTGGCGGTGGCGCTGCTTCGCTACTGGAACGGCCGAAGGCCACGTTGGGCGTCGGTGCTGATGGTGGTCCTCGCTGCCGCGTTCACGGTCTCGGCCATGCCGCAAATGGCGTCCTGGTTGCCGGCGGTTACCCTGGCGCTCCTTTGGCTGCCTTCGGGCGCCCGACGGCGGGCGAGCTCCGCGCGTCGTCGGTGGCAGGCGTTCGTGATGCCCGCGGCAGCCGTGGTCGCCATTGCGGGGGTTGCCTGGGCGTTCCTCGCGGTGGAGCCGAAACGCGCTACCGAAGTGAATCTCTACAACACCGTCTTCGCGTCGATCCTGCCCAACAGCCCCGATCCCGTCACGGATTTGAAGTGGCTGGGACTCGACCGGAGTTTCGTGACGGCCGTGGGCAGCACCATGGACTCCATCAATTCAGCGGTGTACAACCCGGAATACCCGCAGTTTGGGGAACAGATCAATCGTGGCAAGATCGCCGCGTTCTTTGCCACCCACCCGGAACGCCTGATCGGCCTGGGGGAGCGGGGGATCAGCGCCCTGCTCACGCCCGAACTCAGTGATGCGGGATCGTACATGGCGGATTCGGGCCAAGGTCCCGGCGTCAAGGAACGCCGGGTGCCCGTCGTCCTGGGCCTGTACACGGCGATGAAGGCAGCACCGGTTGCGTTGCCTGGCCTCCACCTGTTGACACTGCTATTGGGCTTCGCCGTAGCCGCTCGACGGAAGTCCGGAATAGGACGCCTTGCCGTGGTGATGGTCCTCGGCTGCTGGGTGCAGTTCTGGGTTGTCCTCATTTTCGAGGGGCAGCCGGACATCCACCGCCAGATGATTGTGGCCGGATTCATGACGGCATTGTGTGTTCCGCTTTTGGTGGCTTTGGTGAGCATTCTTGCGTCGAAATCGACCCAGCCCCACTCACAGCCGCACGTCGTTTAGCTCAGCCAGCCGTCTTTTCGAAGCTGTTCCTGTAGGCTGATGATGTTTCCCACGTTGAAGCCCGCGGCCGCGTAGCGTTGCCGGACCCGGTGCAGGTGGGACTTGACCGTCTGCTCGCTGATCGCCAAAAGCTCCGCGACCTCCCTGATGCTTCGAGGCGAGGGTCCAAGGTACAGCTCCACAAGCCGCTGTTCCCTGACTGACAACTCGACCCTCGTGCTGGCTGTTGACTCGAGAATGCCCTTGATCTCCGGATGAAGGTAACGCCGGCCGGATGCCGCCGCGCGGATCGCGGCCGCGGTATGGCCAGGATCGGCGGACTTGGGCACAATGGCCAGCGCGCCGGCGTCGAGGGCTGAGTTGATGACCATCACAGGCTGCTGGTCCGCCAGCAGGACCACCTGCATCCCCGACGCCCTCAGCGAGGAGACGATACCGGGAAGATTCGGGGCTTCGCTTCCGTGAAGTTCACCGACGACGGCGACATCGGCCTTGGCGACCGCGTCACCTTGGGGTATGCCGCCTTCGGGAGGCCAGGAAGAGGTCCCGGCCAGGACGCGGATTTCCGGAGCATTCATGAGAAGCCACTGCGACAAGGAGTCGATCAAGAGCTGGTGCCGGTCGATGAGCAGGACGCGGGTCAACGTCGCCACCCCGCTGTGTCAACCACGATGCTGCAGCCTTCCCGGTCATTGCTCGCTTTGGCACGGCCCAGCGAATCCAGTTCGGTCCACACCAGAGGTGAGAGATGTTTCTTGTGGACTCCGCCAATGCGCCATGTCAGGCGTGCACCGTCCTGGCCGGACTTCTGGGCAAAGAAGTGAATGCAGTGTGCCTCCCTTGGCCGTGTAGCGGCGCCGCTGCTGTGCGTGCCCCGCAACGTGGCGCCCACTGCCATCAGCATGGTGGCAGCCAGGATGGCCGGCCGTGAGCTCTCCGGCAGCCCATCCACCACGTCCGTGGGCTGGGCAATAAGGACAGTGCCGCCCAGGCCCTCCAGTTCCAATGCCTCTGCGAGCCAACTGTCGGACCATTCCTCGAGCAACAACTGTCGCAAGTGACCCGCAAGCTCCCTCGCTTCCCGGGCCACCGCGGGGTCCAAAGGCACGGATGGCGCCTGCACCACCTTGGCAAACAATTCATCGATCTGGGTCTTGGTGATCGCGAGTTCGAGTTCCCGTGCTGACGTTTTGGCGTCGATGCCCCGCGTCAGGGCGTCGAGCCGTCCGCTCAGGCCGCTCGCCCCCTTCCGCTGGATGGCGTCCCTGCGCAGCAGCACGCTCACCGTTCCGACCACACCGGGAAGGAGCGAAAGGAAGAGGATGTTCGATATCGTCCGCGGGTCGGCTCCGGGAGTGACGGCGTAGACGGCTGTGTTGATCGCAGCGGTCGCGACCGTAAGGGTGACGAATCCACGAAGATTCCATCGGTGGGACACCAGGAGGACCGCGACGGCGGAGAGCAGGGCATTCGTTCCGATCAGGGCGAGCCCCGGCTCCCGCACGGTAGCCAATGCTGCGCAGCAAGTGGAAGCACTGGCCAGGACAAGCCACGTGGCACGCAGATTGGCCAGCCGGGCCCGTGGGGTAACGGCATCGGATGCCTGGACGGCGACGAGGAGTCCCAACAAGTCGAGGCCAGTAGCCAGAAAGTGCCATGGGGCAGCGCCCATCTTGCTGCCTGCTTCAAAAGCGAGGTAGGAATTGAGGATCCACAGCACGACGCAGGCTGTCGCCAAAATTCCACGGGACACGAAGAGGGGTCCCTCCACGCTGGTCCGCGACATAGCCGGCATTGTCATGCGGCCACCGCTTCGAGCAGGATCGTGGTGCCTCGTCCAGGCGCGGAAAAGACTTGTGCATGTCCACCGGCATCGCGCATCCGGGCAAGGACGGATTCCTTGACGCCCAGCCTGTCGGCGGGGAGTTTCGAAGGGTCGAATCCACAACCGGAATCGCTGACCACCACTGATACGTGATCCGAGGTCCCGGATAGAAGGACATCCACATGGCCTGCGCCCGCGTGCCTGTCGACGTTCAGGATGCATTCATCCACTGCCGCCAGCAGGGCAGCCTGGACAGGTTCGGTCAGCGGTCCGGTCATCCCGTGGATCTCCACGCTGAAGCCATCCCGTGCCCGCTTCTCGGCGATCCGGCGCAGCCGGTCGGCGAGGCCGCCGCGTTCCGGTGTCCCGGGGGATGTCGAAGCGCCGAAGTCGACGCCGGTCCATCCTGGCAGTGGGGGTCCCGGCCGGGCCGTCGTTGCTGAGGAGGTGCCGGCGTCGAGCATTTCTCCCAGTTCCTTCGACGACAGACCGGCGCCTTGGCGGCCGATCACTGTGAGGGTGCGCAAGGCGGTGTCGTGCAAATGCCTCGTGTTCCACGCCACGGAGCTGCGCCGGCTCTGTGCCACGATGTGGGCTGCCACGGACTCCTGGCGCACGGCGAAATCTCCCCAATACAGGGCCAAGGCCCGTGGTCCGCCAAGCCGCATCGCCAAGGTGATAATCCAGGTCGCCGTCAGTATGAAAGCGCTCGCGGGACGGACGCCCACCGCCGAGGCGGAGATAACCGTGTACCCCAGGACGAGAAGGAACGCCATGAATGTGAACAGGATCGAGCGCCAGGTTTTGCGCATCGAGAGGACGAGGACGGAACTTGCCGAAAGGACCAGGGCGTAAGGGAGGAAAACGGGATTGAATTCGTCACGTTGTTCGGAGCCCAACAGCTCCGCGAGCAGGATCAGCCCAAGCAGAACCGCCAGCCGCTGTGGCCACGCATCCGAGTGGAGCATCAGTGCGAAGCAGACGAGGACCGCGGCAAGGACAAGGTACGCGCCCACGAATTCCCACGGCTCGAGCCGCTTGGCCGCGGCTAGGAAGAAGCTTGAGGCAGTGGTGATGCACAACCCCAGGAGGGTTCCGTATTTCGACACCACACCGGGGCGGCGTGTAGCCCAAACCCCTCGTTTTCCCCGCATGCCGTTCCTTCGGATGTGTCCCTGAGCCAGCAAAGTTGCAGCTCCTAAGAAGCATAATTGGGAGAGCACTTCGGAGCCTCGGTATTTCCCGGCTGGGCCGGTATTTGACGGACACCGCGGAAGATCATGCGGGTCCTCCGGTGTCAGGGCCACCGCCTAGACTGGTAAACACCATGGATATGTTGTTTGACCCGTACGCGGATGGCCCCTTCAAAGCTGCAAGCCGAGCTGCCACCAAGGCCGCTCCGGCCATGCTTTCACGCGCCGGAAGCGGCCCGGCGCCCGGTGGCTCTGCGCCCGGTGGGGGTGAGCCAGGCGACTCTGCGACCGGTGGGGGCCCGTCCTGGGGTGGAACGCCCAGCGATGGTCAAGACGGGGGCCACTCGGGCTTGCCGTCTGCGGAGGCATTGCTCGAAGGATTGAACCCCCAGCAGGAGGAAGCCGTCAAACATGCCGGCAGCCCCTTGCTGATCGTGGCCGGAGCGGGTTCAGGCAAAACCCGCGTGCTGTCAAACCGCATTGCGTATCTGATCGCCACCAGACGGGCCCACCACGGCGAGATCCTGGCCATCACCTTCACCAACAAGGCGGCCGCGGAAATGCGGGAACGCATCGAGGCGCTGGTGGGTGCCCGCGCCAAGTCCATGTGGATCTCCACGTTCCACTCCTCCTGCGTGCGCATCCTGCGGCGCGAAGCCACAAACGTGGGGTTGAACTCCAACTTCTCCATCTACGACTCCGCGGACTCCCTGCGGCTCATCACGCTCGTAGCGAAGAACCTGGACCTTGACCCCAAGAAGTTCGCCCCCAAGGCCATCCAGCACAAGATTTCGGCCCTCAAGAACGAGCTCATTGATGACGACGCGTTTGCGTCGAGCGCCAATTACAACGAACCCTTCGAGCAAGCCGTGGCCGAGGTCTTCAAGGGCTACACCCAGCGCTTGCGCCAGGCCAATGCCATGGACTTCGACGACCTCATCGCGCAGACCGTCTACATGTTCCGGGCCTTCCCCGCGCTCGCAGAGTCCTACCGCCGTCGATTCCGGCACGTCCTCGTGGACGAATACCAGGACACCAACCACGCCCAGTACGCGTTGGTCCGCGAAATCGTCGGCGAGGGTCCCCAGGCGAGCGAGCTGACCGTCGTCGGCGACTCCGACCAATCCATCTATGCCTTCCGTGGTGCGGACATCCGCAACATCGTCGAATTCGAGAAGGACTACCAGGAAGCCCGCACCATCAAGTTGGAGCAGAACTACCGCTCCACCCAGAACATCCTGAGCGCAGCGAATTCCGTCATTTCCCGCAACCCCAACCGCCCGGACAAGAAACTCTGGACGGCCGAGGGCGACGGCGAGAAGATCATCGGCTACGTGGGGGAGAACGAGCACGACGAAGCCCAGTTCATCGCCAAGGAAATCGACCGGCTCCAGGACGAGGAGGGCCTGCGTCCTGGCGACGTCGCCATTTTCTACCGCACCAACGCCCAGTCCCGCTCCATTGAAGACGTCCTGGTCCGCGTCGGCCTGCCCTACAAAGTGGTGGGTGGCACCCGTTTCTACGAGCGCAAGGAAATCAAGGACGCCCTCGCGTACCTTCGTGTCCTGGTGAACCCGGACGACGACGTCAATTTGCGTCGCGTCCTCAACGAACCCAAGCGGGGAATCGGCGATCGTGCCGAAGGTGCCGTGGCGGCGCTCGCCGAACGCGAACGGACGTCCTTCATGACTGCGGCACGCAGGGCAGACCAGGCTCCAGCCATGGCCACCCGCTCCGTGAATGCGGTCCTGGGCTTCGTGAAGCTCCTTGATGACTTGGCCGAGGTGGCTTCCGGTTCGGGCGCCGCGGCAGCTTTGGAAGCCGTGCTGGAACAGACCGGTTACCTTGCCGGGCTCCGTGCCAGCACCGATCCGCAAGACGAATCCCGCGTGGAAAACCTCGCCGAATTGGTGGCGGTGGTCCGGGAATACGAGCGCGACAACCCCGAAGGCTCGCTGGGTGAGTTCTTGGAGCAAGTCTCACTCGTGGCCGACGCCGACCAGATCCCGGACGCTCCGGAGGGATCCTCCGAGGACGCTGCCGCCGCCGTGGCCGAAGCCAAACGGATGGGGGTCGTCACGCTCATGACCCTCCACACGGCCAAGGGCTTGGAATTCCCCGTGGTCTTCCTGACCGGCATGGAACACGGGCTGTTCCCGCATCAGCGCTCCGCAACGGATCCAAAGGAACTGGCAGAAGAGCGTCGCCTGGCCTATGTTGGCCTCACCCGTGCACGGAAGCGCCTCTATGTGACCCGTTCGGAGGTCCGCAGCATGTGGGGCCAGAGCCAATACAACCCCGCCAGCCAATTCCTCGAGGAAATCCCCACCGGTCTCGTGGAGTGGAAGCGCGAAGGCACGTCCCGCCAAGTGAGCGGGTGGGGCAACGCCCCTATCGGTTCCGGGCGTTACGGCGGATCCTTCTGGGGTGCTGGGACCTCGCGCGGGGCTGCCGCCAGCGCTACGGCGGGATTCAACGCTGACGTGCCGGCCGCCGTCGTACGCAACCGTGTCCAGCCGCAAAAGGAAGTGGTTGCCGTCGTCGTGGGGGACAAAGTGAACCACACGAGCTTCGGCAACGGTACCGTGATCGGCGTCGAAGGCGCCGGTGACAAGACCGTGGCAAAGGTGAAGTTCGACGTCGGGGAGAAACGGCTGCTGTTGCGCTACGCGCCGCTGACCAAACTGGATTCCTAAAGGCTTCCGGTGGCCTGTCGTCCTGGCATGACGACGACCGGACGCGCCGGAAAACCGCGTCATATAGCGGTTTTTCTACGGTCGATAGAAGTGTGTGCTTACTCACTTAACAGGTACTGTAGAACCGGCTGGCCTCCCCGGGGGGCTAAAGTTCGAGAGGAACTTGCGCAATGTGACCGGCTGCTTGACGGCCGTTCGATGCGCACCTATCCGCAGCCGGTTTTCGCGGTCACCGTGGTTTCCGGCTGTACAGAAACTACTTCGACGTAGAAGGACACTAAACCGTGGACCTGTTTGAATATCAGGCGCGCGATATGTTCGAAGCGCACGGTGTACCCGTGCTCGCCGGCATCGTGGCGCACACTCCTGAAGAAGCAAAGGCTGCTGCCGAGAACATCGGCGGCGTGACCGTCGTCAAGGCGCAGGTAAAGGTCGGTGGCCGTGGCAAGGCCGGCGGTGTCAAGGTCGCAAAGTCCGCTGACGAAGCGCTTGAGCACGCCACCAACATCCTTGGCATGGACATCAAGGGCCACACCGTCAACAAGGTCATGATCGCCCAGGGCGCCGACATTGCTGAGGAATACTACTTCTCCGTCCTGCTGGACCGGGCCAACCGCAACTACCTGGCCATGTGCTCGGTTGAAGGTGGCATGGAAATCGAGCAGCTTGCTGTTGAGCGCCCCGAGGCACTCGCCAAGGTCGCCATCGATCCCGCCGTCGGAATCGACCAGGCCAAGGCCGACGAAATCGTTGCCGCTGCTGGTTTCTCCGAGGAATTGCGCGGCAAGGTTGCTTCCGTCATCCTGAAGCTCTGGGACGTCTTCAAGAAGGAAGACGCAACCCTTGTTGAGGTCAACCCCTTGGTCAAGACCGGCGCTGGCGACATCGTTGCCCTTGACGGCAAGGTCTCGCTGGACGAGAACGCCGGCTTCCGCCACGTCCACCACGGTGAACTTGAGGACAAGGACGCAGCTGACCCGCTCGAGGCCAAGGCCAAGGCGCAGGACCTGAACTACGTGAAGCTTGACGGCTCGGTTGGCATCATCGGCAACGGCGCCGGTCTTGTGATGTCCACCCTCGACGTCGTTGCCTACGCAGGCGAAAACCACGGCAACGTCAAGCCGGCCAACTTCCTGGACATCGGAGGTGGAGCCTCCGCTGAGGTCATGGCCGCCGGCCTGGACGTCATCCTTGGTGACGAGCAGGTCAAGAGCGTTTTCGTGAACGTCTTCGGTGGCATCACCGCGTGTGACGCTGTGGCAAAGGGCATCGTCGGAGCACTGGCCGAGCTTGGCTCCAACGCCAACAAGCCGCTGGTCGTCCGCCTCGACGGCAACAATGTCGAAGAGGGCCGCCGCATCCTGGCCGAGGCCAACCACCCGCTGGTTACCCTGGCAGCCACCATGGACGAGGGCGCCGACAAGGCCGCCGAGCTCGCCAACGCAGCGAAGTAAAGGGACCTCACAATGTCTATTTATCTGAACAAGGACTCCAAGGTCATCGTCCAGGGCATCACCGGCGGCGAAGGCACCAAGCACACCGCCCTGATGCTCAAGGCCGGCACCAACATCGTCGGTGGCGTCAACGCCCGCAAGGCCGGCACCACGGTGCTCCACGGCGACAAGGAAATCACCGTCTTCGGCACCGTCAAGGAAGCCATTGCCGAGACCGGCGCCGACGTCTCGATCGTCTTCGTCCCGCCGGCATTCACCAAGGCCGCCGTCGTTGAAGCCATCGAAGCAGGCATCGGCCTGGTTGTTGTCATCACCGAAGGCGTGCCGGTTCAGGACTCTGCCGAGTTCTGGGCACTCGCCCAGGCCACGGTGGACGCTGACGGCAAGCAGATCACCCGCATCATCGGCCCGAACTGCCCCGGCATCATCACCCCGGGCGAAGCCCTGGTTGGCATCACCCCGGCAAACATCACGGGCAAGGGCCCCATCGGCTTGGTCTCCAAGTCGGGTACCTTGACCTACCAGATGATGTACGAACTGCGCGACCTTGGCTTCTCCACCGCCATCGGCATCGGTGGCGACCCCGTCATCGGCACCACCCACATCGACGCCTTGGCTGCGTTCGAGGCTGACCCGGAGACCAAGGCAATCGTCATGATCGGCGAAATCGGTGGCGACGCCGAAGAGCGCGCGGCCGACTTCATCAAGGCCAACGTCACCAAGCCTGTTGTCGGCTACGTTGCAGGCTTCACCGCGCCCGAGGGCAAGACCATGGGCCACGCTGGCGCCATCGTCTCCGGCTCCGCGGGTACCGCACAGGCCAAGAAGGAAGCTCTCGAAGCTGCAGGCGTGAAGGTCGGCAAGACGCCGTCCGAGACCGCCAAGCTCCTCCGCGAGGTCTTCGCAACCCTGTAGGACACAAAGCAGGGCCCGCCGCGAGCTTGCGAGCGGTGGGAGCGTTTTGGGACTTCTGCGCAGTACGACGGCGCTCGTCACCTTCCATGTGAAGGCGACGGGCGCCGTCGTTGTTTAACTGTTGGATACCCGGGCGCGATGCCACGGCACACGCTCGCTCACCTATGGCGCCCTTTTCACGAACGCTCGCTCACCTTTGAAGGCTTTTGGCCCGACGCTCGCTCGCGTCGTGTGAGCGAGCGTGGGGGGTTAAGGCCGTATAGGTGAGCGGGCGTTGGGGGTTAAGGCCGTATAGGTGAGCGGGCGTTTGCCGTTCGGGCGCCATAGGTGAGCGAGCGTCGATATGGGAGGGGTGTCGGGGCCGCCCTCTTGTGGCCCAGGTCGATAGTTTGTTAGTATGTCAGGACAAACTATTCAAGGAGAGCAGATGCCCCTCGTCCGCATTGATGTCAACGAAGGCCGCACGCCAAGCCAGCTCGGTGACCTCAGCAAGCGAATCCACGACGCCATCCTCGCCGAGTACGGCATCCCCGAGCGCGATTACTTCCACATCATCACCGAGCATCCCGCGGGCCGGATTGTTGCGCAGGACGCCGGTCTTGGTTTCGAACGAAGTTCCGGCGTGGTCATGATCCAGATATTCACCCAAGGTGGGCGGAGTCGCGAAGCCAAGCAGTCCTTGTTCGCCGCCATCGCCGCCCGGCTCGGCGAGATAGGTGTCGCTGGTGAGGATGTCTTCCTGGGGTACGTGGAAAACAGTGCCGATGACTGGTCCTTCGGCTTTGGCCGGGCCCAATATGTCACTGGCGAGCTTGCCGTTCCTGCGCGGTAACTCCGGCGTTTTGGCGCGGATTCAAGCACGAACCGCCGCGTAGTTTAGGCCATTACGTTTCGTTGTAAATATGTCAGTACAAACCTTTGACAGGACATGAATTCTGGTGCAAAGTAGTGGTTGTGGCCCCGCTCACTGCGGGCCGGCAAAAGCACCGGAGCTCTCACCGTCCCGCAAGAAGAGTTCACTACAGAAAGGTCCGCGATCACCGTGACCCACGAACTGCTCACCATCGGGCGCATCAGCGTTGATATCTACCCGAACGACATCGGTGTGGGACTGGAGGACGTGCAGTCCTTCGGCAAGTATCTTGGCGGCTCGCCGTCCAACGTGGCTGTTGCCGCCGCCCGCCACGGCCGCCGATCCGGCGTGATTACGCGTACGGGTGATGACCCGTTCGGCATCTACCTGCACCGCGAGCTGCGCAAGTTCAAGGTGGACGACGCGTTCGTCACCCCGGTGCCGGGCCTTCAGACCCCGGCCACGTTCTGCGCGATCCAGCCCCCGCATGACTTCCCGTTGTACTTCTACGGCCGTTTCCCCACGGCACCGGACCTGCAGATCAAGGCCGAGGAACTGGATCTGGAGGCCATCAAGGACGCCGGAATCTTCTGGTCCACCGTGACCGGGCTCTGCCAGGAACCGAGCCGTTCGGCCCACCTCGTGGCGCATGAAGCCCGGCCGCGCACCGGCCTGAACGAGGGCCAGTACACCATCCTGGACCTCGATTACCGCCCTATGTTCTGGGCTTCCGAGGACGAGGCCCGGGCAGAGGTCGCCAAGATCCTGCCGCACGTCACGGTGGCCATTGGCAATGACAAGGAATGCGCCGTCGCTGTGGGTGAAGGAACCCCGGACGAACAGGCCGACCGCCTCCTGGCCGCCGGCGTCGAGATCGCCGTCGTCAAGCTTGGCCCCGAAGGTGTCATGGCCAAGACCCGCACCGAACGCGTTGTCTCCGCTCCGGTTCCCGTGGAGACGGTCAACGGCCTGGGCGCGGGCGACTCCTTCGGCGGTGCGTTCTGCCACGGGCTGCTCTCCGGCTGGCCTTTGGCCCAGATCCTGGACTACGCCAATGCCGCAGGCGCGATCGTCGCCTCCCGCCTCTCCTGCGCCGACGCGATGCCGACGCCGGAGGAAGTCACCTCGTTGCTCGCCGAGCGCGGCCGCCTGACCCCGGCGGCCGCCGCCGGCACCGAAGCAGCCGTTTCCCACGCAGCAGTTTCCGAAGGAGCAACACGTTGAGCTTCAATGACGACCCCCGCCGCTACGAGCACCTCAGTGCCATCCGGCTTGAAGATCCCGACGCCGTTGCCCGCGCCGCCGCCGCACGTCGCCGCCACCCCGGCCTGAAGTACGGGACCCAGAACTTCATCGTGGCCGCCGACCACCCGGCCCGCGGCGCCCTGAGCGTCGGTTCGGACCCGGTGGCCATGGCCGACCGCCGGGATCTTTTGGACCGGCTGCAGATCGCGTTGGCGAATCCCGCCGTCGACGGTGTCCTGGCCTCGCCGGACATCATGGACGATCTGCTCCTGCTCGGCGCCCTCGAGGGCAAGCTCGTCTTCGGCTCGATGAACCGCGGCGGCCTCGCCGGGCTGGTCAATGAAATCGACGACCGCTTCACGGGTCACACCGCAGCCGCCCTGGACGCCCTCGGTGCCGATGGCGGGAAGATGCTCACCCGGATCTGCCTCGGGGACCCGGACACGGCGTCGATCCTGGAAGCCACGTCCAAGGCGGTGGACTCCCTCGCCGCGCGCAGGCTGATCGCCATGGTGGAGCCCTTCCTGTCTGTCCGTGAGGCGAACGGCAAGGTCCGCAACGACCTTTCCCCGGACGCCGTGATCAAGTCGGTCGCGATTGCGCAGGGCCTGGGTTCCACGAGCGCCTACACCTGGATGAAGCTCCCGGTCGTGGCGGAGATGGAACGCGTCATGGCCGCCACCACGCTGCCCACGGTCCTGTTGGGCGGGGATCCGGATGCGGGGCAGGATGAGGTCTTTGCCAGCTGGCAGGCAGCGCTTGCCCTGCCGGGAGTCCAGGGATTGACTGTGGGACGGACCCTTCTGTATCCGGCCGACGGAGACGTTGCCGGGGCCGTGGCCACCGCCGCCTCCCTCTTGAAGACGACAGAGCCGCTGAAGACACCTGCGAAAGTATCGGAGTAAGAGTAATGTCAACGCGCAGAATGACGGTCGCCCAGGCCGTTGTCGAGTTCCTGTCCAAGCAGTACACGGTGGACACCGTCGGCGGGAGCGAGTACCGGGAGCGCCTGATTCCGGGTACCTTCGGGATCTTCGGACACGGCAACGTCGCCGGCGTCGGCCAGGCCCTCAAGCAGTACCAGGCCGCGGATCCAAGCATCATGCCGTACTACCAGGGCCGCAACGAGCAGGCCCAGGCGCACCAGGCTGTCGGCTATGCCCGGCACACCCGCCGCCGCCAGACGTTCGCGATCAGCACCTCGATCGGTCCCGGTTCGTCGAACCTGCTGACCGGTGCGGCGCTGGCAACCACCAACCGGCTGCCGGTCCTCTTGCTGCCGAGCGACACCTTCGCCACACGCGCGGCGGACCCGGTGCTGCAGCAGCTCGAGCTGCCCTACGCCTATGACATCACGGTCAACGACGCCTTCCGTCCGCTCTCGAAGTTCTTCGACCGGGTGTCCCGGCCGGAGCAGTTGTTCTCCGCGTTCCACCACGGCCTGCGTGTCCTGACGGACCCGGCCGAGACCGGTGCGGTGACCATTTCGCTGCCGCAGGACGTCCAGGCCGAGGCCTTCGATGTCCCGGAGGAGTTCCTGGCTGAGCGTGAGTGGCGGATCCGCCGCCCCGAGGCCGACGACGACGACATCCGACGCGCGGCCGAGGCCATCCGTGCCGCGAAGCGCCCCCTCATTATAGCCGGCGGCGGCGTCCTCTACGCCTTCGCCAACGAGGAACTCGCCAAGTTCGCCGAGCTCACAGGCATCCCGGTGGGCAACACCCAGGCCGGCGTCGGCGTCCTTCCGTGGGACCACAAGTTCTCGCTCGGAGCCATCGGCTCCACGGGCACGACGGCGGCGAACGCCATCGCTGCCGACGCTGACTTGATCATCGGCATCGGTACCCGTTATGAGGACTTCACGACGGCGTCGCGCACTGCCTTCCAGAACCCCGACGTGCGCTTCATCAACATCAACGTGGCCGCGATCGACGCCTACAAGCACGGCACCGTCCTGCCGATCGTCGCCGACGCCCGCAAGGCCCTCGTCAAGCTGAACCAGGCGCTCGGCGGATACCGTGTAGGCGCGGACCTCGAGCAGAAGATCGCGGCGGAGAAGAAGCGCTGGGACGCCATCGTGGACGAAGCCTTCGACACCCGCCACACCCCGCTCCCGGCCCAGAACGAGATCATCGGCGCCACCAACCGGGCCATGAACGAGCAGGACGTCGTCATCTGCGCCGCCGGTTCCCTGCCCGGTGACCTGCACAAGATGTGGCGCGTCAGGGACCCCTTCGGCTACCACGTGGAATATGCCTACTCGTGCATGGGCTACGAGATCCCCGGTGGCTTGGGCGTCAAGCGCGCCGCGTTGGCCGAGGCCGCGGCGGGCGGCAAGGACCGCGACGTCGTCGTGATGGTGGGGGACGGCTCCTACCTGATGATGCACACCGAACTGGTCACCGCCGTCGCCGAACGCATCAAGCTGATCGTGGTCCTGATCCAGAACCACGGCTACGCCTCCATCGGTTCGCTCTCCGAGGCGCTGGGTTCGCAGCGCTTCGGGACGCAGTATCGGGTCCTGGACAAGGAACGGCACTCGTTCGACGCCGGCGAGAACCTGCCCATCGACCTTGCCCTCAACGCCGAGTCGCTCGGCGCGAAGGTGATCCGGATCGAACCAGGGGAAAAGGTCATCGCCGAACTCGAACAGGCCATCCGCGACGCGAAAGCGGCGCCGGAAGAGACCGGACCGATCGTTATCCACGTCGAATCGGACCCCTTGCTGGACGCCCCGAGCTCCGAGTCCTGGTGGGACGTTCCCGTCTCCGAGGTTTCCGAACTCGAATCCACCCAGCAGGCCTACAAGACGTACACAGACCACAAGAACCGCCAGCGCAAGCTGCTCGGCTAACCCCTCAAGCTTTAGCCCTCTTCAAGCTACAGACAAGGAAGTCCGCACATGTCGACGACGACCACCCTGACCACCATCAAGCATTTCATCAACGGTGTTGAAACCGCCGGCTCCGGCGACCG
>NZ_JARVRH010000012.1 GCF_030209755.1 Arthrobacter sp. efr-133-TYG-118 | reverse complement strand
CCCGCCGCCACCCTTACCTCGCTTCGCTACGGCAAGGGAACCCTCGCGGCGTGTTACGGCACTTCCTCACTCGGCCGCTGCGGCATTAGTGTTGGCGCTAATGTTCGCCGTTGTTGCGAGCGAGACCACTCAAGGCAGGGAGGAGGCACCATGGCTGCTGGCGAGCCCACCATTCTGGCAACCTCCGGCGGATATAAGTCCGGTCATCGCACCAGGATGGAGTTCGACCTCCTGGTTCACCACGCCGTCGAACTCTCCGGGGTGAGCGGGCGCGCGCCGCGAGTGGCGCATATCGGCACGGCCTCCGGAGACCAGCGTTGGTTCGCTGCGGAATTGGACCAAGCCGCACGGGTTTCGGGGTTCGATTTCAGCCACCTCAACCTTTTCACGATGCCCAATTACGGCGATCCAGAGGCCTACCTTTTGGAACAGGACGTGGTGTGGGTCAACGGTGGCTCCGTGGTCAATCTTCTGGCCGTATGGCGTGCGCACGGGCTGGATGGCATTTTGAGCCGCGTCTGGGAACAGGGTGTGGTGCTGGCCGGAGTGTCCGCAGGCTCGATTTGTTGGTTCCAGGGCGGCACCACGGATTCCTACGGCCCTGAATTGCGCGCAGTGACCAACGGACTGGGCTTGCTCCCCTATGCCAACGGCGTCCACTATGACTCCGAGCCGGGCCGCCGCCCTCTGGTCCACCGGTTGGTGGCACAGGGCGTGCTGGGGGAAACGCACTGCACCGACGACGGCGTCGGCCTCGTTTACAGAGGCACGGAACTTGTGGACGTGGTTGCCGAAGTCAGGGGCAAGGCTGCTTATCGCGTCACCGCGGCACCCGGCGATTCGGCCGACGCCCTTCCCGTCGCCGTGGAGGAGCGCTTGGAGTCCCGCTTCCTTGGCTGACATCCACGAACTCGGCGCGGTCGAGTTGCGCCAGGCCCTGGCCGCCGGTCAGCTCTCTGCGACGGAGGCGGCCGAGCACTTCCTTGCGAGAATCGGACAGCTGAACCATACGTTGGGCGCCTTCGTCACGGTGACGCCAGACCAGGCCGTGCTCGACGCCCGAGCCGCTGACGCAGCGTACGTTCGCCGGCGCAACGGAGGTCCCGAGCTTCCCCTCCTGCACGGCGTGCCGCTGGCTTTCAAAGACCTCACCGACGTTGCTGGAGTCGTGACCACCCACGGCAGTGCAGCCCTGGACCGTAAGCCCGCTCCGGAGGACGGAGCCCTTGCCGCGACGCTTAAAGGCGCCGGTGCCATCTCACTGGGCAAGACTCAGGTTCCGGAGTTCGGACTCACGGCCTACAGCGAAAACCGCATCGCACCGCCGTCGCGCAATCCACACGCATTGAGCCGCAGCTCCGGCGGGTCTTCGGGAGGGAGCGCTGCCGCGGTTGCGGCGGCCTTGGTTCCCTTCGCGCCAGGGAGCGACGGCGGCGGATCGATACGTATTCCTGCTGCGGCATGTGGACTGCTGGGGTTGAAGCCGGGCCGGGGCTTGGTGCCGGCCGGGGAAAGCGTCGGGGACGCGGCACGCCTCGTGGTGGCCGGCCCCTTGGCGCGCTCCGCCGCCGACGCCGCGCTCATGATGGATGCCCTCGTCCCGAACGGAATCAGGCCGGAAGGGGGCTACCTTGCGGGCCTCGAGGAAACGCCCGCGGCCTTGCGCATCGGCGCAAGCCTGGACAGCCCGTGGTCCACCACCTTCCCGTTCGCCCCGGAGCGGGAGGCCCTGGATGCCCTCGCCAAGGGCATCGAACTGTTGACGGAAGCGGGCCATTCAGTGCTCGACGCCGAGATCCGCTACGACAATCGCTATCCGGAAGCGTTCACGACCGCCTGGACCGCCGGCGTCGGGAGCGCACGGATCCTGCCCCAGCGCGAAGCCTTGCTGACCCCGCTGACCCGGACCTTCCGGCGTCGGGCGCAACAGCGGAGCGCAGGCAAGGTCAACGAAGCGCTCGGCTTCCTTCGGCAGTTCACCCACGACACCGTCACCCAGTACGCGCAGTGGGACCTCGTCCTGACGCCGTCGCTGGCACAGACGCCCCGGCCCGTGGGCTGGTTCACCGGGACAATGCCCGGAGGCGAGCAATGGCCGGCCCCCGATTGGCCCGGCGACGCGGACGATGACTACCGCAAGCAATGCGAGTTTGCGCCCTGGTCCTCCATGGTGAACGTGTGCGGACTGCCGGCGATCACCGTGCCCGTGCATTGGACCGGCCCGACACCTGGAACGGGGTTTCCGATGGGCATCCAGCTCATCGGAAAACCGGGATCCGAGCTCCTGCTCCTGCGGCTCGCAAGGCAGCTTGAGGGGCAGCAAAAGCCGGCCCCTATTGCCTGAGAATAGTTGCCCTAGGCATCTAAATGATGTGACAATGCGCTCAGTCAATGTCACCATGGATTAGATGAGCACAACTCTAGACACGCGGACGCCCGCCAAAAACGCGGGCGATACGTCATTTTTCGGCCACCCAAAGATGCTGGCCAGCCTCTTCTCCGTAGAAATGTGGGAACGATTCTCCTTCTACGGCATGCAGGGCATCCTGCTTTACTACATGTACTTCACGGCGGACCACGGCGGACTCTCGATCGACAAATCGCTCGCCGCCGGACTGGTTGGCGCGTACGGCGGAGGCGTATACCTCTCCACGATCCTGGGCGCATGGTTGGCGGACCGGCTTTTCGGCTCCGAACGGGTACTTTTCGGTTCCGCCATCATGATCATGGCCGGCCACATCGCACTTGCCCTCCTGCCCGGCATCCCTGGCCTGGTGGCAGGCCTGGTGCTGGTGGGTATCGGATCCGGTGGCCTCAAGGCGAACGCAACAGCACTGGTTGGCACCCTTTATGGGGAGAAGGACGAACGGCGTGACGCTGGATTCTCCATCTTCTACATGGGCATCAACCTCGGCGCCCTCATTGGACCGCTCGTTACCGGCTGGCTGCAGGAAAGCAACGGCTTCCACTGGGGCTTCGGCGCAGCCGCAATCGGCATGGCGATCGGCCTCGTCATCTACGCACTGGGTCGAAACAAGCTCCCGGAAGAAGCCCACCGTGTCCCGAACCCCCTTCCCTCCGAACAGCGGAGCCGTTACGGGCTCATCTTCTTCGGCATCGCCGCCGTGATCGCCGTGCTGCTGATGACCGGTGTGGTGAACCCCGGCAACCTGGCCCGCAGCATGGCTTACGCAGCCATTGTCGCCTCGCTGATCTACTTCACGTTGATCTTCAGGAGCAAGAAGGTCACGCCGATTGAGCGCAAGCGCGTTGTCGCGTTCATTCCGCTGTACATCGCGTCGGCAGCGTTCTGGGCACTCTTCCAGCAGCAGTTCACGTTCATTGCCGTGTACTCGGAGGAAAAACTGGACCGCAACCTCTTCGGCTGGGAAATGCCGGCAGCCTGGGTACAGTCAATCAACCCTGTATTCATCATCGTGTTCGCAGGCGTCATGGCTGCCCTGTGGACAAAACTCGGTCCGAAGCAGCCGGGATCCCCCATCAAGTTCGCTGCCGGACTCTTCGTCATGGGCCTGGCGTTCCTTGCCTTCATCCCGTTGACCGGGACAGGAAAGACCCCGCTTCTGGTGCTTGTGGGAATCCTGTTCCTCTTCACTTTGGCGGAGTTGTTCCTGTCCCCGATCGGCCTGTCCGTGAGCACCAAGCTGGCACCCAAGGCCTTCCACACCCAGATGGTGGCCCTGTTCTTCCTCTCGGTGTCCCTCGGCACCGCGCTGGCCGGCATCCTGGCCGGACTGCACAACCCTGACAACGAACTGCCGTACTTCCTGGGCGTCGGCGGCACGGCCGTGGTCATCGCTGTGGCCTTGGCAGCCGGCTCGCCCGCCATCAAGAAATTGATGGGCGGCGTGCGCTAGTCACGTCACCGACTTAAACCGCGACGGCGGCCGGTGCGTTTGGTGGGTTTCCTGCCAGACGCACCGGCCGCCGTCGTTGTTGCTAGTAGTTGTAGTTGTAACGCGAAGCAGTCGCAGCAAAAATCGCGATAAAGACCCAGAATATGATCACGCCGACAATGCCGAGGTACCCCATTACGAGGCCCGCAATCGCCATGCCTTTGCCGGCCGGTTCCTTCTTGAGGGCCATGTGGCCGAGGATCACGGCGGCAATCTGGGGCAGGACGAAGAAGCCAAGGCCCACAAAGACCGCGATCCCGCAGCACATACTCGCAATACTCAGGCCCTTGGGCTCGACGGGCATGCCATAGTAAGCGGGCTGGCCGTAAGGGCTGGTCGGCTGCCCGTATGCAGGCGGCCCTTGGGGAGGTTGCCCATACGGCGAAGCGGGCTGTCCATAGGGGCTGGCCGGCTGCTGTCCGTAGGCGGGCTGGCCGAATTGAGCCGGGGCGCCCTGGGGCTGGCCGTACGGTTCCTGCGGCTGCTGCGCCTGGGGCTGGCCGTAGGGGCCAGAGGCCGCCGGCGAGGCAAACGGCTGCTCGCCGTACGGGTTTTCGCCGGGTTGGGGTGCGGGCGGAATGTACGACGGCGGTTCGTAGCCCTTGGGCGGTTCGTCTCCCTCCGGAGTGTTCTCGGGTTTAGCTGGCTGGTCGGTCATGGAAAATCCCCCTTGCGAGTCTTTGTGCCCAGCCTACCGCCGAGCGAAGGCGCACATAAGCTCCGGAGCCCCAGCTCCCCAACCCCATGCCGCACTCCGGTAAACGGGCAGTGAATCTTCCTCGGTCAAGCGGAAATACGAAGTCACAGGCACCGCAATAGTGGGTTTTCTCTTCAAGCTCACCTGACGGTCTGGCATGCTGGGTCAATGGCTAGCCGTGCGGGCACTGTTGCCCTTCCCCAGGACCTTGTAGACATCACCGCTCTTCTTGACGCGTACTACGACGTGACGCCGGATCTGAGTGATCCAGCGCAGCGCGTTGCCTTCGGCACCTCCGGGCATCGGGGGTCGAGCCTCAAGGCCTCATTCAATGAAGGGCATATCCTCGCCATAACCCAGGCGATTGTGGAATACCGTGCAGGGCAGGGCATCACCGGCCCTCTCTTCCTGGCCAAGGACACCCACGGGCTCAGCGAACCAGCGCAGAATTCCGCCCTTGAAGTGCTCGCTGCCAACGGCGTCAACGTGCTGATCGACGCGCGGCACGGCTACACACCCACCCCGGCCCTGAGCCACGCAATCCTGAAGTACAACAACGAAGCCGGCCCCGGCCAGCCCCAGGCGGACGGCATCGTGGTCACCCCGAGCCACAACCCTCCGGCCGACGGTGGTTTCAAGTACAACCCTCCGCACGGCGGCCCTGCCGACACGGACGCCACCGGCTGGATCGCCAACCGCGCCAACGAGCTCTTGGAAAACGGGCTGCGCGGCGTCAAGCGGATTCCGTTGAACGACGCCCTTAAAGCGGATGGAACGGGCAAGTTCGATTTCCTGAGCAGCTACGTGGACGACCTCCCATCCGTCCTGGACCTCGATGCGATCCGTACCGCCGGCGTGCGCATCGGCGCTGACCCCATGGGCGGCGCATCCGTGGACTACTGGGGTGAAATCGGCGAGCGTCACCAGCTCGACCTGACCGTGGTCAACCCCACCGTGGACCCGCAATGGGCATTCATGACCCTCGATTGGGATGAGAAGATCCGCATGGACTGCTCCTCGCCGTCGGCCATGGCCTCGCTCATCAAGCGCATGTCCGACAGTGCTTCGGCCGGCACGGGGGCCTTCGACATCGCTACCGGAAACGACGCCGACGCTGACCGCCACGGCATCGTGACACCCTTTGTTGATGGGCAAGGCGGCTTGATGAACCCTAACCACTACCTCGCGGTTGCGATCGACTACCTTTACCGCAACCGCACGGGCTGGAACCCGGAGTCCGTGGTCGGCAAGACCCTCGTCTCCTCGTCCATCATTGACCGGGTAGCCGCCGGACTGGGCCGCAAGCTCGTGGAAGTTCCCGTGGGCTTCAAGTGGTTCGTCCCCGGCTTGCTTTCCGGCGAGGGTGCCTTCGGTGGCGAAGAATCGGCGGGCGCCTCGTTCAACAAGCGCGATGGAAGCGTCTGGACCACCGACAAGGACGGCATCCTGCTGGCCCTCCTGGCATCGGAGATCACGGCGGTCACCGGCAAGTCGCCGTCCCAGCTGTATAAGGGCCTCACGGACCAGTTCGGCGCACCCGTCTATGCCCGGATCGACGCCGCTGCCACGCGTGAGCAGAAGGCCAAGCTCGGCAAACTCTCCGCCGCGGACGTCACGGCCACCACCTTGGCGGGCGAGGAAATCACCGCCAAGCTGACCGAGGCTCCGGGAAACGGTGCCTCAATCGGCGGGCTCAAAGTTGTCACGGAGAACGCCTGGTTCGCGGCCCGTCCGTCGGGAACCGAGGACGTCTACAAGATCTACGCCGAGTCCTTCAAGGGTGCAGACCACCTCAAGCAGGTCCAGGAAGAGGCCAAGGCGCTCGTGGACGGCGTGATCTCCTAGCCCCTACCTAGTTTGACTCCGCCGGGAGGCGCCACAGCTTGAGGATTCGGCGTATGGTGTGGTTGCCTCCCGGCGCCATGTCCACCAGCGCGATCTGGTCGAGCACGACGGCGTCACCCGGCTTGGGGCGCTTGCCGTCGTGATGCGAAATATGCGGGCGGTAGTTCTCCATGACGTAGCGCGGGGTTGCCACGCGCCCTCCGACGCTTGCCACGGCGTCGAACAATTCTTCGTGCAGACCCTGCAAAATGGGATGGTGCTCCACAAGGCTGACCGGGATGGACCCTTGGTGACCGAATCCGGCGTCGGGCCCTACGCTGAGATCCGCCCCTAAGGCGCCCATTGCGGGCGCCGCAACAAGCTCGGTGAGGCGCGCGGCGATGTCGTCACCATCGGAGGGCTCGACGTCGAACCTCAACAGGGTGATGTGCAGCGGCCAGTCACTACGCGGGAAGACCAGCCCGTCAGCCACGGCTTCGACGAACGCCACCAGAATCAGATTCCGCATAAGGAAATTTTGCCACCGCGGCGCCCCTCCCACAGCGACGCCTACCCACAGTGGTGAGCGGGCGTCGGCGGAAAAGGCGCCAAAGGTGAGCGCGGGTCGGTCGAGGAAAACGCCCGCTCACATATGCCCCCTCAAGCGAAAACGCCCGCTCACAAGAGTGAGCGGGCGTCGGCGAAAAGGACGTCAAAAGTGAGCGAGGGTTAGACGGTGCGGACGACGTCCTCGTAGGCGAACTTCGGCTTGGCTTCGCCGAAAGCGTCCGGACCTGGCTGGCCGATGTTGACCACGAGGAAGCTCTTCTGGTCGCCGGCCGGAAAGAACTCGGCGTCGATCGCAGCGAAGTCGGCACCGGTCATGGGGCCGGCAGCGAAGCCGAGGGAGCGGACAGCGAGGATGAAGTAGCCGGCCTGCAAGTGGGCGTTGTTGTTGCCCGTGGTTGCGGTGAACTCGGGGTTGGCGTCGTACATGGCCTTCGGGGCGGAGTAGACCGGGAGGAACTTGTCCCACTGCTCGTGCCAAGCGGTGTCGTAGGAAAGCACTGCGACCAGCGGAGCGGAAGCGGTCTTGGCCTTGTTGCCCGGGGAGAGGGTCTCGACGAGCTTGGCGCGGGCCTCGTCCGAACGGACGTAGGTGACGCGCAACGGCTGGGAGTTGAACGCGGTCGGACCGAACTTGGTCAGTTCGTAGATGGCCTGTGCCTGCTCCTCGGAGACCTCGCCGGCAAAGGAGTTTGCAGTGCGGGCTTCGGCAAAGATGGCGTCGACTGCTGCGGCGTCAATCACTGCTTCTTCGTGGGCGATCGTCATTCGCGTACCTTTCGCTTGCCCGCAGCCAAGGACGGCCGGGCGCTTATGCTTTCCATGGTTGCAACTTCAACTTCGCCGCGCCTCTTCCCGTGAAGCCACGTGACGTTCCACACAGCGGGATCGGCGGGCTGTCCGGGCGGTAAGGTTGCACCCGGACAATCACAACTTTCAGGGAAGGCTCCCGTAGATGAGCATGCTCGGAACCAAATGGAAGCTGCACGGCAACGGCAAGACGATCCGGCCGGGACACGTGGTGGCACCCGAGGAGCGGCTGGCGTGGCCGTTGACCATCGGCGTCGGCATGCAGCACGTCGTCGCGATGTTCGGTGCTACCTTCCTGGTGCCCATCATCACGGGCATGCCGCCGGCCACCACATTGCTCTTTTCCGGCATCGGCACCCTGTTGTTCCTGGTCATCACCAAGGGCCGAGTACCCAGCTACCTTGGTTCGAGCTTTGCCTTCATCGCCCCCATCCTGGCGTCCCAGCAGCAGTTCGGCGTTCCCGGCGCGCTCGGCGGAGTGGTGCTTGCCGGCGTCGTACTGGCTCTTGTCGGCGCAGTGGTGCAGAAGTTCGGCGCTGAGTGGATCAACCGGACCATGCCGCCTATCGTCACGGGCGCAATCGTCGCCCTGATCGGCCTGAACTTGGCTCCGGCAGCAAAGGCGAACTTCGACAAGGCCCCGGTCACCGCCCTCGTGACGCTGGTGACGATCATCCTGGTGAGCGTCCTCTTCCGCGGTATTCTGGGCCGCTTGAGTATCCTGGTGGGCGTGGTGGTGGGTTACTTCACCTCCATGGCGCGCGGTGAAGTGGACTACTCCAAGATGGACTCGGCCTCATGGATCGGGCTGCCTCACTTCCAGTCGCCGGAATTCCACCTCGGCGTCGTGGGCTTGTTCGTGCCGGTTGTCTTAGTGCTCGTGGCCGAAAACGTGGGGCACGTGAAGTCCGTGGCCGCGATGACCGGACGGAACCTCGACGACGTCTCCGGCCGCGCGTTGATGGCCGACGGCGTCGCGACGGTCCTCGCCGGATTCGGCGGCGGTTCCGGAACCACCACCTACGCCGAGAATATCGGCGTCATGGCAGCCACGAAGGTCTACTCGACGGCGGCCTACTGGGTTGCCGGGACCTTCGCCATCCTCCTGAGTTTCTCGCCCAAGTTCGGCGAACTGATTGCTACAGTTCCCGCCGGCGTGCTGGGCGGTGCCGCAACCATGCTCTACGGGATGATCGGCGTCCTGGGCGTAAAGATCTGGGTGCAGAACAAGGTCAATTTCTCCAACCCCATCAACTTGACCACGGCAGCTGTCGCGTTGATTATCGGGATCGCGGATTACACGTGGACCATCGGCGAACTGAAGTTCACGGGCATCGCGCTGGGCTCGGCCGCTGCCTTGGCGGTCTACCACGGCATGAAGGGCCTGGCCCGTTGGCGCGGGACCGTTGCCGAGCCGGAGATGGAGACGGCAGGGCTGCCGCCAGCGGCAAAGGCAGCGATGAATGCGGCGGCTAAGAGGAGCGGGAAGAAGCGGTAGCGTCCCCTCCCTGGGAAATTCATGTGTTCGGCGGGGAGGGTTGCCCTCCCCGCCGAACACACCTAGTTAAGACAGGCGCCGACGAACAATCTCGCTGAGCGCCTTGCCGTCGAAGCGGCCGCCGATCTTTTCGGTGACCGGTTTCATGACATAACCCATGTGCATAAGGGACAGCTCCACGCCGTCGTCCTTGAGCGAGGCGATGACCTCGTCAACGATGGATTCAACTTCTTCGGCGGTCAGTGGTTCCGGCAGATAGGCCTCGATTACCTCGGCATCGGCGATCTCCGTGGCGGCACGCTCGGATTCTCCGGCCTCCTCGTAAAGCCTGGCGACCTCGTGATACTGGGAAGCCTCCTTCTGCAACATCTTCGTGATTTGGGCGTCGTCCAGCTGGATCGGCCTCTGGCCGGCTTTCTCACGGGTGTCAATCTCGCTGAGGACGTTGCGTGTGGCGTTCAGGGCGATGCGGTTGCCATCCTTCATGTGGCTGACGACGTCTGCGTGCAGCCGCTCTTTCAAGGTGGACATGGTGTGCTCCTCGATTCGATGTCCCGTGCTGGCCGGCTGCCAGCCCGGCAGACGGTGACGGCGTCCCGGGCGGGGTCGTCGCATCGTAGGTGCATGGCAGAAGTCAGAGCCATGCTTTGTACCTTAATTATCTGCCCGGTGAGGCCGAGTAACCCACAATCCAACACCGGGCATGCCCCCTCTTGGCACTCAGGAATGGGCATATTCGCGCTATGTCCATTCTTCGCATCCACTGGGGGGCATGTTCACCGGTGGACCGAAGCTTAGACGCCTTCGAGCACCTGGCTCGTGGCCCATGCGAGGTATTTGGCCGCGTTCGCTACGGCATCAGCTGCGTCGGGCACTCCATCGCGACGCTGTGCGACGTCGAGGAGCTGCGCCGCGGCCACCACGCCGTGGCCGGCTAGTTCCTCGGGGGTCACCAGTATCCTGCCGGCTACCACAATCACCGGTATTCCTTGCCCGTGTGCCGAATCCGCGAGAGCGATGGGTGCCTTGCCGGTCAGCGACTGCGAGTCCATGGATCCTTCGCCGGTGATCACCAGGTCCGCGCCGTCGAGCTGTTCGGGAAGCCCTGTCAGTCCCGCCACGAGGGCGAACCCGCCTTCCAGCGTCGCCTGGGTGAAGGCCAGGAACGACGCCGGAAACCCGCCGGCCGCTCCGGCGCCGGGAACGTTGACGTCCTGTCCGCCCGCTTCCCTCAGCAGGGATGCCCAGTTGCGCAGGCCGGCATCGAGCAGTTCCACCGCGTCTTCGTCCGCGCCCTTCTGCGGGCCGAACACATGGGCAGCGCCGTCACTTCCAAAGAGGGGGTTCTGGACGTCGACCGCGATCCGGAACCTCACTGCGGTCAGGCGCGGATCAAGCCCGGAGAGGTCGAGGGAGACGACGTCGGCGAGCGAGCCACCGCCGAGCGGAACCACATTTCCGGCCGCGTCCAGGGGCTTCAGCCCGAGCGCACGCAGGGCCCCGCTGCCGCCGTCGGACATCGCGGATCCGCCCAGGCCGAGCACGATCTCGGTGGCTCCGGCGTCGAGGGCCGCGGCGATGAGCTGGCCGCAACCGTAGCTGTGGGCGCGCAAGGCGTTCTCCGGCGTCGGGTCCATGTGTGCCAGTCCGGACGCTTGTGCTGTTTCGATCACCGCGGTGGCTCCGCCGAAAGCGTTTTGCCGGATGGCCCATGCGGCACCCACCGGCTTGAGAATGGGGCCCACGACGGCATTGATCCGCTCTTCGTAGCCTGCCGCCACGGCTGCTTCCAGTGTTCCTTCGCCACCGTCGGCGATGGGAAACTGCGTCACCACGGCATCCGGATAGACGCGCAATGCCCCCTCGGCCATCGCCGACGCTGCTTCTGCGGCGGTGAGTGAACCTTTGAACTTGTCCGGAGCAATCAGGATACGCATGCTCCCATCCTGCCAGCGGGACTAAGCTTTTCGCAGATTCGTACGTGGAGATGTCGAAAACAGCTCACGCCGTTCGTATAGAGGGTGAGACGCAGGCAAGGTGCCGGCGCCACATCCCAAGGAGGAACAGTCATGTCACGCTATCTGCTCAGCATCTACCAGCCCGACGGCCCCGCCCCGGAACCCGAAGTCCTCAACAAAATCATGGCCGATCTTGACGTCCTGAACCAGGAAATGCGCGACGCCGGCGCCTGGGTTTTCACGGGCGGCCTGCACCCGGCCAGCACCTCCACAGTGGTGCGTGTGAACGACTGCGAAGTACTCACCACGGACGGCCCCTTCACCGAGGCCAAGGAACATGTGGGCGGCCTGTGGGTGATCGAAGCCCCGGACCTGGACGTTGCGCTCGGCTGGGGACGCAAAGCCGCCCAAGCCACCACGCTTCCTATCGAGGTCCGGCCGTTCGCAGGCTACCGGGAATAGTTTCCTCATGCTCCATATTTCGGAGATCGGGCAAATATTCCGCGAAGAGTATGGACGCTCCGTGGCGGTCCTGGTCCGCGTTTTGGGCAGCATAGATGCCGCAGAAGACGCGGTTCAGGACGCTTTCACCGAGGCCGTGGCCCGTTGGCCCGACGCCGGGAAGCCGCCAAGCCCGGCCGGCTGGATCATCACCACCGCCCGCAACCGCGCCATCGACCGGCTCCGCCGCGAGGCCTCCGGCAGGGAGAAACTCGCCCAGGCCGCGCTCCTGCACGGCGATGAACACGGCGATGAAACCGAAGGAATCGAGGTGGATGGCGTGGAAGACGACCAGCTCCGGCTGATCTTTACATGCTGCCACCCCGCCATCAACCGGGCGGCGCAAGTAGCGCTGACACTCAAGCTCCTGGGCGGGCTCGGCACCGCCGAAATCGCCCACGCTTTCCTCGTGCCTGAGCCAACCATGGCGCAGCGCCTGGTGCGGGCCAAAGGCAAGATCCGCGACGCCCACATCCCCTACCGGGTACCGAGCGGGGCCGAGCTGCCCGAGCGCTTGAAGTCGGTGCTGGCCGTGGTCTACCTCGTCTTCAACGAGGGCTACGCGGCAAGCTCGGGGGCCGGGCTGGTGCGCGAAGACCTCTGCCGCGAGGCCTTGCGCCTGGGCCGGCTCATCATGGAACTCATGCCTGACGAGCCCGAAGCCAAAGGGCTCCTGGCCCTCATGCTTCTGCTAAATGCCCGCAGCGCAGCACGGACAACTTCCGATGGCGGCCTGGTGCTCCTCGCGGACCAGGACCGCAGCCTCTGGTACCGGGACCAAATAGCGGAAGGGCAGTCGTTGGTGCGGCAATGCCTGAAGAGGAACCAGCCCGGACCGTACCAATTGCAAGCTGCCATCAACGCGGTGCACAGCGATGCCGCACAGCCCGTGGACACGGATTGGCACCAAATCCTGGCGTTGTACGGGCAACTCCTGGCAATGGAGCCGACGCCGGTGGTCGCCTTGAACCGTGCGGTGGCCCTCGCGGAGGTGGAAGGACCCGCCGCGGGGCTTGCCGCCGTCGACGTCCTTGAGCTGGGCCACTACTATCTTTTCCACGCAGTGCGGGCCGATCTGCTCCGGCGCCTGGGCCGCAACACAGAGGCTGTCGCCGCCTACCGGGCCGCGCAGGAGCGCACGGATAACGACGCCGAGCGAGACTTCTTGGAAGGGCGCGTCCGGGCGCTCACCACCACTGGCCCCGGCCTTGCAGCACCGACTTCAGACGATCCGCACGGTCGGTGACAAGGCCGTCCACGCCCATCTCCAGCAGCCCGGCCATCTCGACGGAATCGTTGACCGTCCAGACGTGAACCTGGAGCCCAAGCCGATGCGCGCGCCGCAGGAAACCGGGCGTCACTACCGTCAGGGGGCCGTAGCGGACGGGTACCTGGAGGGCATCGACGTCGTGCAGGATCTTCCGCAGCCAGCGCTCCGGAAGAAGCGGTCCCAAAAGAGTAAAGGCAGCGTTGCCGACGATTCCCGCTGACGATGCCGTTCGACGGCGGAGCAGCCGCAGGACCGCACGGCGCCTGCGGTCGGAAAAGCTCGCGATCAGCACCCGGTCATGGGCATTCAGTTCTTCAATGACTCCGGCGAGGGGCTTGACGCTATGCCAATCCTTGACGTCGATGTTCAGCCGAGCCTCGGGGAATGCCGTCAGGACTTCTGCCAAGCGGGGAATTGCTTCGCGGCCCCCGATGCGGGCGTTGGCAATCTCGGCAGCGCTGAGGCCGGAGATGGGGCCGTGGGCATCTGTGACACGGTCGAGGGTGTCGTCGTGAAAAAGGAGTACCACGCGGTCGGCAGTGGTGCGGGCATCGGTTTCAAGGTGCGTGAAGCCAAGCTCAAGCGCGGCCCTGAATGCCGCGGCCGAGTTCTCAAGGCCATCCGGCGAAAACCCTCGGTGCGCGAAGGCAAGCGGAGCGGATCGTCCGTCCGGGCGACTGAAGAAGGGCAGATGCGAGCTCACACGGGTAGCGTAACCCGGCCGTGCCGCCCTCGACCCCGTCAGGATTCCTGCGGGACGATCTCCACGCCGTCGCCGCAGTGCACCAGCGTGCGGCCGCGACCGCCGTCGAGGTTTACCCAGACCACGCTGTGGTCGCTCGAAACGGCGTCCACCTGGCCGGGGTTCTCAAACCCGGGCGCGAGCTTGACGCTCACGCGGTCTCCGCGGCGCAACTGCTTCCAATGTTCAGCTGGCACTGCCCGGCGAACGGGGGCCTCGGGCCACCCTGCCGTCTTTCTCTTGGCCATCATGTCCCCTGTGATCGGCATCGAATACGGCATGAGCCTACGGGGAGTAGTTGAACGGCAGTTGGACTGAAGCTGTGTAATGGGTGAGCGCTCCCAACTAGCTAACAGTTAATGTCGTTTAGAGGCCTGAAAACGACATTAACTGTTAGCTAGTTGGGAGCGCCCAGCGGAAAAGTGGACCTTAGATGATTGCGGCGCGGAGTTGCTTCGCGGCAAGGGCGGGGTCGTCTGCGCCGTAGATGGAACCGCCGACGACGGCGACATCCGCTCCGGCGCGCTGGACGGCTCCGATGGTGGACAGATTCACGCCGCCGGCGACGGAGAACGGCACGCGGGCTTCCTCGCCGGCGCTCAGCAGGACGTCCAGGTTGTAGCCCGGCTTTGCCTGCTCGTCGAGGCCGGCGTGGAACTCGATGAACTTGGCACCGAGGGCGCGGGCTTCCTTGGCGCGGGTCACTTTGTCCGCAACGCCGATCAGGTCCACCACGATGCCCTTGTTGTGTGCCTTGGCCGCCTTGACCGCACCGGCGATGGTGGAGTCGTCCGCGCCGCCGAGCACTGAGACGAGGTCTGCGCCGGCCTTGAAAGCGATGTCTGCTTCGAGTTCGCCGGCGTCCATGGTCTTGAGGTCAGCGAACACGATCTTGTCCGGGTGGGCTTCCTTGATGGCGGTCACGGCCGAAAGACCTTCGCTTTTCACGAGCGGGGTGCCGAGTTCAATGATGTCAACGTATTCGGCCACCTTGCCGGCGATCTCGAGGGCAGCTTCGGTGGTGAGGACGTCGATGGCGACTTGCAGCTTCATGGGGTTCTCTTTCGGTAGTTTGTTTTGGTGTTGGTGCGGTGGAAATCAGGGGCTATTCGAGGTTGGCGTGGCGGAGCCAGAGTTCCTCGGCCGGGGTTGCGTCGTTGTCCCACAGGGTCTGGAAGACTGCTTCGGCAACGAGGAAGAGGACCTGCTCGAACAGGCTGCCGGAATACTGGCGGGACAGTGTGGATCCGTGGTCCGTCTTTTGCGCCGCAGGAATGATGACGACGACGTCGGCCAGTTCCGCTAGCGGGGAGGTTGCGTTCGCGGTGTACACGGCGATCCTTGCGCCGGCTTTGGAGGCCGTCTCAGCAGCCCGCACGACGCCGGAGGTCGTCCCGGAGCCCGAGGCAAGCAGCAGGAGGTCGCCCGAGCGGATAGCCGGCGTCGTGGTGTCCCCGGCGATGTGCACGTCGAATCCAAGGTGCATGAGCCGCATCGCGGCCATGCGCAGGACAAGGCCGCTGCGGCCGGCTCCTGCAACGAAGATCCGGCCGGTGGCCGAGTTCCCAGCGGTCTGGACTTCCGTGGCCAGGCGGGACAGCTGCCGCAGGTCCACTTCAGCGGCCGTTTCCGCGATCTCGCTGCCCACGAGGGCCAGGCTTAGCTCGACATCCACGCTTAGCTCGACATCCGAGGCGGTGTGGAACGTCTCTGCAGTGGTGGTCACGATTCCTCCTGCTCAGGTGAATGCTCTGTTTGAATCAATCGTTCAGGATTGAACGGATAGGTGTAACGCTGAGCATGGGCAGTGTTAGCTACCCGTTTGGGTAGTATGCACAAGACGTGAGCCGCTAAAGTGGCGGGATGACTCCAAGCACGTGGACGCTCCTCGAAGCAATTGCCGCACTAGCGAACGCCCCGTTGATGAGTATCGCCGAGCGGCTTCGTGAAGCAGCACTGCCCTACGTGGGCAGCAGCGCGCTGGTTATTTTCACCGAGGACTGCACAGGCCGTCCCCAGAAGAAGGCCGGGGCGGAAGCCATCATCAGCCGCGTCTCCATTCCTGAACTGGACCAGTTGCGTTCCCATGTTGCGGAAGGCGAGGCGTGGCAGGGAGAAGCAACCATCGCCGGAGGCCAGCTTCCCGTTCTTGCCTTGACGTCCGAGACCAATGCGCTGCTGGCCCTGACGGAGCCGGTCCTGCCCGAGGAACCGCTGGAGCGGGAGTCGGCGCTGCGGATGCTTGACTACCTGTGGCAACTCACGGCACGGCGCATCCAGGAGAAGGTGGCGGACGCGCCGCCGTCGTACCTCTTGGAATCCCGGGCGGCGTCCGCCGAGCGGCTCCGCGTCACTGCCGAACTCGTGGACAGGCATTCCACCACGCTCGAGACGATGTTGGCGGCGCTACGATCAAGCTCCCTCGACGACGCCGCGGCCCGCAAGGCCGTCACGGACCTGGCCGCGACCTCGCTCGTCAATCTGCGGACGTTGAGCGACCGCACCTCGGATCTCGTGGAAGAGCCTGTGGCCACCGCGTTTGAAAGGCTGCGGGAGGACCTGCGGCCACTCATGCACTTCAGCGAGCTCGACGTCCAGTTCATCGAACCGCCGATCAACGGCCGCGCCTTGCCCGGCGAAGTCGCGCACGCTGCCCGGGCGATCGTGCGGGGTCTGGTACTGGCAATCATTGAACAGCCCGCGGTGAGGCGCGTCCGCGTGCAGTGGGACTGCGACGGCGTGAACCTGCTCATCAATGTGCGCGACGACGGCCTGGGTGAACTGACTGCGGATTCGCCCAACATTGCCCGGCTCAACAGCAGAGTGGCAGCGCTGGACGGCCGAATGAACATCGAGGTCATGGCCGGCTGGGGAGCGGACGTGCAGGTGGTCATGCCGCTGGACCCGCCATCAGCCCCTGTGGGCGATATCGGTGGATGGGGCCTGGCCGAGCGCGAAATGGAAGTTCTTCAACTGTTGGCGGCCGGACAGCGCAACCGAGCCATCTCCGCCAAGCTACACGTCAGCGAAAACACCGTTAAATTCCATGTCAGGAATATCTTCAGGAAGCTCGGCGTAGGTTCACGAACAGAAGCCATTGCCTTGGCGCACAGCCACGGGCTGCGGGCGCCGAACTAGCGGCCAGGAAACCCCGGGGCTGACTAAACCCGCAGGGAAGCGAGCTTTGCCTCGAGGATCTGGGCCACGCCGTCGTCGTCGAAATGGGGGGCTTGCTGGCCGGCTGCGCTGATCGCCTCCGGATGGCCGCTGGCCATCGCGTAACCGTCGCCCGCCCAGCGCAGCATCTCGACGTCGTTGGGCATGTCGCCGAAAGCCACTACCTCAGCGGCCTCGATGCCCCGGGATGCCGCATATTCAGCGAGCGTGACGGCTTTGTTGATACCGGGCGCCGACATTTCCAGGAGTGCGGTCCGCGGCGCCGAGTGAGTGGTTTCCACCAGGTGCGCGACGGCGGGCTGCACCTTTGCCAGGAAATCATCGGGAGTGCCGCTGCGCGTCACGGCAAGGAACTTCACGACGGCGTCGTCCGCGGTCAGCGTTTCGTCCAGCCAAGCAGGGGTGAACTCGGCCAGGAGCTCGCTGGTTTCGTTCTCGATGAACCCGGGCTCGAGATGGAATCCGGTCAGTGTTTCGGTCGCGAACAAAGCGTCGGGCCGGAGCTGCTTAATGATCCGGCGGGCCTCCAGCACGGACTCGATGCTCAAAGCATTGGCCGAAATCAGCTTGTCAGCTTCAAGATCCCACACCACTGCCCCATTTGAACAAATCACGATGCCGCTGTGCCCGATCTGCTCGCGGAGGGGGTAGAGCCAGCGCGGCGGCCGCCCTGTCACGAACACCACCTCGATTCCCGCGTCACGGCAGGCATGGAAAGCGCGGATGGTGCGGCTGCTGATCTTGCCGTCATGGCCAAGGATGGTGCCGTCAATGTCACTTGCTACGAGCCGCATTATGTCAGTCTACGTGGGGTAGCCGCCGCCGACTTCGTCCCAAAGCTAGCGCCGCTCGAAGCGGCCCGTGATGACGGCGCGGCCCAGCGTGTGGGCTGCCAGCTTGCGGACGAGCACCTCCGTGGGGGCACCGGCGTCGAGACCCAGCTCTTCGACGTCGACGGCGTGCACGGCCACGATGTACCGGTGTGGGCCATGCCCAGGCGGAGGCGCCGCACCCAGGTAACCGGGGAACCCGCCGTCGTTCTTTAGTTGAAACGCGCCCGCGGGCAAGTGCGAGCCGCCCTGAACGCCGGCGCCGGCCGGTAAGGAGTTCGTCCCGGCGGGTATGTTGACCACGGCCCAGTGCCAGTAGCCACCGGCCCTGGGTGCATCGGGGTCGAAGACGGTGACGACGTAGCCCTTGGTTCCCGCCGGGGCTCCATTCCAGCTCAGTTCCGGGGATTCGTCCTTGCCGCCCGCCACGCCGAAGCGCTTGCTGGTCTGCGCGCTGCTGAGTACGTCACCATCTTTGAGCGACTTGCTGGTGACGTCGAAGGATGGGACCTGTGGAAGATCGGCGTAGCTCATGGCTGCCTTTCGACGCCTGCCCCGGACTCCGGGACGCCCAAGGCGTTGAGTTCGGCCCGGGTGGGCGGGTTCGCGCCCGGCCGGGAAACCGTAATTGCCGCGGCGCGCGCCGCATGGTTGAGGATCCCTTCAAGCACTTCGGCGGGCATGGCGTGCAGCTCTTCCCGGTTTTGGGCCCCTGCCAGTCCGCGATCAACGATCCCCGAGAGCAGCGCGGCCATGAAGGAATCGCCCGCACCCACCGTATCCGCCACCTCTACCTTCGGGGCGTCCGCCTGGGCCTCGCCCGCGGCCGTGACGCCCCACGGGCCGTCCGCGCCTCGCGTGACGACCACGACGGCGGGTCCCCCACTGCCGCCCAGGGCCAGCCAGCGCCGGGCCGATTCCAAGACGTCGACGCCGGGGTAGAGCCACTCAAGGTCCTCGTCGGATGCCTTGACCACGTCGGCAAGCGCCACGAAACGCTCCACTTGGGCTCGCGCATAGTCACGATCCTTGATGATGCTGGGCCGGCAGTTGGGATCGAAGCTAACGGTCGCATTCGGATGGGCATGCTCGACGGCGGCAAGGACATCCGCTGCGCCCGGCTCCAACATTGTGGCAATCGAGCCCGTGTGCAAGAGTGATGTCCCCTGAAGCATGAAGGGGAGGCGCGCTGCGAGGCCGGGAAGCTCCCAGGCGAGGTCGAAGATGTAGCTGGCAGCGCCGTCGTCGTCGATCAGGGCGGTGGCCACGCTGGTGGGACTCTCGTCCGGCGGTAGCGGAACCATGACGGAACTGGAGCGCAGATGCGCCGCTATCGATTCCCCGTAGGCGTCCTTGCCGAAACGGCCAATGAACTGGACAGCATGGTCCAGCCTGGCCAGACCCACGGCAACGTTGAGCGGACTTCCGCCCACGTGGGCGTCGACTCCCGAAGAACGCTGGACGACATCAACCAGCGCTTCACCTATGACTGTCAGCATGGGACAACTCTGCCACGCGGATGTGGTGTGCGTCTTGCGATCACAGCCGGTGATTTTGTCAGCAATCCGTCACACCAGCAGCCGCTGCACCAACTCCCTGCACTTCTTGTACGCAACGGCCCTGGGGTCGATCAGGTCGAAATGGTCGCCGGGCACCTTGAGGAACTGGGCCGCTCCGCCGGAAGCGGTGGCTGCGGCAACATAAGCCTCGGACTGGCTGCACGGGACATCCTCGTCCGACGCAGCGTGGACCGCGAAGACCGGAACGGCGATAGGCAGCGACCTCATGGGGTCCGCATAGATATGCCGTTTGGGGTATCTCACCGAGTCGCCACCCATGAGGTTGTCAACGGCGCCGTTGCTCAGGTTGAGCCGCTCAGCGTCCGCCAGGTTCAGCAGTCCGGATTGGCTCACGACGCCGGTCAGCCGCACTGCCGCGCCGTTGTCATGCCGATGGAGCTGCCGGTCGGCGTCGGGGGCACCGATCTTGGAGAGCTTTTCCCGCCCCGCTGCCCAGACCGCGAGATGGCCGCCTGCAGAGTGTCCCAGTGCCACCACTTTGTTCAGATTGAGTTCATGCTTGCCGGCAATCTCGCCCAGATGGTCGATCCCGTCGAGGACATCTTCGAACGTATGCGGCCAGCCGCCACCGTTTCCTGCCCTCCGGTATTCAAGGTTCCAGGCAGCTATTCCGTGCGCAGCGAGGTCCCTGGCAATCGGCTCACCGAGTTCCGCACCGTACTGGGAGCGCCAATAGCCCCCGTGGATCACCACCACCACGCCGTCGGGTCGAGTGCGGTGTGGCTGCAGCGAATCTGGTACGAACAGCTCGCCCCATTGGCTGGAGTGCTGGCCGTAGTAGTACTTGTGCCGCTTCATCGTGTCCTCCTTTGTGCCGAGCCTATCGCGGAGGAGCGCCGCGGAGCGGGAGCAATGGTCTGAGGGTCAACGCGGAGCCTTCCTGAAGCCACTGCCCGAGCGTACCCTCAGGGGTGAAGCGCTACCCTCGCTTCATTCCCGTATTTTTGCGGGAACGCTTCTACACCCGGAGGTGATTTCAATGATCCGTCGTATCTCCGCGTCGGTTCTTGTGGCATTGACTTTGAGCGTGCTGGCTGTGGCTTCGCCGGCTTCGGCCGCAAATCCGCCTGGAACTGGAAAGCCTAATCAGTCCTGTCAATCCCTCGAACCGAACACGCCCGGCAACGCCGCCAACAGCCCGGGATCGCCCTTCAACGAGCCGGGCATCAACAGCCTCAACGGCGGCGTGGGAGGACAGAACTACTCCCCCACTTCCCAATACGATGTTGCCTGCTTCCAGGTGTCGCAGCGATAACGCCAGCGGGTCCGGCTCCGCTTCACTGTCGGCCCTCCCCCGTAAGCTGGAGGCATGGCTAGCAATTGGGACAGCTTGGATCCTCAGCTGCGCGAATCAGTACAGGCGAACGTGGAGCTTTACGAGCGCGTCCGTCCTGCCCTGAAACTCGTCACCCGCGACGTCCTGTTGACCCTGCGGGACATGCTCAAGAACAGCGAGTCCGTGCCCCTCTTCGTCACGGGACGCACCAAGACGGTCGAATCTTTCCGGGAAAAGATTTCCCGCACCGAGGTGCCCTTGGAGGGGGGTCCGCGGGTCCTGAAGTTCCCGGACCCGTTCCGGACCCTGAACGACATGGTGGGGCTGCGCGTCATCACCAAGCTTCCGGCCGAGAACGCCGCGGTTGCCAACCTGATCAAACGCCAGCGCCAGCTTTTCGATTGCCGCGGCGACCTTGAGAAGGACATCGGCTCCATCGAGTCCGGCACCTACGGATACTCGAGCCGCCACCTTATCCTCCGCACCATCCAGAACGAGTCCGTGAAGGCGTACCAACAGGTCTTCAATCCGGACATTCCGCCGAATGGCAGCTACTTCTTCGAATGCCAGATCCGTACGGTTTTTGCGCACGCCTGGAGCGAGATCGAACACGACATCCGCTTCAAGGCCGAGGATCCGCGCGCCTGGACGCCGCATTTCGACCGCCAGTTCACCGCCACGGCGGCAATGCTGGAAACCGTGGAGAGCGCCTTCGCCGACCTCCACGAACGCTACGAGGAAGTCCGCGGCTACTGGGATCTCGATGGTGAAGGTTCCATGCCCCTCACCCCCAATCGTGTGCGTGACGTTTGGCGGACGCTGCTTCCGCACGTTGACCGTAAAGTTGATGACGACTGGGGTTGGGCTGCCGAGCTTCTTGCGGCCCACGGACTGAACAAGACCGTGGAACTCGCCGGGCTCCTCAGCGCCAACCGGATCACCGAGGTCCGCAAAGCCCTGGACCACCGTTACTCCCCTGGACCGGACCGCCTCCTGGATGACCTCCTGCTGTGGCAGTACGGCACTGAACACATCGACCTCACTGCTGAGGCGCCCGACGTCGTCCCCCACCCCCGGCGGGACAGCCTCCAGCGGCGTCTCAAGCAGATTGAGCGGTACCGCCTGACCAATAGCTAAGGACCCATGACACCCGAGCAGCTTCAGTCCCTCCGTTTCACCCTGTGCTCGCCCCGCAGGCTCAAGACGGAAGCATTGGCCGGCTTGGTCGTGGCGCTTGCACTCATTCCAGAGGCCATCGCGTTCTCCGTGATCGCCGGCGTGGATCCTCGGATCGGGCTCTTCGCCTCTTTCACCATGGGAGTCACTACGGCGATCGTGGGTGGTCGTCCCGCCATGATTTCCGCGGCCACGGGCGCCGTCGCGCTCGTGATTGCCCCGGTCATGAAGGATCACGGGCTCAACTACTTGATTGCCACGGTCATCCTGGCCGGGGTCTTCCAAATCGTCCTGGCGGTCCTCGGTGTCACGCGGCTCATGCGCTTCATTCCGCGTTCGGTGATGATCGGATTCGTGAACGCCTTGGCCATTCTGGTGTTCATGGCCCAGTTGCCCGAGCTGATCGGCGTTCCCTGGATGGTCTACCCGATTGTGGCCGTCGGTCTGCTGATCGTCTTCGGTTTGCCCAGAATCACGGCGGCGGTGCCCGCGCCGTTGGTGGCGGTCGTCGCCCTCACCGTCGTCACGGCGCTGGCCGGGTTTCGCATCCCCACGGTGCACGACAAGGGCGAACTCCCCAACAGCCTTCCCGGTTTCTTTCTGCCCAACGTGCCTTTGACCTGGGAGACGTTCCAGACGATTGCCCCGTTCGCCTTGTCGATGGCGCTGGTGGGCCTGCTGGAGTCCCTCTTGACGGCCAAGCTCGTGGACGATATCACGGACACCCGTTCCAACAAGACCCGGGTTTCCTGGGGCCAAGGCGTTGCCAACATCGTGACTGGTTTCCTGGGTGGGCTGGGTGGCTGCGCAGTGATCGGACAAACCATGATCAACGTCAAGGGTTCTGGTGCCCGCAGCCGGCTGTCGACGTTCCTGGCCGGAGCGTTCCTGCTGGTGCTCGTGGTGGTACTCGGGGACGTGGTCGGCATGATTCCCATGGCCGCTCTGGTGGCTGTGATGATCTTCGTTTCCCTCATCACCTTTGACTGGCATTCCATCCGGCCATCGACGCTGAGGCGACTCCCGAAGTCCGAGACGGGCGTCATGCTCATGACCGTGATTGTGGTGGTGGCCACGCACAACCTTGCCATCGGGGTAGGAGCCGGCGTCCTCACGGCCATGGTGCTGTTTGCCCGCCGGGTGGCCCATTTCGCCACCGTGGAGCGGAGCGAAGTCGAGCTCAACGGCCGGACCGTGGCGAGCTACACCGTGGACGGCGAGTTGTTCTTCGCCTCCTCCAACGACCTCTACACGCAGTTCGACTATGCGAAGGATTCCTCGGAGGGAATCGACCGCGTGGTCATCGACCTGCACTCCTCGCATATTTGGGATGCTTCCACCGTTGCCGTACTGGATTCCGTTACCGAGAAATACCGCAGGCACGGCCGGGAGGTGGAGCTGATAGGCCTCAACGCGGCGAGCGTACGGATGCGCGAGCGGCTCGCGGGCAAGCTGAACGCAGGCTAACGTCCCTGGCCCCAACCAGCTCGCAGTTGTTGTCGTTATGAGCCGCCAAAACGACACTTAGTGCGGGTGAGTTGGGTCTGGAAACGACGGTCATCTGACATATTCGCCCGAGCCGGGTCACGGATTGGGCGCATGTTCAACCGCGGTGCCACGATAGAAGGATGCTTGAGGCAACAACCAACCCCGTCGAAGCCCCCGTCCTGAATCCGGCACTGGCCGCTGAGGCCAAAATCGCCCGGATCGCAGTCACGGTCTTTCCCCTCCTCGTAGTCCTCGCCGGAGTGGCCGGCTTCCTGCTTCCTGATGCCTTCAAGCCGCTGGCACCCGGTGTGCCGTACTTGCTGGGCATCATCATGTTCTGCATGGGCCTGACCCTCACTCCTCCGGACTTCGCATCGGTGGCCAAGCGCCCGTGGGCCGTGGTTCTGGGCATCGTGGCTCATTACGTGATCATGCCGGGTGCGGGTTGGCTGATCGCCGTCGCGCTCAACCTGGAACCCCAACTGGCGGTGGGCCTGATTCTGGTGGGCTGCGCACCGTCAGGCACTGCGTCCAACGTGATGGCCTTCCTGGCCAAGGGCGATGTTGCCCTGTCCGTGGCCGTCGCCTCCGTTTCCACCCTCATTGCCCCGATTGTGACCCCTTTGTTGGTGTTTTTCCTGGCGGGATCATTCCTGAACATCGATGCCGGCTCCATGGTCTTCGACATCGTCAAGACAGTCCTCCTCCCGGTCATCGGAGGGCTGGCGGCTCGGCTCTTCCTCAAGAAGCTCGTCGGCAAGGTGCTACCGGCACTTCCCTGGGCATCCGCAGTCGTGATCTCACTGATCGTCGCCGTGGTGGTGGCGGGCAGCGCCAGCAAGATCGTTGCCGCGGGCGGCATCGTGTTCCTCGCCGTGGTGCTCCACAATGGCTTCGGCCTCGGCCTGGGCTATCTGGCGGGCAAGCTGGGCCGCCTCGATGACAAGGCACGCCGGGCCCTCGCGTTCGAGGTTGGCATGCAGAATTCCGGTCTTGCCGCCACCCTCGCGACCGCGCATTTCACGCCGCTGGCAGCGTTGCCGTCGGCCGTTTTCTCGCTGTGGCACAACGTTTCCGGTGCCATTGTCGCGGCCTGGCTGGCCCGGAAGCCGCTCAAGGAGAGCTGATAGCTACGGAGTCTTGAACTCCCAAGGCGCGGCCTTGGTTGTTCCCGCGCCAATGGTGCGGCCTGCCAGCCGGTCCAGAAGCAGGGTGATGGCTCCTTCGAGGGCTTCCGGTTCCGGGGTCCCGCCCGCGGATCCAGGTGCCAGGACATCGAACCCGGCAGGCTGCATGGTGTCCGAAATGATGACTTGGGCTACTCCGCGCCGGGCCAGCTCGCCCACCGTGAGGTCGAGGAGGGTGCCGGGCGGAAGGGCACCGATGATAGCGCCGTCAGCACCGCCGGAGAGCATGAACCGCCGCCATCCTTCGCCGATGAGGATCACGGGCTGGTAGCCGTGCTGGGGCAAAATGCGTGCGGCGACCGTTGCCAAGGCCCGGTCCCACGGCCATTCCAGGTCGCCAATCGCAATCGCCACAAGGTCGGTCTTGCCGCGGCGCATTCCGCGGGCCGCCTGATTCGGTACGTAACCCAGTTCCTTGGCCGCGGCCTGGACACGCCCTTGTGTCGCTTCGCTGATGCGGGTGGTGCCACCGAGGCGCCCGGACAAGACATAAGACACGGTAGTGAGGGAAACGCCGGCGCTCTTGGCGACGTCCCGGATGGTCGGTTTCGCTCCAAGTCCCATGGCCTAGCGCTTTCCTTTCTTGCGGGAGCCCTTGCCCCGGCCTTTGTCGGGATTCGGCGCATAGCGCTGAGCCACCGCCGGCTTTTTCGCGCCCGTGCCGCGCCGGTCCGGCTTGGTTGCCTTCTTGGGCTTCTCTTGCTGTGCCGAAGGCTGCCTCGAGCTCTGCGCGGTCCGGCCACGGACAATGCCAATGAATTCCTCGATGACCTCGCTGGTGGAGTCGCTCGGCCAGGCAAGGGCGATCTGCGTACCTTCGGCCCCTGTCAGGCGCCGCGCCACGGTGTCCTTGACGTTGAAGTGCCGGGCCACGGACATCGGCAGGATCACGAGACCGGCACCCGAGGCCACCACCTGCATGGCCATCTCCGGCCCGCCCATCCCGGGGACATCCAGGAAGTTCTCCTCCGCGAGATCCTCCAGCGCCACCTCTTCGAACACCGAGATTTCGTGACCCTTCGGGGCCACGACCACAGGCTGCTCTTCGTAGAGGGGTATGACGTGGAGTCCATCGCGATCCACCGGCAAGCGCACAAAGCTGAGATCGGCGGAACCATCGCGTAGAACCTCCAACTGCGCGCCGTCGTCGGACATGAACGAGTGCAGTGGAACATCGGGCATGCGCTCCTCCCAGCGCCGGATCCATTTCCCGGGCGTCACGCCGGGGACGTAGGCGAAAGTAAGCCCCCGGGGACCGCTGGTTCCAGCGTCGGAGGCGTCGGGGGCGCCGACGACGGGCAGGGATTCTTGATCGGAAGGCACCTGTTCACAGTACCGCGCGGGCGGTAGCCGACGCAGCGACTGCCCAAGCTACGCCGCGTACACCTGGACCGCAGTGGCCTTGACCACAAAGTAGACGCGGGAGCCGGGTTCCAGTCCCAGCTCGGCGGAGGCAGAGGGCGTGATGTCCGCTGCCAAATCGCCGGCCCTGACCCTGATGTGATCCCCGTGCGGTTCAAGATCCGTGATCGCAACCGGGAAAGAGTTGCGCGGACTGCCGTGGGCGGCATCCAGGAAGATGGAAACGGCCGACGGCGGGAAGGCGGCGACGCCGGGCTGGCCCGGTTCCGCTTCGTCATCGAGGTGTCCCGCAACGTGCAGGCCGGGAAGCTCGGCTGTGGCGAAAGTCCTGAGTCCCTCCTCCGTGACGGTGCCCGTCATGAGGTTCACGCCGGCCAGGCCTGCGGCGAACTGGCTTCGTGGACGCCGGAAGACCTCACGGGTGGCGCCTTCTTCCACAATCCTGCCCTTTTCCATGACGATCACGCGGTCCGCGAGCATGAGCGCATCCAGGACGTCATGGGTAATGATCAGGGCGCGACGTCCCGACAGGACCCGTTTGAGGAGCCGGCGCAAGTGCGGAGCGGCGTGGATGTCCAGCGCGGACATCGGCTCGTCAAGGAGGAGCAACTCGGGACTGGCCGCTAGCGCCCGGGCCACCGCGACACGCTGGGCTTGTCCCCCGGACAACTGCCCGGGCTTCCGCCCGGCGAACTCCGTAGCGTCGACTTCGGCGAGCCAGTGCCGCGCAGTTTCGCGCGACTCCGCGCGGGAAGCGCCTGCGCTGCGCGGGCCGAAAGCCACGTTTTCCAGGACGCTCAGGTGCGGGAACAGCAACGGTTCCTGGGCCAACAGTGCAGTGCCGCGAAGGTGCGGAGGGGTCCATACCCGGCCGCCGCCGTCGAGGTTGAAGAGGACCTGATCCCCTAGTCGGGCAGAGCCGGCGTCCGGCCGCACGAGTCCCGCCGCGACCGAAAGAAGCGTCGACTTTCCGGCCCCGTTGGGTCCGAGGATCGCCACGGTTTCCGCCTGTCCGAGGCTCAATGACACGTCCAGGTTGCGGGCCCGGACCGTCGCGTCGATGTGGAAGCTCATGCAGCCGCCTCCGCGGGAATGTCCGCGCGGTGCGGACGCCGGTAGGACAGCCCGACGACGATCACTGCCACGGCGACGAGCACGAGTGAAAGGGCAACGGCGGCGTCCGCGTCGGTCTCGCGCTGCAGGTAGATTTCCAGGGGCAAGGTCCGGGTGACACCTTGCAGGCTCCCTGCGAAAGTCAGCGTGGCCCCGAACTCGCCCAGGCTTCGGGCAAAGGACAGCACTGCCCCGGATGCAAGCCCGGGGAGGACCATAGGTACGGTCACGCGTCGCAGGATGGTGGTGGGGCGCGCGCCGAGCGTCGCGGCGACGGCTTCGTAGCGGTTGCCGGCAGTCCGCAAGGCGCCTTCGAGGCTGACTACCAGGAACGGCAGGGCGACGAATGTCTGGGCCAGGACCACCGCCGTCGTCGAAAAGGCGATCTGGATGCCCGCGAGCTCAAGGCTCTTCCCCAGAAGACCCTGCCGCCCGAACGTGTAGAGCAGCGCAATGCCGCCCACCACCGGCGGCAACACCAAGGGCAGGAGGACGAAGGCACGGAGGAGCCGCTGCCCGCGGAAGGGCCGGCGGGCAAGGACAAGGGCCAAGGGGATGCCCAGGACGACGCAGAGCGCGGTGCTCGCGGCAGAGGTACGGAGGCTCAGCCCTAGCGCCGTCAGAGAGGAATCGGAGGTCACCAGCGGGATGAACTGTGCCCAATTGACCTTCGCGACCATGGCGGCCAGCGGCAACAGGACGAACAAACCGCCCACTACCGCAAGGCCATAGACCCACCGTGGAATCCCGCTGAAGTTCATCAACGCCTACGGTACGCCGAGGCTTGCGTCACCGGGACTTTCCGGGCGGCCCCGGCGACTCTTGTGTGCGGCATGGATTCATCCTAGAACAGCGGCTGTGCCACTTCCCTGCGGTGGCGGATACCCTTGAACCATGACCTCTGCAAACTCCCAGTCCATGAAGCCGGCCACCGTTGCCAAGAAACTTGGCATCTACCTGCCTGCAACACCCCAGGAGTTCCAGGATTCGGAAATCACCCGCGCCGATTTCGCGGACCTCCAGGCCAACGCCCCGGAGTGGCTCGCCGAACTCCGCCGGACGGGTCCGCACCCGCGTCCCGTGGTGGCACAGAAGCTGAATATCTCCATCAGCGGCCTCGCGCGCGGCGGAATCACCGAGCCCCTGACGACGGCGGAAATCACCGAACTGCTGGCAGCTCCCCCGCAGTGGCTCGTCGTCGAGCGCGCCACGCATGCAGCCGTACGCTCCGAGGCAAAGCGCATCAAGGAAGAAGCTGCTAAGAAGGAAGCCACGAAGGAAGCCAAGACCAACGCCACTGCCAAGCGGGACGCGCCCAAGGCATCCAAGCGGGACCACGCTTAAGCTCCAACCGGACTTCCGCAGGATGGCAGGACACCCCCGGCGGGGATGTCCTGCCATCCCGCTTTTACGCCCAAATCGGGCTCTCGCCTCCAGGTCTTCCTCGGCGCATACTGAATTCAAAGCGGTGCGCATTCGCGTGGAGGTGGTCCGATTGCCTGCCACAACTGGAATCCAGCTGACGGCCTGGGAGGTCGGGCTGTGGGCGCTTTTGCTCATGTGCGCGGTGGCCTTTACGGTCAACGCTGTCCGCAAAGGGGTCATCCACGGAGCCCCCGACGGCGGCCACCTCGCCTTGGAGGGGCCCATCGGGCACCGCGATCGGGACCTGCTCAAAGAGCCGGATGCCACCTTCTGGAACATCTTCGCCGGGCTCGTGGTGGTTGTCCCCGCAGTCGTCATCCCCGCCTTGGCCTCGCCCGCCGTCGGGCTCTTGATGCTCTTCCTCGGCATAGCTGCCGCTGTTGCCGCCTTTGCCGTCGGCCGGAAACTGGAGCAGAGGCGCCAAAACCGCAGTGGTTTCACGGAAGCCGCAGCCCGTCACGACGCCCTCCTGGCTCGCTGGCAAAGGTATGAACTGGACCCCGCCAAGGGCATCGACTTCCCCGGAATGAGCGACGTCAACATTCCGCAAACCGCCGCCTTGGTCCGCGCCCTGCAGGAAGCCCAGCGCTGCCGCCTGACAGCGGGGGCGGATTATGCCCGCGCCGTCGAGCAGTTGGAAGTTGCGATGGCCGAAGCCGAAGCAGCGGCGGGCGTTTCTGCGCCGTAGCTGGCTCGCGCCCTTCGTCGTCGCGCAGGCGCCTACGGAATTGCCCCGATGTGCACCAGGAGTTCGTGTTCGGCACCGTCGAGGTAGCGACGTAACTCGGCTGCGGCCTCGTCGCGCTGTCCGTTACGGATCTGGGCGACCAAGGCGGCGTTGCGTTCCACGTAATGCCCGTGGAAGTCGGGGGTGGTGGCCATGGCGTGGAAGACCAATCGCATCTCGGCCAGCACTTTCTCCATCAGTGCGTCCAGGGAGGCGCTTCCGGACAACGACACCAGGGCCTTGTGCAGCTCCTGGTTGGCGTCCGCCATGCCGGCCACCGATCCCTCCGCGAGGGCAGCCCGGGCTTTGTCGACAATGGCGTCCATGGCGTCGAGGGCTCCCGCCGGGACATCGCCCCACAATACGGCCGCCGGTTCGATCAGGCGCCGCACCCGGTAGATTTCGCGGACGTCGTCGGCACCGGGGGCGGCTACGAACACGCCACGGTTGGGAATGCGCTGGACCACGGATTCACCGGCAAGCACAGTGAAAGCCTCCCGCAGGGTGTTCCGGGAAACGCCGAGCGCCTCGGACAAGGCCTGTTCGGAGAGCTTCGTGCCGGGCGGCAACAAGCCGTGGGAGATGCGCTGGCGAAGCTGGGCGGCAACCCACGCCCCAGTGTGGGCGTGGGTGGCGTGGCCGGCGTCGGCGATTCCTTGAAGCGCAGCGTTCATGGGCATGCCCCAAATCTACCGAACGGCGATGGCCGACGGATTTTGCTGGATCATTCCGTCCACGCTTTGGACGAAGCCCGGAAATCCGCGGCAAAAGTCCGTGCCGCCACGAATGATCCAGCAAAATGTCCCGGCGAACCCCTCAGCCGATGCTCGCAAGCACCTCTCCGCGCCCGACGGCGGTGCCCGGCCCCTGCGGTCCACGCGCCACGGTGCCGGAACGGTGGGCAGGGACGGTGGTTTCCATCTTCATGGCCTCCAACACGGCCACGGGCTCTCCCACTTCCACGACGGCACCGTCCTCAACGAGCCACTTCACCAGCGAGCCGGACATCGGCGAGGCCAGCCCGGCGTCGTCGGCCATTACCGGAGCCGAAACAGCAGCCTCGGACCCGCCACCTCCGCTCATCAGCGCCTCGAATAAGCGAAGGGGGAGCCCAAGCTGCACGGCCTTGCCATCCAGCTCCACCGTGAACGTGCTGCGTTCGGAGCCGGGGGCCACGCGGGCGATCTCCGGAGACGCGGCAAGCTCTTCGGCGAACTCGGTCTCGATCCACGTGGTGTAGACGCCGAGCTTGTCCTCCGAGGTGAAGGCTTGGTGGCGGACCACGGCCCGGTGGAAGGGAAGCACGGTGGGCAAACCCTTGATCTGCATCTCGTCCAGGGCAGCCCGGGCGCGGCGCAGGGCCTGCTGCCGGTTTTCGCCACGGACAATCAGCTTGGCCAGGAGGGAATCATATTCTCCGGGAACCACCGAGCCGGAGCGCACGCCGGAGTCCACGCGGATGCCCGGTCCTGTGGGCGCCTCGAACACGTCCACTGTGCCGGGGCCAGGCAGGAAGCCGCGCGCGGGATCCTCGGCGTTGAGGCGGAACTCGAAGGCGTGTCCTTTGGGCTCAGGGTCTTCCGTCAGGGAGAGGATGCCGCCCGCGGCGATCCGGAATTGTTCGCGGACCAGGTCCACCCCGGAGGTTTCCTCGGTGACAGGATGCTCCACCTGCAGGCGCGTGTTGACCTCCAGGAAGGAGATGGTGCCATCCACGGCCACGAGGTATTCGACGGTTCCGGCACCGTAGTATCCGGCCTCGCGGCAAATTGCCTTGGCCGATTCGTGGATGAGCGTGCGCTGTTCAGGGCTCAGGAAGGGTGCGGGGGCCTCCTCCACGAGCTTCTGGTTTCGGCGCTGCAGTGAGCAGTCGCGGGTTCCGAGGACCACGACGTTGCCGTGCATATCCGCCAGGATCTGGGCCTCGACGTGCCGCGGCTGGTCCAGGAAGCGCTCCACGAAGCATTCGTCCCGTCCGAAGGCTGCCTTGGATTCACGCACGGCCGATTCGAATGCGTCCTCGATATCCTCCAGGCGCCGCGCAATCTTGAGCCCGCGGCCTCCCCCGCCAAAAGCAGCCTTGATGGCCACTGGCATGCCGTATTCCAACGCGAACGCAAGTACTTCAGCCGCGTTCGCCACGGGCCCATCGCTGCCCGGGACAAGCGGAGCCCCGGCGCGGACGGCGATCTCCCGGGCCGTCACCTTATTGCCCAGCTCCCGTATGGACTGTGGCGCGGGGCCGATCCACGTAAGGCCTGCGTCGATCACGGCCTGCGCGAAGTCGGCGTTCTCGGACAGGAAGCCATATCCGGGGTGCACGGCGTCGGCACCGGCGCGGCGGGCGACGTCGATCAGCTTGGCGATGTCCAGGTATGTCTCAGCGCCGGTGGAACCGCCCAGTGCGTAGGCCTCGTCCGCAAACCGCACGTGGAGGGAATCGGCGTCGGGGTCCGAGTACACGGCAACAGACTCCAAGCCCTCATCGGAGCAGGCGCGGGCAATCCGCACGGCGATCTCGCCGCGGTTGGCGATCAGGACCTTTTTCATGGCTGGGTTCCTTCGGAGACAGCGCCGGTAGCGGCAGGTTCAAGGGGTTCAAGGGTTGCGGGGTCCACGATCGTGAACAGCACGCGGTGGCCGGGCGGCAATTGCGCCGCCGTCGGCAGGTCTTCGGGTACGACGACGGCAATCACCGGATACCCGCCCGTCACCGGGTGGTCCGCCAGGAAGAGGACGGGATGTCCGCTGGGCGGGACCTGGAGTGCGCCGGCAACTGTCCCTTCGCTGGGGAGCTCACCGGCGCCGCAGTCGAGGTTTCGTTCGAGCGCACGGTTGCCGGCGGGCCTGAGCCGAACACCGATTCTGTTGGACTGCTCGCTGGTGATCCAGTCCTGCCCCGTGAGGGCCTCCAAGGCGCGGGAATCGAACCAGTCATCCCGCGGGCCCAAGGTGATGCGGAGTTCCGCGGACGCCACTCCTAGCCGCAGCGTCGATTCCTCCGGGGCGCCCACCATCTGGAACAGCGGCGCTCTTCCGACGGGAAGGCGGGTCCCAACCGACAACGGCGCGGGACCGATTCCGGACATCGAGTCGCTTGAGCGGCTGCCGAGCACCGGATGCACATCAATCCCGCCGCGGACGGCAAGGTAGCTTCGGGCCCCGAGCGTCGGTTCCCCCAGGCTGAGGGTTTCCCCGTCCAGGAGAGCGAAGGGCGCGCACATGGCGGCGCAGCGGGCCGGAGCGCCCGATGCATCGCGGATTTCCAAGGGCACCACCGCTCCGGCAACAGCGAGCACCTGGTCACCGACGGCCCGAACCGAAAGTCCGCCCAGCACGTTTTCAATCACTGCGGCACCGGCTTCGTTGCCCACCAAGCGGTTGGCCTGACGGGTCGATTGCTCGTCCACGGCGCCCGCAGCCGACACTCCCAAGTCCCCTAGCCCGGGGCGGCCTCGGTCCTGGACGAGCGATTGCAGCCCGGGTGAGTCCACCACCAGGGCGGGGCCGGTGTCTTCGCCGCCCGCGGGCGGTGCGGGAGTCAGGGCAATGGCCTCGCGGACGGCCACATACCGGACCCTGTCTCCCGGACGAACCAGCGCCGGTGACTCCCGCTCGAGATCCCAGAGGACCGCTGTCGTACGTCCGATCAGCTGCCAGCCGCCCGGGGACTGTCGAGGGTAGACGGCGGAGAACGTCCCGCCGAGCGCCACGGAACCGGCAGGAACGGCGGTGCGCGGCGAGCTTCGGCGCGGAACGTCGAGGCTGTGGTTCTCGCCGAGCAAGTAGGTGAAGCCCGGTGCGAAGCCGCCGAACGCCGCGGTCCAGAGCTGTCCAGTGTGGGCGGCCACGACGCCGTCCGGGCCCAGACCGGTGAGCATGCCCACCTCGGCGAGGTCCTCGCCGTCGTACACCACTTCGATGGTGACGTCGCGGGAACTGTCGCGTGGCACCGCGTCCAGGTCAACTTGCCCGACGGCGGTTCGCGCCGCGAGTGCCTCGGCGTGCGTGCCGAACTTAACGAGTACGGTGGCTGCCGCGGCGACCACATCGAGCTGGCCGGGCAGGGGCTCGGCCAGCAGCCGGGAATGAAACGCCAGCACGGAAGGAAGATCGGAAAGTTCCACCAGCAGGGCGCGCGGGCCCGCCCGGCGTATTCCCGTGAGGCTCACGCGAAACTCCGTACGGCGACCCCAGCGGCTTCGAGTCCCGCGCTGACGGCGCCTGCCATGGCCACGGCGCCGGGAGTGTCTCCATGGACGCAGATGCTTTCTGCGTGGACGTTCAGGACGGAACCGTCGCGGGCCACGATTTTGCCCTCCGTTGCCAGGCGGACCATGTTCTCGGTGATGGCGGCGTGGTCGTGCAGGACGGCGCCTTCTTCGCGCCGCGATACGAGGGTGCCGTCCGCGTCGTAGGCCCGGTCGGCAAACGCCTCGGCCACTCCCCGAAGCCCCTTCGCTTCGGCTTTGGCGAGTGCGACGGAGCCCGGCAGGAGAAGGATCGGGAGTCCGGGACTGAAGGCATGGACGGCGTCGGCCACTGCCTGGGCGTGGACCTCGTGGTGGACGATCGTGTTGTAGAGGGCGCCGTGCGGCTTGACGTACTTGATCTCGGAGCCGGCAGCATGGGCCAGGGCTTGGAGCGCGCCGAGCTGATAGAGAACGTCGTCGGCCAGTTCGGTTGCGGAGCAATCGAGGAAGCGTCGGCCGAAACCCGCGAGGTCCCGGTAACCCACGTGGGCACCAATGGTCACTCCGGCGGCGACCGCCTCTCGGCAGGTCCTCGCGATGGTGGTGGGATCTCCGGCGTGGAATCCGCAGGCTACATTGGCGCTCGACACGTGGCGGAAGACTGAAGCGTCGTCGCCCATGGTCCAATTGCCGAACGATTCTCCGACGTCGCTGTTGAGGTCGATAAAAGGCATTGTGATCCCCGTCTCAGGTTGAATACCTCACCATCATGCCTGAAACACCAAGATTGTTCAACAATCCTGCCTCATGGACCAGCTGCCCGGATTCCAAAAGTGAGGTCTCGTCCCTTTCGATGGGCGAAAGAGCCGAGACCTCACGTGTGGATTAATACCTTTCTAGGCCACCGGTACCGCAGTTACGCGGTTGTTCGCGGTGACGATCCGGGCGGCGGCTGCCTGGCCCATCCGGACTGCTCCGTCCACGTGCTGGTAGCCCTCCGCAGCCAGATCGGAGGAGGACCAGTAGATGGGTCCTACGTTGGCGTGCTGGTCCTTGCCGTAGCGGTGCAGACCGCCCAGGTCGTAACTGGACGCGTAGGCTCCCCGGGTCCATTCCTCGGAACCCCAGTCGGATTCGTAGTAGACCTCGGCATCCAGGGCTTTTTCGCCCAGGAAGCTCGCGATGGACTCGAGGACCTTCTTCTTGCGGTCCTCGGCGCTGAGCTCGAAGACGGCGTCTGCCTTTTCGTCCGAGATGAAGCCCACCAGGGTCCCGCGAGTGTCCCCGTGGTTGGTGTTGTCGTAGACCTCCTGGACCAGGGCGTCGGCGCCGAAGCCCGTACCGGACAGTCCGTCTTCGCGCCAGAACGGCGTGCTGTAGACAGCGTGGACCTTGATGACCAGGCCAAGGGACTGGTGCTGGTGCATCTGGTGCTGGCGGCGCGGCAGCGGCGGATTGAAGGACACTCGGGAGTACAGGTTCGGCGGGACAGCCATGATCACGAATCGCGCATTGACGGTTGCACGCTCGGATTCAACAGTGACGCGATGGCCTTCGCCGGCCGGATCCCAATTGATGGTGCGGACCGGGCTGTTAAGTACGACGTCGTTACCCAGTTCCGCGGCGATCAACAGGGAGACCTGTTGCATGCCACCGATAACCCGCTTGTCCAGGATGAAGTCCTCGTCCGTCAGGTTGGAGAAGGAACCTGCTGAAGCTGCCATCAGCACCGCTTGCAGCGCGGAGAAAGCATGGGCCGGCTTGGTCAGCATGCCGCCGGCGATGAACAGGCCGATGTTGTTGCAGGCCTCCTCGTCCGTGGAGTTCTGGCGCAGCCAGTGGTGGAAAGAGATGGTGTCCAGCTCACGGGCCTTGGGGTGGGCCCAAGGCTCTTCCGGGCCGATCTCCGCGGCGAGGCCGTCCAGGATGGCAGTGAGCTTGTCCATCTCGGCTGCAGTGGTTTCGCTCACCGGGAAGGAAGCCCCGGTGTAGCGGGTACGGTTGCCGTCCGGCGCGAGGTAGACAGATTCGCCGTCGCGGTAGCGCGAGTACATCTTCAGGCCGAGGTCGTCGAGGAGCCCCATGAGGGCGGTCTGGTCCGGGGACACCCATTGTCCGCCGATTTCCAGCATGGCCCCGTCAATGGTGTCGGTCCACGTGCGGCCACCGACGCGGTCGCGTGCCTCGAGTACGGCAACGCTGAGTCCGGCCTTCTTCAATTCGCGGGCGGCCGTCAACCCCGACGGACCGGCACCGACAATTACGACGTCGCGATCAAGATTCAACATGATGTCCTTTCTGTGGCCGTCCCCGTTGGCTGACCAATAAATGAATGACGTTCATTTATCTCAACTGTAGCTGGCTCGGCCGCCGCTGTGAAGACCCAAATGGAATAATGCTTTGACACAGCCTCCAGAAAGGTCAGCAATGCCTGAACCCATCCCCGCTCCCGGCGAGCCTAAAGCGCGTCGCAGGGCGGGCCGGCCAATGGCGGCGGTCCTGGACCAGGACGGCATCACGGCGGCGGCGCTGGAACTGATCAGCAAGAAGGGCTACGACGGCCTCACTATGGCTGCACTCGCGCGCTCCCTGGGTGTGGCGCCGTCGGCCCTTTACAACCACGTGTCCTCCAAGGATGAAGTCCTCAAGCTCGTGGAAGAGGATCTGATGTCCAAGGTCGACTTCGGAGGTTTCAGCACGCTCCCCTGGGAGGAGGCCGTCCGGCAATGGGCGTATTCCTACCGCGGCATCTTCGCAAGGCACACCCCGCTGATCTCAGTGATCGCGGTCCTTCCCGTAACGGACGCCCCACAGACGCTCGCCATGTACGAAGCCGTCACGGAGGGATTCCTCCGCGCGGGTTTCCCTGAGAAGCAGATCATCCCGAGCATCGTGGCCCTTGAGGCCTACATTTTCGGTGCCGCGTTCGACGCGAACGCGCCGGCGGACATTTTCGATTCCGGCCGCTTGGCCGACTCCACGCCGCACTTCACCTCGGCGGTCCGCAGCCTTGGACCCGAACGGAACAACTACCCGTCCGACCTCGCGTTCAGCATGGGCTTGGATGCACTGATCACCGGACTCGGGGCGCTCCGGACCCAGCCCAACTGACTCCATTTGTTGTTGTCGTTATGAGCCGTCATAACGACAACAACTGCGTGGGCCCACGCCGCCAGGGTTCCCTGGCCGTGGGGCCCCACCGGCGAGGGTCCCTGCCTGAGCTTGCGAAGGCTGGGAGCCGGTGGGGACTTGCGAGGCGAGGGTGGCGGTGGGGACTAGTTGGGCGTTAAACAAAGGAACCCCGGTCAGAGACCGGGGTTCCTTGAAATGCGTGCGCGAGGGGGGATTTGAACCCCCACACCCTTTCGGATACTGGCACCTGAAGCCAGCGCGTCTGCCGTTCCGCCACTCGCGCGCAACTTCTTTCGCCCGGGCCGTACCAGGTTTCCCCGGCCTCACCCCTGCGAAAGCAGCGAGATCAAGCATAACGGACAACCTGTTGAAAACGCCAATCGACCAAGGAAGGGGCCATAAAACCCCGGGACGCCGCGGATTGCCGGTCCCCCGCACGATGTGGAAATCACGCGAGAAGCGTCCCGAAATGATGCGGGCTGGCGAACTTTTCCGGCGTTCCGGCCGTTGTGGAATAAGGCCATTCACAGTCTTGCCCAGTAGTATCGGGGTTGAAGACAGGCTTCTTGCATGCGCTCCGGCCACTGCGGGGATTCGTCTTGGCTACTGATACTGCAGGGTCAACGAAACGGAAGGAGAAGGACCATGGGCTTGCTTGACAGGGTTGAGCGTGGCATCGAAAAGGCCGTCCGCGGCGTCTTCTCTACCGGGTCGCGGGCACGGGTGGAGCCTGTGGAGATAGCCAGCAGGCTTCGCCGTGAACTGGATAACAAGTCCATCACTATTTCGGCCGGCCGTACCTTGGCTCCCAACGTCTTCGATGTCCTCTTGAGCGATGAAGACTTCGCGCGCGCCCAGGACTGGGGAACTCCCCTGGCGGAGGAATTGTGCGACGTCGTCATCCAGCACGTGCGCAGCCAGGGTTATATCCTGCAGGGTCCGGTACGGATCTCCTTCCGTCACGACGATGCCCAGCGCGAAGGCCATTTCGAAATCACGTCCCGCACGGAGAAATCCGACGGGCCTGCTGCGCCTGTTGCTCCTCGGCCCGTAGTCCCCGCCGCGCCGAGCCGGGAGCCCACACGGCTCCAGCCTGTCCTGGACATTGGCGGGCAACGCTATTCCCTCAACGCGCCTTCCATCGTGCTGGGCAGGTCATCCGAGGCCGACATCCTGGTGGACGATACCGGCGTCTCGCGCAAGCACTTGGAAATCCAGACGGCGGACGGAGTCATCCGCGCCGTCGACCTCGGTTCCACCAACGGAAGCTACGTCAACGGCCACAGAGTGGACGGCAGTGTGGAACTTACTGACGGATCCACCATCACCATGGGACGGACCAAGATCATCTTCAGACTTCTCCCCCAGCCCTCTGGTGGGCGCCCGTGAGCGACATCAGCGAACTGACCATCACCGCGCTCCGCTTCGGCTTCCTGCTGTTGCTGTGGATACTGATCTTCAGCATCGTCTCGACCATGCGCCGCGATCTCGTGATCGGCCGCAAAGCAGCCATGGGAACTCCGACGGCACGCGAAGTACGCAAGCACCCGGAGCTCGCCCCCGCACCACCCCAACCCGTCAAGCAGCAGGCACACCAGCTCGTCGTCGTCGAGGGACCGCTCAAGGGGACCACGCTTCCTTTGGCGGCGAGCCCCATTCTGCTGGGCCGCGCACAAGAGGCCACGTTGGTCCTCGAGGATGACTACGCTTCGGGCAGGCACGCGCGCTTGTTCCCCCAGGGCAGCCGATGGTTCATCGAAGATCTTGGCTCCACCAACGGCACCTACCTCGCCGATCAGCAATTGACCCGCGCCCTGCCGGTGGAGCTTGGCGTCCCCGTGAGGATCGGCAAGACGGTCATCGAATTGAGGGCGTAGCCCATGGCTTCCCCCCAGGCTTCCGAAGGCAAGTCGCTGCCTCCGGAACTCCCCCTCATCATGCGCTACGCGGCACGGTCCGACGTCGGGCGTGTCCGCTCGAAGAACGACGACTCCGCGTATGCCGGCCGGCATCTTGCCGTCGTCGCGGACGGCATGGGCGGGCACGCGGGCGGGGACGTCGCCTCAGCATCCACAGTGCTGGACATGATCCACCTCGATCACGATTCCTACCCGGACGGCGCGGAAACAGTCCTGGCAGACGAAATCCAGACCGCCAACTCCCTCCTCTCCGAGCTTGTCCACGTAGACCCGAAGCTCGCCGGAATGGGCACCACGGTCACCGCCCTGCTGCTCGAAGGCAGGCGGCTGCACTTCGCGCACATCGGCGATTCCCGCGCCTACCGCCTGCGCAACGGCAAATTCGAGCAAATCAGCGTGGACCACACTTTCGTCCAGAGGTTGATCGATGAAGGCCGGCTCCGTCCGGAAGAAGCCGAAACCCACCCGCACAAGAACGTCCTCATGCGCGTTCTGGGCGACGTGGACGCCAGCCCCGAACTGGACCTGGACGAGCTCGACGTCGAACCCGGCGAACGCTGGCTCCTCTGCTCCGATGGCCTGAACTACGTCCAGGGCGCGGTCGTGGAGCAAGTAGTCCGCGAAACCAAGGACCTCGCCGAATGCGCCGAGCTCCTCGTTGAGCTCACGCTCGCCAACGGCGCTCCGGATAACGTCACCGTGGTGCTGTTGGAAATCGTGGAAGAGACCGGCGACAACCTCGGCACAGCCGCCGTCGACGTCGTCAAGCCGGAAGCAGCCGCCCCGGCCAAAGAGCCCGGAGCCAACAGCCCCGAGACCGGCCGGGTCACGCCGGCGGTCACGCGGCCGGAAACAACCTCCGACACCGGGCCTTCCGCCGCGGCGGCGAAACCCATCGCCGCCACCGAGCCCGCAGCGACGCGTCCTGGAAAACCCGCCGGGGCTCCTGAGCCTCCGACGGCGACAGACCCCCACCTTGGCGAGCACCTGTCGGCGGAGATCCTCCGCGAAGAGCTCGCAAGCCGTCCGCACGAACTGGTCGGTGCTGCCGCGACCGCCGCCGACACGGGTTCGATCCCGACCATAGCCGGACGCAGCGTTGCACGCCGGGCTGCCACGGTGCTGACCCACAAGGCTGAGCAAGACCGCCAGGATCAACAACCGCTTGTCGCGCGGAAGCGGCGCTGGTTGACGCCGGCCATTGCCGCGGTCCTGGCCATATTCGTGGTCGCCGGGCTGTGGCTCGGCTATGCGTGGACCCAGACACGCTACTACGTCGGTGAATTCGACCAGCACGTCGCAATTTTCAACGGCATTTCCCAGAGCCTTGGCCCGTTCCAGCTCTCGAAAGTAGAGGCCAAGACAAACATCCGCATGGACTCTTTGCCTGAATTCACGCAACAGGTTGTTCGCCAGACCGTTCCGGCGCGGGATCTTTCCGATGCCCAGCAGATTGTGAAGAACCTGCAGGAAAAGGGCACCACGGGGCTGCCCGTCAACTGCCCCACAGGCACAGCCAAGCCGACGGCAAGTCCCGGCGCCACGGCAACCCCCACGCCGCCAAGTCCGAGTCCTTCGAACCGGCCAACATCGTCACCCACGTCCACGGCGGTCCCTACGTGCGCGGTGTCCCCATGATTCTGGCCATAACTACACCCAAGCCGCGCCGCAACGTCGAGCTCGTCCTGCTGGTCCTTGCCCTAGCCGTGGGAATCGGCGCCAGCGCCATGGTCGGGCTCAATAGTCCGGCCGCTTTCGACAGCGATTTCTGGTTCCAGTCGAGTCTCTTGGTCGTGGCGGCATTCGCTTTCCACATGATCCTCAGGTTCCGCGCAAAATATGCCGATCCGATCATCCTTCCGATCGTCGTTGCCCTCAACGGCTTGGGACTTGCCCTCATCCATCGCATGGACCAGCCAGGCGAGGACACGGGCAACAACCAGTTGCGCTGGACCCTCCTGGCCATGGCCGTGTCAATCATCGTGATCTGGTTCCTCAAGGACCACCGCCTCCTTCGCCGCTTCACCTTTATCTCGCTGGCGGCCAGCGCGATCCTCCTCGTACTGCCGCTCGTTCCCGGTATTTCCGCCGGCGAAGTGCTGGGCGCCAGCGTCTGGATCCGGATCGGTCCCATGACTTTCCAGCCGGGCGAAATCGCCAAGATCACCTTGGCTATATTCTTCGCAGGTTATCTCTCGTCCAACCGGGACCTCATCCTGCTTGCCGGCCGCAAAATCGGCCCCATGCAATTGCCGCGTTTCAAGGATCTTGGCCCCATGATCACCGCTTGGCTCGTGAGCATCGGCATCCTCGTGTTCCAGCGGGACCTCGGCACCTCGATCCTTTTCTTCGGCCTGTTCATCGTGATCATTTACGTCGCAACAAGCCGAATCAGCTGGGTGGTCATCGGCGTCGCGCTGATCCTTGGTGGCGGATTCCTGGCGTCCAGGTTCTTCTCGCACGTCGCCTTCCGCCTGGACAGCTGGTGGAACGCCTTCACCCCGGAAGTCTTCGACCGGTCTCCGGGCGGCAGCGGACAGATCGTCCAAGGCCTCTTCGGCATGGCCGACGGCGGTCTCGGAGGCACGGGGCTCGGACAAGGCAGGCCGGATCTGGTCCCGTTCGCCAACAGCGACATGATCGTAGCCCTCATCGGTGAGGAACTGGGACTGATCGGTCTCTTTGCCGTCGTCATGCTCTACATGCTGCTCTTCACCCGCGGGTTCCGCGCGGCTCTTGGCGCGCGGGACGCGTTCGGCAAGCTCTTGGCTTGTGGCCTGTCCTTTGCCATAGCGTTGCAGTGCTTCGTGGTGATCGGCGGGGTAACGCGGCTGATCCCTCTGACGGGGCTCACCACTCCCTTCCTTGCGGCCGGCGGTTCTTCCTTGCTTGCCAACTGGATCATTGTGGGCTTGCTGCTCATGATCTCGAACACCGCGCGCGGCCCGGTGGACACTACGCCCGTTACCCATGCCCCCACAGAGGCGGTGCAGACCTCATGAACCATTCCATACGCAATGCGTGGATGGCAGCAGTTGCCATGTTCGCCCTACTCTTTGGCGCGATCAGCTATGTCCAGGTCATTGGCGCCGGCGACCTCAATGACAATCCGTGGAACCAGCGCGCCGTCCTGGCGAACTACTGCAACGACCGCGGCGCCATCATCGTCGGCGGCAAGCCAATCGCCGAATCCGTTGCTGGAGACGAAACCTGCAAGTACCAGCGCAGTTATGCCCAGCCGGAGCTCTACGCGGGGATCACGGGCTACTTCTCCAGGACCTACGGGTCCACCGGGCTTGAGCAGCAGCTTCGGGATGAACTGGCCGGCAGCTCCGACCAGCTCTTCCTGGACCGCGTGAGCCAGATCTTCCTCGGCAGCCAGCCGAAGGGCGCCTCGGTGGAATTGACCCTCGATCCCGTGATCCAGAAGCTCGCCTACGACCTCATTCCTGACGGCCAGCGTGGCTCGATTGTCGTCACCAACCCGAAGACGGGCGCCATCATCGCGATGGTCTCCAAGCCGTCCTATGATCCCAACCTGATCGCCACGCATGATCCCGCCAAGGAAAAGGCCGGTTACGACCAAATCAACCAGGTCCCGGGCATCAACCTCAACCAGTCCGTGAGCGGACCCACCGGCGAGCTGTTGGCGCCCGGTTCCGTGTTCAAGCTCGTCGATACCGCGGCCGCCTTGAGCTCCGGGAAGTACAACAAGGATAGTGTCTTGCCGAACCCGGACAGCCTTCCCTTGCCCGGTTCGAGCGCCTCGCTGCCCAACTATGCCGGCGGCAACTGCTCGACCCGCAACACGGCCGATTTCCCCTTCGCCTTGGAACAGTCGTGCAACACGCCCTTCGCCAGTATCGCCCTCGACCTGGGCCAGCAGGCCATCGCGGACCAGGCAAGCAAGTTTGGCTTCGGACAGGATTTCGGCGATCAGCTCAAGCTTCAGTCCGCGGTCAGTATCTTCCCCAAGAATCTGGACCAGGCAGCGCTGGCCCAGTCCGCCGTCGGGCAGCGTGACGTCAGGGCCACTCCGCTGCAAATCGCCATGATGACCGCCGCTATTGCCAATAAGGGCGTCCAGATGAAGCCGAACCTCATCAAGACTGTGCGGGCACCTGACCTGCGTGTCATCAGCGAGCCCAAGGCCGAGGCGCTGCGTACTTCAACCACGCCTGATATCGCAAGCCAGATCACACAATGGATGACCGACGTCGTATCCCAGGGCATTGCGAGCGGCGCCGCGGTACCGGGAGTCCAGGTGGCCGGCAAGACCGGTACGGCGCAACTCGGCGATTCAGGCTTGAACAACTCATGGTTTACCGGGTTTGCCCCGGCCAACGACCCGCAGGTAGCCGTCACCATTGTTATGGAAGGCGTTGATGTGTCTACCGGCGCAAAGCTAACTAGTCCGAACGCGAAGAAGATTTTTGAGGCGGTGTTGAACAAGTGAGGCCTACGTCAGGAATCACCCTCGGCGGCAGGTTCCAGCTGACCAGTCGCATTGCGATTGGCGGCATGGGAGAGGTCTGGAGGGCCAAGGACCAGATCCTTGGCCGGATCGTCGCCATCAAGGTACTCAAGGAGGAATACACGGGTGACCCCGGGTTCCTCCAGCGGTTCCGCGCTGAGGCCCGCCACACCGCGTTGCTCAATCACGTGGGGATCGCCAACGTCTTCGACTACGGAGAGGAAGACGGCTCCGCCTACCTGGTCATGGAATTGGTGCCAGGTCAGCCGCTGAGCAGCATCCTGGAACACGAGCAGGTCCTTTCCCCGGACCGTACCCTGTCCATCATTTCCCAGACGGCCCGTGCGCTGGCGCCCGCGCACGCCCAGGGCCTTGTGCACCGGGACATCAAACCGGGCAACCTCCTGATCACGCCGGACTTCCGTGTCAAGATCACAGACTTCGGCATCGCCCGCCTGGCAGACCAAGTTCCGCTCACGCAGACCGGCCAGGTCATGGGTACAGCCCAGTACCTGGCTCCGGAGCAGGCCACGGGGCAAACGGCCACAGGCGCCTCCGACATATATTCCCTCGGGATTATCGGCTACGAGTGCCTTACAGGGCATCGTCCGTTCTCCGGCGAATCCCAGATCGCCATCGCGCTGGCCCAGGTCAACGACGCCCCGCCGCCGCTGCCTGAAAGCCTGCCCACCCCGATACGCGCCCTGCTGATGTCCATGCTCGCCAAGGATCCGAAGAACCGCCCTGCAGATGCCATCAAACTGGCTGAAGCCGCAGAAGCGATCCGCGCCGGCGATATCGCGACTGCACACGCGGCCGTGCCAGGGATGTTGCTGTTCAAATCCGCCACGGGCCCCATCACCGCGCCCACGGACATTGCCACCGCGCCCACGGGCATTGTCACCTCGCCGTACGGCAGGGAAGCACGGTCGACGTCGACGTCGGCACTCCCCGTGGTCGGCGCCGCCGCTGCGGGAGCCGCTGCGGTAGGGGCCGCAGCCGAAGGTGGAAATCCGCTGGCCCGTGCCAACGCCCTGGCCGCCGAACGCAGTTTGGATCAGGCCGACGAGCACAACCAGTACTTCCATGAAGAAGAGGAGTACCAGGAGGAGCCGCAGCGGAAGAAACGCAGCCCGTGGACGTGGCCGCTCGTCGCGCTGATCGTGCTCGTGCTGCTCGCCGTGGTGGGGGCGATCCTGACCCAGTCCGGGCTGTTCTCGCCCAGCAGTCCAGCACCGGCGGGCACCACCCCACCGGGCCAGGCCTCGAGCGCACCTCCAACCTCGGCAAGTCCGAGCCCCACGGAGACTTCGGCCAGTCCGACACCCACCACGACCACGGCCGAGGCCATCAACCTGATCCCCGAGCAGTACAAGGGACAGCCGTACGACAAGGTGCGCTCGGACCTCAATGCACTCGGCCTCGTGGTCAACGGTATCCAGGTCTTCGATCCATCCACGCCCGGCACTGTCATCGACATCAATCCTTCCGGCCCCGTGCCCAAGGGATCGACCATCACCGTGAGCTACTCCAAGGGACCGCAAATGGTTACGGTGCCGACCATCGGCCAGGGCGCCGCCGAGTCGCAAGTGCAGGCCGCCATCGAGGGCGCCGGCCTGCGCTGGGTCACTGGAGCCCCCGTTGATGGAGCAACCGGCCAGGCGCCGGGGACTTTCGTCAGTTCCGATCCCGCGGCCGGGCAGAAAGTACCTTCCGGATCCGTTGTGACCTATCACCTGTCCAAGTCGGCCCCGTCTTCGTCTGCTACACCCAGCAAATAGGACACCATGCCGACCGGACGCTCCACCCCTGCCCACAGAGAGGACAGCACTCCCATGACATCCCAGCGCGTCCTCAACGGGCGGTACGAACTCGGTGAATTGCTCGGCCGTGGTGGCATGGCCGATGTCTACAAGGGCATCGACACGGTGCTCGGACGAACCGTAGCGGTGAAGCTGCTCCGTGCCGATCTTGCCCGCGATCCGCAGTTCCATGCGCGCTTCAAGCGCGAGGCACAAGCGGTGGCGGCCTTGAACCACTCCTCGATCGTCGCCATCTATGACACCGGCGAGTACACGGTGTCCGGCGGACCGGGCGAGGACGTCCGCGTCCCTTACATCGTCATGGAATACGTGTCCGGCCGGACTGTCCGCGACCTGATCCGTGCCAAGGAACTGGACATCGATCAAGCCATCGAGTTCATCCTTGGCGTCCTTGCCGCGCTGGAGTACAGCCACAAGGCCGGGATCGTGCATCGCGACATCAAGCCGGCCAACGTCATGGTGACCGGGGAGTCCAACGATGTGAAGGTCATGGACTTCGGAATCGCCCGGGCGATGGCCGATTCGGCGGCAACCATGACCCAGACGCAAGCCGTGGTTGGTACTGCCCAGTACCTGTCGCCCGAGCAGGCCCTCGGCGAAACCGTGGATGCCCGTAGCGATCTGTACTCCGCGGCGTGCCTCCTGTTTGAAATGCTCACGTCCCGTCCTCCGTTCACGGGCGACAGCCCTGTCTCGGTGGCCTACCAGCACGTCCGCGAGATCCCGGAGCCTGCCAGCACCTTCAATCCGGCCGTTTCGGAGGCACTGGACAGCGTCTTGGCCAAGGGCCTGCAGAAGAATCGCGCCGATCGTTTCCAGGATGCGGCCGCCTTCCGGCGTGCCTTGCGTGCGGCCAAGAACGGCGTGGCAGTCCCGGCCCTTGCCGGAACACCCACGGACGTCCAGGACGTGGTTCCGTCGACACAGCAGATTCCGGAAGGTGGCTTGGTGCGCGGCCTGACGGGCGCCGAATTCCTGGACAGCACCCTGATCGGGGGGTCGGGAAACGGCCAGGCCGCCGACCAGGACATACTTGCGTTCCAGGCCGGCGAGCCGGAACCTGAAGCAGACCACGACGGCGCCTTGCCGCTTGGTTTCGCGCCTGAACGCGAGCGGACCGCCCGGCAGAAGTCCCGCCGTCGTGCGTGGACCGCCGTGGTTGTTATTTTGGTGCTACTGGTCCTGGCCGGCGGCGGATTCTGGGTGTACAGCACGGTGAACCAGAAGCCGGCCCCGCCCCCGTTGATCGCCGTACCGGCGGTCGCCGGCATGAGCGAGGCCACGGCATTGCAGACGCTCTACGGCGCCAACCTCAGCCCGGAGTCGAACCATATCGCGGATGACAAGGTCCCCAAGGGGACCGTGATCAGCAGCGACCCGGGCGCGGGGTCCCAAGTGGCGCCGAAATCGCAAGTCGTGCTGAACGTTTCAAACGGGCCGGTCTCGGCGACTGTCCCGGCAGGACTGAGCGGCCTCACCGAAGCCGCTGCCCGCGACCTCCTGCGCCAGGCCGGACTCGTCGGCGGCTCAAGTACCTTGGCCAATAGTGCAACGGTTCCCGCGGGCTCCGTCATCAGCACCAAGCCGGCTTCAGGGGCTGTGGTTGGGGTGGGCAGCACCGTTGACTTGGTGGTGTCCACCGGCAAGGTATCCGTGCCGCAACTCGTTGGTTTGAGTGAGGCCGATGCCGAAGCACTGCTCAAAGCGAACGGCCTGGCCATCGCGGTCACCGAACAGGAGAATTCGCAAGTAACCCCTGGAAAGGTGACGAGCCAGGGCGATGCCTTCAATTCCCTGGTGGAGCAGGGCAAGACCATCAGCGTCATTGTCGCGAAGGCTCCCGCCCCGCCCCCTAGTCCCGCTCCGACGCCTACGCCGTCTCCTAGCGACACCAAGGGCGGGGGCTTGGGTGGGTTAGGCGGCTAGCGCTGGATCAAGGGGCTCAGGGTGGCCGCGCGGGCGGCCGCCCCGGACATCCCGAGTGATTCAAGCCAGTTGCCGAGCATGAGGTAGCCACCTTCGGTGAGCACCGATTCCGGGTGGAACTGCACACCGCACAGCGGCGCCGAACGGTGCTGCAGGCCCATGACAACCCCGCTGGCGGTTTCGGCGGTGATTTCCAGGACGTCGGGAATGCTTTCCCGGACAGCCGCCAGGGAGTGGTAGCGGGTGGCCGTCACCGGCGAGGGCAGACCGGCGAAAACGCTCTTGCCGTCGTGTTGCACGGGTGATGTCTTGCCGTGCATCAGCTCGGGTGCGTGCGTGACAGTCCCGCCGTAGGCTTCGGCCAGCGCCTGGTGCCCGAGGCAGACCCCGAACATCGGCTTGTTGTTGTCTCCGCACCACTTGATCAGCTCGATGCAGACGCCGGCTTCGGCAGGGGTGCCGGGGCCGGGGGAGATCAGCACGCCGTCGCGCGCGTCCGCCAGTTCGATCGCCTCGGCGAGGGTGACGTCGTCGTTCCGGACCACTGTGGTTTCCGCACCAAGTTCCTGAAGGTAGCCGACCAGGGTGTAGACGAAGCTGTCGTAGTTGTCCACGACGAGGATTTTTGTTGTGCTCATGGCTGCTGTGCTGAACCAATCGTTGAGTCGGTGAAGGTAGTGAACTGTGACATCCAGGGGAAGAGGAACTGGACCATCAGGACAAGCGCGCATGCCACGAGGGCCGCTGATGTCAGGATACGCACCCACAGGGGTCCCGGAAGGTGGCGGAAGATCCATCCGTACATGGCTTAACCCTTTCCGCGCGTCTGGGCGACTTGCTTGGCGATCTCCTGCGGTGGGCCGGCGGAGGCTGGTTGCCAGCTTTCCAGCAAGGAGTACGCGATGATGCGTTCTTCAGCACCGAAGCGCGGATTGCAGCTGGTCATGGTCAGGTAGCTTTCGGTAGGCGTCGCGCCGGGCTGTGTGGGAACCGGAAGAAGGACGTCCGTCCGCGAAGGCAACACGATCTGGTTGTTGCGGAAAACGTACGTGTAGTAACCGTCTTTGGTCTGCACATATATCTTGTCGCCCGGTACCAGGAGATGGATGTTGTCCAGCACTGCGCCATGGGTCTGGCGGTGTCCCGCGACGGCGAAGTTGCCCGGGGCTCCGGGCATGCTGGTGGTTCCGTAATGGCCAAGGCCCAGCGTGTCCAGAATGTCGGAACCGGTTCCCTCGATGATGGGCCGCGAATAATCCGGGCCGAACCGGGGAATGTACATGATTCCGATCATTCCGCCGTGCTCGGGGGCCTCTGCAACCACGGGCTTCCCGTAGTCGGGCCGTGCCGCAGGGTTGGCAGGGGCAACAGGTGCCACAGGTCCCGCAAAACTCTTCGCAAAACCCTGGACGGCCTGGCTTTGCTTGGCGTCGGCTTCAACGTTGGTCCACCACAACTCCCAGGCCACAAAGAGCAACAGGATGAGTCCCGCGGTAAGGAGCAGCTCGCCCACGATCTGGACGATCCTGCGCACCACGTCGCCCGTGCTGGGCCGTCCCTTGCGCCTCGCCGAGCGCGGCTTGCGTCCCCCGGGGCGAGGACCCTCAGCGCCGGTTCCTGTGCCGTCGTCCGGCACGGCAGCGGCTTGCTGCGTCTGCTGCTGCGCCACTGGATCTCCTCTTTACAGGCGCGGATGCCCGACGACGAGCAGTCTCCGGAATCCGGCTAGACTTGTCTGCTAGAACGAACCCCGGAATTGCCGCGTGCGCGTTGACCGCTGGAATTTTCCTTCCTGCAGGATATCAAGCTGGCGCGTGGCCTTTCATTCAGCCGGCCAAGGAGGATCCGTGCCCGAGTCCAAGCCCCGCAAGAGGGCCGCCCGCCCCACCGAAGCGGCCACCGCACAGCAGTACAAGCCGAACCCCATCTGGTACAAGCCAGTCATGTTCGGTCTCATGATCATCGGGCTGCTGTGGATCATCACGTTCTACATCACGAGCGGCCAGCTTCCCGTGCCCGCATGGGCGTCCTGGAACATCGTGGCAGGCTTCGGCATCGCGATTGTCGGCTTCCTTATGACCACCCGCTGGCGCTCCTGAGCGGCGACCTCACATTTCGGCCGCCTGCAGCGTCTACCAGACATGACCACCAGGCACACAACCATTGATTCGCCGCTGGGCCGGCTCACGCTGACTGCCCAGGAGGAGCTGCTCACCGGCATTTTCTTCGAGGGTCATTGGCATATGCCACCTTCGGAATTCTTCGGTGAAGCCGTACCCGCCGAGGATCCCTTGTTCCAGCAAACCGCCGCTGAACTCGGCGAATACCTGGCTGGCGAGCGAACCGTGTTCGACGTCCCGTTCAAGGCTTCAGGGAATCCGTTCCAGCAGCGGGTCTGGGCCCGACTCGAAGAGATTCCTTACGGGGAGACCGTCAGCTACGGAGGACTGGCCACCGAACTGGGCGATCGCAACCTTTCCCAAGCCGTCGGCTCGGCAGTTGGCCGCAATCCACTGAGCATCATCATTCCGTGCCATCGGGTTGTGGGGCACGACGGGAAGCTCACCGGATACGCCGGCGGACTCGACAACAAACGGTTCCTCCTGGAACTCGAAGAACCAGCGGCCGCGAAGGAAAGCAAGCTCTTCTAATGGAGCCCAAGAAGCCGTTCGAGCTGGTCGTCCGGGAGCACGGACCCACTGTCCTGCGCGTGTGCCGCGCGGTTCTCGGCGCCCACGACGCGGAAGACGGCTGGTCGGAGACTTTCCTCGCCGCCCTGAAGGCCTACCCCGAACTTCCGGCCGGTGCCAACGTCCAGGCCTGGCTCGTCACCATCGCCCACCGTAAATCCATCGACATTGTCCGCGCCAGGAGCCGCCAGCCGCTTCCCGTGGACGAACTGCCTGTGCGCCCGTCCGGACTCGGAATCCCCGGCGACGGTCACCGCGAGGTGCTCGACGCCGTCGGGCAGCTTCCGACGAAGCAGCGCCAAGCGGTGGCGTACCACTACCTCGCCGGGCTCCCCTACAAGGACGTCGCCGGGCTTCTCGGCGGGACCCCCGACGCCGCGCGTCGAGCGGGAGCCGACGGCGTCAAGGCGCTGCGCACCATCCTCACAAACAGCTACGACAGCTCGGTGAGCCACGTGAAAGAAGAAACCCGATGACCATCCGCCACGACGAACCGGACGTCTCCGAACTCCTCGCACGCCCCGACTCCGCGGAACCGGACGTCATGCAGCGGCTCCACGACCGCCTCGCAGCGGCGGCGGCTGGGCAGCACACCCTTGATATTGCCTACCGCACGGTGGATTCGCCGATCGGCAAACTGCTCCTTGCGGCCACGGAACGCGGCATGGTGCGCGTGGCGTTCGAAATGGAAGACCACGACGCCGTATTGCAGCTGCTCGCGGAAAAGCTCAGTCCGCGGATCCTCTTCTCAGCGAGCCGTCTCGATCCCGCGGCCCGTGAGCTGGACGAATACTTTGCCGGGACCCGGCACCGGTTCGACCTGCCCCTGGATTTCAGCCTTTCGCGCGGGTTCCGACTCAGCGTCCTGGAACATTTGCCGCAGATCGCCTACGGCCACACGGAAAGCTACGCGCAAGTGGCCTTGGCGGCTGGAAGCCCGCGAGCCGTGCGCGCCGTCGGCACTGCTTGCGCCACCAACCCGTTGCCGGTGATTGTTCCTTGCCACCGGGTGGTGAAATCCGATGGATCGTTTGGCAACTACCTCGGCGGCACAGAAGCCAAACGAACTTTGTTGGCTCTCGAGGCAGCATGAGCTCAGGATGGACGGAACCGCTGTTTCCGTTTGAGTTGCCGGACGCGCCCGACGCCGGTCCACGGGAGATCGCGCCCGGCGCCGTACACGTTCCGGGCTGGCTGGGCCTTGGGCAGCAGCAGTGGATCGCGGCCCGATTCGAAGAGTGGACGCGGGGTCCCGTCCCCTTGCGCGCCGCCGTCCTTCCAGGCGGGCACCCGATGTCCGTCCGGACGGTCTGCCTTGGCTGGCACTGGCAGCCCTATAGGTACACACGCGAGGCCTTTGACGTCAACGGGCGGCGGGTGCTCGACTTTCCTGACTGGATGGTTCGCCTGGGCCGCAAAGCACTGTTCGAGGCCTACGGTGACGCCGCCGAAGCCGCCGGCTACACGCCGGACACTGCGCTGGTGAATTTCTACGACGAGGCCGCCAAGATGGGCATGCACCAGGACAAGGACGAAAAGTCCCGGGCCCCCGTGGTGTCGCTCAGCATCGGAGACAGTTGCGTCTTCCGTTTCGGCAACACGGAGACGCGCACCAAGCCGTATACCGACGTCGAACTGTCTTCAGGGGACCTGTTCGTGTTCGGAGGTGCATCCCGTTTTGCGTACCACGGCATCACCAAAGTGCTCCCCGGAACGGCTCCTGAAGGCTGCGGGCTGCCGGGAGGGCGGATCAACATCACGATGCGCGTCACTGGAATGTCGTAGGACCGGGGCACAATGTCAACAACAGCTTCTGCCCGGCTCCCTGTGGAGGATTACCCATGAACCCGCCCGAGAACGGCACCGTCATTGGCGACGACGGCCTTGCGCGTCCGCCCTGGGCATCCGTTGACCCGCTTATGCGCGAGTACTACGACCACGAGTGGGGCATGCCTGTACGGGACGAACGGGGCTTGTATGAGCGCATCAGCCTCGAGGGATTCCAAGCCGGCTTGTCCTGGGCCACCATCTTGCGCAAGCGCGACGCGTTCCGGTCCGCTTTCCTGGACTTCCACCCTGAAAGCGTTGCGGCTTTCACGGAGGCGGACGTCGAACGGCTGATGCAGGATTCGGGAATTGTGCGCAACCGCCTCAAGATCCGCGCGACCATCACCAACGCCAAAGCCACGATCGCATTGCGGAGCGAGGGCGGGTTGGTGGACTTCGTGTGGTCGTTCCAACCGGAGTCGACGCCGGAACCGCGTACGTTTGCCGACGTCGCTACCAAGTCGCAGGAGTCGATTGCGCTGTCCAAGGCCCTGCGTAAGAAAGGCTTCGCTTTCGTGGGCCCCACCACCATGTATGCGCTGATGGAGGCGATCGGCATGATCGATACGCATCTGCTCGATAGCCATCGTCGGGGCAGCTCCGGAGTTTGGCTCTGATATCCACCCTCTTTCCACAGAAGTGCGTAACTTTATCCACAGCTGTGGACAATTCATGTGGACATCCACGTACATGAAGCCAGGATCCCCGACATTCAGGTCATAACCAGGCCCTCGCGCCATGGACCCGTGGTTTTACCCAATGTGCACAAGGCTGTGGATAGTGTCCGCGGGTTCACTGAGAGTTCACCCCCAAGGCATTGAGAACTTCATTCAGGCCCCCACTTGTCGTGGCGCCTCGGACTTCCTATTCGCCATCCCGAGTCCTCGATGTGGCTTTGGCCGGGATGTGTGAAAGAATCTGCGTATGAATGCAGATAATAGGGACTGCTCGCTGGGGGTCGACAGCCAATACGTTGAATTGGCTGTGGAAGTGTTCGCGATGCTGGCCGATGCCACGAGGGTCCGGATCGTCCTCGCGCTCCGGAACGGCGAAATGGCCGTCGGAGCCTTGGCGGAACTCGTAGGGAAGTCCCCGGCGGCGGTATCGCAGCACCTTGCCAAAATGCGCTTGGCGAGAATGGTTTCCACGCGGCAGGACGGAACCAGGGTCATGTACCGGCTTGAGAACGAGCATGCCCGCCAGTTGGTCGCTGATGCAATATTCCAAGCAGAGCACGCCCTGGGCGGCACCCCTGCACACCACCGCGCAGAACAGGAACCGGCATGAGCGGTCACCAGCAAGTTGGTCATCACGAGCACCACGTGCACGACCACCACCACCACGACCACGACCACGACCACGACCACGACCACGACGGACACTCGCACGAGCATCACAAGGGTCTCAAGGGGTGGCTGTACGAGCTTTTCGTCCCGCACTCCCACGATGCCGCCGATTCTATCGACGACGCCCTTGAGTCCAGTACGCAGGGTGTCCGGGCACTTAAGATCAGTCTTTTCATGCTCCTGGGCACCACCGTCCTGCAGTTCCTCGTGGTCCTCATCAGCGGCTCGGTCGCATTGCTGGCCGACACCATCCACAACTTTTCGGACGCACTCACCGCAGTGCCATTATGGATTGCGTTCATTCTGGGGCGTCGTGCGGCAACTCGACGCTACAACTATGGATACGGACGGGCGGAGGACCTTGCGGGTCTGTTCATTGTCGGCGTGGTCGCGCTTTCGGCAGTGGTGGCCGCGTGGCAATCCATCGATCGCCTGTTCCACCCGCAACCCCTGCACAATCTGTGGTGGGTCCTTGCGGCCGGACTCATCGGCTTTGCGGGCAATGAAATTGTGGCCGTTTACAGGATCAGGGTCGGCCGGCAGATCGGGTCCGCTGCGCTCGTCGCTGACGGCGTGCATGCGCGCATTGACGGATTCACTTCCCTCGCGGTGGTGCTTGGCGCCGGCGGTGTGCTGCTCGGTTTCCCATTGGCGGACCCGATTGTCGGCCTGCTGATTTCGGCGGCCATCATCGTCCTGCTCTGGGGGACGGTACGCAGCATCGGTCGACGCTTGATGGACGGTATAGAACCGGAACTGCTGGACGGCGCCCAGGCTGCGTTGGAAATGACACCCGGCGTGCTCTCCGTGCCGAAGCTGCAACTGCGTTGGGTCGGCCATCGCCTTCAGGGCGCAGCGACGATCGTCGTCGCCAACGCGCCGCTGTCAGCGGTGGAAGAAACTGTCGGCGAGGCCAGGCATCGGCTTGGGCATGCGCTCCCCAAGCTCGACGACATGGTGATACAGACCGTTACGGAAGCTGGCCGCTGATCAACCGGATCCTGTTCCCAACCGCTGCCCAGCCGCTGCGGCTATGATGGCCCACTGAACCTTATGTTGAGCCACTGACCCGATCTTGAGCCACTGAACCGGACCCGCCCGGCTGCCCGAGATCCACGAAAGAAGATGCCGATGAGCCAGCAAGCGATTCTGGCGAAGCCTCGCCGAAACGTGGAGATGGTGCTGTTGGTGCTGGCACTTGGCGTCGGCATTGGTGCCCTTGCAATGACCAGCGTGGACAAGAAGGAAGCCCTTGACGTTGGATTCTGGCTTCAGGCGGGTACCTTGACGGCGCTGGCCGGGATCTTCCACGTTGTCCTGCGGTTCAAGGCAAGGTATGCGGATCCGGTGATCCTCCCGATTGTGGTGGCTTTGAACGGCCTCGGCATCGCCATGATCCGACGCCTGGATGCGTCAAACGGCACTACTGCCGGGACTAATCAGCTCACATGGACGATCGTCTCGGTCCTGGTCGCGGCCGCCGTGCTGTGGCTTTTGAAGGACCACCGGCTTTTGCGCCGGTACACCTTCATTGCACTCGCGGTCAGCGCCGCCCTCCTCATCCTTCCCCTCGTTCCGGGAATTTCCGCCGGAGACATCAACGGCGCGAATGTCTGGATACGCCTCGGTTCCCTTCAGTTCCAGCCTGGCGAGATCGTGAAGATTACGCTCGCCGTCTTCTTCGCGGGCTACTTGTCCTCCAACCGGGACTTGATCCTGCTGGCCGGCAGGAAATTCGGGCGCCTGCAGTTCCCCAGGATCAAGGACACAGGACCGATGATCACCGCTTGGGCGGCGAGCGTGGGCGTCCTGGTCTTCCAGCACGATCTCGGCATGTCCATACTGCTGTTCGGCCTTTTCATCGTGATGATCTACGTTGCCACGAGCCGGGCCAGCTGGCTTGTCCTCGGCGTCGTGCTCATGCTTCTGGGCGGATACGCGGCAGCAAAGATCTTTTCCCATGTCGGCTTGCGCATTGACGCGTGGATCAATGCCTTCGACCCCCAGGTCTTCACCCGCTTCCCCGGAGGTAGCGCCCAAATCGTCCAGGGTCTCTTCGGAATGGCCGACGGCGGCCTGATCGGCAAGGGCCTCGGGCTCGGAAGCCCGGACCTTGTGCCTTTCGCGAACAGCGACATGATCATCGCTTCCCTTGGTGAAGAACTCGGCCTGATCGGGCTGTTCGCGATCGTTCTTCTCTACTTGCTGCTTTTCACCAGGGGATTCCGGGCCGCCCTGGGCATCCGGGATGCCTTCGGGAAGCTCCTTGCCTGCGGGCTGGCCTTCTCCATGGCCCTTCAGTGCTTCATCATTATCGGCGGAGTCACCCGCCTTATTCCCCTCACTGGGCTGACGACGCCGTTCCTCTCCGCGGGCGGATCCTCCCTCCTTGCCAACTGGATCATCGTCGCCCTGCTGCTGCGGATCAGTGACGCAGCCCGCAGGCCCCAGACAGTTGCTTCCCAGACGGAACACGTCCCCGTCTGACGAACACCGGGCGCTGTTCCGGTTGCCGAGCCACCAATCGAGGGCACTCAGACGGTCGTAAACCCGCCGTCGATCAAGACGTTCGTGCCGGTGACCATAGCGGCCATATCGCCACAAAGGTAGGCGATAAGAGACGCTACTTCTTCCGGCTGGGCGAAGCGGCCAACCGGAATATCGCGTTTCGCCTTTTCGCCTTTTTCGCCGGCCCAGGCCTTCTTGCCGAGCGGCGTCTCAACAACGGTGGGTGACACGGCGTTGACGGTCACGCCCTTGGGCGCCCATTCCAGCGAAAGGACGTGGGTGAGTCCAACGATCGCCGCCTTCGAGGCGCAATAGGCCGCATGCTGGTCGAGGCCGATCACCGCGGCCTGCGAGGCGAGGTTGATGATCCGGCCGTATCCTGCCTCGACCATGACTCGGCCGGCGGCTTGCGCCATGTAGAAGCTTGCGCTGAGGTTGATGTCGATCGTCGCTTGCCAGCGTGCTGCCGGCACGTCGATCGCCGGATCCAGCAGCGCGATCCCTGCTGAGTTGACGAGGATGTGGGGGGTGCCTGCCACGCGCACGGCTTCGGCAATGACCTCGCCTGCTGCTTCTGGTGCTGTCAGGTCACGGGCAATACCGTGGTGGCCTGTGCCGGGGAGTTCCGCCATGAGCGCGCCAACGCTCTCAGAGAGATCGACGCCGACGACGCGTGCGCCGCGGGACGCGAAGTGGTGGGCGACCGTGTAACCGATGCCGCTCGCCGCTCCTGTGACGATGGCGATGCGGCCTTCAAATTCCTGTTCCATTGTTGTCATCCTTCGTAAGCGCAGATTTCCTGGACCTTTTCGGCCGAGGGGCTGCTGGTATCGAATCGGTGGCTAAGCCATTCCCTGGCGAGGCGACGGGCTAGTTCGAGGCCCACCACGCGCTGGCCGAAGCACAGTACTTGGGCGTCGTTGCTGAGAACGCTCCGCTCGACCGAAAAGGAGTCGTGGGCTGTGATGGCACGAACGCCATGCACTTTGTTGGCGGCGATGGCGACCCCAAGACCGGTGCCGCAGACGAGCAGTGCCCTGTCGGCCTCGCCACTGGCGACCATCCGCGCCGCCTTGACCGCTACGTGCGGATAGGCGGTGTGACCGTCGGCGCTGACACCCACGTCAACCACTGAGGCCACAAGGCCGTTCGCCTCGAGATCCTTCTTGAGGATTTCCTTGTAGTCATATCCTGCGTCGTCGCTTCCGACGACGATGCGCCACTTTGTGCCGCTCATGCTGGTGTCCCTTCTCTTCTGTTCCAATCAGCGTCCGATGGCGCTGACGATCATCCCGAACGACGTCGCGCCGGCGTCCGGCGTGCCGATGCTCTTCTCCGCCAGTGGCCGGGCTCGTCCGAGTTTCGGGGTCAGGGCGGCGGTTGCCGCTGCCGCCGCGTTCGCCGCCTCGGCTGCCTTTACCCAGGCCCTGACGCTTTCCTCGCCGCTCATCAACGAGAGCTCAAGGGTGTCGACAAACGGCAGAAGTGCATCTACGACTGTTTTGTCTCCAGGCTTTGCCCGGCCCAGATCTGTGATTGCTGTGGCGAAAGCGTGTACTGCCGCTGCGAGCTCACTGCGCCCGAACTCAGTGGCCTCGTCGTCGAGTACCGCCCCCGCGCTCTCCAACCCGGCTCCCCACAAAACTCCCGAGGTTCCGCCGGCCGCGGCTGCCCAGGCTTGCCCGGCTTTACGCAGGATCCATGCCGGACCTGCGGATGCTGCTGCGGCGCTTTCTGCGGCAGCGAGTGCCGCGTCGGCACCCTTGACCATGCCGCGGCCATGATCGCCGTCACCCGCTATTGCGTCGATGCGTCCCAGCTCGAATTCGTTCTCGTGCATGGTGCGCGCCAAGGCGCGAAGGCCTTCCAGGACGAGCCCGGCGATTGGAACAGCGGCAACACTGGGGGTGGGCGCGTCGTCGTGCTCTTCGGCAGTGGTGGCCGCGCGTAACGAGGGACGCAGACCGGTGAGCGCGGACTTCTGTTTCCGGTAGGCCGGGGTGTAGGCATCCGCGGTCCACAGCCACTCAAGCTCTTTGTCGAGCCACATGAGGGTGAGGGAGATCCCGCCCATGTCCAGGCTTGTGACGAGTTCGCCCACCTCGGGATCGACGATCTCGAGCCCCTCCTCGCGGAGCATCGGTGCGACGGACTTCCACACCAGGAAGAGTTCTTCGTACTTCGTGGTGCCTAGTCCGTTGAGAATGACGGCGACACGCGAGGAATCGGCGGATGGGGCGTGGGCGAGCAGATCGGTGACCAGAAGGCGTGCTAGCTCATCAGCGGACTTCAATGGTTCGTCGCGGATGCCGGGTTCGCCGTGGATCCCGAGTCCAACTCCCATCTGGCCCTCGGGAACCGTGAAGAGCGGTTCTGTTGCACCAGGCATGGTGCAACCGGAGAAGGCGACGCCGAAACTGCGGGAAGCAGCATTGGCTGCCCGGCCGATCCGTTCGACCTCGTCGATATCCAACCCTGCCGCGGCAGCCGCCCCGAGTGCTTTGAACACGGTGAAGTCACCTGCGATGCCTCGACGTTCGGATTCAGTCGGCGAAGACGCAATGTCGTCCGTGACCACCACGATTCGGGTATCAACACCTTCTTTCCGCAGGCGTTCTGCAGCGATGCCGAAGTTCATGTTGTCTCCGGCGTAGTTGCCAAAAGTGAGGATGACGCCTTTGCCTTGGTCGGCGGCTTTCGCCACCGAGTAGACCTGCGCGGCACTAGGAGACGTAAAGATGTTTCCGACGACGGCTCCGGTTGCGAATCCGGGGCCAACGATGCCGCAGAAGGCCGGGTAGTGCCCGGAACCACCGCCGACGACGACGGCGACCTGGGGCATCCCGCTGCGGTGGGCGACGGCTCCGCCAGGGACGCCCTGCAAGCGGTCGGAATAGAGGTCGAGAAAGCCTGTGAACTGGTCTTCGGCAAAATCTGCCGGGTTGTTGTAGAGGACAGTCATGGGGGTGCGCTCCTGTTTACTTCTTCTGGCCCGGAAGGCCTTCGTAGGCGATCTTGCCGCTCGTGAGGTTGTCGTCGATGAGAGCGGGAAGGTTTTTCAAGAAGGAGTCCTTATCCGTCACGACGTTCTTGGAGGCGTCGTTGACGTTGGCCGCGGTGATCGCGGGCATCGTGTAAACAGGCTTCTTGTTGACGCTCTCTCCGCGCACGATCTTCGCGGCGACTGCGAGGCCCGTGGCAAGCTCCACTGTGCCGTGCTGAAGGGAGGTGCCGATCATTTCCCCGGACTGCACCGCCTTGAGACCGTCCTCGATCCCGTCGATGCCAACAACCGGGACATTGGAGATTCCGGCTTCCCGTAGTGCCTGGATAGCACCAAGCGCCATGTCGTCGTTCTGCGAGATGACGCCATTGATGTCGCCGCGGAATGCGGACACCCAGTTGCTCGTCTTGTTGACGGCCTGGTCACGCTTCCAGTTGGCTGTGTCCTTGGCCAGCACCTTGATGTTCGGGTTCTTGTCGAGCACGTTCTGGATGCCCTTGCCCCGGCCGATCTGCGGTGAGGAACCGAGCGGCCCCTCAAGCACGACGACGTTGCCCTTGCCTCCCAGCTTGTCCACCATCATGGTGGCCTCCTGCTCTCCCGCCGCGACGTCGTCGGGCTGCACGCTGGCGGTCAGGTCCGCCCCGGAAAGAGCGGTGTTGACGTCGATGACGGGGATGCCGGCCGCCTTTGCCGCGGCTACCTGGGGTTGGAGTGAGTCGGCCTGCACAGGAACGATGATGATCGCGTTGACCTTGCTGTTGACGTACTGCTGCATCTGGTTGGCCTGGGTGGAGACATCTCCGCCTGCCGAGTTCCACTGCAGGTTGATGTGGTTCGCCTTGGCATAGGCCTCCATGCCTTCCTTGCCTTGGGTGATGAACGAGGACATGTCATAGACCGTCACTCCGATAGTGATGTTGTCGTTGCCGGCGCTCGGGTCGCCCGCGCCGCAGGCGGTCAGGCCAAGCGCGGCGACGGCGGCAATCGCCGTGCCAGTGAGCAGCTTCTTCGTCGTTGAGGACGCCTGGTTCATGGTCTTCCTTTGATTGGTTGGGGTGGGATTTGTTGAGGATGGACGATCAGCGGCGGCCGCGGCGGGCAGCCCAGACATCGACACCGACGGCGGCGACGATGATCACGCCCTTGATGACGTTCTGCCAGTAGGCGGGGACGAGGAGGAGGTCGAGTCCGTTGTTGATGGTCTGGATCAGCAGGAGGCCGACGGCGGTGCCCCACACCGTGCCCCTGCCGCCCATGAGGCTCGCGCCTCCGATGACCACCGCTGCGATGGCGTCGAGTTCGTAGCCTTGGCCGAGGTTGGGGGCACCGGTAATGACACGGGAGGCGAGCATGAGGCCGGAAAGGCCGGCAAGCACACCGCTGATGGCGTAGACGCTGAACAGGATGCCGCGCGAACGGACGCCCGCGATCTCCGCAGCAAGCCTGTTGCCGCCAATCGCGTAGACGCGCAGGCCGTAGTTTGTTCGCTTCATGACGAAAGCCAAGACCAGGATGGCGATGATCATGAGGACCACCGGAAGGGTCAGCCCCAGAATCTGGGTGTTGGCGAAAGAGCCGAAGCTGGTGGGCAGTCCGTTGATCGGTGCACCGTTGCCAATGACATAGGCGATTCCGGAGGCCAGCGTCAGCATTCCCAGGGTGGTGATGAAGGGTGGGACCTCGAACTTGCTGACGATCAAACCGTTGATGGCGCCCGCGAGTAAGCCTGTGACCAATGCCGCCAGAAGGGGAAGCATCAGATTGTCGCCCGCGTTCTTCGCCGTCCAGGCGGCGGCCATGGCACTGGCCGCCATGACGCTGCCGACGGAAAGGTCGATTCCGCCGGTGAGGATCACGAGCGTTTGTCCAAGCGCAATGAGCGCAAACGGTGCTGCCGCGATGAGGATGTTGGTGAGGTTGTCGGGGGTGGCGAACCGTGCGCTGCGGTACGCGAAGAACGCGACAATGAGCAGCATCACCACCACCATGATGTGGCGGACGAGGAATCCGCTGGCGAGTTCCTTCCAGTCTCGGCGTTGCTGTGCGGGGAGGGCATCGATGGTGGTGTTCATGGGGTGGTGTCTTTCACAGGAGCGGCGCTCTGGCCGGAGGCGAGTCGGAAAATGGTGTCCTGCACGTTCGGGCAGTCAAGCTGGGCGCGATCGAGTTCGCCGACGACACCGAGATCGCGCATGACAAACACGCGATGGGAGAGACTGAGAATCTCGGGCATATCGCTGGATGCCATGACGACGGCCATGCCGGCGGAGGAGAGCCCGGTGATGATGCGGTAGATTTCGCTGCGCGCGCCGACATCGACCCCGCGGGTAGGCTCGTCGAGCAGCAAAGCGTCTACTTGTCCGGTGAGCCAACGCCCGAAAACGACCTTCTGCTGGTTTCCGCCTGAGAGGTTCTCCAGCTTCTGGTCAAGCCCGTTGCTCTTCAAGCGCATCGACTTCATGATGGCCCCAACGGCCTCGCGACGCTTGCGGCTGCGGAGGATCCCGAATCTCGAAAAGGCGGCGATCCGCGGCAGGGTCGCATTGTCCAAGACGCTCAAGGACAACACCGCCCCCGCACCCTTGCGGTCTTCCGGGACGATCGCGAGCTTGCGAGCTATCGAGTTGAGCGGCGAACCAGGCCTCAACGGCGCACCGGAGACCCGCACCGTTCCGGAGACGGGCTTGCGGATGCCGTAGATGCACTCGATCAGCTCGGTGCGTCCCGCCCCCACCAAGCCGGCGAGGCCCAGGATCTCACCCCGCTTCACGGAGAAGCTGATCGGTTCGGAACCGTGGGCGATAACGACGTTGTCAACCTCCAGGGTGATATCGGAGCCTGACTCGGTGCGCTCAGGAAAGAGCTGATCAAGTTCCCGGCCGATCATGGCGGTGACTATGCCGTCGTCGGTGATGTCGGACAGAGGCGTATCGCTCACGAGCTTTCCGTCGCGCAGCACTACTACCCGGTCCGCCATGGCCCGGATCTCTTCCATTTTGTGGGTGGTAAAGAGGACCGCAACGCCTTGGTCCCGCAAGGTGCGTACGATCCGGGCTAATCGAGCGACTTCGCGTTCGGCGATTGCACTCGTCGGTTCATCAAGCAGGAGGACCCGGGCTCCGCGGTTCGTAGCCTTGATGATCTCAATGATCTGACGTACTCCTACGGGCAGGGCTCCCATGCGGGTCCTCGGGTCGGTATCAAGGCCGAAGTCCGCCAGGTATCCGCCAGCGGCCTTGATCATCGCCCGGCGGTCGAGCATGCCGAAGCTGCTCCTCAGCTCGCGGCCGACGAAGAGGTTTTCGTAGACCATCAGCTCCGGGATGGAAGCGAGCTCTTGGGGGACAATGGCCACCCCCAAGGAGTAGGCCGCCTGCGTGTTCCCACTGGGCAGGTGCTGCCCGCGGACCTTCACCTCTCCGCCGTCGGGCCGGCATTGACCCGAGGCGATCTTCATAAGCGTGGACTTGCCGGCACCATTCTCGCCCGCAAGGGCTGTGACGGTCCCGGGTTCAAGGGTGAATGTGATTCCCCTGAGCACGGGGACACCCCCGAAGGACATGGTGATGCCCGAACACTCGAGCATCGGGACGACTGGGTTGCTGTCGTCGGAGCGGACGGTCGACACCTTTATCGAGCTCCTTTGCTTGTCGTCTCATTTGCCACGTGGAGGGTGGCCGATATCGACTATACGAGTCTGTTGCTCAGATGTAAATTAGTAGTGCTCATATGAGCAAAGCATGCATAAGTGCTAGAATTTTGCTCATGAGAGCACCTGACCATCGCCTTGAAAGTGTGCTCAAATGACTAGCGGAGGTGTTTCATGGCACAGGCGCCAGGACCGGGCAAGCAAGTTCAGATCGCCCACATCGCGACCCAGCACTACCTGCAGAACAAGACCAGGATCGAGATTGCCAACGAGACCGGCCTCAGCCGTTTCAAAGTAGGCCGCCTGCTCGACGAGGCCGTAAGTTCAGGTATCGTCAAGATCCACATCGCGAGCCCCTCGGGTGTGAGGCTCGATCTTTCCGTCCAGCTCCGGGAACGCTTTGGTCTCGAACACGCCGTGGTGGTGGATGTCCCGTCAGACGCCGATGAGGTCATCCAAGCCAAGCTGGGGTCCACGGCCGGGGATCTCTTGCGCGAACTCCTGACAGACGAGGACGTACTTGGACTGACATCCGGCCGCACGCTCAATGCCATGGCGCGGTCCCTGAACGAGCTTCCGAAGTGCGGCGTCGTCCAGTTGGCAGGAGTCGCCGGTCCCATCCAGGAGACCGGTCTTGAGATCATGCGGCGCGTGAGTGCCATTGCGGGCGTCCGGCCCTGGACTATTTACTCGCCTCTTGTCGTGAGCGATGCACAGGCTGCCGTCGGCATCCGGCGGCAGCCCGATACCCGGCAAACATTTGAGCAGTTCAGCAAGGTCACGGTTGCTGTGGGGTCAGTCGGCTCGTGGAAGCCGGAAAACTCGCAGATGGTCAAGAACCGTGCATTGGACCCGGCCGACCGCGAGAAACTCCTTGAACGGGGGGTTGTGGCCGAGTTCGGAGCGACCCTTGTCACGGACACGGGTTCGGTCATCCACGACATCGACGACCGCTGCATCGCGATCTCCGAAGCACAATGGCGGGCCATTCCCACCGTCATAGCGGTGGCTGGGGGCCCCACAAAAACCCGGGCGATCCGGGCGGTGTTGGCTTCAGGGATTCTCAAAGGCCTCGTCACCGACGCAGCAACGGCCGAAAGACTACTCGGAGGCTAGGATGCCGCGCCCAGTCCTCGTCGCCGGCGTTGACTCGTCGACGCAAAGCTGCAAATACATCACAGTGGATGCGGCAACGGGCGAGATCCGGACTTCCACCGCGCTCCCACACCCCGACGGCACCGCCGTCGATCCCCGACATTGGTGGGATGCCTTCACCGGCGTCGGGGCCACCGCGCTAAGTGGAGTCAAAGCCGTTTCGATCAGCGCACAGCAACATTCCACCATCTTCCTTGGAGCGAACGAAGAGCCTGTCAGAGAAGCAATCCTGTGGAACGACCAGCGTGCAACCCCGTCAGCCCTTGAGCTCCGCCACGAGTTCGGCCCGGACTGGTGGGCCAGGGAACTGGGGATGATCCCTACAGCTGCGCATCCCGTATCGAAACTCCGTTGGCTCGCTCGGACTGCCCCGGAGATCGCGGAGCGAGTACAGCGCGTGGTTATCCCGCACGATTGGTTGACCTGGCGGCTTCTTGGCGCGCAGGGAGATCCAACCACAGACCGCTCCGACGCATCCGGAACGGGGTATTGGGCTTCGACAGGAGCTGGATATAGGACGGATATCTTGGAAGCTGCCTTCGGCCGTCAGCTATTGGTGCCCCGGGTCTTGGGACCGGGCGAACGTGCGGGCGTTACCTCCGGGGGTGTGGTGGTAGGGGCTGGGTGCGGGGACAACGCCGCTGCTGCCCTTGGCCTTGGCACCGCCCACGGTGAAGCCGTCGTGTCAATCGGGACTAGCATGACGGTGTCCATGGTCGATACATTGCACGTGGTTGACGCGACGGGCCATGTTGCGGACATGGCGGACGCGGCAGGGGCCCAGCTACCTATAGTTGCCACTCTCAACGGCGCCAGAATTCTCAACTCAGCGGCCCACATGCTGGGCCTCAGCCTCGACGAACTCGACGAACTTGCGTCCCTAGGGCCGCCTGATGCCCAAGGGCTCTGCTTCCTCCCATACCTGGACGGGGAACGTACCCCGCTATTGCCAGCGTCCCAAGGAGCACTGATCGGTCTCACGAGGTTCTCGATGACGCCCCAAAACCTCGCCCGCGCCGCCATACTCGGCTTGGCCTGCGCGATCGCTGATGCCATCGATGATTTATCCCGGGCCGGCCTTGAGATTGAAAGGGTCACTCTGGTGGGCGGCGGATCGCGGTCTGCGGCTCTTCGCCAAGCCGTAGCCGACCTCACGGGACGCACCGTAGCATGGCCGGAATCCCGGGAATATGCCGCACTGGGAGCCGCCCGCCAAGCAGCATGGGCCTTGACCGGCGAACTGCCGGATTGGCCGCCTCCCAATCGGCAAGCTGTCGATCCCGCCGAACGCCCGGAATGGACTATGGAAGTACGCGAGCGGCACCGAAACACGGCTGCAGTGCTCTATGGCGCTGAACTTACGTAGCGAGGCCCTCCTGGCCGTCGACGCAGTAGTTACACACTTAACAACAGGCAGCTACCCACAAGTTATCCACAGTTGGGGAAAAACTGTGCCCACAAAGTGGAAAACTCCCAGAACGGCGGGCCTCAAAGGGAGGGAAGGACACCGAACTACAGCAATGTGAGTTATTAACAATGTTGATAACTCTGTTGATACCGCGCTCTCGCGGCTGCCACCCTTGAGGTTGTCCACACGACCCGGAATAATCCACTTCTTATCCACATACCCACAGGCGTGTGGGCAAAAGTTATCCACAGATGTGGACGTTAATCCCCAGAGTAAAGCGCAGCCCCTGCCATCCCGCCCCTGAGAGTCCATTCGACATCGAACTACACCCTTGTAAGTTACGCACATTGTGGATAACACCTGTGGAAAACATATCTGCGGGGTGTTGACGGACTCAGCGCGTAGTTCTAGGCTGGGCTTATTCAATGAATTAGTTGATAAACCATTTGCTTGAGTACTGCGGAGGACCCGGAAGGCCGCAACCCTTGAGTCTGGAGCCGGGCAGGGGAGACGCATGCCGGACACGATTGATATAACGGTGCTGGATCCGGAAGACCAGCTCAACAGGGCGTTCATGGCCCTCGCTGATCCTGTCCGCCGCAAGATACTGGCGCGGTTGGCCTTGGGCGATGCCACCGTCAATGAGATCGCCCAGCCCTTCACCGTCACCCTCCAAGCCATCTCCAAGCACCTTCAAGTGCTCGAGGGTGCAGGGCTCATCACGAGGAGCCGGGAAGCGCAGCGCCGTCCCTGCCACTTGAACACCACAGCGCTGGGTCCCTTGGCCGAGTGGATCGAGAACTACCGGCTTCAGGCCGAGGAACGTTTCGCCCGTCTGGACGAACTATTGGCCAGCACAACCCACAAGGACAATCCGGAAAAGGAGAAGAACAATGAGCACCAACACAACAACCATTGACGTCGCGGCGGGCACGCCGTTCATCGACACGAGCCGCGACTTCGATGCGGCGCCGGAGCGCGTGTTCCAGGCTTTCACGGATCCCGAACTCGTCGTCAAATGGTTGGGTCCGCGTCGACTGGAAATGCGCCTCGAGTCCTACGACGCGCGCACGGGGGGCAGCTACCGCTACACACATCTGGACGGCCAGGGCAACGAGTTCGGTTTCCGGGGTGTCTTCCACGAGGTCCAGGAGCCATTGCGGATCATCCAGACCTTCGAATTCGACGGCGCCCCGGGGCAAGTCACCTTGGATACCACCAGGTTTGAGGACCTCGGAGGCCGCACACGTGTGGTGCAGCACTCCGTGTTTCCCTCGGTGGGGGCCCGTGACATGGCAGTAGCCAGCGGCATGGATGCGGGCATCAAAGAGTCGATGGACCGCTTGGAGGAACTCCTACGGTAAAAAGCTAGGGAGCTGTTAGCCCGCCGTGGCCCGAAGGACGGTGGCCAGGACCAGGACTCCGGCCACCAGGGCCATGCCGGCAGTCTGCAACAGCGCCTGGCGCGGTCCACGCGGAACAAAAGCAATCACGGCGGCACACAAGCCACCCGTGATGAGGCCGCCCAAGTGGGCCTGCCAGGCGATTCCCGGGACAACAAAGCCAATCACGCCGTTGATGACGATAAGGATCCACAATTGCCGAGTGTCTCCGCCGCGCCGGCTTTGGATCACCAACAGTGCGCCAAAGAGACCGAAGATCGCACCTGACGCGCCTTCAACTGCGGTTACAGGGAAGACAGGCGTCAGCAGCAGGAAACCGACAGAGCCGCCAATGGCGGACAGGAGGTAAACGGCGAGGAAGCGGATGCGTCCGAGAACGGGCTCCAGCACCTGGCCGAAGATCCAGAGCATGTACATGTTGAGCACGATGTGCAGGACAAAGCCCTGTGAGTGGACAAAAGCGCTCGTCAGCATCCGCCATGGCTCGAAGGCCCCGTATTGGGGGGAAGCATAGGCGGACGCGAAGGCCAGCTGACCTTCCACGACATCGCCGGGAATCAGCCATTGCAGCACGTACACCAGGGCGCACAGCCCGATAAGCAGGTACGTCGCCACAGGACGTCCGGTCGCAACAGCGCCGCCATAGGCGGAACGCACTGCCGGCGTCGAACGCTTCATTTCATTGACGCAGTCTATGCATTGGAACCCGACGGCGGCCGCCCGCTGGCATTCGGGGCATGCAGGACGCCCGCAACGCTGACACCGCACGTAGGAGGGCCTGTCCGGGTGCCTTGGGCACACCGGAATGTCAGCTGACGGCTCTGCCGCCGGGATTCCGTAACTCATAAGCTGCTCAGGCTCCGGGGATCAGAGCTGGACGATTTCAATGCTGTTGATGACGACGTCTTCAACAGGGCGGTCGCCCATGCCGGTGCGGACAGCCTCGATGGCGTCTACAACCTTCTTGGACTCTTCGTCAGCAACCTCACCGAAGATGGAGTGCTTGCCGAAAAGCCAATCGGTGTTGACCGTGGTGATGAAGAACTGGGAACCGTTGGTGCCCTTGCCCATCTGGACTCCGGCGTTGGCCATGGCCAGCTTGTAAGGGGCGTTGAAGTTGAGTTCCGGGTGGATCTCGTCGTCGAACTTGTAGCCCGGTCCGCCGATGCCGCGACCAAGGGGATCGCCGCCCTGGATCATGAAGTCTTTGATGATGCGGTGGAAAATCGTGCCGTTGTACAGCGGGGTACCGGTCTTGTCTTCACCGGTCTCCGGGTGCGTCCAGGACTTTTCGCCTGTGGCCAGGCCAACGAAGTTGGCGACCGTCTTGGGCGCGTGGTTGCCGAAGAGGTCAACCACGATGTCACCGAGGCTCGTGTGGAAAGTTGCTTTTGCGGTTGCGATGGTCATATCGCCATTGTTTCACGCAGGGTCAACGCGGAGGCGGCCAGGAAGGCGGTTCCGCGCTCGGTGAAATCTTCCATGAATCCGCTGGATGAATAGCCGGTGCCGAACAAGCGACGTAGGCTAACAACAAACGAGCATGTTGATCGGGAGGTAGTTGTGAAGAAATCGGACCGGATTGCCCGCGAACTTGAACACACCGTTGCGAATGGTGTCGAAAATGCCAAGGACTGGGCGACACCGCGCGTCGAAGCAGCTGTGAACTGGGCGGTTCCCCGCATCCAGCACGGAATCGACACCGCTTCGCCGAAGCTTCAGGAAGGCCTGAAGTCAGCTGCGTACAACCTCGCCGACGGCGTTGCAACGGTCACGCCGAAGCTCCAGGAAGGCCTGGCGAACCTCGCACCGAAGATCCACGACGTCGTCGAGGACGCCTCACCCAAGATCCAGGAAGCCCTCAACAAAGCCACTCCGGCGCTCAGCCACGCCCGGGACAAAGTTGTTGAGGAGTACTTGCCCAAGCTCTCAGAGCAGCTCGGGCAAGCCTCCGTGGTTGTCCACCAAGCCCTTGAGAATGCACCCGCGCAGGTGGACGCCGTCGCCCAGAAGCTGGTCGACTCCGGAGTGGTCCACCATCTGCAGGAGCAAGCACAAGCCACAGGGGCCCAGCTGAAAGCCGCCGCTGAGGAAGCATCCAAGACAGTCTCGAAAGAACTCACCAAGACCCGGAAGCCCAAAAAGCGGGGCTTCCTGATCTTCACGGTTGTCGCAGCAGCTGCCGCGGCCGGCGTCGCAGCATGGAGGGCCAGCCGCCCGGTGGAGGACCCGTGGAAGACCCCGGTCCCGGTAACACCATCACCTGTGCCGGCCGCAGCGGCAGCCGAAAAAGTCGCTGACAAGGCCAACGAAGCCGCCGCAAAGGTAGCTGACAAGGTCGACGAGTTGAAGCTCAACGTAGCGGACAAAACCGAGACCGTGGCCGAGAAGGCAAAGCACGCCGTCGAGGACGCAACGGACACCGCAGCCAAGGTGGCAACCGACGCCAAGACCGCGGTAAAGAACATCGCCGCCAGCCTCCACAAGGACGAAGCGGCCAAGGATCAGGTGGCCACGGACGAAGCCGGCAAACACGAGGCCTAGGCAAAGGCCATATTCGCTCCGCGTTGAAGGGATTCCGGTTCGCCGGGATCCCTTCAACTGTTTGGCCACTTGTCACCGGAGGCTTCCTCTAGGAACACCGCCCTGATGTTAGATTTATGGTGATGCCAGCCGATAGATCATTCGTAGATGCAGCAACCAACGCAGCCGTCGCACCCGTGAAGCCGAGCATTTCAATCATTATCCCGGCGTACAACGAGGAAAGCGTCATACGGCAATGCCTGATCGCGGCCATTTACCAGTCAGTGCCTGCGGACGAGATCATCGTCGTGGACAACAGGTCCACGGACCGCACTGCGCAAATCGTCCAGCAAATGCAGCAGGAATACCCGGAGAGCCCCATCATCCTGCTGAGTCAGGACAAGGCGCAAGGACTCATCCCCACCCGCAACTTTGGCCTCAATAGCGCCACCTCGGATGTCCTCGGGCGGATCGATGCCGACTCGGTTGTGGAGCCAGACTGGGTTGAGCAGGTCCAAAAGGCCTTCGCCGATCCCTCGGTGCAGGCGGCCACGGGTCCCGTGGTCTACTACGACATGCCCATGCGTCGATTCGGACTCAAAGCCGACGACAAAATGCGCCAACTCATGCTTCGGCTTGCGAAGCACCAGTACCACTTCCTTTTTGGATCCAACATGGCCCTTCGCCGTTCCGCCTGGGAAACCATCCGCGACGAAACCTGCCTGGATGAAAAGGACGAGATGCATGAGGACATCGATCTCTCCCTGCACCTTGCCGACCACGATCTCAGGGTGCAGTACTGGCCGCAGATGGTCTCAGGCATGTCTGCCCGCCGGCTTGAGGATTCACCGCGCGACTACCGCTATTACGTGACCCGCTTCGACCGCACGTACAAGGCCCACAACGTCAAGAAAATGGCCCTGAAGGCCCCCATGGTGGTGTTCTTCTCCGTCTACTTCCCGGCCAAGCTTCTCCGGGCCATCCACACAGCCAATGCAGGCCAGGGCGTCCGCCGCGGCGGCATGTAGCCCCGGGAAGCCAGCTCAGTCAGCACCGAGCTCGGCAATCTTGCCTTCCGCGTCGCCCTTGCCGCGCCGCTGACCGGCGACGACGACGGCGAGTCCAACCAGGATCAAGGCGAGTCCGGCGTAGGTACCGGCCGGCAGGGTCTCGTGCAGGAAGACCGCAGCGAGAAGGGCTGCGCCCGGAATCTCCAGCAGGATGATCATGGACACCAGCAGTGGACTCATGGTCGCCAGGAGATGGTTGAAGGCGGTGTGGCCCACCAGTTGCGCGCATACGGTGATGGCCACGATCCCCAGCCAGCCGCCGGCGTCGAACCCTACGAGCGGCTGGCCGCCCGTGAGGGCCAGGATGGCGACGATGGCCGCGCAGATCCCGTAGCAAAGGGTCGTGTACGTTCCAATGCTCATGCTCTGGCGGGCTTTGCCTCCGGCCAAGGTATACAGGCCGGCCAGGGCGCCTCCGGCCAGGGCCAGGATGTCACCAAGAAGGGCTTTCGGGGAGGTTCCCATATCGAAGCCCGTGATGGCCGCGACGCCGCCCAGCGCGATGCCCAGGCCCACCAGGACCGGCCAGCGGTGCCGGGTGCCGCGGAGGAGCTGGAAAACGGCGATCCACGCAGACTGCAGGCACACCAAGGCGGTAGCAGCCGCGACTGACGTGAGCTGGAGCGCCGTGATGAAACAAGCGAAGTGGAAGGCCAGTGCCACTGCTGCTACAGCGGACCAAGTGAACTCGTTGCGGGTGATCTTGCGGAACTGGCGCGGCTCGCGGATCAAGACCGGCGAGGCCATGACGACGGCGGCGATTGCGTTGCGCCAGAAGGCGATAGCCAGTGCCGTGACGGAGGTAGCTCCAAGCGTTCCGGCGATGAGGGGACCGGAAGAAGCGACGCCGAGCACACCCAAAGCAGCAACAATGAAGTTCACATTTCAACCTTAGTGGTGCGGTTTAACGCAAAGAGTCCCGGTCATTTCTGACCGGGACTCTTTCTTATGGTGGAGGCACGGGGACTCGAACCCCGAACCCCCTGCTTGCAAAGCAGGTGCGCTACCAATTGCGCCATGCCCCCATAAGAAGCAACCCATCCATACTACCCTAGTTCCTTCGATGGTTTGCACCATCTCCAGACCGGGCGCCTTTGCTAATCAACCGTGTCGGTTGCCTTGCTCCAGACTGTTTTCCGGGCTTCGGATTCCTGCACTTTCCTGTAGAGCAGGACGCCTGCGATCGCAGCTGCAACTACGAGCAACTTCTTCACATGCACCCCGTTCCGGTTCAGTTTCCCGAACCTTTAGCGAAACCTGTGCAGGTTCCGTGGGCGTACCAGGACTTGAACCTGGGACCTCTTCGTTATCAGCGAAGCGCTCTAACCGCCTGAGCTATACGCCCCGATACCTCTTCGGGCCGAGACATGACTTTACAGCACATCCCGGCCCGATCTCAAATCGAGGTATTTTCACCGCTGTTTTCCAGCAGTTTCCCTCAAATTCCGACCGTTTGGGTTAGTCGTCGGTGAGGGTCACGCCAATGCCGCCCACGAGTGTTGCAGCAATGTTATAAAGCACTGCGCTCAGCATGGACAGGGCAGTCAGCAGCACAACGTTCACCACGGCAATGATGGTGGCGAAGGAGGCCACCTGTCCGAGCGATGCGACCTTCTTGAGTTCGAAGCCACCGCTTTCCGAACCTGCCAAGGTGCCCAGAAGGCTGTCCACTTGGTTGAAAATGCCGGTGAGGTCCAGAACGGTCCAAAGCACGATTGCGGCAATCACAGTCACGATGCCCAAGGCAACGGACAAAAGGAACGCCATCTTCAGGACAGACCACGGATCAACCTTGCTGACGAGCAGGCGGGCGCGGCGAACCTTCGCCTTAGGTGCCGGCTTCACAAGCCCTGGAGCCCCGGGGGCGGGCCGCTGCTGGCCCTGCACAGGCCTCTGGCCGGGCGCCGCGGGACGCTGACCCGCCGGGCGCTGTGTTCCTGCGGGACGCTGGCCAGGAACCGCCGGACGCTGACCGGGAACGGCCGGTCGCTGACCGGGGACCCTCTCCGCGCCAGTTCCTGCCGCACCCGAAGCGGATGCCACAGGGCGCTGCTGGGGACGGGCCGGTCCGTCTACCCGCGGAGTAGCCGACGGCTGCCGCAATCCTCCAGGGACACCCGTGCTCGGCTTGGGATATGAGTCCGAATTGCTCACTCGTTACCTCCGGTGTTGTCTTCGTTCAGCTCTACGCCGGACCCATTACCGGATCCTGCGGCCGATCCCGATTCGGCCGTCGCGGTCGCCTGATCGGCGCCGCCGTTTGCAGCCAACGTTACGTCATCGTCCGTCCCGGACGTTCCTCCGACAGGATTTTCGACACTATTGACGCTTGGGGCGTCGTCCGTGCCCGCGCCCTGATCGTCGTCGGGCTCCTCACCTTCAAGGCCGCGTTCGCTGTTGCGGGCCACCTCGATGATGCGGTCGTTCTTGTCAGGCTTCGCAAAGATGACGCCCATGGTGTCACGGCCCTTGGCAGGAACACCAGCCACGGCGGAGCGGACAATCTTGCCACCCTCCATGACCACCAGGACTTCGTCTTCTTCGTTGACGATCAAAGCACCGACAAGGTCGCCTCGCTCTTCCTGGAGCTTGGCCACTTTGATGCCCAGGCCGCCACGGCCCTGGAGTCGGTACTCCTCGACGGCGGTGCGCTTGGCGTACCCGCCTTCGGTCACCACGAACACGAACGAGCCATCCTGGACGACGTCGGCCGCGAGGAGTTCGTCGTCTTCGCGGAACTTCATGCCGGTCACACCCGAGGTGGCGCGCCCCATGGGACGCAGTGCCTCGTCGGTCGCAGTGAAGCGGATCGACTGGCCCTTGCGGGAAACCAGGAGGAGATCGTCGGTTTCGGACACAAGCTGTGCCGAGACAAGCTCGTCCTCATCCCGAAGGTTGATGGCGATCACTCCGGCCGTGCGGTTGGTGTCGTAGTCTTCCAGGCGCGTCTTCTTCACAAGGCCGTTCTTGGTGGCGAGCACCAAGTACGGGGCCTGCTCATAGTCGCGCAAGTCCAGGACCTGGGCGATGTGCTCGTCCGGCTGGAAGGCCAACAGGTTTGCCACGTGCTGTCCCTTGGCGTCACGGCCGGCCTCGGCAAGCTCGTACGCCTTGGCCCGGTACACGCGGCCCAGGTTGGTGAAGAACAGCAACCAGTGGTGCGTTGTCGTGACGAAGAAGTGCTCCACGACATCGTCGCCGCGAAGCTGGGCGCCCTTGACGCCCTTGCCGCCCCGCTGCTGCGAACGATAGTTGTCGCTGCGGGTGCGCTTGACGTATCCGCCGCGGGTGATGGTGACCACCACTTCTTCCTCGGGGATGAGGTCTTCCATGGACATGTCACCGTCGAAGCCCATGAGGATGTGGGTCCGGCGGTCATCACCATGCTTGGCCACGATCTCCGCCAGTTCCTGGCTGATGATGTCGCGCTGGCGCTGCTCGGAGGCAAGGATCGAGTTGAACTCCGTAATCATGGCCTCAAGCTCGGAGTGCCGGTCCTGGATCTTCTGCCGTTCCAACGCGGCAAGCCGGCGGAGCTGCATGTCGAGGATGGCGCGGGCCTGGAGCTCGTCGATGTCCAGCAGCCCCATCAGGCCATCGCGGGCGGCCTCGGTGGTGTTGGAGGCTCGAATGAGTGCGATAACCTCGTCCAGCATGTCCAGAGCCTTGAGAAGTGCGCGCAGGATGTGCGCCTCTTCCTCCGCCTTGCGCAGGCGGTAGCGGGTCCGCCGGACAATGACGCTCACCTGGTGGGCCACCCAGTGCCGGATGAAGGCGTCCAGGCTCAGCGTGCGGGGTACGCCGTCGACGATCGCCAGCATGTTGGCGCCGAAATTGTCCTGCAGCTGGGTGTGCTTGTAGAGGTTGTTGAGCACCACCTTGGCCACGGCGTCGCGCTTGAGCACGATCACCAGTCGCTGTCCTGTACGGCCGGACGTCTCGTCGCGGAGGTCCGCGATGCCCTGGATCTTGCCATCCTTGACCAGTTCGGCGATCTTGATGGCCAGGTTGTCCGGGTTTGCCTGGTAGGGAAGTTCGGTGACCACCAGGCATGTGCGGCCTTGGAGTTCCTCGACGTTCACTACGGCGCGCATGGTGATGGAGCCGCGGCCCGTCCGGTACGCGTCCTCGATGCCCTTGTGGCCGAGGATGGTTGCACCGGTCGGGAAGTCCGGACCCTTGATACGGACGAGCAACGCCTCAAGCAGCTCTTCGCGGCTGGCCGTGGGGTTGGCCAGATACCACTGCACGCCATCGGCCACTTCGCGGAGGTTGTGCGGCGGGATGTTGGTGGCCATGCCGACGGCGATTCCGGAGGAACCGTTGACCAGCAGGTTGGGGAAACGCGCCGGCAGGATGGTGGGTTCCTGGTTCTTGCCGTCATAGTTGTCCTGGAAGTCGACGGTTTCCTCGTCGATGTCACGGACCATTTCCATGGCCAGCTGGGCCATCTTGGTTTCGGTGTATCGCGGAGCAGCAGCGCCGTCGTTGCCCGGGGAACCGAAGTTACCCTGGCCCAGCGCCAGCGGATAGCGCATCGTCCAGTCCTGGATGAGGCGGACCAGGGCATCGTAGATCGCGGTGTCACCGTGCGGGTGGTACTGGCCCATGACCTCGCCCACGACGCGGGCGCACTTGTTGAAGGAGCGGTCCGGGCGGTAGCCGCCGTCGAACATCGCATAGAGCACTCGGCGGTGGACGGGCTTCAGGCCGTCGCGGACGTCCGGAAGGGCACGGCCAACGATAACCGCCATCGCGTAGTCCAGGTATGAACGCTGCATTTCCGTCTGCAGGTCCACCTGGTCTACGCGGTCGGTCAGCACATCGCCCTCAAGTACGGGTTCCGGAATGCCGGCCGACTCGGCGGGAACCTCGGGTGTTTCGTCACTCATAGTCTATGATTTCCGTTTCAGGTATATGTCAGTTCTGGAATATTCCTAGGGTTTTGAAGTCTCTAGATATCCAGGAACCTGACGTCCTTGGCGTTCTGCTGAATGAAGTTCCGGCGCGATTCAACATCCTCACCCATCAGTACGGAGAAGGTCTGGTCCGCCGCCAGGGCATCGTCCATGGTGACTTGCAGGAGCGTGCGGTGGTCCGGGTCCATGGTGGTGTCCCAGAGTTCGGTGTAGTCCATTTCGCCGAGGCCCTTGTAGCGCTGGATGCCGTTGTCCTTCGGGATCCGGCGGCCGGCGGCCTGGCCGGAGACCAGCTTGGCGTCACGTTCACGGTCGCTGTAGACGTAGTCGTGAGGGGCGTTCGACCACTTGATCCGGTACAGCGGTGGTTGGGCCAGGTAGACATAGCCGTTCTCGATCAGCGGACGCATGTAGCGGAACAGCAGCGTCATCAGCAGCGTGGTGATGTGCTGGCCGTCCACGTCGGCATCGGCCATCAGGACGATCTTGTGGTACCGCAGCTTGGAGATGTCGAAGTCCTCGCCGATCCCGGTTCCGAAGGCCGTGATCATGGACTGGACTTCGTTATTGCCGAGGGCCTTGTCCAGGCGCGCGCGCTCCACGTTCAGGATCTTGCCGCGCAGCGGCAGGATGGCCTGGGTTTCTGGGTTTCGGCCACGCTTGGCCGAACCGCCGGCGGAGTCTCCCTCCACGAGGTAGACCTCGCAGCGTGCGGGATCCTTTGAGGAGCAGTCCGACAGCTTGCCCGGCATCCCGAAGGATTCCAGGGGGCTCTTGCGACGCGCGTTGTCGCGCGCCTTGCGGGCGGCCATACGGGCTTGGGCGGCCTGGACAGCCTTGCGGATGACGTCGCGGGCCGGGCCGGGGTTTCGTTCCAACCAGTCGCCAAGCTGGTCGGTGACCACCCTTTGGACGAAGCCCTTGACCTCGGAGTTACCCAGTTTGGTCTTGGTCTGGCCCTCGAACTGGGGTTCGGACAACTTCACTGAGATGACGGCTGTGAGGCCCTCACGGATGTCGTCACCGGTGAGGTTGTCATCCTTTTCCTTGATGATGGTCTTCTCGCGCGCGTAGCGGTTGATGAGCGAAGTCATCGCGGCACGGAAACCTTCTTCGTGGGTGCCGCCCTCGTGCGTGTTGATGGTGTTGGCGTAAGTGTGCACGCTCTCGGAATAGGCCGTGGTCCACTGCATCGCGACCTCGACGGCGATGTGCCGCTCGGTGTCTTCGGTTTCGAAGGCGATGACGTCCTCGTGGACGACGTCCACCTTCTTGTTCGAGTTCAGGTGCTTCACGTAGTCGAGCAGACCGTCGTCGTACTGGTAAACCACCGTCCGGTGTTCTGCCGCCACTTCACCGTCGGTGACAACTGCGTCAAGATCCAGGTCATCGTCGCCTGCTCCTGCAACAGGGCGCTCGTCCGTGAGGGTGATGCGCAGGCCCTTGTTGAGGAAAGCCATCTGCTGGAATCGGGCGCGGAGGGTTTCGAAATCGAAATCGGTGCTCTCGAAGATGGTCCCGTCCGGGTAGAACGTCTGGGACGTTCCGGTCTGGTCCGTTGCTTCGCCCTGGACGAGTCCACCCTGTGGCTTACCGCCATCGGCGAAAGTCATCCGCCAAACGTGGCCCTGGCGACGCACTTCGGTGTCGACCCTGCGCGAAAGCGCGTTGACAACGGAAATACCGACGCCGTGGAGGCCACCGGACACGGCATAGCCGCTGCCTCCGAATTTTCCGCCCGCGTGCAGGATCGTCATGACAACTTCGACGGTCGGCTTCTTTTCCGTGGGGTGCATATCCACCGGAATGCCACGGCCGTCGTCCACGACCTTGACGCCGCCGTCGGCCTGGAGAGTCACTTCAATGTGGCTGCAGTACCCGGCAAGGGCCTCGTCCACCGAGTTGTCCACCACTTCGTACACCAAGTGGTGAAGGCCGCGCGGGCCTGTGGATCCGATGTACATACCCGGGCGCTTGCGCACCGCTTCGAGACCCTCAAGAACGGTAATGTCGCTCGCACCGTACTCCTTGGACCCCGAGGGTGTGTCAGGCTTATGGGCGTTCTCCTTCGCGGGATCTACTGCCAAGGTCTCTGCATTGTCGTTAGCCACAGGCGCTTTCGACTCCTCCGTGTTCGATGGTCGCCAGCCGTCACCGCACCAAGGAAGCACGTCCGTCAGGACACACCACAGGGATACGGCAGCCGCCAACAGGGACGTCACTGCTAACGCCGGCTACTTCGTCAATGGCGGATCCGCTTCTACAAGTGCTGTTCAGCGGAACCAATCAACGTTCACCGGCGCCCAGTTGTCTATGCCGATTCTATCGTGAGTGAGCGCAGTTCCTTGCAAAAACCCGGCCCTTATGCTCAGGAAACTAGCTCTGGGAGGCCGCTGGCCCCATCTGCAAGCCGCCAAAACGGCACCCTCTAGGGAGCTGTACGGTCCGGGGAGGTTTCTCGCCCCTGTGCGCCGTTCAAGCAAATCCGCCGACGCGGGTGCCAAGGAAGTTACCCGTAGGTATCCCTGGGGCCCCTCCCATTGACGCTTCGGCCGCCTTTGCGCCAGCTCGGTGCGGTGGGCGCGAGCACTTGAATGGACGTCACCACTCCGTCTCCGAGTTCCCTTCGGAACATGTCCAGGAGGCTGGTGCTCAAGAGCCTGAGCTGCGTTGCCCACGCAGTGGAATCGCAGCGGACATGGAGCGTGGTGTCGGTGAAGCTCTCCGGAGTGCAATGCGCGGAAATCTCCGGTCCCACCAAGGCATCCCATTCGGCCATCACGGAGCCGACGGCCACGGGAGACGTCCAGCCGCGTTCGGCCACGAGCCTCCCGACGACTTTCCCCAAACCAAGCGGATCCCGGCCAGTGCCGTGGAATTGGCTGAATCCGCGGGTGTCGCGGACGCCCTTGCGTTTAGGGGCGGCGCCCGTCCGCGGGGCGGCGCGGCGGATTTCGCCCCGCGCGGCGGCCGCTTCGCGCATCCGGTTCAAAGCTGATTGGGCAGCGTCAATCTCGTCAGGGTCCCTGCCCGGCTGGCGTCCGCCGGGGCTATCCTTCTCCATCAATGCCTCCGGGCACAACCTTTACGCGTCGCCCCGCCAGTTCCTCGGGAATGTCGGCGTCGACGGCGGCCGTCACCAACACCTGCTCGGCGCCGGCCACTATTGCAGCCAGTTTACGCCTGCGCTGCACATCCAGTTCGGCGAACACATCGTCGAGGATGAGGATCGGAGCAGAACCGCCGGTGCGGGTGTCATCAAGCATGACGTAGTACGAGGCCAAGCGCAGGGAGAGGCACATGGACCATGTCTCACCATGGGAGGCATAGCCCTTGGCCGGAGCTTGGCCCAGAACCAGTTCCAGTTCGTCGCGGTGGGGTCCGACCAGGGAAATCCCGCGTTCCAACTCCTTGCGGCGCGATGCAGCGAAGGCCTGGACGTAGCGCTCAGTGAGTTGCTCCACGGAGAGCAAGCGGAGGTCCTCGACCCCCTCCGAACCTTCAGCGGGCCGCTCGGCGGGACCGCCGTCGTCGTCCGATACGCCTTGAAGGGTGGAGCGGTAGACCGCGCCGGCCTCTTTGGATCCATCCGTCAGTTGCGCGTAAGCGCTCTTGAGATGAGGTCGGAGCCGTTCCACGAGTTCCAGCCGTGCATGCAGGAGTTCCGCACCGGCCCGCGCCATGTGCTGGTCCCAAACATCGAGCGTCGCCTCGTGGCCCGTGGTGAATTTTCCGGTGCGGGCCGATTTCAAGAGGGCGTTGCGCTGTTTGAGCACGCGGTCGTAGTCGCTGCGGGTCGCCGCGTGCACCGGCATGAGGCTGACCAGCAGTTCGTCGAGGAATCGACGGCGATTGGACGGATCACCTTTGACCAAGGCAAGGTCCTCAGGGGCGAAAAGCACCGTCTGGCAAATGCCCAGGATGTCTCGGGCGCGTACAGGATTTCCGCGGTTAATCCGGCCACGGTTGGCACGGCCGGCATTGATTTCGAGCTCGACCACCGTCGTTTGTTCCCCCCGGACGAGCTTCGCCCGGATCAGCGCGCGATCCGTGCCGAAGCGGAGGAGCGGCGCATCCGTGCTCACGCGGTGTGAACTCAGGGTGGCCAGGTATCCGATGGCTTCCATGAGGTTCGTCTTGCCGATGCCGTTGGACCCCACAAGGACCGTGACACCGGGGCCGAGCTTGAGGTCAACCTGCGCGTAGCTGCGGAAATCAGTGAGCGAAAGATGTTCGAGGTACACGCGTACTGCTGGTCGACCGGGGCCTAGTTGGCCGGACGGGTGGCGTGTCCGCCGAACTGGTTGCGCAGCGCGGACACCATCTTCATGGCCGGTGAGTTGTCTTCGCGGGAGGAGAAGCGGGCGAAGAGCGCAGCGGTGATTGCCGGGGCCGGGATCGCGTTGGCAATCGCTTCCTCCACGGTCCATCGGCCTTCGCCGGAGTCCTCGACGTAGTCCCCGATGGAGGCCAGGCCCGGATCTTCGTCCAAGGCTTTGACCATGAGGTCCAGGAGCCAGGAACGGACCACCGTGCCTTTTTGCCAGGCACGGAAGGTGCCGGGCAGGTCCTTGATGATGTCCTTGGCCGCGAGCAGCTCGTAGCCTTCGGCGTAGGCCTGCATCAGACCGTATTCGATGCCGTTGTGGACCATCTTGGCGTAGTGGCCCGCTCCCACGCCGCCCACGTGGACGAAGCTGTCGGCACGGTCGCCTTCGGGACGGAGCGCGTCGAAGACCGGCATGGCGAGTTCGATGTCCTCATCCGCGCCGCCTGCCATGAGTCCGTAGCCGTTCTGCAGGCCCCAGACGCCGCCGGAAACACCGCAATCGGCGAAGCGGATGTCCTTGGACGCCAGAAAAGCGGCGTGTTTCTGGTCTTCGGTGAAGCGTGAGTTGCCGCCGTCGATCACCATGTCACCGGCGGAAAGCTTTTCGCCGAGTTCGCTGATCACGGCATTGGTGATGTCGCCGGAGGGAACCATGACCCAGACCAGGCGCGGCGTCGGAAGGGCGGCAATCAGTTCGTCAACGGATGCGACGTCGGCGATGTCCTGATTGCGGTCGAAACCAGTGACTTCGATTCCGCCCTTGCGCATGCGTTCGCGCATGTTGAAACCCATTTTTCCAAGGCCGATCAGTCCGATGTGCACGGTGTGAACTCTTTTCTGCGTTGGTGGTTTTGGTATTGACCCGACTGACTCGCACTTGTTGTCGTTTTTGGGGCCCAGAACGACAACTACTGCTAGCTAGTTGGGGAGGCGGACGGGCATCACGAGGTAGCGGTAGTCGCCCTTGTCATCGCCGTCGGCGTCAACCTGGGCGGTGATCATGGCCGGTTTGGGCGCGGTGGTGAAGGAGAAGCGCACGAACTTGGTCTCGATCACGCTCAGGCCTTCCACGAGGTAGTGCGGGTTGAACGCCACCGTGATGTCTTCACCGCTGAGCTGGGCTTCCAGTTCCTCGGATGCCTGAGCATCTTCGCCGGTACCGGCGTCGAGGTTCAGCTGGCCCTGGGTGAACGCCAGGCGAACCGGGGTGTTTCGTTCGGCGACCAAGGACACGCGTCGAACGGCTTCAACGAGTTCCTGCGTTTGGACCGTTGCGTGGATCGGCGTGGAATCCGGGAACAAGGACCGGATCTTGGGGTAGTCGCCGTCGACGAGCAAGGAAGTGGTGGTACGCCCGCCGCTTTCGAAGCCAATCAGGCGGCTGTCGTCGTCGGCGAGGGCGAGATGGATGTCGCCGCTGCCACCGAGGGTCTTGGCTACCTCGTTGAGGGTCTTGGATTTCACCAGGGCACTCGTGGAAATTCCCGGGGTGACGGGCTTCCACGGTACTTCGCGCATGGCGAGGCGGTATCGGTCCGTGGCGAGGAGGGTGATCATGTCATCCTCGATCTCCATCCGGACACCGGTGAGGATCGGCAAGGTGTCATCCCTGCTGGCCGCGATGATGACCTGTGAAACGGCCTGGGCGAAGGCATCGCCGGGCAAGGTTCCGCTGATGGCGGGAAGCGCAGGAAGCGGCGGGTATTCGGATTCCGGCATTGTGGCGAGATGGAAGCTGCTTCGACGGCACGTAAGGGTGACCTTGCTGCCATCGGTCTCGATTTCGACAGGAGCCGAGGGGAGGCTGCGGCAGATATCGGCCAAAAGACGCCCGGAAACCAGGATGGTTCCCTCCGTGGTGATGTCAGCTGGAATCTCGAGACGGGCGGAGGTCTCGTAGTCAAAGCTCGAGAGACTCACTGTTCCGGCCTCTGCCTTGAGCAGGAGACCTGAGAGTACCGGGACGGGCGGCCGCGGAGACAAGGACCGGGCTGTCCATGTGACGGCTTCTGCCAGGACATCCCGCTCGACTCTGAACTTCACGGAAGGGTGCCGCCTTTCATTACTGCTGCCAGTGTTTCACCGGAAACTCCCCCAGGAGCCCCGAAATCCAGCGCCCGGAACCCGAAAGCTGCAAGATCCGCAGTGAGCGAACTACAAAGCAGCGCCAAGGATGGACGCGATGCAGACAGCTTAGCCGGAACTTCGGGCATTAACCCATCCCCGGCCTGCTGGCTTGTGGTTCGAAGCAGCTACGGGCTGCGTCGCTGGGTGGGCGGAAGGAGATTGTTATTTGAGGGAATTCATTTTTTTGGGATTAGTAGTGTTAATAACCCCTGTGGAAACTGTGGATAACCGCTCCTGGACCCGCAGTTCCGCGGTTAAGCCCTGTTCACGATATGTGGGCGACAGGGGTTTTAAACAGGGTGTGGACGTGGATAACCCCCAGGGCCGTTTTTAACGATCCACAGACGGCTTAAGGGTTTTAAGCCCATTAACCGCGCTTGTCCCCTTAAGTATCCACAGGCTTATCCACATGTGCCTGTTAATAAGGTATGTAGTACCTCGAGGGAGTGAGTCAGGAATCGCGTTGTTGTTGCTTGATGCGGTTGGTCAGCTCAGTCACCTGGTTGTAGATCACACGGCGCTCGGCCATCAGTTCGCGAATCTTGCGGTCTGCGTGGATCACTGTGGTGTGGTCGCGGCCGCCAAGCTCCTGGCCGATCTTCGGCAGGGACATGTCGGTGAGCTCGCGACACAGGTACATGGCGATCTGCCGCGCAGTCACCAAGGTGCGCGTCCGGGACTTGCTGCAAAGCTCTTCCATGCTGAGCTTGAAGTACTCGGCCGTCTGCTTCAGGATTTGGTCGGCCGTGATCTCCTGGGCGCCGTCGTCGGTGATCAGGTCCTTCAGCACCATTTCGGCGAGGGCCACATCGACGGGCTGGCGGTTGAGGCTGGCGAACGCAGTGACGCGGATCAGGGCGCCTTCGAGCTCGCGGATGTTACTGGAGATCTTGGAAGCGATGTACTCCAAGGCGTCGTCGGGGGCGGACAATCCCTCGCTCTGGGCCTTCTTGCGGAGGATCGCAATGCGGGTTTCGAGTTCCGGCGGCTGGATATCGGTCAGCAGGCCCCATTCGAAACGGGACTTCATGCGGTCTTCGAACCCGGCCAGCTGCTTCGGCGGGAGGTCCGAGGTGATGACCACCTGCTTGTTGTTGTTGTGCAGGGCGTTGAAGGTGTGGAAGAACTCTTCGAGCGTCCGGTCCTTGCCCGCCAGGAACTGGATGTCGTCAATCAGGAGCACGTCGACGTTGCGGTACGTGGTCTTGAAGCTGGCGCCTTCGTCGTCGCGGATGGAGTTGATGAAGTCGTTGGTGAACTCTTCGGAATTCACGTAGCGCACCCGGATGCCGCTGTAGAGCCGGCGGGCATAGTGGCCGATCGCGTGCAACAAGTGCGTCTTGCCGAGCCCGGAATCACCGTAGATGAACAGCGGGTTATAGGCCTTGGCCGGTGCTTCCGCGACAGCGACGGCGGCAGCATGGGCGAATCGGTTGGAAGAACCGATCACGAAGGTGTCAAAGACGTACTTCGGGTTGAGCCGGCCGAATTCGTGCGAAGTACTCGGCGGGGTGGGCTGTGGCTTCAGTTCCACGGCCAGGTCGTTCGCGGAAGCGAGTTCGACGGCGGGGGCCGGCTCTTCGTGGATGGGCACCAGATCCGTGTCGACGTCGATCGCGCACCGGATGTCGTCGGAAAAGACGCTGCGCAGGGCGTCATCGAGGGCGTCCTTGACCTGCGTCTGGAGAACCTCGCGGGTCAGTTCGTTGGGTACGGCCACCAGTAGCGTGGAGCCGATCAGGCCCTGCGCCTGGGCAAGGATAACGAAACCGCGCTGCCGGGGTGTGACGCGATCGTCTTGTTCCAGCAGGCTCAGCACCCGCCGCCAGGAACTTCCGACCGTGTTGGCGTGGTTGGCTTCGTCTACCGTCATCAATTGGTTCCCTCGAGTGCTTGCTTGCCTGGATTGCGGCAGCCGAAGGTCCAAACCATGAGTGGATTCCGAACCGAATCCACAGGGTTATGCACAGTCCGTGGATAATCGGCTACTGAGACACTCTAGGGGATGGAAACTCCAGAAGATAGCTGGGAAGAAGCTTGTGGATAATTACACGGTTGTGGTTCTGAAACGGGGTCTGTGAGCCACTTCATCCACAGGCTGACGGGGTACTTAGCCACAGCTGGGGATAGCGGGCTCTGCGGCTCCCGGTTTGACCTGGGGGGTCTTTTTGCCCTAACGTTGTGAAGTCCTATGTGTCCGCTTTTTGACCACCCGCACCTCCGGTAAATCCGGCGTTGGGCGGCGGCGGATACTCAATAAACTTAGCGTCGGCCAGTTCTTCCCCTTTTGATCGGGTGGGCGCACCTTTGATCCACTGGAGTAACTAACGTGAGCAAGCGGACTTTTCAGCCGAATAACCGCCGTCGGGCCAAGAAGCATGGCTTCCGCCTTCGTATGCGCACCCGTGCCGGCCGTGCCATCTTGGCCGCCCGTCGTGGCAAGGGCCGCGTCGAACTGTCGGCCTAAATAACTGACTCGTCGGTCAGCCTTCCAAGCGAGCCAATAGGTGCTAGCCACCCGTAACCGTCTGCGGACTTCTACCGACTTTTCAACAACTGTACGTTCCGGCGTCCGCAATGGACGCCGGAACTTAGTGTTATATACGGCACCTATCGGTGCTGGAGAACCGAGCCGCATCGGCTTCATCGTTTCCAAAGCTGTCGGGAACGCTGTGACCAGGAACCTCGTTAAGAGGAGACTGAGAGAAGCAGGTGCTTTGTCTTTGAATAGGCATGGCACGGGTCTTGCTGTTGTGGTCCGGGCGTTGCCCGCGGCTGCGACGGCGAGCTGGGACCAGCTGCTGACGGATTACAATGCCGCCTTGGCGGCAACTACGAAACGGCTCGGCGGATCCTCTCCGCGAGTTGTTTCGCCCACCCAGGGCACCACAACGGAAGGGACACCGCGTGCATGAGCTGAGCTCCGCCGTCGTCCGCTTCTTTAGAGTCGCTCCGAGGATCCTCGGAACATTTTTGTGGGAGCTGCCGCGCAACGTCCTCATCATCTTGCTGAAGACGTATCGCAGGATCATCTCTCCCTTGTACGGCCAGGTGTGCCGATTCTTCCCTTCCTGCTCGGCGTATGCCCTCGAAGCAGTGACGGTACATGGTGCCGTCAAGGGAAGCTGGCTCGCAGTGCGGCGCCTTGCGCGTTGCCACCCCTGGAACGCCGGCGGTGTGGACCACGTCCCCGCTGGACATCGTCACTGGCCCGAAGGCCAGACGCCCACAATTGTTGTACTGAACAACCCGGACCAGTTCCTGGCTGTGTGGTCTGATGAAGACGGTCGCCGCACAGCGGCCTGAGGAAATAGGGAAAACGTATGGACATCTTTGGAACAATTCTGGCCCCGTTCAAGTGGCTAGTGTCCGCGATCATGCTGGGGTTCCACGACGGGCTGAGTTTCATCGGCCTGCCGCCGGAGAACGGCTGGACCTGGACGCTGTCCATCATCGGCTTGGTGCTGGTGATCCGTGCCGCCCTGATCCCTGTCTTCGTCAAGCAAATCAAGGCACAGCGAGGCATGCAGCTGCTTCAGCCTGATCTGAAGAAGATGCAGGCGAAGTACAAGGGCAAGACCGACCAGCTCTCCCGCCAGGCGATGGCGCAGGAACAGATGGCGCTGTACAAGAAGCACGGCACCAACCCGTTCTCCGCTTGTTTGCCCATGCTGATCCAGATGCCGTTCTTCTTCGCCCTGTTCCAGGTGCTTTCCGGTATCAGTGCCGCGAAGGAAAGCGGCAACGGCATCGGTGCTTTGAGCCATGAGCAGGTTGTGCAGTTCGACGCGTCCAGCATCTTCGGTGCCCCGCTCTCGGCTTCGCTGCTCCATGGCGGCGGTGGCGGTGACCAGACGGTCGTGTGGGTCCTCTCCATCGTGATGATCCTCGCCATGACGGCGTCGCAGTTCATCACGCAGAAGCAGATCATGGCCAAGAACATGTCCGAAGAGGCAATGGCCAGCCCGTTCATGCGCCAGCAGAAGATGATGCTCTACATTCTGCCGCTCGTTTTCGGTGTGGGTGGCATCAACTTCCCGATTGGTGTGCTCATCTACTGGACCACCACCAACTTGTGGACCATGGGCCAACAGTTCTTTGTCATCCGCCGCATGCCGACTCCGGGTTCCCCCGCGGCGAAGGCGCTTGCTGAACGTCGCGCAGCCAAGGGCTTGCCTTCCCACCCCCTCCTGGGCGGTAAGAAGGACGCAGACGTCGCTGCCGAAGTGGCCGCCGTAGAGGTCAAGGCACAGCAGCGCATCCAGCCACAACGTAAGAACAGGAAGAAGAAGTAATGTCTGTTGAAAGCACCGAAGAGGCAACGGCCGCTGCCGCCGAGGAACTGGCAGAAGCCACAGAAGAAACTTCCGAAGATGGCGCTGTTGCCGGCAAGGGCACTTCCGTGAGCCGCCTCGAGGAAGAGGGGGACGTCGCCGCGGACTACCTTGAGGAACTCCTCGACATTGCCGACATTGATGGCGACATCGACATTGAGATCCGCAACGGCCGCACCTACATCTCGATCGCGGCTGAAGACGACTCCGAGGGGCTTGAGAGCCTGGTAGGTCGCGACGGTGAAGTGCTCGAAGCCCTTCAGGAACTCGCTCGCCTGTCCGTGCTGTCGGCGACTGAGAACCGGTCCCGCCTGGTGCTTGACATCAACGGCTACCGCAAGGAACGTGCCGGCGATCTGCAGCAGATTGCCGAAGACGCCGTCGCGAAGGTCAAGGAGACCGGCGCCTCTGTGGCACTTGAACCAATGAGTGCCTACGAACGCAAGATTGTGCACGACGCTGTCGCGGACCTCGGCTTTGTATCCGAGTCCGAGGGCGAAGGCGCCGGCCGCCACATCGTGGTTTCGGCCGACTAACGGATCATGGTTGAAATTACGGCAGCCGAACTGCAGGCGGCAGAGAAGATTTTCGGTGATCGGCTGGGTCTCGCCCAGCGGTACGTAGAGCATCTGGCGACGTCGGGAACCGAGCGCGGGCTGATTGGCCCGCGCGAGGTTCCGCGCCTGTGGAGCCGGCACGTTCTCAATTGCGCGGTCATCGAGTCGGCGATTGCCCATGGAAGCCACGTTGCAGACGTTGGGTCCGGCGCGGGGCTTCCGGGCTTGTGCCTGGCGATTGCACGCCCCGATCTTGAACTCACGCTGATCGAACCCCTGGAGAGACGCGTCATCTGGCTTCAGGAAGTAGTGGACGACCTCGGGCTGGGCAATGTTACCGTCATGCGCACCCGGGCAGAGCTCGCGGTCGGAATGGTCGACGCGGACGTTGTCACGGCGCGGGCTGTCTCTGCCCTGTCCAAGCTCGCTGGCTTGACCATTCCCTTGCTTAACGGCAAGGGTGAAGTGGTTGCAATCAAGGGCCGCAGTGCTGCGGAGGAGATTGAGCAAGCAGCGAAAGTCATCCGCAGGCTCGGCGGCGTGGAAACGTCCGTCGTAGTTTGTGGGCAGGAGCTCCTGGAAGAACCCACCACAGTGGTGCGGATCGTCGTTAACAAACAGCGGAAGATCGCTTAGCTTCGGCGCTGTGTCCCGCGTGTCCGCAACTGAGCGGTTAAGCTAGAGAACGGCAGCTAGAGCCGAATGAGAGTGAGAGTGTGACAGTGGGCAGTAGCGAAACCTCCACCCAGCGGATCCCGCCATTTATTTCCTTGGGGTCGGCTCGGGCCATGGCTGCACCCTCGGCGTCCTTTGAATCTGCGCTGATGCGCACGAATTCGGTTGCGAACGCCGCTGTTTCACGTGAAACCCTGATTGCCGGACACGACAACGTCATGGACTCCATCGACGACTCCAGCCCTATTGCGCGCCAGCTCGCCAACGAGACCCGACGTCGCGAACGGCTGCTGGGACGCGAGCTTCCCAAGCCCGAGAAGACCCGGATATTTACCGTGTCCAATCAAAAGGGCGGCGTAGGAAAGACCACCACGACCGTCAATATTGCGGCCGCTTTGGCTTCCGCTGGACTCAATGTCCTGGTGATCGACATCGATCCCCAGGGAAATGCATCCACCGCTCTCGGCATTGAGCACCACGCCGACGTCGACAGTATCTACGATGTGCTGATCAATGATCTCCCGCTGCGTGACGTAGTGGCTCCTTGCCCTGATATTCCCAATCTCATCTGCGCGCCGGCAACCATTCACCTGGCGGGCGCTGAAATTGAACTGGTTTCCCTCGTGGCACGCGAGCAGCGCCTGCGCCGCGCCATCGATGTGTATTCGAAGGAACGCGCAAAGAACGGTGAAGGTCGCCTGGACTTCATCTTCATCGACTGCCCGCCCAGCCTGGGCCTGCTGACGGTCAACGCCTTCTGCGCGGCCAGCGAGGTACTCATCCCGATCCAGTGTGAGTACTACGCATTGGAAGGCCTGAGCCAGCTCCTGAAGAACATCGAAATGATCCAGAAGCACCTCAATGCTGATCTGGTCGTTTCCACCATACTCCTCACCATGTACGACGGCCGCACCAACCTGGCCGCACAGGTGGCTTCCGAAGTCCGGCAGCATTTCCCGGAGCAAGTTCTCGGCGCCGTGGTTCCCCGCTCCGTGCGCATCTCGGAAGCTCCGAGCTACCAACAGACGGTGATGACCTACGATCCGTCATCCAGCGGCGCGTTGTCCTACATGGAAGCCGCCGCGGAAATCGCCGAACGCTAGACTTCCTTAATCACTGCAATATCCTTGGCGGGCCCTATTCTTGCCATTCCACCGGAGGGACATACTAATGAGCGAAAAGCGACGAGGCCTGGGTAGGGGTCTTGGGGCTCTCATTCCCAGCTCCGCTTCGGCTGGTGCATCGGGCAATGGCGTTCCGACGTCCCGCCCTGTGGACCTCTTCTTCCCTGAGGCACGCAAGACCCCGGAGACGGTGGATGCTCTTGAAGTGCCTGAGACCGAGGTAGCGAAGAGCTCGCCATCGCGAGGCTCTTCGTCCAAGAGTACGACGGCGGCAAAGGCTCCTGCTGCGAAGTCGCCCGCTGCGAAGGTCACCGCCGATGAAAAGCAGGCCGCGTCTGAGCCTGCCGAGGCTGCCGATGACGCTTCTTCTGAGTCGCTTCCCGCGGAATCGCCCGAGGTCCAACTGGTCGAGGTTCCCGGGGCGCGCTTCGCCGAAATCCCGGTCGGGGACATCCATCCCAACCGCAAGCAACCGCGCAGCGTCTTCGACGAGGACGACATGGCGGAGCTGGTTCACTCCGTCAAAGAAATAGGCGTCCTCCAGCCGATTGTTGTACGTACTTCAACCGAAAAGGGTGGAGAACCGTACGAGCTGGTGATGGGTGAACGACGATGGAGGGCTGTACAGGCCGCCGGACTCGAAACCATTCCCGCGATTGTTCGCGACACCAATGATGACGACCTCCTGCGCGATGCTTTGCTGGAGAACCTCCACCGCAGCCAACTGAACCCTCTGGAAGAAGCAGCTGCCTACCAGCAGCTCCTGGAGGACTTCGGTACTACCCACGAGCAGCTGGCCGATCGGATCGGACGGTCGCGGCCGCAGGTGTCCAACACCCTCCGCCTCCTCAAACTCCCTCCCCTCGTGCAACGACGCGTTGCCGCCAGCGTGCTCTCGGCCGGCCATGCTCGTGCATTGCTCGCTCTTCCCGACGCAGCCGCTATGGAGCGTCTCGCGCAGAAGATTGTCTCTGAAGGAATGTCCGTACGGGCCACTGAGGAAGCAGTGGCGTTGTACCAGGATCCTACTGTGCCGCCTAAGAACAGCATCCCGCGCCCGAATGCGCGCCATGAGCGCCTAGACTACCTTGCGTCTTCTCTTTCTGATCGGCTGGACACCAATGTCAAGATCACACTGGGTGCCCGAAAGGGTCGAGTCAGCATTGAGTTTGCGAGCGTTGAGGATCTGAACCGCATCATGGATGTTTTGTCGCCCGGGGATGAAGGCTAGTCGCTCGATTTCACGGAATTGGGGTTTGCTTCTGAGGAGGCAGGCCCCATTTTCATTTAACGGTTGCTCGAGGGGCGTACGGAAGTCAGTTGGTGCTGTTGCCATGTTCATCGTGGAGTGAGCACCACTAGGGTGCGCTCGGGCTGTGGATGGCTGAGTGTAGCTATTTGAGTAACTTGTTTGTGCTGAAGGCGCGGCCGGTTTGAGGCCCTTCCGCTGTGGGTGCAGCAGTCCTGGACACTTGCCCCTAAGGTGTCCGTCGCGGCGAGCCGCTCCACTACGTGTTGTCACTTATGTGTTTCACGTGAAACGCACAGGGACTGGCGCGCAAGAAGATAGGAGGCTGGCTTCTCATTGGCCCGATGCGGGGGCCGATTTGGGTCCCTCTTCCGCAAAAGATCACTCGAGTGCTCTCGAATGCTTCCGTTCGAGCTGGCTGGAATATGCCTCAGTGACAGGCAACGTCGAGTTCCCCTAAGCTTAGGTTGCGGCTGCCAGCTTCCTTTGCGAGCACATGTCTTCGCGATTCACGTGAGTAACAGGGTTCGTTCGGCTTCAATTGACGTTCGGCTGGATCTCCTACGGTCGAACCTGGGAGTCCCGCCGGATTCTTCGTTGTCGACACAGGCATCTGCTGGCCTTGGTCGATCCGGCTTTTGGGCGCCCGGATCAGTTCCGATCCCCTTCTTTTGTGTGTGCCGACTCAGGCGGGGCTAGGGCAACTTCTGTAGAACGTTCAACCTACATTCTGCGCCCACACAGTTCCATAGCTTGGACTCAACTTCAGCCGGTGACGGCGCAACAGTGCGAGCATGCTGGGCCAAGCGAGCCGGGGCCTCCTACGCGTCGTTGAGATGCAGATGTTTCACGTGAAACAGCCGGCGCGGCCGCGCGTGCCCGTCGGGCTTGATCTCGATTTCGCCTGAACAAGTCAGTCTGTCAGGTGGTCTGGCAGTCACGTTGAGATAGACAGTCGGCTCGGGCCGTTTCACGTGAAACCGAGGATTGCAGGCTGGGCCGGGATCGATTCAGAGCATGCGCTTCGATATTTGGTAGTTGACTCGCAGTACGTGGTAAATGATTGGCGACGCGGCTCAGCGACACGCCTCAGAAGCCGCCACTTCCTCGGACTGCTTCTGTCCACTTAGTTCTTAGAGGGGGATCTCAGGCATTCGGCCCCGCCCATCAAGCCGCTCAAGAAATGCGGCATTTACGGTTGGAGATACTGAAAGAGAGTTCCAGGTAGTAGCGATGGGCTCGGCCATGCCTTGCCACCTTTCCCTCCCGTGCATCGAACTCACCATTTTCCACCATGATCCCTCGTGGCAGGCCGGCCGAGCACCCTTGGCGTTAGGACCAACTCGCTGAATGCAGCACAGGACAGGAGGCATCCCTGCTCGGACTGCCAGGACGCTGGGGATAGGGTGTGCGCGGGGTCTTCTTATTGACGAATTGGGTCCTGCGTGGGGACGGGTCGAACCGTCGTCTACCTGTGTCCCGTGCTGGCCGATGCTCAGGATCACTGGGGTAGCGGGTCCGAACGACTTGGTGCAGCGTGCGTTGGGTGGTGTTCTGGACGTCTGGCACACGGAATAGCCAGGAGCTGGTGCCGGCCCGATGGGAACAGGTAGGGGCGGGAGCTACCCGCGACTATGAAGCGTTAGGTGGAGTGGTTGCTGATCGCTCGCCCTGGTTGCTGGCGCGTGCCTGGGACTGCGATTGATTGCCACTGCAGAGCTTGGACCTGAGCGATGCTGAGGCCTCTTTGGCTGCTGACATCTGCGGCGTGAGGTCGGGGCAGACGTTCGGATGCTGCTCCCCTGTTGGCTTGAATATGAGATTGGCACAGTCCAAAGCGTTCCGTGATCACCTTGGATCTCCGTCGGAACTGGTGAGCCTGGGGCAGGTTCGATCGACTGACGGCGTTGTTACATCCGAGATGCAGGGACTCGCCAAAGATCGCTCGTGAACGTCCCCAACCCGTGGGGTGCTAATCGTTTCGGCTAGAGCCCAGCTGGGCTTCGGGAATCAATGGTCAGTAGTGCCAACGGCTCCAGCCACAACGTGATCGCAGTCCCCCAGCAGTCCGAAGCGGCTCGGGGTGTGGGTGTGGGGGTGTCGGTTCTGGCGCCGTTACCCGTGCCCAGCCCGATAGTCGCACGGATGATTTGTAGACGTGGCAGCGGCCGCGGTGATCGTTTGGGATGAAGCTGTAAGCAGAGTAGTCTCTCCCGCAGTCATCATGCCAGGTTCATCCTTGGCGCTTAGACCGGTCCTACCCTCTCCGGTATGGCCGCGTTCTTGGTACGAGTGCTCTTTGGTTCGCGCGTGCCTGTGCGATCTGATTGCTCCAGGACAAGCTGAGTGGCGAGCCACTCGTTGGAAGCGCGAAATGAGCGCGGCACTCCGTGGCGTGTGTGGATTTCGTATGGACTCGGGATGCTGTGCCCCGGCGAATCTCGGGGGTGGACCCACGGCATGCTGCACGCATGCTCGCTGGGCGAGGTTCTGTTAGTTCACTTCGGTGTCTGAATTTTGGAGGTGGGTGTACACCCGGATCGGGCTCTAGGCTGGTCAGCCGCGGAACATTGGGACTACGCGGCCGCTACTTCAAGAACGCCTGTTGGAAGTATCGACGGTCCGGGACGCGAGCGGACGTACAAAAGCGAGGCTCGATACGGGAGTTACTTCGGTAGCCGGAAGAACAAGTTTGCTCTGCTAGGGCGCTGCTCCCACCCGCTTGACGGGTACGAACCGCTGTTGAAAAGTCTGAGAGCGTCGGTGGATATCGTTGTGGATAACTTTGTTGATAAGTCTTCCGGGCTGGGGCGTTGGAGGTCTGAACTCTGCGAGTCTCTATCCGGCCGGCGCCGGTACTCGTGCGGTGTTTGTGCCCTTCAACGGCTCTGTTTCACGTGAAACAGAGCTGTCGTCTTCAAACTGGTCGTTTTCACCCAATTTTCGCCTGATTCTGGCCCGCTTCTGCCCTCTTGCGGTGATTTCCTACCCAAGGTAAGCCTGATTTCGCGTGACAGGCTGAGCGGCACTTTGGTTCGCACTGATGGCGGTCCCTACCACGCGCGGGGAGGTGCTAGGACCGGTTCGTTTTCCCGGTGGATATCTCTGTGGATAACTATGTGCATAACTTTGGACCGGTCGGTGGATATCCTTCGCAGGCTCGATCCAACTGCTGTCGAAGGGCCGTCCCATGTTGTGCACTAGTGTCCGAATCCTAATCAGCAGGTCGCGGCTCCTAATGCTTCCTGAGGCTAGAGTGAACGAGTTTGGGCCCATGGTCGTGGCATGTTTCACGTGAAACTGTGACCGCCCCGAGGCTGCCCGCGGGACTCTCTCGGGCCTGAAGGGAAGGGCGCGTCGCAGGCTGCTGATTGGCCGACGCACACCAATACGCGCTTGTGGGGGAATCAGCCGTTGAGACGACATGGCTCCAGTGCTTCTGTCGAAGGGACCGCACGCTAGTCTGTTTCGGCATGGTGCATTCACAACGTGGGTATGCCGGCGATCAGGGTGCCGTCCGCAAAGCCAGTGGTAATGGCTTGCACTTTCAATCGATATTGAAGCAGCGACCGCCTGCGCCCCGCCGAACTTGTACATCGAGCCGTAGGGAACCGTGGGCGGGCCGGGGACCCACGGGCCGGGCGAACACTCTGCAATGGGAATCGCCGTCCGACGTTCAGCCGTGCGAATGATCGGGTTCTCACGCCTCGGGGATACGAATTCGTCTCCCGGTGCGTTTGGGTACGCTTGAGTTCCCGAGCAAACCGCGAAGCCCTCACACCGCCCACGCGCCCCCCTTTCCCGCGTTCGAATCCTCCAGTACCAGCAATTGTCCGTGACGGAGGGTGCAGCTCGGGAAGATTGTTGGAGGCTGCATGTTCGTGTTGGATTCGGCCCTCGTGGTTCATTCGCATCTGGATGATCGTTCTGGGAGGCCAACGTTGCTAGGTGACTGGCTTCGTGACGCCAGGTCAGTAGGTGTGAGGTACGAACCGGGTCTGCCGAAGTCCGGGGCAGTAGCTCGATCGGAGCGAACTCGGCGCCGGCCGCAGCGCCGTGATCCAGGATTGGAGATTGGGGCCACGCTCATCGGTGCAGGCTTGCTCCAGCGCCGTCTTGAACCCGGCTCCGACTAGATTCTCACGTGGGAACTGCGGCCTAAGGCTGCGTGGATGGGTTCAATGAGGCGTGAACTGGGTCAATTTGGACCCGCGCCGCCTGTCGGTTTGCGAACATGACCTGGCTATCGCGCGCGGCATTTGAGAACTTGACCGCTCCGACCGGAGCTTGTCCCCACCCTCAATTGCGATTCAGTCTCCGAATGGCCGCCCTGAGGGAATTGGAAGGTGATGATGTCCGGCCACCCTCCCGGCGTTGCTGTGCAGAGGTGATGCAGTACTGGCGCCGTCGCGCCGCGTCACCGATGGTTGTTCGTTCTGATGCCAAGGGCCGACCTGAAGGCGCCTACTTGAGCTCCTTGAGTGGCGCTTTTGCTGACCGGCAACCCGAGTTGGCCTGCGAACGTGCGTGAGGAAGCCGACATGACCACATCGCAATCTACCCGGTGTGGACGGCGGGAAGGCCAATCGTTGCTCTCCTCTGGCTACTGGGACAGATGTATCGACGCAGCGTCGGCCCGCAAGAGTCAAGATGCCCGGGCCAGATCCCGGAGCCCGTATCGAACCGCAGTGCAACGGCGGCTCATCCCGATCAGTATCCAGCCTGTGGGCTCTTACAGATCCGTCCCGCCACGAAGTGTCGAACCACCTCCGAAAACTACCGATGTGCCTGTACGGATGACTGACTGGATTTCATAGCGCGGAATCTCGACCGTTAATTTTGAAACAACTGAAATTAATTGCAAGACATGCTTATTCAACAGACCAGGTGAACGCATGCCGCGACGACGCAGCTGTGCCTCACCGTCGTCGCGGCCTGGACAGTCTTTGAACGATCTATTTGCGGAGGCGAGGGCCTCGGTGAATAGGTCATCCAGCAGCAATCTCTAGGAACGTTGCACGACAATCCGAATCCCGAGAGCTGGGACGTGTTCTATTCTGTGCAGAACCCTCCGCACGATGGCCCGCCCGTGCTCGGTGGTGAAGGACGCTGGTTGCCCGGTCGAGTCGAGTCTTGGCCCATGAGCACATGATTATGATCTTCAGGCTGACACGGTGTTTCACGTGAAACATGGAGCACTGATGAGTTTGCGCGGGACACCCTTAACTAACAACGAAGAATGTCCTGAGGCCGGCCACCTACGCTACCCAGGGCGCCCTAAGCCGTCGGCAAGAGGCGTCGCCCGCAGGAGTCAGTGGATCGGAAATCCGTACGGAGTTCAGTACGGCATCAGTACCGACCGGGAGTTTCGCATGTGCCCGCGAACCGTGCGCCGGCGTGTGTCCACTTAGGTTTCACGTGAAACCGTGCAGCAGCCAGTTTCCACGCTGTTCGGGTCTATTTGATGCGAACACGAGTGTGTAGTTCGATACCGGGTGAGCGGGTAGCCATGTTTCACGTGAAACGGTGCACTTGCTGAGCGCGCAAGAACTCATCTGGCACCGATTTCGAAGACGCGATCTGCTGGGAATTCCACTACCGGCCAGCGCTGTTTCACGTGAAACAGTCGAATCTACCCGTGTTCCAAGTCATGCCCGCCTGCAATTGCACTGATCCCAGCCCGGTTCCGGTTGCCCACATATCTCACGCCTGTCTAGGCCCGTTATCAAGAAGAATTAGTCATTTTGAATATGAAAAAAGTTCACAAACAAAAGGTCCAAGCGAAACCAGCGGCAGCCCTTCGCTGTGCCTACCAATACCTCCGGCAATCACCACCATCACCGAGCTGCGTGGCGACGAACCCAGGACTGCGTATCCCAAGGCACGAAAAAGCCGGTGGTCCTCGCTCAAGAGCGAAAACCACCGGCTGAATCAGAAGCGACCTCTAAACGGGCGCCCGACGTCCTAGGACAGTACGGATTCAAATTCCTTTTCGAAGAACTGCTTCGGCTTGGCACCGATAACCGTGCTCTTCACTTCTCCCCCACTGAAGAGGTAAACCGCCGGAATCGACGTGATGCCGTATTCAGCGGCAATGGCCGGGTTGTCGTCGACATTCAGCTTGACGACGTCAACTTTGTCTCCGTATTCAACCGAGATCTCGTCGAGGATGGGACCCAACTTACGGCACGGGCCGCACCACTCTGCCCAGAAGTCCACGATGACCGGCTTTTCGGCGGCCAGGACGTCGGTGCTGAAACTGGCGTCGGTAACGTTTTTAGCGTTGCTCATAATTCTTTCCCTTCGAATGGATGGCTGCTGTGCCGATTAGGCGTGCAGGTCTGCAAGATAGTGTTCGACGTCCAAGGCCGCGACACAACCGGAACCGGCAGCCGTGATGGCCTGACGGTAGGTGGGGTCCACGACGTCGCCGGCGGCGAAGACGCCCTTGATGCTGGTCTTGGAGCTGCGGCCGTCGACGGCGATGGTGCCTTCAGGGGCTAGCTCCAGCTTTCCCTTTACGAGTTCCGTGCGGGGATCGTTGCCGATGGCCACGAAAACGCCGGTGACGGCGAGTTCGGACTCGGTGCCGTCAACGAGGTTCTTCAGCTTCAGGCCGCTCACCTTGGCCCCACCGATGACGTCTTCGACGGCGGTGTTCCACACGAAGTTAATCTTCTCGTGGGCCTGGGCACGGTCACCCATGATTTTGGAAGCCTTGAGGCTGTCGCGGCGGTGTACCACGGTGACGGACTTGGCGAATTTGGTGAGGAAGAGTGCTTCCTCCATGGCAGAGTCGCCGCCGCCGATCACCGCGATGTCCTGGTCCTTGAAGAAGAAACCGTCACAGGTTGCACACCAGCTCACGCCGTGGCCGGAAAGGCGCTTTTCATTCTCCAGGCCGAGTTCACGGTATGCGGAACCCGTCGACAGAATGATGGCGCGTGCCTTGAAGGTCTCCCCCGTGGCGATGGTCACTGACTTGATGTCACCGTCGAGGTCCAGTTCGGTGACATCCTCAAACTGAATTTCAGTCCCGAAGCGTGCCGCCTGCTTTTCGAAGTTTTCCATGAGATCAGGTCCCATGACGCCTTCGGGAAAACCGGGGTAGTTCTCGACGTCCGTTGTGTTCATCAGTTCGCCACCGGCAGTCACGGAACCGGCGATGAGCAGCGGGTTCATGTTCGCGCGTGCCGTGTAGACGGCAGCCGTATAACCGGCAGGCCCTGAGCCTACGATGATGACATCACGTACGTTGGACGCGGTGTTTTCTGCGTTGCTCACTGGTGGGTGAACCTCTTCCTTAGTCGATGCACCGGATCCTTGCGGCCGGCCACATGGCACAACCCTCTGTCGGCGCGGAATATTCCGATGTTCCCGGGGACCCTAATATCCGCCACCATTCAGGGTACCTTCCGGCAGCGCAGGGCATGGAAGGACGAAGGCTCCGTTACCGGAGTTGACGCTCCCCTTGACGTAATCACCGGGAACAGACGCAAGTGACCGAAACGGTCACCTGCGCCCGAAGGGGCCTCCCGCCGTCGACTACTGGACCTTGATCTCCGCAAGGCGGAGGCCGAACCCGTAGCGTGTCTTGGGCGCGGTCAGCTTGGGCAGGGATTTGATGGAGATGATTACGTACTGTGCCGTTACAGGGGAACTGAGCGGCATGGTGAGCTCCGGTGACGTGAAGCTGTTGGTGCCCACCAATTTGGCGCCGTCCATGGCCGGACGGTCGTTGGTGTAAACGTTGATGTTTCCACCGGACGCGCCCAACTGGCTCAATGTGACGGACGTCACTTGCGAGGGGGCCTTGAGCTTGACGAGCAGCGAAACCCCATCAGGAGCGAGTCCACCCCAGTCCGCAGTGGCGAACTCCATGTCCGACCAGTAACTCGCGGCATTGCCGTCGTAGGCCTTGACCAGGTCCTTGTCGTAGGTCGCGGCGAACTCGAAATCGCCCATGCGAGTGACTCCATCAATGGCCGGAGGCCCTGCGACCGGAGGTGCAGATGCACTGCTACTCGGCTGTCCAGATACTGATTGGGACGCTGTGGAGGACTGCTTGGCCGCGGGCGACCCTCCGGGGATCAGGTTACCGAGGTTGGTGACAGCCAGAATCAAACCCACGATCAAGACGGCGGCAAGGACCCCACCCACGAGCCAACGGAAGGAACGGGGCTCGCGGACTGGTTCCTCGTCGTAGTATTCGTCTTCGTCAAGGGGCTCTGCCTGCTCACGCGCAGTCGCCGGGAAGCTCGATGCTCCTCGGCTGTATCCGCCGGTAGCGGCGCCCGCACCGCGCGAAGCGCCCGCACCGCGGGAGCCGGCGTCCTCATTAACGAAGCCGTAGTCGTCTTCGGACCAGAGAGAGACTTTGGATTCCTGGGCGGGGTTCGCGGAGGTAGGCGCCTGAGGGGTGGACGCCGGAACAGCCTGCGTGGCGGGCGCCTCTTGGATTTGCTGCGGAGCGGTCCTGCTCGACTCAGCGGCCCGGGTGGACTCGGCGGCCGAAGCGGATCCAGTCCTCCCGGAAGGTGCGGCTTCGCCGTCGTCGCTGTTTGGCCTGCCGGTACCCTTTACGGCGGCCGCTGCGGCCGCCCCTGCTCCCGCTGCCGCAGCAGCGATGCGGGAACCGATACCCCCAGGGGCCGACGCTGGCCGGCTGGCGGGCATGGGAGGAACCACCGGGCGGCGCGGGTCCGCAGGTGCCGCGGCATCTGGCAGTGATTCGCCGGCGGGAGTGGGCTCGACCTCGTCGTAACTGATGTACTCGGCGTCGTGCTCTTCGTCGTCGTACAGTCCGTCGTAGGTCTCGGGCTCGTGGGACCGGGCCTGGCCGAAGATCTCGCTGCCCAGGGTGTCCGTAAAGAACGGTTCGACGTAGGGCGGGTTGGTGGCCACCACGAGATCCAGCAGGTCAGGAGCGCTGCTGTGGTTGGTGATGAGGTACGTGGTGCTGTCGCTGACGCCGAGATCGAGGATCTGGACATGCCCGGGCCGTTCCCCAGTGGCTACCTCGCGGGCGCTCTTGGCAACCTGCTCGGCGTTTCCGGGGCCAGCTACGAGGATGCTGACAGGCCTGTTGAGGACCTGGTCCACGCCGTCGAGCACCAGATCTTGGTCGTGCGAAGTCAACACGGTGGCTGTGACTTTGTAGCGGCCGCCAAGCACTGATCCGACATCGATCGGGTGGGACACGGGTTCCTCCTATGACTGTCCGGAAGCTGCGGGTCCTGAATACGGGATCCGGCCAGCCGGGTGACCCGTGGTCTGCAACTACCTGTATTAGTTTCTGATCCTAGCTGATTGGGCCGTTCCGGCTCCCGGTTTGCGAGGATGCGTCACCTTTTGCGGCGGGGTCCACCGCGGAAATATGGGTTGTTTCCCAGCGTCCCCTGATAAGTGCGGCGACCAGGCAACGGGATGCCCGGGCGGCCTGCGGCCCCTTGCGCGGTGCTGGGGAGGTCTTCATCCGGCAGATATGACTTCTCGACGTCGGACCAAGCGTCCACTTTATCCTTCCCTTCCGCAATGCCCCCGTGGGCAAGGTGGTCAGGATCGTGGCCGCCATCCCACCCGTCCTTGGAAGGGATTGTTTGCAAGGCGGGACCGGCGCGGAAGGATGCTGCGTCGAACTCGCCCGAGATGCGCGGAATGAGCCCGGTGTCGTCGGACAGTGTGGCGCGGACCGCCGTCGGGGTCTGCTTTCCGCTCGCCGACGGTGTCTTAGCAACCGGAACGCCACGGCCGAGCCGGCCGAGCACGGGCCGGAGCAGATCGCGCAGCTCGCTGACGTGGAAGACGCGCAACAGGAACAGATACGCAAGCAGCATGACAGGCCCGACGACGACCACCGTCACCAAAGCGGCAGGCCTGCTGCTCCAGGCGAAACCGTCAGCGTGGTAACTGCCGAGGAGCCACAGAGCCAAGGCGCCGGCGATCGCCGAGCCCAAGGCGGCGTAGCCCATGCGGATGTACGAGTTTGCGATCCGGGGGCCGTCCACATGGCCCAGGAGGCGTCGCAGGAACCAGACGCTGATGACCACGGACAGGATGTTGCCGAGCGTGTACAGGACGGCGATCGCGAAGATGATCTGGCCCACCGGCAGGAACTGGATGATGAACGCGCCCACAACGTTGAGCAGGGCCAGCATGAGCTGGATGTAGAAAGGGGTCCGGGCGTCTTCGTTGGCGTAGAAGACGCGGGACATCATGAAGTTGGCGCTCATGAACGGCGTGCTTAGTGCGAGGATCGTCAGCGTCTGGGCGAGCATGACGCCGTCCTGGGGCTTCCCGCCGGAGAAGAACATGCCCAGCGGTCCGGCGAGGGCGAACAGGGCCAGTGCGCCGAAGACAGTGGCGACGGCCATCGTCCGCAGGCCGTGCGAAAGTGCTTCGCGCAGCTCGGCTTTGTTGCCGGCCTGGGACGCGTGGGCCATACGGTTGAAGAGAACCGTGGCGAGCGATAACGCAATGATCGAGTGCGGCAGCAGGTACAGCTGGCTGGCTACTTCCAGGACCGCGTTACCGGGGAGGGTGGCGGCCGCCGGGTCCTGCGCGTGCTCCAAGCGAAGCCGCTCGGAGCCGGGAATCGTGGCGATCCTCATGACGTAAAGGAAAGCGAGCTGCCCGACGGCGGCGGTCAGGAGCGTCCAGACGCTCAGTTTTGCCGCTTGGCCCAGTCCCACGCCCCGCCAGCCGAAGCGGGGCCGGAGCCCGAGACGCAGGCGGATCACCGGGACGAGGAGTATGGCCGTCTGCGCGAGCACGCCGACGGTGGAGAAGCCTGCGATCAGGAAGGTCTGGAAGGGTCCCCAATTATCCAAGGTGTGGGGGTTGGTGTTGTTGGCACCAAGGATCCAGATGAACATGCCCAGTCCGGCGATGGCCACCACATTGTTCAGGATCGGCGCCCACATGGCGGGGCCGAAGGCGCCGTTGGCGTTGAGGATCTGGGTCAGCAGAGCGTACAAACCGTAGAAGAAGATCTGCGGCAGGCAATAGAACGCGAACGTTACGGCCAGGGATTTCTGCTGGGGTGAATAGCCCTGGGTAGTGAGGTCGATGACCATGGGCGCGGCCAGCGTGACCAGCGCCGTCAGCGTCAAGAGAACCAGCACGGCCAAGGTCAGGAGCCGGCTGATGTAGTCGGCGCCGCGGTCCGGGCCCTTGCTGGCCTTGATGATTTGCGGGACAAGGACGGCGTTGAAGACACCGCCTGCCACCAGGAGGAAGATCAGGTTGGGCAGGTTGTTGGCGTTGATGAATGTGTCATTGACCGTCGATCCCAGCCCCAGTGCGGCGCCAAGCATCCAGGTTTTGGCGAAGCCGAGGAACCGTGAAACGAGCGTCCCGGCGGCCATGACGGCGCTGGAACGTGTTTCTCCGGACTGGACTGACTGGGTTGGTTTGGCGGCAGACATTGTCATTATCGTCCCATGAGCCGGGCTGCCTGTTGCGTCAAGACTGTATAAACGGCCGCGTTAGAGGTGCTCGGGGAGGACTTCCCGGGCAAGATCGGCGATGCGCCGCTCATTGGGAAAGGACAACTTGCGCGCCAATTCCTGGAGGGGAACCCAAGCGGCATCAATCGCCTCTTGGTCGGGATCGTTCTCGATGGTCAGCTCTCCGCCCGTGGCGCGCAGGAGGAAATGGTGCACGGTTTTGTGGACGCGGTGCCCGCTCACGGTGAACCAGTAGTCGATGCTGCCGAGAGGAGCGAGGACGTTGCCTTCGATTCCGGTCTCTTCAGCAATCTCGCGGACGGCTGCTTCCTCGTTGTTTTCCTTGCCCTCCGGATGCCCCTTCGGGAGGCACCACTCGAGCCGGCCACCCCTATTAAGGCGGGCGATGATCGCAACCCTCAGTTCGCCGTCGGACGTGTCTACGACGACGCCGCCGGCGGAGACTTCTTCCACCGTCGGAAGGGCAGCCTGTGCCGGGTGCGGAGCGGGCGCGACGTGGGCACCAATTGCCGACGGCAATGGTGCGTTCGTCCTCCTGCCAGGAGCACTCGGGATCGGGTTGGCCATGAAGTCCACTCTAACGACTCTTGCCCGTTGGTGATGACCGGGACATGGACTCGCGGTGACGTGCGGATGGCGTCCGGCGGTGATCCCGGTGCCGTCGCCATGCAATCGCAGCGCAATGACAAGGATCCGGTGGGATGGCGCTGCGAAATCTGACAAGCTTAAGGAACTATGGCGCAAGTATTGGACAGTTCCTCAGTTAATTTCCAGATGGATCCAGTGGTCCTGGACCTCGGACAGCGGTTTGTGGACGCTGGATTCGAACTGTCGCTGGTTGGCGGGCCGGTGCGGGACCTCTTCCTGGGTCGTGTCTCGCCGGACCTGGATTTCACCACTGACGCCACTCCGGACCAGACCCTTTCCATCATCAAGAGGTGGGCAGACAATTTCTGGGAGATCGGCCGCGCCTTTGGAACGATCGGGATGAAGAAATCCGGCTTCCAGATTGAGATTACGACGTACCGCGCCGAGGCCTACGACGCCGATTCCCGCAAGCCCGTGGTGGCCTTCGGCTCGTCATTGCTGGACGACCTCCTACGCCGCGACTTCACGATCAACGCCATGGCGCTCCGGCTGCCCACCTTGGAACTCGTGGATCCGTTCGGCGGGGTCCGCGACCTGCATGCCTCGGTCCTCGCCACCCCGGGAGCACCCGAATCGTCATTTTCCGACGATCCCCTCCGCATGATGCGCGCTGCCCGCTTCGCGGCGCAGCTTGGCGTTGCAGTGCACGACGACGTGCGCCTCGCCATGTCCGGGATGGCGGAGCGGATCAAGATCATTTCCGCCGAGCGCGTGCGCGAGGAGCTTGTCAAGCTCATTAATGGTGCGCACCCGCGCGCGGGCATCGACCTCCTCGTGGATACCGGACTGGCCGAATTCGTCCTGCCCGAGGTGTCTGCGTTGCGCCTTGAAGCCGATGAGCACCACCGGCACAAGGACGTCTACCAGCACTCCCTGCAGGTTCTGGAGCAGGCCGCGTCGCTCGAGACGGGCCCGGACGGCCCCGTGCCGGGTCCGGATTTTGTGTTGCGCTTCGCCGCGCTAATGCACGACGTCGGGAAGCCGGCGACGCGCCGTTTCGAACCGGGCGGCGCGGTGAGCTTCCGCCACCACGACATGGTGGGCTCCAAACTGACTGCAAAACGCATGAAGGCCCTGCGCTTCGACAATGACACCATCAAAGCCGTGGCTCGGCTTGTGGAGCTCCACATGCGTTTCTACGGCTACGGAGACGCGGGCTGGACCGATTCCGCCGTCCGCCGCTATGTGGCAGACGCGGGCCCCTTGTTGGAGCGCCTGCACCGACTGACCCGGTCCGACGTCACCACACGTAACCAGCGCAAGGCGGAGCGGCTCTCCTTTGCCTACGATGACCTTGAACAACGGATTGGGGTCCTGGCCGAACAAGAATCGCTCAATGCCATCCGGCCCGACCTGGACGGAGCACGCATCATGGCCTTGTTGGGACTCAAGCCCGGACCTGTCGTCGGCCGCGCCTACAAGTTCCTCCTGGAGGAGCGCATGGAAAACGGTCCGCTGTCCCAGGAGGAGGCCGAGTCCAAGCTCCTGGCGTGGTGGACCATGCAACCCGAGTCCGCCGTCGAACTTTCATCGGAACCAGCCGTCGATGCCAAAGCAGGCACCGCCGAACCAGAGGAGTCCTAAGTGAACCCTGCAGCCAGGCCCTCCCGGCCACAGCTCTGGATCATGCGTCACGGCGAGACGGAATGGTCCAAGAGTGGCCAATACACCGGCTTGACTGACCTTCCCTTGACGGTGGAAGGCGAGCAGCAGGCCGTGGAAGCCCGCAAGATCTTGGAAGGCATCGACTTCGACCTGGTCCTGACATCGCCGCTGCGCCGAGCCCGGCGTACCGCGGAGTTGGCGGGCTTCCCCGACGCCGTTCATGAACCGCTCGCTGTGGAGTGGAACTACGGCGACTACGAAGGCATCAGTTCGGACCTCATCCGCAAAGACAACCCGGACTACCTCATCTGGACTGACGGCGTTCCCAACGGCGAGACGCTCGACTCTGTGGCAGCCCGTGCCGACAAGATCATTGCCCGCGTCCTCGAGTCTGGAATGGACAACGTCCTGATTGTCGCCCATGGCCATTTCTCCCGCATCCTCACGGCCCGCTGGCTTGAATTGGATGCCAGGGAAGGACGCCACTTTGTCCTGGGAACAGCCAAAGTTTGTACCTTGGGATGGGACAAGCGGACGCCTGCCATTCTTCGCTGGGGACTGTAGGAAGAATCAATTTATAAATTCTTTGTAATTGGCTGGTCAATAGCGCGATTCATGGTGTAACTTTATTTTTGATCCCAGAGCGATCCGCCGGGATTGAGGCGTGCAGTACCCAGTCAGTCAGCTGCGGTAGTGCCAAAGCAGAAAAGGAGGTTGGGAAAATGATTACTTTGACTAGCGGATGGAAGATGACCGTTGCTGGCACCCCGGCCTTCGCTGCTCGACGCCGTTTTGCGGCCTAACTCCCCCTGATGTACTCCCTCCCCTGATTATTTGGGGCGGTTCACGGTGCAGTCAGGCTCCGAGTTGGGCCTGCCATTGAGCGGTATCACGCGATTGACGTGGTGCGCAGTTTCCTCATAGTTCGGAACCAGCTTCTTGTTGGGGACGTCTGCCCTGGATACCACGTACCGGAACTCCATGCTCCGGTACTCACGAGGTGTTCGGGAAATCCGCTTAATCCACCCATCATTGCCCGGCATTCACACGCCTAATTCCGCCCCTGTTTTCTTCGAATTCAGGGGGCTTAATTGTCATGCCCGAATTCAGGCAATTCTCTTCGATACGAAAGGAGGTGAACCCTTGGCCAAACGCCTCAAGGACCTGATGGTCTTCAACGGCAAGCCCGTCGTCAAAGACAAGACCCTCTTCAACGGACAACTGCTGGACCAACGCCGGGAAGACGTCTACGTCGTCCTGCACCAAATGGGCATCATCCGCTGAGTGTCCCCCACCACTGCACTTCAGGAGGGACTGATGGCACACATCGGACCATTCGCCTCGGAAGCCCACGCGGCAATGCGTGGGCTTCCGCCTTTTAATGCGGGGCCTTAAGGGGAAGGTAAGCTCGATTCCATGCAGGAGACGAAGCCGCACAGCCAGGAAAAGCGTGCTCGCTTTGTGGTTCCCAGCCGTAGTGATTCCTTGCTCTCGAACCTCACCGAGTTGATCGGAGGACCCCTCGGGCGGCGGTCCTCTCCGGGGGCCATTTCTCCTGGATTCTTCACCGTTGAACGGGTCCTGATCATCCTCACGATCGTTGCGGCACTCCTGTCGATCATGATCAAGGGCTATTGCCGCGTCAACGGCTGGCACACTCCCCAGCAGTTCTACGCCACCTGCTACTCGGATTTCCCTGAACTTTTCAGCAGCCGCGGCCTTGCGGATGGAGTGTTTCCGCTCTTCGACCAGAAAGCCCTCTTCGAATATCCCGTGATCACGGGGCTCATAGCGGGTGTCACTGCATGGCTTGTACCAGGGCACGGCGACAGCCCCGAACGGATCCTTGGCTATTTCGATGTGAATGCCACCCTGATTGCGGCCGTGTGGATCGTGGTGGTTTTGGCCACCGCGCGCATCAATCGGCGCCGGCCTTGGGACGCGGCCATGGTGGCCCTGGCGCCCGGAATTGTGCTGGCGGGAGTCATCAATTGGGACATGTGGGCCGTGGCCCTGCTCGCGGTGGGGATGTACTTCTTCGCAAAGGAACGTCCCGTCCTGGCCGGTCTGTTCATCGGTTTGGGGACGGCCACCAAGCTCTACCCGCTGCTCGTACTGGGCGCAGTTTTTCTACTCGCGCTACGCAGCGGCCGGCTGCGGGTCCTCTTTGTGACCACCCCGTCCGCCACGGTAGCCTGGCTGGCGGTCAATGTCCCGATCGCAGCCGTCAACCCGGCCGGTTGGCGCTACTTTTTCGACTACACCCGTGATCGCCCTGCTGGATATAGCTCGCCGTGGTTCGCCTACAACCTCGTTGCAGAACGGCTTCAACTCGTCCAGCTTGGCCCCGAAGCCATCAATGCCCTGGCCATGGACATGTTCCTCGTTGCCTGCGTTTTGATTGCTGGATTGGCGTTGACAGCGCCACGGCGCCCGCGACTGGCCCAGTTGACGTTTCTGATTGTGGCGGCCTTCATCCTGAGCAATAAGGTCTATTCGCCCCAATATGTGCTCTGGCTAGTCCCGTTGCTCGCTTTGGCCAGACCCCGCTGGCGCGACTTCCTGCTCTGGCAGGCCGCCGAGGCGTTGCATTGGACCGCCACGTGGATGTATCTGGGCCAGGCGAGCAGCGGCGGGGCCGCACAGAACAACATCGATATGCCGTACTACGTCATGGCAGTAACGCTACATATGGCCGCAACGGCATATTTGATGTTGAGGGTCGCGTGGGATATCTGGGAACCCCATCTGGATCCCCTCCGGGTCCAGGGTGCGGACGACCCTCACGGTGGTGTGTTCAACGGGGCCAAGGATTGGTTCCGGATAGACCTCAAGAGTCCGGCGGCATCGGTGCTGCCCTGGCGGCGCGTTGCCTCGAACTCCGTGGAGGAGCGGTCCGGCCTCGATGCTCAATCCAGGCTCGACACATCCAAACCTTCCCACGACTCAGTGCCCTCTAGGCACGGCGAGGCCGAACGCGATGGCTGAGGTCGCCGTCGTCGGCTCCGGACCGAACGGCTTGGCCGCCGCAGTAGTCATGGCCCGCGCGGGCCTGGCTGTGCGGGTGTACGAGGCCGCCGAGACGGTCGGTGGCGGAACACGGACAGCTGAACTGCTGGAACCGGGGCACGCCTACGACGTGTGTTCCGCGGTCCATCCGATGGCCTTGGCTTCGCGTTTCTTCCGGGATTTTGAACTTGAGCGGCGCGTGGAGCTGCGTTTGCCGGAAGTCCAATACGGAACTCCGCTCGACGGCGGCAGGGCAGCCCTTGCGTACCGCTCACTGGAGCGGACCGCTTCTGAACTCGGGGCCGACGGAGCTGCGTTTGTCCGCTTGATAGGACCGCTGGTGGAGCGGATCGGCGGAGTGCTGGACGTCACGCAGAACCAACTGATGCGGATGCCGGCGGATCCGGTGGCGGCGTTACGACTGGGCTTGGCGACCCTGGAGCAGGGTTCGCCGTGGTGGAACCGGCGCTTCACCGGGGATGCGGCTCCCGCTCTCTTGACGGGGGTCGCGGCACACGCTGTGGCTCCCCTGCCTTCGCTCACCGCGGCGGGGGCTGGACTCCTTCTGGGTGCGTTGGCCCATGCTGGAGGGTGGCCTATTCCCGTTGGTGGCTCTGTGGCAATGGCGGAGGCCATGGTTCGGGATATCGAAGCCCACGGTGGAGTGATTGAGACCGGCGCGCAGATCGATTCCCTGGAAGAGCTCCGGCCCGCGAAGGCGATCTTGCTGGACGTTGCGCCGCCTGGACTGCTGCGTATGTCGGGTACGGCGCTTCCTGATCGCTATAGGCGGTCGCTGGAAACATTCCGTTTCGGGAATGCAGCGTGCAAGGTGGATTTCATCCTGTCCGGGCCGGTGCCTTGGGCAGCTCCGGGGCTGGCCGGCGCCGGGACCGTGCACGTGGGCGGCACGCGTGCCGTCATGGCCGAGGCCGAAAACCTGGTAGCTGCGGGCCGGCATCCCGCGAAGCCGTACGTCCTGGTGGCCCAGCCATCCATTGTGGATCCCGGGCGCGCTCCCGCTGGGCGGCACATTCTCTGGTCCTATTGCCACGTTCCCAAAGGATCGACGGTGGACATGGCCGGAGCGGTCATCTCCAGGATCGAGGAATTCGCGCCGGGATTCCGCGATGTGGTGGTGGGCTGGAAAACGACGACGGCGGCAGGCTTGGCCGACTACAACGCCAACTATCAGGGCGGCGATTTCAGCGCGGGGATCATGGACATTCGAGGGCTGGTGCAGCGCCCCGTGCTCTCCCCGGTACCGTGGCGGACCCCGCTTCCGGGCGTGTACCTGTGCTCATCGTCCACGCCCCCGGGGCCCGGAGTGACGGGAATGCCCGGGTACCACGCTGCTAAATATGCCTTGAAGGACATGTTCGGACTGCGGCTACCCGGGCTTGGCCTGGACACATAACCCCCGACGCTCGCTCACCTTTGTGCCCAACCGACGGATCGCTCCTGCAAATGATCTGCACGAGCGATCCGTTGTTTTCCCTCAGATGTGAGCGGGCGTCCGGAAATGGGCCCTCAGATGTGAGCGGGCGTTGGATTAGTTGGCTGCCGTGAAGCGGGCGCGGCGGTGGGCCGGAGTTTCGATCTCGTCCAGCATGGCGACGGCGTAGTCCTGGGTGGAGATGGTGTTGCCGGCTGGAGAATCCTTGGCAGTGGAGTAGATTCCCGTGCGCTCACCCGGCTGGATGACAGGCGCGGGTGCGAGTACGGTCCAGTCCAGGTTCTCGGGAGCTTCCTTGACGGCGGCGAAAGCCGTGGCCGCGGTGGTTGCCTCGGCCAAGTAGGCCTCCGGGAAGTCGGGCGAATCGAGGAGGCGGACGCCGTCGATCTCCAGCGTGCCTGCGCCGCCGACGATCATGAGGCGCGTGCCTTCTGCGTTGCTGTAGGCGGAATCCATGGCCGCAAGCCACTCTCCGTGGTCACCGCCGGTGCGGCTCGGGCCGGTGGCGAGGATGACGGCGTCGTGCTCTTTGGCGACCTGCGCGAAGCGCTGGCCATCAGCGAGATCGGCGGCGAGGGCCTTCGCTCCAGCAACCTCTGAGCCCTTGCGGGAGATGGCGGTGACTTCGTGGCCGCGGGTGAGGGATTCGTTGACGATCTGGCTTCCGACCATGCCCGTTGCGCCGTAAACTGCGATTTTCATGACTCTCCTTGGGTTGCTATCCTTGCGATATGAAAACAGTATCTAATTGATACTGATAGCTTCAAAGGAACTCAGTTACCTCATGGATACCAAGGATCTGCCAGCAAACGTCCTCGACCCTGATTGCCCGTCGCGCGTGATCTTTCAGCGCATCGGCGACAAATGGGCCTCGTTGGTGGTCCAGGTCCTCGCGGACGGCCCTATCCGCTTCTCCGAGCTTCGCAAGATGGTCCACGTGGTGACGCCCAAGGTGCTGACCCAGACCCTTCGCACCCTGGAGCGCGATGGTCTCATCACCCGGACTGTCCACGCGCAGGTGCCCCCGCGCGTCGACTATGAACTGACCGAGCTTGGAGCTTCCTTGCTGGAGCCGCTGACCCTTTTGCGTCTCTGGGCGGAGGACCACGTGCCCAGCATTCTCAAGGCCCGCGACGCCTATGACGATGCCCAGGACGAGGCCTTCATTGGGGGATGACCCTTCCCGCCGACGGGTACGCCCAAACCGAGGCGCCCGTCCCGCATGGTTGCGACGGAGTCGGTGAGCGGCAGGAACTCGGTGTCGTGCGTGACCATGACGGTCGCCGTCGCGAATTCGTCCGTGACCCGTCGCAGCAACCGCACGATCGATTCGCTGCGCTCGTGATCCAAAGCTGCCGTTGGCTCGTCGACGAGCAGTACCCGGGGCTGTCCCATGAGCGCCCTCGCGATGTTCACGCGCTGCCGCTGGCCTCCGGAGAGCTGGTGCGGTCGCTTGTTGAGCGAAGGCCCGAGCCCGACGACGTCGAGCAGTTCCGTGGCGCGTTTGCGTGCCGTGGCGGCTGGCTTCCCCCGGAAAAGGTCGCCGATGATCAGCTGCTCGACGGCGGCCAGGGAAGGCAGCAGATTAGCTTGCTGGAAGATGATGCCCACCTTCTGCCGACGCAAGGAAGTAAGCTCGGGGTCCTTGAGTCCTGTGGCATCCATGCCGTCGATGAGGACGAGCCCGGAACTCGGCCGGACGAGTGTTGCCGCCACGGCCAGAAGCGACGACTTCCCTGAGCCGGACGGGCCCACCAGGGAAAAGAATTCGCCGGCGTCCACCCGGAGATCCACGGTGTCTAGGGCCTTGAGGGTGGAGTCTCCGTCCGGGTACTCCAGGGTGACGTTGACGAGGTTGAGCATGGGATTCATTGATATGCCTTTCGTGGAATATTAAGTGTTCGGAGATGACCTAGTTGCCGCCGAGGGCGATCAGCGGATCCACTCGGGTGATGCTGCGTACGGCAACCGCTGCACCGCCAAGGCCGAGGATCACGATCCCGGCAATCGGGACGAGCGTAGTCAGCGGAGTTACTAGGAACGGGGCCGCCTTGGCAGCGAAGAAGCCGCCCAACACGCCAAGGCCGCCACCCAGTCCCGCCCCGGCGAGCAAGACTATTCCCGCTTGGACCAGCGCGTCCCGCACCACGTAACCGGATGAGGCACCCATGGCCTTCAGCACCGCGATGTCGCGTGTGCGCTGAACAGTCCAGACGGTCAGGAAGGCCACGATGACAAGGGCCGAGATGCCGTAGAGGAAAGCCTGCATCAGCATGAGGGAGCCGTTTTCGCTCTTGTAGGAGCCGAGGGCCTGGAACGAGCCACTCGGGGTGGCACTGACAGTGCCGGCCGCCGCATTGGCGGCGTCGAGGTCCACGGAGGCTCCGGCGTCGTACCTCACCGCGAGAACCGTTCCGATGGATGCCCCGGCAGGAATATGTGCGAGCTTCTGCCATGTAGCCAGGGAGGTCCAGACGACTCCTGTGTGGGAGTACCACTCGTCCTGGGTAACGGCGGAAACCGTCAGGGCGGTACCGCCCACGGTCACCCGACTCCCGGTACGCAGCGAGAGTTCCTTTGCCAAGGACTCCCCGACCACCACCTCGCCTTCCTTGACCGCCACCGACGAGATGCCGCCGTCGGCCCCGAAGACCGCGACGTTGGCAGTGCCCGAAGCATTATTGGAGGAATCGAGGGACTGGAACCGCGTCTGGCTGATACCGACGGCTTCGGCAGAAGCAACACCCGGCCGGTTCCGCCAAGCCTCGAGCTGTTGCTTGGAGACTTCCGATTCCGTATAAGACGCCTTGGCCTGGCCCCCAGCGGGCGCGCCGAATGCGATTTGCTGCGCCGGAAGGCCTGCAATGGCCGACGTCGACTGGTTGCCGAGGCCAGCCGTAAGCCCGGAGAGCATGACGAGGAGGAGTGTGATGAGGGCGACGACGCTTCCCATGAGGGCGAAGCGGCCCTTGGCGAAGCGGATGTCGCGCAAGGCGAGAAACATGGAATTCCTTTGGTTCGGAGGCGATCTTCTAGTCTTGTTTCAACTCTCCGGGTAGTCGGCGCGTGAAGCATCGGGAAGTGGATGGACTGATCCGATCGTCTTGGTTGACCCGCGGATCAACCGTTTGGCTGATTGGGCCCGAATGCCACGCAATCGGGGCAAAGTGTCGGCGGGCGAGGCTACGCTGGAGGGCATGCAGGGAGACGATTCGCCGCAAGCCACCACGCAGCCCAGCGGCTCCGCCGTGATTTTGCGCGTCTTGCGCGTCAGCCTGCACGTCGGTTTCGCTGTGCTTCTCTTGGTGGCAGTCATCAGGCTTGCGGTCGCGGGACTTTCCCCTTTCGCCACCGGGGCAGGCCTCGGTCTTGCGCTGCTACTGGCCGTTGTCTACCTTGCGGGGACGGTTCTCGAAAAAAGGCACGCCGGCAATCCAGAGCGCTTCGACCCGCAGCCTTACGCTCGCTGGTGGCTCGCCGTCGTTGGTTTCCTGTGGCTGTTGCTCATGCTCATCAGTCCGGACTTCGCTTGGATAGCTTTCCCGTTGTTCTTCCTGCAACTGCATGTCTTGCCCCGGCGCTTCGCCCTGCCCGCCATAGCTGCCAGCACCGTACTCCTGATCGCGGCCATGTGGTTCCATAACCGTGGTGCGGGGGCGGATGCCTTGCAACTTGCCATGGTCCTCGGGCCTGTTTTCGGGGCCGCCTTCGCGGTTGTCACCGGCCTGGCGTATCGGGCGCTGTACGTCGAGGCGGAGAACCAACGACTCGCCGCTGAGGAATTGCGCCGCACCCGGGCCGAGCTGTCACGCAGCCAGCACGACGCCGGCGTGCTGGCTGAGCGCGAAAGACTCGCCCGCGAAATCCACGACACCCTGGCGCAGGGATTCTCAAGCATCGTCCTGATGGGGCGTTCGGCGGAGAAGGCCCTCAACGCCGGTGACAACGCTGCGGCCCGGGACCGCCTCAGGACAGTCCGGGAGACAGCAGCCGGCAACCTGGCGGAGGCCCGCAATTTTGTCCGCGGACTCGGGTCCCCGGAGCTGGCCGAATCCACCCTGGCAGACACCCTGCGGCGCCTGTGCACCAAGACCGAGGCCGAGGCCGCCGCACGTGGAGCCACGTTGCGTTGCCGCTTCGAGCTCCAGGGCACGCCGGTGGCGCTTCCCAACCCTTACCAGACCACCTTGTTGCGCGCGGCTCAGTCTTCACTGGCGAACGTGTGGGCGCATGCCCAGGCGAGCACAGCCGTCGTCACCCTGTCCTTCCTGGACGCCGAGGTGACCATGGACGTGTTCGACGACGGCGCGGGCTTCAATCCCGCAGCGGCCGCTGCCGCGGCAACCCGCGGTGACGGAACCGGCGTCGGGCTCAAAAGCCTGCGCGAGCGGCTCGCTGCCCTGAAAGGAACGCTCGAGGTCGAGTCGGCTCCCGGTGAAGGGACCGTGGTGGCAATCCGGCTGCCGTTGGGTACTGGCAACCCGGCTTCGGAGGCGTCCCCATGAACAACAACATCAGGGTCTTGCTCGTTGATGATCATCCCGTGGTCCGGGCGGGACTCCGCGCCATGCTTGCCGACTTCGAAGGCGTCCAAGTGGTGGCGGAAGCGGCCGACGGCGGCGCCGCATTGGCGGAACTGTCGAAGCTCCACACCCTTGGCGAACCCGTGGACGTGGTCCTCATGGACTTGCAAATGGGTCCTGGGATGGACGGCGTCACCGCCACCGGCAAGATCAAAGCCGGTGAAGCCGGAACTCCCCCACCGCCGGTCCGGATCCTGACCACGTACGACAACGACGCCGACATCCTCGCCGCAGTAGAAGCCGGTGCCAGCGGATACATGCTCAAAGACGCGCCACCCGAGCAAATCCGGCAGGCCGTGGTGTCCGCCGCAGCGGGTCAGACGGCCCTTGCGCCCGAGGTTGCCGCGCGGCTCATGGGACGGATCCGGAATCCGGTGCACGCCCTGAGTGCGCGTGAAGTCCAACTCGTGGAGCTCCTCGCCACCGGGATGAGCAACCGTGCGATGGCGAAGCAACTCTTCATTTCCGAGGCCACAGTCAAGACCCATTTGGTGCACATTTACGGCAAGCTAGGCGTCGACAACCGGACGGCGGCCATCGCGGTGGCAACCCAGCGCAGGATTATCCGGAACCAATAGCATTCGCGTCTAACCGAGCGCCGGAACCACCACAAAAGCGCAACGTGCTGTGACTTGTATCATTCCTGTCGGCCCAAGAAGGCATAATGGCGCAAATGGGGAAAACCAAGAATCTTGTCCTGGGGCTTGCCGCCCTGATGATTGTCGGCTCGCTGTCCGCTTGTGATGACGGCCGCTCCGGGGCGGAGGGCGCGGCCAAGCGGCTCGCCTCGTCCCTCGCAGCGCTCGACGTCGGATCGCTCGCCCTTGACGGCAAGGATGCCGCGGCGGCAAATGAGCAGCTCAAGTCGGTATTTGCGGCCCTGGATCCTGTCAAGCCTTCCGTTGAAAGCGGCGCGGTGAAGCTCGACGGCGACAAAGCGTCGGTCCCGCTCAACTTCACGTGGAAGGTCGGAACCACGGAGTGGAGGTACACCTCCCAGGCTGCGCTGAAGAAATCTGGCGACAAATGGGCCGTCCAATGGAATCCGGCGCTCCTGGAGCCGGACCTGAAGGACGGCGAAGTCCTGGACAAAACGGTCACTCCTCCGGCCAGAGCAGAAATCCTTGGTGCCGGGGACGCTAAATTGATCAGCTACCGTCCCGTGGTTTACGTCGGCATCGACAAGACCACGATCGGATCCGCGGATCCTGCAGCTTCGGCGGCGAAGCTCGCGCAATTGCTCGGCGTGGACGAAGCCGCGTATGTGAAACAGGTCCAGGCGTCCGGCCCGCAGGCTTTCGTCAGTGCCATCACCCTGCGTCAGGACGGCCGGACGATCACGGACCAGCAGATTGCTGCGATTCCGGGTGCCCGAGGCATTCCTGATTCCCTGCCTTTGGCTCCGACACGTACCTTCGCCCGCGCTGTGTTGGGTACTGTCGCCGAGGCAAGCGCCGAACAGATCCAAAAGGCCGGGGGCGCCCTTAAGGCTGGAGACGTCGTCGGGACCGGCGGCCTGGAGGAACAATACGACAGCCTGCTGCGTGGCCAGGATGGAGTCTCCATCAAAGCCCGGCCGCAAGGCATGACCGACGACCAGATCAAGGCAGCAAAGCCGGATCCGCGACGGGTCCTTTTTTCGGTCGATACGAAGCCCGGCGATCCGTTGAAGACCACCCTGGATCCGCGCTTGCAGCAGCTCGCTGAAGACACTTTGGCGGGCGTTGGGCCGGCCTCGGCAATCGTGGCGCTTCGCCCCTCCACCGGCGCCGTCCTCGCAGCGGCCTCAGGCCCCGGAAGCAACGGCTACAACACGGCAATGCTGGGCCAGTACGCGCCGGGTTCCACGTTCAAGATCGTTGATTCCCTCGCTTTGATCCGCAATGGAATGACGCCGGATTCCAAGGTGGAATGCACGCCGACAATTACGGTGGACGGCCGGACCTTCAAGAACGCCGAAGGTTATCCGGAGTCGTCGCTTGGCTCTGTTGCTTTGCGGGACGCATTTGCGCATTCGTGCAACACGGCCTTCATCAGTTCCCGGGACAAGGTCAGCCAAGCCCAGCTCGAATCTGCGGCAACTTCATTGGGATTGGCCGTCCAAGCCCCGAAGTTGGGGGCCGACGCCTTCCTGGGCTCGGTGCCGGGAAACGCTGACGGCACCGAGCACGCAGCTTCGATGATCGGCCAGGGCAAAGTGTTGCTTTCCCCGCTCGCCGCGGCCATTATGGCCGCCTCGGTGTCCCACGGCGCGCCCGTGTCGCCGCAACTCGTCCTGAACCCCGGCGCAGTCTCACCGTCCGCGGGTGCCACCCCGACGGCGTCCGGCGCGTCGTCGTCGTCGCCGTCTCCCGCCGCGCCAGCGTCTCCCGCCGCGCCAGCGTCTCCCGCCGCGCCGGCGTCCGACGAGCCGGCGTCCGACAAGCCGGTTACCCCGGCGGAGGCAGCCGCTCTGGGCGACATGATGAGGGCCGTGGTGACGTCCGGCCACGCCGGTTTTCTCGCGTCGGTGCCGGGGGCGCCGGTGGGCGCCAAGACCGGGACGGCCGAATTCGGAAACGACAACCCGCCCAAGACGCACGCCTGGATCGTTGCAGTGCACGGAGACCTGGCGGTGGCAGTGTTCGTGGAAGACGGCGGGCTCGGCGCGACAACCAGCGGCCCCCTGCTCAAGTCGTTCCTGACCGCGGCCGGCTGAGGCCCGCAGACCGCTGGTGTTTGTTCTCTGGATGGACGTATTCTCAGGCTGTCACGCCGCGCCTTCTGCTGGAAGGTAACGCAAAGAGCAACAGCAACGAGGGAACCCATGTCGACGCCGCAGCAAGGATTTCAGTCCGCTTATCCACCACCGTCCGATCAACGCCCTGTGAGCATGGGTCAGTTTCAGTGGTACATGGAGGGCATGAGGCACGCGCGCCTGGCGGCCGTGTTCGGCGTGATCGGAATCTTCTCATTGGGCGTTGTTTTCGGACCCTTGGCCATCATGCAGGCGAAGAAAGCCGAGGGATTCGGGGTAGCGGCTCAGGAAGGAAAGATCCTCGGTTGGGTGGGGATCGGCCTGTTCATCTTGTGGGTCCTGTTTTTCGTTGCCTACATTGTCCTGTTCGCAGCGATCATCGCGAACTTGCCACACACCCCGTACCCGGGCCGCACCGGCCCGTAACGGAATATTCCTGACGGCGGCAGGCTGAGCTGCGCAGAATTTCGGCTCGATATGTGAGCGAGCGTCGCCGGAAAGGGGGATATATGTGAGCGAGCGTCGCCGGGGGGATGGGCGCCCTCTGGACACCGCTTCCCGACCGGCGCACACTTAATTCAACGCTTGTTGAATTAGTTGCATCTCGCGGGAGAGGCCATGAAGCAGCCTGAAAGCACCACGTGTGTCATCGCCGGCGGGGGCCCCGCTGGCGTGATGCTCGGACTCCTGTTGGCCCGGGCCGGCGTCGAGGTCACCGTCCTCGAAAAACATGCCGACTTCCTGCGCGATTTCCGCGGCGACACCGTCCATGCCTCCACCATCCGACTCCTGGATGAGCTTGGGCTGGGCGAGGGATTCCGGGCTTTGCCGCAAAGCAAGCTCGGCAATTTCAAACTCCCCACGGGCGGCAAGGAAGTGACCGTCGTCGACTTCGATCGCCTCAAGCCACCCTACGATTACGTAGCCATGGTTCCGCAGTGGGACCTCTTGAATTTCCTGGTGGACGCCGCACAGCAAGAGCCGCAGTTCACGCTCCGGATGAACACTGAGGCCACGGATTTGTTGTACGACGACGGCGGGAAGGTCGCCGGAGTAGCGTACCGCACCCGGGACGCGGCGTCGGGGAAGGAAACCGGGACGGGTGAGCTTCGCGCGATGTTGACGGTGGCATGCGACGGCCGCAGTTCGGTGCTCCGGCAGAAGGCAGGACTGGTCCCCCGCGAGTTCCCCGTGCCGTTCGACGCGTGGTGGTTCAGGCTCTCCCGGCGCGCGGACGAACAGGGACGTTTGGCCTCGATCATGCCCCGCTTCTCCGGCACTGATGTGCTCCTCAGCCTGACCCGCAAGGACTTCTACCAGATCGGCTACATCGCGGAGAAGGGCAAGGACCCGCAAATGCGTGCCGACGGGGTGGAGAGCTTCCGTGCCCGTGTGGCTCGCATCCGCCCGGACCTGGCGGACCGCGTGGATGAAATCAGGTCCATGGACGATCTGCATTTGCTCGACGTGAAGCTCAACCGGATCAAGCCATGGCACAAACCAGGCCTCCTCCTGATCGGAGACGCCGCCCACGCCATGTCTCCGGCAGGCGGCGTCGGAATCAACCTGGCCATTCAGGACGCCGTCGCCGCGGCCCAGCGCATCGCCCGTCCATTGCTTCAGGGCACCCTTGGCGAGGCGGATCTCGCTTCGGTGCAGAAGCGGCGCTGGTTTCCCACCGTGGTGATCCAGAATATGCAGATCCTCATCCAGAAGGCCGTCTTCGGCCCCGCAGTGAAAGGGCAGTTGGTGGGCCCGCCGGCTCCCGTGGTCTTTGTCGTCCGCCACGCTCCCTGGTTCGGGAAACTTCCAGCCCTCATGATCGCCTTCGGGCCGCGGCCGGAACACGCCCCGGACTTTGCGCGCCGGAAGCCCGCCGTGAACCGGAAACCGGTGTGAACAGGGGCCGCCGCCCGGGACAAGTGAGCAGCCGGGACGCGGTTCTCCGTGCCGCCCGCGAACAGTTCAGCCGCAAAGGATATGACGCCGCAACAGTCCGGGCCATCGCGGCCGAGGCCGGCGTGGATCCATCCATGATCAACCATCATTTCGGCACCAAGGAGCAGCTGTTCATGGCTGCGCTCGAATCACCCGTGGACCCCAAGGACCACGTATCGGCTGTCCTGAGCGGGCCGCGGGCGGACGTCGGCGAGAGGCTGGTGACGCGCTTCCTGACCGTGTGGGACTCGCCCGCTGGGGCAGCCGGCGTCGCGGTCCTGCGGACGGCGATGCAACACGAATGGAGTGCCGCGCTGGTCCGCGAGTTCATCCTCAACCGGGCCATCAATCCGCTTCTGGCCGGCCTTGGGGTGCCCGCGGAAGAGGCATCGTGGCGCGGAAACCTGGTGGCATCGCAGCTTTCCGGACTCATCCTGACCCGTTACCTGATCAAACTCGAGCCGATCGCTTCGGCGCCCCACGCCGTCGTCGTCCGAGCGCTGGGGCCGACGATCCAGCGCTATCTCACTGGCAACGTTGCCGGCGAACGGCCGGTATTGGTGAGCGAAGCCGGCGACTAAGGAGTCCCACGTGGTCCGTGGGAAGATTGGGCAGTGGCCCATATTGACGTTTCAGGCATCGACTACTTCCTCTCCGACGGCACCCAGCTGCTCAACGGTGTGACCTTCAAGGTCCCGGACGGTAGCAAAACAGCCTTGATCGGGCCCAACGGAACGGGAAAGACCACCCTGTTCAAGATCATCTCCGGCGATCTCACGCCTGACGAAGGAGTGGTGGGACGTTCCGGCACCATGGGCATCATGCGACAGTTCGTCGGGCAGGTACGCGATGAATCCACCGTGCGTGACCTGCTCGTTTCAGCCGCGCCGCCGGCCCTCGCCGCGGCCGCGAAGGCAGTCGAGGACGCCGAGCTCGCCATGATGGAGCACGACGACGAGCCCACCCAGATGCGGTACGCCCAAGCGATCGTGGACTGGGGAGACGCCGGAGGATACGACGTCGAGACGGTCTGGGATGAGGTCTGCATGGCCGCACTCGGCATCCCCTTTGACCGCGCACAGCACCGCCCGGCGTCGAGCCTTTCGGGCGGCGAGCAGAAGCGGCTGGTGCTTGAGGCACTGTTTTCGGGACCGGATCAGCTGCTGCTCCTCGACGAACCGGACAACTACCTCGATGTTCCGGGCAAGCGTTGGCTCGAAAGCAAGCTCAACGAATCCAAGAAGACGGTCTTCTTCATCAGCCACGACCGCGAGCTGCTCAACAACGCCGCGGGCCGCATTGTGACGCTTGAACCCGGCATCAACGGCGCCGGCGCCTGGGTGCACGGCGGCGGTTTCGGCACCTATGTGGACGCGCGTATCGACCGCAACGCGCGCTTCGAGGAACTCCGCAAGCGCTGGGACGAGGAGCACCTGAAGCTCAAGGAACTCGTCATCATGTACAAGACCAAGGCCGCATTCCGCTCGGACATGGCCAACAAGTACCAAGCCGCCCAAACGCGGCTCGCCAAGTTCCTGGAGGCCGGACCGCCCGAAGCCCTGCCGCTGGAGCAGAACGTGCACATGCGCCTCAAGGGGGGCCGGACGGCCAAACGCGCCGTGGTGGCTGAAAAGCTTGAACTCACGGGCCTCATGAAGCCGTTCTCCACAGAGATATGGTTCGGGGACCGCGTGGGCGTGCTGGGTTCCAATGGCTCGGGGAAGAGCCACTTCCTGCGGCTCCTGGCTGCTGGCGGCACTGACCCGGAGCGGGAGCATTTGCCCGTTTCCGACGTCGAGATCGCCGAAGTTCCACACGAAGGCACCGTCAAGCTGGGTGCCAGGATCCGTCCCGGATTCTTCGCCCAGACCCATTCCCGTCCGGACCTCCTGGGCCGGACGCTCCTGGACATCCTGCACCGGGGTGACGAACACCGTTCCGGGCTGGGCCGCGAGGCTGCTTCCGGGGCGCTCGACTCCTACGGACTGGTGGGCTCGGCCGAGCAGAAGTACGAGTCGCTTTCCGGCGGGCAGCAGGCGCGCTTCCAGATCCTGCTCCTCCAGCTGTCCGGCGCCACGCTCCTTCTCCTGGACGAACCCACGGACAACCTGGACCTGCACTCGGGCGAGGCCTTGGAGCGTGCCATCGACGCGTTCGAGGGCACCGTCCTGGCCGTCACGCACGATCGCTGGTTCGCGAAGTCCTTCGACCGTTTCCTCGTCTTCGGATCGGACGGCAAAGTCTACGAATCCGCCGAGCCAGTCTGGGACGAGTCCCGGGTAGAGCGGGCGCGCTAGCTTCCGGCCGACTCCCCCGGCCGCGCACGACGCCGCCCCAGGCCTGAGGGCGCCCGCTCACCTTTGGTGCGTTTTTCGGAACGCTCGCTCACCTCTAGTGAGCGAGCGTCTGCCTGAAACACCTCAAAGGTGAGCGAGCGACTGAGCCGATCGGCACCCAACGTGCCTTCCGAACTCGACTTGCCCATATGATCATCAAAGATGGTGAAATGATCATTTCTGGATAACATATGAGCATGAGGACTGCTGACCGCCACCGGCTCATTGGCGAGCTGCTGCGCAAGCGCGAAGAGATCACCGTTGACGAACTCGTTGCCGAATGCGGAGCATCGGGTGCCACTATCCGGCGCGACCTCGAGATCCTCGCCTCCCACGGTGTCCTTCGCCGGGTGCATGGCGGGGCCCGCAGCCTGGTGGACCGCGGCGACAACCCCGGCTATGGGCAGCGCGAACTCGAGGACCAGGACGCCAAGGAGAGAATCGCCGTCGGGGTCGAACGGCTTCTCCGCGACCGCGACCACGTCTGGCTGGACAGCGGTTCCACGGCAACTGAGATCGCGCGCCGGCTGGCGCCGAGGGAATTGACCATCATGCCGATGTCCCTTCGTGCGGTGGAGTTCCTGGCCGTGGACCTTCCCTCCGTACGGCGTCCGGGTCTCTTGTTGCCCGGCGGCAGCCTCGTTCCCGGCGAGCAGTCATTCCGGGGACCGATGGCAGAGGCCAATATCCGCTCCCTGCGCTTTGACGCCGCCGTCGTCACCCCGTGTGCCATCAACCTCAAGGACGGCCTTCTGGCGCACGATCTCGAGGACGCCGCGATTAAGCGGGCAGGCCTGGAATCGGCCGGCCGGGTGATCGTGGCCTGCACTGGAAGTAAATGGAATGCACAGGCTGTGGCCTTGGTTGCAGCGATGGACGCGGTAGATGTCATTGTGACGGACCGGAAGCCAAGCACTGAAGAACGCACCCTACTTGAAAATCTCTCCGTGGAAGTTGTGATCGTATGACCACCAGCACCCGAACTGCCCCGAACGTCAAAGCCGCGGCAATCGCCACTTTCCTGGTTTTCGGCATGAACGGGCTGGTTTTTGCCAGCTGGGCGGCCCGCATACCCGCCGTCACCCAGACCCTGCACCTGACATCCGGACAAATGGGCACCCTCCTGCTGTGTACCGCCGTCGGGTCCCTTGTGGCGCTGCCTTCCGCGGGCTGGGTTGTGGGCAGGATCGGTACGGCCCATACCGTCCGCGCCGCCGGACTCCTGGCCGCCTCAGCCGGAGCGGCTATCGCGTTCTCCTTGATGGCCGGATCCGTGGCCGCCACTGCGCTGGCGCTGTTTTTCTTCGGTGTGGGGGTCGGCCTGTGGGATGTTTCGCAGAATATCGAAGGGGCCGACGTCGAACACCGGCTCGGGCGCACCATCATGCCGCAGTTCCACGCCGCTTTTAGCGGAGGCGCCTTTGTGGGCGCGCTGATTGGTGCGTGGCTTTCCGAGATCGGCGTTGGACTTCCGGAGCAGTTGCTGGTCATTGCGGGCGTCGTGGTTCTTCTCGCGTTGACGGCGCCGCGTTACTTCATGCCCCGCGAAACCACAGGAACAATGCCCGACGGCGGCGCGCCCGCTGTCAAGGGTCCGTCGGCCTGGCGGGACTCCCGCACCCTCTTGATCGGCGTGGTGGTGCTCGGAGCGACCCTCACGGAAGGCGCTGGGAACGACTGGATCGCCAAGGCCTCGGTGGACGGCCTGAATACATCCGAATCCACGGGCGCTCTATTGTTTGCGCTCTTCGTGGCGGCGATGACCCTGATGCGTTTCCTTGGTGGCCGTGCGATCGACAGGTTCGGACGCGTAGCAGTGCTGCGGGTCAGCATGGCCGCCGCAGCAGTGGGCCTGGCTCTCTTCGTTTTCGCGGGCGATCTTATCCTTGCCGGGGTGGGTGCGGCTCTTTGGGGTATCGGCGCAGCCTTGGCCTTCCCCATGGGCATGTCCGCTGCTGCCGATGATCCGAGACACGCAGCCGCACGCGTTTCGGTGGTGTCGACGATTGGTTATGTGGCGTTTCTAGCCGGGCCGCCGCTTCTGGGATACCTGGGTGACCACACCGGCATCCGCATGGCCCTGCTTGCCATCGGGGCGCCGATCCTGATTGCCCTGTGGCTGGCAGGCGCCGCGAAACCTTTGGCGAAAAGCAACTGACCCGCAGTTGTTGTCGTTATGAGGCGTCAAAACGACAACAACTGCGAGTCAGTTGGGGAGCAGTTGGGTGTGTTACGGCGCTGAGGTGGCGGGTGCCGAAGGAACAGCGCTCGGCGATGCCCCGTTAGTGGGAGCGCCGCTCTGCCGGTTCCGGCCTTGGCCGCCCTGGCCGTTGAAGTTCTGGAACTGGCCGCGGCCGGGACGGGCCTGGCCCGCGTCCATTGCCTTAGTGACGCCGACGCCGGCAAAGAACCCGACGGCGACCAGCAGCACGGCAAGGAGGATCTGCGTCAGGCGACCCATCTTGAATCGCTTCTTGGGCACGAACGGCTCCGGCATCTGGGGTTGGCCCCAACCCTGTCCGGTGGGTTCCTGGCCGGTGGCCTGCAGGACCGCGGTCGGCTGTCCGGCGTGGGCCTGTTGGGTGTAGGGCTGCTGGGGCTCCGGCTGGTTTGCGGAACCGGGCTCCGGTGCTGAGTAGGACATTTTTGGATCTCCTGTTGGCTGTTTCTTTTAGTTGCTGGAGGTGGAACTGTGGGCGGCGTTATTCGTACCGCAGGGCGTCGATCGGCCGTAGCTTCGCCGCCTTGTTGGCCGGGTAGATTCCGAAAACCAGGCCAATCGCCGCGGATACCAGGAACGACAGCCACACGGTCCACCACTGGACTTCGGGTTGCGTTCCCAGCAGGGGGAAGGCGCTGCCGATGTATCCCGCGGCAATTCCCAGCACCCCGCCGATCAGCGAAATGATGAGCGATTCGATTAGGAACTGGCTCACGATGCTGCCCCGCGAGGCTCCGATTGCCTTGCGGATACCGATTTCGCGGGTACGTTCGGTGACCGTGACGAGCATGATGTTCATGACGCCGATTCCGCCCACCAGGAGCGAAATGCCGGCCACGGCACCCAAGAGGATGGTCAGCGTGGCCGTGGTGGTGGTGGCTGTCGTGAGGATCTGCGCCTGGTTGCGCACTTGATAGTCACGGTTGGCGGAGGTGACGTTGTGCCTGGCATCGAGGATCATCTGGACCTCGTTCTGGGCCTGGTTCATCACGTCCGCTGACTTCGCCTGGACAGTGATGGAGGCAAGCGACGGCGAGTATCCGGTGAACTTGTCCTGGGCCGCACTGTAAGGGATCACCACAATGTCGTCTGGATCGTTGAGGCCCGAGGACCCCTTTTGGGCCAGGACGCCGGAGACCACGAAGTTCTGGCCGTTGAGGGCGATCGTCTGCCCCACGGCCGAGGTCACCGAGCTGCCCACCAGGTCCTGCGCAACCGTATTGCCGATCACGGCCACTGCGGTGCCGCTGCTGGCGTCACCGTCGCTGAAGTAGGACCCCGCCGCGAGCGTGTCGTTCGAAATGGAAAAGTACGACGGCGTGGTCCCCACGAACGTTGCGACCGCATGGGTTGCGTCCTGGTAAGTACCCGTGACGTTCTGTGCCGTGACCACCGGCGCCGTCGCGGCGACGTCGGGGGCCATGACGGGATCTGTCAGCGCGGCCATGTCCTGGAGCGTGAGGTTGGTGCCACGGGACCGCGGACCGGTGACGGCTTGTCCGCCGCCTGCTGCGCGGCCGCCAGCCGTCGTCTGGCGGCTCACGGTCAGCACGTTGGTTCCCAGCTTGCCGATCTGGGCCTTGATGGCGTTGGAGGTTCCGGCGCCCACGGCCAGCAGGACGATGACGGAGGCGATGCCGATCAAAATGCCCAGGGTGGTGAGGATGGAGCGCATCTTGTTGGCCATCACCCCGGTCAGGGCGAAGCGAACGGATTCGGCGATCATCATGCCGGCACCGCCGTCGCCATAGGATGCGCATTAACGGCGCGGATCCTGTGGTCCTCAATGATGTGCCCGTCCTGGAATCGCACCACACGGTTGGCCCGCGCCGCGACGTCCGCCTCGTGGGTGATCATCACGATGGTCCGGCCGTTGGCGTGCAGGGACTCGAAGAGATCCAGGATTTCGTGCGAGGACTTGGTGTCCAAGGCTCCCGTAGGCTCGTCGGCCAACAACAGCACCGGGTTGGTCACGAGCGCCCGGGCGATGGCAACACGCTGTTGCTGTCCACCGGAGAGCTGTGAAGGCTTGTGGTCGGCCCGTTCCGCCAATCCCACTGAATCGAGCACTTCCAAGGCCCGATCGCGCCGTTCCTTGCGGTGCACTTTTGCGTAGGCGAGCGGCATCGAGACGTTGTCCACGGCCCGCGTGCGCGGTATCAGGTTGAAGTTCTGGAAGACGAAGCCGATTTTCCGGTTGCGGATCTGCGCGAGCTGGAATTCGTCCAGGGTCCCGGTATCGATGCCGTCCAGGTGATAAGTCCCCTGGGTCGCGCCGTCAAGGCAACCGATGATGTTCATCATGGTGGATTTTCCGGAGCCCGAGGCGCCGATGATGGCCACGAAGTCGCCCCGGTCAATGGAGATGCTGACGGAATCGAGTGCCCGTACTTCGGCCTCCCCTTTGCCATAGATCTTGCTCACGGAGTCCAGTTGGATTACAGCGTCGTTCACGGCTGCTTACCCGCCATTTCCACGTGTGCCACCGGTGCCGCCCGTAACTCCGGCGCCGCCTGTGCCACCGAATCCACCCGTACCGCCAAGTCCGCCCGCTCCGGTTCGTCCGGTAGTGCCGGTGGTGTCCAGGGTGGAGGAGATGGCCGGGAGTTCAACCTGATCGCCCGCACTGAGTCCCGTGAGCACCTGGGTGCGGCCGTTGTCCGTGATCCCGGTGGTGATGGTCACCGCCGTCGTGGTCCCGTTCCTCATCACGTTGACGGTCTGCTTGGTTCCCGTGGTGGTGATGGCCAGCGATGGCACCGCCAAGGCGTTCTTGGCAGTCGCCGTGGTCACGGAGATGTTTGCGCTCTGGCCGAGCCGGAGGGCAGCCGGGGGGTTCGTGATGGAGATCGTCACGGGGTAGCTGACCACGTTGTTGGTGGTTGTAGCGTTCTGGGCGATTGCCGTGATGGTACCTGTGACCGGGGCCGCGGAGGGGTCTGTCTTGAGTGCCGGGAAGGTGAAGGTGGCCGAGTCGCCGGTCTTCATGGCGGCAATGTCGGATTCGGCGAAGTTGGCGATGACCTGCAGGTGCGCGGTGTCGCTGATGGTGATCAGTCCCGAGGACGATGTGCTCGCGGCGCTTGTGGAAGTGCTGCTCGAGGAACCGGAAGCTCCGGAAGAGCCGGAACCGGAAGACCCGGAAGAACCGGAGCTGCTTCCGGCGTTGCCTCCGACCACGGCGTTCACGGCGGTGACAGTTCCTGAAACCGGGGCCGCGAGTGAGCAGGACGCCAGGTTCTTGGTAGCAGTGTCGACTGCTATCTGGGCAGACGTAGTGTTGGACGTGGCGCCTCCGCCGCTCTGGGCGGAATTGAGGGCCGTCGCGGCCGAGGCGATCTGCTCTTTGTCCTTGAGGGCCGAGCTGGCTTGCTGGTTGGCTGCCTGGGTCAGTGCTTGGTTATCCTTCGCCAGCTGGGCCTGTGCCGCGCTGAGCGCGTTCTGCGCCGGCTGGCTGCTGGGCTGGGCACTGGCAGCGGTCTGGGCCGCAGCGACAGTCGCATTGTCATTGTTCACGGCTGTCTGGGCGGCGGCCACCGCGCTGGCTTGCTGGCTCGCGTCGAGGTTGGCCGTTTGCTGGGCGTTGGCCAGGCTCTGGTTCGCCGAAGCTACCTGGTTGTTGGCTGAGGCCTGCTGTTGGTTTGCCTGGGCTGCGGCGGAATCCAGTTGGGCCTGGGCAACTGCTAGGGCGTTCTGGGCGTTCGTCGGATCAATGGTGACCAGTACCTGCCCGGCGGTGACCTGCTGACCGGTCACGGCGGAAACCGTGGCGATGGGCCCGGTGCAGTTCTGAGCGTTGATGACCGTCGTGCTTGCGGGCGAGACGTTTCCGCTCGCCGTAGAGACGGCGGCGAGGTCCGCGGCGCTGACCGCGACGGTGCGGGCGGTGGTGTCGGCGGCCGTTTGCGGCACACCGTTCAGCACGAAGAAGGCGCCGGCGGCAATGCCGATGACGGCCACCCCGATGCCGCTGTTGATGAGTTGAGGCTTTGAGAGCATGCCCGAAGACTATGGTCGCTGTCTTGGAGCATGCCGAGTGCTACCTGATGGTTTACCCTATGTGACGTTCTGCTCGGCGTGCCGCTTGCGACGCGCTTGCGGGGAAGAACGACCCTCACTATCCCACATCCTAACCAGCCCGCCGATAGTCTGATGGGATGCGAAGCATGCTGCGATGGGGTTCAGGGCGGATAGCGCGACTCGATCGGGCAGCGGTCCGAGCGGTCTCGCGGTGGCCTGAGGGCCCGCATGACACCGTTTTGAAGAACCTCTCGGAGGCCGCTACCAAGGGCAAGCTCTGGTTTGCCGTCGCTGGCGTTTGCGCGGCATTTCCGGGTAAGCCCCGCAACGCAGCGATCCACGGACTCCTGGCCCTTGGCGTTGCGTCGGCCGTCACCAATCTCGGTTTCAAGACGCTTCTTCCGCGGACGCGGCCATTGCCCGAACTCCTGCCGGCTTTCCGCTTTGTCAACCCGCAGCCCACAAGCTCCTCGATGCCGTCGGGGCACTCAGCATCTGCCGTCGCATTCACTCTTGGTGTCGCACTGGTGAATCCCCGCCTTGGTGCAATTTTGGCTCCCGTTGCCGCGGGCGTGGCGTATTCCCGGGTTCACACAGGCGCCCACTGGCCCTCCGACGTCGTGCTCGGCTCGGCGATCGGCGCCGGAGCGGCCCTCCTGACGCGAAAATGGTGGCCGGCCCGGCCTCCCGTTCCGGCCACGGACCGTTCACCGGCCGACGCGCCCGCTGTCGGCGACGGCGAGGGGTTGAGCATTGCGGTCAACGCCCTTGGCGGTTCCTACTCGCCGGAGACCGAAACCCAGCTTCGGGAAATATTCCCCAAAGCGCATATAAGGATCATTTCCGATGGCGATGACGTGGTTGCCGAAATCCGGGCCGCAGCGGGGCGGCCGGGGACGAAGGCTTTGGGCGTGTGGGGCGGCGACGGAACTGTCGGCACTGCCGCCGCGGCCGCCGTCGAGCACTCGCTGCCTTTGCTGGTGCTGCCCGGCGGAACACTCAACCATTTCGCACGTGACGTGGACGCCCGGTCCCTCGAAGGGGCCCTCAAAGCCGCCAAAACGGGAGCAGCGGCATGGACGGACTTGGGCCATGTGAGCGCGGGCCGCGGCGTCGATGGCAAGGACGAGACCACTGAACTCATCATGCTCAATACGGCAAGCGTCGGCGTTTACCCCAACTTGGTGCGGCGACGCGAACGGCTGCAGCCCGCCTTCGGGAAGCCACTCGCGGGACTTGTCGCAGGCCTGCGCACCTTCGGCGCGGCAACGCCGACCACCCTCCGGATCAACGGTGTCCCCCACAAGTTATGGATCCTCTATTTGGGCCGGGGCCGCTACTACCCGCGGGACCTCGCGCCGTTGACGCGTCCCGTGCTTGACGATGGCGTGCTGGACATCCGCATGGTCACGGCCGATGAGCCTTTTGCGCGGCTGCGCCTCCTGTGGGCGATCCTCACCGGAACAGTCGGTGCATCCAAAGTGACCCACCTCAGCGAAGCCGCGGAGCTCAGCATCGAAGCGATCGGAGAACCGCTAGTGATAGCGGTCGACGGCGAGCCGTTGCCCGGTGTGCGGACCGCGGAGTTCACCGTGAAGCGCCGGGCCCTACGGGTGTATTCGCCGCTTTCCTAGCTCTTTTCCTAGTGCCCTGGAGGACCTGGCCGCGGTCGGCATCATCCATAGGGACTACCCTGACCAGCCCCTGAATCATCCCTGAGACCGGCGAATTCCGCTGTGCCGGTGGCTAGCGTTGTACCTACAGTCACCACACAGCTGCAGCAAGCGGAGGGAACGCTTCCATGATTGAGGCAACAGGCTTGAGGAAGGTCTACGGCGCAAAGACAGCCGTGGACGGAATCAGCTTCACCGTACAGCCCGGGAAAGTCACAGGCTTCCTTGGCCCGAACGGCGCCGGCAAGTCCACCACCATGCGCATGATCATGGGTCTCGACCGCCCGACGTCGGGCGACGTCATTGTCAACGGCCGGCATTACTCCCAGCACAAAGCCCCGCTCCACCAAGTGGGAGCGCTGCTCGATGCCAAGGCGGTGCACACCAGCCGCAGCGCGTACAACCACCTGCGGGCCATGGCCGCTACCCACGGGATTCCGAACTCGCGCGTTGAGGAAGTCATCGAGATGACGGGCCTCACCGCGGTTGCCAAGAAGAAGGCCGGGGGGTTCTCCCTCGGCATGGGCCAGCGGCTTGGCATCGCCAACGCACTCCTGGGTGATCCCCAGACGCTGATCCTCGACGAACCGGTCAACGGACTGGATCCCGAGGGTGTCCAGTGGGTCAGGAACCTTGCACGCTACCTGGCAAGCCAGGGCAAGACCATCTTCATTTCCAGCCACCTCATGTCCGAGATGGCCCAGACCGCGGATCACCTCATTGTGATCGGTCGCGGCAGGATCATTGCAGACACCACGGTGGACGCGCTGATTGAGAGCCAGTCCCGCAAGCGCACTTTGGTCCGTACCTCGGAGACCACGCGCTTGTCCGAGTTGCTGGCCCGCGACGGTGTCCGGGTGGAGCAGAACGAACGTGAAACCCTGGAAGTGTACGGAGTGGAGCCGCTCCGCATCGCCGAGCTTGCCCTCGACAACCGGGTGCTGGTCTACGAACTCACTCCGCTCACGTCGTCGCTGGAAGAGGCCTACTTCCAGCTGACCAAGGACGAGGTGGAATACCACTCGCACATCACCGGCGGACCGGCAGCGCCAGGCGGGCCTCTGGACGGAAGCCCGGCCGGCGTCGGCGCTACGTCTGCTACCACCATGGAAGGGATCCAGTCATGAGCACCACTACCGTCAGCAAGAAACATGCGATCCCGTCAGCCGGGACCGGTGGCGTCACTTTCCTCCGGGTACTGAACTCCGAATCCATCAAGTTCCGGACCCTCATGAGCACCAAGCTCCTGTTGGTCCTGACCTTCGTGGCCATCGTCGGCATCGGCCTTCTGTCCGCGCTGGTCCGCTGGAATTTCATCAACCAGATGGTCGAAGTCGGCCGCCAGGGTCACAAGGAAACGGTGCAGCAAGCCGTTGACTCCTTCCCGCCAGGTTCGGGATTCAACCTCTACAACCTGCCGAACGCCGGACTCAACATCGGCATCCTCGTCATGGGTTCCCTGGCGGTACTCTTCATTGCCTCCGAGTACGCCACCGGCATGATCCGGTCAACCATGAACGCGGCGCCCGGCCGGCTCTCCACCTTCGGTGCCAAAGCCGTGGTCCTGGTTGTGGTGTCCTATGTCCTTTCGCTGGTGGCAGGCGTCGTGACCTTCCTGTTGGCGTCACCCATGTTCGCCAACTTTGGCCTTGACCTCGGCTGGAACACGGACGGCGTCCTCTACAGCGTCTTCACCGGCGGCCTGTACGTCTCCGGGGTCGCGCTGATCGGCCTCTCGCTCGGAACACTGCTGAAGAACCCGGCGGGCGGCATTACCGTCCTGGTGGGCATCATGTTCGTCCTCCCGTTCGCCGGCCAGTTCCTCAGCCTCGCCCCGGGAGAATTTTGGAAGTACGTCCCCCAGTACCTGCCCAGTGAGGCCGGCGGTCGCTTCTTGTCGATCGGCCACGTAGACGGCACCTTGGATCCATGGGCGGGCGGTCTCGTGTTCCTTGGCTACGTCATCTTGTTCATGGTTCCTGCCCTCATTGCGCTCAAGAAGCGCGACGTCTGATCCGCGATCGCCAGATTCGCTATCCAGGGACACCCACTCCAGACAAGGCCACTAGGCTCAAGCCATGAGTGAAGAGTTGCCAGCACAGGACGCGTCGGCCCACGTGGCCGACGCGTCCTTTGCTGAAATCACGCTGCGTCGCCGTGGCAGGATCCGCCGCTATCTCTTTGAGCACCCGCGGGTCATGGACGCGATGGTGGTGCTCTGTTATTCGCTGCTGGCACTGCCCACGTTCATCAGCTCCATCGTGGATGGCAAGTGGTTCGCCGCCCTGCTGCTGGTTGCCATTGCAGCCATCCTGTTCCTTCGACGCCGCAATCCGCTCAGTGTCACTGCGGCCGTTGCCGTCCTCGAAGTGGCCGTGACGCTGCTGAATCCCTGGGGTTCGAATGTCTCCGCGGGATTGTGGTTCGCGCTGTACGCCGTGGCCGTGGCGAGGACCCGGAGATTCGCGTTGACGGTGTTTGGCGCGGCGAGCCTGCCGCTGACCCTCGTGTACCTGTTCATGTGGACCAGCCCGGCGACCCCATCCAACGGAGAGGCGATTCCGGAGAATTTCCACCTCATCAGCAACATCGCCGCTGCGGTCAGCATTTTGTTGTCCAACCTGATCGCCACCGGCATCGGCATTTCGGTGCGGCAGCGGCGTGAGCACGAAAGCGAAATCAGGGCCTGGGCAGCACGCACGGCCCGCTTGGGTTCCGTCACCGAACGCAACCGGATCGCCCGGGAGATGCACGACGTCGTGGCCCACTCCCTCACTGTCATGATCAGCCTCTCGGACGGCGCCGCCGTCGTGGTCAAGAAGGATCCGGAGCGCGCGGGTGAGGTGCTTGGCGAACTGTCCCGCACCGGCAGGACTGCGCTGGCCGACATGCGCCGCGTCCTCGGCGTGCTGCGGGACGACTCAGCCCGCCCGGCACCGTTGGAGCCGTTGGTTTCCGGGCACGACCTGAGCAAGCTGCTCGATGGATTCCGGACGGCAGGGCTGCCGTTGCACTATTCCCACACTGGTCCGGCCCTTCCTGAAGATCCGGCGTTCCAGCTCACCGTCTACCGGATCGTGCAGGAATCCCTGACGAACGTGCTCAGGTACGGCCGCTCCTCAAGCCACGTGGATGTGAGGATCGTGCGTGAGAGCGACTCGGTCACGATTGAAGTGCTCGACGACGGCCGGGGCTCCCGGGATCCGGGCACCGAAGAGGCGGTCTTGGGAACGGGCCAAGGCATCGCGGGAATGCGTGAACGTGCGGGAATTTATGCTGGAACCGTGGATGCCGGCCCTGGAATCCACGGCGGGTGGCGCGTCCATGCGGAGCTGAACTGGAATGGCGACAAGGGGAAATCATGACTGACAATGCTCCCATCAGGGTTCTGCTGGTGGACGACCAGCCCCTGCTGCGCATGGGATTTCGGCTCATCCTGGAAGGCGAAGACGACCTCGAGGTAGTGGGCGAAGCCTCCGACGGCGCTGAAGCAGTGCGGAAGGTCGAGGAACTGGAACCGGACGTGGTGCTCATGGACGTCCGGATGCCTGCCGTGGATGGGATCGAAGCCACACGGCGGATCACGGCCTCGGCATCCAAGGCCAGGATCATCATCCTGACAACTTTCGACCTCGATGAATATGCCTTCTCCGGCCTGCAGGCAGGGGCTTCCGCCTTCCTGCTCAAGGATGTTGCGCCTGCCGAGTTGGTCCAGGGCGTCCGGCTTGTGGCCAGCGGCGACGCCGTGGTGGCTCCGAGGGTCACCCAACGGCTCCTGGAAACCTACGTCCGCGGGGGTCGCATGCCCGGACAGGCCACAGCCCAGCCCCGCGATCCGCTGCTCGAAGAATTGACGCCCCGCGAAACCGAGATGCTGGAAGCTATCGCAGGAGGGCTGTCCAACGCGGAAATCGCCCACAAGTTCTTCCTGTCCGAGGCCACGGTCAAGACCCACGTCCGGCGGATCCTCACCAAGCTGCATCTGCGCGACAGGGTCCAAGTGGTGGTCTACGCTTACGAAACAGGACTCGTGATCCCGAGCAACCCGGATTACTAGGACTGCCGGCACTGGGTCGCGACGCGGATAGTCCCAGACGACGCGTGAATTCCGGCATCGCCAGTTACTATCCGTGTCGCCGGTTCGAGGCCGCGTCGTCCGTCGCCGAGGCTAGACTCGGAGCCATGCCTTCGAACTCCGCTGCAGAACACATCCAGGACCTTGGCGCATATGTGAGCGCATCGCCGTCGAGCTTCCACGCCGTCAACGAGGCCGCGCGCCGGCTCGATGCAGCGGGTTTCACGGCCCTTGATGAACTTCAGCCATGGGAGGGCGGGGCTGGCAGCTTCTACGTGATCCGGGACGGAGCCCTCATCGCCTGGGTGACGCCCGAAGATGCAACTCCGACCACTGCATTCAACATCCTTGGCGCCCACACGGATTCTCCGTCCTTCAAGCTCAAACCCAAGCCGACGACAGGCAAGTTCGGCTGGCTCCAGGCCGGCGTTGAGGTCTACGGCGGCCCTTTGTTGAACTCCTGGCTGGACCGTGAGCTTCGGCTCGCGGGGCGGCTCGTGATGCTGGACGGCACCCAGCACCTGACAGCTACCGGACCGCTCCTGCGCTTTCCGCAGTTGGCCATCCACCTGGACCGGGCCGTCAATGACGGCCTCACGCTCGACAAGCAACAGCACATGAACCCGGTGTTCGGCCTCGGCGATCCCGATTCCGCGGACGTGTTGGCAATCCTGGCGGACTCCGTGGCCGGGGCTTCCGTGGATCCCGCGCAGATCGGCGGCTATGACGTCGTCGTCGCGGACACCCAGGCGCCTGAGCAGTTCGGCGCAAAGGGCGAGTTCTTCGCTTCAGGACGGCTCGACAACCTCTCGTCGACCCACGCCGGGCTTGCGGCACTCATTGCGCACGCGGCCGCAGGTGCGCCGGCCGGCGGTCCTATTGCGGTCCTTGCCGCCTTCGACCACGAAGAAATCGGCTCCGCCTCGCGCTCCGGCGCCTGCGGACCCATCCTCGAAGACATCCTCACCCGGATCTCCGACGGATTCGGCGCGACGGTGAGTGAACGGCGCCAGGCGTTGTCGGCGTCGTTCTGTGTTTCTGCGGATGCCGGCCACGCCGTCCACCCCAACTACCCCGAGCGGCACGATCCCGCCAACCGGCCCATCCTCAACGGCGGACCACTTCTCAAGATCAACGCCAACCAGCGTTACGCCACGGACGCCACCGGCGCGGCATTCTGGGCCCGGCTCTGCGGCGAGGCGGGCATCCCCTACCAGGAGTTCGTCTCCAACAACGACGTCCCGTGCGGCTCTACCATCGGTCCGCTGACGGCTACCCGCCTGGGGATCCGGACGGTCGACGTCGGCGTGCCCCTTCTGTCGATGCACTCGGCACGCGAGCTATGCGGCGTTGAGGACCCGCGCCACCTGGCCACGGTGGCGGAGTTGTTCTTCCGGACAGCGATCTAGCTTTACTCAAGCTCCGGCTAAGGCGGCCCGGCTCAGGACGCAAGGCTCACCACGAGGTTGATGGTGGTGGCCAGGATCCCGACGCCGAAAACGTAGGCGAGCAGGCTGTGCCGCAAGGCGGCGGACCGCATTGTCCTGGTGGTGATCGACGTGTCCGAGACTTGATAGGTCATCCCGAGGCTGAACGCCATGTAGGCGAAATCCGTGTATTGCGGCGGTTCTTTTTGGTTGAATTCGATGCCGCGGGGCGGATCGGACGTGTAGTACACCTCGGCATAGCGCAAGGTGAAGAGGGTGTGCACCAGGAGCCACGACGCCACCGCGCCGCCGAGGGCGAGCAGGGCAAGCATGAATTTGTCGAATCCGTGCGCGTCCTTGGCGCCGATCATCACCAGCACGACGGCGGCGAGCGAACCGACGGCGGCACACAGGATGAGGAGGTCGGCGGTGGAGCGCCGTGGATCTTCTTCCGTGGCATGGCTTCTCGTCTGATCGGCTTTCATCGGGGTGATGACCGTCCACACGAAAACGTTGTAGACCGCCGCGGCCACTGCCCAGCCCGCGGCGGGTGCGTAGATCCACTGACCCCATAGTCCGGTCGCTAAGGCCGCAGCGATGCCGGTAACGATCATGAGCCAAAATCGCAATTGGGAACGTTTGGCACGGGCAGACTTCGGACGGTTGTTCTTTGCTGCGGCGTTCATAGTCAGATCATGGCACGAGGGCCGGCACGACGGCCTTCAATTCCCCGATCGCGGCGCGAACATAATCACCGCGACGCCCAGAAGGCAGATCATAGCTCCGACAATGTCCCAGCGGTCCGGCCGGAAGCCGTCAAGGAGCATTCCCCAAGCCAAGGATCCGGCGATGAACACGCCGCCGTAAGCGGCAAGCACGCGGCCGAAATGCGCGTCCGGCTGGAAAGCCGCCACGAATCCGTAGATGCCGAGGGCCACGATTCCGAGGCCTGCCCACCACCAGGGCTTGGCCTCCTTGACCGATTGCCATACCAGCCAGGCCCCGCCGATCTCGGCGATGGCCGCGAGGACAAAAAGGGCAGTGGATTTGAGGATGGTCATGGGTTCAGTCTGCCTGTCCTGGCGCGGCGGTTCCACGCGGGTCATCCACATACTTGGGTTATCCACATACGCGACGCCGCGCATTCCACCTTGCCGACACGCCGAATAGGCTTGGAGGCGGGAAATGGACTAAGATATTGAAGTCTGTGCTGCGCCCTGCTTCCGCTTCTGGAAGCGGCCAGCAGCACTGTTCATCGCAAATGAACCTCCTGTTACGGAAATGCCGTAACCGCTTAGCCCAAAGGAGGTGGGTTCACATATGCGTCCTTACGAATTGATGGTAATCATCGACCCCGAGGTCGAAGAGCGTACCGTAGAGCCGTCGCTTCAGAAGTTCCTCAATGTCATCACCACCGATGGTGGAACCATCGAAAAGGTTGACATCTGGGGCCGCCGTCGCCTCGCTTACGACATCAAGAAGAAGTCCGAAGGTATCTACGCTGTGGTGAACTTCACCGCCAAGCCGGAAACCGCCAAGGAACTTGACCGCCAGCTGAGTCTCAACGAGACCATCATGCGCACCAAGATCACCCGCCCCGAAGAGCAGAAGGTCGTTGCTGAGTAATTTCAGCTCCCGGCTTTCATTCTTTACCCCGCAGGAACGAACAAGGAGGCAGTAGATGGCAGGCGAAACCACTATTACGGTCATCGGTAATCTCACCAATGACCCCGAACTGCGGTTCACACCGTCAGGCTCGGCGGTAGCGAACTTCACCATCGCGTCTACTCCCCGGACCTTCGACCGCCAGTCCAATGAGTGGAAGGACGGGGAAACCCTGTTCCTCCGCGCATCGGTATGGCGCGAAGCAGCTGAAAATGTCGCCGAATCCCTCACCAAGGGCATGCGCGTGATCGTTTCCGGCCGCCTGAAGAGCCGTTCCTACGAAACCAAGGAAGGCGAGAAGCGCACCGTTATCGAGCTCGAAGTCGATGAAATCGGCCCGAGCCTGCGTTACGCCAACGCCAAGGTCAACCGCACCCAGCGCTCCGGCGGTCAGGGTGGTCAGGGCGGCTTCGGCGGCGGCAACAACAGCGGCGGCTTCGGAGGTGGCGGCGCTAGTGCAAGCCAGGGCGGCAACTCCGGCGGAACGTGGGGCGGCGGCCAATCCGCACCGCAGGAAGACCCCTGGGCTACCCCGGGTGTCAGCAATGCGGGTGGATGGGGCAACGGCCCGGATTCCGAACCTCCCTTCTAAATACTCATAAAAGTTCGACGCCGGAACCCGCCGGACGTGCCGCGAGGCACCCGGGTGGCGACCGCCGTCGAGCACCACCATCCCGTGGATCCATTCCACGGGCTCCATAGAAAAGGAGCTCCACGATGGCTAAGGCTGAACTCCGTAAGCCCAAACCAAAGTCCAACCCCTTGAAGGCCGCTGACATCACCGTCATCGACTACAAGGACGTAGCATTGCTGCGCAAGTTCATCTCCGACCGCGGAAAGATCCGCGCCCGTCGCGTCACTGGCGTCACGGTGCAGGAACAGCGCAAAATCGCCCAGGCAATCAAGAACGCCCGCGAAGTTGCTCTGCTGCCTTACTCCGGCGCTGGCCGCGGCTAAGGAAGGGATTAACTAACATGGCAAAGCTCATTCTGACCCACGAAGTAACCGGTCTCGGTGCTGCTGGCGATGTTGTCGAGGTCAAGGACGGTTACGCACGTAACTTCCTGCTGCCCCGCGGCTTCGCTCTGACCTGGACCAAGGGTGGCGAGAAGCAGGTTGAGTCCATCAAGGCTGCCCGCGCTGCTCGTGCCCACGCTTCGGTTGAAGCTGCACAGGCCCAGGCTTCTGCGCTTTCTTCCAAGAAGGTCAAGCTCGTAGTGAAGGCCGGCGAGTCCGGTCGTCTCTTCGGCACCGTCAAGCCGGCTGATGTCGCTGCTGCAGTTGAGGCCGCAGGCCTCGGCTCCATCGACAAGCGCAACGTTGAACTGCCGAACCACATCAAGTCCCTTGGTTCGTACCAGGCCAACGTCCGCCTGCACGAGGACGTTTCTGCTGTCATCGACCTCGAGGTCGTTGCAAGCAAGTGATGCAGGGTTCCCTGGAAGCTGAGCTTGCGAAGCTTCGAGGGGGCATCGCGCTGCGGTAGTTTCTGACGCAGCTCGAAGGACCCCCGTCTCCGGTTTCCGGAGGCGGGGGTCCTTTGCTTTGCGCGGTTTCGGGGCCCGCGAACTGGCAGTAGATGCCCTCTCGCGGCCTCGTGAGGGGCATTAGCTGCCAGTTCGCGCTAAGGAAGCTCGGCAATCCGCTTGCCGTGGTCGTCGACGCAGAAGGGCTCGGCACGGAGCAAATGCAGCACTTTGCCAACTGGACCAACTTGTCTGAGACCACCTTCCTGCTGCCGCCCAGCGATCCTGCGGCCGATTACCGCGTGCGGATCTTCACTGGCAGCGAGGAATTTCCTTTCGCGGGACATCCGACGCTCGGCTCGGCGCATGCGTGGCTGGCGGCCGGCGGTGTCCCGAAGCAGGAAGGGACGCTGGTTCAGGAATGTGGCGCCGGCTTGGTCAAGGTGAAGCTCGACGGCGGCCGCCTCGCCTTCGCTGCGCCGCCACTGACGCGCTTCGGGCCCGTCGGCGGGGCAACCGTGAAACAGTTGACTTCTGGACTCCGACTGCCCCAAACCGCGCTCCTGGATGCCTCGTGGCTGGTCAACGGCCCGCAATGGATCGGTGTGCTGCTCGAATCGGCCGAGCGGGTCCTTGGCCTCGCTCCGGACCTCGCGGCGTTGGGGGATCTGAAGGTTGGAGTGATCGGTCCCCATGAACCGGGTGCCGGCGTCGATTTCGAGGTCCGGACGTTCATTCCCCGAGACGCCATGGTGGAGGACCCCGTGACCGGAAGCTTCAACGCGGGAGCCGCCCAGTGGCTGATCGGCAGCGGCCGGGCTCCGGAGCAATACGTCGCCGCGCAGGGTACGGTGCTGGGCCGGGCGGGACGCATCCACGTCAAGGCGGAAGACGGCGACATCTGGGTGGGCGGGAGCTCGGTGATGTGCATCCAGGGAACCGTGCGGCTATAGCAGGGGAATAAAAGGGGCGGGGGCACAGTTTGGGAGTATAGATGCAAACGCATGTACTCTGGTTTGAAGCCATCGAACCGCCCAGCAACAGGAGATCGCCATGGAGACCCGCCGCATAACCGTCCTTTCCGCCGGACTTGGCGTACCGTCGTCGAGCAGGCTTCTTGCAGACCAGCTCGCTGCCGCGGCCAAGCGCCAGCTGGGCGATGCCGGGTACGAGGTACGGGTGGATGTTATCGAACTCCGGGACCTGGCAGTGGATATCGCCAACAATTTCGTCACCGGCTATGCAGCGCCGCGCCTTGCGGAGGTGATCGCCGGCGTCGAGGACTCCGATGGCATCATCGCCGTCACGCCTGTCTTCAGTGCATCCTACAGCGGGCTGTTCAAGTCCTTCATCGACGTTCTGGACCCGAAGTCCCTGGACGGCAAGGCAGTTCTTCTCGGCGCCACGGGCGGCACCGACCGGCACCAAATGGTGCTCGACTACGCCATGCGTCCGCTCTTCACCTACCTTCGCACCCGGATAACCCAGACGTCCGTTTTCGCCGGGCCCCAGGATTGGGGAAACACCGACGACGGCGCGTCGCCACTATCGGTCCGCGTGGACCGGGCGGCGGGCGAGCTTGCCCGGCTTCTGAGCGGCGAACAGCCGCACCGCAAGGCGGACGCGATGGAATCCCTGCCTTTTGAACAACTCCTCGCAGGGATCACCGCGGGACGCTAGGGGAGCCTCGGCTGCCCGTTCCTGGCACTAGTCGTCCAGTAGCTCGATGAACTCCAGGGCCTGCTTCATGCTGATGTCGGAATGCTTGGTCAGGGCCAACGCTGCCGCCTCGACATCGCCGCTCTTGGCCAGGGTGCGGATCCGTCCGTAGATCTCGTCATTGAGCATGTTGCTGCTCACCTCACGCGTGACGTCACCCTTGCTGGCGATCGCCCGGTAACGGTACGGGAAGCGCTCCGGCTCGTCGTCGTCGGGCATGAGGTCCTGCGGGGCGGGTTCGGGCTTGCGGAAGGGCTGCGGGTGCGCCGCAAGGGCGCCGACGGCGTCCCGCGAGGCACGCAGGCCTTCTCCGGTGGCGCTGAGGTACAGCTTGATGGCAGCCATGGCCTGACCTTGGGCGATCAGGGAATACAGCTGCCGGTGTTGATCCTCGCTGAGCTTTGCGGCGGCCTCGCGGGCGAGCTCCGCAGGGTCCACGGCCGCCTTGCCCGTGGCAGCATTGTCGCGAAGTTCCGCGGAGCGGCGGGAGAGCACGCGGCTGATCAGCAGCACGCCGACGACGACGGCCGCCAGGATAAAGACCGGAACGAGTAGGGATGACATGCGCTAAAGCCGATCTATGTAGTTCTTGGCGGTCAACAAGTCCGAGTGGGTTTGCTGGCGCAGGAGCTTGATGGCCTGGATCTTCTGCCCACTGCGGACCATGCCTTGCAATTGCAGGGCGAACTGTGGATTCAACTGCCCGTTGGGCAGAACCGGACCGTTGTAGCCGGCCTGGCCAACCCCCGGGCTGGCCCCGACTTGCGCTTTCAGCGCGGCCCGCGACTGGCTGTCCTGCTGGGACTGTTGCTGCGCGTTTTGGCTCGGTCTTGTGGATGCATCGATGCGGGCCCTCGCCGCCGTCGCCGCCTGCACTTGGGCGGCCTGGTGGGCTGCCGAACGTGCGGCCAGCTCCCGTTGATAGCGCTCGGCGTCGGACAGCCCTGAGTTGCGTGGCTTGAATGCCGCCGTCAGGGCCCAAATCACAGCCACAAGGATGACAACGGGCATTGCGACCAGCAGTACATCCCCCACGGTGAAACCCATACCTAGAGCTTATGTCAGAACGCAGTTATCCACAGCACATTCCTGCTCCGGCATAGCTTCCGAGAGCCGGCTGTCAAATTTCGGGAGATATTGTGGGGAGTATCACTTTTTTGGCATATTTATCCCTCTTTGGGCCATTGGAGGAGGGGCGGGGCATGGATTGAGCGAATCGGCCTGTGGATGATCCCTTGAAGAAAATACTTTTGATCCACATGGCACGAAGAACGTTTTCCCAGCTCAGGGGCTATTTGCCGCCAAAAGAATTTCTCTTTCCACAGGGTCATGCACAGACTGTGCACAAGTAGGGGTGTGTATTCCACACTTTATCCACAGGCCCGGCTTGGTGCCTCGGAAAAGCAGGGCTAACGTGGCTGAGTACCTGCTTTAGGTACTTGGAAAACCCCTGTTTCTTGTGGACGGCACCTTGGTGCCGTCGAAAAGCAGCACGCCCGCGGACCTGTCTGTGGATAAGTTGTGGAAATCTCGGGGAAACCAAAATTGTCGGTGCCCTACGGAACAGTTTGGACCAGCCGGCATAAACGGCGCGGTCGGAGCAACCCACACCGGGGCATTGGCCTACCGCACCGCCGGGAACAGTTATCTGCGCGGTACAAAATGGAGGACGGCTTGTCAGTTACGCACTTGGATTCGATCGAGGGCGGCCGGACATCGGACGCCAGCCGCAAACCTCCCCAGGACATTCCCGCTGAGCAATCAGTTCTCGGCGGCATGATGCTGTCAAAGGATGCCATTGCCGACGTCGTGGAAATCGTCCGCGGCCATGACTTCTACCGCCCGGCCCACGAGACCATCTACGAGTCCATCATCGACCTCTACGGCCGCGGCGAACCTGCCGATGCCGTCACGGTGTCCGATGAGCTGACCAAGCGCGGCGAGATCAACAGGATCGGCGGCCCTGCCTACCTGCACGAGCTGATCCAGACCGTGCCCACGGCGGCCAATGCCGGCTACTACGCCGAAATCGTGGCTGAACGCGCCGTCCTGCGCCGCCTCGTCAACGCAGGCACCAAGATCGTCCAGATGGGCTACGGCCAGGACGGCGAGGTCGAAGACCTCGTCAACCAGGCCCAGGCCGAGATCTATGCCGTGGCCGAACGCCGCACCGCGGAGGACTACGTGGCGCTCAAGGACGTCATGGAATCCACCGTTGACGAGATCGAGGCATCCGGCCACCGCGGAGAGGGCATGACGGGGGTCCCCACCGGGTTCTACGAACTCGATGAGCTCACCCATGGCCTGCACCCGGGCCAGATGATCGTCATCGCTGCGCGCCCCGCCGTCGGTAAGTCTACGTTCGCGCTTGACTTCGCCCGTTCCGCCGCGATCAAGAACAACCTCGCCACCGTGATGTTCTCCCTGGAAATGGGACGCAACGAAATCGCGATGCGCCTGCTGTCCGCGGAAGCCACCATTGGCCTTCAGGACCTGCGCAAGGGCACCATCAAGGACGAGCAGTGGTCCAAGATCGCCACCACCATGGGCCGCATGAACGATGCGCCGTTGTTCATCGATGACAGCCCCAATATGTCCCTCATGGAAATCAGGGCCAAGTGCCGTCGCCTGAAGCAGCAGCACGACCTCAAACTGGTGATCCTCGACTACCTCCAGCTCATGAGCTCCGGCAAGAAGGTCGAATCCCGCCAGCAGGAAGTCTCCGAATTCTCGCGTGCACTCAAGCTGTTGGCCAAGGAGCTGCAGGTTCCGGTCATCGCGCTCTCGCAGCTCAACCGTGGATCCGAACAGCGCCAGGACAAGCGGCCCATGGTCTCGGACCTCCGTGAATCCGGTTCCATCGAGCAGGATGCCGACATGGTCATCCTGCTTCACCGCGAAGACGTCTACGACAAAGAATCCCCGCGCGCCGGCGAGGCCGACATCCTCATCGCCAAGCACCGTAACGGTCCCACCAAGGACATCGTGGTTGCCTTCCAAGGGCACTACTCCCGCTTCGCCAATATGGCGGGCGAGACTGGCGGCGGCGGCGGGTTCTAGGCTCGGGCCGAGGTCTCACCGGCCGAGGACCGGCACCGGCTACATTCTTCAGCGAAGCTGGAAAATGGACCGGTGCCAGTCCTTTTCCACGTTCCCGCTTAGTTCGAACATGACGTGTTTGACCTGGGTGTACTCCTCGAAGGAGTAGGCAGACATGTCCTTGCCGAAGCCTGACTGCTTGAAGCCGCCATGGGGCATTTCGGAGATGATCGGGATGTGGTCGTTGACCCACACGCAGCCCGCGTTGATTTCGCGGGTGGCGCGCAGGGCTTTGCGCACATTGCTGGTCCACGCGGAGGCGGCCAGCCCGTAGACGGTGTCGTTCGCAAGCCGGATGGCCTCGTCGTCATCGTCGAAGGGCAACACCACCAGAACCGGTCCGAACACTTCGTCCTTGACGATCTCACTGTCCGGAGCGGCGTCGGTGACGAGGGTGGGCGGGTAGAAGGCGCCTCGTGCCAGGGCGCCTTGGCTGGGGATTTCGCCGCCGACGAGTACCTTCGCGTATCCGCGGGCGCGCTCAACCATTCCGGCCACGTGATCGCGGTGCTTGAAGGAGACCAAGGAACCAAGATCCGCCCCTTCGTCGTCCTGCACCCCTAGGCGGATGTCCCGGAATCGCTTCGCGAGCTTGTCTACGAATTCCTGGTAGACCGAACGGTGCACAATTGCCCGCGTCGCTGCCGTGCAGTCCTGGCCAGAGTTGATCAGGCTCCCGGCGACCGCGCCGTGCACTGCGGCGTCCACGTCTGCGTCCTCGAAGACCACGAAGGGTGCTTTGCCGCCTAGTTCGAGATGAACGCGTTTGGCGTTGACGGCCGCGGCTTCCAGTACGGTGCGGCCGATCGCGGTGGAGCCCGTAAAGGAGACCATGTCAACGCCTTCGTGACGCATCAGTGCCGCGCCTACTTCGGGTCCGGTGCCGACGAGGACGTTGACGACGCCGTCGGGCAGCCCTGCGTCGCTGAGCGCCTGGGCGAACATCACCGAAGTGAGCGGCGTGATCTCTGCCGGCTTAAGGATGATCGTGTTGCCTGCGGCGATGGCGGGAAGAATTTTCCATGCAGCCATCTGGAGGGGATAGTTCCAGGGGGCGATTGAGCCCACCACTCCGATGGGTTCGCGTCGAATGCTGGAGGTGTGCTCGGGCGAATATTCGGCCGTTGCCATGCCTTCAAGGTGCCGCGCGGCGCCCGCGAAGAACTCTATATTGTCGATGGTCCCAGGGACATCGAAATTCCGGGTCAGGCGGAGGGGTTTGCCGGTCTGGCTGCTCTCCGTGTGGGCGAATTCTTCGGCCCGTTCCGTCAGGATCGCCGCGAAACGGTGCAGTATTGCTGAGCGTTCGCTCGGTGCCGTGCGGGACCATGAGGCAAAAGCGGCGCGGGCTGCTGCCACGGCGAGGTCGACGTCGTCGGCGCCGGCAAGGTCCACGGTGGCCTCAACCTCGCCGGTGGAGGGGTTGAGGACGTCGTGCGTCAGGCCGGAGGTGCCCTGGTGGAGGCGGCCGTTGATGAATTGGTACATGATATTCCCTCGGGGATAGGTGGTTGGCGGGTGTCTTGGCGGAGTCCGCGACCCAGATCCAGGCTGTCCCTCTGGGGGCAGCCTAGCGAGTGCCCTCGCGCTCGGCGGAATCCAGAATGGCGCTGAGGCCGGCGGAGAAGGTGTTGAGGCTGTCAAGGCTGAGCAAGCGATGACGGTGCTCCTCGATCAGCGGGAACCCACTCACCGATGCGACCGCAACCGCCTGGAGCCAGGGCTCGTGACCGTTTGAGTTCGGTTTGGCGAGCACTTCCTGGGCGATTCCGGAACCGTGTCCCAGAGTGTAGCTCTCCAGCGCTGCGTAGTAGTGCACGAGCCGGTCGTCGGATAGTCCTGCGTCGCTCAGGCAGCTGAGGACGAATTCGATAGTGCGCAACTCGCCTTGGCCGAAAGTGTCGGTGGCGAAGGCTTCGCAGCCGATTGACGGGTACTTGATGAAGACATCCACCAGGGAGGTGAGGTAGCGCTCGAGGCGGGGCCGCCAGCCTGTGGGTGAGTCCCCGGAGGTACCTTCCGAAAGTGCCATGGAGAAGAGCCGGTCCAACGCTGCTCTGAGGATCGCGTCGCGGTTCCGGAAGTGGCGGTACATGGCAGTGGCGTCCACGCCGAGTGCTTCGCCAAGGCGTTTGAAGGTGAAGCGGGACTGGGGTTCGTCCCGGGCGAGCTGCAATACGGCGTCGACTATTGTCTCTGCGTCGAGCCGAACGCGTCGGTCCGTGAGCTGCTCCTCGCCTCGATCGGGCCTGGGCTGCGCCACGTATCACCGCCTTTCTCGAAGTTCCTCGTTTAAGTGCGATCCCCACGCTACACGAGCACCGGCCTCTGGAGTCAAGATGCGTGTCAATGCCAATGTCAATGCTGTTGACTTTCCTGCTTCCTTCCCCGTAGTGTGACGCGGGGCACAATCAATGATGCGAGGAAGGAAAACGATGGCTAGCGCCGAGACGATTTTTGAGAACGGGTGGATATATACGGGCGAGGACGAGCGTCCTGTCCGCACCAATGTGGCGGTTGCGGACGGCCGTGTACTGGCTCTAGGGGACGGTGCGGAGGTATCCGTGCTGGCCACCGGCGCCACGAGGCGCGTGGACCTGAACGGGCGTCTGCTCATTCCTGGTTTTCAGGATGGCCACATCCACCCGATCATGGCCGGGGTCGAGCACCTGCAATGCGATCTCACCGAGACCACCACTGCCGAGGAAGCCGTGTCTGTGGTGCGCCGCTACGCCGAGTCGCATCCCGACGAGCCGTGGATTCTTGGCGCGGGCTGGTCGATGGACTGCTTCCCGGGCGGGACGCCCACGCGGCAAATGCTGGACGCAGTGGTTTCCGACCGCCCCGTGTTCGTCCACAACCGGGACCATCACGGAGCCTGGGCCAATACAAAGGCTTTCGAACTGGCGGGGATCGGTGCGGGGACTCCGGATCCCGACAGTGGCCGTATCGAACGCGAGGCCGATGGCTACCCCGCCGGAACCGTCCATGAGGGCGCCATGGGACTTTTTGACCACGTGCACCCTGGTACCTCCCCAGAGCAGGCCTACGAAGGATTGCTCTGGGCCCAGGAGCTCATGCTCTCCTACGGCATTACGGCTTGGCAGGACGCCTTGGTGGGTATATCCCCCAGCGGGTCCGGGGATACTTTGGAAACCTATATCAAGGCGTTCGACGCCGGGGATCTCAAAGTTCGCGTCCGTGCAGCGCAATGGTGGGACCGTTCGGCCGGCCGGGGACAGCTCGACGAAATCCTGGCCCGTCGCGATCGTGTCGCCGGCGCCTGCGATCCGCTGCGTCTGTCCGCGGCGACGGTAAAAGTCATGGTGGACGGCGTGGCGGAGAACTACACGGCTGCCATGCATGCTCCGTACCGGGACAGTCACGGGCACCACACGGACAACCACGGCATCGAGTTCTTTGACCCTGCAGAGTTGCGGGAGTTCGTCACGGACCTCGACGCCAACGGGATCCAGGTCCACTTCCACGCGTTGGGGGATCGCGCCGTTACAGACGCGCTCGACGCCGTTGAGCAGGCACGCTCCACCAACGGGCCCAGCGATAATCGCCATCATCTGGCTCACCTTCAGCTGGTCCGTGCGGCGGATGTGCCGCGTTTCGCTGCCCTTGGGGCGACAGCCAACCTCCAGGCGCTCTGGGCGTGCCACGAAGATCAACTGGATGAATTGACGCTGCCCTTCCTGGAGGCCGATGCCGAGGAGCGGCATTACCCCTTCGGGGAACTCGCAGCGACCGGCGCACACCTGGCCGCGGGAAGCGATTGGGCCGTCTCTTCGCCCAACCCCGTCCTGGCCATCCATGTTGCTGTGAACAGGGTGGAGCCAGGCGGCGCGCTGCCACCGCTCGGCCCCGAACAACACAAACTCACGCTCAAGCAGATCCTGGATGCCTATACCCAGGGCACAGCATGGATCAACCACCTGGACACGGACACCGGCATCATCCGCCCTGGCGCCCTCGCTGACCTGGCGATCCTTGACCGTAACCTCTTCGACATCCCTGTGGAGGAACTGCACACGGCTCGCGTAGACGAAACCTGGATTGCCGGCGAGCGGGTCTTTGCCCGGGCAGATTCCTAAGTCCGAGATGACTTTCATGATCCGAGGAGGGAAGCGCATGACCCACACACGCACACGGCTTCGACGGCTGGTCGCCGTCGTGGCTGGTTGCTCGGCGATTGGCCTCGTGCTTAGCGGTTGCGGCGCGACGCCGGGCGGCAACGACGCCGGCGCCGCCAAATTCACCCTAAGCGCTTCAACGCCCAAACCGAGCAAGGAAATTGACACGTTCAGCTGGGCGCTCTACGCCGAGCCGTTTTCGCTCGATTACGCGTACGCGTTCGACTACCCGGACAACCAGGTCCTGGCAAACATGTGTGATTCGCTCTTCCGCTGGAACCCGGACCTGAGTTCTTCCCCGGGATTGGCGACCAAATTTGAACACCCGGATGACTTGACCTGGGTTTACACGATCCGGCAGGGCGTCCATTTCCACGACGGCAGCCTCATGACGGCCGACGACGTCGTGGCCTCACTCAAGCGGCATGTCGATGAGAAGGTCGGATCGTTCTGGGCGTCAGCCTTTCAACGGGTGGCAGGCATCCGGAAGACCGGGGACTACGAGGTCACCATCACCACCAGCGTCCCGGATTACAGCTTGAACTCGGCCCTCGTGGGGGCTCCCGGCGTGGTGGAATCGGCCAAGACGCTCGCCAAGGACGGAAAGGACTACGGAAACGCCGCCACGGGGGTGAATTGCACGGGCCCTTTCCAATTTGACCATTGGGACGCCGGGGAGAGCATCACGCTCAAGCGCTTCGACGACTACTGGGATCCGAACCTCAAGGCCAAGGCGAAGGAGATGACCTTTAAGATCCTCCCCGACGCCAACGCCCGCGTGAACGCTTTGCAGACCGGTGAGATCGATGGCAGTTGGGGGGTTCCCTCCAATGCGCTGGATATCCTCAAAGCCAACACCGACGCCGGAAACGTCTACTTTGGCAACAGCACCTCGGTGACGAGCCTCATCACATCGAATTTCAACGGCGTCTTCGGCGATGTCCGGGTTCGTAAAGCCCTCATGATGGCCATCAACCGTGACGCGCTCGTTCAGGCGGCGGCGCAGGGCTACGGCAAGAAGACCGATGCGCTCACCACCCGGAACGTGTGGGTGGATGCACAGCCTTCCACGGTCAATTCGGCCTTTGAATCCCTTGAGAAGCAGGACTACAACCTTGACGAAGCCAGGCGCCTCATCAAGGAAGCAGGTGCTGCCGGCAAGAAGTTCGTCTATGCCACGGCGTCCATAAGCGCGTCCTCGGACGTTACGTCCCGTGCCGTCGCTTCGGCTGCCGAGCAAATCGGCCTGGTGCCGGAGATTCAGACCATGTCCAATGACAAGTACACGACGCTCTTCTCCGACCCGGCGGCCCGCAAGGGGATCGATCTCTTTGAGACGTCTTGGTACCTCTCCAGCGCGGATCCGACTGAAATGTACTCAGTGCTGCGCACCGGCGATTTCAGCAATTACGGTGGCTGGTCCAACGCGGACTTCGACCAGCTCGTGAACAGTGCGATCAGCACCAAGAACGTAGACGAGCGGGACCGGCTCACCGCCCAGGCTGCGAAGATCGCCAGCCAGGATGTGGTTTGGTCTCCGCTCTATGAGAATGTCACCTCGCTGTGGCTCGGCAAGCGCATCACAGGCGCGGCTCCGTCGATCAACTACATGTACTACCCGTGGGCAGCAACGATTGGAGGCCGGTAGCCATGGCCGTGACCGAACTGGCGGCACCGCCCGCCCGCCCGACGCCCGGAAGAAAGAAAAGCCCGGCAACGTCCCTGATAGTTTTGGCGCTCCGCAAGGTGGGAACCCTGCTGATCACGCTGTTCTTCGCCTCATTGGTCGTGTTCTTCTCGCGTTTTGTCCTACCGGGCGACCCTGCGCGTTTCCTCCTGCGCGGCCGGAGCCCGAAGCCCGAAGCACTCGTGGAAATCACAAAGCAGTTCGGCCTGGACAAACCTCCCATTGAGCAGTACCTCACGTGGGTCGGGGGCATCCTGCACGGCGACTGGGGCCGCTCCCTGACCTACCGCCAGAGCGTGAGCGATGTGCTCCTCAATCGCCTGCCGGTGACCTTGGAACTCGCGGCCCTGGCCGCCGTCTTCATCACAGTCCTAGGCCTCGCTGCCGGCATTCTCGCGAGCTTGAACAAGGGCGGGTGGGACCGCTTCATCCTCATCACGGTCACGGCCGCCGGCGCCATACCGCCGTTCGTGGCCGCGATTGCCCTCACCGCCCTCTTCGCGGTCCAGTTGGGGTGGTTCCCGTCCTTCGGCAGTGGTGATGAAGGACTGGGCCGGCTCTGGCACTTGACGCTCCCGGCCCTGGCCCTGGGATTGACATTCATTGCGTTCATGGCGCGGGTGACGCGTTCCTCGATGAACGAACAGCTCACCCGTGAACACGTCGAGGTGGCTACCAGCCGGGGCCTTAAACGCAGTTCCGTGGTGTTCCGGCACGTGCTCCGCAACGCCCTCGGCCCCATTCTGACCGTGAGTGGTGTCCTGATCGCCGGCCTTCTGGTCTCGAGCGCCATCGTGGAGCAGACGTTCGGACTGACCGGGATCGGCCAGCTCCTTGTCCAGTCAATCGACCGGCTCGACTTCGCGGTGGTTCAGGCGATCGTCATGATCGTTGTCACGGCATTTGTCCTGGCCAATACGATCGTTGACCTCATTCAACCCCTCATTGATCCGCGCATCGCCGCAGGAACGGAGTCCCGATGACTCTCACAGGAACGATCCCCCTTCTGAGGACCCGGAGCTATGGAAGCCTCCTGTCGGGGACGGGTTGGTTTGCAGCGGTGGTGACGCTCGTCGTCGTACTGCTTTCCGTCCTCGCCCCGGTCCTAGCCCCATACGATCCGGACTTCGTTGATCTCTCCAGCGTGCTGGGCGGACCGAGCGGCGCTCACTGGCTCGGCACCGACGCCTTGGGCCGGGACCTGTTCAGCCGCCTCATGTACGGGGGGCGCACTTCGCTTATGGGCCCGTTGATTGTGGTGGCGGCGTCTACGGTCCTGGGCATGCTCCTGGGCCTGGCAACCGGATGGACCGACGGCTGGATGAGCCGGATCCTGAACCGCATTTTCGACTTGCTCTTCGCTTTCCCCGCGCTGCTGCTCTCCATGCTGGCCATTGCAATTTTCGGCAAAGGCCTCATGGCGCCGATTCTGGCCATGACCATTAGTTATGTACCGTACGTGGCGCGTTTGACGCAGCAGCTAGTGGTCGCCGAACGGGCCCGGCCCTATGTCCAGGCCTACCGGGTCCTGGGCTTCCGAACTCCTTGGGTCGTGCTGGGGCGCGTCATGCCAAACCTGGTCCCCACCATTGGCGCCCAGTCCACGCTCAACTTCGGCTATGTGCTCGCCGACCTTGCGGCACTGTCCTTCATCGGCCTCGGCATCCAGCCGCCCACCTCGGACTGGGGCGCCATGATCGAGGAGGCACGGGGTGCGCTGCTCGGCGGCCACGTGCTCCCGGGCCTGCTTCCTGCGCTCGTCGTCGTTCTTATTGTGGTGTCCATCAACGTCATCGGTGAGGAACTCTCCGACCGGATTGGAGGCAAGCTTTCATGAGCAAGCTCCTTGAAATTGAACAGTTCTCGCTGCACTTCCCAGGCCGCGGGGCGCTCTTGAGCGACGTTTCGCTGCACGTGGACGACGGCGAGGCCGTCGCCCTGGTGGGAGAGTCCGGTTCCGGAAAGTCGCTCACCACCAGGGCGGCGTTGGGCCTTTTCCCCGAATTCTCCCGGCTCTCCGGTTCGGTGAAGGTACGAGGCCTGGACACGACGAGTGCACCTGCAGCCAAGTTACTGGAACTGCGCCGCAACCACGCTTCGATGATCTTCCAAGACCCGCGCGCCGGCATCAACCCGGTACGCACGGTGGGCGATTTCCTCACCGAGACGCTGGTGAGATGGCGTGGCTTGAGCCGCGAAGAAGCATACGCTCGGGCCGTCACGCAGCTGGACCAGGTGGGCCTGCGGCGGACCAAGGACCTGATGCGGCAGTACCCCCACCAGCTGTCCGGCGGCATGCTGCAACGTGTCATGATTGCGGGCGCACTGCTCGATTCGCCCGAATTGCTTTTGTGCGACGAGCCAACCACGGCCTTGGATGTCACCACCCAGGCCGGGATCGTCGAATTGCTACGCGAGCAGCAACAGGCACGGGGTATGGGCATGCTGTTCATCACGCACGACCTGAACCTCGCTGCCTCACTCTGCGACCGGGTCTACGTGTTGCGCAAGGGCGAAGTCGTAGAGCATGGCGGCGCACGCGAGGTCTTCATGAGTCCCCACGCGGACTACACGCGCCAGCTGGTCGGCGCGACGCCGCGCATCGAAATTGACAAGGTCCCGGCGGCGCCCGCCGCCGATGGCACCGTACCGCTGCTCGCGGTAAAGAGGCTGTGCAAGCGATACGAGTTGCCCAGCGGGGAAGAACTGACTGCCCTGAACGACGCCACGTTTAGCCTTGCCCCTGGCGGCTCGCTAGGGGTGGTGGGGGAGTCAGGTTCAGGAAAATCGACTTTAGCGCGGATGATTGTTGCGCTAGAGACGGCAGATGAGGGCGAACTCGCGATCAACGGCCGCGTCCGCGCGCCACGTCCTCTCCGGGCGGCTGAGCGCAAGCTCCTGGCCAAGGACGTCCAGATCGTCTTCCAGGATCCCTACCTGTCCCTGGACCCTCGGATCGTCGTGGGCAAGGCTGTGGCGGACGTTTTCCGCCTGCACCAGGGACAGGGGCGGGCGGAGGCCGTGAAGAGTGCCGAGAAGCTTCTCGAACGGGTGGGCATCGGCCCTGAGCGTTTCGACTCTAAACCGCGGGCCCTTTCGGGCGGACAGCGGCAGCGTGTAGCGATTGCCAAGGCCCTCGCTGCGCGGCCCAAACTGTTGGTCCTGGACGAGGCCACGAGTGCCCTGGATGTCTCGGTCCAGGCGCAAGTGCTGGAGCTGGTGGAGGAGCTGCGTGAGCAGTTGGGCCTGACTCTCCTCTTCGTGACCCACGATCTTGCGGTGGTTTCGAGGCTGTGTGCGGAACTCCTTGTGCTGCAGCACGGCGAGATCGTGGAGCAGGGGTCCACCGCGAAGATCTTGTCCGCACCCGCCAATGCCTACACCCGGATGCTCATCGACTCGAGGCCGCGGGCGCTCTGGGAAGAACAACTCGCTTAGGTCCGGCATCCACGCCCGCCCGCGCGCCACCAAACCAAGGTGCCTCAGGCCCTCACAAATAGGAGATATTCCAGTGCATACGACCGTTTTTGAACGGATCCGCCCCGACTCGGCAATCGTCGAGCAGTCGTTAGCGGATACCGTGCACCGCCCATTCTGGATCGACGATATGGGCAAAGATGCGGTCCGCTACCCTCAGCTTGACGCTGAGCTTCGGGCCGATCTGGTGGTAGTGGGCGCGGGGTACACCGGACTTTGGACTGCCCTTCGGGCCAAGGAACGCGATCCCGAACTCGACGTGATCGTGATCGAGGCACGACACGTCGGGTGGGCCGCGTCAGGCCGCAATGGCGGGTTCTGCGTTGCGAGCCTGACGCACGGCTATGAGAACGGCAAGAACCGCTGGCCCCAGGAACTGGAGCAGCTGGAGCGTCTGGGAATGGAAAACCTGGATGGGATCCAAGAGACCGTTGAGCGCTATCGGATCGATTGCGATTTCGAGCGCACCGGCGAGCTCAGCGTCGCCGTCGAACCGCACCAGGTCGAATGGCTTAGGGAGGAATGCGCCGACGGAACTTTCCTCGACACTCGTGCGATGCGCGCGCATGTGAATTCCCCCACCTACCTCGCGGGCCGTTGGCACAAGGACGCGGCCGCCATGATCCATCCCGCCAAGCTCGCCGCGGGCCTGGCGCAGGTACTTACAAGGCTGGGTGTGCGGATCTTTGAAGAATCCCGGGTGAGTGGGCTGGAAGAGCTGCCCGACGGCGTCCGGGTGTCCACAGGAGCCGGTGGCGTGCGCGCCAAGCAAGCAGCCCTTGCCACTAACGTCTTTCCGTCGCTCCTGAAGCGGAACAGCCTGATGACCGTTCCGGTCTACGACTACGCACTCATGACGGAACCGCTCACTGACAAACAACTCGCCGCCATTGGCTGGAAGGAACGTCAGGGCATCGGCGACATGGCCAACCAATTCCACTACTACCGCCTGAGCAAGGACAACCGCATTCTCTTCGGCGGCTACGACGCAATCTACTATGCGGGGCGTCAAGTGAAGGAAGCATACGAGGACCGAGAGGAGACTTTCAGGACGCTGGCCAGCCATTTCTTCACCACTTTCCCGCAGCTGGAGGGCTTGAAGTTCACACACAAATGGGGAGGCGCGATCGACTCCAGCACGCAGTTCTGTACCTTTTTCGGTACGGCACGAAAAGGACGGGTGGCCTACGCCGCAGGCTTCACAGGCCTGGGCGTAGGCTCCACTCGCTTTGCCGCGGATGTCATGCTCGATCTGCTGGCCGGACAAGATACGGAGCGGACCCGCCTTGAAATGGTGCGAAAACGCCCCCTGCCCTTCCCGCCCGAGCCTTTCGCTTCGATTGGGATCAACCTCACTCGCTGGTCGATGGACAGGGCCGACCACAATTCGGGCAAACGGAACCTTATCCTCAAGACGCTCGACGCCGTGGGGCTGGGTTTTGACTCCTAGAGACATTGATCCGACCCGAACAAAGAGGCCCGAACCGTGACGGCGCGATCAGCCGAGCACGTCGCGGCACTCAGCCTTGACCTGAAGCACGAGCCGCTTCCTGCCGAACAAGTTCTCCTGGGCAATCCAAGCACCGCGACCCATGAGCTTGAAGACGTGGCCGGATGCAGCGTCGGCGTCTGGGAAATGACTCCCGGCAAAGCAGTCGACACCGAGACGGAGGAAGTTTTTGTCGTCTTGAGCGGCAGCGCGAGCATCGCATTTCTCGATGAGAACTACACCCTCAACGTCGGAAAGGGAGACATTGTGTGGCTACGAGCCGGTCAACGAACAGTATGGACCGTCACAGAGACCCTTCGCAAAGTCTATTTCACGGGCGAATAGCCGGCCTCAGGCGTGCATCGACAAACTCGAATAACCTCAGGCTTGACCGGGGTGGCGCGCTCGGCAACCGACTCCATCGCACCGCAAGCCCCCGACGGCGGCGCTCATTTCTTGAGTGCCGCCGTCGGGGTTTTACGGGCCCGCCTTATTGATATTGCTGGCGGATAAGTCCGTATGGAACTTCCGGATGCACCCTCACAACGTAACGGCCCGGACCGGTGCGGATGACCATAACGCCTGTGTGGTGCAGGGTGGCTGCGGCCATGACCCCCGCGATCCCGTCTTTGAGGGCCTGGTCGAGCTGTGCGGAGTCTTGGACGCTGACTTCGACCAGGTCCGGGACCGGAGCCATTGGGACTGCTGCTGTCATCATGGCGTGAGCACCACCGTTGCAGCGGCTGGCAGGTCTGTCACGGAGAATCCGGCCCGGAGTTGGTACTTGCCGGGTTCGTAGTTCCAGCCGTTGTCCCAATAGGCCAGGAGCCGAACGGGAACGTTGAGGACCGTCGATACGGTTTCGCCGGGTTCGGCCCACACAGGGGTGGAGGCAACGAGCCAGCGGACCGGGCGGTCCACGACGGAGCCGGGCTTTTCTGCATAGATCTGCACAACTTGCTTGCCTGCGCGTTTGCCCGTGTTGGTCAAGCTCACGGCGAGCGGCAGGACCCCGGCGGCCGCGGCAAGGTTGACTGGCGCTTCAAGGGAGTCGAGTGTCCAGGTGGTGTAGCCCAGGCCGTACCCGAAATCGTAGGCGGGGGTGGCACCGGTTTTGAGCCAGGCCCGGTAGCCGAGGTGGATGCCTTCGTCGTAGCGGAGTTTGCCGGCAGCGTCGGGGGTGGTGTTGAGGACGGGTACGCTGCCCTGGGTAGCGGGCCACGTGGTCGGAAGCCGGCCGCCGGGCTCGGCGGCGCCCGTGAGGATGTCCGCGAGGGCGTTGCCGAACTCCTGCCCGCCGAAGTAGCCGATCAGGGTGGCCGCGACCTCGTGACGCCAGGGCATGATGACGGGGGATCCGGAGTTGACGATCACGATGGTGCGCGGGTTGGCGGCGGCGACGGCGTGGACCAGGCGGTCCTGCATGCCGGGCAGGTCCAGGGTTGTGCGGTCGTAGCCTTCCGATTCCACGTGGGAGTTGGTGCCGACCACGACGACGGCGATGTCCGCTTCCCGGGCGGCCTTCGCCGCTTCGATGATGAGCTTTTCGGGGTCGGAGTTGTCGGTCTCCGTGCCGATTGTGACGCTGAGCGTGTTGGAGAGCGTACCGGCGCCGTTGGGGATGTCCAGTTCGACCCGGACGTCGATGGGTGTGCCGGCGGTGACCTGGACCGGGATGGTTTCCGAGGGCGGGGCGAGGAACGCCGCACCCAGGTCGGTGCCAACGGGGACGATGGTGGCTTCGTGCCGGAGTTGCCCGTCCACGAAGATCCGCCCGTGAGCCACTGTCGAGAAGCCCAACCGGATGGTGCCGGTCTCCTCCGGGGTGTAGAGGGTGTGGAACTGCACCAGGGATGACTCCGCGATCGGCGCGTCCCCGCCGAACCAAACCAATGCAGTGGAACGGCGGTCCTCCGCGAAGAGCTCGGTGTCGGTGGAGGCAAAGAACCGCACCCGCAGCCCCGGGCCGCCCGTGACCGGGTTGGTCAGCTGCTCCAACGGCAGTTCGGCGACGCCTTCCTGCACTACTGCGCCGACACTGTAACTGACGTTCTCCCTGCCGAAGGCCGTACGGATCCCGTCCAGCGGTGTCACGATCTTCTCGGGCAGCACAGTGGCCGATCCGCCACCTTGGGTCCGGGCCTGCAAGGCGTTGTGCCCGATCACGGCGATCTTGGCAACGGAGGCAGGGTCGAGCGGCAGCACGCCGTCGTTCTTCACCATCACGGTGCCGGCCGCGGACGCTTCCCTCGCGAACGCGAGCGGGTCCTCGTGGTCCACCGGCTCCGCGGCCGCGGGTTCGAAGCCCTCCAAGGCGCCCACCCGGGCGGCCAGCTGCAGGATCCGCAGGACTTTCCGGTCAATGCTGGCCTCCGGGACCTTGCCGCACTTGACCGCCAGCACAAGCTCCGCGCCCCACGGCCCGTCAGGGCCGGGCATGACCAGATCCTGGGAAGCGTTGGCGGAGTCGACGCTGCGCACGGCGGTCCAGTCGCTGATCACGACGCCGTCGAAACCCCACTCACTGTTCAAGGGTGATTCCAGCAACTCGTTTTCCGTGGCCGTGGCACCGTTGACCGAGTTGTATGCGCTCATCACCAGCCAGGCGCGGGATTCAACGATGGCTTTCTCGAAGGCCAGTAGGTACAGCTCGCGGAGGGGTCGCTCGTCGACGAGCACGTCCACGGTGAACCGGTCCGTCTCCGAGTCGTTGGCCACGTAGTGCTTGGGGGTGGCGCCCACGCCGTTGCGCTGGACCCCGGCCACATACGCCGCCGCAAGTTCGGCGGTCAGGACCGGGTCCTCGCTGAACGCCTCGAAATGCCGGCCACCCAGCGGGGAACGGTGCAGGTTGATCGTCGGGCCGAGAACGACGTCGACACCCTTGCGCCGGGCCTCGACCGCCGAAGCAGCCCCCAAACGGTCCGCCATGGCAGGATCCCAGGACGAACTGATCGCCGTCGCGGACGGGAAGTTCATTGACGGCTGCCGCTCATCCCACACCTCACCACGCACCCCCGTAGGCCCGTCCGAGAACAGCATCCGGCGCAGCCCGATCTTCTCCATCGGCCAGGTGGTCCAGAAATCCCGGCCGGTCAGGAGCCGGACCTTCTCCTCGAGCGTGAGTTTGGCCAGCAGTGCTTCGAGGCGCTGATCAGTGGTGGCCTCGGGGGGCATTTTTGAGGTAAGGGTTTCCATGGCTGCTTTCTTGTCTGCCGTGCTGGTCCCGAATGGAACATGCTCGGTCAGTTGCGTGATTGGGGGAAGTAGCTTGTTTCAAGGGGTGGGCCCAGTCACCCTTGTCATTCCTTAAGGAGGGCTTCCTGGCGGCGCTTCTCGAGCGTGTCCCGGACACGAGCGACGTCCCGCGGGTAGCTGAAGTAGAGGGCCGTGAGAACGGTTGCGTTGACCAGCATGAGGATGACCAAGGTCCAGAGGAATACCAACTGAATGCCGAGCGTCGCGGCCAGCGCTCCCGCCGCGAGCGAAAAGACGGCCCAGCCGATCGTCTCGAACACGGTCAGGAAGATGGCAAAAGCCTGTCCACGCAGTTCGGGGAGTACCACCGCGGCGACGACGGGTCGGTTAACGGGCGGGTTGGCGCCTTGGGCGAAGCCCATCAGCGCCCAAAGGGTGCCATAGATGCCGATGTTGTCATAGTGGAATTGCGTTGCGAAGAACGCCACGGCGGCGAAGAGGATCTGGGCTCCCTGCAGGTAGGCTACCCGGCCGCGGGCCGGTGAGATCCGGTCCAGCAGGGCCACGAGCCAACCTCCTCCAGCGGTGCCGGCGAAGTAGCCGAGGCCGAACGGTACGAAGACTATGGCAGCGACCGCGTTGGTAAATCCCCGCTCGGCGACGAGGAACTGTATGCCGAAGATCATGATGAGCAGGTGTCCGGAGAGAAGCCTGGAGAGCATCATGACGGAGAAGCTGGGAACGCGGAACAGCGAGAGGACGGAGCGCACTGTGACTTTGGGGGCCAAGTCCTCGCGGCTTCCCAGATCGGCGAGTTGCTTCTCTGACGCGCCTACGCCCGGGTCTTTCAGGAACAGGGCCACCACCAGGCCGGCCAGGATGCATATCGCGCCGATGGTCCACATGCCGAACCGCCAGCCATCAGTAATGCCTGTGAACAGTGCGACCAGAGGGGCAATGAAAGAGCCGATGAGGCTCATGAATCCATAGAAGTAGCCGGCCGCCTTTGCGCGCTGGCTGTCGTCAAAGGAATCGGCGATGATTGCGTTCGCGATGGGGCTTCCACCGATTATCGCCGCAGACATGAGCGTGTTGAATATCAATAGTTGGATGAAGTCGTGGGAGAAACCTGCGGCAATACCGAAGACGCCGCCGGTGAGGGTCGTGGCAAGGAGCGCGTTGCGGCGCCCGATCTTCCCCGCAAGCCATGTCCAGGCAGGGCCGGCCGGAACCGAAACAAGTTTTCCGAGGGCGGCAAGCAGGCCCAGGTGGCTGCTCTGCAATTTCAGGGCATCTGCGATGGTGGGAAAGAGGGTGGCGCTGAGACCGACTTCGGTGTTGTCCACCACCGTGACACCGGTGAGGACTGTAAGATTCCTCCAGCGGTAGGGAACCTTCCTGGCTTGGTCGGCTCCTTCAGAGGGAGTGTCTGCGGTGAGTGCGGGGCTGGGTTGGGTGCTCATGGGCTTTTGTCCTGTCTACATTGTCAGGCTGTGCTGGGGTCACGCCATAGGGACGGCGGTCAGTTCTTTGGAGATGGCGTGGAGGGCGCTCGTGGACAGCGGGATGACGGCTGCCAGCCGATAGAGGCTGAGCTGGGCGGGGACGTTAACGAGCTCAGTGTGGACAAGGTCGGGGAGATGCTTCTCCAGGGCTTGGCGGCTTCGGTCATCCTGGAGGAGCTCAAGGACGGGGACCGTTAGCGCCAATCCTCCGTCCGGGAAGTTGGCCAGGGGGGGAAGCGGCTCCAGGGCTTGCCGGGACCTGTCTGCTTGCTTGCCGGCGAGCAGGTGCTGATTGTCCGGTTCAAGGTCGAAGGGGATGCCGAGTCGTTGGAACTGGCTTTGGGGTGCGTCGTTTGCGTGCATGAGACCCGCTAGAAGCCTCAGCATGCGTAGCTCCAGCTCGTCGTCAACTACGGGGTGCTCTTGCTGGGGGTCGGTTTCGAGGTCGAACAGCAGGGTCCCGTGGCCCCAGGAGTTCATCATCGACGACGCACGGACCTGAAGGGTCCGCAGTCCTTTGGTGAAGGCAAAGGGTTCTGCAGGTTGCCATTGGGCGAGTTCGTCAACGCCGAACCGTGAGCGCATGTGGGTCGGCATGAGCGTGAACTCCTCCAGGGGCGTATTGGAGGAGTCGATGGCGGCGCGCATGTAGACGTAGCGGCCATCGGTGACGTTGACGTGACCGCCGTGGATGCCGAACAGGGCGGCTTCGCGGACCTGCGCGTCGCTTTCGAGGACGAGGGCGAGGTCCTGGCCTTGCATGTCGGGGGTAGGTTCAAGGCCGAAGAAGCGCAGCATGGTGGGTGCGATGTCAATGGTCTGGGCGAGTGCTCCGCGGCTGGTGTCCTTGCCGCCCGTGCGCGGGTCCCACAGGAACATGGGTAGATGGACGAGTTCATTGAACCAGGGTTGGACGGATTTCGCCCACCAGCCGTGTTCGCCGAGCAGGAATCCGTGATCGGTGTTGACCAGCAGGAGGGTGTCCTCCCACATGTTGTGGCGGTCCATGGCATCCAGTACCCGTCCGAGGGACTTGTCGCACATGGAAACCAGGGCCGCGTATTCGAAGCGGGCGTGTTCTACCTGCTCTTGCGGCTCGGTGACCTTCTGATAGCCGGGCCAATCAAACTCCGGGCCGTCGTAGTCGTGTTCGTACATTGCCTTGTAAGCGTTGTGTGTGAAGAAGGGCTCATGGGGGTCGAAAAGCTCGATCTGCAGCATCCACTTGTCTGCGTCGTGGTTGGTATCGATGAAATGCAGGCCGGCGTCCACCGTCTTGGTCTGGGAGTGATCCGCCTCGGTGGCCATGTAACTGCGGTTGATCAGGTCCTGGCGCTTCATTCCGGCGTAGCGGTCGTGTGAGCTGCACGTGGGTCCAACCACCCCCTTCCAGGGGTCCCCCTCCTGGCCCCGGAAGAACTCCCACGTGGTGTAACGGGGGTGGTAGGTTGCGCCGCCGTCTTCCCAGTAATGGGGGTGGTCGGAGACGAGGTGCGTGTGCACGCCGGCTTTGCTGAGCATTTCGGGCATGGAGTCATCAAAGGGCTCCAGCGGACCCCAGCTGCGGTGGAGGAAGTTGTAGCGGCCTGTGTGCATTTCACGGCGGGCGGGCATGCATGGCATGGAGCCGGCGTAGAAGTTTTCGAAGGTCGCCGTCTTAGCCGCAAGGCGGGCGAAGTTGGGGGCGTTGACGAAAGTGTCCGCCGCATAAGGGGAGAGCATGTGCCTGTTGAGGCTGTCAAACATGAGATTGATGGCCCGCATCGGGGTCCTTCCTAATGGCCGCCGGCGCAACGCCGAGGAGTCGATTGCTGAACTCAGCGGGTATTGTCGGCAGACATGTCGCCGGGGACCGCCGTCAGGGAGCGGGAGGAGAGCTTGCCGTCCAGCAGTTCGCGCCGCAGCTCAACCAGAAAGGCGACGTGGGCGTCCATCGCATTCGCGCCCTTGGTGTGCATCCGTTCTCCGACCGATTCGGCCAATTCGGCGTCGAAGGGGATGGTGGGTGCCCAAGTCTCGCGGCGGTCGCGGTACCGGTATCGTGCGATTTCGTCCTGGCGGGTCTGGATTTCAACGTCGAGAATCCTGAGGAGCTGTTCGGCGCTCATGAAGCCGGCAAAGGCCAACCGGGCACCGAGTTCAGGGTCCTGAAAGCGGCTGGCCGGGTGGTACGGGCCGGTCAACCAGTCAAGAAACACAGTCGCCCCCTCGTCGGTGACACGGTAGGTCTTCGCGTCCTGGGCTCCTGGACGTGGGTCCACGCTGTGTGCCACCAAGGCCTGCTTCTCCATGGTTCCCAGCGATCGGTAGACCTGGCTCATTTGCGTGTTCGAGCGGAGGAATCGACCATACGAGTCGAGGAATTTCTTGAGTTCATACCCCGTGCTCGGGTGTTCCAGCAGGACTCCGAGCAGAATATGTTCGAGTTTCATGCTTATCTCCATTTGGTGGTGTTGCGTAGTGATCCGGGTCACCCTGCTGAAAATTAGGATGCCACAAGTGGAATGGTTCGTCAATGAGACAATTGGAATACTCTGTTGATGACACAAGTGGAATAATGGCAGTATTCTGATGAAGCATCCGACCGCCGAAAGGAAAGAGCATGTCCTCATTGGACTCGGCTGGGAGTTGCTGCGCCACTTCTCGTCCCAGCAGCAGCGACAGAGACGGCCCCGGCATCACTCAGTTCGGGATCGAGCGGCTGCAGCTCACAAGCCGGCCCCAGATCCCGGGGAACACGCATGACGATCTCCCGGTTCCCGGTGGTCGCTTCGCCATGGGGGACGCTTTCGGGGAAGGCTATCCGACGGACGGTGAAACCCCCGTGCACGAGGTGCGCCTGGACGGTTTCGGGATAGACGCCACGGCAGTAACGAATGAAATGTTCGCCGCATTCGTCCAAGACACCGGATACAAGACGGAGGCCGAACAGTACGGCTCCTCGGCCGTGTTCCACCTGCTCTCCACCGCCCTTGCCGACGCTATCCTCGGTGCTGCCGCCGGCGCGCCGTGGTGGTTGAACGTCAGCGGGGCCGACTGGGCGCACCCGACTGGACCGTCGTCGAACTGGCAACAAATCCCGGACCATCCCGTGGTGCACGTTTCGCACAACGACGCTCTGGCGTACTGTGACTGGGCAGGACGTCGCCTGCCGAGCGAGGCAGAATGGGAGTACGCCGCCCGCGGAGGCCTGGACGGTATGCGCTACGCCTGGGGCAACGAGCTGACTCCCGGCGGTGAGCACCGCTGCAACATCTGGCAAGGCACCTTCCCCAGGACCAACACGCTTGAGGACGGGCATCTGGGCACCGCCCCCGTGCGCACCTTCAAGCCCAACGGGTACGGGCTCTACGAAATGGCCGGCAACGTGTGGGAATGGTGCGCAGACTGGTTCCTGCCCAGGTACTACCGCAACTCACCCGCCGACAACCCGCAAGGACCCACGATCGGCGCCGGGCGCGTCATGCGCGGAGGCTCCTACCTCTGCCACGACTCCTACTGCAACCGCTACCGGGTTGCTGCCCGCACCTCCAACACCCCGGAATCCTCGTCCGGCAACTGCGGCTTCCGCACGGTCGCTCTTCGGTCCGGTATCGAGGCGCGGGGCTGAGTTGAGCTGATGCAGACAATCCAGCCCGTGTAGCAGACGTGGGTCGCATCGATAGACGAAATGTCACCCGCCGTTGAGCAAATGATCCGGCATCCGGTTTCCGGGAGCCCGTCCTCGGATCTCCAGCAGTTCGCGGGCGTGGGCGTGAAGGCGGCGGTCCTCGTCGGTTTCCGGCACCCAGGGAGGGATCGGAACGGACGTGCCGGTTTCGTCCCTGGCCACCATGACCGTGAGGCAGTACGTGGTCAGGTTCATCTCACGGCTCTTGGGGTTTCCGGAGCGCACATGGACGGCAATATGCATTCCTTTGTGGCCTGTGTAGACGAGACGGGCTTCTACTTCCACCACGTCGCCGATCAAGAGCGGGCGGTAGAAGCGCACGCCCCCGGAGAACACCGCCACGGTGTCCTTGCCGCAGTACCGGGAAGCGCAGACGTAGGCGGCCTCATCAATCCACTTCATGACGATGCCGCCGTGGACCTTTCCGCCCCAGTTCACATCAGTGGGGGCCGCCATGAAGCGGAGAACAACGCGCTCGGCAGTGCCGGCGTCGGTATATTCCTGTGCATTCATGGCTTCGACGATCTTTTCCCGGACGGCGATCCGCGCGAGGGCGTTGTCGCGCTGCTCGATTTCCTCCGGCGTCGAGGGCTCGAACTGGGGGACTGGCACCGGGCGGCCGTCGGGACCGACCGCAACGAAGATCACCAGGCACTGGCTGCGCATCGTGGCCGGGCCGCCCTTGGGGTCGCCGGAGGACACGATGGTCCGGATGTGCATGGAGGAGCGGCCCGTGTAGACGATGGTCGCTTCGACCTCGACCATGTCTCCGCTGTTCACAGGGTCGGCGAAATAGATGTTGCCCACATATGCCGTGACGCAATAGGACTTCGCCCAGCCAACCGCTGCCGCGTACGCCGCCTTGTCCACCCACTCAAGGACAGTGCCGGCGTCGACGGACCCGCTGTGTCCGACGTCGGTGGGGGAAGCAAGGAACCGCAGCGTGACGGAGTGGGAGGGGAGCTCGCTCATGACGTGAGTGTATCGACGGCGTGGATACTGATGCGCTGTATGACGGGCTGGCGACGCCCGGATTTCGGGAGTCGCCAGCCCGTTCAGGTGCCGCCAGTGTGGAAGCGAACGCGATACTAGGCGAGGATGCCCAGCTTGGAGCCCTTCCGGCCGAAGAGGGCGGCGTCGATGGAGATCCGACCGGCGCCGGCCAGGGCCACGGCTGCCGCGCCGGCAGCAAGGGCCAGGACGAGTTCGTACCCGCCCTTGTCGGCAAACAGGCCGGCCGGGGCGTGGACCAGGACCAGGGCGCCGAGCATGTCCAGTGCAAGGAGGGCGGCGAAGACGCGGGTAAGCACGCCCGCGATGAGGGCAATGCCTCCGACAAGTTCGATGGTCGCGACGATTGGGGCCACGACGTCGGGGGCGGGTACGCCCATCTTGCCGAAGGCGGTCTGGGTGCCGGCGATGGTGAACTCGGTGAATTTCTGCCAGCCATGCGCGGCGAAGATGAAGCCGACGATGACGCGCAGGACGGTAAGGGCTGTGTTGGTCAGGGTGGACTGGTTCATGTGTTTGCACCGTTTCCGGGTAGCGGTTGGCTGTCGTGAAGCTCCCGGGGCCGAGGCCCAATTTGTTGAAGCTTCAACTCAAGCCTTTCGAACTTTGCTTGAACTGTCAAACAAGACCGACACGGCGGGGCCGCCTCCGCGGTCCCGGCGGATGCTATTGGCCCTTCCGCTTTGCTTCCAGCCAGGGCTTCAGGAGCCGGGTGGTGACCGGCAGGAAAACGTAGACCATGAGGGGCGTCAGGATGCAGATGTTCAACAGAACCTGGAGAACCAGAGGCCAGCTCAGAACCAGGGGGTGCAGCAGGAAATTGGCGAGCAGGCTCAAGGGAAAGAACGGCAGGAAGATGCTGACAGCCTGCTTCCATCGTGGCGGCACCACCGTCTCCGGGACCACGAGGTTCACGTCGCCGGGTTGGGAGAACCATCCTTCGATGCCGGAACGGCGCTCCACCCGTGTGACCTCCATGAGCTCGGTGGCGCTTTCGATCCACCATCGGCGCTCTCCGGATTCCTCCCAGGCCTGCAGGGTTTCAGCGTCCGCGAAGCGGTAGAGCATGTGCCATTCATCGGAATCGGCCGCCGTGCGCACCCACCCTGAACCCAAGTAGCCGGGCCATTCCCGTGCAAGTTCCTGGCCCGCGTGGGCCCATGCGTTGGCTTGGCGGGTGTAACCGGGAGTGATGGTGCGGGCGACGGAAACGGTGATGGGATGCTCGAGCGACACCTCAACAATCTACCCGCCGGTGTCCGGCTAGGCTGGGAAAGTGCCCCAAACAGTGACCCGTCCCACCGCGCCCTCCACTGCCCGCGAGATCCTGCGCCTTGCTGTCCCCGCCTTTGGGGCGCTCATCGCAGAACCCCTCTTCCTCTTGGCCGACTCCGCCATTGTGGGGCACCTTGGCGTCCCTCAGCTCGCGGGAGTGGGGCTGGCCTCCACCCTGCTGTACACCGCCGTAGGACTTATGGTCTTTTTGGCATATTCGACGACTCCCGCTGTGGCCCGGGCCATCGGGGACGGAAAGCTCGGCAAAGCGCTGGCCGCAGGGCGCGACGGCGTCTGGCTGGCCTTGCTGCTGGGCACAGTCCTGGCCGTGGCCGGCTTCTTCGCGGCCGGGCCGCTGGTCGGGCTGCTTGGAGCCAACGGCGAGGTGCGGGCCTACGCCGTCGACTATCTGCGCTGGTCCATGCCGGGACTCGTCGCCATGCTGCTGATCTTCGCTGGCACCGGCGTCTTGCGCGGACTACAGGACACGCGCACGCCGTTGGTGGTCGCGACGGCGGGGTTCGCCGTGAACATCGGCCTCAACGTCGTCCTGGTCTACGGGCTGCATTTGTCCGTTGCGGGGTCAGCCATCGGCACCAGCATTGCCCAGTGGGCCATGGCTGCCGTCTATCTGGTGATGGTGGGACGGAATGCCCGGCGGCACGGCGTTTCGCTGCGCCCGGACTGGCATGGAATCCGCACGATGACCAGCGTGGGTTCATGGCTCATGCTCCGCACTCTCAGCCTGCGGCTGGCTATCCTCGCCACCGTCCTGGTGGTCACTTCCCAAGGGTCCGTGAACCTCGCCGCGCACCAGCTCGCAATGACCATTTTCTCCTTCCTCGCCTTCGCCCTGGACGCCTTGGCGATTGCTGCGCAGGCCCTCATCGGCAAGGAACTCGGAGCCTCCCATCCGGCCCGGGCGCGGGAACTCACCCGCACCATGATCCGCTGGGGCGTGGGCTTCGGTGTGGTGACCGGCGTGCTCCTCGCGGTGGCCGCTCCGTGGGCAGGCTTCCTCTTTACCTCCGACGCCGGCGTTCAGTCCGCGCTCACAGCGGCACTCTGGGTGCTCGCCGTCGGGCAGCCCCTCGCGGGGTACGTCTTCGTCCTGGACGGCGTGCTGATCGGCGCGGGGGATGCCCGCTACCTGGCGATTGCCGGCGTCGTGAACCTCGCGGTGTATCTGCCCCTTTTGGCGGCAGTCCACCTGACCAGGCCCGACGGCGCGGCGGGGCTCGTGTGGCTCTGGGTCGCGTTCGCGCTGGGGTACATGACGGCCCGCGGGGTCACTCTCGGGGTGCGGGCCCGCTCTGACAAATGGATGGTCCTTGGTTCGCACTAAACTGGACTGGTGACTCTCCCCGCCTCTTCAGCGACTTCATCCACGCCTACAGCAGCTGGTCTCTGGAAGCCTGTTCTTCTCCGCGCCGGTACTGCGCTGGTGTTTGGCGCCGTGACCGTCTTCTGGGGCTCGCCATCCGTTTACGTTCTGGCCTGGGCTACCGGGCTCTACCTGCTCGCAACCGCGGGCGCCGCGTTCCTGGCCGCGAGTGTTCCGGCGGCCGCGGCCGTCGTCGTTGGCCTGGCAGGGGTGGGTGCCTTGATGACGCAGTCCGACACAGGTGCCGGCGTTTCCGCGCTCGTAGGATTGCTGGTGCTCGGAGCGTTTGAGCTGGTCCAGGGATTCCGGCGGCGCGGACGGCACGTGCTTGCCCGCGACTGGATCATTTCCGGTGTGGTGGGCATCGGCACCGCCGTTGCATTGCCGTTCTTCATCAGCCTTGGAGCGCACGCGCTTCTCGGTGTTGCCGGCGGCGGCGCCATTATCTCGGGAGTCTTGTGGGTGCTGTCCGGGCTGAGCCTGCGGCACGATGGGCGAACCCCCTCCGCTGAGGCCGTAAACTAGTAGTCGTACGTTCTACCCTGCGTAGAACTCTCAAGGCGCGCACGGCGCCAGCACCCACATTGGAGGAATGACCTTGGCTGACCAGAAACCAGGAGAGCCGCGCAAGATGCGGACCTCGGTGAAGGGACCGCTGATGTTCTCCGCGTTCTGGGGCATCCTGATCTTCTTCGCCGTGCTGATCTTCGCCTCCGGCGGCAGCGCCCGCACTCCGCGCTTTGACCTCGCCTTTACCGGTGCCGGCATCGCCTTCATTGTGAGCCTGGTCCTCGCTGCGATGCTTTCCATGAGCCACAAGGAAAACGCCGAACACCTCGGCAAAGGCTCGGGCGTCAACCTGAGCTCCAGGAAGCCGGGCCAGGGCCACGGTTCCGCGGCCCCCCACACGGGCAGTGAGACGGAAACCCCCGACGCAGACTAGGCCGTCTTAGTCTTGTTTCGTGTCACGGTCTTGTTTTGTGTCACGCCACGCAACTTTTTGCCGGCTGGCCGACGCAGCAACCGCGGAAACCCGCGGCAGACCGCCGTCGTGCGCCCTGAAAAGTTGCACGGCGTGACGCCCGCGCCCGCCTACTCCGTACCTGAGGCCTTCCGGGCCCGGTAGGCTGCCACGTGTGTTCGGTTTGCGCAGTTGCCGGTATCGCAATAGAGCTTGGATCGGTTGCGGCTCAGGTCCAACACGACGGCGTCGCAATCGTCCGCCGCGCACACCCGCAAGCGGTCCATTTCCTTGCTGCGGATGACGTCCACGAGTGCCATGGCAGCCTCCGTGCCCATGCGTTCCGCGAGGGGAGCTTCAGGGGTAGTGGCGTGCAGGTGCCAATCCCAGTGGTCGTGCTTGACCAGCTGGGGGAGCGCGCGTGCGTCGGTGAGGAGCTGGTTGACGGTCTTTGCGGCCGCGTCCTCATCGCCTGTCCACAGTGAAGCCAGCTGGCTCCGCAGTCGCTTCACGTTGGCCAATTCGGCCTCGGTTCCCTCCCTGGTCCCCGTGAATTCTTCCGCATCGAGGAAGGCGTGGAGCTCGGCGAGACCCGCAAGGGATTCGGTCCCGTTGGCGGCCGTATTGATCAAATTGACCACGCTTCGAAGCGCCACTTCAGTGTCAGGTGCAAAAAGCACTTTGACTCCTTACATCTCTCGGGAGTAGTGTCAGCAGCGTAACCCATTTTACTCCTGACAGGAGGCTGCTGTGTCAGCTGCAACGAACCGGGCTGGTGCTGCGGGCTTCATGGCGTCGGGCCTGGGGCTCGCGCTCTTTTCCTCAGCGGTCTTCGGCTTGTCCGGCTCGTTTGCCAAGTCCCTCCTGGAAACCGGGTGGACCCCCGGTGCCGCAGTTGCGATCCGGCTCAGCGGCGCCTCGCTCATCCTGGTGATCCCGGCCGTCGTCGCTCTCCGGGGCCGTTGGCACCAGCTCAGGGACAACTGGCTCACCATCCTGCTATTCGGTGTGATTGGCGTTGCAGCGTGCCAGCTTTTCTACTTCAACGCGGTGTCCAGGCTGTCCGTGGGGGTCGCGCTTCTGCTCGAATACCTCGCGCCAACCATGATCGTCCTGTGGCTGTGGGCAGCCAGCCGACGCCGTCCGAGGGCCCTCACCGCCATTGGAACGCTGCTTTCCCTCGGCGGACTCGCCCTGGTGCTTGATCTCACCGGCTCCGTGAAGGTGGACTTCGTCGGCGTCCTCTGGGGCATGGCCGCGGCCGTCTGCCTGGTCATCTACTTCTTCATCACAGCCAAGCAGAACGACACGTTGCCGCCCATTGTGCTGGCCGCCGGCGGTCTTACGGCAGGCTCAGTCCTCATCTGGATTGCCGGTGGGACCGGCCTGGTGTCCATGACTTTCGCAACTGCAGACACACATCTCGGACCGTGGACCACGCCGTGGTGGGTTTCCATCGCCGGTCTGGTCATCCTGTCCACCGTGCTGTCCTACGTCACTGGGATCATGGCGGCACGCAGCCTTGGCTCCAAGGTGGCGTCCTTTGTCTCGCTCACGGAAGTACTGTTTGCCGTGGTGTGGGCCTGGCTGTTGCTGGCCGAGTTGCCGCGAGCCATCCAGCTTGTGGGAGGGGCACTCATCGTGTGCGGAGTGGTCCTGGTGCGAATCGACGAGCTCCGCGCGGACAAGCGTGATGCTGCGGAGCCCTGTAAAGAGTACGCAGCCCTGCAGCTTGACCACGCGAACGACGTCGAGCCGGTTCCATCCGAGAGGGCGCTCTAAAAACCGACCCTTCATGGGGGACCTGGGCCTAGCATGTTGATATGTGCCGGAACATCCACACCCTCCACAATTTCGAGCCACGAGCCACCTCCGCGGAGGTGGAAGCCGCAGCCCTGCAATACGTGCGCAAGATCAGTGGCACCACCAAGCCGTCCAAGGCCAATGAGGAGGCCTTCGCCGAGGCTGTCCACGAGATCGCGCATATCACCCAGCATCTGCTCGATTCCCTGGTGACCCATGCGCCAGCCCGCAACCGCGACGAGGAAGCGGCCAAAGCCAGGGCCCGCGCGGCCGTTCGTTTCGGAACGGCCTAGCCTCCGCAAACTGACTGGCAGTTGTTGCCGTTCTCACGCCGGATAACGACAACAACTGCTAGCTAGTTGGGCGCCACAGCTACTTTGCAAACGAGCGCAACCGTAGCGAATTTGCGACCACCAGGACCGAGCTCGCAGCCATGGCCGCGCCGGCGATCATCGGGTTGAGCAAACCAAGGGCGGCCACGGGGATACCGATGGCGTTGTAGAAGAACGCCCAGAACAGGTTTGTCTTGATGGTTGAGAGCGTCTTCCGGGACAGCTCGATGGCTTGCACCAGCTGGCCGAGGTCGCTGCCCATCACGGTCAGATCCGAGGCCTCTATGGCCACATCCGTGCCCGAACCCATGGCGATGCCAAGGTCGGCTTGCGCCAGTGCTGCGGCGTCGTTGACTCCATCCCCGGCCATGGCCACAGTGGAGCCCTGGGCCTGGAGTTTCCGTACCGCATCCACTTTGCCTTCCGGCAGGACCCCAGCGAATACGTCTTCCGGGGCGATCCCGACGGCGGTGGCCACTTGGGCGGCGACGGCTGCGTTGTCTCCGGTCAGCAGCAGAGGGCGGATCCCGAGTTCCTTGAGCTTCGCGATGGCGGCCGCCGAACCGGGTTTGACGGTGTCCCTTAGCGTGACTATTCCAGCGGGCATCCCGTCCACAGCAACCCAGATGGCGGTAGCGCCACCTGCTTCCTCAGAGGCGAGGGCCTGGCGCTGTGCATCGTCAGGGAAGATTCCGTTGTGTTCCAACCAGCCAGTCCTGCCGGCCACGACGGTTCGCTCGGCGTCATTTCCGGCTCCGTTCAGCGCAACCATCCCCCGGACTCCGCCGCCCGGGGCGGAACTGAAGTCCTTCACAGCCGGGAGTGGGCCGGCGTCGGGCATTGCGGACTTGGCGGCAGCGGCAATGGCGTGGGCGATGGGGTGCTCCGACGCTGCCTCGACGGCGCCGGCGAGAGACAAGACGTCGGCGGGGGAGTGGCCGTTCAAGGCCAGGGTGTGTCCAACGGCGAGTTTGCCGCTGGTGACGGTTCCGGTCTTGTCCAGCAGGATGGCGTCCACAGTGCGCGTATCTTCAAGCACCTGTGGACCCTTGATGAGGATGCCGAGCTGCGCGCCCCGACCGGTCCCGGTCAGGAGGCCAACGGGAGTCGCGAGCCCAAGCGCACACGGGCAGGCAATCACGAGCACCGCCACAGCAGCCGTGAACGAGGCATTGAGGTCCCCGCTCAGGGCGAGCCAGAAGACGAAGGTAACGACGGCGATGACCAGCACAACCGGAACGAAGACGGCGCTGATGCGATCGGCGAGCCGCGCAATCGGGGCCTTGCCCGTCTGCGCCTGGCTCACCAACCGCCCCATTTGTGCCAGCGTAGTGTCGGAACCCACGCGGGTCGCGCAGACCAGCAAGCGGCCCGAAGTATTGATGGTGGCGCCCGTGACCTGGCTTCCCGGTCCGACCTCCACGGGCACGGATTCACCTGTCACCAATGAGGCATCCACGGCAGACGAACCGCTCGTCACCAAGCCGTCCGTGGCGATCTTCTCTCCCGGTCGAACCACGAAGATGTCCCCTGCCACGAGTTGCTCGGCCGGGATCTTGTGCTCGACGCCGTCGCGCAGCACCGTTGCGTCCTTGGCTCCCAGATTCAGCAGGGCCTTGAGGGCATCGCCGGCCTTCGCTTTGGCGTTGGCCTCAAGGAAACGGCCCAGAAGCAGGAAGGTGGTGACCACGGCCGCAACTTCGAAGTACAGCCCACCGCTCACGCCTCCCATGGTCTCCATGCCGGGGTGTTCGGTCATCATGGGGTTGGCAAAGAGCTGCCACGCAGAGTAGAGGTATGCGGCGAGGACGCCAATGGAGACGAGGGTGTCCATTGTCGAGGCGAGATGGCGCGCGTTGATGGCGGCGGCGCGGTGGAAGGGCCAGGCAGCCCACGTCACCGCGGGAAGTGCAAGTGCTGCGGCCACCCAGCCCCATTGCGGGAACTGCAGAGCCGGAATCATCGAGATGACGAAGACCGGGACCGTCAGAATGGCAGCGGCGATCAGTCTCGGCTTTAGCTGGCGGGACGCAGGGCCGTGGTGCATGTGGTCTTCGTGGGCGACTTGCGCTGCGGCACCGTGGTCGCCTGAAGCCTCGGTGGCGGCACTGTGCTCGCCAAGGTGCACGGCGTCGGTCTCGAGCGCGCCGAGCATGCTGGTTTCGCGATCGGGGGCCTGGGCGACGGAGTGGGACCGCGTGGATTCGCGGATCCAGGCTTTGTAACCCGTTGCGTTCACTGTGTCCACGATTTGTTGGTCGGTGACATTGTCCGGAACTGTTACCTGGGCTGATTCGAGGGGGAGGTTGACTGAAGCCTCCACGCCGTCCAGCTTGCCCAGTTTCCGCTCTACGCGGGCCACGCAGGATGCGCACGTCATGCCCTCGATGTCGAGTTCGATGATGCGCGTGCCCGTTTGGTGGAGGATGTCGTGATTGCTCACATTGGCCCCTAGGCCTCGTTGGCTACTACCAGGTAGCCGGCTTCGGCGACGGCTTCGCCGATTTCTGATGGCGACAATTCCTGGGTGGAGGTGATGGTGACGGTGGAGATTCCGCCGGCATTCAGGTCGATCTCGACATTCTCCACTCCCGCCAGGGACTCAATTTCCTCGCTGACTGCTGAAACGCAGTGCCCGCAGGTCATGCCGGAAACGCTGACGTTCGTCTGGATGGTAGCGGTGTGGCCCATGGCGTGCTCCTTGGTGGTGAGTTGAATGGTGTGGTGAGTGCTTGCGGGGTTACCGCAGCAGGCGCCCGATGGCATCGGCTGCCTCCTTGACCTTGATGTCGATTTGCTCGGCGCGCACGACCGGATCGGACTCGGATGCTGCGCCGACAACGCAGTGCCCGATGTGTTCCTCCACGAGCCCGAGGCTCACCGCATGCAGCGCCTTCGTGACTGCCGAGACTTGCGTGAGGATGTCGATGCAGTATTTGTCCTCTTCCACCATGCGCGCAATACCGCGCACTTGGCCCTCGATCCGCTTAAGGCGCAGCAAGTATGCGTCCTTGTTGGAAGAGTAGCCGTGTTGGGAATCCGGCTTCGAATCTGCGGATTCCACATGAGTGGGGTTCACATCGATCGTGCTCATGTAGCAAACGTATACCCCCTAGGGGTATAAATCAAGTACCCCCTGGGGGTATGCCACCCTTCATGAAGGGTGGTCTATTTACAAATTCTCGTTTTGCAATGCAAACCTTTTGCCGCTTGTGCTTCCGCTCACAAAAGTATGTTTGTAAAGTTTCCTTCCATACCCGAAGCGGAGGTCCGCCGGGCACCGAACCCTTTTCTCCATGGAGGATCCATTGAAAATCGCACGCTCTGCGGCTGCCTTTGCCCTCGCCGCCCTGGCGCTAACGGCCTGCGCCCCGCCCACGTCGAACAACGCCGCGTCATCCTCGGATGAGAAGTCCGGCACCATCCGCGTGTGGCTGTTCTCGGAAGTCAACCAAGACCCTAAATCCGCGGTCGTCAAGGCCGCGGTTTCGGATTTCGAAGCCAGCCACAACGGCGTCAAGGTCGACGTCCAGTACATTCCCGTCGACAGCCGGGCGGAACGATTCAAGGCCGCGTTCAACGACCCCTCGAGCGCTCCCGACGTCGCCGAATTCGGCAACACCGACCTCGCCAGCTACGTCGCGTCGGGCGGATTGTCCGACATGACCGCCGACATCAAGGCCTGGGACGAGTCAAAGGACCTGGACAGCAAAATCCTGGCCACCACGGACGTCGGAGGCAAGAACTACGGCGTGCCGTGGTACGTGGGCGTCCGGGCCCTCTACTACCGCACGGATCTGCTGCAGAAGCTTGGACTGGAGGCTCCGAAGACCCTCGCGGACGTCGAAACCGTGGCCCGTGCCGTCCGCGCAGCCAACCCGGACATGCTCGGCATTTCCGTCGGTGGAGCTGCGCAGTTCTCCGCCATGCCCTACCTCTGGGCCAACGGCGGCACCATCGCCACGAAGAAGGGTGGCACCTTTGTCTCGGGCTTGGATTCGGCCGGATCCCGGGACGGCATCTCCGCTTATGCCCGGTTGCTCAAGAACGACATCTGCCCACCCCAGACGTGCGCCGAATTCGGCGGAAACGCCAGCGTGCAGCAGTTCATCGCCGGAAAGTCGGCCATGACCATCGGTGGCGACTTCAACTACAAGGCCGTGGCAGCCAGCGCCGTCAAGGACAAGTTCGCAGTGGTTCCGGTTCCCGGCAATACAGCTGGATCGATCGCCCCCGCATTTGCCGGCGGCAACAACCTGGGCGTCTTCAACAGCAGCAAGCACCACACCCTGGCGGCTGAGTTCGTCGAGCTGCTGGCAGGCAAGAAGTACCAGCAAAAGATGTTCGATGCCATGGGCAACCTGCCGACGTTCAGCGACGTCCAGAAATCCGTTGCAGCCTCCAACCCGCAGCTTGACCCCTTCATCAAAACCCTCGCCGCCGGCACCAACTTTGTCCCGGTGACGGAAACCTGGTCCACGATCGACGCCCAAGGCATCTTCACCGGCATGTACCAGAAGATTGTCACCGGCAAGGCTGACGTCAACACGGCTACTGGGGACGCGGCAGCCGCCATGAACAAGGTCTTCGGATCCAAATGATCGGGCTCGTGACTCAAGGTAGATCCGCGCCGGGCGGTGCGTCATGACGGCGCTTACGTCCGCGAAGGCGGACGTAAGCGGAACGCAGAGCCCCAAGCAGAGCCGCAAGCCGACGACGGCGGGCGCGTCCCGCCGTCGTGCGCTAGGCAAGCGCGGCCTGGAACCTTGGTTCTACCTGGCTCCGGCGTTCATTGTCTTGATTGCGCTGCTGGGGTACCCGATCTTCCAACTGATCAACGTTTCGTTGTACGACTACCGCCAGGCCCAGGTCAGCGGCAAGGCACCCCTGCAGTTCACCGGCCTGGAGAACTACCAGAAGCTGGTGGCCGACCCTGAGTTCTGGTCTGTCTTGGGCAACACCGTGCTGTTTGCGGGCGCCTGCGTTGTCCTGACCCTGCTGGTGGGAACGTCGCTGGCCGTGCTGGCCACGCGGCTCCGGCCTTGGGTCCGGACCGCACTGTTCGTGGTCTCGCTGGGCGCATGGGCTACCCCGGCCGTCACCGGCAGCGCGGTGTGGTTGTTCCTCTTCGATCCCACATTGGGGCTGGTCAACAAGGCCCTTGTCTCCATCGGTCTGACCCAATTCAACGGCTACTCCTGGACCTACGACAAATGGTCCGCTTTTGGCCTGGTAGCCAGCGAAGTGGTGTGGTGTTCGTTCCCGTTCGTGCTGGTCACGGTCTACGCCGGGATCCAGGCGATCTCCACCGAAGTGATTGAGGCGGCGCGGCTCGACGGTGCGTCGATGCCCCGGATCGCGCGCAGCATCATGCTTCCCATGCTGCGTCCCATAGTGATGGTGGTGACCATCCAGTCGATCATCTGGAATTTCAAGATCTTCTCGCAGATCTACATCATGACCAACGGTGGCGGTATCGCCGGGCAGAACCTCGTGCTGAACGTCTACGGCTACCAGCAGGCCTTCGCGGCCAGCCTTTACGGCCTCGGCTCGGCCCTCGGTGTCATCATGACCGCGCTGCTGATGATCGTCACCCTGGTCTACCTCCGCATCCTCAAGAGAACGGGAGAAGTCCTGTGACCGCCGTCGACGTTTCACTCCGCAAGAACCGGCGCGCGCCGGACGCGCCGCAAAAGCTCCGCAAAGGCGGACGACGCCGGTTCGGAGCAGATGCGGCGGCACTCGCCATCGCGCTTCTCGTCGCGTTCCCATTGTTCTGGATGGTCCTTTCGGCCCTCAAGCCGAAGACAGCGCTCGACGCCGGCGATGCCGCGCCGTTCACACTGGAACCATCCCTCGATTCCTTCATGCGGGTCCTGTCGGTGAACAACTTCGGCCGGTACTTCCTCAACAGCGTGATCGTGGCGCTCGTCGTCGTCATCATCTCGACCGTGCTGGCTTTCCTGGCGTCCGTGGCGCTGACCCGTTACGAATTCAAGATGCGCACCAAGCTGCTGATCGTGGTCTTGGTCTCCCAGATGGTGCCGGTGGAGGCGCTGACGATTCCGCTGTTCTTCCTGCTTCGCAATGCAGGGGAGGCGGTACCGATAGTCGGCCTGAACCAGCTCGGCTCCCTGGTGTTGGTCCATGTGGGCTTCAGCATTCCGTTCGCGATCTGGATGCTCCGTGGATTTGTGGCGGCCGTGCCGGTTGAGATCGAGGAAGCAGCGCGCCTGGACGGGGCAAGCGGCTTCCGTTTTGTCCGCTCTGTGCTCTTCCCGCTGGTGGCTCCCGGCGTGGTGGCGTGCTCGGTATTCTCGTTCATCTCCACCTGGAATGACTTCCTCTTCGCCAAGACGTTCATCATTTCCGCCCAGGAGAACCAGACTCTGCCCATGGCATTGTTGACTTTCTTCAAGCCCGACCAGAACGATTGGGGTGCCATCATGGCCGGTTCCGTGATCATGACCATTCCGGTGCTGATCTTCTTCATTGCCGTCCAGCGAAAGCTCGTGTCCGGCCTGGCCGGGGCGGTGAAGGGATGAGCGCCGCAGATCTGCTGGTTCCCGTTCCGTGCTCGGTGGAGTCCGGCGGCGGTTTCCTGGAACTGGACGCAGCCACCACCTTGGCCGCCGATCCGGAGCTCAACAGCGCGCGCCGCTGGCTGGCCCGGACCCTCGGCGCGGCCACTGGCTGGGACCTGTCCCCGGCCGACGTGGCCGAGGCGCGCATCAGCCTTTGGCTTGACCCGGAGCTCGACGCCGAGGCGTACCGCCTGGAGGTGGGCGCCGCCGTCGTGATTCAAGCAGGCGGTCCGGCCGGAGCCTTCTATGCCGCGCAGACGCTCCTGCAGCTGATGGGGCCGGCCGCACTGCGGCAAGCGCCAGTTCCGGAAACGGACGGCGTGTGGCCGGTTCCCAAGGTAGCCATCCAGGACCAGCCGCGCTTCGGGTACCGGGGCGCCATGTTGGACGTGGCCCGGCACTTCATGCCCAAGGACAACCTGCTGCGGTTCATCGAGGTGATGGCCATGCACAAGCTCAACGTCCTGCACCTGCACCTCACGGACGACCAAGGCTGGCGGATCCAGATCAACCGCTACCCGAAACTCACTGATACCGGTGCGTGGCGGCGTGAGTCCTCGCTGGGTTCGTGGCGGGCAGGGGTCTTCGACGGGCTTCCGCACGGCGGTTTCTACAGCCAGGACGATCTCCGCGAAGTGGTCGCGTTCGCTGCCGAGCGGCACATCACAGTCATCCCCGAAATCGATGTCCCCGGGCACAGCCAGGCCGCCATCGCCGCCTACCCCGAACTGGGCACCGGCCCGGCCCCCGAGGTGTGGACCCGTTGGGGAATCAACGAGACGGTCCTGGAAGTCTCGGAAGCCTCGCTCGAGTTCTACCGAAACGTACTCGATGAAGTGGTGGAGATCTTCTCGTCCCGCTGGATCAGCCTGGGTGGGGACGAAGTCCCTCTGGCCCAGTGGCAGTCCAGTGTGGAGGCACAGGCCAAAGCCGCCGAACTCGGCTTGCCGGACGTTTCCGGATTGCACAGCTGGTTTGTCGGGCAGTTGGCAAAGCACCTTCAAGGGCACGGACGCGCGACCTCCGTGTGGGACGAAATCGGCGACGGCGAACTGCCGGACGGCGCGTTGGTAGCCTCCTGGCGAGGCTATGAAGGCGGTCTGAGCGCGCTCACAAGCGGTTATGACGTGGTCATGTGCCCCGAGCACAGGCTGTACCTGGACCACCGGCAGGCCGACGGCGACAATGAACCCGTGCCCGTGGGTTTTGTCACCACCCTGCGGGATGTCTACGGCTTCGAACCGCTGCCCGTGGGTGCGGATGAGGCGTTCTCCGGCCGGCTCCTCGGGGCGCAGGCCAACATCTGGACGGAACACCTCGATTCCGCGCGACGGGTCCACTTCGCCGCGTTTCCGCGGCTGAGCGCCGTGGCGGAGGTGCTCTGGTCCCAGCCCGAAAACCGGGACTACGATGGTTTCCTGGCCAGGCTCGAAGGAGCACATCTGGAACGCCTGGAGGCCATGGGAGTGGAATACCGGCCGCTGTCCGGACCCCATCCCTGGCAGTTGAGGCCGGGCGTGGTTGGCTGGAAACGCGATTACGACGCCGAGCAGCGCAGCGTCGCTGGATAGGAACACGTGGGTACTGAAGGTACGGAGGCCCGGAACTCCTCGGCCTCGTTGCGGAAAGCGCTGGCATTGCTGGCCGTCGTGGCGGAGCATCCGGTGAGCGCGGACGGACTCGCGCTGGTGGAGCTGACCAAGGTCTCCGGGCTCAACAAGAGCACGGTGCTGCGCTTGGCCGCGCCCTTGTTGGAGGAAAACCTGCTGGAACGGGATGCTGAGAGCGGCCGCTTCCGGCTGGGCCATGGGTGCCTACGTTTGGGGCAGGCCTACCTGGATCGGCTCGATTTGCGCAGCGTCGCCAACGCCGAGCTCAGACTGCTGATGAGGGCCACGGAAAGCACGTGCCACCTGGTGGTTCTGTCCGGCCACGACGTCGTCTATCTCGACAAGGTGGAGGACGAGGCAACGGTTCGCATGGCATCACGGGTTGGCGCGACCATGCCTGCGTACTGCACCGCGGTAGGCAAGGCCATGCTCGCGTTCAGTCCGGAGGAAGTGGTGGCGCCGATCCTGGCTGACGAACTGGTGCCGCTGACGGAACGGACCATCACCGATCCGGGGCAGTTGCGGGCCGAGTTCGCGGCGATCCGCCGTCGTGGCTACGCGATCGACGACCGCGAGAACGAACCCGAGGTCCGGTGCGTCGCCGCTCCGATCTTCGGCCACGATGACCACGTCGTGGCCGCCCTCAGCGTCTCCTCGTTGTCGTCCCGGATGACCGCCAAGCGCGTCCGCGAAGTGGGCCCTATGGCCGCCGAAACCAGCCTGCGCATTTCGGCCAAGCTGGGATCGCGGCGGGCGAACGCCAAACTCGCGAAGCTGGCCTAGGAGGGCAGATGGAAAAGCCAATGAACGACGCCGATGTAGCGGCCGCGTACTTACGCGCGAAGCTGCAGTTCGAGATCGACGTCATGGACGTTGCGGATGCGGCTCCCGGCAGTTTTGTGCTCGTGGACACACGCAGGCAGTCTTCCTGGGACCACGGACATATCCCCGGTGCCGTTCACTTGCCTACCGCCGAGATCCAGGCCCGCGTTGGTGCCCTGATCCCGGCCGGGAGCTCAGTGGTGGTCTATTCCTGGGGGCCGGGCTGCAACGGCAGTACCTTCGCGGCACTGGCGTTCGCCGAGCTCGGATACCCGGTGCGCGAAATGATCGGCGGCATTGAGTATTGGGCGCGGAACGGGCTTCCAGTGGAGACGGCTGGTGGAATTGTTGTTCGTGATCCCGACGCGCTGGTGACGGCGCACCAGCCGCAGGTGTAGCGGCCCCTGCTACCCCCATCCCGCCCAGTCCTCCCGGTTGAGCGAGGGACGGCCGATCAAGTAACCCTGGGCTGACGTCATGCCGAGCTTGGTGACCGCAGCCAATTCAGCTTCGGTCTCGATCCCTTCGGCCACCAGCGTTGCTCCGATTTCCGAGGAAAAACCAACCATCGCGGCTCCCAGGGCCCGCTGCCCAGGATCTGCATCGATGCCGGCTATGATCTCGCGATCGAGTTTGATCAGGTCTGGCTTGAGCTGCAGGATGTGGCGCATTGAAGCAAAGCCCGCTCCTGCGTCGTCGACGGCGATCCGCAGCCCGGCGCGACGCAGCGGCGCCAGTGCTTCAGCGAGCGGTCCGTAGTTGGCAACTTCGTGGCGTTCGGTCAGTTCAAGCACGATGCGCCGTGCAGGGATGTCAGACCCCTCAATCGTGGCTGACAGCCGCGGGTCAAGGCATGCGCGGGGCGAGAGATTCGCCCCCACGTACAGTTCCGCCGGGAGCGCTGTTGCGGCGGTCAGCGCGGCCCGGAGCGCAAGGATTTCAAGCTCGATATCGAGCCCTACGGAAGCTGCCTCAACAAAACGCACTTCGGGGGACCCGCCGTCCGGCCCGCCGAATCTTGTCAGGGCTTCTGCTCCGATGACGCTGCCAGTTTCCAACAGTTTGATCGGTTGGAAAGCTGTTGTGAGCGAGCCGCCGGTGAGCAATTCCTGGGTGCGGGCAGTGACTTCAGCGCGCGAACGTGCCATCTCTGCGTCGAGGACGCGACAGGTACCCTCGAAGCCGCAGTCCTTGCCTTCCCGATCACGCATTGGCCTTCCGGACACGTCAACCAAGACGCGGCCGCCATTCCGGTGGCGGCAAACGGTCACCACCCGGGACCACGAGGAGTCTCCGCTTTCCCTTGCCTTCCAGTCTTCCCGTGCCTCCGCCAAATCCGCGGGGTCGATGACGTAGGTGATATGTCTTCCCAGCAGCTCGGAAGGTTCGTATCCGGTGATGTCCTTGCAGGCCGGGCTGGAGAAAGTGAATCGCCCATCCGGGCCGGTGGCCCACAACCAGTCCGGGCTTGCGTGCAGCACTGTGTCCATCAAACGGGAGGTCCGGAATGCCTGCCTTCGCTCCCGCTGCTGCTGCCGCATCAGGCGCCATGCTGCCAGCACCACCAAGGGCACAACCAACAGCGATAGGAGCCCGGGGAATGTGGTGGAATCATCGATGCCGCCCCACGGCGGATATCCGAAAGCCATTGGCAGGCGAATGGACAAGGCGACCGCGGCCTCGACGAACACGACAATCATCAGCCACCATCCGGTCGAGGCTGAAGCTAGTCGGTTCCTGAACGGGCGGGTCCATCGTGGTTCCCCCGAAACTCTAACCATGGGGCCTCCTGCCGCAATCGAAGCGATCCCCTAATAGTGCCATTAGGCAAGGGGCGCCGTCGGCCCGGAAGCACTCGCGTCCCCCATAAGGTTCGACGGCGGCACTCACCCGAGTGCCGCCGTCGACCCTTCCCGTCTGTGAACCTACGCCGTAACCGCCAGCGCGTCGATTTCCACCAGCATCACTTCATGCGGGAGGTCGACGAACACCGTGGTGCGGCTTGGCAGTTGGCCGCTGGCGACGTTTTCGGTGATGAATTCGCCGTAGACATCATTCATGGCTGCGAAGTCGTCGCGGGTGGTGAGGTAGACGCGGAACATGATGACGTCCTCCACGGAGGATCCGCCGGCCTCGAGGATCGCCTTGACGTTCTCCAGGGTGCGGCGGGTCTGGACGCGGACGTCGCCCTCGCCGATGTACTGGTTGGTGTCCGGGTCCATGGGGCCTTGGCCGGACACCTGGAACAAGCCGCCCTTGCGGACGCCCTGCGAGAAGGTGTGCGCCGGTGCAGGGGCGTTGTCGGTCCGTACGATCGTCTTTTCACTCATGCTGAGTTCCTTTCGTGGCTGATCCAGCCGAGGTCGCGGGAGATGGCCTCGGTGCTGGCTTTGAGGTCGGGCAGTAGCTCAAGCAGTCCTTCATAGCTGAGCATCACTACCGGTACCGAACAAGAGGCTGCGGCCACGACGGCGCCGCTCGCGTCGCGAATGGGGGTCGCGATGCAGTGCACGAAGGCTTCATGCTCGGCATTGTCGTGGGCCCAGCCCTGGATCCTGACCTGCTCCAGTTCGGCCAGCAGGGCCTCCGGTGAGGTCAGGGTGGTGTCGGTAATTCTTGTGTAGTCCAGTCCTGCGGCGATCCGTTCCTGTCGGCTGCGCGGCATGTCGGCCAGGAGGACTTTTGCGACGGCGGCGGAATGCAGGGACGCGGTCAGGCCGATCCTGGAGTACATCCGCACGGGATGGTGCGACTCGAACTTGTCGATGTACACCACGTCGTTGCCCTCGAATGCGGCAAGGTGCACGGTGTGCCCCGTCTTTCCGTTCAGCTCGGCCAGGTGCGGGTGCGCCACTTTGCGGATATCCCGCTGCTCCAGGGCGAGCGAGGACAGCTCGAACAGCTTCGAGCCAAGCATGAATCGCTGGTCCTCATCCCGGACCACGAAGCGCTTTTCCTCCATGGCATGCAGGAGGCGCATCACTGTGGTCTTGTGCACCGAAGCCTTGGAGGCGAGCTCATCCAGGGTGGCCGGTTTGGCCGCGAGTTCGGCAAGCAGGTCGATGGCCCGCATCAGGCTTTGGCTCATGGCGCTGTACTCCGATCTTGAAGGCTCCGGTTTTGGCTGGTGAAGTGTCCCCCGGCAACATGGATCGCAGTCCATTCGGCGTCAGCGGAGTCAAGGATGGCCCCGAGCTGTTCGGCCCCCGGCAGGGGGCCGCGATCGCCGTGGACGGTGAGGGTGCAGGCGGCTGCGACATGTCCCCGGCGGAGGCTCGCCTTCTGGTCGAGGCCGAACAGCACGCCGCTCAGGTAGCCGGCAGCAAAAGAATCGCCCGCCCCCACTGGCTCGAGCACGTCCACGGACAACGCAGGCACTTCCGATCGCGTACCGTCCCGTTCCAGGGCAATGGCGCTGATCGCTTCGTTCTTGATGACGACGACGGCGGGATCCGGCATGAGGCGCCGGAGTTCAGCTTCGTCTGTGGTGCCGAAGGCGTGCTCGGCCTCGTCCTTGCCCACCAGCACGACGTCGGCGAGATTGGCCAGGCGGCGCAGCACCGAGCGGTCCTGCCCTGCCCAGAGCGCGGCGCGCCAATTGACGTCGAAACTGATGACGCGGCCCTGCCTCGGTGCGGCCAGGATCGTTTCCATCAGCTCCAGGCAGTCGGCCGAGAGGGCTGCCGTGATGCCGCTCAGGTGGATGAGCGCGGCTTTTTCCAACAGGCGCGCGACGGCTGGACTCGCCAGGGTGCCCGGGCCCATGGCCGACGCCGCGGAACCCTGCCGGTAGTACAAAACTGAACTGCCGCCATCGGGATCTGATTCCTGGGCGGGGACCTTGACGTAAAGCCCGGTGGGCCGTCCGGAATCAACCTCGACGCCGGAAATCCCCACGCCGTGGCTGCTGAGCTCGTCCAGGATCCGCGTGCCGAAGCCATCCCGGCCCACCCGGCCTACCCAGTGCGAGTCCAGGCCCATGGCAGCCAGGCCGATCGCAACGTTCGATTCGGCGCCGCCGATGCCGCAATGCAGCTCAGTGGCTTGGTGCAACGGGACAGCCTTCACCGGGGTGAGCATGGCCATCGTCTCGCCCACACATACAGCTGAAAGCATGAAACTCCCGCACTCCCTCTGCCGCTTTTAGCGGCACTCGACACCCCCATGAAGAAGGGATTTCCGTGGCTGGAACCGAGGCCTCCGGGCGCGCCGCGGCCTTGACTCCCAATCCTGCACCATGTTAGACATATCACCAACAGTATTGCAACCAGCATTGCAAAATACGCAACGCAAGCGAAAACTCCACCCAACAGCCCCGCAGCTTCAAAAACGCAGCACCGCGAAGGGAATCAACGCGTGAACACTTCCGAAGCCATTTCGGCATCCGCCGTGGCCGCCTTGGCAGATCGCCGCCTGGACTGGCGGCACAAGGCCGTGCCCGCTGCCGCAAATGGGACCACCCACACCGATTTCCTCGCCGAAAAGCACGCGCTGGCCGATCTCCAGACCCCGCTGCTGACGCTCGACGCCCGCGCCCTCCGCCATAACGCGGATCGGCTGGCCTTGTGGTGTGCTGAGCGCGGCGTCTTGCTGGCCCCGCACGGAAAGACCACCATGGCACCGCAGCTTTGGGCCGAACAGCTGAGCCGCGGCGCCTGGGGGATCACTGTGGCGAACTTCACCCAGCTCCGCGTTGCCCGCGAATTCGGCGTGCGGCGCCTGCAATTGGCCAATAGCCTGACCGATCCGCATGCCATCGAATGGGTTGCCGCCACCGCGACGCCGGAGATGCCGATCCTGTCCTGGGTGGACTCCACAGTCACCGTCGATGTCATCGGCCGCACGCTGGAAGCCGCAGGAAGCAACGCCGTCCTGGATGTCCTCGTTGAACTCGGCGGAATCGGTGGCCGCACCGGAGCACGGGGCGTGGAGGCCGCACTCGACGTGGCCCGCGCCATCTCTGCCTCCTCGAACCTGCGGCTGGTGGGGGTGAGCGGCTACGAAGGATCCTTGGCCCACACGGCCGACGCGGACAGCCTCGCCACCGTCCGCGGATACTTGGGCCGGATGGGTGGGCTGCATCAGCGGCTCCTCGAGGAAGGTCTCTACGGATCCGACGCCGTTATCCTCACCGCAGGCGGCAGCGCCTACTTCGACGACGTCGTCGAGGTCCTTTCGCCGTGCGTCGCCGCTGGCTCCGAGGCAGGCCCCCGGGTGGAACTCATGATCCGCAGCGGCGCCTACATCATCCACGACGACGGTTTCTACCGGGGCATCTCGCCGTTTTCCCGTGACGGCGGCCGGCCGTTCAAGGCAGGAATGCACGGCTGGGCGCGCGTCGTGTCCCAGCCCGAGCCGGGCCTTGCCATCCTCGACGCCGGCAAACGCGATTTGCCCGTGGACGAAGGACTGCCCCGTCCTCAGTTGGTCGGGCCCGCCCTCGGTGGTTCCATGCAGCCGCTCGTCGGTGCCGAGATCACCGCCGTCAACGACCAGCACTGCTTTATGACGTTCGATGCCGGCACCACCACGTTGCGGCCGGGCGACGTCGTGCGCCTGGGACTTTCGCATCCGTGCACAGCCTTCGACAAGTGGACGCTCATCCCCGTGCTCGCGGACACCGACGGTGACCAAACCGTCGTCGACCTCATCCATACCTTCTTCTAGGACACAAGCCATGAAGACCCTCATCAGCAACGCCGCTTTGGTGGACGGAACCGGGGCGGACCGTCGTCCCGCGGACGTCCTGCTGGACGGCGAGGTGATCGCCGTCGTCGCCGACGCCGGATCCCTCACCGCCAGCGGAACGGGCGCCGAGCGGACCATCGATGCCACCGGCCTCGTCCTGAGCCCCGGCTTCATCGACATGCACGCCCATTCGGACCTGCAGCTCTTGGTCAACAAGGACCACCACGCCAAGCTCAGCCAAGGCGTCACCACCGAACTGCTGGGCCAGGACGGCCTGTCCTACGCGCCGGTGGACGACGCCACGCTTACCGGGGTCCGCGAAAAGATCGCCGGTTGGAATGACAACCCGCAGGACTTCGACTGGAATTGGCGAACCGTGGGCGAGTACCTGGACCGCCTCGACGATGAAGACAAAGCAGGCCGCATCGCCACCAACGCCGCTTACCTCGTACCGCAAGGAACCGTCCGCGCGATGGTGATGGGCTTCGCCGAAGGGGACCCGACGCCCGAGCAGCAGAAGCGGATGCAGCACGTAGTCCGCACCGCCATGCAGGAAGGTGCCGTGGGCATGTCCTCCGGGCTGACCTACACTCCCGGCATGTATGCCCGGACTGAGGAACTGGCAGGACTTTGCCGGACCGTGGGAGAACTCGGCGGTTTCTACGCCCCGCACCACCGCTCCTACGGGAAGGGCGCGCTCGGCGCCTATGCGGAGATGATCGGGCTGAGCCGCGACACGGGCTGCGCGCTGCACCTTTCCCACGCCACCATGAACTTCGCCGAAAACAAGGGCCGGGCAGGCGAACTGCTTGAGCTCATCGATGCAGCCCTCGACGACGGCGCCGACATCACGCTCGACACTTACCCCTACCTCCCCGGCGCCACCACGCTTGCGGCCATCCTGCCAAGCTGGTCATCCTCCGGCGGTACCGAGGCCACACTCGCGCGGCTGGCCGACCCGGCTACGCTGGCGAAAATCCGCGAAAGCGTTGAGATCTACGGCTCCGACGGCTGCCATGGAGTGGTTGCCGAATGGCACACCCTGGAGATCAGCGGCGTCCAGAACCCGGCGCTCGCCGGCCATGTGGGCAAGACCATCGCCCGGATCGCCGAGGAAACCAACGCAGAGCCATTCGATGTGTTCGCGCAAATCCTCCAGGAAGACCGCCTGGGTACCGGGATCCTGCAGCACGTTGGCCACGAGGAAAACGTACAGGCCATCATGGTCCACCGGACGCACACCGGCGGTAGCGACGGGCTCTTGGTCGGTGCCAAACCCCACCCGCGTGCCTGGGGAACGTTCCCCCGCTACTTGGGCCATTACAGCCGTGACTTGGGCTTGCTGACCCTGGAAGACATGGTCCACCACTTGAGCGGACGCCCGGCCGGGCGGCTCAAGCTTGATCGTCGGGGGCTGGTCCGCGAAGGTTACGCGGCCGACGTCGTCCTCTTCGATCCGCGCACCGTCCGTGACGAAGCCACCTTTGAAAACCCCCGCAAGCCAGCCACCGGCATCCATTACGTGTTCGTCAACGGGACGGCAGCGATCGACGGCGGGAAGCCCACCGGCGCCCGTGCCGGCCGTGCCCTGCGCCGCAGCCCCGACGGACTCACCCGAGCAGGAAGTACCGACATCGCATGACTCCTGAAGAATTTGTCGAACAGCTTGAAGCAGACCGCACCCTCGCCGTCGTTCGCGCTGCGTCCATCCCTGACGCCGCCGAGCTCTGCCGGGCATTGGCCGACGGCGGCATCCGCAGCGTCGAACTGACGTTCACCACCCCGGATGTGCTGAAGCATGTGCGGCGGGCGGCGGATACCGCCAAGCAGCACGGCGCCGTCGTCGGGATCGGCACGGTGATGACGGCCGAACAGGCCAGGGCAGCGATCGACGCCGGCGCCCAGTTCCTGGTGACCCCTGGCCTTCGTCCTGAGGTTGCGGCGGTGGCTGCGGCCGCCGGTGTTCCCTTCAGTTTGGGCGCCATGACACCCACTGAGGTTGCGCAGGCCCTCGACCTCGGCTCAGCGGCAGTCAAGATCTTCCCCGCCCGGCAGCTCGGCCCCGCCTACCTGAAGGATCTCCAGGGGCCCTACCCCGGTATCCGGCTCCTGCCCTCCGGCGGGATCGATGCGTCGAACGCCAAGAGCTATCTCGACGCCGGTGCCGCCGCCGTCTGCTGTGGAACCAGCGTGGTCCCTCCCGCCGCCGTGGCGTCTGGCGACTGGTCGGACATTTCGGCCAGGGCAGCCGCTTTCACCGCCACCCTCAAGTAGGAATACCCAGAAAGTAACCTCCATGAATGAATTCCTGAACTGGCTGCGCCACGATACGGCCGGCCTGCTTCTCCTTGCAGGTGCCGGCATCGCCCTCCTGCTGTTTTTGATCATCAAGGTCAAGGTAGAACCGTTCATTGCCCTGGTGGGCACCAGCGTGCTCGTGGCGTTGGCGGGCGGGGTCAGCATCGACGCCCTTGTCGGCTCGCCCATCAAGAGCGGCGATGCCCTCATTGAGAAGGGTTTCGCCGGGATCCTGGGACACATCACCCTGATCATCGGCCTGGGTACCGTCCTCGGGGCCATCCTGGAACGCTCCGGGGGCGCGGAGGTCCTGCTGGGGAGGCTGGTGAAGGTCTTCGGCGAAAAGGGCACGCCGCTGGCCATGGGCGTCACCGGCTTTGTCCTGGGGATTCCCGTCTTCTTCGACATCGGCATTTTCGTGCTCGCGCCCCTCGTCTACGTTGCCGCGGTGCGCGGCGGGAAATCCCTGATTTTGTACGCCTTGCCGCTCCTCGCCGGCCTCTCCGTGACCCACGCCTTCCTGCCGCCGCACCCGGGTCCCGTGGCCGCGGCCGGGCTGTTCCACGTTGAACTTGGCTGGATCATCATCATGGGCCTTGCCTGTGGCATCCCTGCCTGGTTCGCCTCCGGCATTCTCTGGGGCCAGTGGATCGGCAAGCGCGTGCAGGTGGCTGTTCCGGAGGACCGCGTGATCCCGGAAGCCGAGGAAGCCGTGGGCCACGAGCCGCCCATGAGCGTCGTTGCCCTTGCCATCGGGCTGCCGATGCTCCTGATCCTCGGCGCCACCTTCGGCAACGTCTTCCTGCCCGCCGGTGGATTCCGCGATGCGCTGGTGTTCTTCGGTAACCCGGCCATTGCGCTCACCGTTGCCGTCGCATTGTCCATGTGGCTCCTGGGCACCCGCCGGGGCATGAGCGCAAAGGACCTCTCCGAACTCAGCTCTGCCTCGCTCAAGCCGGTCGGCATGATCCTGCTGGTGGTTGGAGCGGGCGCATTCTTCGGTGCCGTACTCTCGGCAACCGGTGTCGGCAACGCCGTGGCGGACAGCTTGGCCAAGGCGGGGCTCCCGGTGATCGTGTCCGCTTACGTGATTGCATGCGGCATGCGGCTTGCCCAGGGCTCGGCCACGGTAGCGATCGTGACGACCGGCGGCATCCTGGCTCCGGCGCTCACGGCCGGACACTATTCGCAGCCGCAATTGGCCTTGATCGTGATGGCCATCTCCTCCGGTTCCATCATCGCCAGCCACGTCAACGACGGCGGATTCTGGATCATCTCCAAATACTTCAACATGTCGGTCAAGGACACCCTGAAGACGTGGACCGTGCTGGAGACCGTGCTCTCCGTCGTGGGCTTCGGAATGGCTGCCCTGCTGTACCAATTCGTCTAGGCTCGTTCCGCGCCGCGACTCGTAAAGAGGTGAGCGACACGGAAAATCCCTGGCGACACCCGTATCCGGGTATCGCCAGGGATTTTGCGCATCTTTGGTCTTAAACAAAGAGCTCCGGAGTGCGTTATTGGGGGATACGCACTCCGGAGCGGACTTTGGAGCAGGTTCTTTGGGTTCCTGCTGACAATTAGCTTACGTGCCCCAACAGGACTCCGCCACCAATCTGAATAACTACTTTCACTTTACTTTTTCCGACCCTGAATTCGGGGCGAAACCCGGCGTGTGATCAGGTCGCCGGCCCCTTGTAGAGCACCATGAGCAGGCCTAGCGTTAACTTTGCACAGGAAGGGGTGGTCCATGTGGAGATCTTCATGTGGTGGCTGGACATAGACCTCAAGAGCAAGGAATGGCTGCGGGAAAACCTGCGTGCCACGGAGCTTCCACTGGAAGTTCTGCAGCGCATCGCGGATGTCGGCGGCCCGCGCCTTGAGGAGCTGGCTGGCGGGCTGAGCGACGCCGACTGGGACTTCATTGAGACGCAGTCCGAGTTCGTGGACTGAGGCGGTTTCCTAGACCGGTTCATAAAACCGTTGCGGCTCCCGCGCCGGGATGGTTGCATGGGGTGCATGGCTACCGCAGAGAGTTATGTCTTGGCGATCGGGACCAAAAAAGGACTGTGGCTGGCACGCAGCACAGACCGCAAGGAATGGTCCCTCTCCGGTCCGTACTTCCTCATGAGCGAGATCCCCAGCATCGGGATCGATACGCGCGGGGACAACCCCCGGATCATGGTGGGGGTGCGCTCCGAACACTGGGGTCCCACCGTGGCCCACTCCGATGACCTGGGCGCCACATGGACCGAGCCCGAACAAGGCGCCATCAAATTCCCGGAGGGCACGGATGCAGCACTGGAACGGATCTGGCAGATCTACCCGGACTCCGCGTCCCGGCCCGGGGTTGTCTGGGCGGGTTGCGAACCGATCTCCGTCTGGAAATCCACCGACGGCGGCGAGCACTTCGAGCTGAACCGCGGCCTGTGGGACCACCCGCACCGCAGCGAGTGGGGAGCCGGCTACGGCGGTGCTGCCGCCCACTCGATCGTGGTCAACCCTTCCGGGGAGAACGTCCACGTCGCCATGAGCACCGGAGGCGTTTACCGATCGCTCGACGGCGGAGCCTCCTGGGAGGCCCGCAACAAGGGGATTTCGGCTTACTTCATGCCTGACCCCAATCCGGAGTTCGGCCAGTGCGTGCATAAGATCGCCGCCGATGCCGCCGTCGAAGGCCGCTTGTATGCGCAGAACCACCACGGCGTGTACCGCACGGATGACAACGGTGAGAACTGGATCTCCATCGCCGACGGCCTCCCGGCAGATTTCGGCTTCGTGATGCTCACCCACCCCCGCCGCGAAGGGACGGCCTGGGTGATTCCGATCAAGGCCGATAGTGAGCGGATTCCGCCGGATGGCCGCCTTGCCGTGCACCGCACGGACGACGCCGGTGAGTCCTGGAAGCGCTTGGATGTGGGCCTCCCGGACCACGAGTACAACGCCGTGCTCCGTGACGCAGCCGCGGTGGATACTGCTGAACCTACCGGGGTGTACTTCGGAACACGCGGCGGTTCGGTCTACGCCAGCGCGGACGAAGGCGAGTCCTTCATCGAAGTTGCCTCGCACCTACCCGATGTTTTGTGCGTCCGGGCTGCCGTTGTCTCCGGAGTTGTATCCACAGATGTGGCTGCCGAATTGGCCGCTGCCTCCGCGCCATCCGGTCTTCCGGCTTAGGACGGACCTTGCCCGACATCACAGTGGTTTTGCCTAGCGTTCTCCAGCCGCTCGCCGGCGGGCAGTCCTACCTGACTACGCCCGCCGACGGAGCTGTGACCGTGGAAAGCTTGCTTGATGCTGTGACCGGGGACTACCCGGTGCTGGCCCGGAGGCTCCGGGATGAAACCGGTTCGCTCCGCCGCTACGTGAATATTTACGTGAACGGCGAGGAGGTCCGGCGTCTGAAGGGTCTGGATACTGAGGTTGCGGCCGGCCAGGAGGTCTTGATCATCCAGTCCGTGGCTGGCGGCTGAGCGGTTCGGGGCCAGGTCAGGCCACTCGCCAGACTGTGCATTCGTCGGTATTGATGGCCTTGCGCAGGCCCGTCAGCTGATCCATGATCCAGACGACGCCGATGCCCGGAGCCGTTTCCTGGACGCTGCCCCTGCGGATGACAACGTCATCATAGGAGGGTCCGACGGATAGGCGGGCTTCGATCTGGTCGCCACGGTGCAGCTGGTCAAGGGCGCGGATTCTTGTGGGGTGGGTTGATACTTCCTTCAACATGATGGCCTCCCTGGCTGGAGCTGCCAGCGTTTGCCGGCTATTCCAGTGTGACGGGCCAATGTTGCGGGGTGGTTTCGGCCGGGTTAGCCGTGGGTAAGACTTCAGGGAAAAGGAAAATCCAGTGCCCCGCCGGGATGCGGCGGGGCACTGGATAGGGCCAAGCGAGGGGCTACTTGAGGCCGAGCTCCGCCGTCGGGGTCTTGAAGGATTCGCGGGCGGTCATCGCGGAGACAGCTGCGATGACGCAGATGACCCCGGTGAAGATGCTGATCTGTACCCAGCCGCCGGCCTTGGTGCCGCCAATTGCGGTGACGATGGTCGGGGCGAAGCCTGCCATGAGGAAGCCGATCTGCGTGCCGATGGCCAAGCCGGAGAAACGGACCTTGGTGCTGAACATTTCGCCGTAGAAGGAGGGCCACACCGCGTTTGCTGCGGCGTATCCGAGAGAGAAGTACACCACGGAGACCAGGAACATGAGCGGCACGTTTCCGGATTCGAGCGTCAAGAGGAATACCGGTGTCATGATGGCGCTGGCTACGGCGCCGTAGATGAAGACGGGCTTGCGGCCAATCCGGTCAGCCATCCGGCCGAAGACCGGCTGGGTGCCGAGCGCGACGACGTTTGCCGCCACGACGAGCCACAAGGTGATGGTGCTGTTGACGTGGGCCACGTCCTTGGCATAGGCAATCGCCAAGGTGCCGAAGACGGTGCTCACGGCCGAGATGAAGGCGCAGCAGATAACGCGCAGGACGTCGGCCCAGTGCAGCCGGAGGAGGTCGGCCACGGGAAGCTTGGCAATCTGGTTGTTCTTCTTGGCCTCGGCGAACGCCGGCGGCTCATGCAGGGTGCGACGGATGAAGAACGCGACCAGGACCACTACGGCGCTGAGCCAGAACGGGATGCGCCAGCCGATGCCGTACTTGATTTCGTCGGGGAGGGCGACAACGGGGATGAAGACCAATGCTGCGAGGATCTGGCCGCCCTGGGTTCCTGTGAGGGTCCAGGAGGTAAAGAAAGAGCGGCGGTTGTCGGGTGCGTGTTCGAGCGTCATGGACGAAGCTCCGGCTTGTTCACCGGCGGCCGAGAGGCCCTGGCAGAGGCGTGCGAAGACCAGCAGCGCCGGGGCCCACCATCCGATGGACTTGAAATCGGGGAGGCAGCCGATGATGAACGTCGCACCGCCCATGAGCACCAGGGTGAACATCAGGACGCGTTGGCGGCCGATGCGGTCGCCGAAGTGCCCCAGGATGATGGCTCCGATTGGCCTTGCCACGTAGGCGAAGCCGAATGTCGCGAAGGACATGATGGCTGCGTTGGCGTCCGCACTGGGGAAGAAGACGTGCGGGAAGATCAAGGCCGCGGCCGAACCGAAAATGAAGAAGTCGTAGTACTCGACGGCGCTACCGAGGAAGCTGGCGAGGGCGGCCTTCTTCGGCGTTCCCGCCGTGGCAGTGCCCGGCGTCGTAGACGGGATCGTGTGACTCATGGTGTTCCTTTGTGTGACGGCGATGTCGCATCTGGCTGAAATTTGCGTACCTGGAACGTCGATGTGGGTCCGGCAGCGGCCTCACACTGTAGCCACATTGTGAGAGCTACTTGTGCGATATAGCAATGATGACTGTGAGCACAGTCACTTGTCAAGATATTTACTCACCATCTAGATATAGCTCTCACGATGTGGCAATCTTTAGTTATGGATGTGAAGGAAGACACAAAAACGGACATGATCGGCAAGGCCCTGGGCCTCCTCGTATTGCTGGGCAATGAGCCGAAGGGGGCCAGCGCCTCGGAGCTCGCCCGTCAGGCGGAGCTGCCGTTCAGTACTACCTACCGGCTGCTCGGATCCCTGACGCGCGATGGATTCGTCGACTACGAGGCCGACGGCCGCCGCTACCATCTGGGACTTCGCGTCTTCCAGCTCGGTCAACGGGTATCAAACCACCATGGCTTTGCGGGCACTGCGCGGCCCATCCTGCAGCGCGTGACGGAGGGGACCGGCGAGGCCACCATCCTCTCGGTCCGGGACGGCCACCACCACCTCACGGTCAACAAAGTAGATGGTCCCCAAATGTTCCGGGTCACGAGCGATCCGGGGCACCTTGGAATGCTCCACACCACGGCTGTGGGCAAGGCGCTTGTTGCCTTCGCGGACGACGGCGAGCGGCAGCAGCTGGTGGAAGAGCTCGAGTTGGAGCCGTTGACGGAGTTCTCCATCACCGACCGCGACGCCTTCCGCTTGGAAATCGAGAAGGTCCGGCGCCAGGGCTACGCGATCATGGACGAGGAAAACGAGGTGGGCATGCGCGCCGTCGCGGTCCCCGTCCTCAATTCGCAAGGCGTTGCCTTCGCATCGCTTGCCACCGCGGTCCCTGTTTTCCGGATGAGCGTGGAGCAGCTGGTGGCCGTGGTCCCCTTGCTGAAGAGCGCGGCGTCCGAGCTCGCGGACCGCCTGCCGCAGCGCTAGAGGCCCAGCGCCCATTACTTTTGTTCGTGATAAGAACACTAGTGCAATATATGAACATTTTGTGTAGTCTGATTCATACCGCCTTGCGGGGCAACAGACTCTGGATGACTCAAAGGAATCCAGAGGGAGCCAATCCGCGGGTGCAGTTGTCAAAGGAGCAATGAGCATGAGCAACCGAGCCGAATCCTTCCTGGTGGGCCTCATCGGTGAAGGCGTATCGCCTTCGCTGACGCCGCCCATGCATGAGAGGGAGGCTGATGTACAGGGGCTGCGCTATCTGTACCGGCCCATCGACCTGCTGGAGCTCTCCTTGCCCGGCTCCGCCGTCGGCGATTTGCTGACCGCAGCTTCCCGGCTTGGCTACAACGGCCTCAACATCACGCATCCATGCAAGCAACTGGTCCTGCCGTTCCTCGACGAGGTTTCCGAGGACGCCCGGCGGCTCGGCGCTGTCAACACCGTCCTGATCCAGGACGGCCGCTTCATCGGCCACAACACAGACTTCTCCGGTTTCGGTTCCGCTTTGGCCAGCGGGCTTCCCGACGCCGGCCTGGACCGCGTCGTCCAGTTGGGCGCCGGGGGTGCCGGCTCCGCCGTCGCATACGCCCTACTTTCCGCCGGCGTCAAGAAACTGGACCTTGTGGACGTGGACCCCGCGCGCTGCGCCCAACGGGCGGCGGAACTCGCCGCCCTGTTCCCGGGCAGCACCGTCACGGCGCGCACGACGGCGGAGCTGCCGCAGCTCATGCCGCTCGCCGACGGTTTGGTGCACTGCACCCCGGTGGGCATGGCCGCTCATCCAGGCCTCCCACTGGACATGTCCCTCGTGGAACCCAGGCACTGGGTGGCTGACATCGTCTACCGGCCGATCGAGACCCAATTGGTGCTCGAGGCCCGCGCCAAGGGCTGCCGTGTTCTCGACGGCGGACGCATGGCCGTGGGCCAGGCCGCCGACGCTTTCCGCATCTTCACCGGCCGCGACGCCGATCCGGAACGGATGCGGGCACATTTCCTGGAGCTGGTGAGCGCCGAAGAGTCCACAGCCGAAGAGTCGAAGTCCGGCAAGGCACTCGCCGGAGCGGGGCACTGATGCGCACGGGAATCGCCACCGTCTGCCTCTCAGGCACGCTCAAGGAAAAGATGCAGGCCTGCGCCATCGCGGGCTTCGACGGCATCGAGATCTTCGAACAGGACCTCGTCACCTCACCGCTCAGCCCGGAGGATGTGCGGAAGATGGCCGCGGACCTCGGACTCGGCCTGGACCTCTACCAGCCGTTCCGAGACTTCGACAGCGTCTCCGAAGACATCCTGCAGGAAAATCTTCGCCGGGCCGACGCCAAGTTCAAGCTCATGTCGCGCCTCGGCATGGACACCATCCTGGTGTGCACCAACGTGGGAACGGCGACGATCGACGACGACGACCTCCGGACCGAGCAGCTCTCCCGCCTGGCGGAATTGGCCGGGGACCACGGCGTCAAAGTAGCGTACGAGGCCCTGGCCTGGGGCAAATACGTCAACGACTACGAGCACGCGCACCGCTTGGTGGACGCGGTGGACCACCCCCACCTGGGCACGTGCCTGGACTCCTTCCACATCCTTTCCCGCGACTGGGACACCGCGCCCATCGAGGCCATCAAGCCCGAAAAGATCTTCTTCGTCCAGGTGGCCGACGCCCCGAAGCTCTCCATGGATGTCCTGTCCTGGAGCCGCCATTACCGCGTATTCCCGGGCGAAGGACAGTTCGAGCTGGCCAAGTTCATGGGCCACGTGGCCCGCGCGGGCTACTCCGGCCCGGTCTCGCTGGAGGTCTTCAACGACGTCTTCCGCCAATCCGATGTGGAGCGCACCGCCGTCGACGCGATGCGCTCGCTGATCTGGCTTGAGGAGCAAAGCGCCAAGTGGCTCGACGCGAACGCAGCTTCCTTTACGCGGGGAGGAGCGCCGGGAGGCACCAGCGGTGACTCGCCCGCCAACGCTGCCAGCCGCCGTCGTTATCCCATGGAACTGGCCACGCTGCCCAAGGTGGCCGAACCGGCCGGGTTCAACTTCGCCGAAGTCAAGACCGATGAGCCCGCGCAGCTCGAAACGCTCCTGGGCCAGCTCGGCTTCGAATTCGATGGCCGGCACCGGACCAAGGACGTGCAGTTGTGGTCCATGGGCCAGGCACGCGTCATCATCAACGAGCAGGCGCCGTCGCACAGTGAACCCGCCATCGCCGCGTTGGGGTTCGACGTCGACTCTCCCGTGATTGCCTCGGCCCGGGCCCAGCAACTCAAGGCTCCCGTGGTGCCGCGCAAAGTCCAGGCCGACGAGGAAGTGTTCCAAGGTATCGCGGCCCCGGACTCCACTGAGATCTTCCTGTGCCAAGGCAGCCCGGACGGCACCGCGGCATGGACGCATGAATTCGGGCAGTCCCGGGAATTCGGCGAAGGCCTCGAGCACCCTTCAGCGGCAGCGCAAGCGGTCATCGACCACGTGAACCTGGCCCAGCCCTGGCAGCACTTCGACGAAGCCGTCCTCTTCTACACGAGTGCACTCGCGCTGGAACCGCAGCCGTTCGCCGAGGTGCCAAGCCCTAGCGGCCTGGTGCGCTCGCAGGTCATGGTGACGTCGGACCGAGCCGTGCGCCTGGTTTTGAACCTCGCTCCAGTCATCCAGCAAGGACCCGGCCAGCAAGGCAACGGCGCCCGCAAGAGCTACCAGGAACACATCGCGTTCGCGGTGGACGACCTCGTGGCCACGGCGCGGGCGGCGCAAGCACGCGGACTCGACTTCCTGCAGATCCCGGCCAATTACTACGAGGACCTGGATGCGCGCTTCGCCCTGGATCCTGCCTTCCTCGCCACCCTCAAGGAATTGAACCTCCTCTACGACAGGGACGCCGACGGTGAATTCCTCCACTTCTACACCGCCACGGTGGGCAGCGTGTTCTTCGAAATGGTCGAACGCCGCGGCAACTACGACGGCTACGGCGCCCCCAACGCCCCCGTGCGGCACGCGGTCCAATACGACGCAGCCCAATACGACTCGCTTCACGCCCACCACGTGCACCGCTGAGCCGAAACGCAAGCAGAAACCAGGAAAGCAACCACCCGAAAGGAGCCGGCCGTGCTGCTAGACGCAAATGCCGGGCACTACCAAGACGACGACGAGCTCGTACCGGCGGCCGAACCGCATGCCGCCCACGCGCCGTCGGACGCCGCCGTCGAAACCCAGGCGGATCTCAGCGCCGAGATCGAGGCCATCGGCGAAGCGTACGCCCGGGCGCTCAAGGACGGTGCCCCGCCGGAGACCCAACCCCGCCTCGATTTCGCTCCATACCGCAGCAGCATCCTGCGCCACCCCACCAAGAGCCTGCACCACGCGGATCCGGAGACCATCGAGCTGTACTCGCCGGCGTTCGGGCACCAGGACGTGCACGCCCTGGAATCGGACCTCACGATCCAGCACAATGGCGAACCCCAGGGTGAGCGGATCATCGTGCAAGGCAAAGTGCTCGACGGCGACGGCCGCCCGGTTGCCGGCCAGCTCGTCGAGATCTGGCAGGCCAACGCCGCCGGCCGCTACATCCACAAGCGCGACCAGCACCCCGCCCCGCTCGACCCGAACTTCACCGGCGTCGGACGCTGCATCACCGGACCGGACGGCTCCTACCGCTTCACCACCATCAAGCCCGGCGCCTACCCGTGGAAAAACCACCTCAACGCCTGGCGGCCGGCGCACATCCACTTCTCGATGTTCGGCACGGACTTCACGCAGCGCATCGTCACCCAGATGTACTTCCCCGGTGACCAGTTGTTCCCGCTGGACCCCATCTACCAATCGATCGTCGACCAGGACGCCCGCGACCGGCTCGTCGCCAAGTACGACCACGAGCTGACGAGCCCCGAATGGGCCCTTGGCTACAACTGGGACATTGTCCTGAGCGGGTCGAAGCGGACCTGGACCGAAAACGAAGCCTTTGGCGACGCCGGAGATGAGGAGTAGAACATGAGCAAGTTGATCCCCACACCCGGCCAGACCGTTGGCCCCTTCTACGGTTACGCCCTCCCCTTTAATAAGGACAACGAGCTCCTCGCCCCCGGCAGCGCCGGAAGCATCCGCCTGCAGGGCACCGTGTACGACGGCGCCGGAGACGCCATCCCGGATGCCATCCTGGAGATCTGGCAGCCCGACGCCGAAGGCAAGGTGGTCCAGCGCACGGGCTCCCTGGTCCGGGATGGCTACACGTTTACCGGCTGGGGTCGCGCCGCGGTAGGCCACTCTGGTGTCTTCACCTTCACGACGGTCAACCCCGGACCCACCGAGGCGGGAGCGGCTCCGTTCATTTCCGTCGCCGTTTTTGCCCGCGGCCTCATGAACCGCCTTTTCACCCGCATCTACTTGCCGGAAAACGAGGAAGCGCTCGCCGCCGATCCGCTGCTCAGCTCCCTCGATCCCGAGCGCCGCAGCACCCTGATCGCACGCCGCGACGCGGATGGCGGACTCACCTGGGATCTGCGCCTGCAGGGCGGGAACGAGACCGTCTTTCTCGACTTCGAGCGCGTCGAAAGCGCCTCCCAGTGAGTGGCGACGGCGATTTCGGGCTGCTCAGCCCGGTTTCGGCGTCACCCGCCGTGGTGGCGCTGACGGGTGACCGTTCGGTGATCGCCGCCATCCTCGACGTCGAGGCCGCCTGGGCATCCGTGCTCGAGGAGGCGGGCTTCGCGCCCGCTGGTTCAGCCGGCGTCGTCGCCGAGGCCGCGGAATCCTGGGCTTACGACGCCGCTTCCATCGCCGAACGCGCACAAGGTGGCGCGAACCCGGTCATTCCGCTGCTGGCCGATCTCCGAGGCAGGGTCAGGCAGCTCGACGCTGGGCATCCCGGCGGGGCCGTCGGCGCGCTTACCGCCGTGCACACTTCCCTGACCAGCCAAGACGTCCTGGATTCGGCCCTGATGCTGCTCGCGCACCGCGTGGTTTCCGCGCTTCTCGCCGAGGCAAAAGGCACGACGACGGCGCTCGCCGCCCTTGCGGAGCAGCATGCGGACACCCTGTGCGTGGGCAGGAGCCTGACGCAGCATGCGCTTCCGTTCACCTTCGGGCTCAAGGCGGCGCAGTGGTTCCATGGAGTGGCCGCTGCGGCCCGTCGCCTTGAAGTCGTGGAGTTGCCCGTGCAGTTCGGCGGCGCCGGTGGCACCCTGGCTGCCGGTGCCGTGCTCACGGAAGGCTCGTCGTCGAGCCCCTTTGACTTGGCCGATGCCTTGGCCGGGAAACTAGGCCTCGCCCCTGTTCCGGCTCCTTGGCACACGAACCGCCTTGCCGTCACCGGACTCGGCGACGCCCTCGCGGCACTGACGGACTCCTTCGGCAAGATCGCCTCGGATCTGTTGTTCCTTAGCCGCCCGGAGGTTGCCGAGCTGGGTGAGCCCCTTGCCGCGGGTCGGGGCGTCTCTTCAGCCATGCCGCAAAAGCAGAATCCCGTGTTGTCCGTGCTGATCCGCAGCGCGGCGCTCCAGACTCCCGGGCTGGCCGCGCAGTTGCACCTCGCGGCGGCGAACTTCAACGACGAACGTCCGGACGGCGCCTGGCATAGCGAATGGCCGGCATTGCGTCAGCTGCTCCGCTTGAGCCTGGGTGCCGCCACCCAGCTGCGCGAGCTTGCCGAAGGGCTCCGGATCTTCCCCGAGGCGATGCGCCGCAACCTGGAAATCTCGGGGCCATTGCTGCTCAGCGAAGCCGTTGCATCCTCTGTTGCTCCGCTCCTCGGCGCGGACAGGAGCGAAGGGAAGGCCCGCCTGCAAGCCGTGGTTGACGAGACCCTACGGGCACCCGCTGCGGAGCAGGCCCGCATCTACACCAAGCTCCTCCGCGAAGCCGTGCCGGCCAGCAAGCTGTCCGACGAGGAACTGCAGGCGGTTCTGGACCCTGCGAACTACGTCGGAGAGGCTGCCGAAATCAGCCGCCGCATCCTGGCCGCCTACCCGGAGTTTTCCCACTCCAACCCGAACGGAGCCGATCGTGGCTAAGCCCAACGTCAAAGCGGTGTTGCTGTCCCCGCAGCGCACCTTCGGGGAGAAGCCGCTCCTGGTGGTCGGACCCTCGCTCGGAACGTCCACGGTGCTTTGGACCGAGACGGCAGCTCTGCTCGGCAACGACTTCGACGTCATCGGCTGGGACCTGCCCGGCCACGGCGTCTCGCCCGCGGCTTCGGAAACGTTCAGCGTCGCAGAACTGGCCGACGCGGTAGTAGAGCTGGTGGACTCGATCGCGCCTGGCGCTGTGTTCCACTACGCCGGAGACTCCCTGGGCGGCGCTACCGGCCTGCAGCTCGGCATCAAACACGGTGAACGGCTCAAGTCCCTGTCTGTGCAGTGCACCGGAGCAAAGCTCGGTACGCCGGAGGGATGGCTGGAACGGGCTGAAACCGTCCGCGCGCAAGGCACCGCGGTGATGATCCAGGGTTCCGCGCAGCGTTGGTTCGCTCCCGGTTTCATGGATCGCCAGCCAGTGGTCAGCAGCCGCCTCCTGCATGCCCTGCGGGACGCCGACCGCTTCAGCTACGCCTTCTGCTGCGAAGCCCTCGCCGGTTTCGACGTCCGCGCCGAACTCGGCAGCATCACCGTCCCCACCCAGGCACTGGCGGGCGTCGAGGACACTGTTGCGCCGCCGTCGTTCGCTGAAGAAATTGCGGCGGGCATCAACGCCGGATTCAACACAGCCGGCGGCACCGCTATCGCTATTGCGCTCGACGGCGTCGGGCACCTTGCGCCCGCGGAGGCGCCCGCCGTCGTCGCGGACCTCATGCGGACCTTCATGACGGAGGCCGGAAAATGAGCACTGATTCTTCACAGGGTGCCGTTCAGCGCGACGCCACCTCGCAGGAAATCTACGACGCCGGCATGGTGGTCCGCCGTGAAGTGCTCGGCGATGCGCACGTGGACCGTGCCAACGCCAAGAAGGACGAATTCACAGGTGACTTCCAGGACATGATCACCCGCATCGCCTGGGGCGGCATTTGGACCCGCCCGGGCCTGACGCGGCAGATGCGTTCCGCCGTCACCATCACCGCAATGGTGGCGCACGGGCACTGGGAAGAACTGGCCATGCACATCCGCGCGGCCATCACCAACGGGCTGAGCAGGGACGAAATCAAGGAAATCCTGCTGCAGACCGCCATCTACTGCGGAGTCCCCTCTGCCAACACCGCATTCAAGACCGCGCAAGCCGTTTTCGCCGAGCTCGACACGAGCCCCACCCCGCCCAACTGACTCGCATTAGATGTCGTTTTGAGCCCTCATAACGACATTAACTGCGAGCTAGTTGGGACTACAGAATCTAGAGGAGACCCCATGAACCAGGCGTATGTGTACGACGCCGTACGCACCCCTTTCGGAAAATTCGGCTCCGGCCTTGCCGGAGTGCGCCCGGATGACCTCGCGGCCCACGTGGTGCGCGAGGCCGTGAAACGCGCGCCGGACCTGGACGTTGAGCGCATCGACGAAGTCGTATTCGGCAACGCCAACGGCGCCGGCGAGGAGAACCGCAACATCGCCCGCATGGCCACCCTCCTGGCCGGGCTCCCGACGTCGATCCCCGGCACTACGGTCAACCGCCTCTGCGGCTCTTCCCTGGACGCCGCGATCATCGCCTCCCGCCAGATCAACGCCGGCGACGCCGAGCTGATCCTGGTGGGCGGCGCCGAGTCCATGTCCCGGGCCCCGTGGGTGCTGCCCAAGACCTCCAAGCCGTACCCGGCCGGGGACATGACCCTGGCCTCCACCACCCTGGGCTGGCGCCTGGTGAACCCGGCCATGCCCAAGGACTGGACCGTTTCCCTGGGCGAGGCCACCGAGCGGCTGCGCGAGAAGTACGGGATCACCCGGGAGCGGCAAGACGAGTTCGCCGCGGCCTCGCACAACCTCGCCGCGGCGGCGTGGGACGAAGGCTTCTACGACCAGTTGGTGAGCCAAGTTCCCGGCACCGAATTGGTACGTGACGAAGGCATCCGGGCGGGCTCGACGGCGGAGAAGCTCGCAGGGCTCAAAACCGTTTTCCGCCCCGAATCCAGCGGCGCTGCCGCAGCTAAGACAACAGGTGGCACGGTCACGGCGGGGAACGCTTCGCCACTGTCCGACGGCGCCTCCGCGGCCTGGATCGGCAGCGAAAGCGCCGCCGGGCTGCTCGGGCTCGAGCCGCTCGCCCGCATCGCCGGACGCGGGGCGCACGGAAACGATCCCCAGTTCTTCGGCTACGCGCCGGTGGAAGCGGCCAACAAGGCACTCGCGAAGGCGGGCATCGGCTGGGAGCAAGTGGGCGCCGTCGAGCTTAACGAAGCCTTTGCCGCGCAGTCCTTGGCCTGCATCGATGCGTGGGGGATCGACCCGTCCATCGTGAACCGGCACGGGGGCGCGATCGCGATGGGCCACCCGCTGGGCGCCTCCGGCACTCGGATCCTGGGCACGTTGGCCCGCAGCCTGCAGGCTTCCGGTGAACGTTGGGGTGTCGCGGCGATCTGCATCGGCGTCGGGCAGGGCCTGGCCGTGGTGCTTGAGAACGTCACTGCCGGAATTTCGGCACAATTGGTGAAGGGCTAGGGCAATGCTGACATTCATTGACACGGTCGGCGAAGCAGTCGCCGGCATCAAGGACGGCTCCACCGTCATGATCGGAGGCTTCGGAAACGCGGGCCAGCCGTTCGAACTCATCGACGCGCTGCTCGATTCCGGCGCCACAGACCTCACCGTGGTGAACAACAACGCGGGCCAGGGGGACCAGGGCCTTGCGCTGCTCATCAAGGAAGGACGGGTCCGCAAGATGATCTGCTCCTTCCCGCGCCAGTCCGATTCCTGGCACTTCGACACCAAGTACAAGGCCGGGGAAATCGAACTGGAGCTCGTGCCGCAAGGCAACCTGGCCGAGCGCATCCGGGCTGCCGGGGCCGGCATCGGCGGGTTCTTCACGCCCACCGGCTACGGCACCATGCTCGCGGAAGGGAAGCACACGCGTTTCCTCGACGGTAAGTGGCAGGTGTTCGAGACGCCCATCCACGCCGATGTCGCGCTCATCAAGGCGCTCAAGGCCGACGGCAAAGGCAACCTGGTCTACCGGAAAACGGCCCGGAACTTCGGCCCGATCATGGCGGCGGCCGCCAAGCACACCATCGTCCAGGTGTCCGAGATCGTTCCAACCGGTGCCCTGGACCCGGAGAACGTGGTGACCCCCGGAATCTACGTCAACAGCATCGTGAAGGTGGCCTGACATGAGCATCCAAACCTCAACAACACCCCTGGGACGCGACGACCTCGCGCGTCTCGTCGCGCGGGACATCGTTCCCGGCTCGTTCGTGAACCTCGGCATCGGGCAGCCCACGCTCGTCTCCAACTACCTCACGGAAGAGCAGAACATCACTCTCCACACGGAGAACGGGATGCTCGGGATGGGCCCGGAGGCCAAGGACGACGAGATTGACGGCGACCTCATCAACGCCGGCAAGATCCCTGTCACCGAGCTCCCAGGCGCTTCGTATTTCCACCATGCCGATTCCTTCGCCATCATGCGCGGCGGCCACCTGGACATCTGCGTGCTCGGCGCTTTCCAAGTGTCCGCCACGGGCGACCTCGCCAACTGGCACACCGGCGCGCCGGACGCGATTCCGGCCGTCGGCGGTGCGATGGACCTGGCCACCGGCGCGAAGGACGTTTTCGTCATGATGACGCTCCTGACCCGCGAGGGTGTGTCCAAGCTCGTGGAGCACTGCAGCTACCCGCTCACCGGAGTGGGCTGTGTGACCCGCGTGTACACGGACAAAGCGGTCTTCCTGATAGGGCCCGACGGTGTGACCGTGCGTGAGACGTTCGGCTGCACCTTCGAAGAGCTCCAAGCGATGGTGCCGGTCCCGCTGGTGCCGTTCGACGAGAAGGCGGCTGGCGCCGTCGTCGGGGTCTAAACGCGCCTCAAATCGAGCGCGAACTGGCAGCAAATGCCCTTTGGAAGCAATCCAAGGGGCACCTGCTGCCAGTTCGCGCCAATAGGATTGGTAACCATGACCGACGCAGCAGTAGCCGGAGCGCCGCAGGCGGGTGCTCCCCAGGCCAGCGACCAATACGTGCAATCGCTGGCACGTGGCTTGTCCGTGATCCGTGCTTTCGACGCGGCCAACCCCGTCATGACGCTTAGCGAGGTGGCGGCGCGCACCAACCTCACGCGTGCCACGGCCCGTCGGTTCCTGCATACCCTGGTGGAGCTGGGCTATGTCCGCACGGACGGCAAGACCTTCGCGCTCACCGCGATGGTGCTGCAACTTGGCTATTCGTACCTGTCGGCGTTGTCACTGCCCCAGCTCGCGCAGCCGCACCTTGAAGAACTCTCGCTGAAATTGGGGGAGTCGACCTCGGCCGCGGTGCTGGATGGGGCGGACATCTTCTACGTGGCGCGCGTGACCACACGCCGGATCATGACGGTCGGCATCTCGGTGGGTACCCGCTTCCCCGCCTACGCCACGTCCATGGGAAGGGTGCTCCTGGCCGGCCTGACGCAGCAGAAACTGGATGAGTACCTGTCCTCAGTGGAGTTCAAAGCCCTGACGCCACGGACCGTCACGTCCCGCGAAGAGCTGGTGGCCGAGCTGGACCGCGTGCGCAGGCAGGACTGGTGCGTTTTGGACCAAGAGCTGGAACTCGGGCTCATGTCCGTTGCAGCGCCCGTCCGCAATGCTGCCGGCAAGGTGGTGGCTGCCGTCAACGTCTCGCTCCAGGCTCAAAACGTCGCCGTACAGCCTGATCCGGGAGCCTATATCGGGTCGGTCCGGGACGAAATCGTGCACACTGCAGGGCTGATTTCGGCGGATATTGCTGCCAAGCACTGAGCACCCAAGTATTTTCGGCGCGCCCGGAGGGCGAACCTGGAGCCACAAGCTCGTCACGCCGGTGAGGCCTTGGAATCACCACACGGCGGGATCCCGGCGTGGTTGCCACGGCGCGTGGTAGCGCCCTGACTGGGACTGGCACTCGGCCGCCGAGGACTCACCCGAGCAGCTCCGTGCGCTCTGGCAGGACACGGTGTCCCGCTCCCGCTCGCTGACCGCGGAGGCAATGGCCGACGCCGGCATGGGCCGGCTGGCATTGCGCACCTGGTCTGATGGCCGGGCACCCAGCCTGCGATGGATTGTCCTGCACATGATCGAGGAGTACGCGCGACACAACGGCCATGCAGATCTCCTCCGGGAACCGGTGGACGGTGTCACAGGGGAGCAGCCCCGCGGCCGCGCGGAAAACCTGCGCCCGCCACGCTACCGCGTCAGCTTGGCGCCGTCCGGGTGTTCGTCGCCAATGTGCCCGGGCGCGTTGGCAGCCAGGACGCGTTGGACGAACGCGCTGTATTCCTCCATGTAGTGGCGCAGGAGGGACGCGGTGCCTTCGTCCCGGACGGATCCGTCCTCGTTGTACGATGCCGGATCGAATTTGACGTAGGCCTCCGGGGCGTTGAGTTGCGGCGCGTCGAGGAAGCTCAGGACGCTGCGCATGGAGGACTGCATCACGGCCGTCCCGATGCTGCCGGGTGATGTGCCGATGATGCCCGTGGGCTTGCGTGCGAAGGAGTTGGTTCCCCAGGGCCGGGATCCCCAGTCGATGGCATTCTTCAAGGCGCCGGGGATGGAGCGGTTGTACTCGGGGGAGATGAACAGGATACCGTCCGACGCCGCGATAGCGTCCTTGAGGGCCCGTCCCGCAGGCGGGAAATCGGCGTCGTAGTCCGAGCTATACAGGGGCAGGTCCTTGATGGGAATCTCGGTGAATTCGAGCTCCTCCGGCGCTACGCTGATGAGGGCCTTGGACAGGACCCGGTTGATGGAACGGCTTGAAAGGCTGCCGACGAAGTATCCGATTTTGTACGTTGCCATAGCTGTGTTCCTTCCCGACGGCGCGGCCGGAACCGGCTCATCGACGGTGCGGTAACTGGAGGCTCCCAGCCCACAGCGAGCATATTAGAACCGCCCGAAGATGGGAATGGCCGCCCTGGCCGTCATCCCTACTCCCGCCACGGCCTTCCGCGTCCTAGACTCAAGCCAACAACGGCTCAGGACAATGATGTTCAGAAGGACATTGGGGTTCGGAAAGGGAGCGCGGGTGAAACTCGGCATAGCGCGGGAGCGCCTGGAGGGTGAACGTCGTGTGGCTGCGACACCGGAGACCGTCACTCAGTTGGCTGGACTCGGGCTGGAAGTCGTCGTCGAAAGCGGAGCTGGAACCGCCGCGGGCCACAGCGACGAGGACTACCGCCAGGCAGGAGCCCTCATCGTCCCCGCGTTGGATCTCGCCCGACTGGACGTCTACGCGCACGTCCGCCCCCTCGAACCCACGACGGCTGCTGCGCTTCGCCGGGGCGCCGTCACGGTAGGGCTGGCCTCGCCGTCGTCGGAACTTCCCACCGTCCTCGCGCTCGCCGAGGCGGGCGTGACCTCCTTCGCGCTTGAGCTGGTGCCGCGCATTTCCCGGGCACAATCCATGGACGCGCTCACGTCCCAGGCCCTCGTGGCCGGATACCGCTGCGTGCTCGAGGCGGCAATGCGCCTCCCGCGCTTCTTCCCGCTCTACATGACGGCCGCCGGAACCATTCCCCCGGCCCGCGTGCTGGTATTGGGTGCGGGCGTGGCCGGCCTGCAGGCCATCGGTACCGCGAAGAGGCTGGGTGCACGCGTCTCCGCCAACGACATCCGGCCGGCGTCGGCGGACGAGGTCGCGTCCATGGGCGGCACCTTCATCAAGCTCGACGTGGAGACGGCGGAATCGTCCGGCGGCTATGCGCGCGAGCTCAGCGCCGACCGCGGCGCCCTGCAGCGAGAGCTGCTCGCCCCGCACGTGGCCCAGGCAGACGTGCTCATCACGACGGCGGCGGTTCCCGGGCGGCGGGCCCCTCTCCTGGTGAGCCGCGAAATGGTTCAGCACATGCGCCCGGGATCGGTGGTCGTAGACCTCGCCGCGGAGTCCGGCGGCAATGTGGAAGGCTCGGTGCCTGGCCTGGATCTTCAAATACCGACGGCGGACGGCCAGGGCACGGTCACTCTGGTGGGGATGAAGGATGTCGCCTCTGCCATGCCCGCGGACGCCTCGCGCCTCTACGCGAAGAACGTCGCGAACTTGCTGGCCCTCATGACTTGTGATGGCGCAGTCGTCCCGGACTTCGGCGATGAGGTGGTGGCGGGCGCGTGCCTGACGCACGACGGCGAGGTGCGGCACGGTCCGACGGCCGAGGCCCTTGCGGCGCTCTCCGCCGAGACGGCGGAATCCGTAAGCTCCGCCAACGAGGGGGTCTCCTGATGGACGGCATCGCCCTGCTCACCATCACCGTCTTGGCGATCTTCGTGGGCTTCGAAGTGGTCTCCAAGGTCTCAAGCACGCTTCATACGCCCTTGATGTCCGGGGCCAACGCTATTCACGGAATCATCCTGGTGGGCGCGATCATCGTCGCCGGGCAGGCCTCGGACCCTTGGGTCCTCGCGGTCGCCTTGCTCGCCGTGGTCCTCGCCACCGCCAATTTGGTGGGCGGTTTCGTAGTGACCGACCGCATGTTGGAGATGTTCCGCGGCCGTAAACGCGTTGTGCCCCCAGACGGGAAATCTGCGGCAGTCGAGGCCGGGTCCAAGGGGCGCACGCGATGACCCTCATCGACCCGGTGTGGACATCGCTCCTCTACCTTGCGGCTGCCGTGTGTTTCATCCTCGCGCTCAAGGGACTCAATTCGCCACGTACCGCCCGGCGAGGCAACCTGGTGGGCGCATTCGGTGCGGTGCTCGCCGTCGCCACGGTCTTCACGTCCGTCAAAATGGACAACGTTCCCTGGATCCTGGGCGCGATGGTGGTCGGTTCGGGCGTGGCCGCGCCGGTGGCGCGCCAGGTCAGGATGACCCAGATGCCACAACTCGTGGCGCTGTTCAACGGCGTGGGTGGCGGTGCCGCGGCGCTCGTTGCACTCCTGGAACTTGCGCACACGGAGGACCGCTGGGTACGTGTAGCCATTGTCTTCACGCTGCTGGTGGGGGCGGTGTCGTTCGCAGGTTCCGCCATCACATTCTCCAAACTCCAGGAGCTCATGACCACCCGCCCGGTGGTGTTCCCTGGCCTGCCGACCCTCATGGGAGCGGTGCTGCTCGCGGCGGTGGGTGCCGCCGTCGCCGTCGTTTTCAGTGGTTCCCTAGCGCTCGCGCTGCTGCTCTTGGTGCTGGGGCTGGCGGCGGGCGTGCTGCTCGTGCTGCCGGTAGGCGGCGCGGACGTGCCGATCGTTATCTCGCTGCTGAATGCCTTTACGGGCCTGGCCGTGGCAGCTTCCGGCCTGGTGCTTGGCAATGTGCTTTTGGTGGTGGCTGGCACGTTGGTAGGCGCCTCGGGCACCATCCTCACCCGGGCCATGGCCGCGGCCATGGGCCGCAGTGTTGCGGGTATCCTTTTCGGCGCGTTCAAGGGAGGCTCGACGGCGGGGTCGACGGCGGTGAGCGACCGCCCGGTGCGCTCCTCCAGCGCGGAAGACGTGGCCGTTCTCCTTGGCTACGCGCAACGGGTCATCATCGTTCCTGGTTACGGGCTCGCGGTAGCGCAGGGTCAGCACACGGCCGCAGAGCTGGCCCTCGCACTTGAGGCGCGGGGGATCGATGTGGATTTCGCGATCCACCCGGTGGCTGGCCGCATGCCCGGGCACATGAACGTGCTTCTCGCCGAAGCCAATGTGCCCTACGAATCGCTCAAGGAAATGGGCGAGATCAATTCGGAATTCCGGACGGCCGACGTAGCGCTCGTGGTCGGCGCGAACGACGTCGTCAATCCGGCCGCGAAGACCACTCCAGGTTCGCCGATCTACGGCATGCCCATCCTCGAAGTTGCTGACGCCCGCCAGGTGGTCTTCCTGAAGCGCTCCATGCGGCCGGGTTTCGCGGGAATAGAGAACGAACTCATGTACGAGCCGCAGACCACGCTGTTGTTTGGCGACGCCAAGGAATCCCTCGCCAAAGTGTTGAGTGCGGTCAAGGCGCTCAAGCTTAGTTAACCAACCCTGGGGTGCTCGCCGGCACCTATACTGCCCAATCGGGTGAGCACACTCAGGATCGCGGCCCGCAGCTGCTGCCCAGCCGGGTGAGTCCACTCAAGACGCGGTCGGTGTCAACGCCCTATCATCGCCGAAGACCTAGGGGCGGGGAATGCTCTCATCTTGACGGTTGCCCCGGGATCGAATGGACGGTGAGTGGAGTGGCTAGACTCTCGACGCAGGAGCAGACAGTGATACGGCGCTTCGGGATCCGTTGGGGCGCCGTGGGAGCGTGCGCAGCAATGGTCCTGGCACTCCTCAGCGGCTTTGCTTTGCCGGCGCATGCCGCAGCCAACACTGTCATCACGCTGACCTTCGATGACGGCAACGCCGACCAGTTGACCGCCGCTGCCACGATGAAGAACCTCGGACTTCACGGCACCTATTTCGTCCCCTCCGGGTGGGTCGATCAGCCGAGCTATTTCACGTCGGCGAACCTGCAGCAACTCTATGCGGACGGCAATGAGATTGCCGGGCACACGGTCACGCACCCCGACCTGGTCACCTTGACGTCGGATGAAGTGACGCGGCAGGTGTGCAACGGCAGGGTCGCCCTGGCAAACATGGGCTTCAAGGTCACCAGCTTTGCGTACCCCTTCGCCTCCTTGGATCCTGCGGTTCAGACCATCGTGAAGAATTGCGGTTTCAACAGCGCACGCGGGCTCGGGGACCTTTACAGCAAGGACGATCCGGGGCTGCCGGCTGCCGAGACCATCCCGCCTGCCAACCCCTATGACACCGCAGCGCCGGAGGAAGTGGACAGCACATGGACGCTGTCCAACCTTGAAAACTCCGTGACCAGGGCGCAGGCGGCTGGCGGTGGCTGGGTTCAATTGACGTTCCACCACATAGCGGTGGGGACCGATCCGACCCTCACCATCAGCCCCAGTCTGTTCAACCAATTCGCCTCGTGGCTAGCGCAACAACAGACAGCGGGCAGTGTTGTCGTGAAGACGGTAGACCAGGTAATCGGTGGCGCGGTCCAGCCGCTCGTCTCCGGCCCGGCCGTGCCTCCGCCGCCTCCGCAGGGAACCAACATGATCCAGAACCCGAGCCTGGAGACGCTCACCAGCGGAATTCCGCTGTGCTGGGCTGCGGGTGGATATGGCACCAACACGCCTAGCTATTCCGTGGTCTCGCCCGGACACACCGGCACCAACGCTGAACAGTTGACTCTGAGTGGGTACGTCAGCGGTGACGCGAAGCTCCTGCCTGCCCTGGACCTTGGCGGCTGCTCGCCCACGGGCACTCCCGGCCATGTCTATCAGCTCAGCGCCTGGTATAAATCCAACGTCATCACCCAATTCGAGGTCTATTACCGTACAGGAACGGGGTACTGGACCTACTGGACGGCGAGCCCATTGTTCAACGCCAGTAGTAACTGGACCCAAATTACCTGGACCACGCCAGCCCTTCCCTCAGGCGCGTCTGGTATTAGCTACGGACTGAACATCCAATCCAACGGTTCGATCACCACGGACGACTACTCCATGATCGACGTCACCCCGGTCACGGCGACGGCGCCTGCGGCACCTACTGGGGTGAGCGCGATGGCGGGTAACGCCTCGGCCGTGGTGTCCTGGACGGCGCCGGCCAACGGCGGCTCCGCGATCACCTCATATACCGTGACGCCTTCGTCCGGCGGCACGGCCTTGGCTCCGGTGACGGTTACCGGGAATCCGCCCTCGACGACGGCGACCGTCACCGGATTGACTAACGGCACTGCTTATACGTTCACCGTCACGGCCACCAACGCGATCGGCACGTCGCCGGCGTCGGCCGCGTCGGCTCCGGTCACCCCGACAGCCCCGACCGCACCTTCCGCTCCAACCGGCGTGACCGCCACGGCGGGTAATGCGTCCGCCGTGGTGTCGTGGACTGCTCCGGCCAACGGCGGCTCCCCGATCACCTCCTATGCGGTGACGCCTTCGTCCGGCGGCACGGCCTTGGCTCCGGTGACGGTTACCGGGAATCCGCCCTCGACGACGGCGACCGTCACCGGACTCACCAACGGCACCGCCTACACCTTCACCGTCACCGCCACGAACGCCGTGGGAACGTCTGCGCCGTCTGCCGCCTCGGCGCCTGTCACGCCGATAGCACCCGCTCCCGGCGTCGCCAACGGCGGGTTCGAATCCGGGCTGACGTCCTGGACCACCGGCGGGGTCAGGGCGCCCGTGGCCTCCACTGTTGCCCACACCGGCACAGGGTCCGCGTTGCTGGGCCTGGCCTCCGGGACGGAGCCTTTGGGTGACAGCAGCCTGGCCCAGACCATCACGATGCCCGCCGCCGGGACGTCCACCCTGTCCTTCTGGTACCAGCCCCACACCGCAGACGACACCTGCACCGGCACCACCTGCCGCTACGACTGGATGGAAGCACAAGTCCGCACCACGAGCGGCACGGTCCTGGCGAGCCTGTTCAAACTCTCCAGCAACTCCGGGACCTGGACCCAGCTCAGCGCGAACCTCTCCGCCTACGACGGGCAGACCATCGTGCTCTGGTTCAACGTCCACCTCGACGGCGCCAGCCCGGCGGATGACACCTGGATGTACCTCGACGACGTCACCCTCAGCAACACCCAGACAACGCCCACGGCGCCCGCCGCCCCCACCGGGGTCACCGCGACCGCCGGCAACGCCTCCGCCACCGTGTCCTGGACCGCCCCTAACAACGGCGGCTCCCCGATCACCTCCTACGCCGTCACCCCGCACGCCGGCGCCACGACCCTGGCCCCGGTCACCGTCACCGGGAACCCGCCCGCGACGACGGCGACCGTGACGGGGTTGACGAACGGCACGGCCTACACGTTCACCGTCACGGCCACGAACGCCGTCGGCACCTCGCCGGCCTCGACCGCGTCTGCACCGGTCACCCCCACGCCGACCGCGACGGCGCCTGCCGCTCCGACAGGGGTGACCGCGACGGCGGGCAACACCACCGCGACCGTGTCCTGGACGGCCCCGAATAACGGCGGCTCCGCGATTACCTCCTACGCTGTCACCCCGCACGCGGGCACCACGACCCTGGCGCCGGTGACTGTCACCGGAAACCCACCCGCCACCGGTGCGACGGTGACGGGGCTCACCAACGGCACGGCCTACACATTCACCGTCACCGCGACCAACGCCGTCGGCACTTCCCCGGCCTCGGCGGCCTCGGCTCCGGTCACCCCCACGGCAACCGTGACGGCACCGTCCGCTCCGACAGGTGTCACGGCGACGCCGGGGAACGCCTCCGCGACCGTGTCCTGGACCGCGCCGAACAACGGCGGCTCCGCGATCACCTCCTACGCCGTCACCCCGCACGCCGGCTCCACGACCCTGGCCCCGGTCACCGTGGCCGGTAACCCGCCGGCGACGACGGCGACCGTGACGGGTCTGAGCAACGGCACCGCCTACACCTTCACCGTCACGGCCACCAATGCGGTGGGGACTTCCCCGGCCTCGGCGGCCTCGGCTCCGGTCACCCCCACCGCAACAACCACCTCAACTATTACCAACGGGGGCTTCGAGTCCGGGCTGAGCTCCTGGACCACCGGCGGCGTCAGGGCACCTGTGGCCTCCACCACCGCCCACACCGGGACGGGTTCCGCGTTGCTGGGACTGGCCTCGGGAACGGAGCCTTTGGGTGACAGCAGCCTGTCCCAGACCATCACCGTACCTGCCGCCGGGACATCCACGCTGTCCTTCTGGTACCAGCCCCACAGCGCGGAAGATCCTTGTACGGGCAATGCCTGCCCGTACGACTGGATGGAAGCGCAGGTCCGCAGTTCCAGCGGCACTGTCCTGGGCAGCCTGTTCAAGCTCTGCAACGACAACGGCACCTGGACCCAGTTCAGCGCCGACCTCACCGCCTACAAGGGCCAGACCATCACGCTCTGGTTCAATGTCCACCTCGACGGTTCCAGCCCGGCGGATGACACCTGGATGTACCTCGACGACGTCACGCTGACCAACGGCTAAGGCTTGGAGCTGGTGATCAAAGAGAGGGGTTGGTTATTGATGTATTTGGCAGCGTTCCCCGCTACGAAAGACAAAAGCCGGTGGCCGCTGTGATACGCGCTGCCACCCGCACGCCTTTTAGGCTCAGCCTGCCGGCTCCCATCACATAGAAACGGGCCCCGCGGGGAGGGTCGGGGGCCTCGTGGACTAGCTGGCTTCGAGGATCTTCTTGAGGTTCTCCAGGTCCTTGCGCATGGCCGCGCGCATCATTGGCGCCATGACCATACCTGCAAGCGTGGAGAACCCGGAGGGTTCACCTGTGTTGCGGAGGGTCATGCGGGTCGCGCCATTCTCATCGGACCAGGTGTAGGTAGTCCGCATCGGGAATGGACCTTGGCTTGTGCGCATGGTGAGTTTCTCGCCGGGGACAAGCTCGGTGAATTCGTAGACATAGTCCAGATTTCGGCCCAGGAATCGCGCCGTGAAGGCAACCCGGGATCCGACCGCCAGGGGCCGCGGCGTCTGCCACTGTGCGGATCGTATGTTCGCGTACCAGACCGGCGCGTTGTCCGGGTCGGAAGCATAACTTGCCACGATCTCGCGGGGCCGCTGGATCAGTATTTCGGTCTGGACGTTCACCATTGTTGTTCCTCTGTGTCTGGCTGGCCCCGGCCGGCGGGCTGTTGACGCGAAGGCGGCCGTCCCCAACTATCGCAGAACGCGCCTACCGGGCGGTAACCCACATTGAAGGAACTCACGGCAGATTGCCAGGTACGTTGGGATGCTGCTCGGCCTCTCCGAGGTGGGGTTCCATCTCCACGTAGTAGATCGCCCCTGCGCCAGGGGCATGGAGGCGGTGTGTTGCATGACGGGTTGGCCGGTACTCGTGTCCGAAGGGATCGCGCACAGTGACACGTTCAAGGTGATCCAGCCGCGCGAGGAGGCCATCGACGTCCCGGAGCGTCGCGGGATGGCTCTCTTCTCCCGCTACATCCAATACCCAGGGCGAACTGGTGGCGCTGCTGGCGAGTTCCAGGCTCAGGGTTTCAAATATTCCAGCCAGAAGGGCATCCAGCGTTGTGGGGTAGAGACGGAGCAGCCGATGAGCTTGCGGTTCGCGACGCCGGTCGTTGATCCAGGTCTGGCGGAGCCACGTGAATTCGACCCGGCCGAATGAGGACCCCAGGGTCAGCTTCCGGCCCGCCTCCAACGTCAAGTGGAAGTTGTTGCCCGCCCGGTCCAAAATGCTGGCCGCTTCGTCTACGTACTCAAGGTCTTCGAGCATGGCCGTTTTGGACGGGTAGTACGTGAAATCACCGAGCTCATCGACAACGACGTAGTCTTCCGGAGCCGCGCCGGCAAGCTCGGAATCATGTGCCGTTCCTTGGTTGAGGGGAGTGCGTTTCATAGTGGATTCAGCTCCTAAGGAGGGTCAGCCCAAAGCCCGAATTGACTATCTTCATCAGACCACCAAACCGGGCGGCCGTCGTCGGTCCTTAATGGTTTCCTTACGCGGACAGGAGCAGATTTAGCGCCCGCGTTCCCGTTTGTAATAGTCGACCCCAGCGTGCCCAGAATTACGCAACAGCGGCATGTTGTTATTACAGTAAGGATTGCCTTGCCTATCTCGCTTCCGTTCCCCGGCTCCTCGGGCTTGCTCTGCATGAAGGGTAGGGCTACCCCCCAACCATTCCGGTCCCAGCCGGAACCCTTGAAAGGCCCCCATGAAATTCGGCATCAAACCCGCTACGGCCCTTGCCGCCGCCACGGCCACGCTGCTGGCACTTTCGGCGTGCAGCGGCGCGCCAAGCGGTACCGCAAGCGGTAGTTCCACGGCTGGCGCGTCCGGCGACGGCATCGTCGTATACAACGCGCAGCATGAAAACCTCACCGGCGCATGGGTGGACGCCTTCACCAAGGAAACGGGCATCAAGGTCACGCTCCGTAATGGCGACGACCTTGAAATGAGCAACCAGCTCAGTGAGGAAGGCAAGAACTCCCCAGCGGACGTCTTCCTCACGGAAAACTCCCCGGCCATGGTCCGCATCGCGAGTGCCGGATTGCTCGCCCCCGTGGACCAGGCAACCCTCAGCCAAGTCCCCGCGCAGTACCGGCCGTCCACCGGCGACTGGACGGGCATCGCGGCCCGCTCCACCGTACTGGCCTACAACAAGACCAAGCTCAGCGCAGACCAGCTTCCCAAGTCCTTGATGGACCTCGCGGACCCGTCATGGAAGGGACGCATCGGCGCGTCCACTGGCGGAGCTGATTTCCAGGCCATCGTCAGCGCGATGCTTGCGCTCAAGGGAGAAGACGCTACCCAGAAATGGCTGGAGGCGGCCAAAACCAACTTCAAGTCCTACAAGGACGACACCCCGGTGCTCGCGGCTGTGAATGCCGGCGAGGTCGACGCGGGAGTCCTGTACCACTACTACTCCTTCGTGGACCAGGCCCAGACCGGAGAAAACAGCAAGAACGTCGATCTCCACTACTTCAAGAACCAGGACCCGGGTGCGTTCGTCAGCGTCTCCGGCGGCGCTGTTCTAGCATCCAGCAAGAAGCAGGCCCAAGCCCAGCAGTTCCTGAAGTTCATCACAGGCAAAGCGGGCCAGCAGGTCCTCCAGAACGGTGATTCCTTCGAGTACACCGTTGGTTCCGACGTACCGGCCAATTCCAAGCTCGTGCCCCTCAAGGATCTCCAGGCACCCTCGGTGGACCCCGCCAAGCTCAATAGCGAGAAGGTCACCGAGCTGATGACCAAGGTCGGGCTGCTCTAGGCCCAGGGCCGCGTTGCTGCTGCAGACCGCCACCCCTGTCCCGCAAAGGGGATGGGGTGGCGGTCTGTCAGTGCTCGTTCAAGGCAACCAACCGCTCGCTGATGGCCTCGAACATCGCGGCTGCTGCAGGGCCCGCGACGGGGTCGACCGGCAGCGCTGTTGAAGAGAATTTGACCCCCACTACCCCTGACTTCCGGTTGATATAGACCATTTGCCCGTGGATCCCGAGGCAATATGCCGTATCGGATCGTCCGAGAGGAACCAAAACTGGCTGCGGTAGCTGCCTCCCGGCATCGCTTCCGCATGATTGCCGGCCGCGAAGGCCGCTGCGGAATCGGGGCCGCCGGTGAAGATGTCCTCAACCCAGGCAGGCTCGAGGATCCGCTCATCGTTCAGTGAGGCCCCGCCGTCGCGGATCATGGCCCCGAACAGGGCCATGTCCCCAAGCGTGGCGCAGATGCCGCCGTCGAACATACCGGTGCCGGCCGCGTCGAGGGAGATGTAGGCGTCGTGGCGGGCACCCATCCGGGACCAGAGGACCTCAGAGGCGAGTTCTGCGAACGGCTTCCCGCTCGCAGCTTCGCAAAGCCAGCCGAGTACATCCGTCTCGCAACTGCGGTATTCGAAATGTCCGCCGTGTTCACGGGCCTGTTCCAAGGTCACCAGGAACTCCTTGAGCGTGCCTGCTCCGCCGTTGCGGGGCGCCCAGCCCACAGCCTCGTCCAGTTTCCGCACCTCGGATCCTGCGTCGAGGTATTCCTCCGAGAACTTGATGCCACTGCGCATGTCCAATATGTCCCGCACTGCGGCGCCCCTGTAGCCGCTGGCACTGAGCTCGGGAACATAGTGCTCTATCGGTTGGGCGGTGTCGATCTTCCCTTGGCCCGCCAGTACGCCGACCACGGCGGAAACGATGGATTTGCTGACGGACATGAGTAGGTGCCTTGTGTCGGGGGCCATCGCCCCGAAGTACTCTTCGACGAGAACCTCATTGCCGTGCAGGACCATCCAGGCATCGGTGCTGGTGGCCGCCAGGACCTGCCCGACGGTGCGGTCCGAGCCATCGGGCAGGCGCACGGCCATGCCCCGGAGCCCGACGGGATCCCCGGCCACCGCCCGCTGCAGTGGGCTGGCGGAGTCCGTGGCCGTGGCGCGAATCTCAGCGTTCGCGAACAGCTCATCCATGTGGTGGAAGGACCATGACAGATTCTCCGGCTCCTGCCAGTTGTCAACGGTGACCCTGCTTTGGCGAGTGTTAATGCGCGACACGGTGTTCCTCCATCATAAAAGCGAATGGCATTCTCTTTCATGATTATGCCTCATCGTCCTCTTCGAAGTAACCGAGGGACACGAGACCATCTCAGCCGATCTTGAAGCCCCCGTTGCTGTAAAGAATCTGGCCATTCATCCACGAGCCCTGGTCGGAAAACAGGAATCTCACCAGGTCTGTCGTGTCCTCGGCCGTGCCGAGTCGGCCCGCGGGTGTTGCGTCAATCCCCGAGCGCCGCGTCACGTCGTCCATCCATCCGGTATCGATCGGGCCCGGGTTCACCACGTTCGCGCGCACACCGCGGCCTGCCAGCTCAACGGCGGCCCCGCCGCGCGGCACGGCACCTCACTGATCAGGTAGCAGCCAGCCGTCGGCGATCAGCAGTTCCCGGAGCGCGGGCCGGCTGAGTGGTTCCGGTCCGTCGTGGGCTTTGCGGCGGACTGAGACGAGGAGCTTCTTCACGCCGTCGGCGCTGATGCCCAGGCTCGCGCCGACGTCGGCCATTGTCCCGCCCGGGCCGCCCAGATACAGCGTGACGGCTTCGTGTTCGCGCGGTGTGAGACGGATCCGCGGCCCGGGGACGTCAAAGACGCCAGCAAGCTCGGGCAGGACGAACTTCTCGCCGCGCGCCGCCGCGAGAACGGCTGTGGTGAGCACTTCGGCCCCCGCCGTCTTGGGTATGTAGGCCAGCGCGCCGGCGTCGAACGCTTGGCGGATAACCAGCGGCGTCGCGAGGGAACTGCAGACCACCACTTGTGATCCGGTTGAGAGAATGGCCTGGATTTTGGAGCGCAGCGGGATGCGGTCACCAAGGATGATGTCCAACAGGACGACGTCAGACAACTGTCCCAGTGAGGCGGCAAGCTCGGCCCAGGAGCCGAACCTGCCCACCACCTTCACCGTTGCCGCGTTGGCCTCAAGCCAAGAGGCGAGACTCTCCCGCAACAGTGCGTGGTCTTCGAGGATGTCCACGTGGATCTTTGGGGCTGCCGCTTCGAACCGGCGCCGGAACAACCCCACCTGGTATTCTCCTTTATGGCCGACGACGCTACTCGCCAACCACTCTGCCGACCCAGTGTCAAGATCCCGCACTGAAGAGGAACAAGAAATCCTCAAGATTCGGGCACGCGGAAAGAAAGCCGCTTCCCGGAGCTTTTCAATCAGTCGACACGGATCCTTGCGCCCCCGAACCCCGCGCCGTAGGTTTGAGGAAGCGGACGTATGCGTCCGGGGGCATCGGGTTTGAAGCCGATGGTCAGTCAGATTCAGAGAAGGAACATGGCCGTGGCAACAGGTATTGTCAAGTGGTTCAACGCCGAGAAGGGTTTCGGCTTCATTGCCCCCGACGACGGTTCGGCGGACGTCTTTGCCCACTACTCGGCGATCGCGTCGAGTGGGTACCGATCACTGGACGAGAATCAGCGGGTCCAGTTCGACGTTGTGCAGGGCCCGAAAGGCCCCCAGGCGGAGAACATCCAACCTCTCTAAGAGAGGACCACTTACGAATCAAGGCAGTTCTGCAAGCAGCCGGCCCCACTTGGGCGCCAGTAAAGGCGCTCCGGCAAGCTTGAGGCAATGCCACAACGTCACGGCTACGGAATCAAGCACCGGCACTCCGGTGGTTTCCTCCACTTGCGCGGTGACGTTGGCGCCGTAAAGGTTCGTGCACAAGTAAATGAGCGCGTCCGGGTTCGAGGCGGCAAGTTCCAAGGACCCGGGCAGCATTTCCTCGTCCGTAACGCGGGCGAAGGATTCGTTGTTGCTGAGGTCCAGGTGGCGGTGGTCAACCGTCTTGATTCCTTCGCGCGCATACGACTCGATGACGGCTTCGTTCACGTCCCCGGTATACGGGGTGAACATGCCGATCCTTTCCGTGCCGAACGCCTTGAAGGCCTCCAGGTAGGCCAACGTGGAGGTCGTGGCCGGGATCCCGGTGGCCTCCGTGATTTCCCGGACCAAAGCCTCGTCGTGCGCGGAACCGAGCCAGGACCCCGAGGTTCCGTTCCACGCGATGACGTCCACGCCCGCCGTCGCGAGCAATGCGGCGGCCTCCCGCATGACGGCCGAATCAAACTGTTTATCCGAGGAATCATCAAGCGCAATGCGGGTGACCGGAATCCGCGTGAAGTGGATGGTGACGTCCTGGCGGTCACCCAGGATCCGGTAGCTCTGCGGCTCCAGGCACGTGTTGGACGACGGCACGATCATGCCGATGCGGGTGGGGCGGTGTGCGGAAGGCATGGTTCTCCTAAGCAGAAACGGTGGCCGGAACGGACGGCGATTTTCGAACGGACAGGGCATCGCGGTGGGCGGCGAAGCCGTTGCGGGCAACGAAACGGCCCACCGGGCCGGGATCGTGGAAACCGCCGTCGTCGACCACCACGCGTCCGGCGGACACGACGACGGCGGGCCAGCCGCTCAGCGTCTTCCCTTCGAAAGGCGAGAAGTCAGTTCCCATGTGGAGCGCGCCGCCGTCGACCTCGCGTTCTTCGGCGGGATCAAAGATGACGAGATCGGCGTCGAACCCTACCGCGATAGTGCCCTTGCCGGGCACGGCATTGATCCGCGCGGGGCCGGCCGAGAAGACCTCGACGAAGTCCTCCACGGTGCTGTGGGGCGCCATCGCGGTGAACGTGACGGGCATGCGGGTTTCGACGCCGGGCAGCCCGTGCGGCATGAAGCGGACGTCGTCGGTGCGTTCGCGCTTCTGGGAGAGGTCGTAGCAGGAGTGGTCCGAGGACACCGTGTGGATGGCTCCGGCCGCGAGGCGTTCCTTCAGCGCGGCCACTGTTTCAGCGCTTCGCATGGGCGGGCAGCAGGCGTACCACTCGGGGAAATCGCTGCCATAGACCGCGTCATCCAGCGTCAAGTAGTGCGGGCAGGTCTCGGAGTAGGCTTCCTGGCCGCGCCCGCGGGCCTCAGTGACAAGGTCCACCGCGCCGGGGGTCGACTGGTGCACAAAGTAGACGGGCGCTCCGGTGTACTCGGCCATGGCGAGCGTCTCTTTGGCGGAGATTTCCTCGGCGAGTTCGGGCCGCGTGGAATGCAGGTGCTCGATGCCTATCCGGCCGTCCGCGGCGTGCTGTTCGGTGCAGTCGGCAATGATGGGATCGTGCTCGGCATGGATGTACGTGAGTCCGTCCAGGCGCACCATTTCGCGCATGACTTTCAGGATGGTGTCGCCGTCGGCCATGGTGGAGCCGCGGTTGGTGGTGTACATCTTCACCGAACGGACGCCCTCGGCGGCGAGCTGCTCGAGCTGCCAGGGCACGGTCTCGTCCCAGCTGACCACGGAGCCATGGAGCGCGACATCGCAGCGGGACTCGGCGGCCAGTCGCTTCTTGTTCAGGACGGCATCCAGCGGGGATTCCTGGGCGTCACGGGGGATACCAAAATCGATGATGGTTGTGGTGCCGCCCCACAGGGCCGCGGTGGAGGTAGTGCGGTAGTCGTCCAGGGTGCGGAAGCGGCCGGTCACTTGGGCCACGTGGCAATGGCCGTCCACGCCGCCAGGGATGACCAACTTGCCGGACGCGTCGATGATGCGGGAGGCGGCGGGGACCGGTTCCGCGGCGTCGATGAGCTGGGTGATGCGGCCTTCGCGCACTACGACGTGCGCGGCCTGCCGGGCCGGCCCAGTGGATTGACGGCTGTTGACCACGGTGCCGTGGGCGATGACGAGATCGGGAATGGTCACGGTGGCCCCTACTTTCCGGATGGAACGGCGTTGGCAGTAACGGAACCGCCGGCGGCGGCCTGGATGGCGGTCAGGGCGGCGTCGAGGTTTTCGGACAACCCCCGGCGGTTCTTGACGGGTGGCGGCGCAAATGCGCCTTGGCGGTGGAAGCCCGACTGCAGGGCCACAACCGCTTCGGTCATGCGGATTCCGGCGGAGATTCCGTCCACCACGGGCACGGGGATCTGTCCTTCAAGCTCGCGCGCGAGTCCGGCAAGCGGGGCACCTGCGAGGATGACGACGTCGGCGCCGTCTTCCGCAACGGCTTGCCGGCTCAGTGCCAGGAGGGTCTCCTTGAAATCCTGTTGTACGGTGCCGATGCCGTTGAGGCTCTGGTTGATGGACCGGATCGAGGCAAGACGGCTGCCAAGTCCGAAATGCTCCACGCAGTCCCGGTACCAAGCGGTGATGCGGTCCGAAATGGCGATGATGGAGAATCGCTGGCCCTGCAGGGCCGCGGCACAGAGGGCGGCCTCGGTGATGCCGATGACCGGCACGTCGGTGAGTTCCTTGAGCGCAGGCATACCGGGGTCGCCGAATGCAGCCACCACGACGCCGTCTATGTGGTCTGCTGCCGGATCGCCGCCGCAGTGCTCGGCGATGATTTCGGCGACGGCCCCGGCTGCGACGAGGGCTTCAAAGCGGGTCTCGATGTATTCGACGCCATGGCCGGCGGTCCGGACGATCAGCTCGGTGTCAGTCCCCGCAGACCGGCGGGCTTCGGCGTCGATCAACGCAGTGACATCGGCGCTGATGTTGGGATTGATGACTAGCAATTTCATGTTCGTTTGCCTTGCAACTTGAGTTCGGTGGCGGGTTTCTGCGGGAACTGCTCGCGGTACTTTCCAATGTGCGACGCCGATTGGGTTGCGGCGCGCTCGGGATCGCCGCTGGCGATGGCGGCGTAGAGATCGCGGTGCTCCTGGATCAGTTCCGGCAGGTCGTCCACATGGCGGAAAAGCCAGTGCATGCGGCCTTGGAGCGGTTCCAGCGCCGTGCGGAGAAAATCGTTGTTGGCGATGGCCGTGATGGCATCGTGGAATTCGCTGTTGGCGCGGTGCGCCTCGAGGATTGAGCCTTTCGCGAGGAAGCGATCGGCCTCATCGAGGAGCCTAGCCAGGTGCTTGAGGTCCTTGTCAGTGGCGCGGGCCGCTGCCAGGCGGCAGGCGAGGACTTCCAGTGACTGACGGACGTCAAAGAGGTCCTCGACGTCTTTGGGACTCAACCCTGCCACTTCGGAACCGCGGGAGGCCCGGTCCTGGATGAGGCCTTCCTGCCGCAGCATGCGAAGGGCTTCGCGGATGGGGAGTCGCGACACGTTGAATTCGGCGGCGAGGTCCCGCTCCACCAGCCGGGTGCCGGGCGCGTAATGACCCTCGAAGATTCGCGAACGGATGGCGTCCCGCACGGATTCCCGGAGGGGGCGGTCCGTGGTGGGGGTTTCATCTGCAATCAGCATTTTTGCTCCATTCGTGTTCTTTTGGGTCATTGCGCCCGGCATTCCCGGCGGGCGTCTGGCCTTTGGTGGTTCAGGACCGTTCGGCCAGACCGGTCAGGCGAGTTAGACCGGAAGTCGTTTGCCGTAGTCCAGCGTCAGCACGGACACGCCCATGATGATCGCGGAGCCGACAAAGTATAGGAGGGCCCAGGTGTAGGAGCCTGTGGCCCCGACAATCAGACCTACCACAATCGGGGTGACGAAGCCTGAGATGTTGCCGCTGAAGTTCATGGCGCCACCCAGGACGCCCGAGTTGGTGCGCCCGCCCAGGATGGAGGGGATGCTCCAGAACAGGCCAACCCAGCGGAGGAAGAACATGACTACGGACAGCAGGACAACCGCCGTCGTCGGGTCTGCCACGATGGTGACGCCTACCAGGCCGCCAATCACGACGACACTGGAGATGCCCAGCAGGGTGCGCATGACCTTGTTTGCCGACGCGCCGGCCGCACGCCATTTGTCCGCGATGGTGCCGCCCAGGATTTCGCCGACAAATCCGGCGCCGAAGATCACGAAGGTGGACCAGCCGATGGTGTTCAGGTTAAAGTGCTTGGCCTGGGCCAGGTAGAGCGGGCCCCACGTCAGGAGGCCGTAGAAGACGCCGTTGAAGCCAAGCCAGCCGAAGCACATTGCCCAGAAGGAGCGGAACTTCAGGTAGGGGAGGAGGGCGCGCTTGCCCTTGACGCCGTCCTTCTTGGCCTCGGCGTCTTCCTCGGCGTGGGAGGCCTCGATGTAGCTGGCCTCGGCGTCGTTGACGCGTTTGTGGTTGCGGGGATTGTCGCGGACGTACCACCAGACGGCCAGGCCCATGAGGACTGTCGCAGCGCCGGCGATGATGAACGAGTAGCGCCAGCTGCCTGTTGAGGCGATGAGCCAGGTGATGAGGATGCCGCCCAGGCCGGCGCCGAGCGGGGCGCCCGCGTCAAGGATCGTGGCGCCGCGGCCGCGCTCCTTCTTGTGCATCCAGATGGCATTGAGCTTGCCACCGGCCGGCATGACTCCGGCCTCGGCCACGCCGATGCCCAAACGGGCAATGAACATGCTGAGGAAGCCGCCGGCCAGCCCGGATGCTGCCGTTGCGGCACCCCAGCCGATGCACGACGCCGTGACGACCTTACGGGGGCCGAACTTGTCGATGAGCAAGCCGACCGGGATCTGCATGAGGGCATAGGTCCAGAAGAATGCCGAAAGCAGGAGCCCGACGAGTTCCGGGGCGAGGTTGAATTCCTTTTGGATGATGGGCAATGCCACGGAGATGGAGCCGCGGTCGATGTAGTTGACGGCTACCAGGATGAGCAGCAGGACGAAGAGCCTCCAACGGACACTCGTGCGTCGCTGCACGCCGTCCTTGCCGGCTTTTTCTTCTGCTGTTCCTTCGACGGCATGCGCCGCTGTTTCGGTGTTTTGGAGAGACACAGTTTCTCCTTCAGGGGGAGTTTGAGGAGCGGGGAAAGTCTTGAATTGTTGAGCTGGGTGCGGGTTGCCGCGGCAGCTGGACTCGCGCCGGCGGCGGCAGTAGCGGCCCGGTCCTCCTTCTGGGAGGAGGGACGCTGCCGGTTCGTTGGGTCCGTTTTGGGATCCCGTTTTGGGATCCCAAAATTAAAATTAGATGTGACCCGGCGCACTGTCAAGGGTTTTGGTATACAAAGTGAGGAAACGGAATGTGACCGAGGGCTGAAGTTTGACGGCTCGTGGGCCTTGGCGTCCGAATCGGTGCTGAGATGGGATACCGAAGTGGAGTCAGGGAGGCCGATGGCCGAGAGTGGGATACCCCACGACGCGCAACTTGCTACGGGACACGGAAAATGCCCTGCGACGCCGGAATTCCGGTGTCGCAGGGCATTTTCCGTGTCGCCAGGCGTTTAGGGCAGGATCTGGGAGCGCTTAGCTCGGGTTGAGGTCGGCGAGAGCTGTCAGCGCCCGCTCGGGATGTTCCGCGATGCGGTTGAGGACGTACAACCACCACTCGCCACCGAAGATGACGTACTCGCGCGTCCTGTAGCCGTCCCGATGGAGCCGGTCGAGAAGATCGGTCCCCAGTCCGAGGAGCATCTCGAATTCGATCGCATCGGTCTTCAGCGCCTCGCCGTGCCTGGCGATGAGCGTGTTGACGAGCTGGTCGTCGTGCGTTGCGAGGGACAGCGGGTGGCCGGAGAGAATGAGCTGGCTCGCCAGATCAAGGTAGGCGGCAGTCAGTTCGACACTGTTGCGAGGGTAGGCGACGGACTCGGGTTCAAGGAACGCGCCCTTGACTAAGCGAACGGTACCCGGGTGGCGAAGGACCCGCTCAAGGTCTCCGGGGGTGCGATGCAAACGGGCTTGGAGTGTGATTCCGACACGGGGGACTTCGACGGCGAGTTCGTCGTACAGGTCAAGGACCAAATCGGTCCGATCGGAACCTTCGGCCGAGATCATCAGTCCCGTTCCGTACGGTTCAGTTATCGCGGCAAGCTGGCGTACATGGTTGAGCGCCAGATCGCGGTCCACGAGGGCGCCGAGGTGGGAGAGGTCGAAAGAGATGGTGCTCGGCAGGCCGGTCTTCCCGAGGGCAGCGCCCAACTCGAGGAATACCCCGGCTTCAGAGTGTGCGAGGTCGGCGTTGCGCACGCTCTCGCCTGCGTATTCGATACTCGCGGCATGCCCCCGGGCTACCGCCGCCGCGGCTACCTCGATGGCGTCGGCGGCAGTGTCCCCGGCCGAGTATCGCCTTGCCACGCGCGAAGCCATTGTCGCCAAGGTTGGCGTGGACATGACACGCTGCTTCAGGTCTTCATCCAATGCCCACGCCCGGAGGGTATTGGCGGCCCGCTCGAGATCAATCTTGGTAGTCACCCGACAAACTGTACCTGCGGAGATTGCGGGCACCGGCGTCGGGTTCACGATACGAAATCCGGACGCCCCCTCCGTCCCCGCTACTCCTCCGGCAAACACCACACCGAGATGCGTGCGCCGTCCGGATTCGCGGTGATGCGGAGCCGCAGCTCCCGGCCCATCAGGGCTTCATGCCCATCCTCCGATGCCAGCTGGTCCGCGAGTTTGCCGATGGCAACGGCCATCGCCCGGCCCCAGTGCTGGGGCTCCCGGCTCGTGGCCACCGCCTCGGCGTTGGGCGGGTCGGGAACGGACATCTCTGGGGACCCCAGCTCTCTCATCTCCATGGCGCTCATCCCGCCACCACCTTCCAGTTGTCGCCCGGCTTAGTCCCGGTCCTTGGGTTCGGCGCTGCGGCTGTGCGCCAGGATTTCCGCAAGCTCGGCAAGCCGATGCGCACGTGCTGATTCCGCCGGTGTGAACGGCTCGCCCGGCCGGGAGAAGAGGAGCGGTCCGTGCCAGGCCGTGGGAATCTTGAGGAGGGTCGTGGAGGGCCCGACGGCGGCGCCCGCCTCGACGGCCGGACCTTCGGCTTCGGGGGTGACGATTTTCGCCGAAAGGAGTTCCGCAACCGCCAGCGGCAGTTCGTGAGGGTTGTCGGCGATGCGTGCGGCCAGGCTCAAGGCCTTGGTCTGGCCGTCAGCCATAGCGAGTGCCGTGGTAGGCCACACGTGCGAATCCCGGCCGCCGCCGTCGTCGAGCGCTGTCAGCAGCTCTTGCTCGCCGAGGGGGCCCGGAGCGGAAAGTACGAATTCATCCATGACGGCTCCGTCCATGGGGTGGACATGGATGCTGAGGATGTTGATGTCGGTCCGGGCCAGCGATTGGGTGATGCGTTTAAGGGAACCCGGCTGGTCGCGGAGTACGGTCCTCGCCCGCCAAAGAGCCTGGGCCGAATGAAGCTTCCTGCGGTGGCGGAGGGCAGGCGCGTGGATCCAGCGCCGCAGAATCCGTGCTGCGGAGGGCTCGGCGACCCAAATGACCAGGACCGTTGCGGTCACGGTCAGGAGGAGCACCTTGGCCAGGTAAGGCAATTGCGTTTCAACCACAATGGCGTGGACAAGAAGTTCGATGGGGAGCATTACTGCGATTTGGGCCACGGTGACCCGGGCCTTCGGAGCCTCGGGCATCTGGCCGCACACTTCGCAGGAGAGCTCGGCGGTAGCGGAAGTCCTCTTATTCGGCTTCATGGCACTATCGTGCCCGAGCCCTGTTTCAGGTGGGTTGCGCCTGCGTCACGATCTAAGGCAGCACTGATGGGGGCCAGTTCGGCGCCGACCGGATGCGCCGAACTGGCCGTAATGCCCGAAACTTAGCGGGCGTTCTCGTCGCTCTTGTTGGCGGCGGCGAGCTCGGTCAGGAGGTCGCGGATTTCAACAAGCAGGGCGGTGTCAGCCGGAAGCGGTTCGTCCTCAGGCTCTTCGATGGAGGCGCGGCGCTTGGTCAGTTCGTTGATCTTGTTCATGGGCGCAACGAAGATGAAGTACACCACGGCGGCCGTGATCAGGAAGGTTACGAACGCGGTGATGACGGCGCCGAAGTTGACGAAGGTCTTCGCGTTGTCGGGCCAGATGGAGAAGCCCAGTCCCTGCGCGTTGACTCCGCCGGCAGCGGCGATGACCGGGTTCACGATGTTGGTGGTGAACGCAGCGACCAAGGCTGTGAACGCGGTACCGATGACCACGGCGATGGATAGTTCGATGATGTTGCCGCGAAGAACGAAGTCCTTGAAACCTTTGAGCATGGAATTTCCTCCGGGTGGGTACGAGTGTCTGGCTCAAGCAGAGATCAAACTATCACTCCAAAGTTTCGAAAGGGTGTATCGGACGTCGCTTCGCTCGGTCAGCCCAGAAGGGCGCGGGTATGGTCGTTGAGGAATATTCCGCGCGGATCGAACTCCCGCCGTACTTGGATAAAAGTGTCCAGCTCTGGGTATAGGCGTTCCAAACGGCTCCTGGTCATGAAATGGATCTTTCCCCAGTGCGCACGTGGCTCGAATTCCTGCAGTACCGCATCGGCATCACGGAAGAACTGCCAGTAGTCGGTCCCGGGTTCGGTAGTCAGGGTGATGACGGTGGTGTCACGTCCCTGGAACTGGGACATGTAGCCCTCGTCGGCCTTCACCCAGCGAACCTCCACGGGGTATTTCTGGTCAGGGTGCTTGCTTCGGATCAGGTCCTGGACGGCCTCGACGGCGGCAAGTCCAACCTCGCTCGGCACAAAGTACTCGAGTTCATGGAACGGCGTGGTGAATCCGCCCGGGTAAATCCGGTACGAACGGTCGAGCCGGGCTCCTTCCGTACCCGAAATTTCGCGCTCGTCCTGAATCTGCGCGATGTTGTACCGCTTGGTGTAGCTGCGGTTTGCCATACTAAGGCCTGGCGCGCCCGGGAGGTCCAGGAGCTCGCACGAACCTTCTTCCGGGCACCAGAGGAACGAGTAGTGGCGGTTCTCGTCGATGTCGGACGGCCACGTCGCCTTGGTCTCCGCCCACGTGGGATACGTGATTTGTTCTCGCAGGTAGTAGCGGTCCTCAACCGCCAACTCCACCTCAAGGAAGATCCCCAAGGTACCCAAAGCCACCTGGGCTGCCCTGAGTTCGCGGAGCTGCCCCTCGCCGATTTCGACGATCTCGCCGTAACCATTGATCAACTTCACCCAACGAAGGCTTGAGGAAAAGCTACCCAGATCCTTCCCGGAACCATGGGTGCTGGTTGAGAGCGCCCCCGCAATCTGCTGTTTGTCGATGTCGCCCTGGTTGCTCAGCGCGAGGCCTTGCTCCCACAATGGATCGCCGAAGGCATTGATGGTGGTGCCGGCAAGGGCTCTGGCACGACGCCGGACAGGGTCGGTTCCGGTGATGCCCGATAGTGCGGACATGTCCATCAGGACGCCCCCCGTCTGGACCAGCGGTGAGGACGAATGCCCTGAGCCGACCGCCCGCACGGGCAAGCCTTCGCGGATCGCGAAACGAACGGCGTCGAGCGCTTCTTGTTCAGTCCGCGGCCGGACGGTGAAGGCTGGAGTGGCGCTCTGGTTCCCGCCCCAATTGGTCCAAGTGACGTCTGTTCCGAAAGGGGCCGGCGGGGTGGCCGCGCGTGCCGAGGATGATGTGCGGGGAAGGTTCGCGGTGGTCATTGCTAAGCTCCGTTGCTTGTCTAAACGCTCATGCGCCGTGGTTGATCATGAGGTGCTTGGTGCGGGAGTAATCGTCCAGGGCGTAAAGCGAGAGGTCCCGGCCGTAGCCGGATCCCTTGAACCCGCCCCACGGTACCTCGCAAGCCAACACCAAGTGTGAATTAACCCAGACCGTACCGAAGTCGAGTTGCTTTGGAACGCTCAACGAGAGGCTTGAATCACGGGTCCATACCGAGGCAGATAGTCCGTAGGGGCTCTCATTCGCCCGTGTGATGGCCTCTTCGGTGGAACTGAAAGTCTCGATCGTGACCACGGGGCCAAAGATCTCGTGGGTGGCAACATGCGCCCCGGCCGGGACGTTGCTGATGACTGTGGGTTCGATGAAGTAACCCGGGCCTTCCAACGCGGAACCGCCGATGGCCATGTGCAGGCCAGCAGCTTTTGCCTCGGCCAGCGATTCCCTGACGCGTTCGAAGTGTGGGCGGGAAATCATGGGTCCGATTTCCACGTCGTCCCCTGCCTCCGGAGCGCCGACCACCAGCGTGCTGACTTCGCGCACCAAGTGTTCCGTGAACTCGGCAGCCACCGACTCGTGTACAAGTACGCGGCATGCAGCGCCACAGTCCTGCCCGGCATTCCAGTACCCGGCGTTTCGCACGCCAGTGGCGGCAGCACGGAGGTCGGCGTCGGCAAACACAACCACCGGAGCCTTGCCGCCGAGTTCCAGATGAACGCGCTTGACCGATTTGGCCGCGGCCTCCGCCACGGCCTGTCCGCTGACAACGCTCCCGGTTAACGCGACGAGGGCAACGTCAGGGTGTTCGGAAATCCGCTGTCCGACGATCCGGCCCTGTCCCGTCACGACATTGAGGATTCCGTCCGGAATGCGTCCGGCCAGGAGCTCCGCGAGCTTTAGCGTCGAGAGCGGTGTCTGCTCGGACGGCTTGAGGACGATGCTGTTTCCGGCGGCCAGGATGGGCGCGATCTTCCAGGCGGCCATCAACAGCGGGTAGTTCCACGGGGTGATGACGCCAACCACCCCCACGGGCTCCCTGAGGATCACCGATGTGTGTCCGGTTGCATAGTCCCCGCCAGCCATGGACGTCAGCGTGCGGGAAGCTCCGGCCATGAAACGGAAAGTATCGATGGTGCTGGAGACATCGTCCTCCGCAACGGTTCGCGGTTTGCCGGTGTTGGCTGACTCGATGATTTCGAAGGCCTCACGGTTGGCTTCAACGATGTTGGCGATCAGGTTCAAGACCTCGGACCGCTCCTTCGGCGTGGTGGCGCCCCAGGATTTCTGGGCAGCCACAGCGGCTTCAACAGCAACGTCAACGTCCGCGGCTGTGCCGGCCTGCACGGAGGCGATGACCTGTTCAGTGGTGGGATCTACGACGTCGATGAGGTGGGTAGAGGTGCCCGGAACAAACGATCCTCCAATGAAGTGCCCGCCGGGAGGCAGAGGCAATGGCAAGATGCCCGAGGCGTCGTGGGCCGCAGGGGAGCTGCTGTCTTCGCTCGCGCGGCGGACGATGAACTGTTCGGTATCTATGAGTGTCATGATTTTTGCCTTTGTTTTCTGGCGCCGGTCGCGGCGTCGGGAGTTTATGGGGAGTACGGGCCGTTGGCCCGCGGTGTGTCAGACCAAGTCGCTTGCGAGTACGGGGGCCTGGAACGGTGTGGCCTCGGCCTTCTTCCGGAACACGCGTGCCGCGACGTAGTAGAGCGGGGCAACCACAATGAGGCCGACAATCCATGAGAGGTCCACGCCGCCCATTGCCGCTGCGACGGGCCCGGTGTAGATCGCTGTTGCCGAGAAGGGAAGCTGGACCAGGGCACCTGCCACGTAGGATCCGATGGCCACCCAGTTGAACCGTCCGTACACTCCGCCGTCGCGCTTGAAGAAGTCTTCAACCTTGTAATCGCCGTGCCGGAGAAGGTAGTAGTCCACCAGGTTGATGGCCGTCCATGGAACCAGCACGTACATCAGGAAGGAGAGGAAGTTGGTGTAAAAGAGGATGAAATTGTCCCGTGCGAACAGCGAGATCAGGAGTGCGAAGGTAAAGAGGATGATTGCCGCAACGCTTCGGGTCTTGGCGCGAGGCAACCAGTTCGGCTTGAACGTCTGACCAATGGTGAGGCTGCACAGGACGCCGCAGTAGAGATTCATGGCGTTCGACGCTGCAACGCCGAGGCAGAAGACTCCTACTACTGCCAGGGTCCATGGCTGGAGCAACGCTCCCATGCTGCCGACGATTTCGACGTTGCCGGCGTCTGCGCCCATCGCGACCGCCAAGGTTCCCACCAAGGCGCCCAGGATCATCGGGAAGAGCGTTCCCAGGACGCAGCCTGAGTAGGACGCCCAGAATGCCGGGCCCGAGCCGGTGCCTTGCGGCATGTAGCGGGAGTAGTCCGAGACGTACGGAGCGTAGGCCAGCTGCCACAAGGCGGATACGGAGACGGTGGCCATGAAGCCGACCCAGTTGAAGTTTCCCTGGTTGAGGAAAGTGGCAGGCAGCCCGTGGACGAGCATGATCCAGACGAAGGCCAGAAGCAATGCCAAACCGGCCACTATGCTGAGGAAACGTGCGTAGGCGTGAATGAGCCGGTAGCCGAAAATCGTGGCAACAACGCTCACGACGCCGATGATGATGATGCCTGCGTCAACACTGATGTCCGGGCTGACTGCGGCCATTGCCTCGCCGCCAAAGACCAGGTTCGCGGCGAAGAATCCGACGTACATGATCACCACGATGACAACGATCAATAGCGCCCCGAAGGAGCCGAATTGGCCGCGGGTCTGGATCATCTGTGCCACGCCCAATTGCGGTCCCTGGGCGGAGTGCAGCGCCATGAAGATGCCACCGATGACGTTTCCGAGGATGATTCCCACGATGGCAGGCACAAAGCTGAGCCCGAACACCGTGGTGGCGAGTCCGCCGGTCACGATGGTCATGATCATGATGTTGGAACCGAACCAGATGGTGAAGAGGTCCCGCGCCTTTCCGTGGCGTTCATTCAGGGGGATGGGTTGAATGGTTTTGTCTTCGAGCCGGGGCACTTCGGTGACTGCGGCGGGATTGCTTCGGGTGCTCATGATGCGGTCCAGGATGCTGCTTGCAATTCACGGACAGCGTTCGTCTCGGCCTTGCCGCGGTTCACCATCAGCGCGAGGAGGTCGAAGACAAGGGTGGCCGCGGCCACCGAGGTGATGTCTGCGTGGTCGTAAGCCGGAGCGACCTCGACGACGTCGGCGCCGACGATGTTGATGCCGTCCAGTCCGCGCAGCAGGGCCAGCAGTTCGCGGGAGTGGAGCCCGCCCATCTCCGGGGTGCCGGTGCCCGGCGCGTAGGAGGGGTCCAGGACGTCGATGTCGATGGAGACGTAGACCGGGGTGTCGCCGAGCCGCTCCTTGACCTGTGCGATGGCCGCCGGAACGCCTATGACGTCCAGGTCCGAGCAGCGGATGATCTGGAATCCGAATTCATGGTCGCGGAGGAAATCGTTGCGGTCATAGACCGGCCCGCGGATTCCGACGTGCATGGACCTGTCTTCCACGAGGAGGCCTTCCTCGAACGCCCGCCGGAAGATGGTTCCGTGGGTGACCGGCTGATCGAAGTAGGTGTCCCATGTATCCAGGTGGGCGTCGAAGTGCAGCAACGCGACCGGTCCGTGGACTTTGTTCAGGGCCCTGAGCATCGGGAGGGCGATGGTGTGGTCGCCACCGATCGAGATGAGCTTCTTGTCCTCACCGATCAGGGGCAATGCCTGCTCTTCGATTTCACGGACGGCCCGTGTGATGTCGTAGGGGGTGCACGCGATGTCGCCGGCGTCCACAACCTGGACTTCGTTGACGGGCTCAACGTCCAATTCCGGGTGGTACCCGGGACGCAGAAGGCGGGAGGCTTCGCGGACCGCGGCAGGGCCGAAACGGGCGCCGGGCCGGAAGGACGTTCCGCCGTCGAACGGTACGCCGACGATCGCAATGTCGTAGTCCGGAACGCGGTCGATTTGGGGAAGCCTGGCGAAAGTGCCGAGGCCCGCATACCGGGGAACTTTTGTTGCGTCGACGGGGCCGATGGGCTGATGCGTTGTCATGCCGGGATCCTTCGGTAGCTGTGCTGCCTGGCGGCGAGGCTGGCAGCTTTCGGTGTTGGGAGGAGGGACGCTCGCCTTTGAGCGGGAAGTAGGTAATCCAATTCTTAGTGACGTGCATCACGGCGTATAGCGGTAGATTGACTACAAATGGCCGAGGCTCTTATACAAATGTCTAAGCACCGTGAAAACGGCAAGAAACCGACGATCTGGGAGCGCATTTTCATGGCGATTACAGTGGCTGAGCTCGTGGCGGAACCTCAGCTTGGACTCACCTTTCTGGCCGGGTCGGCAGGTAGGGACAACCGGATCACCTGGGCACACACTTCTGACCTGCCGAGGCTGTGGGAATGGGTCACCGGCGGCGAACTGATGATGACCAATGGCCTGTCCATCCCGGCCGACCCCCAAGGCCAAGTAGCGCTCGCCGAGGCGCTCGTCGATGCAGGTGCCAGTGCCCTTGCCATCGGGGAAAAGATGCATGCCCCGGAGCTGTTGCCGGAGTTCCTGGCGGCCTGTGAACAGTTGCCGCTGCCACTGATTAGCATTCCGTATCCATTGCCCTTCATCGCCATCGCGCGAACGGTGGCTGAAGCTTCCCTGCTGGAGGAATCGCGACGCCTGCGTCAGACCGCCCGGGTGTATGACTTGCTTCGTACGGCGGGAACAATTGAGGACCACTGGCACGGCCTTCTCCAAGGACTCTCGGCTGAGCTCAATGCGGATCTGTTCGTCGTGGACCGGCGCTGCCTCCATCCCTGGCATCCGGAGGGTGATCCGCTGCCGGACTTCCTGCAAACGGAATTGGCCCCCCTGACAGGGCATATACCCATGACCGGGAAGAAGTTCCAATGGCATCGGCTGCGGGACCGGCACGTGTTGATGATGGACATCCCTACCCACGCGAATGCGGTGCTGGTGGTGCTGCCGAAAAGCGATCCGCACCCTGACGCCGTCGTGCTTCTGCATGCGGCAACGGTGCTGGGGCTGGAACTCTCACGGTCGGCCCTGTCCCTGGAAGGCCGGCACCGTCTAGCAGGCGAATTCCTCCTGCAGGCGTTCGATGGACGTCTCGGGATCGCGGAGCTGGAGATCAGGCTCGCTGCTTTTGATGTCCCGGCGCGGAATTTGGTGGTGGTTTCGATAAGGCCCGACGACGGCGAGCGGCTGGCGAACATTCACGTCGAACTGTGGCGTCACGGCCTTCAGGCCGCTTGCCTGAGGCGTTTCAACACACTTCATGTGGCGATATCAGCAGCGGTGGCCGATGACGTTTTGATCCACTGCGCGGGGCCCGGGGTCCGGATTGGCATCAGCTCGCCTACGTCTGCCGGGGGCGTCCAACGTGCACTCCAGGAATCGCTGTGGGCGCTCGGTTCAGCGAAAGCCAATGCCGTAAACCTGTCCCGTTACGCCGAGGGGCCCTCGTGGCTGGGGCTTACGAGTTTCGAGGAGGGAACGGCGTTGGTTCAGCGGCTGCTCGGCCCGATCTTCACGTATGAACAGAGCCAGGAAGGCGATCTCATCGTGACTTTGAAGACCTACTTGGACACTCAGAGGTCGTGGCAAAAGACTGCCGCGGCGCTCTTCGCCCATCGCCAAACCATCATCTACCGCATCCGGAAAATCAGCGAGTTGACGGGGCTCGACATGACCGAAACGTCCACGTTGGCCCAGCTTTGGTTTGCGCTCCAGATTCATGAGGCCATGCACAAGTGAGCCCGCTGCCGATAGCAATTTCCGATATCGGATGTTGCCCCGACTCTGACGTCGACGACGCGCAAGACCCTCGCCGGTCCGCGCGGGGGCATCATCCTCTCCAACGACGCCGACATCGCCAAGGGGATCAACGTTCTCGAATGCTGACGCCCGGGTTTCTATTCAACGGAAGCTGATCGGACTGCCTGGAACCGCCCGACGTAAGCTCGTAGCGGATGCCAGTGCCGCCGTCGGGCAGTATTAGTTGAGCAGTACAGCACTCGAGAGAAGCAAGCGGAGGCAGGCAATCCATTGAACGCCCTGGCAGAGATGTTCAGGATCGGTCCGGGCAACAAGGACCATCACCCGGCTGTCCGCTGCGCGGTGGGCGTCTTCCTGCCACTGATCACCCTCGTGTTGTTCGGACGGCTGGACCTTGTGGTTTTCGCCAGCTTTGCTGCGTTCGCCAACATCTATGGCCGCAACGAGCCCCACAGCCACCGTTTTCGAAGCCAACTCCGGGCCGGTTCGCTGCTGCTGGGCATCATCCTGCTCGCCACCCTGACGGCCAGGGTTGGACAGGGCTCGGACGTGTACGTGTGGATCCTCACGCTTGGCACCACCTTGGTTGCTGCGCTTTGCTCCGTGGTGACTGCGCTATGGCGGCTTCGCCCGGCCGGTTCCCTCTTCCATATTTTCGCTTTCGCCGCGATCGCCTCCGTGCCTCAGCAGCCGCCGCTCTGGGAAGGGATGTTGGCCGCCGTTTTGACCGTTGTGTTGGCGTTGCTGATCGGAATGTCGGCACGGGTGGTCCCGAGCCACCGGACGCCCTGGAAGCGACCGCCGGCGGATCGGTTGTTGCCGCAGGAAATCCGGGCTGCCTGGCTGGAAGGCCTGGGCTACTTCGTGGCCGCCGGGCTGGCCGGAACGCTTGCTACATTGGCTGGGCAATGGCTCGGGTTCGGACACGGCTATTGGGCCATGGTGGCGGCAGTGGTTCCCTTGGTGGGGCGCAGTACCCGGCATCGGGTGCAACGGGGAATCCAGAGGATCGTTGGGACCCTGCTCGGTTTGCTGGTGTTGGCCGGAATCCTCTGGCTGGGCCCGGCGCCATGGCAGATGGTGTTGGTGATTGCCGCATGCCAGTTCGGGGCTGAGCTCTTCATTGCGCGCCAATATCTTGTGGCACAGATCTTCGTCACGCCGCTGGCGCTCATTTCCACTCTGCTGGTTGCCAACGTCCCGCCTGGGCTCTTGCTGCGTGACCGCATCGTCGAGACGGTGATCGGTGCCGCCGTCGGCGTTGCGGTGGTACTGGCACCCGCGGCATGGTCCCGGCTGCGGGCGGAGCGCGCGCGACGCTGACGCGGCGCTGGGGCAGGTTTCGGAGGCCTTGCCCGCTGCCTGGCACGTCCCGGTTTCCGCTAGGCGTATCCTATTGGGCCGCCGTGTGGGACGGTGTACGGAAGGGACTTATTATTTCCACATGCCCCCGTCAGCATGTTCACCTGGAGAACGCGCCATGCTCCCTGAAGATTCCGCCCCGACCACCAATGACCAAATCCAGAACCTGATCCTGGAAAGCGCCGATTTTGAGGAGTTCCTCAACGAATTGGCCCGGTTTTCTGCCCACCAAATGGCGGGCGACGGCGATGATGCGCTCTGTGGGATCACGCTGCTGCGCGAGCGGAAGGCACTCACGATTGGGTGGAGCAGTGATGTGGCCCGCGAAGTGGACGAGATCCAGTATTCCCTGGCCCAGGGACCATGCCTGACCGCCGCCAAGGAGGATCGGGAAGTCTACGTTCCGGATCTCCTGGAGGAGAACCGCTGGGGCCCCGACTACGCGACTGCCGTTGCATCGTACGGCCTGAGATCAGTCCTCTCCTTGCCTTTCAACCTTGAGGGCGAGGCCAAGGCGGCCCTCAATCTGTACTCCGATGCCCCATACAAGTTCAACGAAAGGGCCGCGGATCGGGCCCGGGGCTACACCCGCGAGGTATCTCAGGCCTTGCGACTTGCCGTCAGGTTCGCTGTTCATAAGGACAGCGCCAACAATCTCCGGGCGGCAATGGAGTCCCGCACGATTATCGACATTGCCGTGGGAGTTGTCATGGCACAGAGCCGCTGCAGCCAGGAGGACGCGGTCCGGATCCTGACGGAGGCCTCGAGTAACCGCAACGTGAAATTGCGCGATATCGCCAAGTCCGTGGTGGATTCCGTCGACCCAGCGGGCACCCTGACCCACTTCGAAGAGCCGGTCCAGGACCCGGGCCGCAGCCGGGCCGGGTGAGTGCGGCCGGCTGCGGGGCAACCAGCCGGGTGTACAACGAGGCTTCCAGAGGCTACGCTTTTTGAGGTTGAGCCGTCGGCCATAGACACCCCTTTTTGGAGTACCTATGGACCGCAGATTGCACGCTCTCGTAAAATTCGATGTCTCTACGGATGCAGTTGAGATAGACGTGCGCGGGAGCCTCAACGAGGATTCCCGCCCCGCCCTCGTTCACATCGTTCGCCGGATCCGGCGAATGGGCATCACGTCCCACATCAGGGTGGGGTTTTCCCGCGCGGCGCTTGTGGAATCGCAGGCCCTGGCGGGACTCCGTAACGACCTCAACTCAATCGACGGCGGCGGCACGGAAGTTGGACTAGCCACAGGCTCCGGAGTTTCGCTGGAATTCATGGATCGGCCTGCCGCCCTTCCCGTCGAGACCGCGGCGGGGTCGAAATTCGTCGAGATCACCGGCGAGTTCGCAGCCTCGATCGATGCCGGCGGATTCCAGCCGCTGGACAAGTACTCCGATGACGAACTTCTCGCCGCCAGCGATTTCGCCTTTGGGCTGCTGGACCAGCCCACCACCTATGCCGGCCCGGAGCTGCTTGCGCACTACGACGCGATTGGCATGGAAATCTCGCGGCGGAAAACCCAGGACCTCAAGGCGGATCCCCTTGAGAAGACCCTTACGGAAAGCGGGCCCGCCACTCCGGCCGAGCCCGTGTAAGCTGGAGCGGCCCATTCAATGGAATCCGTAGGAAGGTGGGAAGCGCTCCGTGGCCAACTCGTCATCCGGTGATTCCGTGGTGGACCGCATCGTCCGGATTATCGAATCCTTTCCCGAAGGCTCTACTTCCCTGCGGCTTTCCGAACTCGCTGAGACCGCCGGCTTGCCGCTCACAAGCGCCCATCGCCTGGTCCGGCAGCTCGCCGAACACGGACTCCTCGAACTCGGGGTTGGCGGAAATGTCCGCCTGGGCCTGCGGTTGTGGGAACTCGTCAACCGGAATTCACCCACCCTGGCCCTCCGGCAAGCGGCGCTGCCGTTCATGGAGGACATCCAGCAGGTCCTGAACCAGAACGTGAACCTAGCCGTGCTCGACGGCTGGGAGGCGTTGTTCGTGGAGCGGCTGTCAGGCCGCGGATCCGTGGCCAACCGCGCCCGCGTTGCCGGCCGCATGCCGGTTCACATCTCCTCGGCCGGGTTGGCGTTGATGGCTAGCCAACCACGGGAACTGCAGGCCGAGTACCTCAAACAGTTCAGCGACCCCGCGGGAAAGGTGACGGCCGACGTCGTCCGTCGCCTTTTGGCCGAAACTGTCCAGCAAGGGTACGCGCAGCTCGCCGGTGTGGTGGATCCGGATACATGGGGCATCGCGGTTCCGGTCACGGACGGCAAGCGGCGTACGGTAGCTGCGCTCGGCGTCGTGGTCCCCCTCGCTGAAATGCGCCTGCAGGCGTTGGTGCCCGCCCTGCAGACGGCGGCCCGCGGAATCGCTCGCCAGCTCGGGGAGCAGCGGAACGCCTAAGGTTTTCCTTTGAACGGAATTCGTCTAACGCCGATCATGCGGTGCGGGTCACACTGGTCAGCAGACCCTCCGCAGCCGCTCAGGCGCGGTTCCGCAATGAAGCGAGGCACACCATGGCACGTAAGATCATCACCACCCAAGTGGCCATCATGGGCGCAGGCCCGGCCGGCCTCATGCTTTCCCACCTGCTGGCGAAGTCGGGGATCGAATCCACCGTCGTCGAGGTCCGCAGCCATCAACAGATCGCCGAAACTGTCCGCGCGGGCATCCTGGAACACGGCTCCGTGAACCTGCTCGTGGAAAGCGGCGTTTCCGACCGCGTGCTGCGCGACGGCGACCGGCATGACGGGATCGAACTCCGCTTCAACGGCGAAAGCCATCGGATCGACTTCAAAGAGCTTGTGGGGGAATCGGTGTGGCTCTACCCGCAGACGGACGTGTTCCTCGACCTCGCCGCACGGCGCAAGGACGACGGCGGCGACGTCCGGTACAGCGTCACGGACACCACCATCCACGACATCGAAGGCAAGCCGAAAGTCTGGTTCACCGACGCCGAAGGCCAGGAATTCGAGATCCAGGCGGACTTCCTGGTGGGCGCCGACGGTTCCCGCAGCCACTGCCGCTTCCAAAGCCCCGAGGCCAACCGCAAGTGGTACTTCCACGAATACCCCTTCGCCTGGTTCGGCATCCTCGCCCAGGCCCCGCGGAGTTCAGATGAACTGATCTACGCCAATTCCGAGAACGGCTTCGCCCTGATCAGCCAACGCACGGAGAAGGTGCAGCGCATGTACTTCCAGTGCGACCCCAAGGAAAACGTGGCCGACTGGGACGACGAGCGCATCTGGTCCGAATTCCGCAAACGCGTCAACGGAAACGGCTTTGAGCTCAAGGAGGGGCCGGTCCTCGAGAAGATGGTCCTGCCGTTCCGCAGCTTCGTCCACACACCCATGCGCCACGGGAACTTGTTCCTGGCTGGCGACGCCGCCCACACCGTCCCGCCGACGGGTGCCAAGGGCCTCAATTTGGCCCTTCACGATGTCAAGATGCTCTTCGAAGGCCTCGAATCCTTCTACTCGAACGGTTCCAGCGGCCTGCTCGAGTCCTACAGCGACCGTGCCTTGGAACGCGTCTGGAAGGCCCAGCACTTCTCCTACTGGATGACCTCCATGCTGCACACCGTTCCGGGCTCGGACGACTTCGGCCGGGCCCGCCAGCTCGGCGAGCTCCACTCCGTGGTCTCTTCCCGGCACGCCCGGGCATACTTGGCTGAGTCGTACACGGGATGGCCGACGGGGAAGTAGGCCCGCCGCGGGCGGCCTGGCGACACGGATATTCGGTGACGACACACTGAATGCCTGGCGCGGCGTATATCCGGGTGTCGTCAGGCCTCTCCTGTGTCACCGAGCAGTTTGCGCGTCGTCAGATGCTGCTCGACCCCGTCAGGTGCCGGATGCCCCAACTGGCTTCCCAGACCTCGCCGGGTTCCAGCCAGCGCAGGCCTTTCCCACTGTTGAAGGCATCGGCGGGCGCCGTCATCGGTTCAACCGCGACGGCGGTCACCATGCCGCCGGCGCTGGCGAACTCCTTGGTGGTGAAGGCTTGGACATAGCCGAAGGAGGCATCCATGAACAGCTGCACTTGGCTGCCATCGGGGGCCTCCAGGTAGTGCAGCGAGCTTCCGTCGTCCTCGCGCCGGACATCGCCCCAAGCGTCGTCGAGGTCCACGGCGCCCACCAGTTGGCCGGTGCGGAAATCGTTCCCGGTTCCGTCAACGTCTGTGGTGATTCCACTCGGGTTCAGTCGCTCGTCAACTTCGATGTGGGTATCGGCGTTGATGTAGAGCGTGAGTTCTTCCGTCGGCACGCTGCCCAGTTTGAGGAAGGGATGCGCACCGAGCGCGACGGGCGCGGACCGGGGTCCGGTATTTTCCAGGCGGTGCGTGACAAATAGCCCGTCCTCCACGAGCTGATAGCGGACCGACGTCGACAGCTCGAAGGGGTATCCCGGCTGTGGCAAGACACCGGAGTCGAGCGTGATGCTGTCGGCGGTGTGGGCGCTCACACCGTAGGGAGTGTGAGTCAGCAATCCGTGCAAGGCATTCCCGTTGGCCGGTTCGGTGATGTCCAGTTGCTGGGCGACGCCGTCGTAGCTCCACCTACCTCCGGCCACCCGGTTCGGCCACGGGACCAGGACCCAGCCCGCGCACCACGGCGGTTGGGCGTCGGCAGGGTAGTCCTGGATGAGGGCGACGCCGTCGACGTCGAGCTCCCGCAAGCTCGCGGCGACTTCCGTCAGCACAACGCGCTGGTGGCGGCCGCCGATGCTGGCCGTGAGTTCAAAGTGTTCGCCCATCGGCGATGGTGCACGGTGGCGCGGTTCCCGATTAAGGGAGGGTTCCTGATTGAGCGAGGGCGCCTGATTCAGCATGGTCGGCCTGACTAAGAGTAGGGATAGGGAAAGCGCCGGCGGGGTCCGCAAGGAACTGCGTGAAGGCCAGTTCCGCGGCTCCGATCATCATGAGATCCGAGCCGAGGGCGGCCCGGTAGATCTTCACCTGGCCTGCGGGTCCGTCCAATGCCTGGGATCGGAGCAGGCTGTCCAGCGTCCCCGGAGACAGGGCGTGCAAGACGCCGAGGAAGCCGTCCAGGACGATCGCTTCCGGGTTGAAAGTGTTCACGGCATTCCGCAAGGCGATGCCAAGATATTCGAGCTGGCGCGCCACTTCGGCGCCCACTGCTTCGCTGCTGTTCGCCCGCAGCGCTTGTTCGAGTTGGCCTGCATCGCCGCCACCCAGCCCGGCGAGTTCGAAAAGCGGTGACTGGGAGACTTCGGTTTCAAGGCAGCCCGTGGCCCCGCAGTGGCAAGGTTTGCCGGACGAGCGGACAAACGTGTGTCCAAGTTCCCCGGCATAGCCGGATGTTCCGCGAAGCAATGCCCCGTCAGCGATGATCCCGCCGCCGATGCCGCTGGCTCCACCGTTGAGGTAGATCAGGTTCTTCTGTCCCGCGCCGGCGCCGAACAGGAGCTCGCCCTCCGCGCCCAGCGATGCGTCGTTGGCCGCGTGGCAGGGGTAGCCGGTAGCCTCGCCGAGCATTCGGGCGACGGGTTCATCGCGCCAGCCCAGATGCGGGGCGTGCCGGACTACGCCGTCGTCGCGGTTGACGAGGCCGGGCACTGCGATGCCAACGCCCATGACCCGGTAGGAAGTGTCCAGCTCGGACCGCATTCCGGCGATCACTGCGGCCGCGATGTTCACGGCCTCTTTGGCCGTCGGGATCCGCTCGGTGTCGAATCGGATCTTCTTCTGGACCTTCCCCCCAAGGCCGACAAGGCCGATGGTGACGGCATCGATCTCGGGGTTGACCGCTAGGGCGGCGATGGAGGGCCGCGGACGGACGATCGGGCTGGGCCTGCCCACCTGGGCTTCACCGGAAGGCGCCGTCTCGTAGACCACTTCCAAGTTCACAAGTTGCCCTATCAGCGTCCCTACCGTGGACCGGTTCAGGCCAGTCCGCTTGGTCAGCTGGGCGCGGCTGAGACCACCGTTGTGATGGACAAGGGAGGTCAGCAGCGCCAGGTTGTTTCGCCGCGACGGATCGGGCTCGCTGACGGTGACGGGATTCGGGGCGGGGGAGGGCATCATCGCGACAATATCAGCTCCCAAACACCGTGCGGTCCAGGAAGTCGTTGCGGAACTTTCCGGAAGGATCCAGGCGCTCGGCCAGGGCGATGAAGTCGCCGAAGCGTGGGTACAAAGGCGCGACGGCGGCAGCACCGGCGTCGAACAGCTTGCCCCAGTGCGGCCTCGCCGCGTACGGAGCCAGTTCCGCCTCAAGCAGCGGCAGGATGGCTTCGACCGCCGGTTGGTCCTGGCGCCAGGTGAAGTGCAAACCGATGCCGTCTCGGCCGTAGTTGGCACTCAGCCAGAGCTGGTCGGCAGCCACCGTACGGATTTCGCCAATCAGCAGCAGCGGAGTCACGACGTCGGAGAGCCTGCGCATGGTGCGGAGGGCGTCCACGGCGTGTTCGCGGGGGATGAGGTACTCGCTCTGCAGCTCGTCGCCCTGGCTAGGAGTGAATTCCATCCTGAAATGCGCCAGCCGGTCGGACCACGGCCCGGCAATGCCGAGCTGTTGCGTGCAGTTACTCCCTGACACTCCGGGAAGGGGGTGCCGGGCTTCCGTTGCCGGGGTGCCGCCGAAGAATTCCGGCGTTTCCGGCGCGGGATCGCCGCTGCGCCTCTTGAGCCACGCCTGGCCCACAGTCTCTCCGCTCCAGTCGGTGAAGAGGCTGACGCTATAGGCAGAGGAGGTTATCCGGTCGAAGTTTTCCAGGACGAGATCCCAGTCGAGGTTTTCGAAGACGCTCTGGGCGACGTCGAAGCTTGGCTGGATGTCCAGGGTCAGTTTGGTGACGATGCCGAGTGCGCCGAGTCCCACCACCATGCCGTCGAAATCCTCGTCGCCGCGGCGCACGCTGAGAATACTGCCGTCCGCGGTGACCAATTCAAGGCCCGCGACGGCGGTGGCCAGGTTGCCGTTGGCGTCCCCGGAGCCGTGCGTGGCGGTGGCGACAGCTCCTGCCACCGAAATGTGGGGGAGCGATGCGAGGTTGTGAAGGGCGAAGCCCTGGCGCTGGAGCTCCGCTGCGAGCGTCCCGTAACGCGTGCCACCGCTCACCGTAACGGTCATGTTCGCCGCATCTACGCTGATGCCCGGATCCAAGCGGTCCAGCACCACGAGTGTGCCGGCCGTGTCCGCGATGGAGTTGAAGGAATGGCGGGACCCGAGCGCGCGGATCTTCTTGGCGCCTGCCACGAGTCCTTGGAGCTCCTCCACGCTGGCGGGATGGGCGAGCTGCGGTGCCTGGTAGCTGTAGTTTCCTGCCCAGTTGCGTTCCGCCACCAGCTGATCAGTCACGGTTGAATCCTTCGTTTGGGAGCCTTGGGGCCTTATTTGATGTTCACAACAACATAACCGGTGGATGGCTCCACGGCTAGATCTATTGAGAACCTTTCGTTGGTTGGACAAAAAATCTCGGCGCTTCCGCGTGGTTGACATCACAGAAATTCGTAATATGTTGGATAGCGAAACAAATCCATCAAACTACCCGGAGCACTCAATGACGATTCAGCCCACCCGTGAAGACAAGTTCTCGTTCGGCCTTTGGACCGTCGGATGGGAGGCACAAGACCAATTCGGTTCGGCCACCCGCCCGCCGCTGGACACCGTGGAAGCCGTCAACCGGCTCAGCGACCTTGGCGCCTACGGCATCACTTTCCACGACAACGACCTTTTCCCCTTCGGTTGCTCAGCCGCCGATCGCCAGCGCGAAATCGACCGCCTGCAAGGGGCCCTCAAGGCCACGGGGATGATCGTTCCCATGGTCACCACCAACCTGTTCAGCCACCCCGTCTTCAAGGACGGCGGTTTCACGAGCAACGACCGCGGCGTCCGCCGCTTCGCCCTGCGCAAGGTGCTGGACAACATCGATCTCGCCGCTGAACTCGGCGCCGAAACCTTCGTCATGTGGGGCGGCCGCGAAGGCAGCGAATACGACGCCGCGAAGGACATCCGCGGCGCACTGGAGCGCTACCGCGAGGCCGTGAACCTGCTGGGCGACTACGTCACGGACAAGGGCTACAACATCCGCTTCGCCATCGAACCGAAGCCGAACGAACCCCGCGGCGACATCCTGCTGCCCACCCTGGGCCACGCCCTGGCCTTCATCGAAACGCTCGAGCGCCCGGAGCTCGTGGGAATCAACCCCGAAACAGGCCACGAGCAGATGGCCGGACTGAACTTCACGCACGGCATCGCCCAGGCCCTGTATCAGGGCAAGCTCTTCCACATCGACCTCAACGGCCAGCGCAGCATCAAGTTCGACCAGGACCTGGTATTCGGCCACGGCGACCTGCAGAACGCCTTCTCCCTGGTGGACCTGCTCGAAAACGGCGGTCCCGACGGCGGCCCCTCCTACCAGGGCCCGCGCCACTTCGACTACAAGCCCAGCCGCACAGAGGACATCGACGGCGTGTGGGACTCGGCAGCCGCGAACATGCAGACCTATCTGCTGCTCAAGGAGCGCGCCAAGGCATTCCGCGCCGACCCCGAAGTCCAGGAAGCCCTCCAGGCGTCCCGCGTGGCAGAAATCAACGAACCCACCCTGAACCCGGGCGAAGGCTACGAGCAGTTGCGTGCGGACAAGTCCGCCTACGAGGACTTCGACGCCGATGCCTACTTCGGCGGTAAGGGCTTCGGATTCGTGAAGCTCCAGCAGCTCTTCATCGAGCACCTCCTCGGAGCGCGCTGACCTCATGACACTGGTTGCCGGGGTTGATTCCTCTACTCAAAGCTGCAAAGTGGTGGTCCTGGACGCGGAAAGCGGTGCCCTCGTCCGCGAAGGCCGGGCGGGCCACCCGGAGGGAACGGAAGTTCATCCGGACGAGTGGTGGCGGGCTCTGTCTGAAGCGTTCGACGACGCCGGCGGCCTCGCCGACGTCAGCGCGCTATCCGTAGGAGGCCAGCAGCACGGCATGGTGCTGCTGGACCGCGACGGCAATGTGGTGCGGCCGGCATTGCTCTGGAACGATACGCGCTCGGCCGGAGCCGCCGAGGACCTCACGGCAGAAGTAGGGGCGGAGGACTTCGCCCGGCGGACCGGGCTGGTGCCAGTGGCTTCGTTCACGATCACGAAGATCCGCTGGATCAGGGACCACGAACCCGAAAACTTGGCGAGGGTGGCCGCCGTCGCGCTCCCCCACGACTGGCTAACGTGGCGTCTTCGCGGTTACGGACCGGTCGGCTCCAGTCCGCTGGGGCCGGACCTCGACGAGCTGACCACTGACCGTTCGGATGCCAGCGGCACCGGCTATTGGAGCCCGCTGACCGGACGCTACGATCTGGACCTGTTCAAACTGGCATTTGGCCAGGACGCCCGGGAAGCCTCAGGCGGTACAGCGCCGCCCGCGCCCGGCGTCGTCGTTCTTCCCCGTGTGCTGGGCCCCGGCGAAACCGCAGGGCGCGTGCATCCGGAGTGTTTCGGTGGCACCGGCGCTAGCGAGGCGTTGGGTGGCGGAATCCTGCTCGGTGTCGGGGCGGGAGACAATGCCGCCGCCGCGCTTGGGCTCGGAGCCAAACCCGGCGACGTCGTGGTGTCCGTGGGTACAAGCGGCACCGTGTTCGCCGTCGACTCCTCACCCGGACATGATGCGAGCGGAACCGTGGCTGGGTTCGCGGACGCAAGCGGGGAGTACCTGCCGATCGCCGTGACGCTGAACGCCGCCCGTGTGCTCAGTTCGGTTGCCGCAGTGCTCGACGTCGACTTCGACGAGCTTTCCCGCCTCGCCCTCGAGGCCGAACCTGGTGCGGGAGGTGTGGTGCTGGTGCCGTACTTTGAAGGGGAACGGACACCCAACCTGCCTCATGCGAAGGCCAGTTTCCACGGTCTCAGCATCGCCTCCACCACCCGGCCGAATATCGCCCGGGCGGCCATCGAAGGCATGCTGTGCGGACTCGCTGGAGGCCTGGATGCCCTGCGTGACCAGGGCGGCCGTGCGGAACGGTTGCTCCTGATTGGCGGTGCCGTACAGAACCCTGCTGTCCAACGGATCGCGGCCCAGGTGTTCGACCTGCCGGTGGTGGTTCCGAGCCCCGGTGAATACGTGGCCCGTGGCGCTGCGGTGCAGGCGGCATGGGCGCTGGCGGGGCACCGCCCGGACTGGCCTGTGGCCGTGGATGCTGCGCCCGAGCCGGACTTCCATGCCTCCATCGGCCAGAACTACAGGAAGGCCAGTGCCTGCATTGATACCGGCAACTGAACCGTTGCTCGTCAGGACACCGCTTCTGGATTCCCTGAGTCGGGATCCGGTGCCTGCATCAGGCAGTCCCGTCCGGTGGGGAGTCATTTCCACCGGACGGATCGCCTCCACCGTCGTCAGCGACCTTGCTCTCCTGCCCGACGCCGTTCTGCAGTCCGTCAGTTCCCGGACCCGGGAAAATGCGGAGGCGTTTGCCGCCGAGCACGGCTTCCAGAGCGCCTACGGTGACGATGGCGGGCTTCCGGGTTACCGGCGTCTGCTCCAGGATCCCGCGGTGGACGTTGTTTACGTGGCAACGCCGCACACGAGCCATTACCCGGTGGTGAAGGCGGCCCTCGAAGCCGGGAAGCACGTGTTGTGCGAGAAACCGTTGACCATCAACGCCCGTGAAGCAGAAGATCTGGTCAGCTTGGCCCGGGAGAAGAGCCTTTTCCTGATGGAAGCCGTATGGACCCGCTTCCTTCCCAGTGTGCAACGGGCGGCGGAAATCATCGCATCCGGGGAACTCGGCGAGATCCGGTGGCTGCAGGCTGACCTCGGATTTCCGGCGCCGTATCATCCCGAGTCCCGGTTGTGGAGGCGTGACGACGGAGGAGGCGCCCTGATGGACGTTGGGGTGTATCCCCTGACCTGGGCGCTGATCAGCCTCGGGCACCCCCAGTCGATCACGGCTACGGCTCATCTCACCGATGGCGGAGTGGATTCCGAGACTGCACTGACGCTGTCCTATTCCTCCGGTGCACAGGTCCAGGCCATGACGTCGTTGACTTCGGCAACCCCACAAACGGCCACCGTATGCGGCACGATGGGCATGCTGCGCTGCAACGCACCGCTGTTCAATCCGAGCGAGCTGACCATTATTTCCAGCTCCGGCGAGCAACGGGTGGAGAAATTCACCCCGGTCGGCCGTGGCTACACATATCAGTTGCGCGAAGTAATCCGTTGCCTGCAGCAGGGCCTTCTCGAGAGCCCCACCATGCCATTGGCGGATACCCTGACCGCCATGTCCCTGCTGGATACGGCGCGTGCCCAAGTGGGAATCAGCTACCCGGCGGACTAGGGGCGGGAGCCCTCGGCGGCGCAGGATCGTCGCCAGGCCGCACGGCACGGTCCAAATGGCCCGGAACCGCGGATCCCTGATTGATGATGTAAGTCACGCAGTCAAGACAGGATCTCGGAGGAAACATGCCCGCCACGCCGTCGCCGGGGAGAGTGGGCGATGTCCGCAGGCAGAACCTGGCTCTCGTTCTCGCCGGGATCCAGAGGAACGGTGGGGCCACGCGCGCCCAGCTTGCCGCGGAAAGCGGTCTGACGAAGGCTTCCGTTTCGAGCCTCGTCACCGACTTGATCGAATCCGGCCTGGTGCGGGAAAGAAGTGTCACCCGCGACGGCGAACGCGGACGGCCGGGAACCGGCCTTGTCCTCAATCCGGCGCGCGGTGCCTTGGCCGTGGAAATCAATGTGGACTACCTCGCGGTGGGAGTCCTGGATTTCACAGGGGAACTGACCTTCCACGAAACCGTTGAGCGGCATAACCGCGGAAGCCGGCCCTCCGACATCCTGCCCCTCCTCGTCGCCATGGCGCAGCGGGCAGCAACAGAGGCGTCGGGCGTCGGCGTCGAACTTCTTGGCGGGGAATTGACCGTGCCTGGGTTGGTGGATACGGATCGAAATGTGGTGCTGGCTGCACCAAACCTGGGCTGGGCCGACGTCGGGCTCTCCGATGAGTTGCCCAAGCTCCTACCCGAAGCCCCCTTCGGAGTGACCCTCTCGAACGAGGCCAATAGCGCAGCGCTCGCGGAACTCTGGTTTGGCCACGGTGCAGATCACGGCGCCAGCGACCGGTTCCGGGACTTCCTGTACATTTCCGGTGAAGTGGGCGTTGGTGGCGGGCTGATCATCGATTCCCAGCTGTTCTCCGGCCCGCAAGGCCATGCCGGTGAGATCGGGCATGTGGTGGTGCATCCCGACGGCCCGCTGTGCGCGTGCGGTGGCCACGGTTGCCTTGAGTCGTTCGCAGGCCAAGAAGCCATATATTCCGCAGCAGGAATAGACCAGGGCTCCACCTCCCGGCAGATGGACCAGCTGCTGCGCCGAATTGCCGACGGCGATGGGCGCGCCGTGTCAGCGGTGGAACAGGCCGGACACTACCTCGGAATCGCGGTTGCCTCGACCGCGCGGGTGGCGAACATTTCCGCCGTCGTGCTCGGCGGTCACTTCGCCGCACTGGAGGAATGGATCGCTCCCGCGCTGCGCCGGAGCTTGGACCACCACGCACCGGGACTGATCCCGGAAGGAAACCTGCTCTTCTCCGGACTGGGACAGACGGGGGCCCTCAGGGGCGCCGCGGCAACCTCAGTCCGGAGAATTTTGAACCAGGCCTACGAGCTGATTGCCTGAACCTCCGCGAGCGGGGCAGCCAAGGCTGTCAGCTCCACGAGTTCCGGCCGCGCAACCGTGCTTTCGATCGACACCGCCGAGCCGCTGCGGGCAGATGCCAGCACCGATTCCATGACCTCCAGCGCGTGGAACGCCAGTTGGCCGCCCGCCCGCGGTTCGGCCCCGGCCGGGGTTGCCGCGAGGTCGGCAATGCCGAAGCCCCGGCCTGAATCGATGTAGCCGGCCGAGACCGGAAGCGTCTGCCAGGAGTCGGCACCGAGCGTGAAAAGCTCAACGTCGCCGTCGAAGTGGTTCGGGTCAGGAACCACCAGGGACCCGGCCGCACCGTGGATCTCGATGTTGGCCGACTTGGTTTTCACCGCATCAAAGCTCATCACAAGCGTGGACAGGGCGCCGGAGGCATGGACCAGGACCCCCGTCACGTGCGAATCGATGCTCACCGGAATCACCTCGCCCTCGCGCGGACCCGAACCGATGGTGCGCGAGTCCCGTGTGTGGCTTGCGGCTCCGATGACCGAGACCACCGGACCCAGCAGCGTGACCAAGGCGCTGACGTAGTAGGGGCCCATGTCCAGTAGGGGCCCGCCGCCGGGCTGGTAGTAGAAATCAGGATTGGGATGCCAGCGCTCGTGACCTGGAGTCACCATAGTTGCCGTGGCCGAGATCGGCGTGCCGATCAGGCCGTCGTCGATCGCCTTGCGGGCGGTCTGGATCCCGGTGCCGAGCACCGTATCCGGCGCGCAGCCGACCACGACGCCGGCCTCCCGCGCCGCGTCGAGCACTTGCCGTGCCTCGGCGGTTGTCGCAGCGAGGGGCTTCTCCCCATACACGCTCTTGCCTGCGGCGATCGCCTTCAACGCGATCGGCGCATGCGCGGCCGGAATGGTGAGGTTCAGGACGAGCTCGACGTCGTCCGCCGCCAGGAGCTCGTCGACCGTGACGGCGCGGACGCCGTCGTAAGAGTCCGCAACTGCTTTCGCGCGCGCGGGATCGAGGTCGGCGACGGCCACCAGGTCAATGGCGTCCAGCCGTCGGAAGTTTGTGAGGTACTGGGCGATGATGGCGCCGCAGCCGATGATTCCTACTCTTATTTGCTGTCCGATGTCTAGCGGGTTGCCCACAGCATGCCCCTTTCGATGATCGTGCGGACGTTGCTGTCCTGGAGGATTTCCACTCGGTGTCCGGGGGTGCACACGAAGATCCGCCCCTTCCCCCACTGCCTGGTCCAGATGGCGGGGGAGGTGACCTCCCGGTTCCACTGGTCCCAGTCCCTGACTTTCTGGGTGGTGGTGGCGAGGACGTCGATGTAGTCGTCCGAGAGCACCCAGTACTGCTCGGTGACCAGTTCGAAGTCGCTTAGCCCTTGAGTGATGGGATGGCTCGCGGCGGCCGGGAGCATGTTCACCGTGTACGGCACGTAGTTGTCTGACTGTTCGCCGATGTGTTCGTCCGGATGTTTGCCGGGGTGGCAGGCGAACTGGCCGCCGATCATGTGCAGGTAGTCCGAGTTGTTCCGGTAGGAATCAGCGATGCCGCCGTGCCAGCCGGCAAGCCCGGCGCCGTTTTCGACGGCGGTGCGGAGCCCCTCGAATTCGTCCTTCTCAATGGTGGACATGGTCACGCATTGCACGATCAAGTCCACCCCGGACATATATGCCGAATCGGCATATACCTTGGGCGATTCCTCTACACGGACGTCAAAGCCGTTGTCCTTGAGGAACGGGATAAAGAGTTCTGTGGCCTCGAATGGCTGATGGCCATCCCAGCCGCCACGGACCACCAGGGCGGTCTTCTTATCAGTCATGGTTTCCTTTGCTTAGAAATACGGCCGGACAGCCGAAAATAGGAGGTAGTCAGCGGCTTGAGAAGGCGGCGTCGAAAGCGGCGATCGGCGGGGCGATGGCGGCGAGTTCCCGGACCATGGCCAGGGATTGCGGCGCTCCCACGAGTCGGTCCATGCCCGCGTCTTCCCACTCGACGCTGGTGGGTCCTTTGTAGCCGATGGCATTGAGGGTGCGGAAGATCGGCTCCCACTTCACGTCCCCATGTCCTGCGGTGACGAAGTCCCAGCCCCGGTGCGGATCCGCCCATGGCAGGTGGGATCCGAGCCGGCCATTGCGGCCATTGAGCTGGCGGATGGATTCCTTGACGTGCACATGGAAGATCTTCGGCGCGAAATCCTGCAGGAACATCACAGGGTCCAGATCCTGCCAGATGAAGTGGGACGGATCGAAGTTCAGCCCGAAGCTCTCCCTGTGGCCGACGGCTTCCAGGGCACGCTTTGCGGTCCAGTAGTCATAGGCGATCTCGGAGGGGTGGACTTCCAAGGCGAAGCGGACTCCCACCTCGTCGAACACGTCGAGGATCGGGTTCCAGCGGTCCGCGAAATCCTGGTAGCCACGCTCGATCATCGACTCCGAGGCAGGCGGGAACATGGCCACGGCCTTCCAGATGGAGGAGCCCGTGAATCCCGTGACGGTCTCGACGCCAAGGCGTGCCGCGGCCCGTGCCGTCACCTTCATGGCCTCCGCAGCGCGTTGACGCACCCCTTCGGGATCACCATTGCCCCAGACGTCATCGGACAGGATGTCCCGGTGGCGCTCATCGATGGGGTCGTCACACACCGCTTGCCCCGTGAGGTGGTTGGCGATCGCGAAGACCTTAAGGCCGTTCTTCTCGAGGATGTCGAGGCGTTCCTGGACGTAGCCGTCGTCGACGGAAGCACGGTAGGGGTCCAGGTGGTCGCCCCAGCAGGCGATTTCCAGCCCGTCGAAGCCCCACTCGCCCGCGAGCCGGGCGACCTCTTCGAAGGGAAGATCGGCCCACTGGCCGGTGAATAGTGTGATGGGTCTTTTCATCGGGGTTCCCTCCTAGACTTTCTGCCAGCGGCTGGACTCTGCGGCGCTGCCTTCCACGGCGGCCAGCACCTTTTGCACTTGCAAAGCGTCAGCGAACGACGGCGCCGGCTGCTCGCCTGCGCCGATCGCGGTCACGAGGTCCACCACTTGGTGCGTGAAGCCGTGTTCGTATCCGAGGCCATGGCCGGTGGGCCACCAGTTGCCGGCGTAGGGGTGCTCGGGTTCGGTGACGAAGATCCGGCGGAACCCGGCGTCGGGCGATTCGGCGGCGTCGTAGAAGGACAGGACGTTCATTTCTTCGAAGTCGAACGCGAGGGATGCCTTCGTCCCGTTGACTTCCAGTCGCATGGCGTTCTTCCGTCCCAGCGCGAAACGCGTCGCCTCGAAGACCCCGACGGCGCCCGCTGACGTAGCGCCGCCGTCGAACCTTGCCGTGAAAATGGCGGCGTCATCGACGGTGACCGTGCCACGCGGCGCATCCGCGCCGACGTCGCCGTGTCCGCCGAGGCCCACGAGATCGCCGGCCAACGGCCGCTCGTGGACGAAAGTTTCCAGGAGCGCGGAAACGCCCGTGATCTGCTGCCCGGTGACCCACTGCGCTGCGTCGATGCTGTGCGCTCCGATGTCGCCCAAGGAGCCGGACCCGGACTTGGACTTGTCCAGTCGCCAAGTCATGGGCGCGTTTTCGTCGCTGAGCCAATCCTGCAGGTACTGCGCCCGCACGTGCCGGATGTTTCCCAGGCGGCCCTCTTCGACCATCCGCTTGGCGAGGGCCAACGCGGGGGTGCGGCGGTAGCTGAACCCGCACATCGAGAACACGCCACGTTCGGCCGCGGCCTGCGCGGCTTCGGTCATGCGCTCTGCCTCCGCCACTGAATTGGCCAGCGGCTTCTCGCACAGCACGTGTTTTCCGGCTTCGAGGGCCGCGATCGCGATCTCGGCGTGCGTGTTACCCGGAGTGCAGATGTCGATGAGGTCGATGTCGTCCCGCTCGAGGAGCCGGCGCCAATCAGTCTCCACCGATCCCCAGCCGAGCTTGCCCGCGGCGGCCCGGACGCCGTCGTCGTTCCGGCCGCAAAGCGCGGTGAGCTGGGGGTCCAGCGGGAGATCGAAGAACCTCGGCGCTGTCCGCCAGGCGTGCGAGTGGGCGGCACCCATGAACGCGTAGCCGACCATGCCGACGCGCAAGGGCTTTGAGGTGGTCATTGTGTTCCTTTCGTGAATTTCAAAAGAGCGTTGGCTATTTGCTGAATCCGGCGGTCAGCCCGCTGAGCAGTTGGCGGCGGGCCACCACATAGATGACCAGCAGCGGCAAGGTGGCGAGCACCACGGAAGCCAGTACGGCGGGGATGTTCACGCTGAATTCGCCTTGGAAGGTCCACAAGGACAGCGGAAGAACGCGGGTGGACGGGCTCTGGGTCAGGATCAGCGGGAAGAGGAAGCCGTTCCAGACGCCGAGCGCGTTGTAGATGCCCACGGTCACGACGGTGGGCCGCGTCATGGGCAGCGCGAGCCGCCACATCATGGCCCAGTCCGAGCAGCCGTCGAGCCGCATGGACTCGAACAACTCGTTGGGAACATCGCGCATGAAGTTGCTCAGGATGAGGACGGAAATGGGAATGGCGAACGCGATCGAGGGGAGGATCAACGCCAACAAAGTGTCATAGAGATGGGCCTTGGTGATCATCCAATAGATGGGGATGATCGTGGCGTGCAAGGGAATCGCGAGACCAAGGAGGAACGTGTTGTTCGTCCACGTCAGGAAGCGGCCCTTGCCCCGGACGATCGCGTAGGCGGCCATGAACGAGACCAAGAGTGCCGGCACGACGCTGCCCACAGTGACGATCAGGCTGTTGGCGAAGTACATCGCGAAGTCGTTGTCCAGGACCAGCTTGTAGTTGTCCAGCGTCGGTTCGGTGGGCGGCATCATCGGGTTCGAGGTGAAGAACCCGGCTTGGTTCTTCAGGCTGGTCACTACGACGTAGTAGATGGGAACGATGATGATCGCCAGCCAAAGCCAGCCGCCCAGGCCACCCAGGTAGTTGGGACGGAGCCGGCCGGGGCCCTTGGTCCGTTTTGCTTGAGGGCCATGCTTGTGGCCTTGCTTGTTGCTTAGCGCGGCGCGCCTTGCCGGCGGTGCGGGAATCTGGGTTGTGGAAGCCATCAGGCACCTTCCAATTGGCTTGCGTTGCGGTTCTTGCCACCGAGTCTTTGCAGGAGGAGGGCCAAGGCAAGGCCGATCACCACGAGGATGACGCCCAGGGCGCTCGCCGCTCCCATGTCGTTGGCCTTGAAGCCGGTCAGGTACATGTGCAGCGGTAGCAGCCTGGTGGAGTAGCCGGGGCCACCCCCGGTGAGGACGAAGACGAGGTCGAAGTAAGCCAGTGAGCCGACCACCATGAGGGTGGAGGACGTGATGATGGTGTACTTCAACTGGGGCAAGGTGATGGCGAAGAACTGCTGGACGCGCCCGGCGCCGTCGATTTGGGCCGCTTCATACAGCGACGCCGGGATCTGGCGTACGCCGCCTTGATAGATGAGCGTGTGGAACGGGACAAACTGCCAGGCGATGACGAAGACGACGACGAACAGCACCAGATCCGAGTTGCCGAGCCAGTCCTGGGCGAGGAATGGAAGGCCCAGGCCCGGTCCGAGGCCGAAGTTCGGGTCCAAGAGGGCCTTGTAGGCGATGGCAACGGCCGCGGAGGACAGCAGCAGCGGCACGAAGTAGAGGACGGCGAGGGCCGCACGGTATTTCTGGGATGCGGACGTGAAGACCCCGAGGAGCAAGCTGATGGGAGCCTGGACGATGAACGAGAAGAACATGATCTTGGCGGTGACCCACAGGGCATTGCCGGTGACGGGATCAGTCAGGACCGTGGTCCAGCTCGACAAGCCGTCCAGCTTGATTTCGCCCAGCCCGTCCCATTTGGTGAAGCTGAGGAAGAGCACGCCGAAGAGCGGGATGATGGCGAAGAGGAGGAAGAAGACGAGGGCTGGTGCGGCCAGCCACCCCGACGGGCCCTTTTCAAGGACCCGCCGGGAAGAACCGGTTGAGGTAGACACTGGTTACTTTCCGATCGTTGCGTTCATGGTTGAGACGAACTGATCGGGGCTGATCTTCTTCAGGAAGATCTGGTCCAGGTTCGCCAACATGGCGTCCCCCTGGGCGGGGCTGAGGGCCTGGTCCCAAGAGAGGGTGAAGCTGGGGGCGTTCTTGGCCATGCCGTACACATAGCTCAGGAAGTCCTTGTCCGGTGATGCGGCCAGCTTGCTTTCGATGCCCGTCGTCACGGGAACGGCGCCGGAGTCGATCAAGGCTTGCGTGTCAGCGTCGGTGAACATTCCGCTCTTGACGTAGTCGAGTGCTGCCTTCTTCTGGCTGTCAGTGGCCTTGGAAGAGATCGACCAGAAGTTGGACGGGTTGCCCACGACGTTGGCCGGATCGCCCTTGCCGCCGGAAACACTGGGGAAGGTGACGTAGCCCAGCTTGCCGTTTTTGACGAAGTCCGCGGCGTCCTTCTTCATGCTCTGGTAGATCCAGCCGCCCTGCAGGATCATGGCGGCCTTGCCGGTGTAGAGGAGCGCCTGGTCCGCGTTGCTGTCGGCGGCGATGGAGGAGAAGCCGTTGGCGAATCCGCCGGCGTCCACCAGTTCCTGGATCTTGCTCAGGGCTTCCTTGACGGCGGGATCGGACCAGGCGCCGGGCTTGTTGGCGGCGATGTTCGCGAAGACGTCGGGTCCTCCGATGCGCTCCACCAGATATTCGAGCCACATCAAGTCAGGCCATTTGGACTGGCCGCCCAGGGAAAAGGGAGCGATGCCTGCTGCCTTGAACTTCGGCACCAGGGCCATCAGTTCATCCCAGGTCTTGGGGGCCTGCGCGCCGATCTTATCGAAGACTTCCTTGTTGTAGTACAGAACGACGGGCTGCACGTTGTTGTTGGGCAGGGCATACGTCTTGCCGTCGATCACGCCGTTCTTGAGCACGGACGGCAGGTAGCGGTTCTTGACATCGGGGTTTGACGCGACGAAGTCCGACAGATCGGCCACTTGGCCGGCGTCGACATAGGACTTCAGGACGCCGCCGCCCCAACCGTAAATGAAGGTGGGCCCCTGGCCGGCGCCGACGGCGGTGCGCACCTTGGTCTTGTACGCGTCGTTCGCGAAGAAGTCGAGCTTGACGGCCTCGTCCGGGTGAGCCTTGTTCCATGCGTCGATGGACTTCTGGAGCACGGGCTGGTTACCGCCCGTAAGGCCCCACATGGTGGCCGAATCGGCGTTTCCTGCCGAACTTGCCGGTCCACTTGATCCGCAAGCTGCGAGGGAGATCGATACGGCCGCAGCAGTGACGGCTATCGCTGCTGAACGCAACGTGAGTTTTACCATTTGCAATTCCATTCGTCCTCCGGGCTCGACGCTGATTGCCCGGCTATTGGTTTCGGGAGTCCGGCCTTCGGGGAGCGAGGCTGCACTGCCGCTGAATATGCTTGATCCGAATCTTCGAAATATTTCGAGAAGATTTTCGGTCCGTTAGGCAAATTTAGCTGTGGTCTGGGTCACCGTCAAGGCGGTTCGGACATAAAGTTCAACTCTTTTACGAAATAGAGATTGACTCTGCTTGCCGTGCCGGTCAGACTTGTCTCGACGAAATGTTTCGAAAGAGTTGAGGTTGCATGGCCAGCAATGAACGTCCCGCCAAGGTGACATTGGCTGCCATCGCCCGGGAGGCGGGCGTCTCGATGCCGACGGTCTCGAAGGTCGTCAATGGGCGCGAGGACGTTGCCGCCGGCACGCGCGCCAAAGTTCTGACCGCGCTGGAGCGGACGGGATATAAGTCACCGCTTCAACGAAAAAACGTCGCCGGCCGCCGGCCCGTGGTGGAGGTCGTGCTCGACACCTTGAACTCGGCGTATGGAGTGGAAGTGCTCAATGGCGTACTGGAGCACGCGGCCGCCTCCGACGTCGAAGTCCTGCTCAACATCACCAGCCAGCAATCGGCGTCGACGCTGAGCCCCGAGCAGAGGGCGCAGCGAATTGTCGACGAAGGCCGGAGCGGCATGATCGTGGTGACCTCGGCGTTCAGTTCGGCCCAGCTGGATCCATTTCGACGGCGGCAGATACCTATCGTTGTCATCGACCCGCTGAACCCGCCGCCGGGTGACGTGGTCAGCGTCGGCGCCAGCAACTGGGCCGGGGGCAAGGCTGCCACAGCCCACTTGCTGGATCTAGGACACCGCAGGATCGCCTATCTGGGTGGACCTGAAGCGGCTGAGTGCAACCAGGCCCGGCTGCACGGCTACATGGCCGCGCTGATGGCAAAAGGGGTGCCCGTCGAGGAGCGCTACATCCTGTCAGGACCCTTCCGCTCCGAGAATGGTGTGGCGGGAATGAAAACCCTGCTTCAACTCGAAGAGCGCCCAACGGCCATCTTTGCCGCAAGCGACAGCATTGCCTTGGGCGTGCTCGCTGAGGCGCGTCGTCAAAAGATCCGCATCCCCGAGGACATCAGCGTGGTGGGATTCGACGGAACCTACCAAGCGGAGGAATCGGTCCCTCCACTGACGTCTGTATCCCAGCCGCTGCAGGAAATGGGCCGCGCCGCCCTGCGATTCGTGCTCCGACAAATGCGGGGTGACGCAGTGGACTCTCGACGGGTGGAACTCGCCACGCATCTTGTGGTCCGCGAATCTACGGCGCCGCCGGCGTAGGCGCACTGAGTGGGGCCTCAGTGTTGGACGCTACTCCGCTTGAATCTTCCAGGAACCTCGACGTAGTAGACCGACCCCGCGGTGGGAAAGAAGAAGCGGTGCCCTGCGTGTCGGATTGGCTGGTAGTCATGGCCGAAGGGGTCATGCACCGTGACGCGTTCGAGGTGATCCACGCGTGTGAGGAGGCTGTTGACTTCCTGGAGCGACGCCGGGTGGGTTACTTCGCCGTCCACCTCCAAGATCCACGGTGCGTTCGTGGTCCTGTCGGCATGTTCGAGGTACAACATTTCAAATAGTCCGGCAAGGAGGGCTTCCAGCGTCGTCGGGTAGAACCGCTGCAGGGGGTGGGTCTGCATGTTCCTCTGCTGGTTGTTCGTCCACGCCTGGCGGAGCCAGTTGAATTCCACTGTGCCCAACGAAGGGCCCAGGCGCAGGTGCCTGTCCTTATCCATGGTCAGGCGGTAGTTGTTGCCGGCTCGGTCAAGAATGCATGCTGCTTCGTCAACGTATTCCAAGTTGTCCAGCATGGCGGCCTCGGACGGGTAATAGATGAACTCGCCGATGTCATCGACCACGACGTAGTCTTTTGGACGCATGCCCGGAACCGTGTCGTCGGGTGCCGTTCCGTTGGTAAAGCCAATGCGCTTCATGCTTACGTCAGCTCCTGCGGAGGACCAGTCCACGGCCCTGTTGGCCGTGGATTCCTTCCTCGATCAGATCATCGAAAGGACCTGCCTCCGGCGGTCTTTATGGTTTCCATATGCGGCAGGGCTGAGATTTAGCGCTCTCTTAACGGGCAAGGCTCGAGCATTGGCGGCGGGCATGGCAGACTTCGGCCATGAGTATCGAGCACTGGTGGCCGAAACTGAAGCCGTCCACCCAGAAATGGCTGATCGAGAACAATGGCGATGCGGTGTCCCCCGATGTGGTTGCCGAGATCACCCAAGTTGGAGGCGTCATTACGTCCGATGCGTGGTGGGTTGGTGAGAGTGGGCCTTCGGGGCTCTACCTCTCGGACGAGGCGGTCGACTGGATCGAAGCGGTAGCGAACGGCGAGGTGCCCGAGCGGCCCTGACAGCGCGACCTGAGCACCTTGCCGTGGCGCTTAGCCGACGTGGACCCACGGGCGCCGGCTGACATCGGGTTCGGCTTCACGCAGGACTTCGCGGGTGACCGGGGCGATCTCTCCTTCGCCGAGGAACAGGAAGCGAAGGAGATTGATGACCGGGTTGCCTTCGGTCCAACGGAAGTAGATGTGCGGCATGAGGCCGGTCACGTCCCGGATATGCAGAAGCACCGAGGCGATGGTGTTGGGGACCACGGGGCCGTGGACTTCGAGGATCTGGTGTCCGTGGCGAGTGACTCCACGGACTTCGAGTGCGGTTTCGAAGTCGGAAGAATCGTCCACGATCACTTCCAGGAAGAGAGCCTGGTAGTCGACCGGGATGTGGCTGACCTCGATGGCTGAGGTGAGTTTGTCCCGGTAGGCCTCCGCGGTGAGGCGGAGGGGTTCGTGGGCGATGAGCGCAATCGGGCCGCTCAGATTGGTGGACATGAATTCGAGAGCCTGGCGGTCCAGATGGACGTGGGTGGCGTGCAGCTCAAAGGAGCGCCGGATCCGGGAAAGCAGGGAGATCACGATGATCCCCACAATGAAAATGGCGGCGATCCGGATACCTTCGGGACGCTCGAAGATGTTGGCAATGGTTGTGTAGATGAAGACGAGGGCGATGATGCCGAATCCGACAGTGCGCTTGCGCTGCCTCAAGCGGCGCGCGGAGAGGGTCACCGCCACGGCTGCCGATGTCATCAGAACCAACACGCCGGTGGCGTACGCACCGCCCTGGGCATCGACGTCGGCGTTGAAAAGGAACGTGATCAGAAACCCTATGAGGGTGAACACCAACACTAGGGGGCGCACGGCCCGGGCCCATCCGGGTGCCATGCCGTATCGCGGAAGGTACCGTGGGACCAGGTTCAGCAGCCCGGCCATGGCGGAGGCACCTGCGAACCACAGGATGGCGATGGTGCTCAGGTCGTAGACGGTGCCGAATCCCACGCCGAGATATTGGTGCGCCAGGAATGCGAGGGCGCGTCCATCGGCTTGGCCGCCGGGCTGGAATTCCTTGTCCGGAATCAGCACAACGGTGGTGAAGCTGGTAGCGATCAGGAACGAACTCATGATGACTGCTGCCGTGGTCAGAAGGCGGCGGGTTCCCTTGATCCGTCCGGCAGGGTTTTCCTCGGTGTCCGAGGCACGGCCCCGGATCTGGGGCATCACGGCGACTCCGGTCTCGAAACCGGACAGACCCAAGGCGAGTTTGGGAAACACCAGAAGGGCGATGCCGATCACCATGAACGGGTTTCCGTGCGAAGTCGACAGGGCGTGCCACCAGTCGCCCACGGCGACCGGATTGGCGAACACCTCTACGAAGGTCGAGAAGACGACAACGACATTGAGGCCCAGATAGACGATGACGAGGACCACCGCCACGCCAATGGCTTCCTTGAATCCGCGCAGGAATACCGCGGCAAGCAGGGCCAGCAGGAATAACGTCACCAGGATGTTCTGTCCCTGCAGCCAGCCCGGGGCGAGCGGATTTTGGATCGCGTGCGCCGTGGCGTCCGCGGCCGAGAGGGTCATGGTGATCATGAAGTCCGTTGCCGCGAATCCGAGGAGAACGAGGACGAGGATCTTCCCGCCCCAGCGGGGCAAGAGGCGCTCAAGCATGGCGATAGATCCCTCGCCACGGTGGCTTTCTCCCGCGACACGGTGGTACACAGGCAGCGCGCCCAACAGGGTCACGGCCACCAGGACGATGGTGGCCAAAGGGGAGATCACTCCCGCGGCCAGGGCCGCGATGGCCGGCTGGTAGCCCAAGGTGGAGAAATAGTCGACGCCGGTGAGGCACATGACCTGCCACCACGAATGCTTCTTCAGATGGGCGTCGCCCACCGCGCCTGGGCCTTGGTGCGATCCTTTGGAGTCCTGCAGTCCGAACAGCAGCCACGTCCGCAAGGAGGCCATGCCCCCGGGCCGTGGTGCCGAAGGGTCGGCCGGCGGCCTGCTCAAAGTAGTCATGGTGTCCTTTCCGCGCGACGCGCAGGCACCGCGATCATTGCTGAAGATAGCACCGACTACAGGTGTTTTCGCTGGTTGAAGCCGATCTTGATGAATCCTTAACGTCGACTTCCCGGAATCCACCCGCACCTGTTAAGAAGCCGTCAAGATTCGGTCCTGCCGTGTTAAGGAACCATCAGGAACCGATTTTCGCCGCCTGCCTAGGAGTTGACTGGCATCAGCCCCGCAAACGGGGCGCGGATGAAAGGACGTTCCAGTGGCCGACGTGGCTGTTGTGGGGATCTTCGTGGTGTCCATGGGGATCGTGATGTGGATTGCCCACCTTCTAGGCAAAATCGTCGACGGCGATGGGCCGGTGAACGGGCAGTGAGCGCGGACGCCGTGATGTGGTTGGTGCTGTTCATTGCAGGGCTGTGTTTGTTCGGCTACCTGCTGGCCGTCTTGATCCACCCGGAAAAGTGGTGATTCCGGATGGTTTTCAGCATTGCCTCCTTCGTCACCCAAGTGGCCGTTCTGCTTTTGCTGCTGATCTTGGTGCACAAACCGCTGGGCGTTTACCTCGCCAGCGTGTTTGAGGGCAAGAGGTCGAGCCGCGCGGAGCGGTTGTTCTACCGGCTGGCCGGGGTGGACCCAAATACCGAGCAGAGTTGGTCCATCTACCTGCGCAGTGTGCTGGTCTTCTCTGCCGTGTCCATCCTGGTGGTGTTCCTGCTCCAGCGGCTCCAAGGCGTTCTGCCCGGAAACAATTCGCTGCCCGGAGTTGATCCATGGACGGCCATGAACACGGCCATTTCCTTCGCGACGAACACCAACTGGCAGACGTACGTCCCCGAAGCCACCATGGGCATCTTCGTGCAGATGTGCCTCCTGGCCGTGCAGAACTTCCTCTCCGCCGCCGTCGGAATCGTGGTGGTGGTCGCCCTGATCCGCGGCATCGCGCGGACCCGGACGGACAGGCTGGGGAACTTCTGGGTGGATCTTGCCCGCATCTCGTTCCGTGTTCTGCTCCCGATGGCTGTCCTTGCGGCCATCGTGATGGTGATCGGCGGCGTGGTCCAGAACTTCTGGTCCACCGACGTCGTGAACCAGGCAACGGGTGTCACCCAGACGATCCCCGGAGGTCCGGTCGCTTCCCAGGAGGCCATCAAGATCCTGGGGACCAACGGCGGCGGCTACTTCAATGCCAACTCCGCACACCCGTTCGAGAACCCGAACGTCTTCATCAGCATGTTCGAGGTCTTCCTGATCCTTCTCATCCCCTCTGCTTTGCCATACGCCTATGGCCGCATGGTGGGGGACCAACGGCAGGGATACACGGTAGTCGGTGTCATGGGCACGCTTTGGCTGACGTTCACGGTCCTGATGGCCTGGGCCGTTGCCGCCGCGCAAGGAACGGCAACCGCTGCGGCAGGAGGGCTGGGGGAAGGCTTCGAGCAGCGTTTCGGCGCTGCCCAGAGTTCGATCTTTGCCACGGCCACCACCTTGACCTCCACGGGAGCCATCAACGTCGCCCACGATTCCCTGCCGCCCCTGGCCGGCGGTGTCGCCATGGTGAACATGATGCTAGGCGAAGTGGCCCCCGGTGGCACAGGGTCAGGGCTTTATGGCCTGCTCATCCTCGCGATCGTCTCCGTGTTCATCGCCGGGCTCATGGTGGGCCGCACTCCGGAATTCCTGGGCAAGAAGATCGGACCACGGGAAATGAAGCTCACGGCCATGTACATCCTCGTGACACCCGTCGTCGTGCTGGCCACGGCTGGCATCACGGTCCTGCTCCCGGACGCCGTGGCCAACGCGCCGGCCTCCGGACCACACCAATTCAGCGAAGTGCTCTACGCCTTCACCTCCGGAGCCAACAACAACGGCTCGGCCTTCGGCGGGATCACCACCTCGGGCCCCTACCTATCCACCATGACGGGCGTCGCCATGCTGCTGGGCCGTTTCCTGCCCATGGTCCTGGTGCTGGCCTTGGCGGGTTCCCTGGCGAAACAACCCAAGATCCCGGCGTCGTCCGGCACGGTCCCGACCCACGGCTGGCTCTTCGGTTCCCTCTTGCTCGGCGTCACCGTGATCATGACCGCCTTGAGCTACTTCCCGGCCCTCTCCCTGGGCCCCCTCGCAGAAGGACTCCTCAAATGACCAAGTCCGGCACGGCAACTACCAAGCCCAACACGGCATTAGCCTCGGACAGCGCCGCCCAAACCTACGCGGACGGCAACCCCCTGGGCACTCCAGGGGAACACAAACACCACACCAAGGCACCGGCCAAACTGGACCTCGCCAGCATCCGGACCGCCCTGCCGGTCGCAGTACGGAAGCTGGGGCCACGCCAGATGATCCACTCTCCGGTGATGTTCACCGTGCTGGTGGGGGCGGCTCTCTGCACAGCCATCTGCATACTCAAACCAGCCGTATTCGGCATCTCGGTGACAATCTGGCTTTGGCTGACGGTGCTCTTCGGTACCTTGTCCGAAGCCATCGCAGAGGGCCGGGGCAAGGCCCAGGCAGACAGCCTCCGAGCCAGCAGGAAAGGTGTCGTAGCCCGGCTTCGGCTTGACGATGGCACCCTCAAGGAAGTACCGGGAACGGAACTCCGGAAGAACGACGTCGTCATATGCGAAGCCGGGGACGTCATCCCCTCCGATGGAGAGATCATCGAAGGCTTGGCGAGCGTCGACGAATCCACCATCACCGGTGAATCTGCGCCCGTGATCCGTGAATCAGGCGGCGACCGCTCCTCGGTAACCGGCGGCACCAAGGTCCTTTCGGACCGCATCGCCGTCCGCATTACGGCTGAGGCGGGCGAAACGTTCATCGACAGGATGATCAAACTCGTGGAAGGCGCCGTTCGGCAAAAGACGCCCAACGAAATCGCCCTCCACGTCCTCCTTGTCTCGCTCACCATCGTGTTCCTGGCAGTCACCATGAGTTTGGCGCCGTTCGCTTCCCTGCCGGGGGCAACGCCTTCGCCAATCGTGCTGGTCGCTCTGCTTGTCTGCCTCATCCCCACGACGATCGGGGCTCTCGTGCCCGCCATCGGCATCGCCGGAATGGACCGCCTGGTGCAGCACAACGTCCTGGCCACGTCCGGCCGCGCCGTGGAAACCGCCGGAGATATTACGACGCTCCTGCTCGACAAGACCGGGACCATCACCTACGGCAACCGACGCGCAGTCAACTTCTTTCCAGCCCACGACGTCGAACGGACGGAACTCATCGAAGCGGCCCGGCTTTCCAGCCTGGCCGACGAAACACCCGAGGGCCGTTCGATCGTGGATCTCGCGGCGGAAAAGGGCGTCAGCGGCCCGGACTTGGCTGCGCTCCTGAAGGGCTCGGAGGACTTCGCCGTTGTGGAGTTCAGCGCCAGCACCCGCATGAGCGGCCTGGATGTCGATGGGCGGAAGATCCGCAAGGGTGCCGCAGCCGCCGTCGCGAAGTTCGTCGCCGACGCCGGCGGCCAGACGCCCGCCGAGGTCGACCATAAGGTGCAGGAGATCTCGGCCCAGGGCGGCACCCCGCTGTTGGTGGCCGGCGTCGGGAACGACGGCGGAGCCCGGGTCCTGGGGACTATCCACCTCGCCGATGTGGTCAAGCCGGGCATGCACGCCCGCTTCGCCGAACTGCGGAAGATGGGCATCCGGACGGTGATGATCACGGGGGACAATCCCATCACGGCCAAGGCGATCGCCGCCGAAGCCGGGGTGGATCACTTCGTTGCTGAAGCCACCCCGGAAGACAAGATGGCCGTCATCAAGGAAGAGCAGGCCGAAGGCCGGCTGGTGGCCATGACCGGCGATGGCACCAACGATGCCCCCGCGCTGGCCGCGGCGGATGTCGGCGTCGCCATGAACTCGGGCACCCCGGCCGCCAAGGAAGCTGCCAATATGGTGGACCTGGACTCGGATCCCACCAAGCTCATCAACATCGTGGGCATCGGCAAACAGCTGCTCATCACCCGCGGCGCCCTGACGACGTTCTCGGTGGCGAACGACGTCGCGAAGTACTTCGCGATCGTTCCAGCCCTGTTTACTGGTGCTTTTCCTGGGCTCGGGCTCTTGAACATCATGGGCCTGGCCTCGCCTTCCTCGGCCATCCTGTCCGCGGTGATCTTCAACGCCCTGATCATCATTGCCCTGGTTCCGCTGGCCCTGCGCGGCGTCAAGTACCGTGCCGTCTCGGCCAACCAAGCCCTGGCCAGGAACCTGGCGATCTACGGCCTCGGCGGTCTCATAGCGCCTTTCGTCGGGATCAAGCTCATCGACCTGCTCATTTCCCTCATCCCCGGCATCAGCTAGGAGTCCATCATGAACACCCTTCCCGGATATCTTCGGCAAGCAGGAACGGCCCTGCGGTTTCTGCTCCTGGCCACTGTGGTCCTTGGATTGATCTACCCATTGGCGATATTCGGTATCGGCCAGGCGGTTGCGCCCTTCCAAGCCAATGGCTCCATCGTGCGGGACGCGGCCGGAAAGCCCGTCGCTTCCGCCCTGATTGCCCAAGTCTCCGCCAACGACGCCGGCACCCAGAACCCGCTGTGGTTCCACGCCCGCCCCTCGGCGGCCAAGTGGGACCCGGGCGCGTCCACCGCCAGCAATCTGGGGCCCAACGATCCCAAACTGCTCGACGCCGTCAAAGCCAACCGCTCCGCCGTCGCCGCCGCGGAAGGGGTCAAGGAATCCGACGTCCCCGCCGACGCCGTGACGGCGAGCGGTTCCGGGCTGGACCCGCAGATCTCGGTAGCGTATGCCCGCCTCCAGGTGCCCAGGGTGGCCAAGGCACACGGGCTGAGTCCTGAGACGGTGCAGGCCATGGTGGACCGGCGCACCGTCTCCGGCCTTGAAGCCTTCCTGGCGCAGCCGTCCGTCAACGTCACGGAGCTGAACCTGGACGTAGCCGCAGCGGCGCCGGCCAAATGAGGGAAGCCCGGGCCAGGATCCGCGCGGGCAACCGCCGCGTTCAACAAGTGAAAGAATGACCACATGGCACGGGCAACGCTGCGCATTTTCCTCGGGGCAGCCCCGGGAGTAGGGAAGACCTACGCCATGCTTGCAGAGGCCCACCGGCTGCGCGGGCGTGGTGAAGACGTGGTGGTGGCCTTCGCCATGGACCATGGGCGCAGCGACACCCGTGCCTTGATGGACGGACTGGAAGTCATCCCACCGCACAGCATCGCGTACCGGGACACGGCGTTCGAGGAGATGGACCTCGACGCAGTCCTGGCACGCAAGCCGCGCACCGCCGTCGTCGATGAATACGCCCACTCGAACATCCCCGGAAGCCGCAACGCCAAGCGCTGGCAAGATGTCGAGGAACTGCTCGACGCCGGCATCAACGTCCTCTCCACCGTCAACGTGCAGCATCTCGCTTCCCTTGGCGACGTCGTCAGCGCCATCACGGATGTCCGGCAGGCGGAGACAGTGCCCGACGACGTGGTGCGGCGGGCCGATCAGATCCACCTTGTGGACATCTCACCGGAGCTATTGCGGCAACGGCTCGGCGACGGCAAGATCTATTCGGCCGACAAGATCGACGCCGCACTGTCCAACTACTTCCGAATGGGTAACCTCACGGCATTGCGGGAGCTGGCACTTCTGTGGCTGGCTGACCGGGTGGACGAAGGGCTTGCGAAGTACCGTTCGGAACAGGGGATCGAGGCGAGTTGGCCCGCCCGCGAACGCATAGTCATCGGCCTCACCGGAGGCCCCGAAGGGGAAGTCCTCGTCCGCCGGGCCGCCCGGATCCTCAAGCGGGTCAACGGCGGCGACTTGCTCGCCGTGCACGTCCGCGCCGCCGATGGGGTGGCCTCGGAATCTCCGCAGGCGTTGGAAGCGCAGCGCCTGTTGGTCCGGGATTTGGGCGGCAGCTACCACACCGTGGCAGGGGAGGACCCGGCGAAGGCCTTGCTTGACTTCGCCCGCAGCGTGAACGCGACGCAGATCGTCGTCGGGATTTCCCGACGCCGGAGCCTCGTCGCCAGGCTGACCGGCCGGGGGATCGGCAACCGGGTGGTGCGCGACTCCGGCGATATTGACGTGCACATGGTTTCGCATCCCTTAGGTGGCCGGGGCGTCGACCGTCCGCGGCAGCGGGACCTTGGCCGCACCAGGGTGATCGTCGGATTTGCCATGGCGGTGGTCGTTCCGGTTCTTTTGCAGCTCCTGCTGGCCGCGAGTCCTTCGCACAGCATTGCGACGGCGGTGCTCCTCCAGCTCACGGGCTCGGTTGCCGTGGCATTGGTCGGCGGGTTGTGGCCCGCCCTGCTCGGTGCCTTGTGGAGCAGCCTGTTGGTGAACTTCTTCTCCATACCGCCCGTGGGAACCTTGACCATCAGCGACCCCGAGAACATCCTTGCCTTGCTGGTCTTCGTGGGCGTTTCGGCCGCAGTGGCTGCCGTGGTGGACGTATCGGCCAGGCGCTCCAAGGAGGCAGCCCGTGCCCGTGCCGAAGCCACCACCCTGGGCGATCTGACGCGCGGGGCGTCAAGCGCCGAGGACACCGTGGAAGGACTCTTGAACCAGGCCCTCGACGTGTTCCAGATGCGCGGCGCGGCACTTTACAGAGCCGCGGGTTCCACTGGCGCGTCGGCCACCGGCTGGCGGCTCGTCGCGAAGGCCGGAGAGGCCGCACCCCTCCCTCCCGAAGGCGGCGAAAACACCGAACAGATCGACGCCGGAACCCGGTTGGTCCTGTCCGGCCGGGTTCTGCCAGCCAGCGACCGCCGTTTGCTCAGCGCCTTCGGCGCGCACCTTTCCGCCCAGCTTGAGCGGCGACAACTGGCAGCGAGCCGACGTGAGGTCAGGCGCTTGGCAGAGAGCAACACCATGCGCACCTCCATCCTGCGCGCCGTCTCCCATGACTTGCGGACTCCGCTGGCCGGGATCAAATTGGCCGTGGGCGGCCTGCGGCAAAGCAACGTCCATTACACGCCCGAGGAAGAGCAGGAACTGCTGGCAACCATCGAAGAATGCTCGGACAGGCTCGACGTTCTCGTGGGGAACCTCCTGGACATGTCCCGCATTACCTCGGACTCGGTGAACGCACTCATTCGCCCGGTGCGCTGGTATGAAGTGATCCCGACCGCCCTCCACGGCGTACTGCCGGGGCGGGTGCGCGTCGACCTGCCGGGAAACATGCCGGAGATCGACGCAGACGCCGGGATGCTGGAACGCGTCATCGCAAACATTGTGGAGAACGCCATTAAGTACGCCCCGGATTCCGACGTTGTGCTCGTGGGAGCCGCGGGTGGCTTCAGTTCGTCCACCTTGGACGGGAGGCCGTCCGGAGAACTGCGCATCATCGACCACGGCCAAGGAGTCCCCGCCGAAAGCGTTGTCAGGATGTTCCAGCCATTCCAGCGGCTCAACGACGTCCCTTCCACCACTGGGGTTGGCCTGGGGCTCGCCGTTGCCAAGGGATTCACGGAAGCGATGGGAGGCACCCTCACCGCGGAGGAGACTCCGGGCGGAGGCCTGACCATGGTCATTCGGCTTCCGCTGTCCACAGGGGTCGCGTTCCCGAACGAGGAGGCGCAAGCTCCCATGGAAGCGCAGTCGGTTCTTTTGGAGCATCGCCATGTGCCGCCGTCGGGCAGCTCAGACAACGCCTCCGGGGAGGCAAGATGAGCAAGGTCCTGGTAGTGGATGACGATCCCCATATCGTCAAGGCGCTGCGGATCACGCTCCAGGCCCACGGTTACACCGTAGCCACAGCGGCCGACGGCGAATCAGCTTTGCGCTCTGCGGCCCAGCACCCGGTGGGCGTCTTGATCCTCGATCTGGGCTTGCCGGATATCGACGGAACCACGGTCATCACCCGCTTGCGCGAGTGGAGCAGCGTTCCCATCCTGGTCCTGTCGGCACGGCACGGCTCCGACGACAAGGTTGAAGCCCTGGACGCGGGCGCAGACGACTACATCACCAAGCCCTTCGGGCTCGACGAGCTGCTGGCGCGTCTCCGGGCGATCCTGCGGCGCGCCGCAGGTCCGGGCGAAGAAGCGCCCGTGCTTGTCACTGAATCGTTCACTGCGGACCTTGCGATGAGACGTGTGACGCGCGACGGCGAGGACGTCCGGCTGACGCCTACGGAGTGGAGGATCCTGGATCTCTTCGTGCGGAATCCTGAGAAGCTGATCACCCAGCAGCAGCTCCTCAGCGAGGTTTGGGGCCCGGCCTACGCCACGGAAGCCAATTACTTGCGCGTGTACATGGCGCAGCTCCGGCGGAAACTCGAACCGCAGCCTGGGAACCCGCGCCACCTGATCACCGAGGTCGGGATCGGGTACCGGTTCATGCCGTGAGCCTGGCTCTCAGGGCTGGAATGTCGTGATCTTCAAACTCCATGGCCTCTCCGGCCCCGACGAGCCGCGCATATGCGCCGCCGGCATTGCGGAGTTCGCCGGGCGTTCCGAACTCGACGATGGCACCCCGGGCCAGCACTGCCAGCTGGTCAGCCTTCTCCACTGTGGAGAGCCGGTGGGCGATGGTGAGAGTAGTCCGGCCAACGGCCAGCTGGTCGAGCGCCGACTGGACGTGGGCCTCGGTGGCGTTATCCAGTGCGGAGGTGGCCTCGTCGAGGACGAGCACTTTGGGATTGCGCAGGATGGTTCGGGCAATCGCCAGGCGTTGCTGCTCTCCTCCGGAGAACCTGTGGCCCCGGGCGCCGACCATGGTGTCCAGGCCGCGGGGCAGGCTCGCGATCAGGTCCGCGATCTGCGCGGAGGCCAGAGCGCTCCATAGCACTGCGTCGTCCGCGCCCGGTGCGGCCAGCAGCAGGTTTTGCCGGATGGTGTCGTGAATCAAGTACGTCTCCTGTGACACCACACCCACGATTTTCGTCAGGTCCTCCGGGGCGATCTCGCGGACGTCCACGCCATCAATGGTGATCCGTCCCGCCGTGGCGTCATGCAAGCGGGGTACCAGCGAGCCGAGCGTCGATTTCCCGGAGCCCGTGGGGCCTACGATTGCGGTGCTGGTGCCGGCCGGAAGCGTGAGGTCGATGCCGAGCAGCACTTCAGTGCCGCCGTCGTACGCGAAACGGACGCCCTCGAAGCGGACCTCGCCGTGCACTGCGGCCGGGTCCAGCGGGACGGGCCGCGCCGGGGCCGTGATCTCGGGCGTCAGGTCCAGGTACTCAAAGATGCGGCTGAACAGGGCCATCGCGGTGACCCATTGGACGCCGAGGTCCAGCAGGCTCATGACGGGACGGAAGATGGCGGACTGCAGGGCGGTGAACGCCACGAGCGTGCCGATGGTCATGCCTCCGCTCGTGACGGGCAGTCCAGCGGCGAGGTAGATGAGCGCCGGAATGGCCGAGAAGATGATGCCCATCGTGGACATCCGCCAGCGGCCGGCCAGCTGGGAGCGCATCTCCAGGCCGATCAGCCGCCTGGAGCTTTCCGTGTAGCGGTGGGCGTCGCGCTTGGTGGTTCCGAGGGTTTTGGAGAGCCGGACGCCGGAGACCGACAGCCCTTCCTCAACCTGCGTGTTCATGGTGGCCAGTTCGCTCTGCAGCGTGGACGTGATGTTGCGCCGGAGCAGGGCTACCCGGCGGGTGAACCAGACAGCCGGCGGGATCACTATCAGGGACAGGAGCGAGAGCCCGGGTGAAATGGCCACCATGGCGATGGCGGTGGCAATGGCCGTGGTCAGGTTGGACGCCACACCGGTCGCGGTCGAGGTGATGACCTGCTGCAGGCCGGAAATGTCGTTGTTCAAACGCGACTGCACCTCGCCGCTGCGGGTCCGGGTAAAGAATCCCAGTGATTGCTGCTGCAAGTGGGTGAACAAGCGCGTGCGCAGCGTGTGCATGATCTTCTGGCCCATGCCCGTGGTCATCCAGGTCTGCAGCACGCCGATGAGTGCGGTTGCAGCTGCTACGGCAATCAATCCGGCGGCCAGCCACGCGAGAAGCGGCAAATCCTTGCCGGGCAGCGCGACGTCGATGATGTGGCGGACCAGGAACGGCTGTGCCAGGCCGATGATGCTCGACGCGCTGATGAGAAGCACGACGGCGGCAATGGTCACCTTGTGCGGTGTGAACAGCCCGGCGATCCGTTTGAAGCTCACGGGATGCTGTTTCAGCTGGGTGCGGTCGGCGGGATTGAGGCGGGCGGGGCCGCGGCCGGGATTTCGGGCTCCAGCGCCCGGTCGATGGGGATTTTGGGTGAGGATGTTCTCCGTCATAAGCACCACCTCCAGTGGCGAGCGGGGCGCGGGAATCGCGCCTACTAATACAGAGGTTACCTCACTATGTGGTTGCAGGTCAAATTGCTAGACTGGCGGCATGCACTCACAGTCCTCTGATTCTGCCGACCTGGGCGATCTCTTCCATGCCGCTTTCCGGGGGCTGCGCCGGACCTGGGCCGAACAGCTGTCTCCGTGGGAGTTGACGCCGCACCAATGGCGGGCGCTCATGACGCTGATGCGCCCGGCGCCGGGGGAGCCGATGCGGCTGAAAGACCTTGCGGAACGGCTGCGCATTGCGCCGCGTTCGGCCACGGAAGTGGTGGACCAGCTTGAGGTCAAAGCCCTCGTCCGTCGCGATCCGGACCCCACGGACCGGCGGGCCACCCTTGTTGCCGCCACACCGGCCGGGCAGCAGCTTTTCGCGAAGATCAGCGCCGAACGGCGCGGCAAGTCCTCCGAGTACTTTGCCCGGCTCAGTGCGGAGGATCGCGCCCAGCTAGCCCGGATTCTGGGTCAGCTCAGGGATTGAAGCCAACGGGGATTTCCTCCCAAGTTGGCGCGGAGTAGGTAGAGTCGAAGCCATGACTCGCCGGAAGGTTCCAGTTGCCCTCGTCGCGCTCCCTTTCGCGTTGTGCCTGATCGCACTTGCGCCAGCGCAGAGTGCAGGGGCCGCATCCTGCGATTCTCAAGGCCTTCTAGGGGTGGTTGGCATGTGCTCTCCCGCCAGCTCCCCATCTCCCCGGCCGTCGGGCAAACCCACCCCGACCGCCACGGCTATCGCACCGGTACAACCGCAACCCCAGCCGGACCCCGGCGTCGCGGATCCACCCAGTGGCGCTTCAACGACCGCGCCGGCGGTGACCGCGGAACCCGCACCCACCCAGGTGGCGCCACCCGCTACAGCCACCGCTGCGGTGCCTTCGTCGCTCATTTCCAGTCCGATCCCCTCGGCGCAAAATTCAGCCTCGGCTGCGGCCGCCGCCCGGATTGACCCCGGCTCCGCTCAGAGCGACCGTCCCCTCGCTCCAACCGTCTCAGTGGCCGGAATCCTGGTGGCCTTCGGTGGGACCCTGATTGCCGCGGGCGGAGTGGTGGGTCTCAGAAGATATCCGCCGCTCTAATCCCGGACCCCCGAGGTTCATCGGGAAACAGGTACTAGCGGACCCTGCCTCATTCCGAGGTGCGTTCCTAGGATGGAAAGCAGGTCGACAAGCTTTCGTCGAAAAGGACCGAGGGCGCCGACGGCGGACCCTCCGCACCCCTGAATGAACCACTAACAAGGAGAACCCCATGGCTGAACAGTCCCGTGCCCAGCAACTCGTCGGAGACATCTCGCCCAAACTTGCCTCACTCACCGACGACGTCCTCTTCGCTGACGTCTGGGAACGGCCCGAGTTGCCCAAGCGAGACCGGAGCCTCATCACCGTTGCCTGTCTCGTGACGAGCGGCAGCACCGAACAGCTTTTCGGACACCTGCGTCTTGCGAAAGCCAACGGACTGAGCGAAGCCGAATTGAGCGAGGCGATTACCCACTTGGCGTTCTACGCGGGCTGGCCGAAGGCGATGTCCGCCATGGCGGTCGCCAAGCAGGTGTTTGCCGAGTAGCCAAGTTCACGTCGGAGAGGCGCTTGGCGCCCCCGCTCCCGGCCGCTGCCGGAGCTCAGGCCTCCGGGGTCTGTCCTTGGAGGGAGGCAATCTGTGCACGCGCGGCTGCGATGAGCTCCTCATTAGTGTTGGCGTGCCCGTTGAGGCCCCAACCGCCGTCGGGGGCTTCCGTGAGCAGGACCCAGGTCCGATCGGGCAGGGTCGGATCCGCGGCCGCCGTCGCGATGAGCGCGGTGAGCTGTTCGACCAAAGCGAGCTGCTTTTCGCGGTTCAATGCACCCGCGTTCGTGAGCACCTGGACGCGCACGTAGTTGCTGTCGCCGTCGACATTCGACAGATCCCCCTCCGGGAGTTCATGGATGAATGCCGCCGTGTTCTTGCGGAACATCGGGATATCCGGCACCTGCTCCACCCGCATCACCGTCGACGCCAGGTCAACGGCGAGCCGGTGTTTGTCGGCGAAGGTCCCGGTCGTGGCGTACACGTCGATCATGGGCATGATGCTTCTCCTCTTCGATACACGTCAATGGTCATTTGTTGTGCCATCCTTGCACCTCGCTGTCACCGTGTCTTCCTCTGGGCAATCATTTGCGGGTCGTCTGGCTTCACGTCCTTGGAAGTGCGGTTCTTCGGCCGGTGCGGCATGATCGGCTCGGACGCGAAGCGTCGTGAGCCACTCCACATTGATGGCGGTGCGTCGATCGCGTAGGCGAGGGCGTATGCGACCTTTTCGTAGTTGACGCGCCAGCCCCTGAAGTGGGGCCAGGCTTGTTCGGCTGTCACCTCAACCGGGTAATCGACGGTCCGCATGAGTTCCACTGCCGCTTGGAAGTCCTCGAAAGTCACGTCGAGTTCGGAATCGGGATCGGGGTCTTCCTCGACAGGGATACGGATGGCCCGCGCCACTTGATTCAGGCAGGTGAACCCCATCCGAAGGACCAGTCGCGCCCGGGTGCTCGGGGCAGACCCCGGACTCAAGGAAAGCTGCAACGCGGCTGCGTCCATGACGCTGAGGAGGGAGTTGAGCCAGTTGGATTGCGGTGAAGGTGAACGGAACCACACCAAGGTGAGGTAGGTGCTGTGTGATTCGGCTACGTCCGCAGCCCATCGCTCCCACCTTTGGTAAAGCTCGCTGAGCTCGCTCGTGCTGGTTTGAGCGGCCATCCCAAACCGTGTGCGCACCAGAAGCTCCGGTCCCCATGAGGGTGAACCTGCCCGCGATACCAGGAGCGTTACCTCCGCCTCCCGCCTATTGAAGGCTGCATAGAGGGTTGGCAAGTAACCGATCTGCAAAGCGATGACAATCAACCCGGTATACGCGGCCACGTAAACCAACACCGTATTGCCGACATTCGATGGCGCAGCGTAGCCAAGCGTGAACATTGCGGAGCCGGCCTCGTTTGCGGCTTGCCAATAGTCACCATCGACGAAGGGAAGGAGCAGGAGGCTGAACGACAGATCGAACAGGATCACCCAAACAAGCAGGCGGACGAACAGCGACATCGGAGACTGCCAGGCAAGGATCCGATCGCGTACTTCATAAGAGGTGACGGGTTTTGTGATGGCAAAGAAGATTTTCGCAGTGACCAGGTGGGTCACCCGTGAAAGGTTGCTGTGCAGCGGACGTGGCACGATCAGCGTGCCGATGACACTCATCCAGTTCAGGAGCAACCCAATCAACCCGACTGAAAAACACGCCCACACGATTACTGTCAATACACTCTTTCGACAATGCCGGACACGAATTCAGCTATTGACCACCGGAAGGGCAAAGCTGATGAGGCTCGTATCATTCATTCCACGCCCGGACCTTGTCAAGGGTGGCGGGTTCCGTCGTGTTGCCGCCCGTGGCGACCTAGTCACGCTGGGGACCCGCAGCGGCACTATCGTTCCTGGCACCATCACATAGTGCCAGGGCATTTTCGCGTCCTGCCAGAGGGCCACTCCGATCACAGGAGCGGCCTCTCTGGCCCAGTCGATCTTCTATTGTTGATACGCGCTCACGGCCTCATGGTCATGCATTCGGGGTCGCCGTGGCTCTCCAGACCATTCCGGTCCCCGGGCATTAGAACCCTCCCGACGTCGCGCCGGCAGACCCTGAGGAGGGGGTCGTTAAGGTCGAGTTGGAGCCTGGCTGCCAGGCGTCTGCGGATGCGGGGTAGTTGGTTTCCTGGCGCTTGATGCATTTCCATTCGATGGCAGTGTTTGGCGGGAGGTCGCTGATCGTTCCGGTCCAGGTGGGGTACGAGGTGGGGTCGAGCTTGACGGCGCTGGCCGGTGACCAGTTCCCCAACCCGGGGACGTTGCCTACGACGTAGACCGACTGCCCGCTCGTGGTGGTGCCGTTTGAGCAGGTGAAGCTGGCTGATACCGGGGTCTGGCCGAGGGTGAACTGGAAAGACTTCGCGGTCCCGACCGCGGTGCTGTCGGATTTAGCGACGACGAGGTTCCCTCCGGCGTTGTACCAGCCGCTGGCGGCGGCATCGAAGGCTGCCTTGTTCGCGTACTGGGTCAGCGGCATTCCGTTTAGCGTTACGGCGGAGGCCTGGGTTTCGTCGGTGACGAGTTGGACCACGTTCTGGCGGCTGTCCGGCGCTCCGGTGTAGGTGCCGGATGATGCGGCGATGTTCACGGTTTCGGTCGACCCTGACAGCTGCTGGGTGATACCGGTGAGGCGCTGCGCCCCGCTCTGGTAGTTGACCGACTTGCCATCGTCTTCGGTAAGGGTGAAGTTGGAGGCGTTGGTGTCGGGGTAGACCTGGGCGACGAGCTCGTTGCGGGTGGTGGCGTCGGTGCGAGCGCCGGTTACGTTCATCGTTTTGTCATCGACGTACATCTTGGGCAGGATCGCTCCGGCCTTGGCGAATGCGGGGAGCTGGAAGACTCCGTTGGTCCATTCGGGCAGGTTGTTCACCCACTGGCCGGTGCTGACGTACTTCTTGTTCGTGTGGTAGTCGTACCAGGTGCCGGCGGGCAGGTACATGTTCCTCTGCCGTTCGCCTGATGCAGCGACGACGCCGACAAGCATGTCCGGTCCGATCATCTTCTCGCTGCCCATGGTGCGGACGTTGGGGTCGTTCTGGTAGTAGTACACCAGCGGCGGGGCCAGGGGGTCTCCAGTGCTGTAGGCGTTGTGTGCCACGGAGTAGTAGTACGGGGTGAGCTCGTAGCGCTGGCGGAGGTTGGCCAGGTTGCTGGGGACGTCGCCGATCTTGTCGGGGGCTGTCTGCTGGCAGTTGCAGGTGTTGTCTGTGTGGGGGCGGATCGGGACATCGAACCATGCAGAATTCGCGAACCATTGGGTGTAGATCTCGTTGATGTCGGACCCGGCGATGGCCTCGTCACGGTGGAAGCCGCCGATATCGGAGCCGAAGTAGTCGATGCCGGACATCGACATCTCCATCTGGACGTTGGTTTGGTCTGCAAGGGCGGTCATACGGGTGGCGATGTCACCGGACCACATGGCTGCGCCGTCGCGCTGGATACCGGCGGCTCCGGAGCGGGAGAGCAGGAAGGGCCGCTGGGTTGACGAAGCGGCGGTGTACCCCTTGGCGACACTGTTGGCCCATTCCAGGGCATACAGGTTGTGGTAGTCGGCGTGGGCGTGTTTGCCGGGCAGCAGGCCGGCGGTCCAGTCGTTGGAGTCATACATTTCGGGTTCGCCGAGATCGAGCCAGTGGCCGAGGACGCCCATGTTGACGAGTGGCTGTTCCTTGGTGGCGGCCCAGTAGGCGCCGGCGGCCGGCTGGGTTCTGTCGATCATGCTTCCGCGGCCCCACCAGTCGTTGGCGGTGAGGTAGACGGGGTCGCAGGTGGGGCAGCCGGCGCGGGCCAGGAAGCCTTGGTTGGCAAGGTTGGTGTATTCGGGGAGTCCTTTGCCGATGTAGGACTCTTCGATGGTCATGAGGCCGACGCCTTGGTTGTCGCGGTAGTCGGCGATCTTGGACGCGGCGTTGGGGAAGTTGGTCGGGTCGAACTCGAGGGTACCCATCTTGGTGTTGTCGGAGCCTGCGGTGACGCCGCCGAACCATTGCAAGTCGAGCATGAATCCGTCGACGGGGAACTTGTCGGAGCGCAGGCCGGCCAAGGTGTTGTCGATCTCGGTCCAGTTCTTGTACCCGTATTCGGAGTTCCAGAGCCCGAATGCCTTCTGTGGGGGCACTGGGGGGCGGCCGGTGAGGTTCATGTAGCTCTTGCGCAGGTCCGGCAGGCTGGGACCGGCCATGACGTACCAGCGCAGCTGGTCGCCGTAGGTGTCCATGGTCCAGGGGTCTGCGGTGAGGTTCCAGTCCTGCTTGTAGACCTGGTCGACGAAGAGCCCGTAGTTGGCATTGTTGGCGCCGACGGCGAAGAGGACGGGGATCTGGGTGTTCCCGACGGGGCCGTTGTCGACGTCGTAGTTCATGGTGTTGCCGTAGGCGCCGGGGGAGGAGCGGTCGACTCCAACCCTGTCGCCGTCGGCATTGCCGCCGGTGAAGAATTCTTCGCCGAGGCCGTAGGCGTCCTGCATGGCGGACTTGGTGAAGGACAGCCCCTTCCACGCTGCCGTCAGGTTCCGTGGGCAGACTGTGTGCAGCAGCAGGGCCGGCGTCCGGGTCGTATCCGTGACGTCGGCGCACATGGTCGTGGTGTTGACGCTGACCTGGATGTGCGCGCTGCTGGCGGTCGAGGCGGTCTGGGTGAAGGCGGTGGGGCCTGCGTAGCTGGTCGGGGCGACTTGGTCGGTGGTGGGGATGGCCACCCCGGCGCCGGGCCCGGATCCGGTGCCCATTTCGAAGTGGACCAGGTCGTCGCTGAGGAATTCCGCGACCAGGTAGTCGCCGGCTCCGGTGAACTGGACGCGTTGGATCCCTGCCGCGTGGGCCGGGACGGCGGTCACGAAGGTGGCCCCGGCGGTTGAGGCGAGCAGCAGCATTACTCCGGCGAGGATCCCGCTGAGGCGGTTTCGGCGCCGGTCTCGGCGCGGGGCGGTCATGGCCTGCCGACTGTGAGGTTGTCGAGGTTGATGGCGGCTGTGTTGGCCGTGTCGTAGGAGATCTTCACCGAGTGCCGTCCTGAGGTGAGGGTGGTGCTGATGGTTGCGGTGCCCCATGTGTCCCAGTTGGCCAGGGTGGGCAGTGTGAGGGTTCCGACGGAGGTTCCGTCGACGTAGATGGTTCGGGTGGCTGGCCCGCCTGTGGCGTTGGCGTAGCGGAAGGTGAGTTGGTGGGTTCCGGTGGCGTTGGCGCTGACGTCGAATGTGAGGGAGGAACCGGAGGCGGTGAAGCCGTCGACGAAGCCGGTGCCGGTGAATCCGGGGTGGTTGGTGTTGGTGGTGGTTCCTGTTGCGGTGGCGAATTCCGCTTCGTATGCGCTCTTGTTGACCCCGGAGAGGATGACGGTGCGGGTGGTGGTTCCGGAGGCGATCTTGATGAGTGTGAACTGCTGGACGGGATCCCAGTACCAGCCGGTTGCCGCGGCAGTGAGGCCGCTGAGCGTGCTGTAGGCGGTCAGGGCGTTTCCGTCGACTGTGATGGTGCTGGGGACGGTGGTATTGACCTGGAGGGTTGCGGTGGTGGCGAGCGGCGGCACGGTGGCGATGACCTGGTGGCTGCTCCAGTTCTCAGTGCTGGTGATCTGCTTGACGGTACCGGCGGCGTCGTCGAAGTAGTCGGCCGAGGTGGTTCCTGCGGGGTAGATCCGGAAGACCAGGTTCGTGTAGTTGTAAACGTCGTTGCCGATGCTTCCGCCGTATTCGTAGTTGGCGTTGAGGTTCAGTGGGATGATGGCGCCGTCGCGGGCGTACACCGGGATGGTGGAGGTGTCGGCGATGTAGGTCTTGTTGCCGGGACCGGAGGCCTTGCCGCCGTTGGTGACGTCGTGCCATTCCCCGCCGGGGAGGTAGAGCGTGACCGAGGTCGCCCCTTGGGTGGTGATCGGGGCGACGAGCAGCTGGCGACCGAACATGTATTGCATGTCCAGGGGGGCCGCCGAGGCGTCCCCGGGGAAGGCCAGCCGCATGGTCTGCAGCAGTGGCAACCCGGTCAGGGAAGCGTTCTTGGCCTCGGTGTAGATGTAGGGGATCAGGTTCATCCGCGTGTTGGCGAACTTGCGGAACGTGGGGACCACCGTTGTGTCGCCCGTGCGGGCCTGGACGTTCCAGGGTGTCCGGGCCTCTGAGGGACTGGGATCGGACTTCTCGGAGTGGTACTGCATCATCGGTGAGTAGGTCTGCTGGGCGGCGGCCCGCAGGTAGAGCTCGCTGCTCGGGAAGGTCCCGGTGAAGCCTGCCATGTCCCAGGCCCAGAAAGGAATGCCGGACTCCCCGCCGCTCAGGCCTGCACGCAGGGCCTGCTGGAAGGCCGAGAACGTCGAGGCCTGATCCCCGGCCCAGTAGATGGAGTGTGCCTGCGCACCCGCGGTTCCGCCGCGGCTGAACAGGACCCCGTCTCCGTTCTTCTTGGTCTGAACGTAGGTGCCGTAGGCGCCGGTGTAGGCGTTGGTATACCCGTTGTGCATCTCGTCGCCCTTGCGGCCGTCGGAGAAGGAGGCGTTGCGGCCGAAGACCATCTCGCCGCCGTCGGTCTTCATCCCGTCGATGCCGACATCGTCGAAGAGGTAGGCGCGCTTGCTCATCCACCATGACGTCGCCGCGGCATTGGTGAAGTCCGGCATGGTGCTGTCCCCGAACCATTCCCCGGTGGGGATCCGGTATTGGCCGCCGACCCCGTCCCCGATCAGGTAGCCCTGGGCGGCGGCGTAGCTCTGGTCGTTGAGGTGCTGCTGGGGCGCGGTGGCGGGGTTGGTGCTGAAGTCCTGCTTGAGCACGGGGATCTGCCACAGGACGACTTTGATGTTCTGGTCGTGGGCGGCGGCGACCATGGCCTTGGGGTCGCTCCACTCGCCGCCGGACGGGAAGGTGAGGTCGGTGTAGGCCAGGGCGCCGCTGCCAGGCTTGGCGGTGTAAGTCGCACCGTGCCAGACGTAGAAGGTGGCCTCGTCGCTCCACTGCTCCAGGACCAGGACACTATGCGGGATGTTGTTGTTAGTGACGTTGGCGAGCTCGTTCGTGACCTCGGTCTGGGTGTTCCACTCGTTGGCGGACATCCACAGGCCGAACGCCCATTTCGGAGGCAGCCATGGGCGTCCGGTCAGAGAGGTGTAGGCATCCAGGATGTTTCCCTGGGTACCGGTGAGGAAGTGATAGTCGACGGTGGAGTCGAGCGCGCCACCGGTGTCGACGGTGAAGCCGACCATGTCAGAGAGGTAGGTGCACACGTTGAACAGCGAGTAGCGCGTGCTGGGGACGTACACCCCGTAGCCTGCGGAGTTGGTGAAGAACGGGACCGACATGTAGGTGCGGTGGGTGGGTCCTTGATCCTGGTACTGGTTATAGACGTAGTTGTCGACGTCGTGGCCGCGCTGGTCCAGGTAGTCGTACCGTTCGCCGAAGCCCTCGAACCGTTCTCCGGCGGGGGTCAGCCAGTGGTCCTCGATTTTGGTAACTGTAGTGGCGCCGTCGCTTGCCCATCCGGTGTTCCGGAATATGGCTGGGTCGTACTGTTGGGCAATGAGCGTGGTGCCGTCGGCCTTGTAGACGGAAACGCGGTAGGGGCTCTTCTGGATCTTCACCTTCAGCGCGCTGGTGGCCAGTTGCAGCGTGGTGCCTGTGTCGGTGACGGTGTAGCCCGTGGCGCCAGTGATATTCAGGCCGGTGCCGTGGGGTGCGATCTGGACGTGGAAGCGGTCTGGTGCAGGGAAGGTGTAGCGGATCTTGGGGGAGAAGCTGCCGGAGGTGTCGCTGACAGCGACGTCGACTGAGGTGCCGTTGTCGGTGTAGCCGCTGACGTTTCCGGTGCCGGACCAGTCGGTGACGGCGAAGCTGAACGGGCCGCTGGTGATCGCGCCTGCGCCGTCGACGTTGGCGTGGACGGTGTAGGTGATCTGGTCGCCCCTCGCGAAGGAGCCGAGGTTGACCTTCCAATAGCTGTTGTTGCCATTGTTGTAGTCGAAGGAGCAGCCAACGTCAGTCTGGGCGACCCCGTTCTTCGTCCAGGAGACCCAGCATGTCTGTCCGGGAGAGATCGGCCATGTGGTCGAGTGCAGCTGGACCGTCTGGGTGGACATCGGGTCGCGCGGACCGCGTTCGGTCGGCGTGGTGCTGTACAGCTGGTCGTAGCCGGTGGGCCCGTGGAAGACGCCGGTGAGGGTGTCAGCTTTGGCCGATTCTGCGCCGAAGACCGCCGGTAGCAGGGCCAGGGGCACCGCGCCCAGGATGCCGAGGACGGCTGTGCGGCGGGATATTGTCGGCGTGACTGAAACGGACATCGTTGCCCTGCTTTCTTTTGAGAGTGAAGCTCACCCAGCGGAGCGGCCGATGAGGGTCGGCTCGTCGCTGTTCAAGCGGAGGTTGGGTTCGAACAGCTCGTTGAGCAGGAGGCTTGCGGCTCCGCGTGCCCAGGCCTCGTCGTCCCACGCCTCGGCGTGGATCGAGAGTCCGTCCTGCAGTCCGTCAAAAACGGTCTCGTTGAGAGCGAGGCGGAACGCGGGCATGATGAGGTCGAGATTATGCGTACCTTCGCCGGCCAGGAGGAGCCGGTCAGGGTTCAGGATGTTCACGACGTTACCGACAGCCCGCCCCAGATGTTGGCCGGCCTCGGCGAAGACCCGTGCTGCACGCTGGTCCCCGTCCCGGGCCATCGTGCCGGCCTCGTCGACCGAGACGCGCCGTCCCAGCTCACCCGCGAGGGATCCCAGGAGGGCCGGCTCGCCGATCACGGCCTCCAGACAGCCGCGGCCACCGCACTCGCACTCCGGGCCTTCGGGCACCACCTTCATGTGGCCGAGCTCGCCGGCACCTCCGCGGCTGCCACGGAACAGGCGCCCGTCGAGCACCATGCCCATGCCGACGCCGCGTCCTATGGTCACGACGGCGAAGTTCTTCACGCCCCGCCCGGCCCCCCAGCTCTGCTCGCTCGCCACCAAGGCGTTGACGTCGTTGTCGATGAGAACCGGCAACCCGATCGCATCTGAGAGCCGTTTGGCGAGCGGTTCGTTGTGCCAATCGAAGTATGTGGCGTGGCGCACACTTCCCTCATCCCGGTCGATCACCCCGCCCATGCCCAGCCCAACGCCGAGGATCCGGCCTTGGCCGGCAGGAGCAAGCGCCTCGACTGTGCTGACGATGCCTGCCACTACCGCGCCGGGCGTCGGTAGCGCCAGGGCGGCGTCGGCTCGGGCCACGACGTTGGCGTCCAGGTCCGCCAGGACGCCGATGGCCCGGTTCTCGGTCAGTTTGATGCCGACGACGTAGCCGGCGCGTTGACGCAGGCCAAGGAGCACTGGTGGCCGCCCTCCCGCCGATGCGCCGGTGGCCCGCTCTTCGACGAGGCCTCGGTCTATGAGCCGTGACGTGATGGCAGTGACCGTCGGGCCGCTGAGTCCGGTACTCCGGGCGATGTCCGCGCGGGAATGGAGCGACTCGCCGCGCAGCTCGGCGAGCACGAGGGCCTCGTTGATCTCCCTGATCAGCCCTTTGTTGCCCGCACGGTCGATCCTCACAGCGTATCCGGCCTTTCTGAAGTAACTAAATTAAGTCGCCGAACAAACGCTAAGGGAGAGCGGGCTGCTCCGCAAGAGGAATTTTCTGCTCGGACCAGGAGGCAGCCTTTGAGCATAAGAGACCCCTTGACGTGAGGTGCGTCATAGTTCTAATCTTCATTTAGTCGTAAATAAAGGAGAATACAATGGTTCGGCCGAGCGGCAACGCTGACGTTACGCGGTCTGCGATCCTGGCATTTCTTGGTACCTCCGGTGGTGCGTCCCGGGCTGACTTGGCAAGGGCACTTGGCGTCTCCCCGGCTCTTATGACCCAGCTCATCAAAGACCTCATCGCGGACGGCCTCGTGAGGGAGCTGTCAATGTCTCCCTCCAGCGGCGGTCGTCCTGCGCGGATGCTGGGCCTGGCCACTGCTGCAGGGCGCGTGGTGGGTATGAAGATCTCGAAGGATCATGTTGCCTTCGTTGAAACGGAACTTAGCGGGCATGTAGTCCGGTCCGGCAATAGGGCATACGACGCTTCCTCGATCACATCGCTTTCCGACGTCGTCTCACTGGTCCAGTCATTCGTTGGCGAAGATCGTGTCACCCCCCTTCTGGGAATAGGCGTCGGTGTTCCCGGATCGGTGGATGCGCAAGGTAGTGGTGTTGTTGATTCAAGCCTCCTCGGGTGGCGGCAGGTACCGCTTGGAGCGGTTCTGAGCCGGGAACTCCATGTTCCGGTCCTGGTGGAGAACAATGTCAACGCCCTCGCTGTAGCCGAACGGCTCTATGGGTCAGGCCGCGAGCATGCCGAGTTTCTGGTTGTGACGATCGGGGAGGGCGTCGGCGCGGGGTTTGTCACCGGCGGCGCGGTCGTGCGCGGCAGCAGGGGCGGTGCCGGCGAAATCGGTCACATACCCGCAGTTGCGGATGGACCTCTTTGCACCTGCGGTAACCACGGATGCATCGAGGCCCTGATTGGGGAAAAGACACTCGTCGCGAATGCGCGGCAATCCGGAATCATTTCGTCATTAGAGACCATGGCAGATCTGCAAGAGCGCGCAAACGACGGTGACCCCCTCGCCCAAGATATTTTCAGGGGAGCCGGTCAGCCATTGGGGCGAATCGTCGCTGGTCTCGTGCAGATCCTGGATCCGGAGATTGTGATCGTCAGCGGGGAAGGAACCCGTGGATGGCGCCACTGGGCAGCAGGATTCGAACGATCATTCCGGGGTTCCCTGACGGCAGACCGCCGGAGCATCCCCGTGATCGTCGAGTCCTGGGACGACGAGGCCTGGGCGCGCGGAGCCGCCGCGCTCGTGGCGTCTGCGCCCTTCTACAGCGAAGAAAGTTCAGGTGAGCAGGGGAGACGGGTTCGTGCCCGGCTCACCCACGTACCGGCGGAGGTAGGAGGATTGTGACCGCTCTGCAAGACTCGAGGTCCGGCAGCCCCGGACCCACGGCAACAACGAAGCGCTACCGAGGACCCGGGATTCGGCGTAAAGCAACCGGCAATCGTCTCAGATACGGGCTGACTGTCGCCGTTTTCCTCATTCCGAGCGCGTTGCCACTGTTGTTCTTCACGATCGTTCCCATGTTTTCCGCGTTCTGGATCAGCCTGAACCAATGGAATCTGGTCGGTCCGATGAAATGGGTTGGCCTTGGGAACTACGGCAAGCTCATCGGCGACCCCGGCACGCAGGGCGCGTTCCTGCACACCATCTACTACATCGTCGGATACCTGCCGCTTGTGTACGTCGGCGGGCTGGCCATAGCGCTTGCCCTCAATTCCCGGATCAGGGGACGCAGCATGATGCGCGGCCTTTACTTCCTCCCCGTGGTGACCAGCTGGATCGTCGTTGCACTCGTCTGGCGTTGGCTACTGAATCCCAGCACGGGAATCGTCAACTGGCTGCTTGGTCTCATCGGCGTGACAGGGCCGGGATGGTGGACAGATCCGGCATGGTCCATGCCTTCGATCATCGTGGCTTCGGCGTGGAAGGACCTTGGCTTTGTCATGGTGATTCTGCTCGCCGGCCTCCAAGCCATTCCGGAGGACCTGTATGAAGCCGCGACCGTCGACGGCGCCGGCCGGTGGAGGCGGCTGTTCAGCATTACGCTTCCCATGCTTTCCCCCTCGACCTTCTTTGTCATTGTGTTGTCGCTGATCAACGGATTCCAGGTCTTTGACCAGGTCTATGCCATGACCGGAGGCGGCCCCAACAACTCTTCCCAAGTCGTGGTCGAGCAGATTTACGACCTCACCTTCCGCTACGGCAGGGCCGGCGAAGCATCGGCTCTGTCATGGCTACTGTTCCTTTTCATCCTGGTCATCACTCTGATTCAGGTGCGAGGTCAAAAGAAATGGGTGCACTATGCGTAAGCAGCGTCCCTCGATCACCCTGAACATCCTCGTCCTCGTTGGCGCCCTCATGATGGTCTTCCCTTTTCTTTGGGCGTTCGTAACGTCCATCAGCCCCGGCGCAGGCCTCTCCGCAACACCGCAACTTATCCCGGAGAATCCTTCACTGTCCGCCTACGCTCAGTTGCTCCAACGGCTCCCGTTTGCCCAGATCGTCCTTAACAGCCTGATCCTCGCCATCCTCACCACGGTGTTCCAGCTTGTCACCAGCTCACTGGCCGCCTATGTCTTTTCCCGGATGCCGTTCAAGGGGCGAAATGCAGTGTTCGCCGTCTATCTGGCCACCATGATGATCCCGATGCAGGTGCTGGTCGTCCCGTTGTTCGTGGAGATGAAAAGCCTGGGCCTTATCGATACCTATCTCGGCGTATTGATGCCGGGGATCGCCAGCGCCTTCGGAGTGTTCCTCCTGCGGCAGGCAATGAATTCCGTGCCGCAGGACCTGGATCAGGCCGCGACATTGGATGGTGCTGGCCACTTCCGGATCTTCGGCCTCATTGTGCTTCCCCTGGTCCGTCCGGCGCTGGCGACACTGACGGTGTTCGCGTTCCTGAATAGCTGGAACAGCTTCCTGTGGCCGCTGATTATCCTGCGGACCCCCGCAATGAAAACCCTTCCCGTGGCGTTGGCGGGACTGCAAGGCCAGTACACAACCCAGTGGGACATCGTCATGGCCGGATCCGTGGTCAGCGTCCTTCCAATGCTTGCCCTCTATATCTTCACCCAGAAGTACATCATCCAAGGGGTTGCGGGCACCGGACTCAAATAGACCGGATCGGCCAGTTTCCTCACCTATCAATGGAGATACACATGAACAAGAAGCCCCTGGCATCGCTGGGTCTCGCTCTCACCGCAATCCTGGCCATGTCAGGCTGTGGATCGGCGGCAAGCTCAAATGTTTCAAGCACCGAAAAAGTAACCATCAAATACTCAAACTTCATCTCGAACGGGGGCAACGAGAAGAATCTGGACACCATTGTCCAGGCCTTCGAGAAGGCCAACCCGAACATCACCGTCCAGGTCACCACCTTGCCCTACAAGGACTACGCGACGGCACTCCAGACAGACCTGGCCGCCGGGACCCAAGCCGATACTTTCGATATCGAATACGCGAACCTGCGCTCCTACGTGGCCAGTGGGGCTGTCGCTCCCCTCGACGGAGTCGACGGTTCCAAGTACAAGCAGTCCCTGCTGCAGTCCTACCAGTCAGACGGCAAGCAGTACGCGCTGCCCAGTTCCTTCTCCGACGTTGTCCTCTACTACAACAAGGCGCTCTTCGACGCTGCCAAGGTCGCCTACCCCACGTCCAGCTGGACATGGGCTGATGAAACGGCTGCAGCAAAGAAAATCACGGACAGCGCCGCGGGTGTCTACGGGGACTACCAGAGCGTGAGCTTCTACGAGTTCTACAAAGCACTGGCCCAAACCGGCGGCAAATTCCTCAACGACGACGGCAAATCGGTCGCCTTCAACTCGCCCCAGGGCATCAAAGCTGCCGAATGGCTGGCAGGTAAGAGCGGGACGACCATGCCTACACCCGCCCAAGGCGCCGGGACCCCGGACTTCGACACGAAACTGTTCAAAGACGGAAAACTAGGCATGCTCCACAGCGGCATCTGGGTGGCCAGCAGTTTCGCCGATTCACCCAAGAGCTGGGACATCGTCGTCGAACCCGGAGACACGCAGAAGGCAAGCGCGGAGTTCTCCAACGCCATTGGGGTATCCGCCAACTCCAAGAACAAGGCCGCAGCCCAGAAATGGGCCGAATACATGACCAGCTCAGACGTCATGGCACAGACCCGCATCAGCGCAGCGTGGGAACTCCCCGCCACCTCCGATGACTCAGTCCTGAAGCCCTATCTCGCGAAGGACAAGCCGGCAAACCGCCAGGCCATCTTCGACGCCCTTGACAAAGTCGCCCTCCCGCCGGTCATCGGCGACAACCAGCAAAAAATGGTCGACATCATCACCAACGCTCTCGGCGAAGTCGAAGCGAAACGCTCCAGCGCGGCCGATGCCCTGAAGGGCGCCGCGGACCAAATCAACGCTCTGCTGAAATAAACCGGGCACAGTCCGAATAAAGCCGGTGAGCGGGCCGCGGTAACACCGTGAGCTGCCGGCACCGCGACCCGCTCACCATCTGAAAGAGAAGCCAATGACAATGCAAGGTTCAACGGTAACGCGCAACGGAGATCCCGCGGTCCGTTCGATAGTCGAGGCCGGCATCCGGCTCATCCTGGAACAGCAGGCACCCGGGGGCGCCTACCCGGCAAGCCCCTCGTTTTCCGCCTACGCCGGGTACTGCTGGTTCCGCGACGGCTCGTACATCGCTGACGCCATGTCCGCCGCCGGACACATCGAATCCGTCGAACTGTTCTTCGACTGGTGCTCGAATGCCTTGACTTCCCGCGCCGGAAGGATCCGCCATATCGTGGCTGAAAGCCTAGCCGGCAGGCCGGTGGCCGGTGACCAAATGCTGCCCACGCGTTTTACCCTCGACGGAGCCGAAGGAAACGACGACTGGTGGGATTTCCAGCTCGACGGATACGGCACCTGGCTTTGGGCCCTGGCTGAACACAGCGCCCGCCATGACCGGCCACTGGAACGCTGGACCGAGGCCATAGCCCTCACCATCGATTACCTATCGGCCTCCTGGGAACGGCCGTGCTATGACTGGTGGGAAGAGTCGGCCCAACACGTGCACGTGAGCACTCTGGGTTGCATCGCCTCCGGGTTGGCCAGCATCGCCCGAACCGGGCTCATCGAGGAGTCACTCTCAGAACAGGCCACCTCGATCGCGGACCAGATCCGCCGACGAGTCCAGGACGAAGGTGTCCAGGACATCCATCTGACGAAATGGCTGGGAACAGACACGGTAGACGCCAGCCTCCTCTCGCTGATTGCTCCGATGAACTTCCTGCCCCCGCACAGTCCCTTGAGCGCAGGGACCATCGCGGTCATCGAAGAGCAGCTCACCGTCGACAACGGCGTTCACCGGTATCTGGCCGACACCTACTACGGCGGCGGCCAATGGCCTTTACTTAGTTGCTTCCTCGGCCTGGCCCAGGCCGCTGCCGGAAACCGAACCAGAGCCCACGAGCTCCTCGAATGGGCCGCCTCGACCGCCGGCGCGAACGACGAACTTCCCGAACAGGTTGACCATCACCTTCTCGACCCCGATCATCTTCAACCTTGGAACGAGCGCTGGGGCTCCTCTGCAAACCCGCTGCTGTGGAGCCACGCCATGTTCATCCGCCTCGCCATCGCCCTCGGCGTGCCCTTCGACACCGCCGATCCGACTCCTGCTCCAGCAGCGAAAGAGAACGTTAAATGATCCGCCACAAACCATTCGGCTCCGGCCACCCCTACGTCGCCGACACCGATCAACGCAGCCCGTCCCATCCTGTCGCGGGGGAGCCCGTCACCTTGGGCGTTCGAACCTCCCCGGAACTGACCGACGTGATCTGCGAACTCGAAGTCACCGGTCGCGACGGCGCTGTCACGAAACTGACCGAGACCCTCGAACGAGTACCGGCAGCATCCCGCGGACAGGTCATCGACGGCGGCCACCTGGCATCCGCCCAGGCCAAGCTCGCCCGTTCGGCGAGCGGCTGGCAGGTAACCCTCGCGCCGTCGGAGCCCCAGACAACATACAAGTACCGCTTCACTGCGCAGACCCGAAGTGGACGAACTCAAAAGACGCAGTGGTTCAGCTATAGTGCCGCCACCTGGGCGCCCACCAGCCAGGCTGTTAACGTCATTGGAGCTGACCGGATGATCGCCGACTCCGTTGAGGTACTGCATGACGGTGTCCGGCCTTTGCGTGTTCGTTTCGCACTCCCGTTGGCCTTGAACGAGCGTGTCGCCGGCTTTGGAGAACGTTTTGATGCCCTCGACCACCGGGGGTCCAAGCTGGACGCGGTCGTTTTCGAGCAATACAAGAGCCAAGGAGCGAAGCGGAAAACTTACTTGCCCATGCCTTTCGCCCATGTAATAGGCGGAGACGGCTGGGGATTTCACGTCGAAACCTCCCGGCGCACGTGGTACGACATCGGTGCCTCCGACGAAAGCCGCCTCGTCATTGAAGCCGAAGTCGGCCCCGAACCCCTGAACGGGGAGACTCTTCTGAACTTGAGGTTCTTCGAAGGAACCCCGACGGCGGTCCTGAAGTCCTTCCTGTCCGTCGCCGGCAGCGCCAAGGAGCTTCCGGACTGGGTGTTCAAGCTTTGGGCGAGCGGAAACGAGTGGAACACCCAGGCAGAAGTCATGCGACAGATGGATCGGCACAGGGACACCGGGATTCCGGTCGGGTCCGTCGTCGTCGAAGCGTGGAGCGACGAGTCTACGTTCACGGCATTCCGCGACGCTGAATACGAGCCGAATCCCGACGGTTCACCGCACCATCTCAGCGACTTCACCTTCCCGGAGCATGGTGCCTGGCCGGATCCGAAGGCCATGGTCGATGACCTTCATGCCCGGGACATCCGGGTGGTTCTGTGGCAGATTCCGCTTATCAAGATGCGGCCCCACCCGCAAGGACAATCCCGATTCGACGCTGAAGCGGCGATTCGTGACGGCCGGCTCATCCGTGAGGAGGCCCCGGACGGCAGCCTGCGGCCATATCGTAACCGGGGATGGTGGTTCCCGCTCAGCCTGATGCCGGACCTGACCGATCCGGAAGCTGCCCGATGGTGGACGGACAAGCGACGCTATCTCGTCGAAGAAATCGGCATCGACGGATTCAAGACCGACGGCGGAGAACACGCCTGGGGCGAAGAACTCCAGTATCTGAACGGAATGCGCGGAGACGAAGGAAACAACCTCTTCCCGGTCGCATACGCCAAGGCCTACGGTGACCTTCTTGAATCCGCAGGAAAGGCACCCGTCACCTTCAGCCGCGCCGGGTTCACCGGTTCCCAAGCCCACGGAGCCTTCTGGGCCGGGGACGAGAATTCCACTTGGGACGCATTCCGTTGGTCCCTGTTTGCCGGACTCTCCGCGTCAGCAAGCGGAGTCTTGTATTGGGGCTGGGACTTCGCCGGCTTCTCAGGCGATGTCCCGACCTCGGAACTATACCTGCGGTCGGCTGCAGCAGCGGTTTTCGTGCCCATAATGCAGTACCACTCCGAGTTCAACCATCACCGGAAGCCATCGAGGGATCGCACTCCGTGGAACATTCAGGATCGGACGGGGGACGAGACTGTCATCCCTGTGTTCCGCGAACTTGTCGAACTGCGCGAACGCCTCGTGCCCTACCTGGCAGAGCAGGCCCGCAGGGCCATCGACACCGGAGCCCCCCTCATGCGCCCGCTGTACTTCGACCACATCGAAGACCAGGAGGTATGGAAGCATCCACTGCAATGGATGCTCGGCGACGACCTTCTTGTATCCCCCGTCGTCGACGAGGGAGTCCGCAGCTGGACGGCTTACCTCCCGGGCGGCGACTGGGTCGATGCCTGGACGGGAGAAACATACGCCGGCCAGCGAACGGTCGAGGTGCCTGCGCCGTTGAACCGCGTTCCCGTCTTCGTCAGGGCGGAAGCCTGGGACGAAATGAAGGACATTTTCACTCCGACCGCCTAACAAGACCCGACGGTCAGCCCTTCCGCGTTGGGGAATCATGATGGTTCCTCAACGCGGAAGGGGCGGACGCTCGCCGGGATCTGCCCCGGACACCCAACTCGAAGGAAGTCCTTGGAATACAGGAAACTTGGCCGAAGCGGCATGTATGTAAGCGAGATCGCCTACGGCAACTGGTTGACGCACGGATCGCAGATTGATGACGACTTGGCAAGACAATGCGTACATGCTGCCCTCGACGCCGGCATCAGCACTTTCGACACCGCAGACGCATACGCGGAGACACGCGCAGAAGCCGCACTCGGCTCGGCGCTTGCCGGAGTCCGGCGCGAAAGCGTGGAGATCTTCACCAAGGTATATTTCCCTACAGGGTCGGGAAAGAACGACCGCGGACTCTCCCGGAAACACATCATGGAAGCCATCGATGGAAGCCTCCACCGGCTCAAAACAGACTATGTCGACCTTTACCAGGCCCACCGATTCGACTACGAAACGCCCCTCGAGGAAACGATGCAGGCTTTCGCCGACGTCGTGCGTGCCGGCAAAGCCCACTACATCGGCGTTTCCGAATGGACAGCGGATGAGATCCGGTCAGCAGCTGCCTTGGCTAAGGAACTCAACGTCGGGCTGGTCTCCAACCAACCTCAGTACAACCTGCTATGGAGGGTTGTTGAACCTGAAATCATCCCGGCCTGTGAGGAGCTCGGGATGAGCCAGCTTGCGTGGTCACCCCTTGCCCAAGGAGTACTGACGGGCAAGTATTCACCAGGAAAGGGCGCCCCCTCCGGTTCCCGCGCCACCGACCAAAACGGAGGCAAAGACACGATGGGTAAGTGGCTGGGCGATGACGTTCTAACCAGGGTCCAGCGCCTTCAGCCCCTGGCAGCAAGCGCAGGGATTCCGCTAAGTACCCTCTGTCTGGCGTGGGTGCTTCAGAACCCGAACGTATCTGCTGCCATCGCCGGAGCCTCCAAACCGGAGCAGATCAAGGAAAACGCCAAGGCCGCCGGGCTCACGCTGGAGGACGCACTCCTGAAAGAGATCGATGAAGTCCTCGAACCCGTCATCGAAAGCGACCCGCGCAAGGTCGATAGCTGCCACAGCAGGCCTTGATGACCATTAGGGGCAGCAGCCACAGCAAAGCTGCGGCCTTTAAACAGATCAAAGAAACGGACAAACATGTCTGAAAACGTGACAAGTGCCGGCCATTTCATCGGCGTTGACATCGGTGGAACCGGCGTCAAGGGCGGGATCGTCAACCTTGAAAAGGGCGAGATCCTGTGGGGCTGCGTTCGTCTAGCCACGCCCCAACCGGCTGATCCGGAATCCGTCGGCGATGTCGTTCGGCAGCTCGTGGACGAGCTCAACGCAGGAAGCGAAGCGGGACGTGATTCAACCGTTGGCGTAACCTTTCCGGGCATCGTCCAGCACGGCACTTCCCGATCAGCGGCAAACATGGACAGGACCTTCATCGATTTCGACATCGGCACCCATTTCTCCGATCGCATTCGGCGGCCGGTCGCCGTCCTGAACGATGCCGACGCCGCAGGTCTCGCGGAAGCCCGCTACGGCGCCGGAAAGGGAACGTGCGGCACGGTTTTGGTCATTACCCTAGGCACCGGGATCGGATCGGCCCTGATTTTCGACGGAAACGTAGTGCCCAATGTCGAGCTCGGTCACATTTCCATCGACGGTCACGACGCCGAAACCAAGGCATCCGCCGTCGCGCGTGAACGTGACGGATTGGGCTGGCAAGAATACAGCGTCCGCTTGCAACGTTACCTTTCTGAACTTGAGTTCATGTTCTCGCCCGAACTCATCATTGTGGGCGGAGGCATTTCCCAACGAGCCGACGAATACCTGCCTCACCTCAACCTGAGGACCCCCGTCGTTCCCGCGAAGCTCAGGAACGACGCCGGCATCGTCGGCGCAGCCATCCAGGCTGCGTCGGCCACATCGGGCCTTCGGGGTTCTACTCCTCCCACGAGCCGATCGACCGGATCGAATCAGCCCTAGCCCGTCCGCTCAACCGCCGCAAGAATGGCTTTTCCGAGTTCAATCGGTTTGGTGAACTGGGGCCAGTGACCGGTGGGCAGATCCATGAATTCGACGTCGTTGATGCGTGCGAGCTCGGCCACGAAGGGGTGGCCGGATTCGATCCATTCGCCGAGCAGGCTGGAGGGGAATTCGCACGCGATGATGGTGGCCGGGACGTCGTAGCGCCGAACATCGTGCAAACGCTGTTTGTCGGTGGTCACATTCTTTGGCTCTGGGATGGCTCGTGCGCGGAAGGCGGCCCGCAGCTCGTCATTGAGGTCCACGAGGTCCTCGTTTTCGAAAAGCTCCCATGGGGGCAAGGGCACGGAATCTCCCTCAACAGGCAGTTCGTCGTTGATGACGCCGCCCTCTCCGAGCGGGCCGCTGTCCACGTAAACCGCCCGGACCACGCGGTCCGGGCGGGCGTCGACGGCGCCGTGGATGATGGCGCCTCCGCCGGAGTGGCCGACCACTACAACGGGATTGCCAACGGCATCGACAGCCGCCACTACGGCGTCGATGTGATCCCTGAGGCCGATCCCGGACCGTGGGGCGTCAACGGCCTCCAGCCCAGGCAGTGTGAGCGGGTGGACCGTGTGACCCGCAGCAACGAGCGGCGGCGTGACCTCCGACCACGAAGAAGCGTCCAACCAGAATCCGGGAACCAAGATGATGTCCATGCCGGTACCCTACGACGGGCCACCGACAGAATGAACCCTTCCGCAGCTCGGTGCGCCCCGCGTCCCAAGAGCTCACACTGCCGAGGTCCGTCCCGATCGAAGGAGGGGCGCGAAGAACGCGGCGAGTTCCGCCGTCGCGGTCAAGGGCAAGACGTTCGCCACGTACTGGTCCGGCCGCACGACAACCACGACGCCGTTGCGGTCAAGGCCGCGCAGTTCGAAAATGTCAGCCGAAGGGTCGGTGCCGTAGACGTTCTCGAGGTACGTGAGCTTGAACGGCCCGACCTGAGGCTTGAATGCCTCCGGCACGGCCCCGATGTCGACGCTCGTGTGCTCCTGCTGATAGATCACCTTCACGTCGAACCACGCGTCACGGTCAGCGCCCGACGGCGTTGCGGCCAGCGGCGAGTCCGGCGAGTTCGCGATCCACTCGGCAAAGTCGACGACGGGCGACGTTCCCCCTTGTGCCGTTCCGGCCCCCGCCGCGTCCGCGAAGACGTAGATGCGCCACCGTCCGTCCGCCTTGGCCTGGTGGCCGAGTTGTAGCGGGTTGGTGTCGCAGACGCGCACCACGGGCGCGGACTTGAAACGCTTGCCGATGGTGAATCCCGTGGCCCGGTCCTGGTGTGTTGGCTCGGCGATGAGGGCTGAGGGGGCGTAATGGGTCATGAAACCGGCAGGGAACTCTGCCGTGCTCACGTAGAAGTTCTCCAGCTCGGCGGGGTCCTCAAATTCCTCGGGCTTCTTCGCCATGAGCGTGGACCACTCTTTGTCGAAGTCGATGAGGTTCTTGGCAACGACTTGGCGCTCGGCCGAGTACGTGGACAGCAGGCTCTCCGGGCTGCGGCCTTCGAGGACGTGCCCGAGCTTCCAGGCCAGGTTGAAGCCGTCCTGCATGGAGACGTTCATACCCTGCCCGGCTTTGGCGCTGTGGGTGTGGCAGGCATCGCCCGTGATGAAAACGCGTGGCGTGCGGGTGCCGCGTTCATCCGGCAGGACGTCGTCGAACCGGTCGGTGAGGCGGTGGCCCACTTCGTACACGCTGTGCCAGGCGACGTTGCGCACATCGAGCGTGTAGGGGTGGAGGATGTCGTTGGCTTTGGCGATGATCTGCTCGATCGTGGTGCTGCGCACGGAACGGTTGTCATTCCGGTCCACCTCGCCCAGGTCAACGTACATCCGGAAGAGGTGGCCGCCTTCGCGCGGAATCAGGAGGATGCTGCCGCCCGTACCGGACTGGATGGCGCACTTCGTGCGGATGTCGGGGAAGTCCGTGACGGCAAGGACATCCATGACGCCCCAGGCGTGGTTTGCCTGGTCGCCGGCCAGCGTGCAGCCGATCGACTCCCGCACCTTGCTCCGCGCACCATCCGCCCCCACGACGTACTTGGCCCGGACGATGCGCTCCTGGCCTTCGTTGGGTCCCGCAGTGTGGAGAAGGGTAACCGTGACCGGGTAGTCGCCGTCACCAGTGACCTCGAGGCCGCGGAACTCGTATCCGTAGTCGGGAGACATGCGGGTGGGGGAGTTCGCCATGAACTCGGCGAAGTAGTCCAGCACGCGCGCCTGGTTGACGATGAGGTGCGGGAATTCGCTGATGTCTCCTGTCGGATCGTCGAGGGCGCGGGCTGTGCGGATGATGCGCGACGGATCCGCGGGGTCCGGCTTCCAGAACGCCATCTCGGTGATCCGGTACGCCTCGGCGATGATCCGCTCGGCGAAGCCGAAGGCCTGGAAGGTCTCCACGCTTCGGGCCTGGATGCCGTCGGCCTGGCCGATCGCGAGCCTGCCGGGGCGGCGCTCCACGATCCGGGTTGTGACGCCCGGGAACTGGGACAACTGCGCGGCGGCGAGCATGCCGGCTGGCCCGCTGCCCACGATGAGCACGTCGACTTCGTCGGGAAGGTCAGTGGGCCTATCGATGCCGACGCCCGCGGCCGCTTGGATTCGCGGGTCACCGGACACATAGCCGTGGTGGTGGAACTGCATGGGCTTTCCTCACTTCATTGTGTGGTTGTTCAACTATAGAACTGTTAATTCTCTATTTGAACCCTGAATTGGATTCCAACTGTACGGCAGGGGTGACGTGGGCTACAAGGCCTTCTCGGTCCACCCTGACGCTGGAGACTGTTTCCAAGGCCGCCGCTTGAGGCTCCGGATTGGGAAACAAGCCACGGGATCTGTTCGGGGGTTGACGTCCCGAAACTCCCGGGTCATAGTTATCGTATACGATTTCGTACTCGATGAGGAGTAAATCTTGGAACAGGTCACCGACCACATCCTGGCCGCGGCCCGCAAGGTCATCGCGGTGCACATCAACTACCCCAGCCGGGCGGCCCAGCGCGGCCGCACGCCTGAGCAGCCGTCATACTTCCTGAAGCCATCGTCGTCCCTTGCGCTGAGTGGCTCTGCGGTAGAGCGTCCGGCCGGCTGCGAACTCCTCGGGTACGAGGGCGAGATCGCGCTGGTCATCGGCAAGCCTGCCCGCCGCGTAGGCATCGAGGACGCGTGGAGCCACGTCCAGTGGGTCACCGCGAGCAACGACCTCGGCGTCTATGACCTCCGCTACGCGGACAAGGGCTCGAACCTCCGGTCCAAGGGCGGGGACGGCTTCACCCCGGTGGGTCCCGCGCTCATCCCGGCCGCCGACGTCGACCCCTCCGGACTGCGCATCCGGTGCTGGCACAACGGCGAACTCGTCCAGGACGACACCACCGAAGACCTGTTGTTCCCCTTCGCCCGGCTCGTCGCCGATTTGTCCCAGCTCCTCACCCTCGAAACCGGCGACATCATCCTGACCGGCACCCCGGCCGGGGCGTCGGTCGCCCAGCCCGGCGACGTCGTCGAGGTTGAAGTGACCGCCGGCGGGCTCGGCTCGGGTCGTCTCACCACCACAGTCACGGAGGGTACGACGGCGTTCGCGGACTTCGGTGCCCGGCCCAAGGCCGATGACACGCAGCGGGAGGAAGCGTACGGTTCCCGCGAAGCGGCCGGCTTGCCGCCGCTGGAAAATCCGGCGCCGGCACTGAGCCTGGAGCTGAAGAAGAAACTCGAAAGCGTCGCGACCGCCACGTTGTCGAGCCAGTTGCGCAAGCGCGGGTTGAACAACGTGAGCATCGACGGTCTGCAGGCCACTCGTCCGGACCGCCGCGTGGTCGGGCTAGCCCGGACGCTGCGTTATGTCCCCAACCGCGAGGACCTGTTCGCAACCCATGGCGGCGGGTTCAACGCGCAGAAACGCGCCATTGACTCCGTCAACGAAGGCGAAATCCTGGTCATGGAGGCCCGGGGCGAAAAGGGCACCGGGACGGTCGGGGACATCCTCGCGCTGCGCGCCCAGATGCGCGGTGCGGCGGCCATCATCACCGACGGCGGTGTCCGCGACTATTCCGCGGTGGCAGGACTGGACATGCCCACCTATTTCGCCAACCCGCACCCGGCCGTGTTGGGCCGGCGCCACATCCCCTGGGACACGGACATCACCATCGCTTGCGGCGGGGCCACGGTCCAGCCCGGGGACATCATCGTGGCCGACTCGGACGGCATCCTGGTGATTCCGCCGGCCATCGCCGGGGAACTCGTGGAGGAGTGCATCGAGCAGGAGAAGGAAGAGGCCTTCATCTTCGAGATGGTCAAGCAGGGCAACAGCGTGGACGGTTTGTATCCGATGAACGCGCAGTGGCGTGCCCGTTACCAGGAGTGGGAAGGAGCCCAGGGTGACTGAAACCGCCGTCGGGAGCAAGTCCGAGCAGGCGTATGCGGCCGTGAAGGCCCGCATCGTGGAGGGCACCTACACGCCGGGTTACCGGCTGGTGTTGGCGAAGATCGCCGAGGACCTGGGCGTGAGCGTGGTCCCGGTCCGGGAGGCGATCCGCCGCCTGGAGGCCGAGGGGCTCGTGAAGTTCGAGCGCAACGTCGGCGCCACGGTCTCCGGGATCGACCCGACCGAGTACCTGTACACGATGCAGACCCTGAGCATCATCGAGGGGGCCGCGACGGCGTTGTCCGCGCCGCTGATCGGCGCAGTGGACATTGCCCGGGCCCGTGCGGTCAATGCCGAGATGCGGGACTGCCTGGAGCATTTCGATCCGGTCCGCTTCACGGCGTTGAACCAGGATTTCCACAGCGTGCTCTTTGAACACTGTCCCAATCCGCACATCCTTGACCTCGTGCACCGTGGCTGGAACCGGCTCGCCTCGATCAGGGCCTCGACGTTCCGCTTCGTCCCCGGCCGTGCGCAGGAATCCGTCAAGGAGCACGAGGCGCTGCTTCAGCTCATTGAAAGCAACGCCGACGCCGACACCATCGAACAAGCCGCCCGCCGCCACCGTAGCGCCACCCTGGACGCGTACCTCGCACAAAGCAACGCGGGGTCAGTTAGCGCCCATTAAACGGCACAACATGGGCCGTAAGTGACCCCGCGTTGCCAAAGTAAAGGAAAAACAATGACGTTCACTGCACCAGAAACCACCTCCCATTACGTCCCGAAGGACCTTCCCACCCACATCCAGCACTTCATCAACGGCAAGTTCGTTGACTCGGTCAGCGGGAAGACCTTCGACGTCCTGGACCCGGTCTCCAACGGTAACTACGCCACCGCCGCGGCCGGGCAGAAGGAAGACATCGACCTTGCCGTCGCCGCAGCCCGCGAAGCCTTCGTTAACGGTCCATGGCCGAAGATGAAGCCGCGCGAACGCGCCCGCGTGCTGAACAAGATCGCCGACGCCGTCGAAGCCCAGGAAGAGCGCCTCGCCGAGCTCGAAACCTTCGATACAGGCCTGCCGATCACCCAGGCCAAGGGCCAGGCCCTGCGTGCGGCGGAGAACTTCCGCTTCTTCGCGGACCTGATCGTGGCCCAGTTCGACGACGCCATGAAGGTCCCGGGTTCGCAGATCAACTACGTGAACCGCAAGCCGATCGGCGTCGCGGGCCTCATCACGCCGTGGAACACCCCGTTCATGCTCGAGTCGTGGAAGCTCGCCCCGGCCCTGGCCACCGGCAACACCGTGGTCCTCAAGCCTGCCGAGTTCACCCCGCTCTCGGCCTCGCTCTGGGCGCAGATCTTCAAGGACGCAGGCCTGCCCGACGGCGTGTTCAACCTGGTCAACGGCCTCGGCGAGGAAGCCGGCGACGCCCTCGTGAAGCACCCGGACGTGCCGCTGATCTCCTTCACCGGGGAGACCACCACGGGGCAGACGATCTTCCGCAACGCCTCAGCCAACCTCAAGGGCCTGTCCATGGAACTGGGCGGCAAGTCGCCGTGCGTCGTGTTCGCCGACGCCGACCTGGACGCGGCGATCGATTCGGCCCTGTTCGGGGTCTTCTCCCTCAACGGGGAACGCTGCACCGCCGGCTCCCGGATCCTCGTCGAACGCGCCATCTATGACGAGTTCTGCGAAAAGTACGCCACCCGCGCGAAGAACATCGTCGTCGGCGACCCGCACGACCCCAAGACCCAGGTCGGTGCCCTCGTCCACCCCGAGCACTACGAAAAGGTCGCGTCCTATGTGGAAATCGGCAAGTCCGAAGGTCGCCTCCTTGCTGGAGGCGGCCGGCCGGAAGGCCTTCCAGAAGGCAACTACATCGCCCCCACCGTGTTCGCCGACGTCGCGCCGGATGCACGGATCTTCCAGGAGGAAATCTTCGGTCCCGTCGTCGCGATCACCCCGTTCGAGAACGACGACGAAGCGCTCGCCCTCGCGAACAACACCAAATACGGCCTGGCGGCCTACATCTGGACCCAGAACCTGACCCGCGCCCATAACTTCGCGCAGAATGTCGAGGCCGGCATGGTGTGGCTCAACAGCCACAACGTCCGCGATCTCCGCACTCCCTTCGGCGGCGTCAAGGCTTCCGGTCTGGGCCACGAGGGCGGCTACCGCTCCATCGATTTCTACACCGACCAGCAGGCCGTCCACATCACGCTCGGCGCTGTTCACACCCCCAAATTCGGCGCCTAACCCAACTAACTCGCAGTAGATGTCGTTATGGGGCTCCAAAACGACAACAAATGCGAGTCAGTTGGGTACCGAACACCACAGTCCCCTTTCAAAGAAGAGAGAACCCCATGACCAGCTTCGTTCCCACTCCCACCGTCCCGGCGCCGGATATCGTCCGCTGTGCCTACCTTGAACTCGTGGTCACGGACCTTGCCAAATCCCGTGAGTTCTACGTGGACCTCCTCGGCCTGCACGTCACCGAGGAAGACGAGGACACCATCTACCTGCGCTCCTTCGAGGAGTTCATCCACCACAACCTCGTCCTGCGCAAGGGACCGGTCGCCGCCGCGGCAGCGTTCGCGTACCGGGTAAAGTCCCCGGCCGAGGTGGACGCCGCCGAGGCCTACTACAAGGAGCTCGGCTGCCGGGTGGAGCGCCGCAAGGATGGCTTCACGAAGGGCGTCGGCGACTCCGTCCGGGTCGAGGATCCGCTGGGCTTCCCGTACGAGTTCTTCTACGACGTGGAGCACGTCGAACGCCTCACCCAGCGCTACGACCTCTACTCCGCCGGGGAGCTGGTCCGCCTGGACCACTTCAACCAGGTCACCCCCGACGTCCCCCGCGGCCGGAAGTACCTCGAGGACCTCGGCTTCCGTGTCTCGGAAGACATCAAGGATTCCGACGGCGTCACCTACGCCGCGTGGATGCACCGCAAGCAGACCGTGCACGACACCGCCCTGACCGGCGGCAACGGGCCCCGCCTGCACCACATCGCGTTCTCCACGCACGAGAAGCACAACATCATCCAGATCTGCGACAAGATGGGCGCCCTGCGCATCAGCGACCGGATCGAACGCGGCCCCGGCCGGCACGGCGTCTCCAACGCCTTCTACCTCTACATCCTGGACCCGGACGGGCACCGCATCGAGATCTACACCCAGGACTACTACACCGGGGACCCGGACAACCCCACCGTCACCTGGGACGTGCACGACAACCAGCGCCGCGACTGGTGGGGCAACCCCGTGGTCCCGTCCTGGTACACCGAGGCCTCCCTCGTCCTGGACCTGGACGGCAACCCGCAGCCGGTCATCATCCGCGAGGAAAAGAGCGAAATGGCGGTCACCGTGGGTGCCGACGGCTTCTCCTACACCCGCCAGGACGAGGACGGCTCCGCCGGTGAAAAGAAGGGCTTCAAGGTCGGCTCGCAGCTCTAGGCCGCAGCCTTCAACGTATGCTGACCGCAGGATGGCCGAACGGAGTGTGGAGATGCTTGATCCGAAGACGATTGAAACCATTGCGGACGAACTGCTGGAGGCAGGCCGGAGCCGGACCCCGGTTCCGCGCCTGACTGCCCGCTACCCGGAGATGACGGTGGAGGATTCCTACGCCGTGCAGCAGTTGTGGCGGCGCCGCAACGAGGAAGCGGGCCGGAAGCTGGTGGGCCGCAAGATCGGGCTGACGTCCAAAGCCATGCAGGACGCCACGGGCATCACGGAACCGGACTATGGCGCGATCTTCGACGACATGGTGCTGGACACCGGGTGTTCCGTGCCGTGGGACCAGTACACCCACCCCCGGGTGGAGGTCGAGCTCGCCTTCGTGCTGAAGAAGGACCTGTCCGGGCCTGGCTGCACCATCTTCGACGTCCTGAACGCCACCGATTACGTGGTTCCGGCCCTTGAGATCCTGGATTCGCGGATCGAGATGGAGGGCCGGACCATCGTGGACACCATCTCGGACAACGCGGCCATGGGCGCCATGGTGGTGGGCGGACGCCCGGTCCGCCCGGACGCCGTCGACCTCCGCTGGGTATCGGCGATCCTGTACAAGAACCAGGCCGTGGAGGAAACCGGCGTCGCCGCCGGTGTCCTGGACCACCCGGCCAACGGTGTGCATTGGCTCGTTAACAAGATCGCCCCGCACGGGGACGGGCTGAAAGCCGGGGAGATCATCCTCGCCGGCTCCTTCACCCGCCCCATGTGGGTGTACAAAGGCGATACCGTCCACGCCGACTACGGACCGTTGGGAGTTGTCACATGCCGGTTCGAGTAGAACCAGACCGCACGTTCCGCGAAGCCCTGCGGAACCAAAGCGGCCCTGCCGGCCGGCCCCTCGTCGGGATGTGGGTGTGTTCCGGCAGCCCGCTCATCGCCGAACTGTGCGCCGGGGCCGGGCTGGACTGGCTCCTGATCGACGCCGAACACAGCCCCAACGGCCTCGAATCCATCCTCGCCCAGCTCCAGGCCGTCCGCGGCTACCCCGTCCAGGCCGTCGTCCGTCCGCCGGTCAACGACACCGTGCTCTTGAAGCAATACCTGGATCTGGGCGTGCAGGACCTGCTCATCCCCATGGTCAACTCCGCCGCGGAAGCCAAGGCCGCCGTCGCCGCTGTCCGCTACCCGCCGCACGGGGTCCGGGGCGTCGGCTCGGCCCTGGCACGGGCCTCGCGCTGGAACCGCATCCCGGGCTACCTCGCCCGGGCCGCCGAGACCATCAGCGTCACGGTCCAGATCGAAACCGAGGCCGCCGTCGCCGCCGTGGAAGAGATCCTCGCGGTCGACGGCGTCGACGCCATCTTCCTCGGGCCCTCCGACCTCGCCGCGTCCATGGGCCTGCTCGGGCAGCAGGAACACCCGAAGGTGCGCACCGCCGTCGAGCACTGCCTCACGGCGGCGAAGACCGCAGGCAAGCCCGCCGGCGTCAACGCCTTCAACGAAGCCACGGCGCGTGCGTACATGGACGCCGGGGCTTCATTCGTCCTGGTCGGCGCCGATGTCGCGCTGCTGGCGCGCGGCACGGAAGCCCTCGCGGACAAGTTCATCCCGACAGCCCCCGACGGCGGAGCGCCCTTTGGCGGGACAGGTGACACGCCGTCGAGCTACTGAATTAGGTAGGTAGTCGGTACTCTTCCGGAGGTCCCTGGACGGAGCTACATTGGATATCCCGAGGCCGCTTGGGGGCGGTCGAGGAGGGGGTCGACCGCAATTTCAATGGAGCATGCCGTGGTCCCGCAACCAGATCTCAATCCTCAACAAACTGCAGCCGTTGCCCAACCGCCGGTTGCGAGGCGTTCAGCCCCCGTGGAGTACGATCTTCGGGCTGTTTACGTCCCGCAGTCCGGGCTGTTCCTGGATGATGAGGGGCGCGAATTCTTCGTCACTGCCGTGGAATTCTGGGAGCACGCGACGGTAGTGAGTCTGTGCTGGAAACGCAGGCCCGTGGCAGGGCAGGGAAGTCCGCCCTTGGTTGCCACGGATGAGCATGACCGGGTGCTGGGTGTCAAGCGCATCTGGAGCGTTGGTGCGCGATCGATCCAACATTTTGAACCCATTTCAACGTCAGCCCGCGCATTGACAGTGCTCATCGCCAGGAAAACAGGAACACAGGAACTGTTTAGCTGCAGGACGCCTCCGGCAAAGAAAGAATGAGGACGCGAGGCCTAGGCGGGCCGTCGGATCCGGCGGGTGGCCTTGCGGATGTGGTCCGGCGTGAGGCCGGTCAGCGATGCAAGTTCGATGTCGTCGCACGCCCGGCTGCGGAGGGCCATGACGATCAGTGCCTCCCTGCGCTCCTCGATGCGTCCCCTGTGTTCTTCGGCCGTGTGGAGATCAGCACTCTTGGCCTTCAAAGCGTCGAGATGGGCGTTGCGCGAAAGGCCGCTCGGATGAAGGTCACCATAGGCTAGCCCGATGGTCCGGACGGTACGCATATTCTCCCGGGTCACGGCGGAGATGGTCGCGACGCTGAGCCCATCTTCAAGGGCCTGGGCGATCATCTCGTTGCGGGCAGCGGTCAGGGCCCTGATGGCGCTTGTTGCTTGAGATAAGAGTTGCTTATGGGCCGTGAGCGAATGGATGAGCTTGTCGTGTTCACCGGTGGCCGGTGCGCGGTCTTCACGCGCCACTGGCGCCTTGGCCCGGTACGTGTACCTGCCGGTGGCTGGCGGGCCCCGAAAGGAGCCGGATGGGGCTGGCATTGGATCCCTTTCGGACGCTTCGCTAACTCTTCTGGTCTATGAAATCTAGGCGGCGTTCGCAGAGCCGCGGAAATACCAATACCGCGTGAACCCATAAGGAAAGTGCATAGAAGATTCCCCTATGGGAATGAATTGGGCCTAAACCGCGCAAAATTTCCCATATGGATCAGGCGGTCATAAGGGTCTCTTATTGATCCACGCACATTAGGTCTTATCCACGGCGCCCGGCAGTGCCTAGTCTCGAAATTGGGGATTCGACACCCGAATCCTGAGTTTCACGATTCTGGAGAAGACAATGTCCGAGTACCTGCCGGCATCGAGGGTCACCCGCATCAAGTCCTCAGCGAGCGTTGCGGCCGCCGCCCGCGTCCGCGAACTACGAGCCGAAGGCATCCCGATCATCGACCTGACCGTCGGCGAGCCGGACTTCGACACCCCCGACCACATCAAGGCGGCCGCTATCGAAGCGATCAACGCCGGCGAGACCAAATACACCTCGGTGACTGGAACGCCCGAGCTGCAGACCGCCATCCTCCGCCGGATTGAAAGCCACACCGGCGTGCACTACGCAGCGAACCAGCTGACCATCGGCGGCGGGGCCAAGCAAGTCCTCTACGTTGCCCTCATGGCATCGCTCAACGAGGGCGACGAGGTCATCGTCCCGGCACCGTACTGGGTGTCCTACCCGGACATGGTCCTCGCCAACGACGGCACCCCGGTGATCGTCGCTTGCGGAGAAGACTCTGGCTTCAAGCTCACGCCGGCCGCCCTGAAGGAAGCCATCACGCCCAAGACCAAGTGGCTCATCCTCAACGCTCCATCCAACCCGACAGGAGCCGTGTACTCACGGGAAGAATTGCGGGCACTTGGTGCCGTGCTTGAGGAATTCCCGCACGTCTACATCCTCACCGACGAAATCTACGACGAAATCCACTTCGGCGACGGCCGGGTAACGAGCCTCGTTACGGCGGTTCCTTCCCTGCGTGACCGGATCCTGCTGGTCAACGGTGTCTCCAAGGCCTACGCCATGACCGGTTGGCGCCTTGGCTACGGCGTGGGCCCGGCGCCTTTGATCGCGGCCATGAACAAGCTGCAGTCGCAGACGTCCTCCTGCCCGTCGTCGGTCAGCCAGGCAGCCGCGGCAGCCGCGCTGAACGGTGACCAGTCGTTCGTCCGGGACAGCGTGGAGGTGTACCGCAAGCGGCGGGACGTCGCCGTCGAAGGCCTCAACGCCATTGACGGATTGTCCGTCGCGCCGGCCGACGGTGCCTTCTATGCGTACGTGAACTGTAGCGGCGTCATCGGCAAGACTGCTCCGGACGGGACCGTCATCGAAAACGACCAGGACTTCACGCTGTACCTCCTCAACGCGGCAGCGGTTGCCGTCATCCAGGGCTCGGCGTATGGCCTTGGCCCGTACTTCCGGATCTCCTTCGCCACATCGCTTGAGACCATCAACGCCGGCGTGGACTCGATCCGCAAGGCAGTCAGCGCCCTCAACTAAGCCCTCCGGGCACATAGAAGCCAGCCAAGAGAAAGATTCAGGAAATGATCCACGTAAAGACCAAATTCCAGAGGCCTGACGCCGACGTCGTCAGCCGCCTCGCGGCGTTCTCCTCCGCGACCATCCACGAAGCCCAGGGCCGCAGGGGCGCCCTGAGTTCCAAGATCAAGCCGATCGACCGCTCCATGTCGTTCTGCGGCCCGGCCGTGACCGTGGCCTGTGCCCCGCAGGACAACCTCATGCTGCAGGTCGCCATCCACTACGCCCAGGCCGGCGACGTGGTCCTGGTCGGTGCGCAGGAATTTTCCGACGCCGGAACCTTCGGCGATGTCTTGGGCAATGCCATGAAAGCCAAGGGCATTGCGGCGATGGTGACGGATTCCGGCGTGCGGGACACCCAGGACCTCATCGAACTCGGCCTCCCGGTGTTCTCGGGCAGCGTGTGTATCAAGGGAACGGTCAAGGAGACCCTTGGGCCGATCAACCACCCGCTCGTCTTCGGCGATGAGATCATCTACCCCGGCGATATCCTCCGCGGTGACGCTGACGGCGTCGTGGTGGTGCGTCGCGAGGAAGCCGAGGAGGTCATTGCGCTCTCGCAGGCCCGCGACGATGCCGAACGCGAGCTCATCAAGGCCTACCACGCCGGAGGCACCACGATTGAGTTGTGCGGGCTGACGGAGAAGCTGAAGGCCAAGGGGCTTCTCGTCGAAGACTGATTTTCCAGCTGGGGCCGGTCACCGAATACGGTGGCCGGCCTTTTGCGCGCCTTTCCGGGCACGAAGAAGGCGCCTTGCCTGGGGCAAGGCGCCTTGAGCGGTGCGGTGGAGAGGGAAGCCGACGACGGCGGGTTGCCGGGGCGGCCGTTCGGCGTGGTTAGCCGAGTCAGTCCAGCCCGGGGTGTCCTGGCCGGGCATCGACCAGATACCATTCGATGCTGTGTCCGGCGTGGGCCGGCATGAGGCTTCCTTCGAAGACGAAGAGGGGTTCGCCCGCGCCGCCCACAGGACGCCAGAAACCGTTCCTTGGGCAGTGGAATCCGGTCCGTGCACTGATCGCTCCGAGGGTTGGATTCGAAACCCACCGGGTCTGGCTGATCTTTTTCACCGCTGTTCCTTTGATTGGGTTCACGGAATCCGTGAGCCGCTTCGAATTACTTGCTAATTCGATAATAGGAAATAAAAACGCCGGTGAATAAGACCAAAGATGTCTGTCCGGATAAGGCAATGTTATGGATCAAGCGTCGGATGCATCGGCCGCGTACTTGCTGATCAACTGTTGCTGGAGCATCTCCTTGACCAGGATGAGTACGGCAGAGGCGGCCTCGGACAGCGGCTCATGGTCGGGGGTGCACAGGGCAATCTTGCTCTGCAGGGCCGGTTCGACGATCCGCAATACCTTGAAGTTCTCATCAGGGAAGAGCGCATCAGCGGCGGACTTAGGTAGGACGGTGGCCCCGAGGTTTGCTCGGATGAGCCGAACAAGCGACGGAACCGATTCCACTTCGCCTACGAGCCGCAGGGGCAATCCTTGGTCGGCCAGTCCCTTCTCGATGATCTGGCGCAGGGTGTGGTTCTTTTCGGGGAGGAATAGTCCGAGGCTGCTGGCTTCTTCAAGCGTGACCGTTGTTCGACCATGGGCCACATCAACGTCTTCATGGGTCACCAAGTGCAGGTCTTCCACAATCATCGTGGTGAACTGGACTCCGCGGATCTTTCCTGGTTCATAGATCAACGCCATGTCGAGGCGGCCGTTCTTGATCGCCTCGCTCAATACGCCGCCGAAGATCTCCGTCAGGTGCACCACAATGTCCGGGTAACGCCGGCCAACCTCGCGGATAATCTGCGGCGTCAGGCTGGAGGCCATGCTGTATGGTGCGATCGCGATGGATACCCTGCCGGACGGCGCGGCCCCGGATGTCGCTACGTCCTGCCGCGCTTGTTCGACGAGCCGCAGGATGGTCTGGGCGTGGCGATAGAGGGTGTGTCCCGCGGCGGTTGGCTCGACTCCTTGCTTACTGCGGATCAGCAGGCGTTGCTTCAAGTCGCTTTCCAGCGCCGACACCTGCTGGCTGAGGGCAGGTTGGGCGACGTGGAGCGCGGCGGCGGCCTTGGTGATGCTCCCCGAATCGACGATCTTTACAAAGTATGAGAGCTTCCGCGTGTCCATGGGTCTGCCTTCCTCCAGGCCCTCATCGGGGCCTGGATGCCATAAGGAAATTCTATGTAGGGACACACAATCCGTCTTTGTGTGACCTGTCTCTCAACGAGTAATTTGAGATCCACATCCCCATGGTGGCGTTTCCCAATCCTTACCGGCAGTTCGTTGACTCCCCATCAACCAATTGTCCCGATACCCAAATATAGACGCACTTGGCGCGCTGCCCCACAAATCGATCGTCACGTAAAGAGCACCCTATGAGACTTTCGGGCACATTGCCCTCCGGCCGCGGCGGCATGCGGCCACTTCCGGCAGCATGTGTGCCGTAGGTCATAACCGGGAGCTATCCCGTGATAGCGAATAGGTCTTTGTGCCCGAAGTTCGTCGGTGCGAGACTTCTATCACCAAAGAATTACCGAGAGTTCCTCTGATTGAAGAATTTTAGACAAACACTTTCAATCGCACAGGCAACTGAATTCTTCCGATATTTCAGCGTTCGTATGGAATAGCCGGACCCCAATACAGAACCACGGAAAGAGAACCACGTGAACCCGATAATTGATCTTGTAGCGGATCTTGGAGAGGGATTCGGTGCCTACACGATAGGCAGCGACACCGATCTTCTGGAGATCGTTTCAAGCGCCAATATCGCTTGCGGGTTCCACGCGGGCGATCCCGACATCATGGACGCCACCGTTGCTGAATGCGTTCGCCGCGGGGTGGGTATTGGAGCCCACCCGAGCTTCCCGGACCTGCGTGGTTTCGGCCGCCGGGACATGGGCCTGACTGCCAACGAGGTGCGCGCGGATGTCCTGTACCAGCTAGGGGCCCTGAACGGCTTCGCCGCCTTCCACGGAACCAAGGTGAGCCACATTGCGCCGCACGGCCGGCTCGGAAATCTCGTAGCCGTCCGGGCGGACTACGCTGAGGCCGTAGCCGAGGCCGCCGCCCGCGTGGACAACGAACTCATCGTGGTCGCGCAGGAGGGCGAGTTGGCCAAGGCGGCACGTTCAGTCGGCCTGGACGTGGCCATTGTGGGCATCGTCGATCGTGCTTACCAGGAAGACGGGACACTGGTCCCGCGCAGCCAGCCCGGTGCCGTACTGCACGATCCCTCGGCCATTGTCGAGCGAACCGTCCGCATGGTGTGCGAGGGCAAGATCCGGTGCGCCAACGGCACTGACATCGACATCGCCACTGACACTGTCCTGCTTCATGGGGACAATCCAGGAGCCGTCGAACTCGCCCGGTTCATCCGCTCGGAGCTCATTTCGGCCGGCGTCCGTATCGCCCCCCTGACCGAAGTCATGGATGCCAAGAGGAAGGCGGCCTGACATGTCCGTTCTCACAGCGGCTCCCACCGAGATCTACGAATCCGGAGACTCCGCATTGCGCGTCGTCGCCCTTGCTGAAGCAAGCGAGGACAACTGGCTCACGGTCCACCGTCTTGCTGACTGGCTGGAGAGCTGTGGCGCCGAGGGCCTTCATGGCGCGGTTCCCACCTATGATTCCGTGCTGGTGGAATTCGACCCAGTCCTCGTGTCGGCCCGCCAGGTGCGCGCGTTCGTGAAGCTGGGACTTCTCGAAATGGCCCGGTCCGCAGGTACCGCAGCAGCACCCCGTGAATTTGACGTCCCGGTGGTCTACGGCGGCGAATATGGTCCCGACCTGGAGAAAGTAGCCGAATACCAGGGCATCTCCACAGCGGAAGTCATCCGCCTCCATACCGAAAAGACCTACACGGTCCGCTGCCTGGGTGCTCCAGCCGGCTCGCCCATGATGGACGGCCCAGCCTTCCTCAAGCCTGTGCCCCGCCTCAAGGATCCCCGGCTCAGCGTCCCGGCCGGGGCGGTGGCAGTGGCAGGACGCCAAGCCGTCATCGCACCCGCAGTGGCACCCGGTGGCTGGTGCGTCATCGGCCAGACCCCGTTGACCGTCCTGAACATTCGCCGCGAACCGCTGGTCCCCTACAAGCCCGGAGATATTCTTCGGTTCCGGCGCATCGAGGCCGGAGATTTCGACTCATATGCCGGCAAGGAACTGGAACCAACGCCATGAGCGGGCACATCCTCATCCAGCAACCCGGAAACGCCGTGGTCACAGACCTTGGCCGTTTCCGCGGACCGCGCTTTGGACTTCCCGTCAACGGCGCCTTGGACCAGTACTCAGCCCGGGCCGCCAACATCCTGGCCGGCAACCTGGACAACGATCCGCTCGTGGAGATCACGGCCCTCGATTTCAGGATGAAAGCGCAGTCCGACATCCTGATCGCAATAACGGGGGCTCCGCTGACACTCACCGTCGGAGGGCGTCAGTGCAGCCAGTGGGAACCGGTTTCGGTCCGTGCAGGCGAGACGGTGGCCATCCGGGGAATCAACCGGGGCCTCCGCGCCTACCTGGCAATCCACGGCTCCGTGGAGGCGCCGACGCTGCTGGGCAGTTGTGCTCCAGACACCGTTGTGGGCTTCGGCCTGCAGCTCAAGGAAGGGGCCACGCTCCTGACCCGCCGCAGCGTTGGACCGGTTCGCCAACCGTACTTCGACCTCCCGCTCTTCCGGCTTGGCCTTGAACGGCCGGACATGGGGCAGGAACTGATGGTCGATGTGACCGACGGTCCGGATGTCGCCGAATTCGGCGATTCCGCCGAGGTGCTCTTCACCTCGGAATACGCCGTGAGTGGCCGGAGCAACCACATCGGCTTGAGGCTCGGCGGTGAACTTCCGGAAAGAACCTCAAGTGGCGAAGTGCTTTCACGCGGGGTCCCCGTGGGCGCCGTCGAGGTTCCTTCCCGGGAAGAGTTGCTGGTACTGCATCGGGGTCGCGGCGTCACCGCCGGATATCCAGTCCTCGCCGTGGTCACCAGTAATGGCCTGGACGTCCTTGCCCAAGCCCGCCCGGGCGACAAGGTCCGCTTCAGGAAAACAACAGTGGCGGAGGCAACTTCCGCCCACCGGCGCTCGCGGGCGCAGCTTGAAACCCTCCGCGAATCCGTCAACACAGTCTTCGGACTACTTGGCATTGGATGCCGACCCCAGTGGCAGGACCTCCCGGTTGCGGCATGCAGCTAAAAACCTGTCGTCAAAACCAATAGGCGTTGCTACGCTCAACATCAAGAAGGAAATGTCATGACCGCTAACACCAACGCTGCACAAGTGCAGCATGAACGGCTCACAGGCCGTCAAACGCGCAAGGTTGTCACCGCAGGCTGCGTTGGCATCTTCGTGGAACTTTATGACAACGGCATCTTCGCGTTCATGGCCGGAACACTTGCCTTGGTGTTCCTCGCCCCCGGTAACCCGGACAACGCCTTGTTGTTCGTCTTCGCCGGCTACGCAGTCTCGTTCTTCGTCCGGCCCCTTGGCGCAGTTGTTTGCGGATACCTGGGCGACCGGATCGGCAGGCAAAAGCTACTGGTCTTCGTCATTCTGCTGATCAGCGTCGCCACTGCCGGTATCGGGATCCTGCCCACGTACGCCGCCATCGGCATCGCGGCGCCAATACTGCTTGTCCTCCTGCGGCTCCTGCAGGGCTTCTCGGTTGGCGGCGAGGCCGCCGGCGCTATGACCTTCCTCGCTGAACACGCCCCCGAAGGCAAGCGCGGCATCATCACCTCTTACGCACAGATCGCTTCGTTCGCAGCACTGCTCACCGGCACCCTCGTGGCGTTCTCCATGTCTCCTTGGCTCACCCAGGCCGCGATCGACGGCGGTGGCTTCGGCTCCTTCGCGTGGCGGATACCTTTCCTGGTCGCCATTCCCATGGGCATCATCGGTTGGTACATCCGCAAGGCCATCGCGGACACCCCCAACTTCACCAAGCTCAAGGAAGAGGGCGGCCTTTCCAAGAACCCGCTCAAGGAAGCCTTCCAGTCCGCTGAGCACCGCCGGGCCATGGTTCTGGCCCTCTTCATCCCGCTCATGAACGGCTCCGGCTACTACGTCCTGTTCTCCTACATGCCCACGTTCCTCAAGGGCAAGCAGCTCAACTTCACCATCGGCGAGGCACTGTTCATCACCGCCTGCAGCCTGGTTGTCATCTGCATCGCCATTCCTTTCATGGGTGCCCTGTCCGACCGTATCGGCCGCAAGAAGGTCATCGCCGGCTCCGCCATCGCCATGACCATCCTGGGCATCCCGTCCTACGCCCTCATCGCAACGGGAAACATGGGCCTGGCTATCCTCGGCGCCTCGATCATGGCCATCGTCTTCGCCGGTCACACGGCCGTCATCCACATCCTGATCGTCGAGCTGTTCCCCACCCGGGTTCGGTACTCGGCCTACGGCCTCGGCTACAACATCTCCTCTGCGCTCTTCGGCGGAACGGCCCCGCTGCTGATGACCTGGCTCATCAGCAGCACCGGCAACATCTACATGCCCGCCTTCTACGCAGTCATCACAGCCCTCGGCACGCTCGCAGCCGTGAGCACGGTCAAGGACCGGGCCCACGAACCCCTGCGCGACGCTTAGGCGCCGCTGACCTCCGGCACAGCTCGTGCCTTCCATTTCCACTCTTTGGAGAACCGATGTCTTTTTCCGACTACAACACCGCCCTCGTCACCGGAGCGTCAACCGGTATGGGTGCCGCGATCACGGAGCGCCTGGCCAAGAGGGGCCTGACCGTTCACGCCGTGGCCCGCAACGAGGAACGCCTCAGCGAACTGGCCGATCGTACGGGTGCCATCCCGCACGTAGTTGACCTGACTGACACAACGGCCCTGACCGCCGTCGTGAGCGAACTGAAGGTCGACGTCCTGGTCAACTGCGCCGGAGTATCCCGGCCCGGGAACCTCCTGGACTCGTCCGAGCAGGACATCGACGAGCTCATCGACGTCAACCTTCGCGGCCTGCTTCAGCTCACGAGGCTGGTCCTGCCGGGCATGGTGGAGCGCGACCTTGGCCACATCATCAACATCAGCTCCATCGCCGGCGTCTACAACTTCTACGGCCACACGGTGTACCACGCCACGAAGGCAGCTGTTCACCAGATCTCGCGCCAGCTCAGGAATGACACGGTCGGCAAGCGCATCCGCGTGACCGAGATCTGCCCCGGCAGGGTGGAAACCGAGATCTTCGGCCGGAACATGGGCGGTACGCCTGAAGCCATGGAAGAAGCGTGGAAGACCTACTACGAGGGCTACGAGTCGCTGACCACTGACGACATCGTCAACGCCCTCGACTACGCCATCGAAACCCCGCGCCACGTCAATGTGGGGATGCTGGAACTCATGCCTACGTTCCAGGTCCCCGGCGGCCTGACCTTCGACAGGCGCTGACCGCAGCCTCACTGAGGCGCCGCGCCCGTTCCGGGCGCCCCAAAGTTCCGGTGACATCACTCCAGTCACCGGAAATACAAGCTGGCGGCCGCGAATTTCGCGGCCGCCAGCACCCGTTTCCGGGGAACTGCTTTTGGACTGGCCCGCCGCTTTAGGGGGCCTGCCGCTTTAGGAGGGCCCGACGTCGGGCGCTCAGTCCTCGTGGAGCGCTTGCGTCAAGTGGTGCGTGGGGATGCGGTCACGGTCATAGGTGATTTCCGTGTAGCCGTGCGGTTCCGGCCGGCCGTCGTGCCCGAGGTTGACGAACACGATTTCCTCGATGGTCAGGATGCTGTCGCGGGTGATCATGTTGCGCACTTCCGCTCGCATGGTCAGTGACGTCCGGCCGAAGCGGACTGCGGTCAGGCCCATCTCCACTAGGTCGCCCTGAACGGCCGAGCTGACAAAGTTGATTTCGGAGATGTACTTGGTGACGGCGCGGCCATTTCCAAGTTGGAGGATTGCGTAGATTGCCGCTTCCTCGTCGATCCATTTCAGCAGGCTTCCACCGAACAGCGTGCCGTTGGCGTTGAGGTCCTCCGGACGTATCCACTTGCGGGTCCGGAACGTGATGTCAGCCTTTTCCATAATGCGAGATTAGCCGAGGCCGGGCGCCCGCGTCTCCTGCGGTGTGCCATGCTTGGCGCGACTCCGTAACATGGATACGGTGCACCCGGTTCAGGGCACAACACGACACGCCGATTCGCGCACCATGCGGCACACCGGGAAAGCGCTGGAGGAACACCATGAAGATCGACAAAACCCATCGCAGTGCCGGGCTGAGCACCCGGCCTTCCGACGTGGACCACTGACCATGCCACCGTTAAACGCCGTGTTGGGCGCCTGGTCAATGAATTGGCCCGCCCTGGTCATCCTTATTGCCGCAGTCGTCCTGTATTCAAAGGGCCTGATTGCTGCCAAGCGTCGGGATATCCGCTGGCCTCTGTGGAACTCGTTTGCCTTCTTCGTGCTGGGCCTGGGTAGTTTCGCGGCCCTCAGCTTTGGATTCCCGGGAACGTACAGCCACGACCTACGGTGGGCGTTCACCCTCAAAGTGACGTCCTACCTGTTTGTGGTCCCGCTGTTGATTGGCTTGGGCAAGCCGTTAACCCTTGCAAGGCAGACCCTTTGCCCCGTTGGCGCTGCGAGGCTGGAAGCGGTACTCGGGCACCGGCTCGTTCGCATGCTCAGCAACACGCTCGTGGCGGCGCTTCTCGGACTCGCCATGTTCACAGTGTTCCTGACCCCGTTTTTCTACGTGCTCCGGACCAACCCAGCCGCCGACGTCATCCTGACGCTGCTGGTGCCCGCCATGGGCCTCCTCATGACCGTACCGATCATGGAAGACGGCGCAGGACGCACCTCATCGCTCATCGTCGTCGAGTTCATCTTTGTATTTATTGAGCTGCTCGCCGATGCGGTGCCTGGGGTCCTGATGCGGCTCAGTCCGGGAATTCTTGACGGCGCCACGTCAGTCTTGGGCAATCAGCCAGGCTGGTTTCCCTCTCCGCTACGGGACCAGCAACTCGCAGGAGACCTGATGTGGTTCCTCGCGGAGATCGTGGATCTTCCCCTCATCATCCTGATGTTCGTCCGGTTCTCCCGGAGCGACAAGCACGAGGCCAAGAGCTTCGACGACCTGAGCGATGAAGAAATCGAAGCACTGAATCGGGCCCATCTGGGGCAGGGCGGACGCAGCCTGGATTGATCGGTGGGGCGGCAGGCCTGGAGCGGTGGGCCAGCCTGTCCTTAGGCCATCGCCGTGTGCGAGGCGCTGTGCGAATCGATCGGCTTGGCGTAGCAGTGCGAGTGGCTGACACCAATGTAGGGGCCGAAGTTGGGCACTGCGGCGAAGCCGGCGCTTTCGTAGAAGCTGCGGCCATCCGATTGGGCCGAACCCGCTTCCGCTGTGATCATGCTGAAACCGTGGGCATGCGCCTGCGCCTCCAACGCGGCAAGGATAGAGCTGGCCACTCCTGAGCCCCTCGCGTAGGGGACGACGTATAGACGCTTGATTTCCGCGGTTTCGGCATCCAGAATCCTTAGCCCTCCGCAACCCAGGGGCTGGCCGGAGCACTTTTCGTAGGCAACGACGAAAACGGCCGTGTCCGCTTCCGACGGCGCGGGTCCGGGCTCGTGGTCTGAGTTGCCGAACCGGGCGTCCAATTCCGCTTGCTGCGCCGCGCGGAGGTCTGCACCCACCGGGTTAGCCCAGGTGACCTGTCTGATGTTGAGCCGCGGATTGGTCTGCATCGGAACCTCTTTCGCCGGAGGGGGTTATGCCTATCAAGCCTAAGAAGCGGGGGTTACCGCGGTGTTTCCTGCGCGTAAGCGTCCGGAGAAATACCGGTGCGTTGGGGTTGGCCTCAAGCAGCCGTCATTCGATGGCGTCGCCGGTGGGATCTTCGACCGTCCGGTCGGCCAAGGCAAGTCCGCCTACCGGGCTTTGGTCCCAGTGCAGCAGGTGCCAGCCGCCCTCCGGGTCGCCTTCGAGCACCACGATTCCGGTGTTCTGCAGCTGGTGGGTGGCGGCGAACTCGCGGCCGACATCCACGGCACGGCGACCTGCCCAGCAGCGGATCGCGGCACCGTGGCTGACCACGACGGCGGTTTCGTCGCCTGCCGCTGCCACCTTGGCAATGGCAGCGTCGTAGCGGGCGAAGAACTCGTGGCCATCACCCGCGCCCGGCATACGGAGGTCGAGTTCACCGTCGGTCCAGGCGAAAACGGTGCTCATGTACCGGTGGTGCGATTCGTGGTCGGTGAGCTTCTCCAAGGCCCCGGCCTCAATCTCCTGCAGGCCGTGCAACACAGTGGCCTCGAGCCCTAGGGCTTTTGCAAGCGGGGCGGCCGTCAGCTGGGTACGGACCAGCGTGGACGCATAGATGGCCGTGATGTCCTCGTTGGCGAGGGACTCCGGGAGCGCAGCGGCCTGACGTTCGCCGAGTTCAGTCAGTCCCGGACCGGGAAACGCCGTGTCCAACTGCCCCAGGACGTTTCCGGGGGTCTGCCCGTGGCGGATAAGCAAGAGCCTCATGCTGACACAGTTCCTTACATCGATCCGGAAACGCCGGGTCCGCAGCGCCGCGTTCTACTTCAGGTGGTCCACCAACTGGTCCGCGATACCGGTGTACTTGCCCGGAGTAAGTGCCAGGAGGCGTGCCTCGGCTTCGGAAGACAATCCCAGGCTCGAGACGAACTCCTGCATGCGGACGGCATCGACGCGCTGACCGCGGGTGAGATCCTTGAGTCGCTCGTACGGGTTCTCCATTCCCTCGACGCCGGCGATGGCCTCGGCGCGCATGACCATCTGGATCGCCTCGCCCAGGACTTCCCAGTTGGTGTCGAGGTCGGCTGCCAGTACTTCCTCGGCAACGTCAAGGGCCTTCAGTCCCTTGGCAACATTCGAGATTGCAAGGAGCGAGTGCCCGAATGCGACGCCGATGTTGCGTTGCGAGGAAGAATCAGTGAGGTCTCGCTGCCAACGGGAGGTAACCAGCGTCGCGCCCAGAGTGTCCAACAATCCGTTGGAAATCTCCAGGTTGGCTTCGGCGTTTTCGAACCGGATCGGGTTGACCTTGTGCGGCATGGTGGAGGAGCCGGTGGCGCCGGCAACCGGGATCTGCCGGAAGTAGCCAATCGAGATGTAGCTCCAGATGTCCGTGCAGACGTTGTGCAGAATGCGGTTGAAGCGGGCGACGTCGGCATAGAGCTCTGCCTGCCAGTCGTGGCTCTCGATCTGGGTGGTCAACGGGTTCCACGTCAGTCCCAGGCCTTCAACGAAGGACTGGGCCACGGCCTCCCAATCGGCACCGGGAACGGAAGCGACATGTGCGGCATACGTGCCGGTAGCGCCATTGATCTTGCCCAGGTACTGGGTCTTGGAAACCCGGTCCAGCTGGCGGCTCAGGCGGTGCGTGATGACTGCCAGTTCCTTGCCAAGAGTGGTGGGAGTGGCCGGTTGGCCGTGCGTGCGGGAAAGCATCGGGACGGCGCGGTTCTCCTCGGCCATCGCTTCGATCTGCTTCACCAAGGCGCTGGCCGCAGGGAGCCAGACATCTTCCACGGCACCCTTGACGCCCAAGGCGTAGGAAAGGTTATTGATGTCTTCCGATGTGCAGCCGAAGTGCACCATCGCGGTCAGGTTCTCGATACCGATCGCGGGGAGGCGGCGGCCAATGTAGTACTCGACAGCCTTGACGTCGTGGACCGTGACGGCTTCGATTTCAGCGAGTTCCGCGACGGAAGCGGAGTCGAACTCGGTGACGATGGCGCGCAGCTTCTCTTGCTGTTCGGTGCTCAGGGGCCCGGCGCCGGGAAGTACGTTGTTGCTGGTCAGGTGGATGAGCCACTCGACCTCGACGGCCACGCGGTCGCGGTTGAGAGCGGCCTCGGACAAATAGTCGACCAAGGGAGCGACGGCGGACTGGTACCGGCCGTCCAGCGGGCCCAGGGCGATCGGCTCCGGCGACGCGGCGAGAGCCAGGCGTCCGGAGGGCGTACGGGTAACAGCGGCGGCGACGGTTTCAGGCATGGGGCAATTCTTTCATGAACTCGGCTCGCGCCATCAAGCCGGACTTCACTATGTGCATAACATCGCGGCCTCCTCTTCCTGGCAGTGTTTCCGGCAGGTTATCCACATAGCCGGTCACGGCGGTTCCGCGCCACCGGAGCACAACGTAGCGTCGCTGCCACAACATCAATGGACATGGAGGAGGACAACGTCTTGAGCGGCATTCTTATGGCGGCCGGAGGAGCGGATCTGGATTCGCAGCAATGTATTTCACGAGCCGCGGAAATCCAGAAGCTCGGGCGGAGGATGAGCGTCTGCGCGGACCAAGCCGACGCCGTTCTTGCCAAGCTGGCGCAGTTGCAACTCGAGCAATGGGAGTCCCCGGCCGGCCGCGCCTACCGGACCACGCTGGCTTTGCAGGCCGCCTCCCTTCGAAGGGGGCGTGATGCCTTGGGCGAGGCCGCTGCCGCCACCCTCCGCCATGCCCGGAATGTGGCATCGAAACCCCAGTCCGGCTTCTGATGGCCGAGGTCGCTCCTATCGGTGCGGGCGGAACTCCCAACCCTCGAACACCCGGCCCGGATGGCACTTTGCGGATACGCGGCGGAGTGGGCGGAATCCGCTTCCAATTCGAAGAGTTGCTTGCTGGCGCTGCCGCGCTTGACGGACTCGTGCTCCAACTGCAGGCCATTGAAGTGGAAGCCGAAGCGGTGAGGGCGGCTCTCTTCCCGTACCAGGCCTCGTCCTATACGAGCGGAAGCAACGCCATCATTGCCGTCGGCGAGAGCGGCCGGGACATTGGACGGGTCCGCGAACAGCTTCAACGGATTGGGAACGATGTCAGGGCAAGCCACCGTGAATACGAGTTTGCCGAATCGCACGCGGCGATCAGGCTGCGGATGGGCATGGGAATGCCAGTCCTCACGACTGGTCCGAACCCCCTGGACCTCGGCGGGAGGGGCGCCACAGAAGGAGCCGTCCGGGATCTGACCCGGATATTGGCGCTGATGATGGGGCTACCCCCGGCAGCGGCGAACCTTTCAGGGGCGATCGTCGGACCTACTGATGTGGGCGCCGTCCTGAGAGCGATCGTGGCGATTCCCGCATTCGCCTTCCTCAGGCCGCGTCCTATTTCGGCCAGCAGGGGAGAGATCGCCACCAAGAGCGTGGACCTTTCGGCCGCAGGAATGCTCCGGGAATTGGATCACGTCGGCACCACTTCAGAGGCCGAAATTGAAGTGGTCCAAGTAGATAAGGACGGAGAACGCGCGTGGGTGGTGTTGATTCCGGGCACGCAGCCGGGCAATCCGCCCGGAGGCAGCAATCCACTGGACGAAGCCGGGATTGCCGAAGCGCTGGGTTACAACTCGACGGAAACCAGCAAGGCCGTCCGTCAGGCGTTGCTTGAGGCAGGCGCCGCAGCCGGCGAAACGGTGGTGGCCGTCGGCCACAGCCAAGGGGGAATCCATGCCATGAACTTGAGCAAGGACCAAGCGTTCCTCGCCGAGTATGACCTCAAGTTTGTGGTGACAGCTGGATCACCCGTCGGCGGGATCACCCCGGAAGCCGGCATCGGGAGCCTGCACTTGGAGCACGAACAGGATTGGGTTCCCGGCGCGGAAGGCAAAGCGAATCCGGACACCAAGGACAGGGTTACGGTGACCATGACCAATCCGGTGGTCCTGGAACCCGGCGAAGACCAAGGCATTGGTCCGGCTCACAAGCTCTCACGGTACGAGGAAGGGGCAAAGCTGGTGCAGCTCAGTTCCGATCCTTCACTGGCCGCTTCCACAGCAACTCTGGGCGGAATACTGGGGGCTGGTGGAGTGGTCAAAGCGACCCGGTTCAAGCTGACCCGCGAAACGCCGCCGGCCCCGCGGGGAGGACGATGAAAGCCAGGCAACATGCCGGCCTAAGGCTCCTTACCGCCTACCGCCCGGAATCCAGCTGGCGACCATGGAGATCAGGCTGATGATGATCGCCGCGAGAACAGCGGTCCAGAAGAAACGGTCGATGGTGAGGTGTACCGGCGTGTAGCTACTGAGCCACGCTGTCAAGGACAACATGGCTGCGTTGATGACAATCGTGAACAGGCCGAGGGTAAGGATCGTGATCGGAAGGGAGAGCAGCTTGACCAGAGGCCGCACAAAGGCATTGACGATGCCAAAAATGAGCCCTATGAAGAGATAGGCAAGAACCACGCCCAAAGTGTCGCCGCCTTGGGTGACCCCCGCATTGCTCACTGCGTTGGTGGTTGCTGAAGTGGAGATATCCATCCCCGGCAGAATCCAGCTGGCAACCCAGAGGGCCAGCCCGTTGATCAGGACACGCACAATGAATGAACCCATACGCCCATGCTTTCACATGCGCCGGTTTTCCCATGCACTGCCCAGAGGGCTTGCCGGCATGGCCCGAAGCCCTGCAAGTAGGCTGGTGCCATGAATTCTTCTGACAACGCACCGGAGGGCGTGCGTCCCCGCCCGGTTGTGGACAGGCTCCCCAAATATGCTGCGGGAAAGCCTCCCGCAGCGATAGAGGGCCTGACCAGTTACAAACTGTCGTCCAATGAAAACCCGCTACCCCCGATTCCCGCTGTGCTCCAGGCAATCGCTGATCAGTCGGACATCAACCGGTACCCGGACCCTTTGTCCACCAAGCTGCGCACGGCGCTCGCTGACTTCCTGGGAATCCCCGCTGACGACGTCGTCACCGGAGCCGGAAGCCTCGGGGCCCTGAACCAGATCCTTGCCACCTTCGCCGGACAGAACCACGACGGTAAGGCTGATGAGGTTATCTATGCCTGGCGCTCCTTCGAGGCCTACCCGATCAGCGTAGGGCTGGCCGGTGCTGACAGCGTCCAGATCCCGTTGCTTTCCGACGGCCGACACGATCTCGAAGCCATGGCGGCAGCTGTGACCGTCCGCACCAAGGTGATTCTGCTTTGCACGCCAAACAACCCCACGGGTCCCATCCTCACCGCCGAGGAAACCGAACGGTTCATCCAGTCAGTGCCGGCGGGCGTCGTCGTTGTTATCGATGAGGCCTACCAGGAGTTCGTCAGGAACGAGAACGCCGTTGACGGTATCAAGTTGTACCGCAAGTACCCGAATGTCGTGGTCCTCCGCACCTTTTCCAAGGCTCACGGCCTTGCGGGGCTGCGCGTTGGATACAGCGTTTCCGGTCCGGATCTCACCCAGCACCTGAGGGTCGCTGCCACGCCGTTTGCCGTTTCGCAGGTTGCCGAACGCGCCGCCATTACTTCGTTGGAGAATTTCGACCAAGTTGTGGAAAGGGTACAAAGCCTTGTTGACGAGCGGGATCGGGTTACCGCAGGGCTCCGGGAGCTGGGATGGTTCGTGCCCGAGGCTCAAGGCAACTTCGTGTGGCTGAATCTTGGGGAGAATAGCGCCGAATTTGCAGGACTAGCAGGCGAGCGGGCGTTGTCTGTGCGGGCCTTCGGCAATGAAGGCGTCCGGGTCAGCATCGGAGAAGTCGAGGCCAATACCCGATTCCTGGAACTCTGTGCGTCCTATACAAAAGCGCCGCAGCCTTCCTAGCGGTTAACAAATGCCCCTGTGTCCCTTACTGCGGATAAAGTAAGGGACGAAAGCCAAGATATGCCGATTCCGGAATGCATTCCGGAATCGGCATATATCAGCGAATATTGCTCAGCATCGGGCTGTGGCAGGCAAGGAGACGGAATGGGCGCAACTCAATTGCCCACCCCCGGGATCAACGGAACAGGACTGGGTCAGCAGTCTCCGGCGGGAGGCGCTTCAGGCGATCCCGCTGCCGAGATGATCCAGCTGCTGGGGCCGGACGGCAAGCTAGGGACAGATCCCGTCTTCTCGGACTACGCCAAGCGCCTTGATCCTGAGCAGCTCCGGGGCTTTTACGCCGACATGGCCAAGGTCCGCCGCTTCGATCAAGAGGCCACGGCCCTTCAGCGCCAAGGCGAGCTGGCTCTTTGGGTTCCCCTCACCGGCCAGGAGGCCGCCCAGATCGGTTCCGGACGCGCCACTCAACGGCAGGATTACATCTTCCCCACATACCGGGAACACGGCGTTGCATTGACCCGTGATGTGGATCTGGCGGAACTCCTGAAGCTCTTCCGCGGAATTTCGAATGGTGGCTGGGATCCCACCGAGAACAACTTCCATCTCTATACCCTCGTGCTTGCGGCCCAGACGCTGCATTCCGTGGGTTACGCCATGGGAATCCAACGGGACCAGAAGCTCGCGGAAGCCAACGGTTCCAATGACCCGAAGGCTGCTGTTGTGGCCTACTTCGGCGACGGTGCCAGCTCCGAAGGCGACGTCCACGAATCCATGGTCTTCGCGGCCTCCTACAACGCTCCCGTGGTGTTCTTCTGCCAGAACAACCACTGGGCCATCTCGGTCCCCACCGAGGTCCAAACCAAGGTTCCCCTGTTCAACCGGGCCAAGGGATACGGCTTCCCGGGCATCCGGGTGGACGGCAACGACGTCATCGCAGTCCATGCGGTTACCGAGTGGGCGCTTGAACACGCACGCGAAGGCCGCGGTCCGGTGCTCATTGAGGCATATACGTATCGTGTTGGTGCCCACACCACGGCGGATGACCCCACCAAGTACCGCGAGTCCGCCGAAGAAACCGCATGGCGCGGCAAGGATCCTCTGGACCGCCTCGAGAAGTACCTTCGTAGCGAAGGCCTGGCCGACGAAGCTTTCTTTGAGCAAGTCAGGGTTGACGGCGACAAACTCGCTGCCCATGTCCGCAGCACCACGCAAAGTCTGCAGGGCCCGAACTTCCGCGAGTCATTCGCGGGGGTCTATGCCGAACCGCACCCGCTGGTGGCCGAGGAACTTGCTTGGTTCGAGGAATACTCCGCCGGATTCGAAGGCGACGAGGAAGAGGGGACAGGCAACTGATGACCACCATGACCATTGCCAAGGCCATCAACGAAGGCCTGCGTGCCTCGCTCACCAATAATCCGAAGTCCTTGCTCATGGGAGAAGACATCGGGCCGCTGGGTGGCGTCTATCGCGTGACCGATGGACTCATCAGGGAGTTCGGTGCAGACCGGGTAGTTGATACCCCGTTGGCTGAGTCCGGCATCGTCGGCACTGCCATAGGCCTGGCCTTGCGCGGCTACCGTCCCATCTGCGAAATCCAGTTCGATGGTTTTGTGTTCCCCGGCTTCAACCAGATCACTACGCAGCTGGCCAAGATGCACTCGCGCAGCGGCGGCAAGCTGACGGTTCCCGTGGTCATCCGCATTCCCTATGGTGGCGGCATCGGCTCGATCGAACATCACTCGGAGTCGCCGGAAGCGCTGTTCGCCCACACGGCCGGCCTGCGGATCATCACCCCGTCCAATGCCCACGATGCCTACTGGATGATCCAGCAGGCTGTTGACTGCACGGACCCGGTCATCTTCTTCGAGCCCAAACGCCGCTACTGGCTCAAGGGCGAGGTTGACACCGAAAACCCAGGACCGGCGTCGGACCCCTTCCAGGCGCACGTCCTGCGCGAAGGCTCGGACGCCACCATCGTGGCCTACGGGCCGCTGGTACCGGTCGCGCTGGCCGCCGCAGCGGCGGCGGAAGAGGACGGGCGCAGCATCGAAGTGATCGACCTCCGCTCGATTTCCCCCATCGACTTCGATACCGTCACGGCTTCTGTGAAGAAGACCGGCCGCTTGATCGTCGCGCACGAGGCCCCGACATTCGGGGGGATAGGCGGCGAGATTGCTGCGCGGATCAGTGAGCGTGCCTTCCTGCACCTTGAGGCTCCGGTTATCCGCGTGGGCGGCTTCCACATGCCGTATCCCGTGGCGAAGGTGGAAGAGGACTACTTGCCGGACATCGACAAGATCCTCGAAGCCCTGGACCGTTCCCTGGCCTACTAGCCGCCCCTGATTGCACCCGCCGCCCAGCGGACGGGCCAGCCGAGATCGAGGACCTAAGTGACTGTTAAGAAATTCAACCTGCCGGATGTCGGCGAAGGCCTGACCGAGGCGGAAATCGTCTCCTGGAAGGTCAAGCCCGGCGATACCGTGGCCATCAACGACGTCATCTGCGAGATCGAGACCGCGAAGTCCCTCGTGGAATTGCCGTCCCCGTATGCCGGCACCGTGGCGGAATTGCTGGTCGCCGAAGGCATCACGGTTGAAGTCGGAACCGCGATTATCGGCATTTCCGACAATGCGCCGGGAGAACCAGAGCCCGCCCCGGCGCCGGCTTCGCCCTTGGCCGTACCGGCACCCTCCGCTGAGCCTGCCGCCGAACAGCTCGTCGAGACCCTGATGTACGGCAAGTTGCCCGACGACGCCGGAACGTCCGACGGCGGTCCCGCCGGCGGTCCGCTGGTTGGCTCCGGTCCGAAGGCCGACGCCGTCAAGCGCCGCCCGCGTAAGCGCCCGGAAGGCGCCGCCGCTGCAACCGTGGCCGCGCCGGGCACGGCACCCGCCGTCGTCGAACCAGTCGTCGAGCCTGCTGCTCCGGCCGTGCCCCCGGTTGCCGAACAGCAGCCAGCGGCCACAAGCCAGGGAGCCGCAAACCCCGGATCTGCAAGCCAGGCGCCGGGTCTCACCGGCCTTGGCGCAACGGTCAGCGGCCTCGTCAACCGCGTGTTGGCCAAGCCTCCGGTGCGCAAGATCGCCCGCGAACTTGGGATTGACCTGGCCGACGTCGTTCCCACGGGTGCCCGCGGCGAAGTGACCCGGGAGGACTTGGTCAGCTACCAGTCGCAGCGCGATGCCGAGGTGGACCAAGCAGACAAGTTCTGGGGTGCGTCCAAGAAGCCGCAGGATCAGCGAGTGGAACGGATCCCTGTCAAGGGCGTCCGCAAGGCCACCGCCAAGGCGATGGTGGAGTCCGCCTTCACGGCCCCGCATGTGAGTATTTTCGTGGACGTCGACGCCAGCCGCACGATGGAATTCGTCAAGCGGCTCAAGGCCTCCAGGGACTTTGAGGGCATCAAGGTATCGCCGCTGCTGATCCTCTCGAAGGCCGTGATTTGGGCGGCCGCCCGCAATCCGAGCGTTAATGCGACCTGGGTAGAGAACGCCGACGGCAAAGGCGGAGCGGAAATCCACGTCAAGCACTACATGAACCTCGGTATTGCCGCAGCAACCCCGCGCGGGCTCATGGTGCCGAACATCAAGGATGCCCAGGACCTTTCCCTCAAGGAACTGGCCCTCGCGCTTAACGAGCTGGCCAGTACGGCACGCGCGGGGAAGACCCAGCCCGCGCAGATGCAGGGCGGCTCACTGACCATCACGAACGTTGGCGCCCTCGGCATCGACACCGGAACGCCCATCATCAACCCGGGCGAGGTGGCGATCGTCGCGTTCGGCACCATCAAGCAAAAGCCCTGGGTGCTCGACGGCGAGGTCATCCCCCGCTGGATCACAACGCTCGGCGGTTCGTTCGATCACCGGGTGGTGGACGGGGACCTCTCTGCACGCTTCATGGCCGACGTGGCGTCCATCCTTGAAGAGCCGGCTCTGCTGCTTGACTGAGCGGAGCGGCATTGGGGGACGGCAGAGCGGCATTGGGGGACGGCGGAGCGGCGTTGGGGCCCGGCACCGTGTTGCCCGGGTCCTGACGGAAGTCTTCCAGCCGCCCGCCGTCGTGTCCGTCTTGCTGCTCATCAGCCCTGCGGTGCAGCCGGGTTTCCCGGGGACAATATGGTTCGGTGTCCTGGGGGCGCTCTTTGTGTGCGTGCTGCCGCTGGCCTACGTCCTGCTCTTGGTGAGGCTCGGCAAACTCAGCGACCACCACGTCAGCGATCGCAAGGAGCGTGCGCCCTTGCTGATGCTAGCCCTCGTGTCGGTGGTCGTGGGGCTGGTGGTTCTCAATCTGATCCACGCCCCGACGAGCGTTTCAGTGATGATCCTTGCCCTGATTGGCGGCATCACGGTGTTGGCCGCAGTCAGCCTCGTGTGGAAGATCAGCGGTCATGCCTCGGCAATTTCCGCGGCTGCAGTCATCGCGGCCCTCATGTTCGGGCCGGCGTGGTTGCCGCTACTGCTTCTGGTTCCGGCCGTCGGCTGGTCCCGCGTCGTCCTACGGGACCATACTCGCGGCCAGGTCATCGCCGGCTCGTTGTTCGGCGGGGTGGTCATCGCGGGACTTTGGTGGGTCCTGCGCGGTTGGCTGGGCTAGTAGGACGTGTAGCTGAGCGCAAGGTCGCGCAGTTGCTGGTCGCTCATGCTGCCGATCATGCCAAATGACAGGACCATGGCCAGGGCTCCGACGGCGAGCATCGCCGAAGCAACCACGAGCAACAATTTCCAGTCGGAACGAAGGATGCTGCGGAACGTCTCCGGCATCTGGAGCAGCGGGGAGATCATGTTCGGAGCGCTGTCTACCGAGCCGTCGTCAAGAAGTGCCACGATGCGGTCATTTGCCCGGTCGAAGCGCATGGAGCTGATGTGGTTGCCATGGCGGGCAAGCAGGATGTCGTGTCCGACGCGTTGGCGCGGCTGCAGAGTAAGCAAAAGGGATCCCCTACGGGTTGTTGTGATGGGCGGCTCGCGCCCTTGGGGGCCACTTCAATTTTACCGGCGGCGTCCTAGCCGCACGGCCAAAATCGGGGTGAGACCGCCCACCACAACGCGTGATCCCCGTCAAAGCCCGGGGCCGGGGAGTCGCTTAAGGTTCGTCCGTCTTGGCGATGTAGACGTCGCACGGCGCATTGTGCGCCACCGTGTTGGCAACGCTGCCGAGAACCCTGGCCAGTCCCTGCATGCGGCGGTTGCCGACTACGATCACTTGGGCACCCACACGTTCGGCTTCCTTGACGAGGGCCTCTCCGGCTTTGCCGAAGACAGCTCCATAGCTTGTGGTCAACTGATCGGAGGCGAGTTCCGCAGCCACCTTGCTGGCCACCTTCTCCGCGGCGTCGGCGTCGGAGAGAATCCACTTGTCGCCTCCGCTTTCGACGACCTCCACGTGGGCGCCTTCAAAAGCGGTGATGACGCGCAGTTCCGCGCCCAGTGCGGTCGCCAAATTCTTTGCCGAATCGGCGGCCCGCCTTGCTGTTGCGCTGCCGTCGACTCCGACGAGGACTATTCCGCTCATATATCTGCTCCTTTGCTGATGACTTCAATGGCTTCTTGCAAAACCGGCGCCAATCGGCGGACGCCTTCGGCGATGGACTCCGGTGGCACTGCGCTGAAAGCCAACCTCAGTTTGTTGGATGGTTCGTCAGAGTGCGTGAACGCCGCGCCGGGGATGAACACGACCCCTGCCTCGATCGCCTTCTTGAGCAGCGGATAGGTGTCGACGCCGTCGGGCAGGGTGACCCAGACGAAGAAGCCGCCCTCGGGCCTGGTCCAGCTGAGGCCGGAAGGCATGTGCTCTTCCAACGCCACCAGCAGAGCGTTGCAGCGTTCCTCGTACAGGGCCCGGTAAGTGTCAATCTGCCCGCGCCAGTCGTAGTCCCGAAGATATGCCGAGATGATCATCTGGTTCAGGGTGGGAGGGCACAGTGTCACGGCTTCAGAGGCCAGGTAGAAGCGCCGCTGCAAGTGCTCGGGTACTAGTGCCCATCCGATTCGCAGTCCAGGGGCAAAGATCTTGGAGAACGAGCCCATGTAGATGACGTCATGCTCGTTCGCGGCCCGCATTGGTTCCAGCGGGTTGCCGTCGAAGCGCAAAAGGCCGTAGGGGTTGTCCTCCAGAACCAGGATATTCGCATTGCGGCATATATCGACGATTCGCTGACGCCTCGCCGGAGCGAGTGTGATGCCGGAGGGGTTGTTGAAGTTGGGGATCGTGTAGAGGAACTTGATGGTCTTGCCCTCGGCCTGAAGCGCCGCGATCTTGGCTTCGAGGAGCTCCGGGACCAAGCCGTCGTCGTCCATGTCCACTGTCTCGACCTGGACCTGGTACGCCTCGAAAGTGTTCAGTGCGCCCACGTAGGTGGGGTTTTCCACGAGGACGACGTCACCAGGGTTGCAGAAGACCTTCGTGGCCACGTCCTGGGCCGACTGGGAACCCGCGGTGATCACCACGTTCTCCGGCCGGGCGTCCAGGATGCCCTCCGCGGCCATGATCTCGCAAATCTGGGTGCGCAGTTCCTCGGTGCCTTGGCCGCCGCCATACTGCAGCGCCGTCATGCCTTCTTCCGCGATGATCCGAGCCGCGGTTTGGCCGAGTTTCTCGAGGGGCAGGGACTGCAGATAAGGATTTCCGCCGGCGAGGGAGACGAGTCCCGGCCGCATTGAAATGTCGAAGACGTCACGCACGGCGGATTGCTTGATGTTGGCGGCGCGCTCCGAGAAAAGTTCCTCGTGGCGGTGGGCGGCAGTTGCTGCTCGCTCTATTGCGTCGATTGCTTCCGCGGGCAACTCGGGCCCGGCATCCAATGTTTCGTGGGTCACATTGAAAGGATACTCCCCGGAGTTGCCAACTGAGCAACGGATGTTTCATCCTAATTTTGGTATTCGCGGTGCGAAGCGCTTTACGTACTGACGGAGGAGGGCTGGAATAGAGCCATGACGATGCATCCCGAACTCGAATCCAAGGCCCTCCGTTTCCGCGAGCTCCATGCCGCGCCGCATGCGCCGTTGGTGCTGGTGAATGCGTGGGATGCGGCATCTGCGCGGATGGTCGAGGAAGCGGGAGCGACGGCGGTGGCGACCTCCAGCTCGGCAGTCTCCTGGAGCCTGGGGTACCGGGACGGGGACCACCTTCCGCGGCAACTCGCGATGGAAGCACTGTCGCGGATCGCAAAGGCCACCAGCTTGCCCGTGACTGCGGATATCGAGACCGGGTACGGGCGTACGGACGAAGAACTCCAGGCCACGGTTCGAGCTGTGCTGGACGCGGGTGCCGTCGGGATCAATATCGAGGACTCAGCGGACCAGCCGCTGAGCGAGATCGCCGAACAGTCCCGACGAATCGCCCTGATCAGACAGACGGCCGAGGACGCGGGAGTCGGACTGTTCATCAATGCGCGTACGGACACTTATTGGTCTGGAAAGTTTCCGGACAGCGCATACGAGGAAACGCTGCGCCGTGCGGATGCCTATCAGCGGGCCGGGGCTGACGGAATATTCGTGCCGGGGTTGACGGACCTCCACATTCTGCACGAACTTTCCCGGCGGATCAGTGCACCGCTCAATGCACTGGCTGGCTTGGGTTCGCCGTCGCCCGGAGAATTGCACGACGTCGGCGTGCGGCGAATCAGCATTGGCGGCAGCACGGCCCGGGCCGCCTACGCGAAGGTCTCGAGGCTGGCAATGGAAGTTCTCGGCGATGGAAACTGGTCCGGCCTCGCCGGGACCCGGAGCTACGCAGATATGGACGCGCTATTCGAGTAGCCGGCCACCTCAGCGCAAACTCAAGACGTCCGCCAGGATGTTCCCGTCGATGTAGATCGCGGCCTGGGATGCTCCCGTAGCCGCCACCGCGGTCTGCGCCAGCTGAGTTTCGATCCGCGGGTGGTCGCACACGCCTCCAGGGCGAAGGGACCCGCTCAGGTTCACGACGGCGGTGGTGCCGTCGAGGTAGCCCGAAACGTATCGCAGCGCGGAACCAGAGAGCGCGTTGTACAAACCTTCCCGGGACGCGGTTCCATCGGGCGCCAGCAGCTGCGCTATCGCCACGGCCAGCGGGTCGCTGCCCGGAGGGGCCGTGATGTGGACAGCCACGAGGCTGTCGTCACAGCCGAACCGCACACCGCGGCTGCCGCCGTCGCCGATTGCCACGAAATACACAGTGGTTCCAGTCGATTCGCCGGCGGTTGGGAGGGGCAAGGGAACCGGCGCGGCTACGGGCGCTTTCGGGCTCGCCGTGGTTGGGAGCGATGCCGCGGGTGGGGGGTTGATATACGGGGGAGGTGCCGGGAGGGGCATGGGAATCGGCCCGGCTACCGGCTCCTGCGTCGCCTGCACGGAGTCAGGTGAAGTCGGTTGCGCGGAGCGTGACCCGCCCGGATCGCCGCCGCCGGGGGAGGCGCAGCCAGCCACGCAGAGCGCGAGGGATAGACATAGCGCGGCGACCGCCGCCGTCGTGCATTCCATGCCGCGTCCGACCCGCATGACAGCCCCCGCTCCTGCCCTGATCACCCTTGGTGCCTGTATCTCAACGTTACGGCTGGCCGCACGGGTGTGGGCCGCTCCGTCCATGACGGTTCGGCCTCAGCTCAGTCACGGAATGGTAGCGGTGCGGTGACGGCTTGCTTCCGCTCCGAAGGGGCGTTGGGGCTAGTCCGTTCCCTTGATCTTCCGCCAGCCGCCGACGCGGTTGTTCGCCGCGATCTGCCGCAACATGGTGGTGAGCGGTGCACGCGGAATCTTGTCGTGCTCGTGGAAGGTGATCATGCGGGCGGTCTTGTTGCCGTGCCCCGATGTGATGATGTTGTCCGGGTCAGGGACAATTGCGCCGTCGTAAAGGAACAGGTTGACGTGGTCCTTGGCTGCGAGCAGCGCGCAAACGTTGCCGTCGAGGACGAAATAAGGCCGTGTGCGGCGCTTGATGGTTTCGACGATTTCGGGCTCGGCTTCGTGGATGAGGTCGCGTAGTTGCTCGGCGATGGAGCGTTGCCAGTCCGGGAGGGCCTCGAGGTAGGCATCGACTTCAGGGTGGCGGTTGTAGTCGGCCATGCCGCCATCGTATCGACAAAGAATGCCCCCGCCCACGCCTCAATGGCGGGACGGGGGCATTTTGGCTGCACGCGGGGCGAACCGGGGAACTAGGCGGCTGCTTCTTCTTCCTGGACAGCGGTCAGGGGCTCAAAGATGCCCTTGATCTGCTCGACAACTTCGGCGTCGTCCTTGGGGTGCAGTTCGGCGAAGCGGATCATGGAGCCTGGAACGGCGAGCTTGACGTCGTCGAGGACCTTGGCGCCGGCGATACCGGCTGCCTTGCGGGCTTCGTCCTGCGCCCAGACGCCACCGAACTGGCCGAAAGCGGTGCCGACGACGGCGGTCGGCTTGCCTGCGAGGGCGCCGGCGCCGTAGGGGCGGGACAGCCAGTCGATGGCGTTCTTGAGGGAAGCGGTCAGGGTGCCGTTGTGTTCGGGCGTGACAAACAGGAGGGTGTCAGCTTCGGCTGCTGCTGCACGCAAAGCCGCGGCTTCGGCCGGAACCTGGCCTTCGACGTCGATGTCTTCGTTGTAGAACGGGATGTTGCCGAGGGAGCCGTGGATCAGTACTTCGACGTTTTCCGGGGCGTTCAGCTGGATGGCTTCGGCGAGCTTGCGGTTGTGGGAATCGGCGCGGAGGCTGCCAACAAGGGCGAGAACGGTGTTCTTGGACATGGGAACTCCTTGGGTCTGGCCGCGGACAGTGCCGCAGGCGTTCGGTTTTGGAGGCTTTTGCTGCCTTCGTAGATTCTAAACGGACTGCGGTCCGCTTAATATTCCCAAGGCTAGAATGTTTTTGTGAGCCTCATCCCCATCCGGCCCGGATCGCCTTTCGGGGCGCAGCCGGAGCGCAGCGACGCCGCGCGTAACCGCGAACGGCTCCTTCAAGCTGCCAGGGATCTCGTGGCCGAACATGGCGTCGACGCCGTCACCATGGACATGCTCGCCTGCAGGGCCGACGTCGGGAAAGGAACGGTTTTCCGCCGTTTCGGCAGCAGGGCAGGACTTATGATGACCCTCCTAAGCGACGCCGAAGCGGAATTCCAGCGTGAGTTCATCTTCGGTCCGCCGCCGCTCGGCCCAGGAGCGCCCCCACGTGAACGCCTCATTGCGTTCGGCGAAGCCCGCATCAAATATGTCGAAGAATACGGCGAGCTGGCCCGTGCCGCGGCGGAACATTCCCCGCAAAACCGGCACGACGCCCCGCCGGTCGTGTTGTGGCACCGGCACATCGAGATGCTGCTGCGGGAAGCGGGCCTGGACCGCGATCCTTGGCTCCTGGCTCTTTCCCTCGGCGCCACCCTGGATCCCGAGCGCATGCTCCATTCCCTTCGCGTTCACGGAGTCCCGCCTGAGCGCCTCTCAGCATCGTGGCGCGAGCTCGTTACGCGCCTGCTGAAAGACTGCTGACAAAACCTTCGCCGGGCTGCCTTGGCCCGGTAGCGTAGCGGCATGACCCACACACCGATCCGCACCGCCGTCGTCGGCTATGGCCTTTCCGGCAGCGTCTTTCACGCGCCGTTTATCGCAGCCAATCCTGCGTATTCCCTCGACGTCATCGCTACTTCGGACGCGGGCCGCAAGGCCCAAGCGCAGGAACGGTATCCCGGCACGAGGATCGTGGACAGCCCGGAAGACGTCTTGGCCCTTGCCGGGGAACTGGACCTCGTGGTGCTCGGCACGCCGCCCGCAACCCATCACCCGCTCGCGAAGGCCGCGCTGGAAGCCGGGCTCGACGTCGTCGTGGACAAGCCTTTCGCCGTGAGCAGCGCGCAGGGGCAGGAGCTGATCGAGCGGGCCGCGAGGTTGGGCCGCGTGCTTACCGTCTACCAGAACCGCCGCTGGGACGGCGATGCCCTCACGGTGAAGAAGCTGCTCGACGCCGGGACGCTAGGCGATGTCATGCGTTGCGAAGCGTCAATGGAGCGGTGGGCGCCCGAAATCAGCAAGGCGTGGAAGGCAAGCGCCACGGCGGACGACGGCGGTGGGCTGCTCTTCGATCTGGGAACCCACCTGCTGGACCTGGCTATCCAAATGTTCGGTCCCGCCGAAGTCCTCCATGCTGAAATCCTGGCGCGACGGCCACAAGAAAAAGCCGATGACGACGTATTCCTGGTCCTGAAGCACGCTTCCGGTGTGACGAGCCACGTCGCCATGAACGTCAACAGCCAGCTTCACGCTCCGCGCTTCCGCATCCTGGGCAGCAAGGGCGGCTTCGTGAAGTTCGGAATCGATCCACAGGAGCCCTTCATCCTGGCGGGCGGGCTGCCCACAGATGGCGGCTACGGCGTCGATGATCCGCAGTACTACGGCACCCTGGAAATCGATGGCGTGCGGACCCCGGTGCCCACTGAGCGCGGCGCCTACCAGGAGTTCTACCGGATCCTTGGGGAGAAGATCGCCGACGGCGGTGCCGCCTCCGCCTTGCCGCTCCCCGTGGATCCGGCCGGACCGGTCGAGGTACTCAAGCTGATTGAGCAGGCCAGGGCGCTCGCCTGACCGGCGCGAACTGGCATCAAATGACCCCAAAACGCTTGGGAAAGGTCATCTACTGCCAGTTCGCCTGAAAGTTTTTTGGCTCGGGCGTAACCTCGCCGGGACCCCCAGCGATGTAAGGGGAGTGTGGACAACGTCCGCACTGATCATCCAGTAGCGACAAAGCCGCTGCTGGAGCAGTCCCAAAACGTTTGTCGGAGGGTTTCATGTCCTTGTTCACTGTCCTTGCCACCAGCAAAATCGCCGCCGGCGTCCTTGCCGCCGGAGCTGTAGCGGTTGGCGGAACCGGCGTCGCAGCCTTCAATGGAGCACTTCCCAACGAAATGCAGAAGAGCGCCCACGAGCTGCTCGGAGCCCCGGCTCCGGTCGCTTCCAAAGCAGCCGAGTCCGCACAGTCCAAGACGGCTGAGGAGTCCCAGATGGCCACGTCCAAGGCCACTGACGCCGCTGCCGACGCAAAGTCCAAGGCGACTGACGCCGTCGACGACGCAAAGTCCAAGGCCGCCGCAGCAGCCGCATCGGCCAAGGCCACCTCACCGGAAGCGTTCGGCCTCTGCACCGCACTCCTCAACGGCGGCCTCAAGGCTGACGCCAAGGTGCCCGGCTACTCCTCACTGGTTGTCGCCGCCGGCGGCGAGGCCAACGTCAACGCACACTGCGCAACTGTAGTGTCCGAAGGCAAGGCTGCCGGCTTGAACGCTGACGGATCCGCTTCCGCCAAGGCAGACGCCGACGGAACCGCCGCCGTGCCGGCTGTTCCCGCAGTGCCGTCCGCACCGGCCGTCCCTGCTGTTCCTGCCGTGCCGGCTGTGCCGTCCCACGTGCCGACCGCACCTGTGCACGTGCCGTCCGATTCCGTCAGCCCGTAACACTGCGGCTACGCTTGAACGGCGGGGCTCCTTGGCTAAATGACAAGGGGCCCCGCGACGCAACAGACTGCAGCAGCGGTCATTTCCCAGGCCAGGGACGATGACCGCGCTGCGTGGGATGGAGGGGTCGCGGGTGCTGGACCCTTTGGCTGATGAATATTTGCAGGCGGACGAGGAAGATCCCGCACTGCTCTTCACGGCTGCCTACAACGAGTTTTCCGGACCGGTGTTTGGATACCTTCGCGCCCGCGGCGTAGACGATCCGGAAGCAGTTACCCAGGACGTGTTCCTGGCTCTCTATCCCAAACTGGATACCCTCCGAGGAGGTCTCCAGGGGGCGAAGACCCTGCTCTTCTCCATAGCGCACGCGCGAATGGTGGATCACTATCGCAAGCGGGAACGCACCCCTGATTCCGCGCCCTATGAATCCGATCTGGATTCGCGGCGCGCGCCTTCGGCCGAGGACCAGGCATTCGGGCATGGGGAAGGCCTGGCCGTAACCGAGCTACTGGCCGACCTCAACCCCGACTACCGGGAGGTCCTGGCCCTACGGGTCGTGGCGGACCTGTCGTTGGAAGAAACAGCGGCCATCATGGGCAAGTCCCAAGGAGCCGTGAAGCAGTTGCAGCGCAGGGCATTGAGTGCACTGAGAGAACGTGCACTACTAAGGAATGGCACATCATGAGCGAAAAATCCGCATCTTTCGGCGAGCAAGGCATTGACCGCCTGCTTGATGAAGCCGGGCTCGACGAAGCGTACGAGATCCGGACCGAGTTGCTGGAACTGCGCGACCTTGCGAGCAGCCGGCCGCAGCCATCGGCGGCAGTGCAAGCCTTGATGGCACCTGCCCGCGTCACGGCCGCGCCGGTTGAAGCTCTTGCGCCGGTTGAAGCTGTTACCGCCGTGGAGACTGTTGCGCCAGTTGGGGCGGCTTCCCGTGCCGCGGCTGCACCTCTTGACGAACTGGCCGCCCGTCGCCGTAAAAAGGGCCGTTTGACCTTCGCCGCTGTTGCCGTTGCGGCTTCCCTTGCCGCCGGAGCTACCGCTGCGGCCGCGTCCGACGGCGGCATTCCCGGAACGATTGAACACTTGGGCGCCGTGGTGGGATCGGTAGTTTCCCAGCTAAGCCCTGGATCGGGCGGCAAAGCTCCGCAACAAGGGACACGTCCGGAGCCTGGTCCCATGGTCACCACGGGAACAAGCATTCCCGCGTCGCCTTCGCCGGAGTCCTCCAACCCCGACGCCCAAAACAACAACACACATCCATCGCCGCATGCCACTCCCAGCGCTACCGCGCCCGGGTCCGAGTCGGATCCGCGTAATGGATTGCATGACATCACCAAGGGCCGCCCCGGAGCTATCACGATCCCGACGCCGGCGGTCCCAACGCCCACGCTCCCGTTGCCCCAGCCCGTTCCCTCCGAGATCCTCCCGGGCAACCCGGTCAAGCCATAGCCGGCGTCGTGCTCGACTGAGCTGCTCACGCGGCGGTGTGTAATTCGGTGACGCGGGCGTATTTCAGCGCCTTGGCGTGGTGTCGTAGCTTGCGTCGCTGGTGTCTGGAACGCGGAGGCTTATCTTCTGGCTCGTGGGTGCCTGGCAGGGGTGGGGCTGTTGATCGGTAGTGGTGTCCGGTGGGGGTGCGGATGTCGAGGACGTGCCGTGTCCCGGGGCCGGTTTTTGCTGTCGGGGTTCGTGCCATCCAGCCGGTGAGTTCTTTGGTGTGGTTGCAGGCTTCGAACAGGCACGCGCCGTTGGCCAGGCTGGTGGGTCCCCCGTTGTGCCACGGGACGATGTGGTCGAAGTGCCGGATCGGTGCGTCGCAGTAGGGGGGGCGGCAGGAGTCGTCGCGGGCCTGGATGAAGCGCCGCAAGCCTGCCGGGAAAAGCCGCGCCCGCGAATCGACGCCGACAAGCTCCCCGGTCCCGGGGGCGGTGAAGAGGCGCCGGAGCCAAACCTTCAGGTCCTGATCCTGCCCGGCTTGGTCCTGCCGAAGCCCGTGGCCAGGCTGTTTGTCTCCGCGCTGGCCGGGTTCGACGTGCTCGTTCCCGGTGAGGAGTGTCCTGGCCCAGGCGGCGGGGACGATCCCGTAGCCAGGCAGGCGGGCCGGCTCGGCATCGCCCTGGAACAGGGTCCGGTCGGTCATGACGAGCTGCACCTCCACCCCGCTGATCCCGGCGGGGGTGCCGGTGGTCCGTTCGATGAGGGCGTCGGCCATGATCTGGCCCCGGGACCGGGTCTCCCCGGCGGAGCGGAGGGTGTCGGCGTGCCGGGACAGGGCCGCGTGCACGGCCACGCCTGGGCGACGGGGAGCAGGGCGGTGAGGTAGGTCATGGTGTCCGGTGCCGGGCGCAGGCTGACGTGCCGTTCCGTGGCGGCGTGGCTGGCCCGCCGGGTGACCGAGCGTGGGTCCCGGCGGTAGGCCGCGGTCCGGGCCGCGGCGATGATGGCCTTGTCTCCCATACCGTCGAACGTCCCAGCGTCGGCGGCCAGTTCCTCGTCCACGGCGCAGCGTTCTTCGGCGGCCAGGCAGGCTGTTTCCTTCACGAGCAGGGTGGCGCGCCATTCGTTGAGGTGTCCTGACTCGAGGGCGGCGAGGGTGTGCGGCATTTCGCTCACGAGGGCTTTGGCGAGTCCGTGGAGCCGGGATCCGCGGGCGGGGGATTCCCGCCGGGCCAGGGCCACCTGTGCGGCGACCCCGCGTCCCCGCTCCTCGGCCGGAACACCCGCCGCCGTCTCGGCGCTGCGCTGGGCGGCATCGAACGCGACGGCGATCCTCGCCTGCGCGGCCGCGGCCGCGGCCGCGGACTTCAGGTCCTCCAGTGCACGCAACTGGTTGATCAGTTCAGTGCCGCCCGCCAGTTCAAAGGCAGCGGCCGGGCGAAGCGACTTCACGACATCGATCAGGTCCTGCACCCGAACGCGCGGGACAACGACACCGGGGACAGCATCCGGGACCGCGCCGCCGGACGGCGCGCCCGCTCCTATCAGCTGTGTTCCCCGAATGCCGGCCATAAACCAAGCATTTCAGGGACCTACGACATTATTAGGCCGAAGAGACCCGTCCAATCGAAAGAACTTAAAAAAGTTTGAAGAACTACATAGGACAGGCCATTGACAATGAACTGCACCCAATTATGTGGAGCCGCAGTTAAGCGGTTATGCGCAGGGGGACGTTATGCGGGCGGTGGAGGTTTCAAGGAGCGTATTCCTTCCCGGGTCCCTCGGAGGAACCCCTGTCCGCCAACAGCGGACCGGAGCTCAGGCGGGGAGAGTGCGGCCCGTCCCGTACCCAAGAGTGCCTACGACGGCGGGGTGCCGCTTCCATGGAAGCCGCACCCCGCCGTCGGGGTCGCTAAGCCGCGCCCGTCAGCGGCCGAGTGAAACTAAGCCGAAACCAGGTTGTGCCAGTCGGCGACGAGGGGCAGGTTGTGCGCCTCGGAGACCGAGCGGTGCGTGACCTTGCCTGCGGCGATGTTGAGGCCGGCGGCCAGGGCAGGGTCGCGGTCGAATGCGGCCTTGACCCCCAGGTTGGCCAGTGACACCGCGTAGCGCAGCGTGACGTTGGTCAGAGCGTAGGTGGAGGTGTTCGGAACGGCGCCCGGCATGTTCGCGACGCAGTAGAAGATCGTGTTGTGGACCTTGTACGTGGGTTCCTGGTGCGTGGTGGGGTGCGTGTCCTCGAAGCAGCCGCCCTGGTCCACGGCGATGTCCACCAGCACGGAGCCGGGCTTCATGCGGGAAACCAGCTCGTTGGTGACAAGCTTGGGGGCCTTGGCGCCCGGGATCAACACGGAACCGATGACGAGGTCGGCGTCGACCACGGACTTCTCGATCTCGTACGCGTTGGAAGCGACCGTCTTCAGGCGGCCCTGGTAGAGGGCATCCAGTTCGCGGAGGCGGTTGATGTTGATGTCCATGATGGTGACATCGGCGCCCAGGCCAAGGGCCATGGCGGCGGCGTTGGTACCGGCAACACCGGCGCCGAGGACAACGACCTTGGCCGGGCGGACACCCGGGACGCCGCCCAGCAGCACACCCTTGCCACCGGCGGGAGCCATGAGGGAGGAAGCGCCGACGACGACCGACAGGCGGCCGGCGACCTCGGACATCGGCGCCAGGAGGGGCAGAGCGCGGCCGTCCTGGACGGTTTCGTAGGCGATGGCCGTGACGCCGGAGTTGATGAGTTCCTGGGTCAGCTCGGCCTCGGCGGCCAGGTGCAGGTAGGTGAAGAGGATCAGGCCCTTGCGGAAGCGGTGGTACTCGGCCTTGATGGGTTCCTTGACCTTCATGACCATGTCAGCGCGTGCCCAGACGTCGTCGGCTTCGGCCACGATCTCCGCACCGGCAACCGCGTATTCCTCGTCCGTGATACCGGAGCCCAGGCCTGCGCCTCGTTCCACCAACACAGTGTGGCCGTGGGTGCGGAACTCGTGAACGCCCGCGGCTGTGATGGCAACGCGGAATTCGTTGTTCTTGATCTCTTTGGGGACACCGATGATCATTTTGGGCTCCATGTTCGAAAGGCTTCAACGGCCTTTTTTCTGCGGGGGACTGTGCTTCCAGAATAAATCCGCTGTGAGCCAGGCGACAGGAAAGGTGATTGCCGCCGTGGCTGACTTCCCCGGAATTCCGGGGTTTTCACCTTGCTCGACTCGACATTTGTCGAGCCAGGGAGCGTCAGGTGTCGCCTGATGTTCGTGGGGCAAGTAGTGTTTTCTCCATGCAGCAAGACGTGGAGAAAATCGTCGAGGACGTCGCACTCAAATTGGGCCGCGGACTCTCGCTGGAAGACCTCGACGGCGTGCTGCTTGCCTACAGTTCCAACCAGTCCCACGCCGACCGTGTGCGCGTGAATTTCCTCCTGAGCAAACGGGTCCCGGTGGACGTCAGTGCGTGGCAGCTCTCGCACGGCATCTCCACCGCGGTGCGTCCCGTCGTCGTGCCCGCCAATGAAGAACTCGGGATGGTGGGACGCGTCTGCGTCCCCCTGCTGGTGCGCGGATTCCGTGTGGGGTACCTCTGGGTCCAGCAAGACCTTGACGAGCAGACCGCGACGGCGATACTCGCCGAGTTGCCGGGCGTCCGGGACGAGCTGGACCTGCTCGCGGGGTTGCTGCTCGATTCCAATACTGCCGAATCGGAGTTCCGGCGCCGTCGTGAGCAGGAATTCCTGGCTGCCTGCCAGGGCGAGTCCAATGCGGTGGCGGCCGTGGCAGGCTGGAAGGAGATCCAAGGCCGAGGACCGTGGCAGCTGGTTACCGTGCTCGACGCGGAGGACAGTGGCGGCGTCTCGGATCCGATAGCGGCGACCCTGACGCACCGCTCCGCCGCGCTGCAGGCAACTATCGGGGTCGATTCCGTGCTTTTCAGCGCTGGCACCGAGACGCACTCGGTCCTGTTGTTCCGCGAAACGGGCGGACGGGCAGTGCATGCCCAAGTCCTGGTTCATTATCAGCTGGAACTCGCCAAGCGCGCCGGCCGGAAGGTGGACCGGGTCATACTCGGCATCAGCGAGCCGTTTTCAGTCATCCGCCAGCTGGGCCGGGCCTACCGACAGTCGAAGCTCGCGGCCCAGGCTGCCGCCGTCGATCCTCCACTCGGCGAGCTCGTGGACAGCCGCTCGGCCGGGATCTACCAGTTGTTCGAACGACTACAGGCGCCCGGTGGCTGGGACGATTCGATCTCGGCACATTTCCAAGAGATCGAGGATGCGGACCGCAACGGCGAGCTGCTGCCCGTGCTCGAATTGCTTTACGACAGCGACGGCTCGGTGCAGGACGTGGCCGCGAAGCTCCACCTGCACCGCAGCAGCATCTACAACCGGCTCGCCAGGGTCCGCCAGCTCATCGGCGCAGATCCGTTGAATGGCGCAACGCGGCTCGAACTCCATGCAACGCTCAAAGCACGCCGCTGGGCGGGCCGCCCGCGGATTTGAAGCCGCTGGTACCGGAAGCCGCGCGCTGGCCTACTTGTTGAATTGCCTCAGCTGAAGGCTGCAGCGCCAGCGGTCCGGGCGGTGCTGAACGATCTGCGTCCGGGTGTGCCCGCAGCACCGCCCGTGCCACTCAACGGCAAGTGTTCGATGCTGTCCCATCCTCACTGCAGGGCCTTGGTTGCTGCGTCCAAAATCGACCCAAGATCAACGCCCGACTGCGTGGGCTGTGGCGTGGGAGTAGGGCTCGGTGGGTTCCGCGGCTTCCAAGAACCAGTGGGCGCGGGCGTCGGAGACGCTGGGTCCGTCGGATCCGGCGTCGGGGTGGGGCTCGTTGGTCCGGTCGGACCGGGGCTGGGGGCTGGCACCGGCTGGGCCGGAACCGGATTGGACGGAACAGGCACCGGGGTGAGGCTTGGGGGCAGTGCTGACGGGACGGCAGGAACCTGGACGGAGATCGACGGCGCCGAGACACTCGACGGTCCGACGGCGGCGGGTCCTTGCGGCGAATGTTGCGCCGGGTCCGCTGCGGTCTGGCCGGACTTGGCGCTTGGGGTAGCTGCCGAAGGTGATGCTGCGGGGCTGGGTGAAATGCTTGCCGTCGTGGAAGGAGCACCGGATTGCGTGGAGTCTTGGCTATCCGCGCTAGTAGCGTCCTGCGTCTGTGTTTCCTGGCCAAAGAAGGGCAACTCAAGAGCCTGGCTAACCGAAGCCGCCGCCAACAAGATGCCTACGGCACCCGTCACCACGGCCATTCGGTTGCTCATCGTCCGGACGGCGGCAGCCTTCTTAAGGACGGCGTGCGGTTCGCGGCTGAACGATGAGCCGGTGAACGACGCCGGACCAACGGCGGCACGGGGTGCCGGCGGGAGTGCCGTTGTGGCTGCCTCCTCGGTGTTGGCCCGCTCTGCTGTCGCGGGGGCCACTGTCGGAGCAGTCACGGTCGGAATGGCGGTGGTCGCTGGCTCTGCCGTCTCGGCAGCCACCGTCGGAGTAGCCACTGTCGGAATGGACGCGGTTTCCCTGGCTTGGGAAGCTCTCTTCCGTTCGGCTGCGCGGGCGGCCGCGCGCGTGGTGGGCGCCGCCGTCGTCGGGGTTGCCGTGGTGGCGGCGGCCGCCGTCGAAATCAAAGGTTCAGAAGCCGGTGCAGCAATGAACGGTTCGTTGTCTTTGGCCCGACGACGTCCGGTTGGTTTGATGCGCTCGCGCGCCACTTGGGCACGGCGAGGCTGATCCATGGTTGGGGACATGGTGATTGCCTCTCAACGCCTTCGAGGTTAGCTGTCGGGTTCGGACGAGGCCGTCCGGCCGCACGTGGCGGCTTCACCCCAAGGGCCTGTGGAGAAGTAGGCCCGGAGACTCTGGGTCCCCCGTCTCTGCCGCGGGTCGGGCGGATTCCGGATTGCGGCAGAGCTCGGCGTCAACCCGGAAGCGGCCCAGTTGGGGATTGGGTCGCACCTCGACGGTACAACAGCCGGCATGCAAAGTCACATTTGAATAACGGACGGGATGACCGGTTTCCCTCCATTCTGCCCGGCGATGAGTCCTGCGACGTGTTCGGCGTCGCGGCCGACTCCGCCCACGAGGGCCGAAGTCAGGCCGTATTGGAACGGCATACCCACGAAGAATAGTCCCGGCAGTTGTTCCACGGCGCCCCGACAGGTGAGGGGCCAGCCGTCCTCGTCCGCGGGAAGTCCTCGGATCCAGCCAAAGTCCGGCCGGTAGCCGGTAGCCCAGATCACCGTGGACACCGGAATCGCGTGGCCTTCGTCAGTCAGGGGTTGGCCCTCGCGGGTCCCCGTCAGCCGTGGCAGGCGGGTGACTCCCGCGGCGTCGAGCTCTCGGATGGAGGCGCGGATCAGGGGCGCGCCGTGCTTGGTGAACCCGACCGCGACTTTACGGCCGACAGGGGTAGATCTGTTGAGCACCTTGTGGATGAAGAGCCACCAAAGCCCGCCAGCGTATCGCGTCACTGGGGCCGGAACGTGGAACGGAGGGGTTCCGGCAATGTAAGTGCGGTGGGTGGGCGCGAGCTCCAGGGCGATTTCGACGCCGGAGGTGCCGGAGCCGACCACCAGGACATCTCCGGGCGGAACCGAGTCCGGGTTGGTGTATTCGGCTCCGTGAAGTTGGTGGATGCCGGGATCCAGCTCCTGTGCGAACGCCGGAATCCTTGGCTGTGCGTTCGGGCCGGTGGCAACAACGACGTTCTTGACCAGGATCGACCCGGAGCTCGACTGTACTCGGAACCGGCCGTCCTCCCGCTCGATGCCGACGACGTGGGCACCATGACGTACCGGGAGTTCCCAGCTCCTGGCGTACTCCTCGAGGTATTCGGCCATGGCGTCTTTGCCGGGAAAGCTGCCTCGGGCGGCGGGAAACGGCATGCCGGGAAGGGAATCGTGCTGCGCCGGAGTGAAGAGCCGCAAGGAATCCCACCGGTTCCGCCACACGTCGCCGACGCGGGCCTGCGAGTCCAGGATGAGGAAGTCTTGCCGGTGCTTCTTGAGGTGGAATCCGGTGGCGAGCCCTGCCTGCCCGGCGCCCACAACTACGGTGTCCACTGGCTCATTGCTGTCCATCGCGAAGCCTCCTGAGGTGTTCGAGGGCATTAGAATAGCATTCTAGTCACTAGAATGCTATTCTTTTCGCGTGGAAATCCGACACAATGACAGGCGGTTAGCTCAAGCTGTCGCGACCAAGGCCGCCGTCGTGGAGGCCGCTCGGCAGCTGTTTCTGAGCAGGGGATACGTGGCCACGACCATCGGGGCCGTTGCGGAGCAAGCAGGCGTGGCTATCCAGACCATCTACAACTCCGTGGGTAACAAGGCTGCGCTGCTCTCGGCCGTGGTTGACGCGACGGCTGCGGGCCCGGATGCTCCCCGCTCGGTGCCGGAGACTATGCGCGAGCGGACTGCCGCAGCCGCCGACGCCGCGGCGGTCCTAGCGTTGTTGGCCGACTGGTTCGCCGAGGTACATCCGCGAAGCAGCCAATTGTTCAGTGTCATGAGGCAGGCCTCCGCCGTCGACGCCGAAGCGGCAAAAGTGGAGCGGGACCGGGCCGAAATCCGGCTGCGGAACTATGCGGAAGCAGCGGCTGCGCTCAGGCGGCGTGGGGCACTGACTTCCGGTATGAGCGACGAGCAAGCTGCTGCCGTGATCTGGTCGGTGGGTCACCCGGACACCTACCGGTCACTCGTGCTGGATTTCGCCTGGGGACTGGAGCGCTACCGGGATTGGGTCCACGCGGCGCTCAAGGCGGCCCTCGCCTAGCCTGCCGCTACTCGCTGGTGGTTTCCTCGTTGCTCGCGGACGTCTTCTTCTGGTTTTCCAGCCATGCCATGATGTCAGCGAGCCTGATGCGGCGGTGTGTGCCGCGGTATTCCACCGGGATTTCGCCACGGTCGGTCATGTTCCGCAGGTAGGTGTGCGAGATTCCCGCGAGTTCGGCCGCCCTCGACGTCGTGAGCATTTCCTCGACGCTGCTCACGGTCACCGCTTCGCCTCGGCCCAGCCTGCCAAGGAGGTCGACGACGGCGTCCCTCGCCTCATCCGGCAGTCGGTGGACCGTGCCGTCCACGAAGACGGTGATGTCGTTGCTGTCCTGGAGCGAGCGAGCCAGGTTCCGGGCGTCGTCCGCGGGCAAGCCAGGCGTCACGCGGGGAGCTATCAATGCCATGGCAGAAGCCTAGCCGCGCTCAAGGCTGTGCGGTTACGCTGCCGTGTTAGATTCACGCCTATGGTCAACTACCCTGCGAATCCGGATCCAGGCCCTGCCGTGGCCGCGGTAATCGAGCTATTGGTGCGGCAAGGATACGACTCGACCTCCGTGGACGACCTCGCCGATGCTGCCGGGATCAGCCGAAGCACTTTTTTCCGCAAGTTCGGATCCAAAGAGGACATCGTTTTCGCCGATCACGACCGTATTCTGGCGCGGGTTCACGAGCTCCTTGCGGGAACGACGGCGGATCCGTTACGTGCCGTCTTGGAGGCGGCGCTCTTGGTTTTCGGCCACCACGTGGGCAACAGGAAAACCTCCCTCGCCCGCTACGAACTTCTGCATCAAGTGCCTGCCCTTCGTGATCGTGAACTGGTCATGACACATCGTTATCAGCGGGCCTTCCGGAATCATCTTCTTTCCGCTCTTCCCGAGGGCGAAAACCGGGAACTCACTGCCGTGGCCTTTGCTGCATCGGTTGTTGCGGTGCACAACAGCGTCCTGCGCCAATGGCTGCGGGCTATCGCAGCTGGCGAAGACGTCGAGGGAGTCGAGGGTATCGAACGCGAGGCGCGGGAGGCTGAAGCCCGAGAGCTGGCCGCCCGGCTCGGGCGTGAGTTGGGTACTCTCGCCGACACGTTCGCCCGGGTTTCAGCCGGCGAGGCGGGTAGCCAGGCGGCCGGTGCGCCTCGTCCGGAAAGCGGCCGTCCCGCCGTCGTGGTTGCTGTTCTGGATCCGGCAGCGGGCACGGAACGGATCCTCCAAGCGGTCCGGGACGCCCTGGCTTAACGGTTGTTCCAGCAGAATCCCTCTGACATCGAGTTCCTTGACATGAAACTGAGTGTCAGCGCATGCTAGGAGTCGCAGATCGCAACCCCAGAGCGAGGATTCCCCCATGACGACGACGTCCGACAGCACTTCCGAAGAACTGGATGCTGTTTTCCCGGCCGGAACTATGGAGCCCGAGTATGTCCTGAACGAATCCCTGGACCCGGACCCGGCCTCCGTCTTCAAGGACATCAGCCGCGAAGACCGCGCTTACTGGGACCGCGCGCGGACCTTTGTCCAGGACGAAGTGCTCCCGGTCATCACGGGATACTGGGAGCGCGCCGAGTACCCGCTGCACCTGGTGAAGCGCCTGGGCGAACTTGATCTGCTTCGCGACGGAATCAACATCGACGGATTCCCGGCCATGAGTAAGACCGCCGCCGGGCTGGTCACAATGGAACTGAGCCGCGGGGACGGCTCCATCGGCACGGTTGTCGCGGTCCAGGGCGGTTTGGCTCTGCGGTCCGTGGCTGAATGTGGTTCCCCGGAGCAGCAGGCCCGCTGGCTCCCCGCGCTTTCCCGAGCCGAGGAATACGGTGCTTTCGCCTTGACCGAGCCGGCGCACGGCTCCGATTCGGTGGGACTCGAGACGACTGCGACGCCCGTCGATGGTGGTTATGTGCTCAACGGTGAAAAGAAATGGATCGGCAACGGCTCGATCGGCGGCCTGACCGTCGTCTGGGCTCGTGGTGACGACGGGCAGGTTCACGGATACCTTGTCCCGCAGGATTCGCCCGGATACTCCGCCACGACCATCGAGGGCAAGCTGTCACTCCGGGCCATCTGGCAGGCACACGTCCGACTCGAAAAGGTCTTCGTCCCGGCGGAAAACGTGCTCCCGGGTGCCCGGAGTTTCAAGGACACGGCCCGGGTGCTCTTGGCGACCAGGCTGGGAGTGGCCTGGTCCGCCGTCGGGCATGCCACTGCCTGCTACGAAACCGCGGTGCAGTACGCTGCCCAACGCCGGCAGTTCGGCCGCCCGCTGGCCGCTTCGCAGATTGTGCAGGAGCGTCTCGCGCGCATGCACTCCGAGCTCGCCACCATGCAGCTCATGGTCATGCAGATGACCCGACTGGACGAGGAGGGTGTGCTGACGCCCGCGCAGGCGGCGCTCGCGAAGTTCACGTGCACACGCACTGCCCGGGGCATCGCCTCGAACGCGCGCGACTTGCTCGGAGGCAACGGGATCTTGTTGGGCAACCGCGTGGCCCGGCACTTCGCCGATATAGAGGGCATCCACACATATGAAGGCACGGAGACTGTCCAGGCGTTGATTATCGGACGCTCGATTACGGGCATCTCCGCCTTCGCCTAAGCGGCACCCCCCGAGACGCTCGCTCAAATATGAACCCAATCGACCGAACGCTCGTGTTGTTCACGAGCGAGCGTCGGATGGAAGGCGGCTATATGTGAGCGAGCGTCGGGCGGGAGACACCTACTCCGCGTCGAGGTCTGTTTCCAGCAGCGTCACGAGGGAATCCAGGGCAGCGTCGGCGCCGTCGCCGTCCGCCCGAAGCACCACGACGTCGCCCTTTGCCGCCCCAAGCGTCATGAGCGAAAGGATGCTGGCGGCGTCGAGCGCGTCATCGGCTGCCGATCCGGCCATCGCGATGGTCACTTCAACCGGGGATTCTCCCGCGGCTTCGGCAAAAATCGCCGCGGGGCGGGCGTGCAATCCGGAGCGGCTGGCGATGGTGGCGGTGCGTTCGGGCATGGTTTCTCCTTGTGTTCAGGTAGGACAGTACTGCCGGGCTCAGAGCCCGAGTTCCTCAAGAATCGGCAGTTTGGCGCGGACCCAGGCCTTTGCGTCAAGCGCGTCGGGTGCGCTGAGCGCGAGCCGGGCCAGCTCTTGCGCCTGTTCCAACGTCACCGTTTTGAGCACGGTTCCGACGGCGGCCAGCGAGCGGGCGGTCATGGACAGTGTGGACACGCCCAGGCCAACGAGCACGACGGCGAGGGCCGGGTCCGCGGCAGCTTCACCGCAGACGCCAACGGGTTTGCCGTTGCCCTCTTCGGCCGAGCCCGCGACAGTCAGCTGCACGAGGCGCAGAACGGCGGGCTGCCATGGGGTGTTGAGTTCGGCGAGAGGGCCGAGTTGACGGTCGGCCGCCATGGCGTACTGCGTGAGGTCGTTGGTGCCGAGCGAAGCGAAGCCCACGTGGCGCAGGACCGACGCCGAGGTCAATGCCGCCGAGGGAACTTCCACCATCACGCCGGGCGTCTTGATTCCCGCGGCGCCACACAGCGACGCGAAACGGGCAGCCTCGGCCGCAGTCGAGATCATGGGCGCCATGACCCAAACTTCGGCTTCCGACTCGTCGGTCGCGATGGCGATGGCCTCAAGCTGGCGTTCCAAAACGCCGGGCGTGGTGAAGTCGGTGCGGTAGCCGCGCACACCGAGGGCCGGGTTGGGTTCGGTGGCGTCGGTGAGGAAGGGAAGGGGTTTGTCGGCGCCGGCGTCGAGGGTCCGGAGCACCACTTTCTTGCCCGGGAAGGCGTCGAACACGCCCCTGTACGCGGCGGCCTGTTCCAGCACAGTCGGTTCGGTGTCGCGTTCCAGGAAGCAGAATTCGGTGCGGAAAAGGCCCACGCCCTGGGCGCCCAACGCAGCGGCCGCGGCAGCGTCCTTGGCTCCGCCGACGTTGGCGAGGAGGGGCACCAAGTGGCCGTCCGCCGTCGTGCCGTTTCCGTCAAAAACCGCCAGGGTGGCGGCATTTTCGACCCACGCGAGGGCGGCCGCGCGCTGCTCTTCGGTGGGTTCGAGGGAGAGTGAGCCGGCTGCGCCGTCCACAAAGACTTCGGCGCCGTCGGGAATTTCGTCCACTCCGCGGGCCGCGACGACGGCGGGGAGGCCGAGCGAGCGGGCGATGATCGCCGTGTGGGACTGCGGACCGCCGCCCGAGGTGACCAGTGCTGTCACGATGGCGGGGTCCAGCGTTGCGGTGTCGGCGGGCGCGAGGTCTTCGGCCACCAGGATGAACGGACTGTCCGACGCCGGGATCCCCGGGGCGGGGACCCCGCGAAGTTCGGCGACGATCCGCGCGCGGACGTCCAAGACGTCGGTGGCGCGTTCGGCCATGTATCCACCCAGGTTGTGGAGCATTTCGGACACGGAAGCGCCGGCTTCCCAGATGGCGCGTTCGGCGGAGCTGCCGTTGTTGTTGATGAGCTTGGTGGCCGACTTCAGGAGCATGGTGTCCTTGGCCATGAGCGCGGTGGCTTCCAGCACGGCCTTGCCATCTCCGCTGGCCTTGTCCGCGCGTGCTTTGAGTTCGTCGTGGACCGACTGGGCCGCCGCTTTCAGGCCCGCGACGGCGTCTTCCGCAGTGGTGGAAGCCGCTAGCTGCTCACCCGACGGCGGCTCGCTGACTGGTTTGGGCATCTGACGGATAGTGCCAATGACGCGGCCCGGGCTGACGCCTACTCCTTGGAAATTCTGCACTGAAATCCTCTGTTCCTGCTCTCGGATCGGACCCACCGGCTGCGGCGCCTCGGGGTCCGAAAAAATCTCCTGTGACTCACTTCATATAGCGTTGCTATAGGTGCTAGGGTAGCGGCTATGAGTTTCGATGACCAGCTTCCGCCCAAAACTCGGCTGCTCCGTGCAGCTGCCGAGTTGCTGGCGAATTCGGACGGGTCACCGGTCTCTACGCGCCAAATCACCAAACTTGCCGGCGTCACGGCGCCCACGCTTTACCACCACTTCGGCGACAAGGAGGGGCTGTTCGACGCCGTCGTTGCAGCCGGCTTCGAGGAGTACGTGGCGGGAGAGCGGGACTTCGCACCCTCTGGGGAACCCCTGGAGGACGTCCGGCGGATGTGGGACAACCACGTCCAGTTCGGACTCACCCAACCGCACCTTTACTTGGTGATGTTCGGCAACATCCGTCCGGAAAGCAGGCCGGCCATCGTGGCTGATGCCGAGTCGCTCCTGGAGGAAATGCTGAGCAAGGCAGCCATCGCCGGGCAGATCAACGTACCCCCGCGTGAGGCGGCCAGAAGCATCCTGGCGGCCAACGTTGGCGTTACGCTCATGCTCATTGCCGAGCCTTTGGAAGACCGGAACCTCGAGCTCTCCACCATGACCCGGGATTCCATGATTTTCGCCGTGTCCACGGAAACAGCCCGTGGCGCCGCAGCAGACGACTCCGGCAAGTCGTCGGTTGTTGTTGCGGCAATCGCGCTGAATGCGGCACTCCAAGCCTCGCATTCAGACCAGCTATCCAGTTCGGAGCTGAAGCTTTTCCTTGAATGGCTTCACCGAATCTCCTCCAGCTCCTAAAGCTGTCCTCCTTCGATAGTTATCGACTGATCCCGCATTGATGCGGGGCTCACGTTAGGAATTCACATAATGGCAACAGCGTCAGTTGCGAAACAGCGCACCAGCGTGCGCGTTGGTGTCCAAAAGTTCGGAACGTTCCTGTCCGGCATGATCATGCCCAATATCGGGGCCTTCATTGCATGGGGCATCATCACCGCCTTGTTCATCAAGACCGGCTGGCTGCCCGTCCCCGAACTCGGTGGCTTCGGCAACAACGCCGCCGGTACGCCAAATGTGGGCCTTGTCGGCCCCATGATCACCTACCTGCTTCCGCTTCTGATTGCCTACACCGGCGGAAAGAAGGTCTACGACGTCCGCGGTGGCGTCGTCGGTGCCATCGGTACCATGGGCGTGATTGTCGGCGCCGGCATCCCGATGTTCATTGGCGCGATGATCATGGGCCCGCTCGGTGGCTGGACCATGAAGAAGATCGACGCAATCTGGCACGGAAAGATCCGCGCGGGCTTTGAAATGCTCGTGAACAACTTCTCCGCCGGTATTTGGGGCGCTATTTTGGCCCTGTTCGGATTCTTCGGCATTTCGCCCGTGGTGCAGTCCTTCAGCACGGCTGCGGGCAACTTCGTCCAGTTCCTGGTGCACAACGGACTCCTTCCGCTCACCAGCATCTTCATCGAACCCGCGAAGGTCCTGTTCCTGAACAACGCAATCAACCATGGGGTGCTGACGCCCCTGGGGATCCAGCAGTCGCTCGACCAAGGCAAGTCCATCCTGTTCCTGCTTGAAGCCAACCCCGGTCCGGGTGCCGGACTTCTCCTCGCCTACATTTTCTTTGGACGCGGCACGGCCAAGGCCTCGGCACCCGGCGCCCTCATCATCCAGTTCCTCGGCGGGATCCACGAGATCTACTTCCCATACGTCCTCATGCGTCCGCTGCTGATCCTCGGAACCATCGCTGGTGGCATGACAGGCATTGCGACTCTTGCAATCACCAACTCCGGCCTCGTGGCTCCCGCAGCCCCGGGATCCATCTTCGCCGTCATTGCGCAGACATCCCGCGACAGCTATGTGGGCGTCATCCTATCGGTCATCCTGGCAGCAACGGTTTCGTTCCTCGTCTCCTCGTTGATTCTCCGGACCACGCACCACAGCGATGAGGTCGACCTTGGCGAAGCCACCTCCAAGATGGAGGAAATGAAGGGCAAGAAGAGCTCCGTAGCTTCGGCTCTCGTGGGCTCAGGCAGCACTGCTGTCCTGACCAAGCCCATCCAGAACATCGTGTTCGCATGCGACGCCGGGATGGGTTCCAGTGCCATGGGTGCCTCGGTACTGCGCAACAAGATCAAGGCGGCCGGTTTCCCGGACGTCAAGGTCACGAATTCCGCCATTGCCAACCTCAGCGATACCTACGACGTCGTGGTGACGCACCAGGACCTGACAGAACGCGCCCGGCCGGTCACCTCCAGCGCCGTGCACGTCTCCGTGGACAACTTCATGAACAGTCCCCGGTACGAGGAGATCGTGGAACTGGTCAAGAGCAGCAACGCCGGATCCGGCGCTGAGGGCTCGACGGCGGTCGCCGAACCGGCCGCCGGCGCCCACGCCGCCCAGCCGGCCGCCGCCGTCGGGGGCAAAGAAGTCCTGCTCGCCGAAAGCGTGATCCTCAACGGCACCGCCACGGACCGTGACTCGGCAATCGACGAGGCAGGCAAGCTCCTGCTGGACCGCGGTTCCGTGGACATGGGCTACATTCACGCCATGCATGAGCGCGAGGAATCCGTATCCACCTACATGGGCAGCTTCCTGGCCATCCCGCACGGAACCAACGCTGCCAAGGACCACATCCTGCACTCCGGTGTGTCGATCGTCCGCTACCCCGAGGGCATCGACTGGGGTGGCAAGCAGGTCAAGTTCGTCGTCGGCGTCGCCGGCATCAACAACGAGCACCTCCACATCCTGTCATCCATCGCCAAGATCTTCACGGACAAGGCGCAAGTGGCCCAGCTTGAGCAAGCCACGTCGGTGCAGGAAGTGTTGGATCTGTTCGGAAAGGTCAACGCATAGTGAAGGCAGTCCATTTTGGGGCAGGAAACATCGGACGGGGATTCGTCGGCTTGCTGCTGCACGAGGCCGGATATGAGGTGGTCTTCGCCGATGTCGCGGATGCCTTGATCAGCCAGCTCGCCTCCGCGTCCTCCTACGAGGTCCACGAGGTCGGCGAAAATGCGGCGGTCAAGACCGTGTCCGGTTTCCGGGCCCTGAATTCGGGCACCGAAGAGGCTGCCGTCGTCGAGGAAATCGCGACGGCGGACCTCGTCACCACGGCGGTGGGGCCGCACATCCTCAAGTTCGTGGCCCCGGTGATCGCGCGGGGCATCGCCGGCCGCTCGCCGTCGTTGGCTCCGCTGCAGGTTATGGCTTGCGAGAACGCAATCAATGCCACGGACCTCCTGCACTCCGAAGTGGAAGCCGCTTGGGACGGTGCCGCGGGTGACCTTTCCTCTGCGGCGGTGTTCGCGAATACCGCGGTGGACAGGATTGTCCCCAACCAGGCGTCGGGCCAAGGCCTGGACGTCACCGTGGAAACCTTTTACGAGTGGGTCATCGACCGGACGCCGTTCGCGGGGGAGGTGCCGGTGATCCCCGGCGCGACCTTCGTGGACGAGCTCGGTCCGTATATCGAACGGAAGCTTTTCACCGTCAACACGGGACACGCCTCGGCAGCGTACTTCGGCTATGGCGCCGGTTTGGAGAAGATTTCCGACGCCATGGCCGACGCTTCCGTGGCCGCCCGGGTGCGGGCAGTGTTGGAGGAGACCAAGCAGCTTCTCGTGGCCAAACACGGTTTCGTCGAAGCTGAGCAGGAAGCGTACGTGCAGAAGATCCTGTCCCGCTTCACCAACCCGTACCTCCCGGACACCGTGACCCGGGTGGGCCGTGCGCCGCTCCGCAAGCTGGGCAGGCACGAGCGGTTCATCGGCCCGGCCGCGGAGCTCGCCGAGCGCGGAGTCACTCCCGTTGCCTTGCTCGACGCGATGTCCGCTGCCCTGCGTTTCGACGACGGGGCAGATGACGAAGCAGTGGAACTCGCCCGCATGCTCGCCGAGATGGACGCCGCCGAGGCGGTCGAGCGCATCACGGACCTGCCGCCGTCGCATCCGTTGTTCCCGCAGGTGCGGAAGCTGATCGAAGACCGGAAGGCCGAGGCCTAGCCCCCCCGAACGCTCGCTCACATATGAGGGCCTTTTCCCGAACGCTCACTCACCCTCCTTCACTTGATGTGGAGGAGGGTGAGTGCTTTCGGCCCTAAAAGTGGGCGAGCGTCAATTAATTGGCGAGTTCTTCCGACGCCGTTCGTCCGGCAGCCTGGACGCGCCGCAGGAAGTCGGTAATGACGGCGACTTCAGCGTCGTCGTAATCTGCACAGATGGTGTCCATGAGGCTGTTCATTCCTGAGTAGAGGCGGAACATCTCGGCGTTTCTGTCGGGAAGAACCCGGATCACAACGGCGCGCCGGTCGGACGGATCGCGATCCCGGACAATCCAGCCTCCGCGTTCAAGCCGGTCGAGGATCCCGGTCATGGTGGCTGGGTGCAGGCCGGCGTGTTTGGCCAACATGCTCGGGCTGAGCGGCCCCCGGCTCGAGATCAGGTCAAGACAATCAAGGTCAACGTCCTTCAGCTCGGCCTGGGTGCCGACCTGGTGATTGAGCACTGATAGTTGAACGCGGACGCTGCGAAGCTCGGCTTTGAGCTCAGCAACAGCACGTCGCCGAAGGCGAGGAGTCGCGCCTTCTTGATTTGATATGGAACTCATATGATATCGTTTCTGTATTGTATGGTTTTCCTAGGATAAGAATACTGGAGGCCGCATCACATGAAGATCGCAGTATTCGGGGCAAATGGCCCCACCGGAAGGATTCTCACGGCACAAGCGCTCGACGCCGGACACGTCGTCACCGCTGTAACGCGCAGGCCGCACGAATTCCCGTTTTCCGCCCCCGCCCTCAGCGTGGTCGGCGCCGATGTGTACAACTTCGAGGACGTAAGTGCCGTCGTCGAAGGAAAGGATGCCGTTCTCTCAGCCCTCGGTGTTCCATACAGCCGCCAGCCGATCACGGTCTATTCAGTGGGCACAGGCAACATCATGCGGGCAATGGGCAACCACGGCGTCCGCCGACTGGTCTGCGTGAGCTCCAGCGCCACCGACATCACCGCCGGCCCGCATGGCGGGTTCCTCTTCGACAAGGTGCTGCAGCCCCTCGTTACCAAGCTGCTCGGGAAGACCCTGTACGAGGACATGCGGCGGATGGAATTCGCCGTCGCCGCCAGCGGCCTGGACTGGACGATCATGCGACCCTCCGGTCTTTTCGAGACCGAGTCCGTGACCGACTACAAGGTGGCCGTTGACTACATGAATGGAACTTTCACGTCGCGGGCCGACCTTGCGGACTCTATGCTGAGGCAACTCACCTCGGACGAGTTCGTGCGCAAAAACGTAGCAGTTGCAACCTTTTCGCAGAAGCCGAGCCTCATTCAGCTACTTCTCCGGGAGGCCAGCAGCAAGAAGGCGGCGCCAGATAGCGTCCCCGAGGGTAACCGGTCATGAACCGCCATGCCATCCAGTCCGCGGTACGTATTGCTGGGCTTGTTTTTGTTGGCCTGTTCGCTGGGTTCCTCACGGGGATACTCGTCTTGGAATTGTCCTTGCGGCAATTCAGCAGCGCGGTTTACGCCCAGCTCCAGCAGGCGGCCCTCGTCGGGCTGCCTCTCCTGGCCTCAGTCCTACTGTTTCCAGCGCTAATTGCCACAGTGGCCCTGGTAGTGATGGAGTTCAAGACAAAGGATCGCGGTTTCTGGTTGGTGGCCGGTGCGCTTGCGCTGCTGCTCGCGGCCTTGATCACCACCCTTGTAGTCAACGTTCCTATCAACGTGGCCGAAGGCGGATGGAACGTCATGAACCCGCCAGCGGACTGGGCGGACATACGTGACCGTTGGCAGTTGGGCCACGCCGTACGAACCTTCGCTGCATTAGCGGCCTTCGGGGCTTTGTCAGTCGCCGCCGTGCAGCAACCGATCCGCCGTCGGAGTTTGCAGCAGGCGCCGGCATAAGTCCCTGCACCCAAACGCTCGTTCACCTTTGGTGGGAATGTACGAAACTCTCCTTCACGTGATGATGTGAAGGAGAGTTTCGGGTTGTGCGCCTATAGGTGAGCGGGCGTCACGTCGAGAAGGCTCATAGGTGAGCGGGCGTCCTAGCGGGCGGCGGTTTCGACCGCGGTCGTCTCGGTTTCGGCCATGGCTTTCCACTCGGCCACGCGGGCCTGATGCAGCGGCGACTTCCGGACCAAGGCGTAGGCCACGGCGAGGATGGCGAACCAGATCGGGGTTACGAGCAAGGCAGTGAGGGTGTCCGGCTGCGTCGTCAGGGCCCAGACCAGGAAGCCGAAGAAGGCGAAGACCACCCACACCATCACGATCCCGCCGGGCATCTTGAACGTCGATGCCTCGTGCAGGTGGGGCCGGCGCTTCCGGAACACAAGGTAGCTGGCCAGGATGATGGACCAGACGAACATGAAGCAAACGGCGGACACGGTGGTGACCATGTCGAAGGCTGCTCCGATGTCCTTGCCCGCATAGAGCAGTGCGACGCCGCCCAGCAGCAGCACGCAGGACAGGAACAGGGCGTTCTGAGGGACTTTGCGGCTGGACAGGCGGCCGAACATCTTGGGGGCATCGCCGTCGTTCGCCAGGCCGAACACCATGCGCGACGTCGAGTAGATACCGGAGTTGGCCGAGGACATGGCGGAGGTCAGGACCACGAGGTTCACCACGGTTGCCGCGATGCCCAGTCCGGCCAGCGAGAACATGGCGATGAACGGGCTGTGGCCGGCCTTGAACTCGGTCCAAGGAATGACGGACATCAGGATGATGAGCGCTCCGACGTAGAACAGCATCACGCGGACGGGAATGGCGTTGATGGCGCGGGGCAGGTTGTGCTCCGGGTTCTTGGTCTCGGCCGCGGCGGTGCCCACCAGTTCGATGCCCACGAACGCGAAGACCGCGATCTGGAAGCCGGCAACGAAGCCCATGAATTCCTTGGGGAAGAAGCCGCCGTGGCTCCAGAGATTGGTCAAACTCGCGGCTCCGGCGTCTGACGTGAAGCCGGTGGAGATCATCACGATACCCACGATGATCAAAGCGGCAATGGCGACGATCTTGATGAGGGCGAACCAGAACTCAGTCTCGCCGAAGGCCTTCACCGTGGGGAGGTTGAGCAACAGCAGGATGGCGATGGTCGCGAGGCCCGGAATCCAGAGCGGCACACCCGGCCAGAGCTCATTGGCGTAGCCCGCGATGGCGATGACATCGGCCACCCCTGTTACTACCCAGCAGAACCAGTAGGTCCAGCCGGTGAAGAAGCCTGCCCAGGGACCAAGGAGGTCGCCCGCGAAGTCGCTGAAGGACTTGTAGTTCAGGTTGGAGAGCAGGAGCTGGCCCATGGCGCGCATGACGAAGAACAGCATGAAGCCGATGATCATGTACACGAAGATCACGGACGGACCGGCGACGGAGATGGTCTTTCCGGAGCCCATGAACAGGCCAGTGCCGATGGCGCCGCCGATGGCAAGCAACTGGATGTGGCGGTTGCTCAATGAGCGCGCCAGATGCGGCTCGCTGTCTTTGCTTGAGGCAGTGCGTTGCCCCGTTGTTGTCTGGTGAGACATATCTGCATCCTTCGGGTGATTCGCCGCAATGGTGACGTGGCTAACAAATCTGCTAGTCCAAACTAACTCGAACCATCCAAGAATTTGTGATTGAACGTTTCACCCAGAATTCATGAACGCTCGTAAAACGAAGCCCCCAGCTTGTGTCAGGCTGGTGCTATGAGTCACACAAATCCAGGCGTGAAGCCGCTGTTGAGCATGGTTCTGGACGAAGGAGTCTTCACGCTCCGCCGGGCCCACTGGGAGGACTTGCCCGCCATTCTGAGATTGCTCGCCGCGGATCAGTTGGGCAGTTCCCGTGAAAACGCCGAGGACGTCGGACCTTATCTGCAGGCGTTTCAGCAGATCAACGAGGACCCGGCCCAACTGTTGGTGGTAGGCCACCTGAACGGCGCTTGCGTCGCCACTTTTCAGTTGAGTTTCATCCCGGGGCTGGCCCGGAAGGGCTCGTTGCGCTGCCAGATCGAGGCCGTGCGCGTCGCCGCGGAGTTGCGGGATCATGGCGTCGGTGCGGCAATGATGCAATGGGCCATCGAAGAGGCGCGGAACCGGGGCTGCACCCTGGTCCAGCTCACCAGCGACAAGTCCCGCAAGGACGCCCATCGCTTCTATGAGCGGCTGGGTTTCGTCGCGAGTCACGAGGGGATGAAGCTGGCGCTGTAACCCGAGGCTCCCGGCGGATCCGGGACCGTGCGCCCCTTGATATTTAGGCAACCTAACTGTTAGGATACCTAAATATGAACACCAATCAAGCTGACGACGCGCTCCTCGCCCTCGCCCAATCATTCCGGGAAGCCTTGCGGCAAAGCGTGTACGTGATGCGCCGCCTCGATTCCGAGGAGCAACTCAGCTCGGCCCAGCTTGGCGTCCTCAAGATGGCGCTCGACGGCGGTGCCCGCGTCGGGGGGATCGCCCGGAACCTTGGGGTCAAAGTCCCAAGCGCCACGGAGCAGATCATCAAGCTTGAGCGCGCAGGCCTGGTCAAACGCGAAGCAGACCCGGACGACTCCCGCGCCGTCCGTGTCGCCGCAACCGCGGCGGGACGTGCCGCCGTCGAGAATGCGGACCGTCGCCGCAACGAATTCATCGCCGGGATCCTCGGAACCCTGAGCCCGGCGGAACGCGACGCCGTCCAAGCCGCCCTTCCGGTGTTCGACAAGATCAACCATTCAGTCCAGAGCTGAACAAAACCAAGAACTGAACGACCCAAAAAACTAGGAGAGCAGTCCATGAAAGGCCAGCTCGCAGAGCAACTGCAGCCAGCGGAAGAAACACTCGAGGCCGAAAAGGCCTCGTTCCTCAAGCAGCCCAAAGCCGTGTGGGCCACGGCGATTGCCGCCGTCTTCGCCTTCATGGGTATCGGCCTGGTGGACCCGATCCTGCCGGCCATCGCCAAGAACCTCCAGGCCAGCCCCAGCCAAGTGTCGTTGCTCTTCACGAGCTATTTCCTGGTGACAGCCGTCGCGATGCTCGTGACCGGGTTCGTCTCTTCGCGGATCGGTGGCAAAAAGACGCTCATGATCGGCCTGGCGCTGATTGTCGTGTTCGCCTCGCTGTCGGGCCTGTCCGGAAGCGTGGGTGAGCTGGTCGGATTCCGCGCCGGTTGGGGACTGGGCAACGCCCTCTTCGTGGCCACCGCGCTTGCCGTGATTGTCGGCGTCGCGAGCGGCGGAACGGGAACCGCGATCATCCTGTACGAAGCCGCCCTTGGCCTGGGCATTTCCCTCGGCCCGTTGCTCGGCGCGCTTCTCGGCGGCTGGCAATGGCGCGCACCGTTCTTCGGCACCGCGGTCCTCATGGCCATTTCCTTCATCGCCTTGCTGGCCCTGCTGCCCAAGACCGCGATGCCGGCCACGAAGGCCCGTTTGCGTGACCCGCTCCTTGCCCTGGGCCACAAAGGCCTTCGCACTACCGCGGCCAGCGCCCTGTTCTACAACTACGGCTTCTTCACGATCCTGGCCTTCACGCCCTTCATTCTCGGGATGGACGCCTACGGTATCGGCTCCGTGTTCTTTGGTTGGGGCGTTGCCGTGGCCGTGTTCTCGGTCTTCGTGGCACCCGTGCTGCAGCGTCGCTTCGGCACCACCAACGTCCTGGTCGGCACCCTCGGGGCCCTTTTGCTGGACCTCGTCGGGCTGGGACTTGCCGCGGGGCACTCGGTGACTGTCGTCGTCGTGCTTGTCATTGTGGCGGGCGCCCTGCTGGGGATCAACAACACGCTCTACACCGAGCTGGCCATGGAAGTTTCCGATTCACCGCGTCCCGTGGCTTCGGCCGGTTACAACTTCGTACGGTGGATGGGCGGTGCGCTGGCTCCGTTTGTCGCGGCACAGTTGGGTGAGCACTTCGGACCGCAGGTCCCGTTCTTCGCCGCGGCCCTTGCGCTCGCGTTCGCAATCCTCGTGGCCGTCGGCGGCCGCCGCTACCTGAAGTCGCACGAACCGCACCTCGTGTAGGGGCCCCAACTGGCTCGCATTTGTTGTCGTTATGAGGGCTCATAACGACAACAAATGCGAGCTACTTGGGTGTGATCGCGAGCTCTGCGGGCTTGGAGCCCTTCGGGACGAACAAAGTGTCCGCCTGCTCGAGGGACATGCCGTTGGTCTCGGGCACTTTGAACATGACGAAGAAGAACGACGCCGCGGCGAACAGTGCGTACATGCCGTAAGTCAGCGGCAGCGAACCGGCCGCCATAATGGGGAAGCTCAAGGTGATGGCGAAGTTGGCGATCCACTGGGCCGCGGCGGCCAGGCCGAGCGCGCGGGCACGGATGCGTGAGGGGAAGATCTCGCCCAGGAGCACCCACACTAACGGTCCCCACGAAGCGCCGAAGCTCACCACGAACACGTTGGCGGCCACCAGGGCCACCGGACCCCACGCACCTGTCAACGACACCGAAGATCCTGTCCCCGTGGCCGAAGCGAAAGCCAGTGCCATGGCTCCTAGGGACGCGGCCATGCCGATGGACCCCGTCAGCAGGATGGGCCGTCGGCCGATGCGGTCTACGAGGGCGATCGCCACGAGCGTGACCAGGATGTTGGTGACGGACGTTGCCACGGAGATGGCCAGGGAGTCTTGCTCGTGGAAGCCGACTGCTTTCCACAGGGTGGTGGAGTAGTAGAAGATCACGTTGATGCCGACGAATTGCTGCAGCACCGACAGGATGATGCCGATCCACACGACGGGCTGCAGGCCAAAGGCCTTGCCACGTAGCGAGCCCTTTTTCGTGGAGAGTTCGTCCTGCTTGATGGAGTCTCGGATTTCACGGATATGGCGTTCGGTATCGTCGCCCGGCATCAGTGCGTCGAAGATCTGGCGCGCGGTGTCTTCCTTGCCGTTGAGGACCAGGAAGTGCGGCGACTCAGGCAGCCGGAAGGCGATCAGGCCGTATATCGCTGCAGGCACGGCGCACGCGATGAACATCCAGCGCCAGGCCTCAATTCCGAGCCACAGCGCGTGGTGTGCGCTTCCCGCCGAAGTCGCCAGGACGGCGTCGGATAGCAGGGCCGCGAAAATACCGGTGGTGATCGCCAACTGCTGCAGCGACGCGAGCCGGCCGCGGACCTGGCGCGGCGAGATTTCAGAGATGTAGGCCGGCGCGATCACCGACGCGAGGCCGATGCCCAGGCCGCCAACCAGCCGCCAGAAAACCAGGTCCCAGACGCTGAAGGCCAAGCCAGTCCCGATGGAGCTGACCAGGAAGAGGGCGGCACCAAGCTTCATCGCGGGGATGCGGCCGTAGCGGTCGGCCACCTTGCCCGCAAGATACGCCCCTGCTGCGCAGCCGAGCAGCGCGACTGCCACAGCGAAGCCCGTGACGGCTTCGCTCAGCATGAATTCGTCCTTCATCGCATCCACGGCGCCGTTGACCACGGAGGAATCGAAGCCGAAGAGGAAACCGCCCACAGCTCCGGCAACGGCCAGGCCAATTACCTTGCGTGGGACGCCGGAACGGCTGTCGGAGCTGGAATTGGGCATGGCTCTCCCTTGAGGAAAATTAGTGGATTGTGCGGCGCGGTCGTCATCGGCAGCTGGTTCCGACGGGGACGCCGGGGCACTCGCGCTACACAGTGTGGCACGCTGGCAGCGGGACTTCCAGTCAACGCGGCCTGCCACACCGGACGTGTCACGCCACGCAAACTTTCGCGCCGCCGTCGGGCACTCCACAGCGCGAACACTGGAAACGACAACGGCAGGCAGTCCAAAAGACTGCCTGCCGTGACGCGGTCGAAGAGACGGAACCTAGTGCGCGGAAACGGATTCCTTCGCTGCCGCCGTCGGATCAGTCAGTTTCTTGTTGGGCAAGGCGAAGCTGATGAGGAACGCGAGGCCGGTCAGTGCCGCGGCGGTCAGCATCACGGTGTCGATCGACTGCGCGAAGCCTTCAACAATGGGCCGGGTGAGCGCCGGGTTGGCGTGGTGCAGCCAGCTGGTGTCGTTCAGCGAATCGTTCGTGGCGCCGTTCTTGAAGAAGTCGTACAGCTTGGCGTTGGCGGGATCCGCGGCAACCGCAGGATCCTTGAGCACCTTAAGATAGTCGGCGCTGCCCATGGCGTCCTTCATGCCCGAGGCGATCTTGTCGGCGGCCAGGCTGAAGAGCATCGAGATGAACACCGCGGTTCCCACGGCGCCGCCCATGGAACGGAAGAACGCCGCGGTGGACGTGCCTACACCCATGTCCTTCGGCGGCACGGAGACCTGCATGGCCAGAGTGAGCGGCTGCATGCAGAAGCCCAGGCCCATGCCGAAGAATACGGCGATCAGACCGGGAACCCAGAGGCCGGTGTCGACCCCGAGGGACAGGCCCATGACGATGGCCGCGGCGGTCAGGATGCCCGTACCGAGGATCGGGAAGATCCGGAAAACGCCCGACGCCGAGATGGTCCGTCCCGCTGTAATGGAACCGAAGAGGATGCCCACCGTGAAGGTGATCATCATGAGGCCTGCCTCAGTAGGGGTGAGGCCCTTGACCAGCTGCAGGTACATCGGGAGCATCGCGATGGCACCGAACATGCCGATACCGATGATGAAGTTCAGCAGGGAGGACAGTCCGAAGGTGATGTTCCTGAAGAGCCGCAGGGGGATCAGCGCGTAGTCGCCGGCACGTCGCTCAACCAGCAGGAACGCGATGATGCCGATGACGCCAAGTCCGTAGCAGATCCACGAGTTGACGGAGGTCCAGCCCCAGCTGCGGCCTTGTTCGGCCACGAGCAGCAGCGGAACGATTGCCAGCGTAATGGCTCCTGCGCCCCAGTAGTCGATCTTCTGCTTGACGTGCTTCGCGGGCAGGTGCAGGAAGAAGAACACTACGGCGAGTGCGGCGAGGCCTATGGGCAGGTTGATGAAGAAGACCCAGCGCCAGCCGTCGAATCCGAGGATGTTTGCCGAGCCGGCGAACGCGCCGCCGACCACCGGGCCGAGGACCGAGGAAACGCCAAAGACGGACATGAAGTAGCCCTGGTACTTGGCACGATCCTTCAGGGCAACGATGTCGCCGATGATGGTCAGCGCGAGGGCCAGCAGACCGCCGGCGCCCATACCCTGGATACCTCGGGCGATGGCGAGCTCGGTCATGGAGTGCACCGAACCGGCGTACAGGGAGCCGGCGAGGAAGATAAGGATCGCGGCCAGGTACAGCGGGCGGCGGCCGAAGATGTCGCTGAGCTTGCCGTACAGCGGGGTGGTCACCGTGGAGGTGATGAGGTAGGCCGTAGTGGCCCACGCCTGCAGGGACAGGCCGTCCAAGTCGTTGGCGATGGTGTAAATGGACGTGGACACGATGGTCTGGTCCAGGGAGGACAGGAACATGCCGAGCATGAGGCCCACCATGACGGTGAGCGTCTGACGGTGTGTCAGGACCTCTCCGGCGGCCCGCACAGGCGTGGCGTTGGACATTGCTTCTCCAAAGGTGGATGAAAAGGGGACTAAGCAGGATAGTTGCTTTCAGTAACTATCCTAATCGCTCCCCTATTCCCTGTCCTACCCGATTGGCGAGAAAAATGTCACCGCTCCACGAGAATCCCGTCAGGATCGCAGTAGATGAGGTTGCCCGGCTCGATGTGCACTCCGTCAATCACCAAAGGGATGTCCACTTCGCCACGGCCCACTTTGGAGCTCTTCTTGGGATTGCTCCCGAGAGCCTTGACGCCCAAAGGCAGCTTCGCGATCGCCACGCGATCGCGGATGGCCCCGTTGATCACGACGCCGGCCCAGCCGTTCGCAACGGCGCTCTCGGCGATCATGTCCCCCATGAGGGCTGTGCGCAGCGAGCCGTAGCCGTCCACCACCAGCACAGCGCCTTCGCCGGGGGTTGCCAGAATCGTCTTCACCAGGGCATTGTCCTCAAAGCACTTGATGGTGCGAACGGGGCCGCTGAAGTGCGAGACGCCGCCGAGGTCCTGGAACTGCAGTGATATCGACTCAACCTCCTCGGCACGCTCGTCATAGAGATCGGCTGTGTTGATGGGGTTCGCTGGGCTGTTCATCGTTGATCCTCCTCGGTCCGTTGGAGCTACCCTAACGCGTGCGGACGTGCCTTAGCGGCTCCCGGATGGGGCAGTTGTCCACATACGCACCTTCATGACAGCCGGAGAGACTCCCACGGCGCTAGGCTGAATTCACACGTCCAGACGCTAGGGGAGCACCGTCATGAGCCTGTCCGATCTGCCCGGTTCACTGCCTGAAAGACCGGTGACGGATCCTATGGGGATGCAGGCAGGCCCGACGACGGCGCTCGCCGAGCCCGTGGAACGCGTCCGCTCGCTGTGGGTCACCGGAGTGGTACTGGTCAATGTGGGCATCAACGCCGCCTTCTTCGGCCCTATCCAGGTTTTGCTCGGGCAGCAGGCCATCCACTTTGACGAAGGCCAGAAGGAAGCCATCCTTGCGCTTGTCACGGGATGCGGCGCCGCGGTGTCCCTTGTGGCGAACCCCCTCTTCGGTGCGTTCAGCGATCGCACCACGTCCCGCTTCGGGCGGCGGGTACCTTGGGTGCTCTTCGGCGCCATCCTGGGCGCCGTAGCGTTGGTGGCCCTCGCAGGTGCTCCCAACGTGGCGGTCATGGCCATTCTGTGGTGCCTGGTCCAGGCCGGTTGCAATGGAGCCTATGCCGCCATCACAGCAGCTATTCCGGATCGGGTTCCAGTGCCGCAGCGCGGCGCGGTCGGCGGCCTTGCGGCCATGGGTCAGACCGTGGGCATTCTCGCGGGCGCGGTGATCGCGTCGGCCGTTTCGGGGAACTTTGCCCTCGGCTACGTTGTGTGCGCTGCCGCGTTGCTGGCCGGCGTCGTGCTCTATCTTTTCAAGAACGAGGACGTCCCCCTCGTTCCGGAGGCGAGGCCACCGTTCAAACTCTGGACATTTGTCAAAAGATTCTGGATCTCGCCCGCCAGGTACCCGGACTTCGCATGGGCCTGGCTGACGAGGTTCCTGGTCAATGTCGGCAACCACATGGTCACGTTGTACTTGCTGTTCTTCCTCAAGGATGCCGTGCACCTCGAGGAGACCCAAGGCCTCAAGCCGGAGTTCGGCGTCCTCATCCTGACGGGTCTGTACGCCGTCATGGTGATCATCACCAGCGTAGTGGGCGGGGCCATCAGCGACCGCATGGGCAAACGCAAGCCTCTCGTCATTGTCTCGTCCGTCGTCATTTCGATAGCTGCCCTGATCCTCGGGTTCGAACCTACGTGGACGGGGGCCATTGCCGGCGCGGCGGTGCTCGGTATCGGCTTTGGTGCGTACCTGGCGGTCGACTTCGCCCTTATTACCCAGGTGCTGCCCACCGCGCTGGACCGGGGCAGGGACCTTGGGGTTATCAACGTGGCCAACTCTTTGCCGCAGGTGATCGCGCCGCTTATTGCTTACCCCTTTGTGGCGTTCTGGGGTGGCTACGTCTCGCTGTACGTGGCCGCAGCTGTCATCGGTCTGCTGGGGGCGGTATTCGTGGTGAAGATCAAGGGCGTCGCGTAGCCCTGCGAATCCGTTCTCAGGGAACTGACAACTTGCTGCCGTATCATTGTCAGGACGCGCTCGGTCTATGGGGGGCCGCGCAATCTCCCCGAACGAAGCCCAAACCAACAGAACGCCGGAAATGTCCGAACCGAACTCCTTGGAACCGTATTCGCTGGATCTGGCCGCGGGGTTGCCCCAAATGGCGGCTGCTCCCACCACACCGAGACAGCTATTGCGCTACGCCCGGATACTGAAGACCGCCGCGGGATTCGCCCAGCGGCAGTTCGATACCGTGAGCCTTTCTGACGTATCCACCAGGGCCCACGTTCCGCTGGGGACGCTCTACCGATACTTTCCGTCCACGGTCCATCTGATGCTTGCGGTCTACCGGCAGCAACTCCGGGAACTCAACGACTCCAGGCCGGCATCTTCGAGGTGCAGCCAGCAGGAACTCGCCGGTCTCGGGATGGAGATTTTCCACATGCGGGTCATGCAACCCGCCGTAGAACACTGTCTGTCCCGCACGTGGGATACCCGCGATGGTGACATCCCCGTACTCTTGCGCGATATCGAAGCGCTCTCGGCCGAGATGGTCGCGGCTGCGATCGGCGACGCCGGGAGGGCCCGGATTCTGCTCCACGTCGTCAGTGGTCTGGTCCAGTCCGTTAACTGCCGCCGGATCTCACTTTTCGACGCGGAGAAGGACCTCAAGAACGCTTGCAAGTTGATTGCCGACGCGTAGCTTTTCCGGGAATCGACGTAATTGGTCTAGACCACTACGACCAAAAGTATGAGTTTATGGCTGGATGTCTCTAGTCTTCCTATCAAGCCCCTGTCTACGAAGACAGGACCCAAGCGGCTAGCAGCCCATATCCGCAGGAGTTTCACAGCACGGACCAGCCACCCATGGTCCGGCACCGAAGCCTCTACACCTGCCCGAATTGTGCCGTGGGTTCACGGCTAGCCTGAGGAGACAAAGACGTGTCCGTCGAGACCATCACCCCTGAACAGAATCTGACCGCACTGGCGCTGAGCGAAGAGGAAATCTTCACCGCCCACAAAGGCGGCAAGCTCTCCGTTTCCAGCACCGTGCCGCTTTTGAACAAGCGGGACCTTTCCATCGCCTACACCCCCGGCGTCGCCGAGGTGAGCCGCGCGATCCACGCCAACCCGGAGCTTGCACGCACGTACACCTGGGCCGAGCGCCTCGTGGTGGTTGTCAGTGATGGCACCGCGGTCCTGGGCCTTGGCAACATCGGACCCAGCGCCTCCCTCCCTGTCATGGAAGGAAAATCCGCGCTCTTCAAGGCCTTCGGCGATCTCGACTCCATCCCCTTGGTCCTCAACACCACCAACGTGGACGAAATCATCGAAACCCTGGTCCGCCTGCGTCCGAGCTTCGGTGCCGTGAACCTCGAAGACATCTCCGCGCCCCGCTGCTTCGAACTCGAAGAGCGTCTCATCGAAGCCCTCGACTGCCCCGTCATGCACGATGACCAACACGGCACCGCCGTCGTGGTTCTCGCAGCGTTGACGAACGCCGCCAAGGTGACCGGCCGTGAACTAGAGGGACTGAAAGTTGTGGTCTCCGGTGCGGGCGCCGCGGGGATTGCCGTCTCCGAGATCCTGCTGACTGCGGGCGTCCAGGACGTCGTCCTTCTGGATTCCAAGGGCATCATCAACGCCGAGCGCGCCGACCTGGTGGCTGATTCGGGCAGCGTTAAGGCCCGCTTCGCCCAGCGCACCAACCCCCGCGCCCTCTCCGGTGGGCCCGCAGAAGCACTGCAGGGCGCCGACGTGTTCATCGGCGTTTCCTCGTCCAAGTTGGCCGAGGATCACTTGAAGCTCATGAACCAGGACTCGATCGTGTTCGCCCTGTCCAACCCGGACCCGGAAGTTCTGCCCGAGGTCGCCGTCAAGTACGCCGCTGTCGTGGCCACGGGCCGCAGCGACTTCCCGAACCAGATCAACAACGTGCTGGCCTTCCCTGGGATTTTCCGCGGAGCCTTGGACGCCGGCGCACGCCGCATCACCCCGGCCATGAAGATCGCCGCGGCCCGCGCCATCGCAGCGCTGGCCGAGGAAGGACTCTCTGCGGACTACATCGTGCCGAGCCCGCTGGATCCCCGTGTCGCCCCTGCGGTCACTGCGGCGGTTGCCGCGGCGGCTGAATAAGCCCCGCGCGCGTTCAACCCGAATAGCCGACGACGGCGACGCTCCCGTGCTGGGGAGCGTCGCCGTCGTTTTTGCTTAGCTCGCTCCGGGCGGCAGCCTGGGGACTCTCAGTTTTGTAATCGCCGGCGGTAGCTCCGGGGAGTTTCCCCGGCGTCGTTGAGGAAATGCCGATTGAAATTGGACAGGTTCGAGAAGCCCACTTCGTAACAAATATCGGAAATGGGTTTGTCGCTGCGTTCCAGCAAGCGGCGTGCGTGGGCCAGCCGGAGTTTGCGTACGAGGTCGCTGAAGTTCTGGCCGGTGGAGCGTTTGAAGTATTTGGAGAATGTCGGTTCGGACATTCCCACAAGTGCGGCAGCCTCGGACATCTTGACGCTGCCGGCGTGATTGCTGAACACGTACTCAAGGACGATGTCGACCACGGCTGCGGCCTGGCCGTCCAGTTGCGGTCTGAACCATTCGTCGGCGAGGTAGCGGCGTTCCTCCCGGGGCGCACGCGCAAGGACCGTAAATACTTCAAAGAGGTGGTGTAGGCGCTCCAATCCCGTGGAAGTCCCCATGGCCTCGATGGCCACGGCGGCGGTTGTGGCCGAGCGGCCCAGGAATTCGATCCCGCGTGCGGACCGTTCCAACAGGGGAACTACCTCGGCCATTTCAGGAATCTTGGCGGCTGCTTCTTGGACCCATTTCCCGTCGAACTGGATCACCGCGTCCCGCCCCTCCAGCACTTCTCCGGGCTTGAGGTCGCTCACCCAATCGTGCGGGAGGCCTGATCCCACCAGGGACACGTGCCCGGCCTCGAATGTGCCGATGTGGTCTCCGACGATGAATTTGCCGGTGCCTTTCCGGATCAGGTGGATCTCGTATTCGGGGTGGTAGTTCCAGCGTGCCAACGGGCTGGGATAGTCGTGCTGGTGCCACCGGACTGATTGGTTTGGGTCGGCCGGGATGACCTCCCTGTTTGCACGCATGCCTAGGAGCCGTTCGGCGAGCCTCGCCGCCGCGCCCTCGCTCGGGACCACCGCGCTCATAGCGTTTCTCCATGCGTTCGACTTTTATGAAATCTGGACAGCATCCCTCGGCCTCTTCCCCTACATTAGCGCCTACCTGGCAAGCCAAGGGGAAAATTAGTATCAGAAATTGGCAACGCGGGCGCTAGTTGTGCCCTATCCCACACGCCTAATCTTGAGGGACCAAGCGCGGCAGATCGGATTCCCGATCTTAGGCCGCGCTCCAGTCCAGTACATCGACGCAGCAGTCGAGGTGCAGAGACTGCGTACCCCCTTGAAGAACAAAGGAGTCCTCAATGCGCCCGAAAATACGCGCTGCCTCACTGGCTGCCGGCGCCCTGTGCATCGCACTTTCCGCTTCGGCCTGTTCCGGCGCCGGCGGCAGCACCGCTGCAGGAGATCAGAACAGCATCAATGTCCTGATGGTCAACAACCCCCAGATGGAGGACCTGCAGAAGCTCACCGCGGACAACTTCACCAAGGAAACGGGCATCAAGGTCAACTACACCGTGCTTCCCGAAAACGACGTCCGGGCGAAGATCAGCCAGGAGTTCTCCAGCCAGGCAGGGCAGTACGACGTAGCGTCCTTGTCCAACTACGAGATCCCCTTCTACTCGGCGAACGGCTGGCTGGCTCCGCTGGACAACGTGGCGAAGGATGCGTCGTTCAATCAGTCAGACATTCTGCCGGCCTATACCGCTTCCCTTACGGGCAAGGACGGCAAGCTGTACGGCGAACCGTTCTACGGTGAGTCTTCCTTCCTGATGTACCGCAAGGATATTTTCGCGGCCAAGGGCCTGGCCATGCCGGCGAATCCGACCTGGGACCAGGTGGCCGATCTTGCCGCCAAGGTTGATGGTGCGGCCCAGGGCATGAAGGGCATCTGCCTCCGCGGCCAGCCCGGCTGGGGCCAGGTCTTCGCCCCGCTGACCACCGTCGTCAACACCTTCGGCGGCACCTGGTTCGATAAGGACTGGAACGCCAAGGTCAACGCCCCCGAATTCACCGCGGCCACCCAGTTCTACGTCGACTTGGTCCGGGCCCATGGTGAAGCCGGGGCCGCGCAGGCCGGATTCACCGAATGCCTGAACAACATGAGCCAGAGCAAGACGGCCATGTGGTACGACGCCACCTCCGCGGCAGGTTCATTGGAAGCTGCGGACTCGCCGGTAAAGGGCAAGATCGGCTACGTCCAGGCGCCCGTAAAGGAAACCAAATCCTCGGGCTGGCTGTGGACCTGGTCCTGGGGCGTGCAGGCCGCTTCGAAAAAGCAGGACGCCGCCGGCAAGTTCATTTCCTGGGCCAGCTCGAAAAAGTACGAAGATCTGGTGGCGGCGAAGCTGGGCTGGGCCAAGGTTCCGTCCGGAAAACGCATCTCAACTTATGAGAATGCCGACTTCCAGAAGGCCGCGCCATTCTTTCAGGCTGAACGCACCGCCATCGAAAACGCCGATCCGAAGAACCCAGGCGTGCAGCCGCGCCCGGTGGTGGGCATCCAGTTCGTAGGCATTCCCGAGTTCGCCGACCTGGGCACCACTGTCTCACAGGGTGTCAGTTCCGCCATCGCCGGCCAGGGCTCCGTTTCCGACGCGCTGGCCAAGGGCCAGGACGCCGCACAAAAAATCGGCGACAAGTACAAGAAGTAACCAGTACAAGAAGCACCAAACCTACCAACCGGTTCCGTGGCCCGCCAAGTGCTGGCCACGGAACCGCAGGAGACCCTCATGACTACCGCAACAGCGCGCATCTCCCGTTCCGGGCACAGCGCCCCCAAACCTTCCGCGAATGCCAGAACGCGTGAACGCGCCCTGGCCTGGGCCCGGCGTGCGCCGCTGCTGCCAGCCCTGATCTTCCTGATCATCGTCACCCAGCTCCCGTTCGTGGTGACCCTGATCATTTCGTTCCTGAACTGGAACAGCCTCCGCCCCGACCAGACCGGATTCGCCGGATTCACTAACTACGTCCAGGTCCTCACCGACCCGGACCTGCGCCAGGCGATTTTCACCACCATCATCCTCACCGTTTCGGTGGTCCTGGCGAGCCTCCTGATCGGACTCGGCCTCGCGCTGTTGCTGGACAAGAAGTTCATCGGCCGCGGCCTGGCCCGGACCCTGCTCATCGCACCCTTCCTGGTGGTCCCCGTGGCTGCGGCCCTCATCTGGAAGCATGCCCTGCTCAACCCCACGTACGGGCTGATCAACGGAACCCTGACCTGGATCTGGTCACTCTTCGGAAGCAACACCCCACCCCAGCCGGACCTGCTCTCCCAGGCACCACTGGCCGCCGTCGTCCTGTCATTGGTCTGGCAGTGGACCCCGTTCATGATGCTCATCCTCCTCGCCGGCCTGCAGTCCCGGCCCATGGACACCGTGGAAGCGGCCCAGATGGACGGGGCCAGCAGCTGGGACATCTTCCGCCACCTCACGCTCCCGCACCTGCGCCAATATATGGAACTGGGCGGACTCCTGGGCGCGATCTACATCGTGCAGAACTTCGACGCCGTCTTTACCCTCACCTCCGGAGGCCTGGGAACCGCCAACCTGCCCTACGCCATCTACCAGACCTTCTACTTCGCCAACGAGTACGGCCTGGCGTCCGCCGCCGGGGTCGTGGTGGTCATCGGCACCATCATCGTGGCCACCTTCGCCCTCCGCACCGTCTTTTCGCTCTTCAAGAAGGAGGCAGCACGATGAGCACCCTCACCCCTTCCGCGCGCCGCAACACAACAGCCAACCGCACAGCTTTCGACGGCGGATCCCGCCGGCGGTTCGGAAAGTTCGGCGGGGCCAAGTCCCGCATGGACCCCACCCGGAACAACACCGCAGCCGGACTCGCCGCCTGGCTGCTGGCGCTGCTGTTCGCATCCCCTGTTCTGTGGATGATCCTGACGTCCTTCCACTCGGAAACGGACGCGGCCACCAACCCGCCGTCCATCGCGGCGAACCTCACCCTGGACGCCTACCAGGAATTCTTCGGGGCGACCTCCGGCGTGAGCCCGTGGCCGCCGATGATCAACTCGGCCACGGCGTCGATCTTTTCCACCGTGCTCGTCCTCGTCTTGGCCATCCCGGCCGCGTACGCGCTGTCCATCAGGCCGGTGAAGAAGTGGACCGACGTCATGTTCTTCTTCCTCTCCACCAAGATGATGCCGGTTGTCGCCGCGATCCTGCCGCTATACCTGTTCGCCAAGACCGTCGGCGCGCTGGACAACATTTGGTTCCTGATCCTGATGTACACCTCCATGAACATGCCCATCGCGGTCTGGATGATGCGCTCCTTCCTTGCTGAAGTCCCGGTGGAAATGCTCGAAGCGGCACAGATCGACGGCGCAGGCCTCCTGCTGACCCTCCGGAAGATCATCGCCCCCGTGGCGATGCCCGGCATTGCCGCCACCGCACTGATCTGCTTCATCTTCAGCTGGAACGAACTGCTCCTGGCCCGGGTCCTCACCGGCGTCGTCGCCGGCACCGCCCCCGTCTTCCTCACCGGCTTCGTCTCCAGCCAAGGCCTGTTCCTCGCGAAAGTCTGCGCGGCCGCCGTCGTGATCTCCCTGCCCGTGCTCTTCGCCGGCTTCGCCGCCCAGGACAAACTCGTCCAGGGTCTTTCCCTCGGCGCCGTCAAGTAACGGCGCCGTCAAATAGACCGCCCTCCCTCTTCGATTTCCCAAGGATTACTCCGATGACAACACCAACCGCACACTCCCACACGCCCGCGCAGCCCCACGCACTCGTACAGCCCGAACTGCCGGCCACCATGCGCGCCTCCGTCCTGAAGCGCCAGGGCGAGATGACCATGGAAACCCTTTCGGTCCCGGAGCTCGAACCCGACCAGGTCCTGGTCCAGGTCGCCGCCGTCGGCGTCTGCGGCAGCGACGTCCACTACTACGAGCACGGCCGGATCGGCGACTACGTGGTGGACCACCCCCTGGTCCTGGGCCACGAACTTTCCGGTCGGATCGCCGCCGTCGGAAGCGCCGTGGACCCTGCCCGCATAGGCAACCGCGTCGCCGTCGAGCCCCAGCGGCCGTGCCGCAAGTGCAAGCAGTGCAAAGCCGGTCGGTACAACCTATGCCCGGACATCGAGTTCTACGCCACCCCGCCGATCGACGGAGCCTTCGCCGAATACGTCACCATCCAGGCCGACTTCGCCTACGACATCCCCGATAACGTCAGCGACGAGGCAGCAGCCCTCATCGAACCCCTCTCCGTCGGCCTCTGGGCCTGCGAACGCGCCGACATCAAGCCCGGCAGCCGGGTCCTGATCGCCGGTGCGGGCCCCATCGGCATCATCGCCGCCCAGGCCGCCCGGGCCTTCGGTGCCACCGACATCTACATCACGGACATCGCCGTAGACCGCCTGGCCTTCGCCCTGGAACACGGCGCGACGCATGCGCTCAACGCCAAGACGGACAGCGTGGAAGGGCTCGACGTCGATGCCTTCATTGACGCTTCCGGCGCACCGCAGGCGGTCCGTTCAGGGATAAAAGCCGTGGGACCGGCGGGCAGGGTGATCCTTGTGGGGCTCGGGGCCGACGACGTCGAACTCCCCGTCTCGTACATCCAGAACCGCGAGATCTGGCTCTCCGGCGTGTTCCGCTACACCAACACGTGGCCCTTGGCCATCCAGCTGATCGCCGACGGCAAGGTGGACCTTGATGTCTTGGTCACGGGCCGGTTCGCCCTGGCCGAGGCAGAAGAAGCACTCAAGCCCGGTAAGCAGCCCGGACAGCTCAAGGCCGTTGTCTACCCGGGCCGCTGACAAACATGGCAGATGAAACCACGGTGACTGTCATCGGCGAATCCCTCGTCGATGTCATTAGCGATCCTCGCGGGAGGGGCGACAGCCGGGCCCATGCGGGTGGAAGTCCGCTCAACGTAGCCGTCGGGGCCGCCCGGCTGGACCTGAGGACGAACCTCGTGACGCACTACTCCGATGACCATTACGGGCTCATGATCGACGAGCACTTGCAGTCCAACGGTGTGCGCGTCATCAACGGCGGGGCCACTCCGACGTCGACGGCCCTCGCCACCCTGGGGCCCGATGGTGGCGCCGAGTACATTTTCTCCATCACTTGGGACATCAACGGGGCATTCCTCGCCGCCCTCGCCACGGTCGAGGGTTCAACCCACGTCCACACAGGTTCGATCGCTACCGTGCTCCCTCCGGGCGATCTCGCGACCTTGGCACTCGTGGAATCCGCCCGGGATCACGCCACTATCAGTTTCGACCCCAACTGCCGGCCAGGGATCGGCTTCGATGCGGCCGTGGCCCGGCAGCAATCGGAAGTTTTCGTGGCTGCCAGCGACATCGTCAAAGCCAGCGATGAAGACCTCCGTTGGCTGTACCCGGACCGGACGCCGGACGAAACCCTCGAGTCTTGGCTGGCACTTGGCCCGGCGGTCGTTGCCCTGACCCGCGGCCCCTCTGGACCGGTGGTCCTGTCCGGCAACGCGCGGGTGGAAATGGCGGCCGAAGCCATCGTCGTCGCCGATACCGTGGGCGCGGGCGACTCGTTCATGGCAGGGCTCATCTCCGGGCTCGCGCAACTTCAAGCGCTCGGGGCGGAGGGCAGAGAACGACTGCAGAACCTGTCCCAGGACCAACTACACTCCCTAGCCGCCTACGCCAACCGCGCCGCAGCGATCACCTGCTCCCGGCAGGGCGCCAACCCGCCCCGGACAGACGAGCTCGGCCCATTGTTTCGCACGTAACATCTTTGAGCCGCATAGATTGGGCGCGTGAACGCCGAAGTGACATGACATCGAGCGCTGTACTCATTGGCCGTAAGCGGGATATGTGATGGAGCGTTGGGGATTTGGGCCGGATATGTGAGCGGGCGTTGGGGCCGACAAACGCTCGCTCACCTCTGGTGGCATTTGGGCCGACGCTCGCTCACCTTTAACGCCCTTCCGACAAACGCTCGCTCACCTCCCGCGTTGGCTCCAAGGATGAATCCACTGGCTTCCGGGTGGAGATCGGACGCTGGAGGGCAGAATCGGCGTCGCCGCGTCCTTGGCCGTGGATAGGGTGGCTGACATGGAACAGACACTGAAAGTTGCACGGCAATGGGGCGCCCCCGTGGCGGCCGTCATTTTCTTCGCGCTGTGGTGCGTGGGCGAGGCTGGAAGGATCGGGACGTGGTGGCTCAGCTATTGGCCCGGAACCTGGATGATAGTCCTAATGACCTTGGCCATTGGAGTCGCGGCGTGGAGGCCTTATGCGTCACTCGGGTTTACGGCCACCCTTTTGCTCGGGCAATTGACCCATGTCATCCCTCCGCCTTGGGACGATTATTGGGCAATTTACATCGGTTCATTCATTGCGCTGGCATTCATACTGTGGACCGGATCCGGCAGGCAACGAGTCATTGCTGGAGCAGCCAATCTTGCATTCGCTGCCGGCATGACTGTTTTGATCGTGTCATGGCGATACGGCTGGGGCGTTGGTTGGTTCCCGCGGATGCCCTTCGGTGACCGCTTCAATTTCAACTACTACGGCGCGCAGCTCTTTTCCACCCTGATTTTGATCGCCGCCGGCTGTGCGGCCGTCGGCATCGCCTTGGCTCTCTATGAGGACCGAGGCAAGCTATTCCAGTCCAAGGTCCTTGTCCAGGCGAACCTCAAGGAAACCGAGGTTGAGCTGGTCGTGGAGCAGGAGCGCACGCGGATCGCCCGCGACCTCCACGATGTCTTGGCACACTCGCTTGCAGTGATCGCCGCGCAAGCCGACGGCACCCGTTATCTCAGCCAGGACCAACCCAAGGCAGTGCTCGACGCCTTGGAGAACATCGCGGTATCGGCCCGCCACGCATTGGTGGACGCCCAGCGGGTCATTGAGGGAGTGCGCGACGACGGTCTGGTGGCCCCGCAGCCCCGACTCACCGACGTCGGGCCCCTTGTCGAGCGGATGCGCCAGGGGAGCCTCAAGGTCCAGCAGAGCGAAACCGGAACCCCGGTCGAGCTTGGCGCGGGCCAGCAACTCGCAGTATTCCGGATTGTGCAGGAGTGCCTCACAAACGCTCTCAAGCACGGCGGACGCGGCACGGCCGTGCGCCTTCACTTCGACTGGAGCGGCCCAGGGCTGACCATGCACGTTGCTTCGGAATTGCCGGCGTCCGTTTCGATTGGGGGGACGGACGACGGCGGTGCCGCCGGGCGCGTGGGCCGCGGCATCCCCGGAATGCGCGAGCGTGCGCACCTTGCCGGCGGCTGGCTCAGTTCCGGGCCGGACGGCGAGCAGTTCCGTGTGACGGTCTTCATCCCTTATGGCTCTCGCCCGGCGTCCCTCCTTCCGGAAGACCGAACGGAAAGCGCAGCGGAACAGGAGGACGGGATGTCCGGCACGGAACCGGAACGGGAGCCGGCGCTGGCCCTCGAGGGTGCCTCGTCGTTGTCGGGAACTGAGCGGGAAAGCGTCGGACGTGGCTGAAACACCCATCACGGTTGCCTTGGTGGACGACCAACCATTGTTCCGCTCCGGCATCCGCATGCTGGTGCAGAGCCAAGCCGACATGGACATGGCCTGGGAGGCCGACGACGGCGAACAAGCCGTGGCGCTCGCGGCCAAGCAGCGGCCGGACGTCATGCTGATGGACCTTCGAATGCCCGTGCTGGACGGAGTCGAGGCCACACGTCGCATCACGGAGGAAGCCGATGCGGCGGGAGTGGACAAGCCAAAGATTATTGCCCTGACCACCTTCAACAGGGACCAGGCCGTGGTTGAAGCCGTGCAGGCGGGCGCCAGCGGCTACCTCCTCAAGAGCGCCGAGCCGGAATTCCTTTTGGCCGCCATCCGGACCGTATATTCGGGGTACTCGGTGATCGCGCCCGGTTCGGTTCACGAACTCTTCCAGCATGCGGCGAGGACGGTGCCGGTCGCCGGGCCGGACCTCGCCGTGATGGACGAGCTGTCTCCACGCGAGCGGGATGTGTTCCTCCTGGCGGCCAAAGGCTTGGGGAATGCCGAGATGGCGCAAAGCCTGTTTGTCTCCGAGGCCACAGTGAAATCCCACCTGCGCAGTGTGCTCAGCAAACTCGGGCTGCGCACCAGGCTTCAGCTGGTGGCGTTCGCCTACGAACGCAGGCTTCTCGGCTAGGCGCCCCGGAACGGCTAGGCATCCAGGACGCAAAGGCGACGACCGCCCCGAAAGGGACGGCCGCCGTCGTGCAACTGCAGAGTTCTGCAGAGTCAGGGTGCGCTACATGGCGCGGCCCTTCGACTCCTCCCTTGCGTCGCGTCCGAGCCACACGCCAAGGGCAACCATGACAACACCGAGAACAAGGTGCAGCCAGTCGTCCGCGGCGTTCATGGGCACGAAGTCAGCGCTCATGTTCGACAAAGTGATGAGACCGTAGATCCACAAGACGAGGTAGATTGCGCCGCCACCGATGAGGTAACCGCGCGCCATCCTTCCAGTCCTCGCGAAGTACAGGCCTGCGGCGCCGAATAGCAGGTGGACAATGTTATGCAGGACGGATACTTGGAAAACTCCAAGAAGCATGGCGCCCGAGTCATGTCCTGCGAAGGTCATGGCGCCGTAATTGCTGGTGATGCCCGGGATAAATCCCAAGACGCCAACAGCCAGGAAAACCCAGCCCAAAACCAGTGCTGTGTTGTGCAGCGTCAGCCCCATCACGTGGTGGTGCTGCGCGGGGTGTGAAGCAGTAGTCATAGCTCCTCCCGATCACGATTCCATCGGCCCTTCAAATGGAGGGCCGTATCGCGGCAAGGAGTCGGAACCCTGCCGACGTGGATATCTTACTCCCGAAAACCCCGGAAATAGAGGGGAAAGGCTGGGACAAGCGGAGCTAGCATGGTTCTGTGATGCCCAATTCTGCGACGCTTTGTCCTGCGATGCCAAGGCAACCGTGAGTGAGCCATCGGTTCCCGGAGTCCGCGGAGCGATTTTCGGGGACACCAGGGACATCACGCCATTCCGGAACGGACATGTCCGCACATCGGTGGGTGGACTGGCTGAGGGCTTGAGCGGTGCGTTTTGGGGCGTCCTGAAAGGAAAAACCGCTGGCCGGATCGACGTCGCCGGGGATGCTCCCAGACTCAAACGGCTGGCCGGCAAGACCGCCAAATCGGTGTACGACGCCGTCTTCACCAGCACGGACCCGGACCGCCTCATCACCTTGGCACGCACCTACCCCGGCTGGGCGGGCCTGTGCTACGTGATCGCCGGGCTGCTTGTGTACAAACACGGCGGATATCTCCGGGCGTCGGAACTGCTGCAACGGGGCCTGTCCATACGGATCGACGACGCCGCCAGCCAGTTCTCCTCAAGCTACCTTCGCAGGGTGGTCACGCGGGTCGAGGTGGCGGAGCGGATTGACGTTCCCGTCCTCTTCAGCGAGGAATCCGTGTACCTTGCCCTTTCGCATTGCTTCCGGGAGACGGGCCAGACGCCGGATGCCCTGGACATCCTGGCCAGCTTGCCGCCGTCGTTGCCCTCCGCCTTGGCCCGCTGCACCGCGGCGGCGGCGCTTGAGCGGCACGCCGACGTCGTCGCCTGGACTGAGGGGCTGCGCAACACGGATGACCTCTCGGCGGCACTGCTGCTGATACGAGCCCAGTCGCTCAGGGTGTTGGGGGAGCGGGAGGCGGCACAGGCCGCTCTCGTGGAAGTACTCCGGAGGAAGAAGACCAACCTTGCCTTGCGCAACGACGCGGTCACGGACCGGGCGCTGTCGATGCTTGAGGTCAGGCGGCGGGCCAACCCGCGGCTTCTTGTTGCTAAGCGGGTTCCGCGCGGCAAACCGGAGGGGACTGAGCTTGAGGCCGTCGATGGGATCCGTAAGGACGCCGAGGTGCGCCGGATGTGGAACAAGGACTTCGGCGAGCCGGGCGGCTAGGCCCGAAGCGCGCGAACCATTCCCCGAATGGAGACCATCACGGCGCCGACCAGTGGGAGCAGCATCGCCAGGACAACCACGGTGTTCGGCTGGAATGTCACGCGACCGCTGGCGTTGCGGCCATAGACCCCGACAGGGAGCACGAAACCGCCCCCACCACCGCCGGCCGCATTGCCTCCATCGCTGCCTCCTCCGAATCCAAAGGACACCAGGGCGACCGGGATCAGTTCTTCTCCGCCGATCTGCATGGGAGGGCCGTACGCCCTCGATACACCGACCTTCTTGAAGGCCTCCACGAGAGCTGAAAAGTCATCGGACATGAAGCCGACGATAGGCCGCCTCGCCGAAGAACACCAGAGCGATCTCACCCGACGGCCGCGTCACCGGAGCAGCGGAAGCAACTGTTCGCCCAACAGAACAGCCCCGAGCCCCACCATGATGATGCCGCTCGCAAGGGTCACTACGCGTGCGGCGGAAGGCCGGGACTGCAGCAGCTTTCGCGAGGTCAGCGCCACTGCCGTGTAAATGATGCCCGCGAACAAGACGAACGTGAGACCCAGCACGCCTGATTGCACCGGTACCGGCAAAGACGCCTCGGGGCTCACGAATTGCGGAACAAGCGCCAGGAAGAACAGCAGGCCCTTGGGGTTGATGCCGCTTGTGCCCATGCCTTGCAGGAAGGTGCGCAACTGGTTTCGGGACTGCCCGACGGCGTCATCCGCACTGAAGCTTGCGCCTCGCCACGAGCGTATGGTGCTCACGCCGAGCCAGAGCAAGTAGGCTGCGCCCGCGATCGTCAGCCAGCCAAGAAGCCCCGGAACTCCTGTCAAGAGGGCCGCGAGTCCGGCCACTAGAAGGGCCGTGTGCAGTACATAGCCGCTGCACAGGCCGACCACGGCGGGGAGGAAGCTGCGCTGCCGCAGGCCAGCGGCAATCGAATACGCCCAATCGACGCCCGGGGTGCACGCCAAGGTGACGGCGACAATGACGAACGCGATGAAAAGCTGGGGATTCATGGTGGCTCCTGGCTGGTGGTTACACTATGAACTTTATGGAAAATCTGCCCATAAGTGTTCGCATTTTTAGCCAGGCTTGCCGCTCTTTCGGTAAGATATTTGCGTGATTGATGGAATAGATAGAACTATTTTGCGCCACCTCAAAGAGGATGGTCGAATGACTGCCACCGCTCTCGCAGCCAAGGTGGGGTTGACCGTGGCTCCTTGCCATCGCAGGCTGCGGGACCTCGAGGCTTCCGGTGTCATTCGGGGGTACAGGGCAGACATCGATCCGGGTGCGATTGGCTTGGGATTCGAGGCGATAGTCTTTGTGACCCTGCGGCAGGCTGACCGCGCCACGATGTCGGAGTTCGAAGATCGCGTGGCGGCCATTCCGAACATCGTCGAGGCCCAGCGGCTCTTCGGTTCCCCGGACTACCTCCTCCGCGTGATCGCCGCCGATCTCCCGGCCTACCAACGCTTCTACGACGACCAACTCTCGGCACTTCCCGCTGTCGAGCGCCTCAATTCGACGTTGGTGATGAAGAACCTGAAGTCGAACGCCGGACCGCCGGTCTGAGGTCGGTTAAATGTCAGAGCCTCCTGGCAGAGTGTTTCCATGGAAGCGATCGGATACTTCGACACCCGGCAGGGCTTTGCGTCCCGCGGGCTTTCCGGAGTGTCCCGTCATGCCCGTGTTCCGCATCTTGCCGGGGTTCCGGGCGGGCTGGCGTTGGTGGAGCCGGGGGATCGGGGCGGCCGGCAGGCCGTGTTGGACGGGGCCGTGGCGGCGCTGAGGTCGCTGGCCGACAAGGCGGCCGACGACCTCGGGCGGCCGGGTTTCCAGGAGGTTGTCGCGTTCGCGTCCGGGGTGGAGGAACTTTCCCGGACCCTGGATTATCTCCAGCTGCTCGCCGCAGCCGGGCTGGACACGGCCCGGAACGATGAACCCGCGAGCCCGCCGGGCTGGACCACCGGCTGGGCCGCCGACGCGGGGAGTGAGTCAGGTGCGGACACAGGCTCCGGCGCGGTGCAGGGGAGCGCGCGGGGCGGGGAGTTCCGGTCCACGGCCGAGCATCTGCGGTCCTTGCTGCGCATCAGTGCCGCCGACGCCAGGCGCCGGCTCGCCATGGCGAGCGAGCTGCTGCCGGGCCGCGGCCTCAGCGGGCAAACGGTCCCTGCCCGGCACGGGGAAACCGCCGCGGCGCTGGCCTCCGGGATGATCGGATCCGCTTCGGCCGGGATCATCACGATGGCCGTGACGAAGGTGCGTCCGCTGTGCGGCCCGGAGAAGGCCGCGGAAATGGAACACGCCCTGGCCCGCACCGCGGCGGAAAACGACCAGGACTTCCTGGCCA
>NZ_JARVRH010000036.1 GCF_030209755.1 Arthrobacter sp. efr-133-TYG-118 | reverse complement strand
TGACCTTCACGGCCAGGGCACGCTCTTCGACCTTCTTGACCAGCAGCTCCGCGGCGTCCCCGACGGCGACCGCGACGGAGATGGCCATGCAGCGTTCCCCGGCGGAACCGAACGCGGCGGCGGCCAGGTGGTCGGCCGCGTTGTCCAGGTCGGCGTCGGGCATGATGATCGCGTGGTTCTTCGCCCCGCCCAGGGCCTGGACCCGTTTGCCGTGCTTGGTGGCGGTTTCGTGGACGTACTTCGCGATCGGGGTGGAACCGACGAAGGAGATCCCGTCCACGTCGGGGTGCGTCAGGAGGCCCTCGACGGTTTCCTTGTCCCCGTGCAGGACCTGGAACACCCCGTCGGGCAGGCCGGCCTGCTTCCAGAGCTTCGCGAGCAGCATGGAGGCGGAAGGGTCGCGTTCGGAGGGCTTGAGGATGAACGCGTTGCCCGTGGCGATCGCCATCGGCGCCATCCACAAAGGCACCATGACGGGGAAGTTGAACGGGGTGATGCCGGCCACGACGCCGAGCGGCTCCCGGAAGGAAAACACGTCGATGCCGGTGGAGACCTGGTCCGAGTAGTCGCCCTTGAGCAGGGTCGGGATGCCGCAGGCGAACTCGATGACCTCGAGGCCGCGGCCGATCTCGCCCTTCGCATCGGAGATGACCTTGCCGTGCTCGGCCGTGATCAGGGCCGCGAGTTCCTCCACGTGCGAGGCGACCAGTTCGCGGAACGTGAACAGCACCGCGGTGCGCTTGGCCAGGGAGAAATCACCCCACTTTTCCGCAGCGGCCTTCGCCGCGGCGACGGTGGCGTCCAGATCGGCCCGGTTCGCGAGCCGCAGCGTTGCGGAGACGGCGCCGGTGGCCGGGTTGTAGACCGGCTGGCTGCGGTCGCCGGAGCCGGCGGTTTCAACACCGTTGATGAAATGCTTGATGGTGGTCATGGTGGATCCTTTTCAGAGTCTTCAGATGAGGAGAGGCCGTACCGGGTGTTGGCCCCGGCAGACAGTCGTTCGTCCGGTCGTTTTGGAGGAAGTTACGCGTAGATTTCCTTGTAGATGGCTTGGATCTGCTCAGCGTCCGGAACGAGAGGATTGTTGCCCGGGGAACCGGAAGCGAGCGCCTGCTCGGCCATGAGCGGTATCTTTTCCTCCCAGGCTGCGCGGTCGATGCCGAAGGCTTCGGGTGTTGGGACCTTGAGGTCGCGGTTGAGGGCGTGCAATTCAGCCACCAGAGATTCGGCGGCATATTGGTCCGGGCTGCTTGAACTCACAATTCCAAGCGCCCTGGCGCAATCGGCGTATCTTGGCGCGGCAGCAGAGACCGAAAATTCCGTGACAGTCGGAAACAACATTGCGTTGGCCAGACCGTGGGCAACATGGAAGTGGGCACCAATCGGCCGACTCATTCCATGAACAAGGGCCACGCTGGAGTTGGAAAAGGCGATTCCTGCTTGGGTCGAGGCAAGCATCATCGCTTCCCTGGCTTTCGCGTTCGATCCGTCAGCGTAGACGAGCCGCAGGTTTGGGCCGATAGCCCGAATGGCAGACACAGCAAAGGCATCCGAAAATGAGTTGGCTTTCCGACTGACATAGGCCTCGATCGCGTGGGTCAAGGCGTCGATCCCGGTATCTGCGGTCAACCTGGGCGGCATTGAGAGGGTGAGCTCATAGTCAATTACTGCCGCCACTGGAAGGAACGAGATCCCTGCGCAGAGCATCTTCTCGTGGGTCTCAGAGTCGCTGATAATTGAGAACTGAGTAGCTTCCGAGCCGCTGCCCGCGGTTGTGGGAATCGCAACAACCCGAATAGAAGGTCCGTTGTTGTTCCGGGGCGCCTTGAAATCCCGCATTTGGCCGCCTTGGCGACTAAGCAGGCCCAGGGCCTTAGCGGTGTCAATCGCGCTTCCACCACCAAGACCAATGATGATGTCAGCCTCATGGTCCTGCACGGCTGCGACGCCCTCACTCAGGGAAGCAGTCGTAGGATCGGGGACGACGCCTGAGAAGACCGCAGCCTCAAAACCGCTCCGCTGGATCGAGTTCATGATGGAATCAACGCTGCCTGTAGTCAGCATGAACGAATCCGTGACGATGAGGGGCCGGGTTGCGCCCAGTTCCTCAAGCAGGGTGCCCACTTGATTTACGGCACCCCTTCCGACCTTCATGACTCGGGGAAGAGCGATGTTTGCAACCATGGAACACCTTCGTTTCTGACCGCCCGTGCATCTACGCATCCGAGGCGGTTCCGTCTAAATATCCGGTTCAAGTCTCAATGCATTTCGAGTCCGAATCAATGCCCAGACATGCCCTCCGTTGTGCATATTTGCACGATAGGCTAAGGGGGTGATTTCTGCGGATGATCTACGTTTCTTTCTTGAGGTTGCACGGACCGGGAAGCTGGTAGCCGCTGCTCGAGGCCTCGGGGTGGATCACACCACTGTGGGACGGCGAATTTCCCACCTTGAGCGAGCCGCGGCTTCCCGGCTTTTCGTACGATCGACCGGTGGCTGGACGCTCACCGAGGCCGGTCAGCAGCTAGCTATTCATGCTGAGGCCGTGGAATCGTCGCTCTTGGCGGCGGCGGAAGAGCTGGGATCCGAGCCAGGCCGGTTGTCGGGAACCGTCCGTATCGCGACCCCGGATGGCTTCGGAGCCTTCGTGCTGAGTCCCGGGCTCGGAAGCCTGAGAAGAAGACATCCCGATCTTGCCATCGAGATCGTCACGGCGACGCGTTTGAACCTTCTTGCCACGAAGGAGTTCGACCTTGGGATTTCATTGGCGGAGCCTACCATTCGCGGTGTCGAGGCCACAGCGCTGGCAACGTATCCGCTGGGCCTCTATGCCGCCCCACAGTATCTGGAAAGCAGCGCGACCATCGCAGCCGTGGATGACTTGCAAGACCATTCGGTCATCGGCTACGTGGATTCACTTCTGGACATTCCCGACTTGCGCTTCCTGGACACGGCTCTGCCTGGAGTACGCCCCGCCATTCAGACAAACAACATCACGGGCCAGTGGATGGCCACGGTTGCCGGTCTTGGAGTGGCAGTTCTTCCATTGTTCATCGGCGAATCCGATCGACGCCTCGTGCGGATTCTTGCGGACACGGTTCACATCCGCAGGAAGTACTGGCTCGCGGTTCCGCGCGAACTTCAGCGTCTGGCGCGAACGAAGGCCGTCCATAGCGCGCTCTTCGACCTCGCGGCCTCCCACCCCTACCTGGAGCCAATACAGTAGGCAGTCCAACGCGGCCCCTGCACTAAAGGAAACATTTGCCCTAACGGCCGGTCCGGTCTCCGCCCTCTGTAACGCGCCAGCAATCCTGTGGACCGATGCGCGATACAAAGACACCATCGGTTGGACTGGTGGCCGTCCTTGTTCTCGGCCAGTCAATGAAGGGTGGACCGGTGCACACAATCATTTTACAAGTCCGGATGTGGTCCGTGGCCTCACGCGTGGCAGTCGCCTTAGCATTCTGTTTGGGTTCCGCGGCGTGCTTTCTCGGGGCGGTTCTTATTTGGGCGACGTTCAGTCCGTCCTACACCGACGTTGCCACGATGTTCGCTATCGGAGTCGTAGCCATTGTTGGTTGGTTCCTGCTGGCAGCAGGAACGGCTTGTCTCGGTCCAGGGATACGGCGTCGCTCAGAACTGGCCGATGATATTGATCGGCTCGTATCGTGAAAGGCTTGATCAGGTGAGGGCTGCGTTCTGAAAGCCGCCTCTATTCGCCCCAGATTTCATATCCTTCTGATCTGTCGACCAGGGTTCGGGTGGCGGGACCATCGGCCGCAAGCCAGAGAATGGAGCCGTCCGCCGTAACATCTTCCACCAATCCAGTGCGGGTTGGAAGGTTGAAGTGGCGCACTTCCACGACTTGGCCCTTGGCCAGACTCCAATCATCTCGGAGCCGGAGATCGCTTCCGCTGGCGGCGGGGCGTACGACGCCGGCGACGTAGTAATCATTCATAGGGTTTCCAACGTTAGGGGCCAAGGTAGGTGCCCTGGCTGTTTCTTTTGCACGCCAGATCGATCCCCCAGCGCGTCGGGGGACGGGGTGGAGGTCTTGCGCAGACAAGCCCCTGCCGCTCATTCCGATTTGGTGCCTGAAAATTGGGTACGGCGTCCCGCATGGATCGTACTGAACAGGCTGCCGCTGGGAAGCATCGTTGACGGAGGGCAATGGGCTGGCTCTTCGATCTGATTCCCGGTGCCCCTGCGTGACCACCAGAGTCTGGCAGTCTCAAGCCAATGCGGAGGTAACGCTGCATCACGACGGCGGTGCCGTAAAATACTTGTGCCCATGTGGCCCTCTTCCTTCACACCTTGCACCGGCCGGCCGAAGTGCCCGGTTTTCTCACTCAACTTCTTCGCCGCCTTTTGGTGCGGGTTCCCGAAGCACAAGGAGACTTCCCGCGAAGGCAGGGACATCGAAGTAGAAACTGTGGAGGTCGTCCACTGAATTGAGAGTCTCTCCAGTGAAAGCATCCATTACCTCGGCGCCGGGGGTCAGAAGTGCCGAATTGACCGTTCCGGAAATGTCTTCGCCGGTGAAGTTCAGGACAGTGACCGCGATGGCGTCCGAGGGAAGCCGCTGAACCATGACGAGCATCCCTGGGTGCGAAACGTCAGGGACATCGATGAGTTCGCCTTTTGCAAGCTGGAGCTCTTCGCGTTTAGTGAGAACGGCGGACAACTTTCGTGCGAAAGACGCTTCGTCCTTCAGCTGCTCCGGAAGCGTTCCATACAAGCTCCTCCCCTTGGGCAGGCCGGAGGACGACTCGGCTGCGCCGGGGTTGACCCCCATCAGGTCGTGCGCGCCGCGGTTGATCCATCTGGTGTCGCCCGTGGACACTAGTTGAGCCACTTTGTCGGCGTCCACGGAAACAACCCCGCAGAGGTCCCAGCCTGAGAGGGCAAAAACCCCGGGCTGGAGCGCGTTGTACATCGATAAGAGCAGGTGCACGTCGCGGACCTGATCCACCTGCTCGGCAGTCATGGATTGGAGGTCCCGTATGCCCAGTGCGGCTGTGATGACACTTGCGGTGGTGCAGGCGATGCCGTTGGTGGTGAACAGCAGGTTGTACGGCGCGGCTTCTCCCGTGAGGCCGTCCCGGAGATCATTCTGGATCCGTTCAGCGACGCCGGCGCCGGTGAGGTTCTGGCCGAAGAGGTTGAAGGTCTCGTCCTTATGCCGGGTGGTGAAATGGACGAGTTCATAGGTCAGTTCGTCGTGGTTCTGCAGCCCGTGGACCAGGGAGGCCTGATCGACGCCGGCCTCCATTGCCAGCCGGAGTGTTAGGCGAAGGAACTCTGTATTTCCAGTGACAAGTGCGTGGTGGTAGGCAGGCCTGGTCACGAAGTCGTAGGAGAGATCGGGGCCGTTTACGGACGTTTCCTTTATATCGTCGATGGTGAGGTTGAGTTCCTGGAAAGTGAAGCCCCCGACCTTTCGCACCATGCTCGCGATGAGCTGGTTCGCGGCCTGGGACAAGGGGTGCCCCTCTGACCAGCCGGGAAGTTCCTCCGCGCTCTTCTCTACGCCGAGGAATCCGTTCGCGTCCAGCCTTAAGGCTCCCGTTCCAAGATCCACCAGTGAGTGGAGCGCGTCGCCGATCACAAGGCGCATGCCTGCAAAAGTCGGGTCCAACCAGTTGATGGACGGCTGTCCGGCTTTGAAATAGTGCAAGTAGACCCACCGGCGCATCGTGCCGTCCATGCCGGAAACCGCCCGTGTGGCGCTCCAGTTCGTTTCTTTGATGTCGGGTTCGTAAAAGATCACGCGCTGCAGTTGGCCGATGATGTAGCCGGCCTCTTGGAGTGCCTTTTCGGCGTCGATGCTGATGTTGACCGAGTCTTTACCTTCGGGGACGTCCGGGAGCAGATGCCAGTCTGACTCCGGGATTTGGATCATGTGGTAAATCCCGGGATAGTCTTTGTAGTTCATTTCGGCCAGGCGAAAGTCCGGGCCCTTGCCCGTATGCCCGGGAACGATATCGTCAACGATCGTTGCGCCGTGATCTGCGGCGGCCTGACACATTGCTCGGAATTCTTCTTCGGTCCCGAAGGACGGATCGATGGCCATGCTGATTCGGTCGAAGTGTCCGTCCACACTGGCCGTGTAGTCCCAGCCGGTGATTCCCCCGGCGCGCTTCACGGGACCCGTGTGCAGGGCATGTATGCCGATTTCCTGGAATGCATCCCAAAGACTGGGTTGCGCCAGGGCACCTAGGAACGATTGCCCGGGAGCTGTAATGAAGGACAAGGGATACGCAGTGAACCATACCGACGCCCTGTCCAGGGCTGAGCGGGGGCTTGGATGTGCGAACGGTTTTTGCCACATGCTCGCCTGGCCGGACAGTTGCCTTGACATGGCGTCTGCGTCGCCGAGCATGGATTGGTTTCTCAGCCACTCAACATACACGGCGTTCCGTGCGTCCGGGTCAAACGGCGGGCGGCCTTCATCCAGTGTTTGGCGACGGCGGGCCTTGGGACGAAGCTGACGGGGGCGGGCAGGATAGAACTGCTCATCGTAGGTAATCTCAGACAAGGCCGCCGTCGCGGCCTGGTCCTCGCCCGGATCTTCGACTGATTGACGGTTCATGGATTCCGGAGTGTTCATTTGCAGGTTTCCTCGTCCCTTCCAGACTTTGCTGTGGCCGTTAGCCTAGGCGAAAGTGTCCGCACTAGACCATCGCTTCCGCGAACCGCGCGGTGGAGCGCGTGCGGTTTGCGCTCCACCGACATAGGGCTAGGAAGCCCAGGCCGGCCGTTCTCCTGCAAGGCGAGCGGCCCTGATGTCACCGGAGCGTGCATGGCCTTCGAAGTTCTCCGCCCGGGCCGCTCTACCCAGTAGTTCGCCAAGTTCGGCACTGGCGGCGACCGAAGTTATTTCCTGGTAGGTCACGGTCTTGATGTATTTCCCGACCCACAGTCCACCGGTGTACCGGGCGGCATGGCGGGTCGGAAGGACATGGTTGGTGCCGATGACTTTGTCACCGAAGGAGACACAGGTATTTTCGCCCAGGAACAGGGCTCCATAGTTGATCATGCTGTCCAGTGCTTCGCGGGGGTTGGCCGTCAGGATCTGCACGTGCTCGCTGGCAAATTCGTCGGCGACGGCGTAGGCCTCTTTGAGGTCATCGACCAGAACCACCTGGCCGTGGTCGCGCCAAGCTACTTCTGCGACTGCGCGGGTCGATAAGCCAAGCAGTTGACGGTCGATTTCTTCGAGCACCTTTTGTCCGACCTCTTGCGAGGTTGTGACAAGGATTGCAGGAGAGTCGGGACCGTGTTCGGCCTGGCTGAGCAGGTCAACGGCGACTAAGAACGGATCGGCCGTCTCGTCGGCGACGATGAGAACTTCGGTGGGGCCTGCGAAGAGATCGATGCCAACTTCACCGAAGAGCTGCCGCTTGGCCTCCGCGACGTAGGCGTTCCCGGGGCCGGCAAGAAAATCCACGGGTGCGATGGTCTCGGTGCCGACGGCCAGGGCGGCGACCGCCTGAACCCCGCCGAGCAAGTAGATTTCGTCCGCTCCTGCGAAGTGCATGGCGGCAATCGAGGCGTCGGGGACTACTCCCCCGGCCGCTGGGGTGGCGGCGGCAACCCTACGTACGCCGGCAACCTTTGCGGTCACGATCGTCATATGGGCTGAGGCCAGAAGCGGGTAACGACCGCCTGGAACGTAGGCACCTACGGCGTCGATCGGAATGTTCTTCTGGCCGAGGATGACGCCGGGTTCGACTTCGGCTTCGAATTCGGTCAGTGATTCAAGCTGCAGCCGGGCGAACCTTTCGACGTTGCGCTGGACAGTCTTGATGTCTTCAACCGTTTGCTCCGGGAGCCGGGAGATAGCGGCATCAATCTCATCCTGGGAGAGGAGGAATGATTTGGGGGACCACTTGTCAAACTTCTCGGAGTAGGACCGAACGGCTCCGTCGCCGCGTTCGCGAACGTCCGCGATGACCGTTTCGACCGTTTCCCTCACGCCTGAAGACGAGGTGGGGTCCGAGATGGTGACGTCAGCATTCTTGAGGGAAGTGCGCAATGGTTTTCTCTTTCGTTGCTGGAGCCAGAGCACAGGTAGTGCGTGTGCTCCTCGTTACTTGGAATCCACAAAACCATAGCATTACACTTTGGTTTGGAACAGAGTGACAAGCTTTTCCTTATCCTTCGTGCATCACAGGTTAGCATTTAGGAAAAGCAAATGCTAGTCTTTGATTATTTTCCAAAAGGTTAACTTATATCTGGACGCGCGACCACTTCAGGCTTGGCATGTTCGGCCCTGGATTGGTGGCGGCCAGTAGCAGCCACCCCCGGAGTTAGGTGACGGATCATGGATCAGGAACAGCGAACGCGCGTGGAGCGAGACTTGCTGGGTGTCCGCGCGGTTCCCGCTGAGGCGTATTGGGGAATCCACACGCTCAGGGCGATGGAGAACTTCCAACTGGGCGGGGAAACGGTAGGCAGTGCGCCCGGCCTCGTCAGTGCCATCGCGGCAGTCAAGGAATCGGCAGCAAAAGCCAATATGGACCTCGGATTGCTGGATCGGAACGTGGGCACCGCCATCGTTGCCGCCTGCCGGGACTTGCGATCGGGCGAGTTCCACGACCAGTTTCCCGTTCCCCTGATCCAGGGAGGCGCCGGAACCTCAACAAACATGAACGCCAACGAGGTCATCGCCAATCGCGCGTTGGAGCACCTTAACGAACCAAGAGGCTCATATGGTCTCGTCAGCCCCACCGAACACGTCAACATGGGCCAGTCGACGAACGACGTCTACCCGACCGCCCTGAAACTTGCCACCATCCACGGCTGCCATGGCCTCGTCGGTGCACTCGAGAAGTTTCAGGCAGCGTGTGAACGAAAGGCGCAGGAGTTCGACAACATTGTGAAGATGGGGCGAACGCAACTGCAGGACGCGGTACCCATGACATTGGGCCAGGAATTCAGAAGCTATGCCGTCACCATCAGAGAGGATGTTGCACGGCTGACCGAGGCGGCGGTGCATTTGCACGAAATCAACCTCGGGGCGACGGCGATCGGGACCGGATTGAACACACATCCCCACTACGCGTCGATAGTTCGAGAACACCTTGAGGCGGTCACAGGATTACCCGTGACAACCAGCCCCGATCTTGTAGAAGCTACTCAGGACTGCGGCGTTTTCGTTCTGATTTCCGCCGCTGTGAAGAGGTCAGCCGTGAAGTTGTCCAAGATCAGCAACGACCTTCGCCTCCTCTCTTCTGGACCTCGCGCCGGGTTCGGCGAGATCAACCTTCCCGCTCGACAAGCCGGTTCCAGCATCATGCCCGGGAAAGTGAACCCGGTCATCCCGGAACTGGTCAATCAAGTGGCATTTGAGATCATCGGCGCCGACGTCACGATATCCCTCGCGGCGGAAGCCGGACAGCTGCAACTGAACGCCTTCGAGCCGATCATAGCCTCGAGCCTGTTTCGAAGCATCAACCACCTCCGGATAGCGGCAAACACACTCGCGGTCGCTTGCATCGACGGAATTACAGCCAACGAACGAACACTTCAAGACCATGTCGCTCGAAGCATTGGCATCGTCACCGCTCTAAGCCCCTATCTGGGGTACCACATGTCCGGCGAGATTGCCGCTGAAGCGCTGCGCACTGGCAGGGCTGTTGTTGATCTCGTGTTGGACAAGGAACTCCTCGACCCGGAACTCCTGGGCCGGCTACTTCATCCCCAGGCAATCGCCGGCGGTGGCATATCCGCCAAGGAGCGATAGAGCATCATCTACCCATGAGCTATAGGATTGACTTATGACTTTGGCCCAACTTGAAGCATTTGTGGCAGCAGCCAGCGGACAGACTTTCACCGCTGCCGCCGTTGAATTGGGCATGAGCCAGCCGGCAGTGTCGGACCTCATCCGCCGGTTGGAATCAGAGTTTGGCGTGCCACTGTTCAACCGCAGTGGCCGGGCGCTCGTGCTCACGGCGGCCGGGGAGGAACTGCTGCCTTACGCGGAGCAGACCATTTTCTCCGCCAAGCAAGGCACCGAAGCAGTGAACGCCCTGCTTTCCCTGGGCGGTGGTACCGCAACATTCGGGCTCCTGCGAAATGCCGAGTTCTACATCCGTCAGGATCTGGCCAAGCGCTTTCGCGAGAAACACCCGAATGTACGTATCCGCCTCGTGGGGCAGAATAGTGCCGAAACAGTCAGTGACGTCGTTTCGGGACATCTTGAAGCGGGCCTGGTCACTTTGCCGATTGATGACGACCGGCTGGACGTACTCCCCCTGGCCCGGGATGAGGTGGTCTACGTCAGTGCCGTTCCGGAGCGTGTCCAGACACCCCCGGATATCGCCGCAATCTGCAGCGCTCCCCTGATCCTCTACGATGCCCACTACGCCCAGACAGATCCGGCTCGAAAGCAGCTCTCTGCACGGGCTCGGCTGCGTGGTTTATCGCTTAATGCAGGTATCGAAGTCGAATATCTTTCAGCCGCACTGTCACTGGCTGCCGACGGATTCGGTGACACCATCGCCTGCAGGGCTTCCCTTGAGTCCGAGGTCTTCCCGCGCGGGCTGCAAGCCGTCTCCTTGGCTGAGCCAATGTTCGACACTCTGGCACTCATCAAGAGGCACGGCCAGCTTCTCTCCCCCCCGACCAAAGAGATGGCCCGTTTGGCACATTCAGCCCTTATAGACCACCAGACCTCGGACCATGGCACCGCCGAAATACTCGACGGCGCGCACGACATCGAAGCGTTTCTGACCGAGAATCACTGACCACAGAGTCCGTCGAGCCGAGGTCCATACGTCTCCCCCGCCGATATCGGTTCTTTCAGAAATAGAAGTGGCCGGCACCTCCCGGATGCCGGCCACTTCGCCTTCGGACCAAGGCCAATTTTCTAGGAACGTGGCGCGGGCCGGGTGTCACACGGCCCGCGCCCGCGAAACAGTGCCGCGAACTTCTACTGACCTGCCAATGATCCCGCGACACCTCCGACGCTGAAGAACTTGTTCAGCGTCGCGAAGATGATCGTGGGTGGCAGCAGCATGATGACGGCAACCGCCATAACTGATCCCCAGTCGGTCGAATGCTGCTGAAAGAAGGTCTGGACGCCGATCGGCAGCGTGAAGGTTCCTGCCGAGCGGAGGAAGATCGATGCGACAAGATAGTCGTTCCACGCCATCAGGAAGGTAAAGATGGCGGTCGAGAGTACACCTGGCAGTGAGTTCCGGAGCACGATGTGAAGGAACCCTTTGAACACCGATGCTCCATCAATCCATGCCGCCTCTTCGAGGCTCCCAGGGATCCCGTCCATGTAGGAGGCCATCATCCAGGTTGCCACAGACATGGAACTGGCGACATACAGAATCGTGATCCCGACGAGGTTGTCAGCAAGACCGATGTGGGAGAAGAGGATGAACAACGGAATCACGGACGTGATCACGGGAAGGGCCTGGACGACGAAGAGCAGGAGGGAATAGGCTCCGACGAGCCGGCCCCTCCCTCGCGATAGAACATAGCCGGCCGGTGCCGCGACTGCTACTGACACCACGACTGTCGCCAATGCAACCTGGAGACTGTTGACCAGCCAGGCGACCGTGCCGCTGCTACTCAGCACTTTGGCGAAGTTATCCAGGGTTAGGGAGCCGGTCCCATTGTTCGCCCTAAGGGAGAGGCCAACGGTTCCCGCAATGGGAATGAGGGCGAATGCTGCTAGTGCGACAAGGATCGCAAAGCGCAGCCATTGCCCGCGGCTTCCTGCTTCGACGGACCGCCGTGGTGTTGCGATCTTGGTTCTGAGTGTTGTGGTGGTCATTGTGAGGTCGACTTTCGGATCTGACGGAAGAGCAGCACGGCCACGATGGCCAATGCAAGGGTCATGAGGAAGGCGATGGCAACGCCCGGGCCTGTCTGGAAGTTCTGGAATACAGTCTTGTAGGCCAGAACAACCAGGGTGTTCGTCGCGCCGACCGGGCCGCCGTGGGTCAGGAGATACACGGTCGGGAAGTCGTTGACGCAGAAGATCGCCATCAAGACCCAGGAGATGTACGTGGGCTTCGCGATAATAGGCAGTGTCATGTAACGGAACTGTTGCCGGGCGTTTGCGCCGTCGATCTTGGCGGCTTCGTAAATACTTTCATCTACGGAACTCAGAGCAGCGCTCATCATGAGCATCATGAACGGGAAGTTGACCCAGATCTCGAACAGGCAGACCGTGATCTGGGCGCCAAGCGGATCGGAGAGGAAAATGGCGTCCCCGAAGCCTAGCGCGTGGAAGATCGTCGGGACAGGGCTGGAACTCGTTCCTATGAGCCAATTCCAGGACATAGCCGAAACGACAATCGGCACAACCCACGGAAGCAGGAGAATTGTCTTCAGCAGTCCCTTGGCTGGAATCCGGGTGCGGAGCAGAAGTGCGATTGCGATCCCGATGATCCAGCTTCCGAAGACCCCCGCAACCGCGAAGACAGCGGTAAATCCCGCTGCCCGCCAGAAGGCAGGATCGGCCAGGACCTTCGCGAAGTTGTCGACGCCGACAAATTCCCCTGGTGAGATCAGGCTCCCGTTGTGCAGGGCCTGAAAGGCGGCGTAGGCGATCGGGTACGCGTTCGTGAGGATGAGTATGACGACTGACGGCAAGATCAGGAAGAGCTTGGTTGCAGGCGCGCGGCCGGGACTGCTCCTTCGGCGGCGGTTCCGCGGTTCGTGGGTCGGCGTCCTCACCGTCAAGGGTGGTTCAGTGCGGCGAACGGAGGTGCTCATGGTGTGTGACGGCTTTCGCTATTGCTTCGCTAGGAGATGGCGGCCTTGATGTCGCTCTCAAGCTTGGTCAGGATGGTCTTGGACGGGGCTTTTCCGGCGAGGACGGTCTGGCAGAAGTCCGTCATCGCCTGACCGCCGTCGATGGTCGCGAGCTTGGCGGTGAGGGCGCTCGATTGTGCCGCGGTGGTCTTGCAAATGGGCTGCCATTTCTCGACGACCGCCGTGTTCTGTACGTTGGCTTTGAATTCCGGGAGCTCCGTGATGGACTTCAGGGCGGGCAGGCCCTGCATGACGCCTTTCTGCCAGAGCGTCTTCATGTTCTTGATGTAGTACGAGGTGAACGCTTCAGACCCGGCCTGGGACGGTGTGTTCTTGTACATCATGATGTTGTTCACGTAGTAGAGCCCCCCGACTTCGCCACGTCGGGATTTGAGGGGGTCCGTCACGAGGACGTCCTTCTCGTCGCCGACGACGTTGTTGAATGCCGGGCTTTGGAATCCGAGGGCTACCTTCTTGTTCGTCCAGAGAGTGGTGAGATCGTCGTCCTTCATGCTCACGGAGCCCGGATCGACGGCACCCTGCTTGATGAGCTCGGTGAGGAAATCAATTGCCTCCGCGTTGCGGTCATTGACGATGTCGAGGTCGCCATTGGAGTTGAAGAGGCCACCGCCATTGTTGATCATCAGGCTCAGCACGGCCATGGGTCCGTAGTTTCCGCTGCCCCCGCTGATGCCGAAACCGACATAACCCTTGGCAGAAGCCTTCTTTGCCACGTCCAATACGTCATCCCAGGACTGCGGCGGCGTTGCTCCGATTTGGTCCAGGATCGACTTGCGGTACCAGAAGACTTGGACGTCGAGGTTCCACGGGATGCCGACGTAGCCGTCCGAGGTCTTCATCGCATCCAGTGTGTGCGGGAGAAAGTCGTCGTAGGTGCCGTCCTTCTTGAAGGAATCGATGAGGTTGTCGGCATAGGCGATGGCACCCTGCTTCGCGAACTGGAACGCCTGGAAACCTCCACCGGTGGAAACGGCCGGTCCTGTATTGGAGGCGATTGCGGAGGAGAACGTCTGGTTGAACCCGTCCCAGTTGACCTGCTGGTACGACACGCCCGGCATGCCATCACCGGGCTTGTAGGCCTGCGCCAAGCTTTGGGCCGCATCGGTGTAGTTTTTGTCGCCCCACGGCATGTCCCAGAACTTGACAGTACTGCCGCCGCTTGCCGATGCGTTTCCGCCGACGGCGCAGGCGCTGACGGAGGCAGTCAGGGTAACCGCCCCGGTGAGGGCGAGGAAACCGCGACGAGACATGGCGGTGGGGGGGAGTATATTCTTCATGGCTTCTCCTTATTTGCTGGTGTGAACGGGACGGGAGTGGTCATCGTTGTCCGTGGTTTTCCCGCCCTCGCGTTGACATCTGGTTCAGGGGCCGACCATCGCCGGATTCGGACGGCCCCGGATGCTTACCTGGTCTCTGCTAGGTGCGCACCATTGAGATCAGCTTGCTGAGGTAGTTGTGGCTCTTTACAGCCGCATCCAGCGATCCGCATTCGACCGAGAGGACCACATCGTGGTCGGCATCTGCGAGGGTGCGGACGACCCGTTCCCAGTCGATGACACCCTCTCCGCAGGCGCAGCCGAGCATCCCGCGGACTTTGCCTCGATACTTCTTGGCGTCTTCGACTGAGATGTCTTTGGCATGCATGTGCGTGACGTTTGACACGATGTCTTCCAGCCACGCATGGGGATCGTTTCCGCTCAGATAGCTGTTGCCGGTGTCCAGGTTGATCGTCAGGGCCGGCGAGTCGATCAGTTTCATGAGTCGATCCAACCCGGCCGGCGTGGCCGTGTAGGGGCCGTGGGTTTCGATCGCAATGGCGATCCCGCGCGGTTCGGCCACGAGGGCTGCCTCCTGGAGTGTGTACTTCATCAGGGTGAAGTTCTCCTCTTCGGTGGTCCACGTCGGCATGGGGCCGTCGTCGACCATGATCATTGGTGCCCCGCACTCGGCCGCGTATCGGATGGACTGTTTGAGGTAGTCAACGGCGATGTCGGGTTTGGCAAGTGGCGCATGGCTTGAGAGTGAGGAAATCTGCAGTCCCCTGCTCTCGGCTGCTTGCTTGAGCTTGAGCGGGTCGTCCAGCATTGACCGGCTGTGGAAGTAGCCGGCTTCGCTGAGCAGCTCCCGGCCCCAGTGGACCATGGGTTCGATGTAGCGGTAGCCGATTTCTGCGGCACGGTCCATCGCCCAGTCGAATGAGCCGTTTTCGTATCGTGCAAATTCTAGGTTGAGTCCGAGTTTGATGTCACCCATGATGTTTCTCCTGGTTAGAACCCGCGCTGAGCGACGTATTCATCGCGGGTGTCTCCGTGGTATGCCGGAACGGTGATGTCCCACCAACCCGTCGGGTGCATCTCTGTCCACGGAAGCTCGGTGGCGCTCATGGCCTCGATGACGACGGGTCCCTCGGTGGCGAAGGCACGTTCGATTGCCTCCGTCAGCTTTGCGGGGTCTTCGATCCGCTCTGCGGTGCAGCCCAGGGAACGTGCGAACTCGGCAATGTTGGCGAAGTACGGCTTTCCGTCAGGAGTGCTCCAATTGGTGACCAGACGGCGTTCTGCGCCGAACAGGCTTATCTGCAGGTCCTTGATGGCTTCCCACCCGCCGTTGTTCAGAACGACGACGACCAAAGGTGTGCCGAGCATGACTGCGGTGGACAGCTCAGTGCCTGTCTGGAGGAAGCTGCCGTCTCCGACCATGGCCAGGACCGGAGTCCCGGGAACGGCGATTTGCGCGCCGATGGCAGCGGGGAGGCCGAAGCCGATTCCGGACATACCGCCGGCCACGATGTTTGTCTTCGGTCCGTAGATGGGAAACTCGTTGAAGGCCTGGTTTGCGGGGTTACTCGAGTCAGTAACCAGAATGCCTTTGCGGGGAAGTGCCTTACGGATTTCTACCATTGCCCGTGAATTGGTCATGGGGAGGTGGTCGGTTTCACGCATGGGCCGCAGGTGCTCTTCCCAGCGTCCTTTGAGTTCCTGAAGCTCGGCGAAGTACTCGGTGCCGTGGTAGTCAGGTCCGTCGCCCAGAGCATCCCGAATGGCGGCCAGCGAGGACTTCGCGTCGCCGACGATTCCGACCTCGACGGGGTAGTTGCGGCCGATCTCAAATCCGTCGATGTCAATGTGGACGAGTTTGGTGATGGACGGGATGTTGAAGGTGACGCCTTCCTTGTAGGAAGACGTGATGCGGTCACTGAATCGGCATCCGACGGCGAGGATGATATCGGCCGTCCGGGTGACGCCATTCCCGGAAATGGAACCCATGTCTCCGCATGGCCAGGCATACAGCTCGTGGTCAGCCGGGAAGGCTCCCTTCCCCATGAACGAGTGAGTCACTGGCGCACCAAGGCGTTCGGCGATAGCGCGGAGTTCTTCGCTGGCTTCGGCGGCAATGACGCCGCCGCCAGCAAGGATGACCGGCCGCTTGGCAGACTTGAGGAGTTCCACGGCTGCGGCGATGGCGGTGGCGTCGCCGGTTGCACGGGTCTGGGCTCGGCGGGAACCTGGTACCCGTTTGTAGTCGCCGTATTCCGCCTGCAGGTCCTGCGGGACGTCCACCAGTACAGGACCGCGCCGCCCTTCGTACATGGTGTTGAAGGCTTGGTCCATGACCATGGGGATCTGCTCAAGGCGGCTGGGCTGCCACCAACGCTTGACTACCGGTTCGGCCATGCGAGGGAAATTGTTCCCGTGCGGCCGGTCAATTTCCTGGAGGACGCCGCGGTTTTCCATGTAGGTGTGCACGGCGCCTGTAATCAGGATGAAGGGTTGCGAGTCTGCGAAGGCTGTGACCAGGCCGGTCAAGGTGTTGGTTGCCCCCGGTCCGATCGAGGTGCAGACGGCGGCGATCTTGCCAGAAGCGCGGTAGTACCCGTCAGCCATGTGGGCAGCGCCCTGTTCGTGCATGGCGGGGATTACTTCGATCTCGTCGGCGCGGTCAACGAAGGCGTCCAAAAGTGCTGTGTTGCCGTGTCCGGGGACGGCGAAGACGCGCTCGACACCTTCTCGGATGAGGCAGTCGACAATCATCTGTCCACCGGTCAGCTGCTGATCAGTCATTTGTTCTTACTTCCTCTAAATACGGGGGTTAGCGGTAGGAATTCCGGGGCGCGCGTCTCGGCTTGGCGCGGGGCTGCGCCGGGCACGATTTGTTCCGCGACACGGAAGGCATTTGCGGCAATCGTCAGTGCCGGGTTCATCACGGGAAGTGAGGGGAAGAAGGACGAGTCCACGACGAAGAGGTTCTTGACATCATGGGTCTGGCAGTCGGCGTCGAGGACGGACGACCGAGGGTCATCTCCTGCCCGGATCGTTCCGGCCTGGTGGGAATTGACAGCAATTCCAGTGGTTTCACTGAAGATCAGTGGATAGCCCATCTTGTGGAGAATGCGTTTCATCTCCTTGACGAGGTGCTGGTGCGCCCGAACATTGTTGGGTTTCCAACTGATCCGGATGGCTTCGTCATTCCTTAGGGTTACCCTGTTTTCGGGATCGGGAAGATCTTCCGTGAAGAGCCACCAATCCATGCTGTGGCCGGCAGCAATATCCAGGGCCCATTTGGGGATGAGCGGCTTCTGCCCGGCCAGCATCGCGCCCTGGAGCTTGCCGATCAACTGCACGTGACCGAGCGGGTACGGAAAATCCGCGTTGCCCTTGAGGTAATAGTCATTGAAGTAGAGCGTCTTTTGGAACTCAACTTTGTTCCTCTTGGGGTGCAAGGCGATCATGATGCTGTTGTTGTGCACCATGTAGTTCCTGCCAACCATTCCCGAGGAGTTGGCAAGGCCGTTGGAGTGTTTGTCCGTGGCGGACCGGAGCAAGAGCGCCGCCGAGTTGACGGCACCGCAAGAAACGACCACCTTTCCGGCCTCGACGACGACGGCCTTCCCGTTGTGGACGAGCTGTACGCCCGTGGCGGTCTGGCCGGACTCGTCGGTGAGCACCTTCTCGGCATACGCCTCGGTAAGCAGTTCCACGTTGCCCGTTTGAAGGGCCGGCCGTACACACGCGACGTCGGCATCCATTTTGGCCAGGACGCGACATGGAAAACCGTCGCAAGTGCGGCAGCGGATACAGGCACCGCCCTGGCGCCAGTCGATTCCCAAGGGAATGCTGGACGGAGTCAGTCCCTGTTTGGTCAGCCCATCCGCAACTGCCTGCACCTCGGGTTCATGACCGATCGCAGGGTAAGGAAAGGGCTCGTCGCGGGGCAACGTGGGATCATCGTGCTGGTCCCCATGAACCTTGTACACCCTCTCGGCGCGCGAGTAATAGGGTGCTATGTCGTCGTACGTGAACGGCCAAGCTGGTGAAGTACCGTCCTCGTGTTCGCTCGCGACAAAATCTTCGCGTCGAAACCTCACCAAGGATGACCCGTAGAACTTGGTATTGCCACCGACGTAGTAATAAGTACCAGGGCTGAAAGCTTCTCCCGTGTCGGAGTACCACTTTTCAGCATTTTTGTATCGGCCCTGCTCAAACACGGCGTCGGGGTCCCAGTTCTGTTTCTCCTGGGGAACGAACCCTCCGCGCTCGATGAGCAATACACTCACGCCTGCATCCTTCAATGCGTAGGCCAGCGTACCGCCGCCCATGCCGCTTCCGACGATTACGACGTCGTACCTGGACTTTGCAGGACCATCGATCTGCAAAGAAGTCTCAACAGTCATTTTGGAATTTACCTCTCGGTTCTGGCCATTACTGGGCCCCGGTGCGTGAGTTTGAACCCGCCAGCGGACTACGAACCTTTGCAGTCCGTCACGATTGAGAGTCACATCACCTATAAGCAAGAGTACACTGATTATGGATTTACTCAAGCATGAAGTTTGGTTAGAGTCTCTCGACAAGTGGATTTGCCCCAAGTTGGGACCCTCCGTAAGTGGCCTTGCTCACATTCTGTTTCTTTAGTGTACGATCGTACGCATAAGAAATCTAGTGCACGATCGTACACATCGGAAACAACGTACGTGAGTACACCTGCGGAAGGTGCAGCGTTGATGGATACGAAGGATCCGCCGGACAGTTTTCCCGCTGAGGCGGAGTGGTCCGCCCGTTCAGATGCCACCCGGCACCAGGATTCAGAAGTGCTGCCACCAAGTCCGGCCCCGGACGTCGCCAGAGCCTTCCGAATCCGACCTTTTGATCCGGATCGTCGGAATCGGATTATTGACGCAGTGCTCGCGGTCATCGCTGAAAATGGTGTGGCCGGCACTAGTTTCCGGCGTATCGCTGCCCGGGCTGATGTTCCCCTGGGGTCAATGACCTACCACTTCAGCGGCATGCAGGAGCTCTTGGAGACAGGATTCGAGCGTTTTGTGAGCCAGTCCCTCGCCCGGCTCGAGGATCGGCTCCAGCCGGCACGAGATCACCGTGACGCAGGCAAGGTCATCTTGGCGATGATCCACGAAGACGCCACTGCTGATCCTCCTCGACACTTGGCGCTGTCTCGCGAACTTCAGGCCCTGGTCATCCGCGAACCTGCTTTGCGCAACATCGCGAACAAGTGGGTAGAAGGTAGCGCCAGAATCCTCAAACGGTACTTCGATCCAACAACGGCCGAGATTGTGGAGATTCTCATGGACGGCCTGACTCTTCGTAGGGGCGTTGCCTCTACGGAAGGAGAGCCGCTTGCAGCCGACCCAGTGGCAAGAGTGATCGCTGGCTCTTGGTCCTTGGGCCCGTCACGAAATCCTTAGAAAGAAGCAGACGTGAAGACTTCGTATGGTGCATACGACGCTGGACCGATTCCTACGGCCAGGCCCCACGAGATGGTGTTCCACGACCCGTTTGACGGGGAAACGAGGGTCAGCTCGAGTCACCGCTTTGATGTACAACCCTCGCACACTGTGACATGCGGAGACCTCGGGACCACTTCATCCCATCGCAAGCGCCAACAGAGAAAGATGGCGTTGGAAGGCGTGTCCCGAGATCTGCTCGCTCTTGCATTGCAACGCCGCGTCACCGACTAACCGCCGGATCGGCGCAAACGACGAGCGGGCATGGACACTGTTGTATGAAGCTCGTCGGAAAAGGTGATCGAAGCGTCAACCGGCGAGGACGCCGCCCGCTGCGACGGCGCTTCCCTTAGTAGTTTGTCGACGGCGTTCGAAACCAACTCGCGGTCGTCGTCGCGCGGTTCAAAGGCTCGATGAATTGAAAGTCCTTCGACGAGCGCGTCCAGTTGTCGAGCCACATCCGGGTCGAAGTACCTTTCAAAGGCACGGCGGCTGCGCATCATCCAATCATGAGTGAGGTGCCGGAACTTCGCCTGGCGGGCCGCCAGCGTGTAGAGCTCCAACGTCAGGACCAGAGCGTCCCGATCGCCATAGGTATCCTCCATGATCATCTCGACGACAGCGTCTTTGGCCGCTTCAATGGTCGAGGCCTCATTCATACGCCGCTCGAACCGGTCGCTAATGCGGGTGGCAAAACGCGTGAACGCTTCGTGCAGAAGTTCGTCCATTCCTGCGAAGTGATAGGTCATGGAACCCAAGGGGACATCTGCAAGGGCCGCAACTTTCCGATGTGACGTGCCAGCCACGCCCTCGGCAGCAATCAGATCCAAGGTCGCTTCAATGATTCGGTCACGCCGATCCGGATCTACCCGCCGTTTTGCCATTTCCTTTAGCTTTCAATGGTCTTGATGACTTTAGCCGGTATCCCCATGGCTACGACATTGGCAGGCAGGTCGCGGCTGACGACTGCCCCCGCACCCACGACGGTGTTTTCGCCAATGGTTACACCGGGAAGGACGATGACTCCCCCGCCCAACCACACGTTGTCTCCGATGACAATCGGCTTGGCCGACTCCAACTTGTCTCTTCGGGGTTGAGCCGCCACAGGATGGGTCGGCGTCAGTAGTTGGACATTCGGGCCAATTTGGCAATCGTTTCCAATTGAAATCGTGGCCACGTCAAGAGCAGTGAGGTTGTAGTTAATAAACGTGCCTTCGCCGATGCTGATATTGGATCCGTAGTCGACGAATATGGGAGGCCTTATATGGGCACCTTCGGCCAAGCAGCCGATCAACTCATGTATGAACGACTGAGCCGCATCTATGTCCTCATAGTAGGCAGAAGCGTATGCCCCGGCCAGGCGAATTGCACGTTGCTGTCGAGCGAGGATCTGCGGATCATCGGAGATGTAGAGATCCCCCGCGAGCATCCGCTCGTGGTTGCTTCGGGGGTCGTCTCGGAAATACTCAGCCGCCATGTGTACAACTGTACTAAAGAAATGCCCTGCCCGGCCGCCCCGTTTAGCTGGAGGACGAGCTCTCACGCGGTGACAAGCATGCCCTGGCCCTCGGACCATAGCGGCGCCTCCGGCATTGGTCTGTGCCCTCGGATGCCACCGGACCGGCCCTTATCGGGAGATCGTCTCCATCAGGTTACGTTCGCTTCCAATATGTGGCTGAGCGCTTCGCTCGAGGTAAACAGGTGGCCCCTGAGTCCCGCTTCCTGCGCAGATCGGATGTTTTCCTCTCTGTCGTCGATAAAGAGGGCCTGGTAGGGTTCAATCCCCAGCTCACGGATACACCATTCGAAGGTTTCCCGTTCCGGTTTTGCATACCCAATTTGATAGGAGAGTCCGCGGACTTCAAACAGGTCGAGCCAACGGTGTCTTCGCAGAAAGTGTTCGCCCAACTCCTTAGGAATGTTGGAGAGCAACGCGAGACGTCGGGTTCTGGACAGATCCTCCAGCAGAGCGATCATCCGGTCATCGACGACGGACCAGCTGGCGATGTCGTGCTCTTTGAGTTGCCTAATGCGGTCCGGATCGAAACTTCTGGCCAATTGGTCAGAAACAGCGGTCCAGTATTGGGTGGCGGTGACCTCTCCACGATCATATGGCGGACGTTGGTCCCAGTACGCCGCCCAAAAGTCTTTCTCCGGGACACCTCCAGTGGCCAACAGCGCGGCCTTACCTTCTTGATTTTGATCTTTGGCGATCACACCGAAGAGATCGAAGATCAACACATCGCTTGACTGCACGGCCATAGCTTTAGTCAGCCTTTCAATTAGGAATCGATAGTCCGGTTGAGCAGAAGGCACTTGATGCCGACGGTCCACCCACGAATGCGGGGACGTGTCGGGCCGCTCGGCGGCAGGCTGACTGACCCCGGGAATGGCAGATCAATCAGACGCTTTGCTCACCAATCCCTTATATTCTCTCACATGATAGGTCGATGTAGTTTCAAATGAAAGCTTACAGAGATCATTCTCCTTTTACTTCGATCATCGCCAGGCACTTTCCTGCACGAGGGAGCCACCACTCCCGACAGGGATGGGGACGATCGTACACATCAGTTACGATTTATCGAGATGTGGCCATCTTTTGCTTGCCAATGGCCAAAAGGTTGCCTTAGGCTTTATCGAAACTTCATAAGTAATCCTTGTGCACTGTCGGTCCGACCCGCCAACGTTCCGTCAAACACCAGTGCACCAGCAGCATCTCCGCACGCCCTCAAATCAAAGGATTCGTCGCAATGAACTATTCTGTCCAGCTCTACAACGTACGCAGCGCTGTCGAAGCCGACCTCCCCGGCACGATTCGGCGCCTTGCTGAGATCGGATACAGCCGGATTGAGCCCTATGATTTTGTTGCCCGCGCCGATGAGTTCGCCAGCGCATTTGCCGCAAACAGCGTTTCTGCTCCAACGGGGCATGCGCCGCTGCTGAGCCAGGACCAGGACGAGATCTTCGCGGCCGCCAAGGAACTGGGCATTGCCACCGTGATCGACCCGTACCTGCCTGCCGAGCACTGGCAATCCGCCGAGGACATCCAGGCCACCGCGGCAAAGCTCAACGCCGCGGCCAAGAAGGGCGCCGAATACGGCATCCGGGTCGGCTACCACAACCACCAATGGGAACTCGAGTCCAGCATCGAGGGCCAGACAGCCCTGGAGTACTTCGAGGGACTCCTTGACCCCGAGCTGGTCCTGGAAGTCGACACCTACTGGGCCGCCGTTGGAGGCCAGGATCCCATTAAGCTCCTGAAACGGCTGGGCACCAGGGTTGTGGCGGTTCACATCAAAGACGGTCCCGTGAATATGGACCTCCTTGCCCAGGTGCCCGCGGGGCAGGGGAAAATGGATATCTGGGGAGCACTCGATGCGGTCCCCGGTTTGGAAGTGGGTGTCGTGGAGTTCGACGACTACGCCGGAGACATCTTCGAAGCGATGGAAGCCTCACTGCGGTACCTGGAAGCCGGCGCAGAAGCATGAGCGCCGCTACGCACCAGACCACCCCGTCCACCCGCCGGGGTCCGGTCGG
>NZ_JARVRH010000040.1 GCF_030209755.1 Arthrobacter sp. efr-133-TYG-118 | reverse complement strand
TCCATCCTAACTATATGTATGAATCGGATATTTGTCACCCCTTCAGACCACACCCTGCCAACACCCCGAAGCTCATGGCGAACACGCATAACCCTTCAACCGGCCTGTAAATCAGACGGTGTTTCCCGCCTGACGCGGCACAACGGGGATCGGGGGAAAGTAGTTTTTGGGTATCGCGCATGGAACCCTTGGAACCACTAGAGCGAGTAAGCCACGCCTGATGCGTCTGCCCGGCGCCTTGTGACCAGGTGGTTGAAATTGTCCGCGCAATTGTCGCGCTCGTTTGGGTCGGCGTCGTTAGAACCGCACGTTGGGGTTCGCCGAGGAAGTGCGTCGACCCGGGGTACTCGCCGTCGTCGGCCGAGCAGCGCTTCTGTCTTAGGCTTCGCTGCCAGGCCGGCACCTAAGGCATCGGATCAAGGGCATGCATGCTGATGGTGAAGCCGTGCGCCACCGAAAGGGGCGGCCCTGGAGGATTTCGCGAAACTCTTTGAGAAATTATAGGCGGTCACTCGGTCATGGAACCATGAGTGGGAGGAATTCAGCCCGTTCCTGGACTTTGACTCGGAAAGCCCGCCGCGGTCTGCTGCACCATCTCAATTGAGTTGCTGAACGCCGACACCGCGCGCGGCCAGAGGCCGCGGCCTCCCGACGCCGTCGCCGCTAGCCGGACACGGAAAACTTACTGAACAAAACCGCCGGCAGCACGCAAATGAAACTGATCCGGGGGAATAACACCTAGGCCCAGGTGATCCGCGACGCGACAAAGCCCGGGGAAGCGGCCTTTATCTGCTCGAAGTGGGTGCGGAAGTGTTCGCGTGCGAGTCGTTCAGCGAGGTCGGCATCTCCGGCCATGACCGCCTCGCCGATGGCGGCGTGTTCATGGCGAATGGTACTGTCGGTCGTCTTTTCGGCTAGGCCGATATTGACCAGTCGTGACGTGTACATCTCTTTCAGCGCCGTGGCGAGTAGATTCAGCACAGTGTTTCCGGTGCTCAGCGCCAGAGTGTAGTGAAAGTCATTGGCGCGCTCCACGATGATGCTGGGCTCAACACCATCCCCTGCCTCACGGTCCAGCGCCCGGCGAATCTGCTCCGCGGATTCCGGGGTGAGTGATTCAGCGGCTTTGCGCGCGACAAGCGGCTCGAGAAGGAGGCGCGCCTCGGCCAGTTCTTCAAGCGTCGCCCCGCCCAGATTGAGATAAAGGGAGAAACTGCGGCTGACATCGCGCGGGTTGACGCGCAGAAGCACGGGGCCGCCACCGGGTCCCGAGCGCAGGACGATCAAGCCAAAGGTCTCGAGGATGCGCAGCGCCTCACGCAGGGAGCCGCGCCCTACATCGAAATGCTCGATCATCTCAGCCTCGTTCGGCAACCGGTCCCCGGCCTGAAGTTCCCGCTCGATGATTAGTTCCAGGATCGCCGAAGCGACGCGTTCCGACGTCTTGACCTGGCGACCTAGAGCGGTCGGCGATGCATCCGCAGTCCAAAGGCTGGACGTTGAGGTTTTCATGCGATTCAACCTATCGATAAGGGGGTATTCCTACCATAATATTCCCGATCGACGATTGCTTGACCATTTCCTCGTCGGCGAAGTGTCATCCGCCGGTCCTGCGGTGGACGCGACGCTCCCGGTATGTTGTTACACAGCCACGGCAGGCCGGTCGGATGGGTGCGGCAGGAACTCAGTGGATGGTATATCCGCCGTCGACGAGGATCGTCTGGCCCGTGATCAGAGCGGCGGCATCGCCGAGCAAGAAGGCGACGGCTCCCACGACGTCGTCGGGTTCACCGAAGCGGCCCAGCGGTATGCGAGCGAGCAGGATGGCGGCGAAGTCCGGCCGGGAGAGCGTCGATTCAGTCAACTCCGTACGAATGAAGGTGGGTGCCACTGTGTTGACGCGGATACCCAGGTTCCCCCACTCGAATGCCATGCTTCTGGTCAGCTGAATGACGGCTGCCTTGCTGGAGCTGTATGAAACGCGATCTTCGATGGCGACGATGCCCGCTTGGGAACCAATGTTTACGATCGACCCTTTGATCCCCTCGACGGCCCATTGCTTCGCGATGGTTTGCGACAGAAAGAACAGACCTTTCGCGTTCAGCTGATGAACTTGGTCCCATGCCTCAGGGGTGACCTCGAAGGCTGGCTGCGGCACGTTCACGCCCGCGTTGTTGACGAGAAGGCTAATTCCTGCGCCCTGGGCGTGCAGCCGCTGGATGACAGCGGCGGCCTCGTCGATATCTGTCACATCCAGCACCACCGGCGACGTTCCGTAGCGCTCAGCGATCCGCTCGGCCTCTGCAAGTACCCGGGAAGTGCCATAGACGGTGGCTCCCAGTTCGTTCAAGCCGTCGGCGACCGCCCGACCGAGCCCGCGGCCGGCCCCGGTGACGAGGACGGCGCGGCCATCGAGTCGAAAAGAGAACATAGGAGCCTCCGATCCATGGGTGGGCGCCAAGGACTTAGCCTTTCCGTGCGGCAGACTGCGGCATCCATTCGAACGCGTCGCCCCGGTACTTGGCCACCCGCACGTCACCCGAGCGCGCGTGACCCTCAAAGCGCTCGACGCGGGCGGCGCGGCCCGTGATCTCCCCCAGCATGGCACTGGATTCTTCGTTGCGCACCTCCTGGTAAGTGACGGTGCGAAGAAACTTGCCGACCCAGAGCCCGCCGGTGTAGCGGGCTGCACCTCGGGTGGGAAGTACATGGTTCGTGCCAATGGTCTTGTCACCGTACGACACACACGTCCCTTCGCCGAGGAAGAGGGCACCGTAGTGGCGCATCTTCTCCAGCGCCTCCCGAGGCTGTGCGGTCATGATTTGCACGTGCTCGAACGCGTAGCCGTCGGCCAGCGCGTACGCCTCGTTGAGGGTATCGACGACGTGCACCTCGCCGTAGTCCCGCCACGCCGCTTCCGCGAAGTCGCGAGTGGGCATACCGGGCAAGAGCCGATCAACGTGATCGATCACGGCACGGCCGAGATCCTCCGAGGTGGTGATGAGCACGGCCGGGGAATCGGGTCCATGTTCGGCTTGCGAAAGTAAGTCGACGGCGACGACGAAGGGATCCGCGTGCTCATCGGCGACGATGAGCACTTCGGTCGGCCCGGCGAACAGGTCGATGCCGACCTCGCCGAATAGCTGGCGCTTCGCTTCGGCAACAAAGGCGTTGCCAGGTCCTGCCAGCATGTCCACGGGGTCGATGGTTTCGGTGCCCACGGCCAGGGCCGCTATCGCCTGGACGCCGCCAAGGATGTAGATTTCGTCGGCGCCGGCGAGGTGCAGGGCGGCAACAGTGGCGTCCGGGATGCCGCCGTCGATGGGAGGCGTAGCGGCGGCGACGCGCTCGACGCCGGCGACCTTGGCGGTGACCACGGTCATGTGCGCCGAGGCGAGCAGCGGGTAGCGGCCGCCCGGAACGTATGCGCCGATGGTGGTGACTGGCACGTTCTTCTGACCCAGAAAGACGCCGGGGAACGTTTCAACCTCGAATTCTTGGAGCGAGGCAAGCTGATGCTCGGCCATGGTGCGCACCTGGGTCTGCACGAAGCGGATGTCGGCGAGCACCTGTTCGGGCACGCGGGCCATCACGTCTGCGATCTGTTCAGCACCAAGGAGGAACGATTCCGGTGCCCACGCATCGAACTTCTGTGAGTATTCGCGTACGGCGACGTCGCCGCGGTCGCGGATATCGGCAATCACCTCCTCGACGGTGTTCTTTACCTTCGGATCAGAGCCGGCCACGCGTTCCCCGGCGGCGCGGGTCTTGAGGTCTAGGGAGGTTGATGTGAATGGGGCGCTCATGGATGTCCTTTACCGGTTCATGTTCGGAGAGTTTGAATATGTATACGTATACATCATGAACTGGCAGTGCAGCAAGACTGTAAGTTGATGAGGACAAGACCGTAGGTTGATCACGAAAGGACGATCGAAACGATGGCAGCGACAAGCCGTGACGTGGCCCGCGAGGCCGGCGTCTCGCAGGCGACCGTGTCGCGCGTGCTCACCGCCGGGACACCCGTGAGCGAAAAAACGCGCGCCCGTGTCATGGACGCCATGACGCGCATCGGCTATGTTCCGAATCGTGCTGCGCGCACCATGAAGACCGGTCGCACCGGGACCATCGGGGTCGTCGTGGCCGACCTTGGCAACCCGTTCTACCCACAGCTTCTTGAGGCGCTCAGCCGCAGCCTCGATGCCTCCGACCACCGTATGACCGTATGGATCTCGGACGGGGGCAAGAATCAGGCCGCCCTTGACGCGATCCGGGAGGGGACCGTGGACGGGGTGATATTCACCACCGTCACCGAGCACTCCCATGAACTGGCACGGGCGCTCGAACAGCGAAGCCCCCTCGTGCTGGTCAACCGCACCGTCGAGGGCGCCGATTGCGATCAAGTCTCAAGCGCCAACCGGCAAGGCGCTGGCCTGATCGCCAACTACCTGGTCGCCCACGGGCGCACCCGGACCGCATTCATCGGCGGAACTCCCTTGGCCAGCACCACGGCGCAGCGCCTTGGAGGCTTCTCGGATCGCCTGGCCCGACTCGGTCACCCCCTCCCCGACGAACTCGTCGCTCACGGCGCGTACACGCACGAAAGTGGATGCCGCACCGCCGCGCGGCTCCTCCGCCTGAACCCGGACATCAACGCCCTCGTGTGCAGCAACGACCTCCTCGCCTTCGCCGCCCTCGACACAGCCAAGGCCGCCGGCATTCGTGTGCCCGAAGACTTATGGGTGATCGGCTACGACGACATACAACAGGCGTCCTGGCAGTCGCTGAACCTCACAACAGTGCGGCAGGACGTGGCGCAATTGGCGGCGGAGGCAACCCGGTTGCTCTTGGCCCGGCTCGACGACCCTGACCGCCCTGCGATCCGCGTCGAACTCGAGCCTACCCTCGTGGTGCGCGCCTCAAGCGCGTTCGCACCCGCCTGACTCGTCGCGTTACTCACGCCCGCAGCCGAGCGCTCCCGGGAACAGATTGAACACTCTCTAGTGCCCGGGTGAGTATCCAAATACTTGATCGATGCGCATCAGGATATCTATAATCATAGTTAGTCGTTCCCGGATCCGCGCGCTGTCTCCTTGCCAGCTCCACGCCAACGCGTGGCGGACCGACGCGAACCTGGAAACAGGCATCACCGACAGGAAATCCCATGACGCATTTATCGCTTTCGGCGCGGCCGGGCCCACATCAGAGTCCGAGCAGCGGTGGCGACGTGCTGTGGGATTGAGGTAGCGGTGCCGCGCTCCACCAGCCGTGCCGGCGTCACTGTCGGTGAGGTGCGGGCCGCCTCCGCGGGCGTGATTGCGCTTGCGGCGGTGTCAGGCGTCCGGTTCAGCTACGGCGTGATTCTGCCCGGCCTGTCCGATCAGTTGGATTCGAGCGTACTTGTGCTGGCGATGCCTTTCACCGTGCACTGGCTGGTGTTCACGTTGACGGCGCCACTGGCCTGGCGGGTGTTTGCACGCTATGGAACCCGGTTCATGTTCATTGCCGGCGGGGTGTTGTGCGGGCTGGGGATGGCAGCGGTTCCTCTCGTGACGTCTCCCATCGAAGCTACCCTGACATACGGAATCCTGGTTGGCTTGGGGACGCACAGCCTGGGACAGATGGCCGCCAACCATCCCGTACTCATGATCTCGGATCAGAGCCGGCGGGACCGCCTCTTCGGCGTGGTGGCCTGTGGTGCCCCTGTCGGCACGGCCGCATACCCAGCGATCAGTGCACTCGTCACCGACGCCACCGACTGGAGGATGGCTGCCGTCGTCGTTGGCGCAACGGCGCTGGTCACCAGCTTGTTCGCGGCAAGGCTCCTGCCCTCCCGCTACCCCCGCCGTGGACTGGTGCCCGGCGTGAATACCGCGACACGGGCTCGGGCGGCGGCTCCGTGGCGCGAAGCGTCCTTCCTGCTGCTGTGCGCCGCATTCTTTACTTCACTGCTTGTGCAGACGGCCGTACCCATCCTCCTGCCTGTCTGGGGAGCAGGCCAAGGCTTCAGCGCGACACAGCTCGCCATAGCGTTCACCATCATGGGCTCTGCCGGACTGGTTGGACGCTTCGTGATGACGGGAGCCGGATGTGTTTTCGGTCGCCAACTGTGGGCTGTCGTGCCCGTAGGGCTGCTGGGAGTCTCCGGCTTCGCTGTCGCTGTCTTCGCCTCCAACGAGTGGTGGTTGTATATCGCCGTCCTCCTGCTCGGATTCAGCACGCCCGTCTTCGGCGCCCTCTTCGCCATCGCCACTCTGGCCTGTTTCCCACCGGAACGTTATGCGCAAATCAGCGGGGCACTTCTCGTGCCCGTCGGGATCGGCGCCGCAATATCTGGACTGATCCCCGGCCTCGCCGACAACCATACCGTCCCGTTTGCCCTGATCTGGCTGCTGCTTGCGGGCATGCTCGCCAGCGGCTCAGTCCTCTTCCTCGTCGCCGAGCGGGTATCCCCCGTGTACCGCGCTCAATTGGCGGTGTCAGTTAGTTCCCGCGAAGGTGTGGACGGGGGACGGGCACTGTTGTGAAGCACCCCACCGACGACTCACGGCATCAGTTGCCGACTGATGCGCACAATCCGTCGCGATCCTCCGGGTGCGCGATCGCGATCAGTGCCCGGGCACGTTCCTCCAGGCTCTGCCCACCTAACTCCGCAATCCCCCACTCGGTGACGACGAAGTCAACGTCGCTCGCCGAGGTAGTTACCGGGGTCACCCCTGCGAGCGACTTGACGATGCGGCCAAGTCCTCGCCCACTCCGGGACGGGAGCGCGATGACGGATGCCCCGCCCACACTCTGGTGGGAAGCTCTCGTGAAATCATGCTGGCCCCCTCCCACTGCCACTTTGACGCCGCCCACCCATTCGGCATTGACCTGCCCCGAGAGGTCCACACTAAACCCCGAGTTCACGCCCCACAGCTTGTGTTGTTGCGCGAGCCGGAAGGGGTCATGCGTCACGCTCACGGGGTGCAAACGTATCGTTTCCGGCCAGGCAGCGGCACCAGCGTCCACCGCCAGACCGGTGGCGACGTTCAGCCCGGGATCAACCGTTTTCGAAACGGCAGAATAAGACCGCCCTACAAGGTATTCGCGCAAGGCCCTGGGAAGAATTCCCGAGTGTATGCCGATGCCCGGCCGGGTGGCCAAGGCGCCGATTAGTGCGTCAGCCACGCCGCCCAGACCCACCTCGAGAGTGGCATCGCCGGGGATCAAGCCCGCCACAAGATCGGCGATCCGATCACGCACCGGTTCCGCGGCAGCTCTCGTGACGACAGGGCTGACTGCGGCACTGTCGTCGGAGACGGTGACAGCATCGGCCCACCACTCCGGCGGGGTCTGGACCAGACCGCCCACATACTCCCCAGCGGGCGCAACCTCGACGGCGAGGCGAACCTCGGGCATAGCCGCGAGGGTAGGTGTGAAGCCCACGGCATTGCCGAGTTCAAAGCCCCCGACGCCCCGAGCGACGCGAACCGCGTAAACATCGCAGGGAATGACTCCGGAGGACAGTAGGCGATCAGTCTCCCATAGCGACACAGGCAGGCTGTCGACGAGGTGGGCGAGTGCCCGCGGCGCACCACCCGCGAGCATGGTGACACACAGTCTTCCCGATCGGATGTCATCCTCGGCGTTGTCGTCAAGAAAGGCAAAGCGCGCGGTCAAGTCCGATACAAAGAGACTGACCCGGATTTCCCGGCGCCGCGCCTCACTCAGCAAAGTCGCGATCAGGCGTGTCGGCAGTTGAGGCGACATCGCAGATACCAGGTTCAGATGATCCTTGCCGTCAAGGATCTCGGCTGCTGCCCTCACATAGGCCCGGCTTTCACGTGCAACGTGTCGCGTCATTGCCACAATCTCCCGTCCGTGTACTTGCTCTTGCACAATCTCATGATGTTCATCATAATTATATGCATCAATAGTCGTGGGGCATAGATTCCCCGAATCCGAGGAGCCAAAGGTATGACCGAACTCACTGAAGAGCAGGAAGACCTCGTCGGACTCATCCGAACCTTTGTGGACAAGCAGGTCCTGCCGGTGGCATCAGACTTTGATCACAAAGATGAGTTCCCCGAAGAGCTCGTTGAGGCCATGAAGGAAATGGGGCTGTTCGGCATCACGATCCCGGAAGAGTACGGCGGACTAGGGCTGGACGTCTTCACCTATGCCTTGGTCATCAAGGAGCTCTCCCGCGGATGGATCTCGCTTTCAGGTGTCATCAATACCCACTTCATGGCGGCATGGATGATTCAGACCTTCGGTACCGAAGAGCAGAAGCGGCGCTATCTCCCACGTATGGCCACCGGTGAGCTGCGCAGCGCCTACTCGATGACCGAACCGCATGCAGGCTCCGATGTCCAGGCGATAAGCACCCGGGCACGCCGCACCGGGGACGACTACATCATCGATGGCCAGAAGATGTGGGCCACGAACGGATTGCGCGCCGGAATGGTGATGATCCTCGCGGTGACCGACCCCACGGCCGAGCCGCGGCACCGCGGGATGACTGCTTTCATTATCGATAAAGATCCTGGTGTGCAGGAACAGCCGGGCATCACGGTACCCGGGCAGCTCAAGAAACTCGGGTACAAGGGCGTAGAATCCACCGAGATCGTCTTCGACGGCTTCCACACTCCGGTCAGCAGCGTTCTCGGCGGCGAAGCCGCGGTAGGCAAGGGCTTCAAGCAGTTCATGGCGGCTGTCGAACTGGGCCGCGTCAACGTTGCCGCGCGGGCCGTGGGTCTGGCAACCTGCGCCCTCGAACAGTCCATCAAGTACGCCAACGAACGCGAAACGTTCGGCAAGCCGATCGCAAAGCATCAAGCCATCCAGTTGAAGATCGCCCAGATGGGCACAAAAATCAAAGCCGCGGAACTGCTGATGCTTGAGGCTGCAAGGCTCAAGACCACCGGTGCCCGATCCGACCTCGAAGCAGGCATGGCCAAGTTCTTCGCGACCGAGACCGCAGCCGAGGTCGCCCTTGAGGCGATGCGTATCCATGGCGGTTACGGCTACTCGCAAGAGTTCATGGTCGAACGGCTCTACCGCGACGCACCTCTCCTGATCCTTGGCGAGGGAACCAACGAGATCCAGCAACTCGTCATCGCCCGCCGCCTCCTCGAAGGCTGACACTCACTTCACACCAAGGAAGTCGCACAATGACCACCACGCATACCGAGTCCCGCGACCGCGGTGCGGGAAGCACCGCCCACGAGATCCTCACGCTCAGGGTTCTCGAGCGCCATAACCAGTCCGACGGCGTAATCGCGCTGACACTCGCGCACCCCGATGGGCGGCCGCTGCCCGAGTGGACTCCAGGGGCACACATTGACGTCCACGTGGGTCAAGATGCGGTCAGACAGTACTCGCTGTGTTCTGACCCCGCCGACAACACCCGTTGGCGGGTGGGCGTCCTGAACGTCGCCGACGGGCGGGGCGGCTCGCGCCTCCTTCACGAGACGGTATATGCGGGCAGCACGATTCAGATCGGCACGCCCCGCAATAACTTCGGGCTCGCCCCGTCCCCGCGCTACCGGTTCGTTGCAGGTGGCATAGGCATCACCCCGATTCTGCCCATGCTCCGGCAGGCAACACGGGACGGCGCAGACTGGACCCTCGTGTACGGTGGCCGGTCACGTTCCTCAATGGCCTTCCTCGACGAACTGGCCCCGTACGGTGCCCGGGTGCAGTTCGTGCCGGAAGACACCGACGGTCGCGTCGATTTTGCATCGTACTTCGCCGAGGTGGAGGCTGACACGCTCGTTTACGCGTGCGGGCCCGAACCACTTCTGCGCGTGGTCGAGGGCGCGACGGGACACTGGCCGGAAGGTTCCCTGCACCTGGAGCGCTTCGCCCCGAAGGTTGTCGAGCATCAGGTGGATGCGGCCTTCGAGGTCACTTTCGAGCTCAGCGGCGTAACCGCCACCGTCCCCGTCGGCAAGTCCATATTGGAGATAGCAGAGATAAACGGCATTTCCATCGACTCCTCCTGCCGTGAAGGAACCTGCGGAACCTGCGAGACCTATCTCCTCGAGGGCGACGTCGACCACCGGGACTCCATCCTCACCTCCGCCGAACGCGCCGACAGCGAGAGCATGTTCATCTGCGTCTCACGCGCCAAGAGGGACTGCCCGCGGCTCGTCCTCGAACTCTGACTAGGTAGCCACGGTCGATTGCGGGTAGTGCGATCATCGAGACCGCACTACCCTCGACCGGGCGGCAACAACGGGGGCATCAGCAACACACTCGCCCTAACCGATTTCGAGCACCACAGAGCGACTGCCGCGCTCCCCAGCCAAGGGGCGCGGCAGTCGCTCTCTCTGCGGACCGTGTCAGTCGCGGACCGCCACCAGGCGGCCAACAACCTCGCCGCGCTCGAGCTTCTGCACACCTGCGCCGATCTCGTCGAACGAGATGGTGGTGATGTTGGCCTTGAGCTTGCCCTCGCTGATGAGCTTCAGCACCGCCGCGCAGTCCTCCTGGGTTCCGGCCTGGGATCCGACCAGGGTGAGTCGGGAGAGGGTCAGACGCTGCAGGTTAAGTGTGCCCTCCGGGCGGCCCAGCCCGACCTGGACGACCTTGCCGTCAGGGCGGACCGTCTCGATGGCGCCTGCGGTCGTCGTTCCGAATCCCGCATAGTCGATGATGACGTCAAGGCCCTTGTCGGCGAATTCGCGGATGTCTTTGGCGACGGCACTCACGCCGAGTTCCCTGCCCAGGTCCCAGACCTTTTCGTTGACCTCGGCCGCGAAAACCTCGGCGCCGGCACCGATACAGACCTGCACCGCGAGGGATCCAAGACCGCCGAGCCCGATGATGCCGACCTTGTCGCCGGCCTTCACGCCGCCGACCGTCATGGCGGCGTGGTACGCCGTCATTCCTGCGTCGGTCGCCGCGGCTGCCTGGTCGAAGGGAACCCCGTCCGGCACCGGGATGACGAACCTGGCCGGGGTGAGGACCTTCTCGGCGAATCCGCCATCCAAGCTGGTTCCAGGTGTGGGGATATCGCAAGGGATGGCGACGCGCTGACCCGTCGCAAACCGGGTGACGTCGGATCCGACCGCCGAGACCACGCCGGCAATTTCGTGTCCGAGCGTGATCGGCCGCTTGGGCAGGAGCCCGGACAACGTTCCGTCGAGGAATCCGACGTCGCTGTGGCATATGCCCGCGGCCTTAACGTCCAGGACGAGCTCCCCCGGCCCGGGAACCGGGGCCGGAACATCATGCAGCTCCAGCGGGTGGTTCTCCGTAACGAACTGCCAGGCCTTCATGACCGTCTCCTTTGCAGTGAACCTCCGTGGCTCAGGTTATCCCCGCTTCCGGGCATCCTCAATGGGTCGCGCACGATCTCGCCGCTCAGGAGACGAGTTCGTGGTAACTGGTGCTCACGAGTTCTACCGGAGTTCCCCACGGGTCTTCGCAGTACCGAACCCTGGTGCCCGACGCAGTGGTGTGTATCTGGCTTCGGGTTCGGCCGCCCAGTGCAATGAGCTTCTCGATTGAAGCGTCAAGGTCCTCCACAGTGAAGGCGAGATGGTGGATTCCTGCTTTCCAGTATTCAAAGTGCTCGTCCCGATATTCGACGGCGGGTTCAATGAATTCGAAGAGCTCGATGCCGACGCCGGATCCGTCGCTTAGATGGGCGAGCCGCATGTGCTTCCACTTTTCGCCGAACACGTCCTTGCGACGATCAGCTGCCGCCGTTTGGATGCTGGCTTCGTGGGGCGCAACGAGCAGCCTCAGGTTGAACAGTTCGCTGTAGAACTCGACGCCGGCGTCGATGTCACCGACCGTGATTCCTATGTGATTGACCAGCACTGCGGTGTTCCTTTCAGTCGATTTGCCCGGCGTACAAAGAGGCACGCCGAGTTTGGGTCTTAATGCGATGCAGCCCCGCACCAAAACACAGAGCAGCGGCTGGGACGACGAGGGCACTCAGGACCGTCCACATTCCGGTGATATTGCCCAGCGACCTCACAACAAGTCCGGACCCGAACACGAGAATGGCGCACGCTGCATACGCAACGCAGGAGTACATGGATGTCCCCACCCCCTGCTGTCTGGGGGTCAATCCCCCCATCACGATCCTCATCCCGGTCCGATAGCCGAGTCCCTGTCCGATGCCCGCCATCCCACACCCCGCAATCACCAGAGGGAGGGACGCCACGGTGAGTCCCAGCGCCGTCATAAGGCCTCCTGCGGCGATCGACAGCGCGGAGATGACTGTCGCCCACCTCATGGAGGCTCGGGCCAACGAGTACTGCCCGATGTTCGCGAGAACGAGCATGCTGATGGAGGCCGAGTTCGCCAAAACCAGCGATGTCGACTGAAAGGCGATCGTGGCCGAGAGTGGGACTAGTGCGACGACCAGGCCGCCAACGGTGAAGGCCATTGATCCGAGCAAGTAACCGATCCACAGTGGTGGGCCGGGCGCTTCCGCGGTCTCTGACACGATGGCGGCATCCATGGGTAGGGATCGAGTCCGGGACGGCCTCAGGCCCACGCCCACCATCGAAACGGCCGCGGCGGCGAGGACGAGATGGACGCCGAAGCCAGTGACTAGCGGGGCGGGGGCGAACTCGGCTACCAGGACGGCACCGCCGGTGCCGCTCAAGGCTCCGACAATAGTGACGGTTGCGACCATGGTGCGTCCGCGCTCACCTACAAGGGCCAAGGTGAGGGTGGCCGCGGCGCCGGCACCGAAGCCGAGGCTGATTCCGCTCAAGGCGCGTCCTACCAGCAGCCCGGGAAGACTTACCGTCAGATAGGCAACGTCCGCGGCCATAGTGGCCAGCAGGCCAAGGAACAAGAGCAGTACCGGACGGGACTGCATCCAGTGAACGGTCATAACCAGGAGCACCGGAACGAGGGCGATCAGGAAGACGCTATATACCGCCGAAAGATCGGCCACCCCCAATCCGAGCTGCCGTCCATAGCTCGGAAGCAAAGGTGTGGCGAGCTGGGTACCGATTCCGACCGTGAGGAACGCGAGCCCAACGATGCGGGCGAGGGATGATGTATCGCCGCGCGACTTCACAGGGGTCGCGGTTTCTTACTAGGGGCCATTGACGGGGTCCTTGGCCATCAGGACCAGAGGGTCAAAAGCGGTGCCTTCCGCATACACGTCCCCGAAGAGCCCCACGCCCGACCATGCGAGCAGTGGAGTCATCGTTGACGAGCCGGCAGGGACGTTCCCGTGGGACTTCGCCGGTACCAACCGGGCGATCCGACGACGCCTGGACTCGTCCGTTATGTCGGCGGTATCGGCTATCGTCAGCCACAATCCGTCTGAACTGGTCTCGATCGCCGGTTCAGCCAGGATGACGGTCATCATGCCGCCGTGGGCACTGAAAGCCACCCCGCCCGAGAACCGGACCGTACCCGGCGGGTACTCGCCGGCGGTTCGAGGAAACGTGAACGCCTCACCCGTGACACCGGCCGGGACGACGAGCGCCGTCTTGCCACCGGAGTTCTTCACGTAACTCAGGAAACTGGCTTTGACGCCCCAGTGCATTGCGCCGGCAGATGCAGGCACGAGGGGGTGGGCGCGGACCATCCCCTTCCGCTTGCCGGTCCCCGCATCTCCAGTGCTGTTCAATGTTAGCTCGCGGCAGAATGAAGGATGATTGCCGCAACAGGGCACACGTTAGCTGCCTTCTCGACAACCGCCTCGTCGCCTGGCGCAACCTGTGGGTGGAGCAGGATGACCGTACCGTCCATGGGGTCTTGGTCAAAGAAGTCCGGCGCTACTTCGACGCAGTTTCCTGCACCCATGCAGCGCTCGTGGAGCACCTCAATTGTCTTGTTTGCCATGATTTGCGTCCTCTCTGAATGTGTTGGATGTCCGTATGACAGCCATGTGGCTTCGGTTACCAGTCCACGAGGACTGACTCGACGCCGTAAATGATGGAGTTGTGGAATTCTAGGTTTTCGACCTTTTCGACTAGTCGAAGATTCGGGAACCGGTCGAAGATCTTGGCGAATACGGCCTGCAACTCGACACGGGCCAGTGGCTGACCCAGGCACTGGTGCACACCGTAACCGAAGGCGAGATGCCCGCGTGCATCGCGGGTGATGTCGAACTTTTCAGGGTCCGGGAAGGCCTCCGGGTCATGATTGGCCGCCATAATGGGGGCGATCACGCCCTCACCCGCACGGATATCGAAGCCTCCGATGGATGTGTCCTCCGCAGCCTGACGGTACGCGACGTGGTGGGCGACGCTCAGGTAACGCAGCAGCTCTTCGACGGCGGCCGGCACAAGATCGGGGTTCTCCCGCAGCTTCTTGATCTGGTCCGGGTTCTCCAGGAAGAGCAGGGTGCCGAGCGCGATCATATTGGCCGTCGTGTCGAACCCACCTACGAGAATGAGGTGCAACATGTGCTGCAGTTCCTCCGGGGTGAGCTCACCGGTGCGCACCCTGCCGCGCACCAGCCGGCTGATCAGGTCATCGGCGTCGCTGTCCCAGCGCTCTTCAATGACCCGGGCGAAGTAGGCCAGCGTGTCGGTACCCGCCTGCTGCGACTCTTCCGGGGTGCTGTCCAGGCTCATCGCCTTCTGCACGCGGTCGAGGAAGAAATCACTGTCTTCGGGCGGCAGATCAAGCAATTTTGTGATCACACGGGACGGAACAGGCAGTGCCAAGCTCTGAACCAGGTCGACGGGACCGCCCGATTTTTCCATGCCGTCAAATACTTCGTCGATCATGGCGTCCAGGTAGGGGCGATACCCCCGCACACGCCGAATCATGAAGTCCGCGGTCAGCATCAGGCGGTGTACGTCATGTTGCGGCGGGTCCATGCGCGCAAAAACGCGCTGGCCCTTTCGAAATGAAGCAGCCGTTTCGCTCGATTGCGGAAATCCGGGGCGCAAGGTGTCCGAGGACAGTGCCCGGTCATTGAGCAGCTGTTTGATGTCGGCGTAACGCGTCGCCAGCCACGCCGTTGAACCATCCCAAAGCTGCACTTTGCTGATGGGCTCGATCTTGCGGACTTCGGCCATTTCGGGGGGCTGGCTCAGCGGCCAGTCCCTCTGGAACGGGAACTTCCGCAGCGTCGCTGTCTCGTTGGTTGATGCCATGACGGCTCCTTTCGTGAATGGGTCAGTAACCCTTGCCTGCGGTCCAGCCGCCGTCGGCATTGATGATCGTTCCATTGATGAAGCGGGCCGCGGGCGTACAGAGGAAGACGACCGCGGCTGCCACGTCCTCCGGTTGTCCCCAGCTTCCGGTTGGCGTTCCCGCGATGATCGCCGCAGATTCGGGTCCGGTGCGCAGGTATTCGGCGTTAATCGGTGTTTCGACAATCCCGGGCGCGACGCCGTTGCAGCGGATGCCGCGTCCCCCCAATTCGACGGCGATCGACTTCGTGAGCATCACGAGGCCCGCTTTGGATGCGTTGTAGGCCGAGCGGTTCTTGAAGGCGAGGTCGGCCGCCACGGAGGTTACGTTCACGATGGAGCCGCCGCGACCGCTGCTTAGCATGGCGCGCACCGCTCCCTGGGCGATGAGAAACGGGGCGGTCAGGTTGAGGTCGAGCGTGCGCTGCCAATCGTCGAGTGGGTAGTCCTCGAAGGAGTGCACTCCCCTGCGTCCGGCGTTGTTGACGACGATGTCAAGCGAGCCGAAGTCCGCAGCGACCCTCCCGGGCACCCCTGCGGCCTGCTTCAGGTCGCCCAGATCGACGGCGTAGGGGCGTACATCCTGGCTTTCCCCGCCAAGGCTCGCGACGGCGTCTGCCAGCAGCTCCTCTTGAATATCAATGAGTGCAACACGCGCCCCTTGTGCGCGCAGACCGGCCGCAATGCTCAAGCCGATGCCTTGGGCTGCGCCGGTGACCAGCGCGACGGTGCCTTCGAGGGCAGGATGAGGCGCCATCGTCATGAGGCTGGCTGACGGAGCGAAGCGAAATGAGCCGTCACATCATCGATGGGCGCTCGTTCAAGCACGAGATTCCGGAACTGGAATATCGACGCTCCAGCGGCCATTCCCGCAACGCTCAGAAGCCTGCCCTCCTTCAGATACGCAACGAAAAGGCGCTCTGGATCGTCGTCAAGGACGACGGCCTGGTCATGCCCAAGGTTTGATCCGATGCTCTGGATACGGCTCCCGTACTGTTCAGACCAGAAGTAGGGTGCGCTGACGAAACCGCCGGCGTCATGGGTGCCGAGCAACCGCTTGGCCGCATAGGTGCCCTGTTCGACGGCGTTCGTCCAATGCTCGACTCGCATGAGGCGTTCGTAGAGCGGGTTATGCCATAGCGCGATATCACCCGCGGCAACGACATCTTCCGTGCCGGCTACCGAGCACGTCGTATCGCAAACCAAACCGCGTTCGACGTCGAGACTGCTGTCAAGAAGCCAGTCAACAGCGGGAACAGATCCGATGGCAACGAGCACAACATCGGCGTCCAGTGAATCGCCGTTTGAGAGGTGAACTCGCCGGATCAATCCCGACGCGTGCCCTTCCAGCTCGCGGACGGTCTGTCCGAGAACGAAACGAACGCCCTCATTCTCATGCTTCGCCTGTAGCGCGGCGCTGAAGGTCTGCCCAAGAATGTGAACAAGCGGTGCCTGCATTGGTTCAATGACGGTGACCTCCTTCCCCAGCTTGCGTGCCACGGAGGCAACCTCAAGTCCGATGAATCCGCCGCCCACGATGACGACACGCTGGGCCTCGGCCAGGTCCCCGCGCATGTTGTGGGAGTCCGCCCAGGTGCGCAGGGAGTGGACACCGCCGAGCTTGGCGAACGGTGACGGGCGCGCCATTGTGCCTGTTGCAATCACGAGGCCATCGTACTGCTCGGTGAAGGGCCGGCCGTCGGAATGTATTCCGCGAATTGTTCGCCGCTGCAGGTCGAGGCCCTCCAACCCCCCGCTGATGCGTTCGGCGCGCAGTTCGTCCGCCCACCCCATGGCGACCTTCCCGGCGGGCAGCGCCCCGGAGAGAAGTCCCTTCGAGACCTCGGGGCGGCGATACGGCACGTGGGGATCGCGGTCAACCGTGAGGAGGCGCCCGCCGAAACCTCCCTGACGGAGCTCGCGAGCAGCGCTCAGGCCCGCAACTGACGATCCGGCTATGACGATTGTTTTCATGTCTCAGACCTCAACCCTTTTCTCGGAGACTTGCCCGGCGTGGTGGGCAGACGGGGAGCCCTGCGTGCCGTGTGTTTGCGTTGACGCCAGGACGGAACCGCTGCCTTCGCTTTTCCCCCTTGACTTCTCCTTTTTCGGCCGTGAAAGCTTCTTACGGCGGACGACAGCCAGGCCAACGGCCGCGATCAGTGCAACACCGTTGAACATCGAGGCGACCCATTGCGCTCCCGAAACCAGCTGCAGTCCCTGCACGCCGGTGGCCAGCACAAAGATCGCGAGTACTGTACCCCAGACGTTGTGCCGGCCCGGTACCAGCTGGGTGGATCCGAGGAACACAGCCGCGAAGGCAGGGAGCAACAGGGAAGGCCCGAAACCGAGGGACGGACCGGTCAGCGATACGAAAAGCACGCCGGCGAACCCGCAAATCGTCCCTGAGATCGTCAGCGACAGGAATGACCACTTGTCGACCTGTACACCCGACAGCCGGGCTGCTTCACGGTCAAAGCCGGTGGCACGCATGTAGCGTCCCGCCGGTGTGCGCTCAAGGAGCCACCAGACGATGAGAGCGATGATGATCATGTAGAAGAACACCATTTGGAACCCGAAGATGCTCGTTTGGGTCAGACCAGTAAAGAATTCATTGTCAATCGGCAGCGGCTCCCGGTTGTTGGTCACAATCACCAGGAATGCCTCCAGAATCGATCCCATTGCCAAGGTGGCAATGAACGAATCGATCTTCAGCTTCACCACTATCAAACCGTTCAGCATGCCGATCACGGTTCCCACCGCAGTCCCGAGGAAGATTGCCCCCACGGGGTCGAGCAGACCATTTGTCTGCACAATGACGGCAAGGATGCCGGAGAAGTTCGCAATGGCCCCGATGGACAGATCGAACTGGCCGGTGACCATTGGCACTAGCAATGCCAGGGCCACGACGGCCGCGATCGCCTCCGTGGACGCCAGGAGATGGACCGTGTTCATGGTGGGGAACGTTCGGGGCGCCATGAACGAGAACAGCACGATGAACAGACCCCAAAGGTAGAGGCCGCTGAACCTGTCCAAGCCGGGCGAGAACTTTTTTCCTGTCACTTTCATGAGGTTTCAACCTTTGATTCATTGGAACGGAGAACTCTGCGATCGAGTTCGGCCACCGAAATGTCACTTCCGGTGAGCTGTTCGGTGATCACCCCTGACCGGATGATGAGGACGCGATCGCACACGGTGGCAATCTCTTCAGCGTCCGTGGAACTGATGACAACGGCGGCTCCGGCATCGCTGGCATCCATGATGTAACGGTGCAGTTGGGCCTTGGCACCAACATCCACCCCCTGCGTCGGTTCGTCCAGGAGCATGACACGCGGCGAAATGCGCATCCACTTGCCGATCAGGATCTTCTGCTGGTTACCACCGCTGAAGCTTGCCAGCGGAGCCTTCACGGCTCCCGCGGGCCGGACCGCGAGCCGGTCCATCCACTGACTGGATTCGGTGAGTTCGGTCCTGATCCGCAGATGACCGCCCCGGAAAAACTTCTTCATTGCCGGCAGCGTCAGGTTCTCGCACGCCGTCATTTCCATCAGGCCACCGCCGCGCTTGCGGTCGGGAGCGAGATAGGCGACTCCCTTCTTGATGGCCGACGCCGGCCGGCCGGCGAGCTGGGCCCCATCGACGCGAACATCACCGCCCTCGCGTTCCCTCGCCCCGAAGATGGTGCCAAGAAGCGATTCCCTCCCCGAGCCGGTCAAACCGTAAATGCCGACGATCTCGCCCGGCCGCACTTCGAAATCCACCCCTTCGAGTGCGTCTCCTAGCAACCCCGATACCGTCAGGACCGGCCGGCTGTTTCCCGAAGGAACGTCGGTGATCTCGCGCCGTACCGGCTCGACGGCTCCGCCGACAAGTGCGTGGATGATGTCCTCACGTGGTGCATCAACGACATCCCTGGTGAGCACAATGTGACCGTCGCGCAGCACGCTCACCCGATCGGCGAGACGGAAGACCTCATCGAGATGGTGGGTCACATAAAGGATTGCCACACCTTGTGAGGCCGCCGTCTTCACCATCTCATGCAGGTGAGCCACCTCGCGTGCCGGGAGGGTGGCCGTGGGCTCATCGAGAATGAGGACGGTCACCTTTCCGCCGTGCCCGCTCAGTGCGCGAGCGACGGCGACCCCCGTGCGTTGAGCGGCAGAGAGCTCCGCAACCAGCTTGGCCGGACTGACGTCCAGCCCGACTGCTGCAAGCGCCTGGGCCGCTTCCCGACGCGCCTGCGAACGACGAATCGTGCCGAACCTCGTCGGAAAGCCCGCCCCGATGGCCAGATTGTCAAGCACAGTGCTTTCAGCGACGAGTCCGAGGTCCTGGTGGACGATTCGGAGCCCGAGTTCGTGCGCACTCTTCGTGGAGCCGAAGTCCAGGGGCTTTCCGGCGATCAGGACTTCACCGCGGCCCGGGTCCGGGGCATGATAGCCACCGAGGACCTTGATGAGCGTCGATTTTCCCGAACCGTTCTGGCCCAGCAGCGCGTGGATCTCTCCGGGAACCAGGTTCAGTTCGAGGGGGTGGAGCACCGTCCTTGGTCCGAAAGTCTTCGACACATGCGCGATCGAGATCGCAGGAGGCATCACCGCTGTTGGCGCTGTCATGGAGAGTCCCTTCTTTTCCTTCGGTCAAATGTTCTGAGCTTGGCTTGCGCGCCGGGTGCTACTTGACGCCCCACAGTTTGAGGTATTGCTCCAGGGCGCCCGTGGGGTAGTTATAGGGAACGCTGGTGCCTTTGACACTTTCTTGGGTGACAAGCTGGAACGGCAGCAAGGAGACCTTGTCGAGACCGTCGCTGTGGGTGATGGCGCGCAGGGCGGCATCAACCTGGGAGTACCCGGCAACGGGGTAGGAAAAGGCGGTCCAGGCGACCTGGGATCCATCCATAAGTCCGCCCTGGGCGCCCTGATCCATTGAACGGCCCCCGATCTTGACCTGTCCGTTCAGTCCCGCGGCTTTGAGCGCCGCCGTGATCCCCTTGGAGAACTGTGCGTTGTCGAAGAAGACGTAGTTGATGTCGGGTTTGGAACGGAGGGTGTTCACGACCGTTGGGACGACCTGGTTTGCGCTTACCTGGGTCAGCGTGGACTCCAGAATCTGCACGCCGCACGCTGCGCACTTGTCAGTGACCTCCTGCTTGAAGGACTTCACGAAGGCCTCAAGGGAAGGGATGGCGGGGATGTTCTCGAACAGCACCTGGCCGACGCCTTTGGAGTCAGCTATGAACCAATCGGCCAGCGTCTTCCCTGCGGCTGCTTCTGCATCACAGCCGAGCGCGCCCTGAATGATGCTGCCAACGGGCTGGAGCGGGCACACCGAGCCGACAATAAGGGGGATGCCGGCGTCCTTGTACTGCTGGATGACGTCTTCACCATACGCGGAGACGGGATCGCCGCTAATCAGGACGGCGTTGGGGCCCTTCGCGAGGGCGGTCAGCAACGCCGAGCGGAGGGTGGCGGGGTTCGAGCCTTGGTAGGCGAGCTCTTCGAAGGTCCAGCCGATGCCATCGACGGCCTTGTGTGCGGCGTCAACCATAAGAGTCGTCGCCGGAAGGCCGCTATTGAGGTAGATGATTTTCCCGTGCGCAGGCAACGTTCCCTTGAGCGGAATACTCTGGCTCAGGGTCGTGGGCGCCGCGACATGTGCGTCGGCGACTGCTTTTACTGCCGCCAGTTCGGCGGTGGTGGCGCCCTTTGCATCCGGCGCGCCGCCACCCGTTGCACATCCGGCCATAAGCAATGCCGACACGGTAACCGCAATGCCCAACGTGAGCTTGCGGACAGGGCTGTTTCTACCCCGGGTGTCGGCTGGGAAGCCGGATGCGCGTTTCAGTTCTTTGTCCATTACGAACTCCATCGTTCGGGCGTCAACAGCGGGGGTTGACCATATGGTTGATTGGGCGTAGCGGTGGCCTCCTGAGACCATCGCATTCATACCTACTGTGACAACTATACACATGAATATGATCTTCGTCACGGGTTTTATATGAGTTGCGTTACGGGCCTTTTGTGAGCAGATACAGGGACCGGGAAATGCGTGATGCAGCGGCGCCCGCCAGCCCAACAGAGGACATCGAGGGAGCCCACCAAGCTGCGCCGGATCCAGTCCCGCCTCTCTTCGTCCCCGGCCCCGAATCGCCAGGATGCTTGCAGCTCGTCCCGAAAGGACCAGGGGCGGATGCTTTCGCACCCGCCCCCGTTCCGCATACAAGGCAACGCGTCCCGCCCTCGGTCACCGACCACGAACGTAATCATCGATCGGCGCGGTATCCCATGCTCCCGCTCCGCCGGCTCCCCGGACGCTGCAGACCTGGGACGCGCCGCCGTCGACATAGAGGAGCTGTCCGGTGACATAGCTGGACCGGTCGGAGAGCAGGAAAGCCGCGGCATCTGCGATCTCGCCGGGATGGCCCGCGCGACGCAGCGGCACGGTGCCACCCCGGCGGAGCAGATTCTCTTGGACGGCATCGATGAGAACGCCGTCAAATGCCTGCTGTGTGGCGATGAGCCCGGGGGCGAGCCCGTTAACCCGGACGCCCATCGGTGCTCCGTACATCGCCGAACCGCGCAGCAGCGACAGCACGGCGCCCTTGGACGCTTGGTAAGGGATGATGTCATGGCTACCGTGGGTCCCGGCGATCGAACACGTAGCGAGGACTGTTCCGCCGCCTCCCTGCGACTCGAACTGGCGAAGTGCGGCGCGAATACCGAGGAAGGTGCTGATGACATTCACGTCCATCACGTGACGGAAATCGTCCAGGCTGAGGTCGACGAGGCGCGCCGGACTGCCGACGATGCCCACGTTCAGGTGATGCATGTCGATGCGGCCGAAGGCATCAAGGCCGGCTGCGATGTAGTGGTCGACGCCCGCCTCTGTGGACACATCCGCCTGCACGCTGATCGCCCGGCTGCCATACCGCTCGGCGACCGCGGCGGCGTCACCGCCTTCACGATCCACGACGACGACCCGCGCACCCGCCCCGACCAGGCGATCAACCACTGCCTCACCAAGTCCACGGCCGGCACCCGTGACTACCGCTACGCGGCCCTGGAAGTTATCCGTCACGCCTCGCGCCCCCTTATGCGCGTTCGAGGACGAGCCTGGCAACCCTATAGTCAGGCAGGGTGATGACCCGGCCATTAAGCACCGCGGCCGGCTCACCCCGTGCCGCGGTCTCTTCGTACACATCGCACACCTGGCGCGCCCGATCCACGTCGGCGGCCGAGGGGCGCATGACTTCATTGATGATGGGCAGGTGGGCTGGCGAGACCGCAATGCAGGCGGTGAAGCCGAGATCGGACCACGTTTGGATAAATGCGCGGACCTTCTCAAGGTCCTTGTACTCGGGGATCAGCGAGCCTCCGGTTGCCCACAGCCCGTAGGCGGCAGCTGCGGCGGCGATCTTCGCGCGTGCGTACCCGCTGGTCAGCGACGATAGCATGCCGTCGGCGTCGAAGGGCCGCGAGCCGATGTCGGCGGCGAGGTCGACGTATCCGAAGTGCAGGCCGACGACCGCCGGGTGCGCCGCGATGCGGTCGAGCTCAATAAGCGCGCGGGCTGTTTCGATCATCACATGAAGTGGGTGAACCCTGCCTGCGCCACGCATGATCGCAACGACCTCGTCGAGCTCCTCGACCGTTTCGACCTTCGGGTAGGAGATGACGATATCCGCGTCGACGGCGGCGAGTGCCTCCAGGTCAGTCCGCCCCCAGGGCGAGCCGATGTTGTTGCTACGGACTATGATGCGGCGCCCGCCGAAGTAGTCGATGTCTGCGAGCACTTCGATGACCCGTTCGCGTACTCGCTCCTTATTTTCGGGGGTAGCAGAGTCTTCGAGGTCGAGCATGATTCCGTCGGCCGCGACCTCCGGAACCTTGGACCAATACTTCTCGTTGAGCACCGGGACCTCGATGAGGCTGATCATGCTGGCATATTCCTGGCGCGGTGTGCGCGCGGTCAGGTCTGTGGAGGTTGTGCTCATCGTTGCTCGCCTTCCGCGAAGAAGTCCAGGAGGGAGTCGGTGAACTGTTT
>NZ_JARVRH010000037.1 GCF_030209755.1 Arthrobacter sp. efr-133-TYG-118 | reverse complement strand
TACTTTACACACCCCCAAGACCCCACGCAAATCACCCCCCAGACGACCAAGAACCACCATCCTGCGCTCCAAAACCCGCTACAACACGGCGATTTCGGGCCCAGCGCCACCTGGGTGAAAGCCTTTCGGGCCGCAAGCCACAAATATGCCGTGCGTCACAAACAACGCGCCGCACCAGCAAACAGCAAGCGGGCTAGTGCCCGGCTGCCCCCTCGGTCTTGCGCATCAAGGTCGACAGCACTACGGCAACCACCGCAATCAAAGTGGCTGTCAGGAAGGCGGCCTGCATCCCGGCGACGAAGCCGGACGCGGCCGACACCACGGCGAAGATCGAAACCAGGAGTGCTGTCCCTGCGGCTCCCGCCACCTGCTGCAGCGTGCTCATGATGGCCGAGCCATGCGAATAGAGGTGGGGCGGGAGCGGGTTGAGGCCAGTGGTGAAAGCCGGCGTGAACAGCAAAGCCAAGCCCAGGCTCAGCACTGCGTACAGGATCACGACCCACCACAAGGGGCTATCCGCGGTGAGCATCGAGAACTGCCACAACGTAAGCACCAGCAGGATCGAACCTGTCACAGTCAATGGGAGCGGACCTATCTTGTCGAACAACCTGCCGACAACCGGCCCAAGCAGGCCCATCGCCAAGCCGCCCGGAAGGAGCGCCAGCCCGGTCTCCATCGGCTGCAGGTGGAGGACGTTCTGCAGATAGAGCGGCAACAGGATGACTCCCCCGAACAGGGCCATCATGGCAACCACCATGAGCAGGACCGACACCGTGAACATGCGGAAGTTGAATGCCCTGAGGTCCAGCAGGGGCGCGTCGGACTTCTGCAACTTGAGCTGGCGGAAAACGAACGCCACCATGCACAAGACCCCGATCACCAGCGCAGCGATCGGCACGGCAGTCGCTCCGGCATGGTCGCCGATCTGGCTCAGCCCATAGACCAGCCCGCCGAAGGCAGGAACGGTCAGGACCACCGAGACGAAGTCCAGCCTCACGCTGCCTCGCTCGCCAACGTTTGTGAGGAACCTGGCGCCGATGCCCATGGCCAACAGGGCCACCGGGAGCACGAAGACGAACATGAATCGCCACGAGAAGTGGTCAAGGATGATGCCGGAAACCGTCGGGCCCAAGGCCGGCGCAACCGAAATCGCGATGGTCACGTTGCCCATCACCGCACCGCGGCGGGACAGGGGCACCAAGGTCAAGATGGTTGTCATCAGCAGCGGGAGCATGATTGCCGTGCCGCCCGCTTGGACGATTCGCGCCAACAAGAGCACTCCAAATCCCGGGGCCAGTGCCGCGAGCAGGGTGCCGCCGCTGAACAGTCCGATTGCCAGGAGGAACGCAGCCCGGGTGGTCAGCCTCTGCAGGATGAAGCCTGTGGTTGGTATAACCACGGCCATGGTCAGCATGAACCCAGTGGAGAGCCACTGGACTGTGGGTGCGTCAACGTTGAGGTCCGTCATGAGCCGCTGCAAGGCAACGTTCATGATGGTCTCGTTGAGGATCACCACGAAGGTGGCCACAAGTAGCGTGACGATGACGGTGACAGACTCGCGCGACATCCTGTCACTGGCTCGCTGTGTCCCCGTTTCCGGCACGGGTTTGCCGTGCGCGTCGGATGTGACGTCGGTAGACATGAGGATCCCTCAGCTTTGGGTGCGGTGGTTTCCGGCGCTCGGCACCGGTGAAGATTGCAACAGTCTAAACCTCAACCGCATTCCCGTCAGCAGCTTAATCCAAACGTTTGCGTACGGGCATCCGAAAGTTAGGAATGCTCAGGAACTCAGCGGCACGTTATCGATCAACCGCACTGGTCCAACCTTCGCCGCAATGATCGCAAGCCCTTCGCCCCGGAATGGAGTTTCCTTGCAGTTTTCGGCGAGCGGTTCGAGCGTGCGGGGATCGACGACGTCGAAATAGTCCAGCTTCACGAGGGGCTGCGATTCAACGAGCGCGACGGCGGAGTCCAGCTCGAGCGGTTCGTTCGCCAGGGCGCGGGACTCGAGAAGGCGGAGGGCGCGGGACAGCACCAGCGCCGCCTCCCGCTCTTCTTCGGAAAGGAAACGGTTCCGGCTGGAAAGCGCCAGCCCTTCCGCACTGCGCACGGTAGGCACGGCCACGATGTCCACCGGAAAGCTGAGATCGGCCACCATCCTCTTCACGAGGGCCAACTGCTGGGCATCCTTCTGGCCGAAGTATGCGTGGTACGCGGCAGCACCGCCGTCGACGGCTGGACCGCCGGGCATGCCGTAGTGCAGCAGTTTGGCGACCACAGTGAGGGCACCGTCGAAGTGGCCGGGACGTGAGGCGCCCTCCCATTTCTCCCCCAGCGGTCCCGAGGTCACCCGGACCAGCGGCTCCCCGCCGGGGTAGACCTCGTCAACGGAAGGGGCGAATACGAGATCCACGCCCTCGGCGTCCAGGAGGGCCATATCGGCATCAAGCGTGCGCGGGTAGCGTTCGAGGTCCGCGGCTTCGCCGAATTGCAAGGGGTTTACGAAGATGGACGCCACTACGACGTCGTTCTGCTTGACGGCGGTGCGGGCCAGCGCTGCGTGCCCGGTGTGCAACGCTCCCATCGTGGGGACGAGGCCTTGCGAGCTGCCGCGCTTTTCCGCGAGCAACCGCGCGCTTTCGGCCCGCAGTTCCGTTGCGGTGGTAACAAGTTTGATGGCCATTCAGTTTCCTTCCTGCGTCCCGGCAGCGTCGTTGCCTGGACGGTCCTCGCCGTTGTCCGGCGTACCGGAGCCATCCAAGGCGTTGATGATCTCGCCAAGCTGGCCCTCCTTGAGCAGTCCGCGATTGACAGCCCGGCGGGCCGTGGCGCGGGCCATGGCCCGGTAGGCGGTGAGGACATCGCCGCTGGCACCGCCGTCGTACTCCTTGAGGGCCTCCGCATGGGCGGCCACGGTTCCCACATCCCCGCGTGCCATGGGCCCGGTCAGCGCGGACTCGCCTGAGGCCAGGGCGTTCTCCAAGGTGGCGCGGAGCAAGGGGCCGAGCATTCGTTCCGGCGCGTCGACGCCGATGTCCCGAAGCAGCTGGGATGACTGGGCCACGAGGGTGACCATGTGGTTCGAGCTGTGCGCGAGGGCTGCATGGTAGAGCGTGCGATCGGCCTCGGCAATGGCCACCGGTTCGGCGCCCATCTCCACCACGAGGGCTTGCGCGATGGGTAACATCGCGGCGTCGGCGGTGACCCCGAAGGTGCAGTCCAAGAGCCGGGTCAGGTCCAGGCTCATGCCCGTGAACGTCATGGCCGGGTGGAGGGCGAGCGGAATGGCACCTGCCGCGCGGACCGGCTTCAGTATTCCGACGCCGAAGCGGCCGGAAGTGTGCGCCACGAGCTGTCCGGGCTGCCATGCTCCGAGCTTGGCCAGTCCTGTCACGAGATCGCCGAGCGCATCGTCCGGAACAGCGAGGAGCACCAACTCGGACCGCTCCACGATCTCCTGGATTTCGAGGATCGGAACCCCCGGCAGCAGCGTCTCCGCCCGCTCCCGGCTCGCCTCAGACACTGCGGAAACCCCGACGACGGCGTGCTCGGCTCCGCGCAGGGCCGCACCCAATACGGCACCCACCTTGCCGGCGCCAACGATTCCTACGCCGAGTCGTCCTGGCCTAGCCATGGTCTGGTTCCTCCTGGGTTGATGCACGCTGCGTGGCATGCGTGGTCGGCGGGGCCGGGGCCGGCATCGCCACGGGCGGAAGTTGAGCAAGCCATTGCTCGCTACTCTGCAGTTTGCGGGCTTCCCGGGCCCGGGCCGCCTGCTGGTCGAACAAGCCGAGTGCTTCCTCTGTGGCTGCCTGGATGAGCCGGGGCGCCACCGGCCCTGGCGTCGTGTGCAACACGAGGTCGGCCACGCCGAACAGCCTGGCCAACGGACCTTGGTGGACGGCGATGGACTGGGTTCGTTGATGCGGGACCATCACCAGCTTCCGCCACAAACGGCCGGAGCGCAGCAGCAACGCCGTGTCCGTTGAAAAGAAACCGTTGCGTCGCCAACCCAACGGGGAAAGAATCCAGGCACGCTTGGGGGTGGTGACAAAGCCGGCGCTGGAATCCAGACCGGTCAACCCGGCTGTGAACACGCGCTCGGGGTCGGCGGTACCTGGATCGGGCAAGACGAGTGAGAGCATCATCATCACCTCGGGCTTCCGGCCGACTGGAAGCAGCAAGGTCCGGTGTTCGCCTTCGCTTCGGTGGTGTTCACCGTAGCCGGCAACGTTCACGTGGATCCGATACCAGCCGAGAATGCGCCACAGGGGCGGCTGCGTGACCTTGAGCGCCTGGATGCGGCCGGGCGGCACGGTCTGGGCCCGGGTATCGAGGAGTCCGTAGCGCAGACGGATGCCGTCCGGGGAAATTGCCGCGGTGAAGTTGTAGCCCGTGTTGAACGAGCGCCAGTAGGCGGTGCCCAAGCCGAGGATTGCCGGAATCAAGTAGAGGATGAAGGCTCGGGACTCGGTCAGGACTGAAACCAGCACGGACGCGATGGCGCTGAGCACAATGAAGAAGCTCTGCTCGCTCAGGATCAGCGAACCGACAAGCCTTCCAGGCGGAAGGTAGAGCACCACCTGTTCGGGTGCCTCGGGCACCTCGACCGTTTCGCTCCCGTCGGCAATACCGGCGGCCCGCCCCAGGATGGTGGCACGGAGCTGTTTGGCCTGGGCGAGCCTGAGGTACGAGAGCCGCACGGCCGAGTGACCGGCGTCGGCCACCTCGAACTTCAACTCCGCGAGCCCGAAAATACGGGCAAGCAGGGGCTGCACGATGTCGATGGCCTGGACCCGGTCAAGCCGCGCCTGGCGCTGCTGTTTGAACAGGAAGCCGGTGTTGACCCTGACATAGCCTTCGGCGAGCTGGTACCGGGTGAAATACCAGCTGAGGACGAAGGACCCCAAAGCCAGCAACAGCACGACGCCGCCCCCGGCCAAGAGCCAAACCGTGCGTTCGTTGAAGTTGTCGCCCATGGTCCCGCGGCCTTGGAGGGCTCGTTCAAAGGTATCGCGGCCGAAGAAATAGATGATCGCCGCAAGCGCCACCCATCCCCGCACGAATGGCGACGCCGGGTGGACGCGGTGCCAGTCGCCGTCGACCGCGGTCTGTTCCTGGGTCACAGCCCGGCCAGCCTCGCTTCGCCACGGGCTGAAAGCTGCTCGCGCAGCCGTGCGCCTTCAGCGGCGGGAAGTCCGGGGAGGTGGGCGTTGGTTCCAGCCGAGGCGGTGTGGAGTTTGAGGGTACACAGCCCCAAGAGCCGCTCGACGGGTCCAACCGTTACGTCGACGTACTGCATCCGGCCATAGGGAACCACCATGGTCCGCTGGAAGAAGATGCCGCGGCGGATCAAAAGATCGTCGTCGCGTTCCGCATAGCCGATGGCCCTCACTTGCCTCGGGATCAACACGAGCCGCCACAGGGCAAGCAGCAGAAAGGCCGCAGGAACGGCGACGGCCAGCCATAGCGGTGGCCACTTCCACCATCCCAGTTCCACGAAGAGCAAGGGCAGGCTGAAAAGGCCGATCGTGATCACGTTGCCGATGGCCCACTCGACGAGCCGCACCGTCACGTATTTCGGCGAAACGCGCAGCCACTGGACGCCTGGAGGATCAATCGCCGCGGTATGCATATTCGCCTTCGCCCTTGGCCTCGCCACGGTGTGGATCCCTGACACCGGGGCCGCCTTCCAGGTCTTCCGGAGGGATTCGGCAGAACCGCTCCACGACGAGCCCCACGATGGTCATGATGAGCCCGCCTCCGCCCATGATGAGCGCGAGCCACAGGATGCCTTGGTCGCTGCGGAGGCTCCAGAGCCGGAGTTGCTCAATCACGATTCCCACGTGCCAACCGAGCAGCACCGTGCCCGCATAGGCGCAGGCCTGGGCCAGGATCAGGGTTCGCGCCGCCAGGATGGGATTGAGCATGGTCTTCTTCTTGCCGTTGCGCCAGCGCAGGACACGGATGCCCATGATCAACGTGAGGACGGCGATGACGCCCATGGTCACCAACGCGGAAGGAGGAAGCACCGGCGTCGCCATGCTGTAGCGCGTGGTGAGCACAGTGGTCAGCCAGCCAACTGCGGCAAGAACGACGGCGATGATCGCCAACAAGAGCGGACGCATGGCCTTCATGGACTACTCCACCGCTCCCGCGGCAGCGACGCTGCCGGATCCGTCGAAACCGTCGAAAGGCCGAAGCCCGGGAAAGTCCTCGGCCTTGGCGGCCAGCTCGGCGACGCTCTCACCGTTGAGCCGCGCTGCAGGGTCCAGGAGGGCCCACGGGTACAGCACGAAGGCTCGCTCCGCAGCCCGCGGATGCGGGAGGGTAAGTGTATCGTCGTCGCTCGTGAGTTCGCCGTAGACGATGATGTCCACGTCCAAAGTGCGGGGGCCCCAGCGGACCTCGCGGACCCGGTGGTGCATTTGTTCGACGTCGTGGCAGTGCTGCAAGAGTTCCAGCGGAGCAAGGGTGGTCTCAATGGCGATCACCATGTTGAGGAAATCCGGTTGCCCCACGGGCCCGCCCACGGCTTTGGTCTGTACGACGGGAGAGACACCGAGCAGGCGGATTTCCGGGCGGTCAACGAGGTCGGCAACGGCGGTGGACAGGGTGTCGTTCCGTTCGCCCAGGTTGCTGCCAAGGGCCAGGATGGCTTTCGTGAAACGGGAGGTCATGCACGCTCCCTGTGGACACTGACAGTGACGTCCCCGAAGGGCACTTCGATGGGAGCCTTGGGTTTGTGGACCGTGACATCGACGGCGGCGACGTTGAAGCCCGCCAGAATCCCCTCGGCGATCCGGACCGCGAGGGCCTCGATGAGGTTGAGCGGCTCGCCCGTGATGAGGGACGTAATGTACTCGGCCACTTCACCGTAGTGGGCCGTGAACTGCAGGTCATCCGTTTCCGCGGCCTTGCTGAAATCGGTGTACAGCACTGCGTCGACGACGAACGGCTGTCCGTCCCGGCGCTCGAAGTCGAAGACCCCGTGATGCCCGACGGCGGTCACGCCGGTCAGTGTGATCCTGTCCAAGCCGGTTCCTCCCCCTCTGTTCGCGAAGTTTAGTGTCGGATGCGCGCAGCAACCTTGACAGCGTCAAGGCTGGGGCCGACGTCGTGGACGCGTACAGCCCAGGCGCCGTTCGCGGCACTGATTGCCGTGATCGCCGCAGTGGCATGGTCCCGCTCCTCCGGTGCCGCAGCCTTGCCGGCCACGGTCAGGAGCGTTCCGAGGAATCGCTTCCGGGAAGCTCCGATCAGGACCTTGTGGCCGAGCTCATCCAGCTTGCCGATGTACTTGAGGAGTTGCCAGTTCTGGTCCTCGTCCTTGGAGAAACCCAGGCCTGGATCCACAATGATTTGTTCCGGTGTGACGCCTGCCGCGTAGAGCTTGTCGCGGACGCCCTTGAGCTCCTCGATGACTTCCTCCACGACATTGCCGTAGTCGGCAAGGCTGTTCATGGTCTCGGCGTCGCCCCGGCGATGCGTCAGGACGTAGGGCACCTTTGTACGAGCGACGAGTTCGGCCATCTCAGGTTCGATGCTCAGCCCGGAGACGTCGTTGATGATCGCGGCGCCGGCCTCCACAGCCGCAGCGGCCGTCGACGCGTGCGTCGTGTCGATGCTGACAAGCGCCCCGGCCTTCACGAGTGCCTGAATCACCGGCAAGACCCGGCGTTGCTCTTCTTCCGGGGAGACGGGTTCGGCGCCCGGACGGGTCGATTCGCCACCGACGTCGATGATGTCCGCTCCGGTGTACAACATGCGCAAAGCGTGGGCGATGGCGGTGTCCGCCGTGGGGTGCTTGCCGCCGTCGCTGAATGAATCCGGCGTGACGTTCAGAATTCCCATGACAAGCGTGCGGTCGGCCGGCAGGTCCGCGAAGCGGGCGGCTGGACGGGGTTTGCGGAGGATGGGCAGGGGGCTGGTAGCCGGGCCCGTTCCTGGTGCGGCTGCGAGGGAATCCATGGTCTTTGTTACCTTCCGAGTATGAGGCTCATGGCTTCGGCGCGGGTGGCCGGGTCATGAAGTTGCCCGCGCACTGCGCTGGTGACGGTCTTTGCGCCGGGCTTGCGGATGCCGCGCATGGACATGCACATGTGTTCGCATTCGACGACGACGATCGCGCCCCGGGGCTTGAGGTAGGTCACGAGCGCTTCGACGATCTGGGTGGTCAGGCGTTCCTGCACCTGGGGACGGCGGGCATAGATGTCGACGAGACGGGCCAGCTTGCTCAGCCCCGTCACTTTCCCGTCGTGCGAAGGGATGTATCCAACGTGCGCGACGCCGTGGAACGGTACCAAATGGTGCTCGCACGTGGAATAGAACGGGATGTCCTTGACCAGCACGAGTTCCTCATGGTCGAGGTCGAACGTGGTGGACAGGACATGCTCGGGATCCTGGTGCAGGCCTGCGAAGACCTCGGCGTAGGCCTTGGCGACGCGCTTTGGCGTATCCACCAGTCCGCCACGGTCCGGGTCCTCGCCCACGGCAATGAGGATCTCGCGGACGGCCGCCTCGATGCGTGGCCGGTCGACCTTGTATGGGTGGTGTCCGTGGCCGTGGCCGCCTGATTTTCCCCCGGAGGTGCCGCCGAAGTCATCACTGGCGGCACCGCTGAAGTCGTCGTCGTCGATGTGAGTCACAGCAGAAAGCTTAGCCTTGATGCGAAACGTCGGTGCCCGCGTCAGGTCCCTGGCCGGTGAATGACTCCTGGCTTCCGACTCCCTGCGGGTGCGGGGACTGAGCGTCCAAAGGCTCTTCGAGACGCGCGGCCTTGGCCTCTTCCTGTGCTTCGCGTTCAGCCTTCTCTGCGCGGGATTCCACCGGCGGGATGGTCTGGACCGGACGGGACTCCTTGGAGAGCCACACCTCGCGGAAGTCACGCTTGCGGATGTCGCGGAAGATGTAGGCGATCTCGGCCTGGTTCAGCGTTTCACGCTCAAGCAGTTCGAGGGCCAACTGGTCCAGGACGTCCCGGTTCTCGGTCAGGATCGCATAGGCCTCGTCATGGGCCTGATCGATCAGGCGGCGCACTTCCTCGTCAACGATGTACGCCACCGAGTCCGAGTAGTTGCGTTCCTGCGCCATGTCCCGGCCCAGGAACGGCTCGCCGCCGCCTGCGCCAAGCTTCACGGCGCCGATGCGCTCGCTCATGCCGAACTGGGTGACCATCTTGCGCGCGGTTCCGGTGGCCTTTTCGATATCGTTCGAGGCGCCCGTCGAGGGGTCGTGGAAGACGATTTCCTCTGCAACGCGCCCACCCATGGCATAGGCCATCTGGTCCAGGAGTTCGTTGCGCGTGATCGAGTACTTGTCGTCCTCCGGAACAACCATGGTGTAGCCGAGGGCACGGCCCCGGGGCAGGATGGTGATCTTCGTGACGGGGGCTGAATTGCGCAATGCTGCCGCGACCAGGGCGTGACCGCCCTCGTGGTAGGCGGTGATCTTCCGCTCCATTTCCTTCATGACGCGGCTACGCTTCTGCGGGCCGGCCATGACGCGGTCGATCGCCTCGTCCAGGGCGCGGTCGTCAATCAGGTTTGCATTGGACCTGGCCGTCAGGAGGGCGGCCTCGTTGAGCACGTTGGCAAGGTCCGCACCGGTGTAGCCCGGGGTCTTCTTCGCGACGCCCTTGAGGTCGACACCGTGGGCCATCGGCTTGCCTTTGGCATGGACGTTCAGGATCTGTTCGCGACCGATCAGGTCTGGTGCTTCAACCGTGATCTGGCGGTCGAAGCGGCCAGGACGGAGCAGGGCAGGATCCAGGACGTCCGGACGGTTGGTTGCCGCGATCAGGATGACGTTGGTCTTGACGTCGAAGCCGTCCATTTCGACCAGGAGCTGGTTGAGGGTCTGCTCGCGCTCGTCATTTCCACCGCCAATACCGGCGCCGCGGTGACGTCCGACGGCGTCGATCTCGTCAACGAAAATGATGGCGGGCGCATTGGCCTTGGCTTGTTCGAAGAGGTCGCGGACGCGGGAAGCGCCGACACCTACGAACATTTCAACGAAGTCCGAGCCGGAGATGGAGAAGAACGGGACGCCGGCCTCGCCTGCAACGGCGCGGGCCAGGAGGGTCTTGCCGGTGCCCGGAGGCCCGTACAACAGCACACCCTTCGGGATCTTTGCGCCAACGGCCTGGAACTTTGCCGGTTCCGCGAGGAATTCCTTGATCTCCTGAAGCTCTTCGACGGCTTCATCGGCTCCGGCGACATCCGAGAAGGTGACCTGCGGCATGTCCTTGTTGACCAACTTGGCCTTCGACTTGCCGAACTGCATCACCTTGGAACCGCCGCCTTGCATGCGCGAGAGCAGGAACCAGAAAAGCACACCCAGCAGGAGTACCGGGATGAGGAGCGAGAACAGTCCGGAGAACCAGTTGTTCTCGACGGGCTGGTCAGTGAAGCCGCCGGAAGGTTGGGCGTTGGTGACGGCCTTGACGACATCCCCGGCTCGCGCGGTGACGTAGAAGAACTGGACGTTCTTGCCCTTGTCCTGTCCATCGATGACGAGGTTGTCTTTCAGCGTCAGGTCAACGCGGTTCTCGGCATCGTAGATTTTGGCCTGGTCCACTTTGCCGCTCTGGGCGAGGATCGCGAGGCCCTTGTCGGTGTCGATACGGGTGGATCCGCCGGGGGCAAGGGTTGCAAATGCCACCAGGAGCAAGCCGACTACGACAACAATCCAGATGCCCGGGCCCTTGAAGAAACTCTTAGCTTTCATCTGTTCGGGGGCTCCGCCCCGTCCCTCCTGGTAGTGCTGCACGGCGCAGCTTCTGCGCGCGTGTGGTGCTGCGTCAGTTTCTAGCTTTACACCGTTCGGAGTGATTCACGCACAGTGAGGGGCAAAAGTTCCCTCTAGGCGTACATCAACGCGGAATTCCGGAAACTCTCGGGGGAAATCCATTGTTCTTTCAGGATCCCCGCGGTACGGGTCGAACGCAATCGCCGGCCGGTTGCAACTACTGCACGATGCATACCGGGTTGGCCCCGGCCCGCGACCCGGGCCGGGACTGCACCAATGCCCAGAAGCGCAAAGATGCCCAGCGGAATCCGGTATCGGGGAGAGCGATACCGGGAAAGTCCCGCGCCGACACGGGCTCTCCAGCGGCGTCAGCCCGGCGGCGGCCCTCCCCGAATGAGTTAAAAAGAGAGGTCGGCCTCCCAATGGGACGGCCGACTTCTCCCGCTTTCATTTCGCGGCAATGCCGCGCTGGTTCGCTCCGAGAAGAGTTACTCGTAAACGTGCGGGGCGAGGGTTCCCACAAAGTCCAGATTGCGGTATTTCTCGGCGTAATCCAGGCCGTAGCCGACGACGAATTCGTTGGGAATGTCATAGCCGACGTACTTGACGTCGATCTCGACCTTGGCGGCCGTGGGCTTGCGGAAAGCCGTGCAGATTTCCACGGAAGCGGTGCCTCGCGATTCGAGGTTGGTCTTGAGCCAGGAGAGGGTCAGGCCGGAATCGATGATGTCTTCGACAATCAGGACATCCTTGCCCATGAGGTCGGTATCAAGGTCCTTGAGGATGCGCACGACGCCGGAGGACTGGGTACCGGAGCCGTACGAAGACACCGCCATCCAGTCCATGCTGACGTGGCTGTGCAGCGCACGGGCGAGGTCTGCCATGACCATGACGGCACCCTTGAGCACGCCGACGATCAGCAGCTCACGGCCCTCGTAGTCCTTGTCAATCTGTGCAGCAAGTTCGGCGATCCGTTGCTGGATCTGCTCCTTGGTGTAGAGAACGTGTTTGAGGTCTGCCTGGACGTCGTTTGAATCCACCAATGGCTCCTGTGTTGATGCGTGGGTGCGGCTACTGTTGGGGCGATCTTTGATGCCGGAATACTAGCTTCCCACAGCCGCCGCCTTCGCGGGGAACGGCAGTTCCCCCTGCTGAGGCCTCCCGCTCCAATTCGCTCAGGGATACACGGTAGACACTGACGTTTCCGGGAAGCTGCACGGGACCCGCCGATCCCTGCCGGCGCAGCAACGCTTCTGCCGCCTGAAGCCGCCCGTAGCCGGGCTGTTGGCCCCCGACGTCGGCCGCTGCTTTGGCGATCACCCGGAACCTCAGCGCGGGGGACAATTCCCTCAGGGCGTCTTCGGGGAGCCAGAGTCCGTCGTCGGTCCGGTTCACGAGGGCCGCAAAGCTGTCTGCGGCAAGCTGCTCCAGGAAGTCAGCGTCCTGTTGGAGGATCGCAGCGGTGCGGGCGAGTGATTCGGCTACGCCGGGCCCCAGCTTGTGCTCAAGCAAGGGCATCACCTCAACCCGGGTCCTCGAGCGGGCGAAAGCGGGGTCCGCGTTACTGGGATCGTGCCACGTTTCGAGTTCCTCGACCTCGCAGATTTCGAGCGTTTCTGCACGGCGAAGGCCCAGGAAAGGACGAAGGATCTTGCCGCGTGCGGGGCGCATTCCGGCGAGGGAGCGGGTTCCCGAGCCCCGCGCCAGGCCGAGCAGGACCTGTTCGGCTTGGTCGTCCAGCGTGTGCCCGAGCAGGATTGCTCCACAATCGAGTTCGGTGGCTGCTGCTTCGAGGGCCGCGTGCCGGGCGTCCCGGGCTGCCGCCTCAGGCCCAAACCCGGTAGCGGCCACCTCCACGGTCCGCAGTTGAACAGGCGAGAGGCCCAGCCCCTCCAGGATCGCCACGGTTCGTGCCGCGACCTCACCCGAGCCTTCCTGCAACTGGTGGTCAACCACGACGGCGGCCACGCTCACGGGGCGGCCGTGCACATGGCCTCGGCGTGCAAAGTAGGCTGCCACTGAGGCTAGCGCCAAGGAGTCCGGCCCTCCGCTGCAAGCCACAAGGATTCGCTCGGGATAGCCTGCGGAAGCCAGCGCGTCCTGCAACATGTTCCGTGCTTTGCCGACGACCGGCGCCAAACGCCCGGGACGCCGTCGTCCGCTGTTTGGTGCGCTTCCACTGCTTGCTGGGTTTCTACTGCTTGCGCCCGGGCCCGGTGTGGTGCCTGCGGTCACAGCCCCATCCGCTCAAGCCACAGCTTGGAGTCGTGGATTTCGGCTTCGGTGGGCAGTTTTTCGGCCGATTCCCAGACCTGGTTCAGGCCTTCCATGCCGGCCACCGCAACCACTTCACGGACGAACTTGGCTCCGTCGCTGTACTGCCGCATCTTGGCATCCAGGCCGAGGATGTTGCGGATGAATTTCTCGATCATTCCGCGGTCCTTGCCCCGTGCGCTGAAGCGCTGCCGGATGGTCTTCACCGAGGGGATCAGGGTGGAATCGACGGCGTCCATCACCACATTGGCGTGGCCTTCCAGCAAACTCATGACGGCTGTGAGGTGCGAAAGGGAGGCCTTTTCCTCGGGGTTTTGCAGCAGGTCCAGAATGGCCCCGCGGCCGGGCACGGCACCCGTGGAGCGGTCGCGCAGGGACCGGGCGGCAGCCGTGGCGCGGTCCATGATGGAGTCCACATTGCCCAGCAGGTTGGCGCTGAGGCGTTCGATTTCCTCAAGCATGTGGGTCCGGAGCCAGGGTGCCGCCGCGAACTGCACGCGGTGGGTCTGCTCGTGAAGGCAGACCCAGAGCCGGAAATCGTCAGGATCAACGTTGAGTTCGCGCTCCACGGAGATAATGTTCGGAGCCACCAGCAAGAGCCTGCCGGCAGGCGGCGCTTTCGAGTCCGGAGCGAGCGCGGCGAAGGGATCGTATTGGCCCAGGACCTTGCTCGACAAGAAGGCAAGCACAGCCCCGAGCTGGCTGCCGGTGATGGCGCCGCTCGCGGCCGCCGCAGCCGGTGTCATCGCCGGGCCTCGCCGGGAATCCAGCATTTGCTTAAGGGCCGGCTGGAGCATCACGGCAAAACTTTGGGTATTGGCCTTCGCCCACGACGCCCGGTCAACTACCAGCACGTGGGAATCCCGAAGATCCCGTGCGGCCTCCAAACCGGTGATGTCATGCACGTGCGGTACTGAGATGTCCGCGCTGAAACGCAAGCTGTCCACGGCTTTGCCGATCTGGGCCGGACTCAGTACTGGGCCGGGGGGAGCGAGGCGGGCGGCCGTGGAGGCGGCCAGCTCCCAGTTGATGAGGGACTGGGCTTGCTGCTGAGACTCCATACGAACCATCAGAACACAACAGTCTGAATCTGCACCCTTAAGTTCGCTCAGCGGCGAACGTCAACCACCAGTGCAACCACAAGACGCCAGTGCCGTGGCGGACCTGTCCAGCGCCACCTTGTTCCCCGCGGCGCCCGGCGTCAGCCCGTTGCCGATAAAGGAAAAGACCAACAGACGCCCGTTCGCGTCCACCACATAGCCGCTCAAAGCGATCACCGAATTCAAGGTGCCGGTCTTGGCCCGCACAAGTCCCGCCCCTTGGGAGGTGCTGGCGTCTCCGTAGCGGTCGCCAAGCGTCCCGGTCAGCCCGGCCACCGGGAACCCGGCGAGGGCGGCACGGAGACGGGTGTCCGGCCCCGAGGTGATGGCCCGCACCACATCCGCGAACTGCCGCGCCGACACCTGGTTGCCCAAGGCAAGGCCGGACACGTCTGCCAAGTGCATGGAATCCGTGGCGATCCCCAGTTCCGCCACCTGGGCGCTCACGGCCGCCGTCGCGCCGTCGTTCGATCCCTGCTTTCCCGCGGACAGAGCGGCCATCCGGCCGAATACCTCGGCAAGGTAGTTGTCCGAGGTTTCGAGCATCAAGTCCGCTTGCTCGCGGACGGTCGCAGACACCACGCTGGCGAGGACGTCCTGCTTTCCGGCCGGAGCGGAGGCGCGTTCGACGCCGGGGACCACCGTGAATCCGGCGGCGGTGCCCGCGGCCTGGAGCTTCCCGGCGAAAGCCTCGGCCGCGGTGAGCGCGGCGTCTTGCGGACGCGGACCGGTGGTTGCCCCCGGGCTCGTCCGGGCCGAGTTCAGGGCGATCGGAAAGATTGGCGCAGTTTCGCCGGCAGCGACGTCGTCGAGGCTCCACGCCGGATTCAAAGCCGGACCGGTGAATAGTCCATCGTCCAATTGCACCGTGACCGGGCCCTTCACGCCGCGGTCCTGCAGCGCTTTTGCCGCATCGCTTGCGAGGGTCTCCAAGCCGGCATGGCCAAGTACCTCGCTTGGCTGGGACGGGCCGTCGCCGAGCAGGACGTCACCTCCGGCGCTCAGGATGATGGTCGATGCCGAAGGTCCCGCCAGCACCCGCGTGCTGAAGCGTGTCTCCGGGCCGATCGCCCGCAGCGCCGCGACTGCAGTGAGCAGCTTCATGTTGGACGCCGGCACCCGGTTCTTGGCGCCGTCGCGATCGTAAAGCGGAAGCCCGGTCAACGCATCCTCAACGACGCCGGTGAAGTCTCCCCCGCCGTCGGGCGTCAGGAGGGCGTTGAGCTGGTTTGTGACATCGGCCGGCAGCGGGACCGGGGCGGAAGCGTCCAAGGGCGCAACGACCTGGGTGCGGCTCAGCTGCTTGGGGACCTGTTGCCAGGCAGGCACCTTGGGTGCGGGTGTGCCGGCTACCCCGAAGAAGCTTGGACCGAAGAATCCAGGTGCGACTCCGAGGCCCATCGGCACGGCCGATGCCGCGATGACGAAGGTCAACAAAACCAGTGGCAGAAAGCGGACGACGCCTTTCGACGCAGGTTTCGCGGGTGTGGGCTTCCTGGGCCTGAGAACGGGAGTCTCCTGCTGATCCGGAGCCTGCTTTTCAGCCCCCGCTTCGTCAACGCCCTTCATACAGCCTTAGTCCTCAAAGTCTTGAATGTCCCCACCGTTTCAAGAAACTTGGGCCTCTCGCTATATCCTCAATAGTAGTCGGCGGCGTCGGCTGCTCTGTTGCCGCGCCCATGCCAATACCGTCAAGGAGCATTCCATGAAGCACGACGTCACGATCGAGATCCCCAAGGGGTCGCGCGTCAAGTACGAAGTTGACCACGAGACCGGCCGCGTCCGCCTGGACCGCGTCCTGTTCACTTCCATGCAGTACCCCACCCACTACGGGTTCTTCGAGAACACCCTTGGCGAGGACGGCGACCCGCTGGACGCACTGGTGCTCCTGCAGGACTTCGACCTGTACCCCGGCGTCATCGTTGAGTCCCGCCCCATCGGCGTTTTCAACATGACCGACGACGGCGGCGGAGACGCCAAGGTCCTGTGCGTTCCGGCCGACCCGCGTTTCGACCACATCCAGGAAATCACCGATGTCAGCGAATTCCTGATCAAGGAAATCGAGCACTTCTTCACCCGTTACAAGGACCTTGAGCCGGGTAAGTGGGTCAAGGCTGAAGGCTGGGCCGACCGCGCAGCCGCCGAAGCCGAGCTGGAAGCTTCCATCAAGCGTTACGTTCCGGTCGCCCACTAACAGCGTCCGACTAGCAACGCGTCCGACGGCGGCGGGTGTGGTTCCATGCGAACCGCACCCGCCGCCGTCGTCGTTAATGCGTAGGTCCCCGACGCATTAACGGATCGGCTCACAATCGCCGGGCACCCGCCGTCGTAACGAGCAGTAGGCTCTGAATTAACCCCTTGAAAGTCAACTACCTGCCGGTAATGTTTGATCCACCATGTTCACCCTGACCATCAACCAACGCGACAGCCGCGGCAACGGAGACCTCGTACCGCAGCTGCTCAAAGACCTGCGCCATATCCCGGCGTGCTTGGACTTTGGCCGCTCGGTGGAGGACGAAGTCCAGGGCATCGTGGAATTCCCGCATCAGGCCGTGGATTCGGCGCTCATCGCCCTGCGGAGCGGACAGTGGTACGTGGGAATCGGCGTCGGCCCCGTCAACGAACCCCTGCCCAAGCAAATCAAAGACGCCTCCGGACACGGCCTGGTTTACGCACGCCGCGCGGTTGACCGCTTGCGGAATGGCAAAGAGCGGGTCCCTGTGGCCGTCGAGGGGCCGATCGCTGCACTCGCTGCCGAATCGGAGGCAGTACTGCGGCTCCTCGGGCACATTGTGCAGCATCGGAGCGTCGCTGAGTGGCGCGTCCTGGACCTGCTGACACCGGGGGTGCGTGGACAACAGAAAGCCGTGGCCCAGGAACTGGGAATCAGCACCCAAGCCGTGAGTAAGGCCCTGGCCCGCGCCCAATGGGTGGAGGAGCACGCCGCCAGGCCGGCCGCAGCCCGCTTGCTGCAGCTGATCCTCGAGGTTTACTGACGGCGTCGGCACGCCTTCGGCCATATTGTCCTCGACACACCCTTCCTCCCGGCCTACCTTGAGTCCATGATCTCCAAGCCGAAGCTTGGGCGGCTTCTTCCCGCTCTCAGGCAGGCCGTCACGGGCCACCGACTCCTGTTTGCCGCAAAGACGGCCGTCGCGGCCGGGCTGGCTTGGTACCTCGCGCCGCTTATGCCTGGGACGGCCGCCGCCTATCCGTATTATGCGCCCTTGGGCGTCTTGGTCAGCATGCACCCCACCGTTGCGGCTTCCGCCAAGCACGGGCTGCAAAGCCTGCTGGGACTCGGTTTGGGCATTGCCATGGCCTTCGCAGTCACCACTGTCACCGCCCCGAACGCACTGGCGGTGGCCGTCGTCGTCGGCCTGGGCGTGGTTGTCGGCGGCCTACCAAGGCTTGGAAGCGCCTCCGAATGGGTTCCCATGGCGGCGTTGTTCGTATTGGTCCTGGGTTACTCGAATGCGCAGGGATTCTCTTTCGCGTACGTCCTCCAAATGGCTATGGGAGTGGCGGTCGGCTTCGCGGTGAACTGGCTGGTCTTCCCTCCCCTGCATCTTGAAGGCATCGATCCCGCCATCGACGGACACCAACGGGCACTGTCCAAGCAACTCAGGGACATGGCCAGCGCCATGACGGAATCCTGGCCGCCGAACCATGAAGATTGGGCGAGCCGAAGCGGCGAGCTCGCACGCACCGCGACCGCGGTGCGGACGGCCGTCCAGGCGGCGAAGTTGAGTGCCAAAGCGAACCCGCGGTCTCGCCGTCGAGCCAGGCGACTGCCCGGTGACCTCGCCGGTTTGCGCACGGTGGAACGGCTCACCTTTCACGTCCAGGACGTCACTGACGTCCTGGCAAGCGTCATCTGGGAAGAGGACGCGGGAACGGTCATTCCGGAGGGTGTCCCGCCAAATCTGGCTGGGGCGCTGGAAGACGTTGCGGAAATGATCCGGCAATGGAGGCATGGGGACGCCGAGGATTTCAAGAATGCCTTGGACGAAGCCCGGGATAGTGTGGCAACACTAAGTGAAACCGTCACGGAGGCGGCCGCCGGGCAGGCGCCCGTGAACGCCACCGCGTCGGTTGCCATGAGCCTGCGGCGTATGATCACCGTGGTCTCCGACGCCGCCTGAGCTGCCGTGAGCGTCCGCCGGCTAGCCCCGCTGCGCGGGTCTAGTACACCAGGCGACGCAGGATGAGAGCCGCGCCGTCGTCGTACACCGAAGCAGTGACCTCATCCGCGACGGCGATGACTTCCTCAGGTGCCTGGCCCATGGCGACACCGCGGCCGGCCCAGCTGAGCATCTCGATGTCATTGCGGCCGTCCCCCACGGCCACCGTGTGGCGGGGGTGGGTGCCGAGCCGCTGGCGCAACTGCTCCAAGGCGCTGGCCTTGGTGACCCCGGCGGCGGCGATATCCAGCCAGGCCGTCCAGCCCACTGAGTAAGTGACCCCGGACAGCCCGATCTTGCGGATGGCTGTGGAAAATTCTTCGGCCGTGTTCTCGCTGCTGAACACCACGACACGCACCGCGGTGGCATCGAGCATGGTCTGGAAGTCGACGCCGATTGCCTCGACGCCGAAGCTGGCGTCCTGGAACCGCTCGGTGGAGAGGAAGTTCCCGTCCTCGTCCTCGAGCGCGTACTTGGCGGACGGAAGCTGCTCGCGAAGAGCCATCAGCGCCGGGGCGGGATCGAAAGTGGCCTTGTGAATGATCTCGTAGCCCGCGTCCAGCTGGGGGTCGAGCCGCAACGTGACGCCGCCGTTGCAGCACACGGCATAACCGCGTTCCAGTCCGATCTGCTCAATGATGGGCAAGGTGGCATTCAACGAGCGGCCGGTGGCGATCAGGACGTCGTGGCCGTGGGCGACAACTGCCCTTGCGGCGTCGCGGACACTTGGCGACATGTGCCCATCGTGATCCACGAGGGTTCCGTCGACGTCCAACGCGATCATCAGCTTGTGATTCAAATTCCGCTGGTCATCGATGCCAGCGACTGAGGTACCAGTCAAAATAGTCATGCCTCAAGTGAAGCAGACCCCACCGACACCAGCTAGGACGCAGGACACAGCAACGGATTAACACGCGGTGAATACTCCCACGTTTGTCCACAGTGTGAATGTTAACTTGAGGGCCTGGCTCGAGGCCTGGGCGGTACCCGGCACGCGGCCATCCCGCAGGTTCGTCCCGCAGCCGGTTTCCTATTCCGGTGCTTGTGGACAGGGGATCTGAAACTAGGGCCGGGATCGGCTCCGAGGCCGTAGTCCGGCACGCAGAAGCTTCTGCCGAAGACGGCCTGGCTGCTCCAGATCCGCCCAATTCCACCTGACTACGGTGAACCCCAGTGCACGGATGCTGTCCTCGCGTAGCTTCTCCCGATAGACGACCTCCTCCGCGCTCCAATCCCCCCGCATGTCCTCGTCCGCGTACTTTTGCTTGCCATCGAATTCGCCTGCGATTGATTGCTCCGGCCACCAGAAATCGGTTCTGGCAACGAACTGGCCCGAGTCAACAATCGTGTGCTGTTGGAGCGGTTGCTCAAAGCCCAACAGTTCGATGACAGCCCTGCTGAATGACTCCCCTGCTGATTCGGCCTTCGTGTTGGCCAGGCTCGCGATGCGGACTGCCCGGTGCTTGGTGGCATCAGCCACGATCCCGTCCAGTGCCAAGGCGATCCCAGGGTGTTCGACCAAGCATGCATCCTGCCCTAGCAAACCCTGTTCGCGCAGCATTCGTGCGATTCCGTCAGCGACAACCAGCGCGCGACTGAAGGACGAGGTACACATGACATCCATGGCCGTCTGGACCGGACTTGTGCAGGAAAACTGGCCGGAAACCGCGGCCTGCGCGTCGCGTCGAAGGACGTAGCGCATGGGATGGTTGCTTGCATTCCGGGCCTTTTCGGCAAGCGCGCTGTTTCCGTGGACAACAAACGTTGCTGGTCGCCGTCCGGTGATTCGCTCCGAGGAAGTGGCTAGATCGACGAACTCCGGGGGGCGAAGTGTGGGGACGCCGAGCACGACAGCTGCGGACTCACCGCAAAAGACGGGCCGGTCGAATGCCAGACCCACCGCCGCTGCGGACCACTCGAACCTCTGGGCAGGCGTCGCTTCCACCCAGGTGGAGGTTTTCACGTAGTACCCGCGCCTCAACCGGACGAGGTGTCCTGCCCTAAAGGACCGGTGAATCACAGCCGTGGATCCCGTGAGAGCCAGCCGCTCGGCGGAGACAATGAGCTGCGGAGGGATGTCCATGGAATTACTATCCATGGATCGTTCGGCAGCGTGAGCCGTGCTTTTGCTGCATGTGGACAAGCGAGGTTGTGGAGGACCAGTTCACCCCGGCATTCCGGGGCTTGTTTCCAAGGAAGGCGCTACAAGCACCCCGCTAGGAAACAAGCCCCGGAATCGCCAAACGGAAGCCCGGCCTCACAGCCCACAACACCCACATCGGCTACAGAACGGGCAGGACCTCGAGCCCTCCGATGTACTTCTGGAGTGCCTTGGGGACGTTGACCGAGCCATCCGGGTTCTGGTGGTGCTCCAGGATGGCCACGATCCAGCGGGTGGTGGCCAGCGTGCCGTTCAGGGTCGCGACGGCGCGGGTGCCCTTCGCTACGCCGTCCTCATTGACCGCACGCTCCCGGATGTTGAGGCGGCGGGCCTGGAAGGTGGTGCAGTTTGACGTCGAGGTGAGCTCGCGGTACGCGTTCTGGGTGGGGACCCAGGCTTCGCAGTCGAACTTCCGGGCCGCGGACATGCCGAGATCGCCCGCCGCAGTGTCGATCACACGGTACGGGAGCTCGACCTTGGCCAGCATTTCCTCTTCCCAGGCCAGGAGGCGCTCGTGCTCGGCAGCGGCCTCTTCAACCGTGGTGTAGATGAACATCTCCACCTTGTTGAACTGGTGGACGCGGATGATCCCGCGGGTGTCCTTGCCGTGCGAACCGGCTTCGCGCCGGTAGCAGGAACTCTGCCCGGCGTAGCGGATCGGCCCGGCGGAAAGATCCAGGATCTCGTCCGCGTGGTAGCCGGCGAGGGCCACTTCCGAGGTTCCCACGAGGTAAAGGTCGTCTTCGGCGAGACGGTAGATCTCGGCGTCGTGCTTTACATCGAAACCGGTGCCCTGCATGATCTCCGGACGCACCAAAGTGGGGGTGATCATCGGCACGAAGCCGGCCTCGATGGCTTGGTCCATGGCCATCTGCAGCAATGCCATCTCCAGGCGGGCACCCACGCCGCGGAGGAAGTAGAAGCGCGCACCGGACACCTTGGCGCCGCGTTCCATGTCGATCGCGCCGATGAGTTCGCCGATTTCCAGGTGGTCCCGTGGCTCGAAATCAGGGAATTCGCGTGGTGTGCCGACCGTCTTGACCACCACGAAGTCGTCCTCGCCACCCTCGGGCACGCCGTCCATAATCAGGTTGGGGATGACACGGAGCAGCTCTTCCTGCTTGGCTTGGGCGGCGTCGGCTTCGGCAGAGGCAGCCTTGACCGAGTTGGCCAGTTCCTTGACCTCGGCCAGCAGCGCCTGCTTTTCCTCGCCCTTTGCCTGTGCCACCTTCTTGCCGAAGGCGTTCTGCTCCGCACGGAGGTTCTCGTAGCGGATCAGTGCCGCGCGGCGGTCTGCGTCGGCCGAAATGATCGCGTCCACCACGGACTCGTCGGCACCGCGGGCGCGCTGGCTGGCACGGAACTTGTCCGGGTTTTCGCTGAGGTCTTTTACGTCGATCACCAGACAAGAGTATCGAATGCGCGCGCTGCTCCGCGGCCAGTGCCCGACGGCGGCAGCCACCCCTGCCGCCGTGCACGGCCGCACCTGCAGCGGGATAGGGTTGAAGCACCATGAGCAACTGGATCCTGTACGTGATTCTGGCTGGGGGCGTGGTCTTCGCCGTCTCCAGTTGGTGGGGCGTGCGCCGACTCAGGGCCAGGCATACCCGCAGCGCTGTGCACGAAGACGCTTACAAGCCCGAAGCCGGCTTGCAAAGGGTCGCCGTGATCCTCAACCCGGTGAAGGCGAAGGCCGAGGACGCACGGAGGATCATCCGGGAAGCCTGCCATCTTGCGGGCTGGGACGAACCCCGCTTCTTCGACACCACGGCGGAGGACCCTGGCCATTCGCAGGCCAAGGCGGCACTCGCGTATAGGCCCGACGTCGTACTCGTGGGCGGCGGCGACGGTACCGTGCGCGTGGTGGCAGAGACCCTCGCGCACACCGACGTCGCGATGGGCTTGATTCCCCTGGGAACCGGAAACCTGCTGGCACGCAACGTGAACCTGGATGTCAACGATCTCCGCGGCAACGTCCACACAGCCCTCTTCGGCCACCAGCGCTACATCGACACCGCCCGAATGGCGATCCACAACGAGCGGACAGGGGCCTCTTCCGAGCATGCATTCCTGGTGATCGCCGGCATGGGCCTGGATGCCGAGGTTGTGGGCGATACCAACGACGGCCTCAAGAAGGCGGTCGGCTGGCTGGCCTACACCGAGGCCGGCGTCCGCCACCTGCCCGGCCGGCGCAAAAGGGTCACCATTGCCATGGACGACGCGCCCGAGCAATCCCGGAAAATCCGAAGCGTCTTGTTCGCCAACTGCGGCCTGATTCCAGGGGGCATCGACTTCATCCCCGGGGCGATGATCGACGACGGCGTCCTGGACGTTGTGGTCATGAGCCCCCGCAGCGCCATCGGCTGGATCGCGGTGTACGCCAAGATCTTGTTCAAGCACAACCGGAACCTGCCGGTCATGAATTACTACCGTTCAGGCAAGGTGGTCATCAGCAGCAGCGAACCGATGGCCACTCAACTTGACGGTGATCCCTCGGGCGAAGCCACAAAAGTCACCGTCAAGGTGGAGCCGCGTTCTCTCCTCGTGCGCGTGCAATAAGCCGTACGCGTGAAATAGCGGGACGCGCTATTTGGCGTTCTTCGCCGCTTCAGTTGCTTTCTGTTCCGCCAACTTGTGTTCTGCCAGTTTGTGTTCTGCCAACGCTTTGGCGGCCGCGCGCGCTTCCGATTGCTCGCGAATCATGGCCTGTTCTTCCTCAAAGCGCAGCCGATCAGCCCGGTCGGCGTCGTCGCCGTCCCAGTCTTGGTTGTCCGCCTTGGGCTTAGGGTTAACGATCATTCCCTGGCCGCTGGTGTCATTGCTATTTCCTGACATGGCCCGCTCCCTCCGTTAGGGGCATGCGTCCATCAATTGTGGATCAAGCAAGCATACGCACAGTTTTATCCACGCGATAGGGGTTGAAGAGTCAATTATCCAACGCTTTGCGAAGCGGATTCAGGCCGGTCAAGCGCCCGGTTCCCCACCCAGAATGCCCCGAACCCAGGCATGTGCGGATGCGAACGCGGCATCGGAAGTATGCGGAGCAACCAAGGCTTCCTGCTCGTCTGCTCGCGCATAGGACCCAAGGAATCGGGTGGCCGGGCTGATCCGATGCAGGCCAGCCAGGGCATCGGCTACCCGGGCGTCTGACGCGTGGCCGTCGGCGTCGATACTGAAGAAGTAGTGACCGAGATACTGGCCGGTGGGCCGGGATTCGATGCGGCTGAGGTTGACTCCGCGGGTGGCAAACTGGTCCAGGATTTCCATCAGGGCGCCGGGGCGGTCTTCGGGAAGGGGCACGACGACGGTGGTCTTGTCCGCGCCGGTGCGTTCAGTCAGTGCACCGGGACGGCTGACCAGGACGAAGCGGGTAACTGCGCCGGGGTTGTCGCCGATGTTCTCTGCAAGGATATTCAGGCCAGGCCGTTCGGCCGCGACAAGGGGGGCGCAGATGGCGGCGTCGTAATGAGCATCGCCTTCGAGAAGCCCGACGGCGGCTGCCGCCGTGGAGGATCCCGGCACGTATTCCGCATTCGGGATATTTTCGTCGACCCACAGCCGGCACTGGGCCCAGGCATGGCCATGGGTGGATATCCGGCGGATGTCCGAGATCTTGACGCCGGGGCGGGCAACCAGCACGAACGTGATGGGAACGAGGGCTTCACGGATGATCCGCAGTTCGGTTCCGGTGGCAATAGCATCCAGGGTGGCAGTCACGCCGCCTTCCACCGAGTTCTCGATCGGCACCATGGCCGCATCCGCCTCACCCCGGCGAACCCTCTCCAAGGCCGTGTTCACGTTGGTGCAAGGCACCCTCTTGGCATCGGCCGCGCCAGGGACCTGCAGGAGGGCAGCCTCGGTGAAGGTGCCTTCCGGACCGAGGAAGGTGTAGGTGAGCGCGGATGCCGACATTGAATATTCCTTAGGTGTTATAAGTGGCTAGAGGACAACCGGCTTGAGGCCGTTCTCCGAAACCATCGGGCGGCCGGACTCGAACCACATGTCCATGCCTCCTGCGATGTTGGTGGCGGTGTAGCCCTGCCCCACCAGCCACTGAACCGCCCGGTAGGACCGCCCACCCGTACGACAGATGACATACAAGTCATCGTCGGGGTCAAGTTCGTCAAGCCGGGCCGGGATCTGGTCAAGGGGAATATGCAATGCACCCTCGGCGTGGCCCGCAACCCATTCGTAATCCTCCCGGACATCCAAGATTTTCGCGTCCGCCGGAACATCGCCGACAGGCACGGTCTCGAAATCGCTCACGTGAGTCCCTTCCAGTTGATTCAGATCTCAAAATCAAGCCTAGTCCCCGCCGCCACCCTTACCTCGCTTCGCTACGGCAAGGGAACCCTCGCGGCGTG
>NZ_JARVRH010000032.1 GCF_030209755.1 Arthrobacter sp. efr-133-TYG-118 | reverse complement strand
TGGAAGCCCGGACCGCCGCGCTGAAAGCGAAACTCGCCGCGGACTACCTCCAGGCAGCCAGATCCCTGGCGTCCCCGGCGGCCCCACCCCAGGAACGCACCGCCCACGAGCTTGCCCTCATCGCCGAGGTCGCCTGCGTCCTGACCGTCAGCGAACGCACCGCCGGGGCCTTCCTGTCCGCATCCCGGGCCCTGGCCACGGGCCTGCCGCTGACCCTGGCCGCCCTGCAGTCCGGCACGATCTCCTGGCAGCACGCCCGGATCATCGTCGAGGAAACCGGCAGCCTGGACCCCGCCGCCGCGCGGCGGGCGTGGAAGCACACTTCCTGGACCCCGACGCACCGAACCCCGCCCGGGGCTGCCCGGCCGGGGACCTCGTCCCCTCCCGGTTCCGGGCCAAGGCACGCACCTGGCGCGAACGCCACCACCCGGTCGGCATCGAAGAACGCCACACCGCCAAAGCCCGGGACCGGAGGGTCGAATACCTCCCGGACCGCGACGGCATGGCCTGGCTCTCCGCCCACCTCCCCGCCGCGACCGCGGCAGGGAGGTGGGACCGCACCACCGCCGCCGCCCGCGCCCTCCAAGGCCCCGCCGAACCCCGGACCCTCGCCCAGCTCCGCGCCGACATCACCGCCACCTGGCTCCTCACCAACACCACCCCCGGCACCGCCGCAATGCCCGACGGCGGCGGCGGGGCAGGAGCCGGGGGCCTGCCCGACGGCGGTCTGGAACCGGGGCGCGTCCCGTCCCCGAGGGCGCAGGTCCTGGTCACCGTCCCGGTCCTGTCCCTGCTCGGCGCCACGGACGAACCGGCCATGCTGGACGGGTACGGGCCGATCCCGCCGTCCATGGCCCGGCGCCTGATCGCCGAGGGCGCCGAGTCCTTCCACCGCGTCCTGACCGACCCCCGTGACGGGGCGCCGCTGGAAATCGGACGCACCAGCTACCGCCTCACCAAAGCCATGCGTCAATGGCTGCGGCTCCGCGACGGCAAATGCCCCTTCCCCGGCTGCCACAACCACTCCCTGGACAACGACGCAGACCACCTCCTGGCCTGGGCCGACGGAGGCACCACCGGCATCTCCAACCTGGGCCAGCCCTGCCCCAAACACCACCGCCTCAAACACCGCACCGCATGGACCCCCACCCCGGCCGGCAAAAACCACCCGCCCGGATGGACCTCCCCCTCACACCGGCACTACCCCGGCGAACACCAGGACTGGGAACCACCCCGCTGGCCACCCCACACCCCGATCACCCAGTCGGAACCGGACCCGGACCCGGACCCGGTCCCCCGGCCGGACCAAGAATCGCCCGCCTATCCCGAACCCGACCTGCCCCCGGCCCCCTTCCCCGACTGGAACTCCTTCACCGCCGCACACCCATGGCCCGACCCCGACGACATGGACGATCCAAGCTGGACAGACGATCCAAGCTGGACAGACGATCCGGATGAGCCAGGCGAGCCAGGTTTCGTGAACGACCCCTTCCCGGAATGCGGCGCGTTCCAAAGCGCCTGACCGGGCAGAACCTTGTAAAGGAAACGCCGGTTCCACGCCCCTGAACGCCCCCGCAACCAGCGCCATGCGGCCACGCCTGCTAGTAGGCTCGACCCCACAAGAGATGAACAGGAGGCAGAGGTGGCCGAGACGACCGTTCACGAGATCGTGGCCGAACTGGCCGCGCTCGAGGACCCGAGAGCACGCGAGGTGAATGAGAAACACGGTGACGATCATGGTGTGAACCTCGGCAAACTGCGCGCGCTCGCCAAGCGGTTGAAGACGCAGCAAGAACTCGCCCACCAGCTCTGGGCGACGGATGACACGGCAGCGAGACTGCTCGCGATCCTGATCTGCCGCCCGAAGGCGTTCGAGCAGGATGAGCTGGACGCCATGTTGCGCCAGGCGCGCACTCCGAAGGTTCACGACTGGCTCGTGAATTACGTGGTGAAGAAGAACCCGCACTGCGAGGAGCTGCGCCTTGCCTGGTTCACCGATCCGGATCCAGTGGTCGCGAGCGCCGGCTGGGCGCTGACCACGGAACGCGCGGCGAAGAATCCCGAAGGCCTCGACCTCGCCGGACTGCTCGACGTCATCGAGGCAGAGATGAAAGACGCGCCGGCCCGCTTGCAATGGGCCATGAACCACTGCCTGGCCCAGATCGGGATCGAATACGCGGAGCACCGCGCCCGCGCAATCGACATCGGTGAGCGCCTGCAGGTGCTCAAGGATTATCCGACTCCCCCGAACTGCACCTCTCCATTCGCGCCCATCTGGATCAGCGAGATGGTGCGCCGAAGGCAGGATAAGTAGGAATTGAACGGGCCATCCGACCCTCTACCCCCTACAGTGTCGGCTGGCACTTTCCCTGGCCGAGGAGGGAGAGCTCGGTCGTGAGGTCACCCGCCCCGTATGTCACTACGCCGTGAACCATTGGAGCCCCAGAGAGCGGACACCTAGAGACCGGCCGTCAGGAGATCTGGCGGATCCCGCGCCAATCCGACCCGGGACCGGTGCAGCTCCGGTTTCAGCCCTTGACGATGGACATCGGCAAAAGGCCCCCCGGCGTGGAAGGGGCGATGCTGTCCAGCTGCCATCCATCCACGGATGCCAGGAACATAGCGGTCTGCGACACCGAGTATCCCGACGGGACGTTGCTTGGCCCGTTCGCCGCCGAGGCCTGGTGTTCTTCGGTCAGTTCCTTGAAATGGACGCTTGCCGTCGACCCGCTCACCTCCACGGATTCCACCGTGATCTTCGTCGAAAAGTCCGTGTACCAGAAGCCCTTTGACTTGAACCCGGCCTTTGACCGGGCCACCACCGGAAGGTCCCGCGCGCGCTTGGCCCGGTGCCCCGCCGTCGTCTGCCCTTCGGCCAGGCGCGGAGCCGGGGGATTGTCGAGGACGGTGGCGTTTCGGTTCTCGACAGCAGTCTGGATGATCGCCAAGAGCTCCGGGGACGACGGGCTGGGCACAGCTGTTGTGGAGGAGTCGACCGGGAGCGGCCCGGCTATCGTCTGGCACCCCGCGAGGGCCAACCCGAACAGCACAGCGACGGCGGCCACAGTACGCGGATGTTTCATCCTTGGCCCCCTCACTGTGGATGTCCCCACAGCCTACGCGCGTTTCGCGAATTCAATTCGTATGTATTCGAGCTGTTCGCGTGGGAGGACAGCTGTCATAACCCCGCCCTGTTCAAGTGACGCGCCAACCCCGTACACGAGGGGATCCATGTCGATCTCCACACCCTGCACTTCGACGCCGTCAATCCATACGGTTACGACGCGGCTGCCCGGACGATTACTGAGATCCCCGGTGTTACGGTCCCACGCGATGCCCCCGGGCCATTCGCTCCGGTAGCGATTCACGAGGATGTGGTTCATGTGTTCTGCCAGCACCTGGGCCGGGGATGAGCGTTCGGAAGGGGCCCGATGCCACGTGGTCCGCACGGCCTCCCAGAGCTGCGGGTATCGCATCCGTTGAACCCGTTCAATCAGTCATGCCGGACGCGGCCATGGCGGAACGTCTTCGATCGACCTTCGCGTTTGCTCGTCGACCTGGGCCAGATTCATCGGGTCGGATCGGTCAGCGGGATTGCGCCACAGCGTATAGGTAATGCTCGCCGACATCTCGTTATATCCGCGGGAGTCATGCCCGTACTGTATGCCGACCACATCCGGATCTTCCAGCGATGGCTGGGGCACCAGTCCCACGATAGGGATCGGCATCAATTCCAGACGCCTGGCCTGCTCCAGACGCGGGTCTGGTGCGTCTTCGGGGAGCACTCCATCGAATCTCACTTGCCGATTGTGCGTCGGCCCCGAGTGGTTGGCAATACCGCCGATGCAAGGAATCTGCCTTTCGGGCGCCACGGATGCGCCGTACCTCCCAAGAATGTTCCCCGCCGCGGGTGAGAATTGGCACCATGCCTACGCGTATCGCCCACTTGAACGCCGTAATGCCCGAGCCGTGCGGGAGGACCGCTCCGGTGGTCCAGTCCCCGTCCTCGTGAAAAACAACGCGGGGTCACTTAGCGCCCATTCCGATGCCTTGGATGGGCGCTAAGTGACCCCGCGTTGTGGGCCGCCAGGAAGGAAAGGAGCTAAAACTCCCAGTCCTCATCCTCAGTATTAACGGCCTTCCCGATCACATAAGACGAGCCAGACCCCGAGAAGAAGTCGTGGTTCTCGTCGGCATTGGGTGACAGGGCCGACAGGATGGCCGGGTTCACGTCGGTGACGGAGGCCGGGAACATGGCCTCGTAGCCGAGGTTCATGAGGGCCTTGTTGGCGTTGTAGTGCAGGAACTTCTTGACGTCCTCGGCCAGGCCGACGCCGTCGTAGAGGTCGTGGGTGTACTGGACTTCGTTTTCGTACAGCTCGAAGAGCAGCTCGAACGTGTAGTCCTTGATTTCCTGGCGCTTCTCCTCGGAGACCTTTTCGAGGCCCTTCTGGAACTTGTAGCCGATGTAGTAGCCGTGCACGGCCTCGTCGCGGATGATCAGGCGGATGAGGTCCGCCGTGTTCGTGAGCTTGGCACGGGAGGACCAGTACATCGGAAGATAGAACCCGGAGTAGAACAGGAACGACTCCAGCAGCGTGGAAGCCACCTTGCGCTTCAGGGGATCGTCGCCCTGGTAATAGTCCATGACGATCTGCGCCTTCTTCTGCAGGTTCTCATTCTCGAGGGACCAGCGGAAGGCGTCGTCGATCTCCTTGGTGGAGCACAGGGTCGAGAAAATCGACGAATACGACTTCGCGTGCACCGACTCCATGAAGGCGATGTTGGTGTACACGGCCTCTTCGTGCGGAGTGATCGCGTCCGGGATCAAGGAAACGGCGCCCACCGTGCCCTGGATGGTGTCCAAGAGGGTCAGGCCGGTGAATACGCGCATGGTGAGCTGCTGCTCGTCCGGCGTCAGGGTGTGCCAGGACTGGACGTCGTTGGACAGCGGCACCTTCTCCGGCAGCCAGAAGTTGTTGACCAGGCGGTTCCAGACCTCCACGTCCTTGTCATCCTGGATGCGGTTCCAGTTGATCGCTTCGACGTGGCTAAGCAGCTTGACCTTCTCGGTCATTTCGTCCCCTTAACGTATGTGTTCTTTAAGGTAAGCGTACGACGCCGGGCGCTCACCCGGCGTCGTACTCTTCAGTTTTGAGGCGCGGCGGCTGCCGCAAATAAACAACCGTTATCGGTTACAACATGCAGGAAACGCAGCCTTCTACTTCGGTCCCTTCCAGCGCGAGCTGGCGGAGGCGGATGTAGTAGAGCGTCTTGATGCCCTTGCGCCATGCGTAGATCTGCGCCTTGTTGATGTCACGCGTGGTGGCGGTGTCCTTGAAGAACAGCGTCAGCGACAGGCCCTGGTCCACGTGCTGCGTGGCGGCGGCGTAGGTGTCGATGATCTTCTCGTAGCCGATCTCGTACGCGTCCTGGTAGTACTCCAGGTTGTCGTTGTCGAGGTACGGAGCCGGGTAGTAGACGCGGCCGATCTTGCCTTCCTTGCGGATTTCGATCTTGGCGGCCACCGGGTGGATCGACGACGTCGAGTTGTTGATGTAGCTGATGGAACCGGTGGGCGGCACGGCCTGCAGGTTCTGGTTGTAGATGCCGTGCTCCATGACGGAAGCCTTCAGCTCGCGCCAGTCATCCTGCGTCGGAAGGTGGATACCGGCGAAAAGCTCGCGAACGCGCTCGGTTTCCGGGGTCCATTCCTGCTCGGTGTACTTGTCGAAGAACGTGCCACTGGCGTACGTGGAGTTCTCGAAGCCGCCGAAGGGCTGACCGGTCTCGATGGCCAGCTTGTTCGAGGCACGGAGGGCGTGGAACAGCACCGTGTAGAAGTAGATGTTGGTGAAGTCCAGGCCCTCTTCGGAACCGTAGTGGACGTGCTCACGGGCAAGGTAGCCGTGCAGGTTCATCTGGCCGAGGCCGATGGCGTGGCTCTGGGCATTGCCCTGCGCGATGGACGGCACCGAGTTGATGTATGACATGTCCGACACCGCGCTGAGGGCACGGATGGACGTCTCGATCGACAGGCCGAAGTCCGGGGAATCCATGGTCTTGGCGATGTTCATCGAACCAAGGTTGCAGGAGATGTCCTTGCCGACCGTCTCGTAGCTGAGGTCCTCGGCGTAGATGGACGGCGTGGAAACCTGCAGGATCTCCGAGCACAGGTTGCTCATGGTGATCTTGCCCGCGATCGGGTTGGCCCGGTTCACGGTGTCCTCGAACATGATGTACGGGTAGCCGGACTCGAACTGGATCTCCGCGAGGGTCTGGAAGAACTCGCGGGCGCTGATCTTGGTCTTCTTGATCCGGGAGTCGTCCACCATCTCGTAGTACTTCTCGGTGACCGAAATATCGGAGAACGGGACGCCGTAGACGCGTTCGACGTCGTACGGGGAGAAAAGATACATGTCCTCGTTCTTCTTGGCCAGCTCGAACGTGATGTCCGGGACCACGACGCCGAGGGACAGCGTCTTGATGCGGATCTTCTCGTCGGCGTTTTCACGCTTGGTGTCCAGGAAGCGGTAGATGTCCGGGTGGTGGGCGTGCAGGTACACGGCACCCGCACCCTGGCGGGCACCGAGCTGGTTGGCGTAGGAGAAGCTGTCCTCGAGAAGCTTCATGACCGGGATGACGCCGGAGGACTGGTTCTCGATCTGCTTGATCGGGGCGCCGTGCTCGCGGATGTTGGTCAGCGAGAGGGCCACGCCGCCGCCGCGCTTGGACAACTGCAGCGCCGAGTTGATGCCGCGGGCGATCGACTCCATGTTGTCTTCGATGCGCAACAGGAAGCAGGAGACCAGCTCGCCGCGCTGGGCCTTGCCGGCGTTGAGGAACGTGGGCGTAGCGGGCTGGAAGCGGCCGTCAATGATTTCGTCGACGAGACGGCTGGCCAGCTCTTCGTTGCCGCGGGCAAGGTGCAGGGCAACCATGCAGACGCGGTCTTCGTAGCGCTCCAGGAAACGCTTGCCGTCGAAGGTCTTGAGCGTGTAGGAGGTGTAGAACTTGAAGGCGCCGAGGAAGGTCTCGAAGCGGAACTTCTTCTTGTAGGCGCGGTTGAAGAGATCACGGATGAAGTTCATCGTGTACTGATCGAGGGTCTCGCGCTCGTAGTACTGGTTCTTGACCAAGTAGTCCAGCTTCTCTTCCAGGTCATGGAAGAAAACGGTGTTGTTGTTCACGTGCTGCAGGAAGTACTGGTGCGCGGCCTCGCGGTCGGCTTCGAACTGGATTTCCCCGTTCGGACCGTAGAGGTTCAACATGGCGTTGAGCTCATGGTAGCCAAGGCCCTTATAGGCCTCCGGCAACGGCTTCTTGACCTTGGCGGTGTCCATAGCGCCCTTGGTTACTTCTGTATCTGCGACAGTCGTGTCCAAAACTTTTCCAATCCTTGATTGACCCGGTCAACATCTTCCGGAGTCCCCATGAGTTCGAATCGATAAAGAAGCGGAACCCGGCATTTGGTGGCGATGATGTCTCCCGCCATGCAGTAGTTTTCCGCGAAGTTGGTGTTTCCTGCTCCGATGACGCCGCGGATCAGTTCCCTGTTCTGCGGGTTGTTCAGAAACCTGATGACTTGCTTGGGCACCGATCCTTCGCCATTCGTGCCGCCATACGTGGGCAACACAAGGACGAAGGGTTCCAGTGCGAGCAGCGGCGCGTCCTTGGCATGGAGCGGGATGCGTGCCGCGTCCACGCCGAGCTTCTGGACGAAGCGCTTGGTGTTCTCAGATGTGGAGGAAAAGTAGATGAGGTGACTCCGCGTGCTGACAGCTTCAGCCGTTGCTTGAGCAGGTGCTGTTGCCAGCGCTGCCATGGGAGTCACCTCGACTACATTGGAATACTTTGTTGTTGTGACGGAGTCCTGAAGAGCCAGGTCCCTGAAAACTACGCCACCGAAGCGGCAGCCAGTGCCAGCTCTTCGATCTTGTCCGGACGGAATCCTGACCAGTGGTCCTGCTCGGTCACCACGACGGGGGCCTGCATGTACCCAAGGGCCTTCAGGCGCTCAAGGGCCTCGGCATCCTGGGAGATGTCAACGCTCTGGTAGGCGATGCCCTTCTTGTCGAGTGCACGGTAGGTTGCGTTGCACTGAACACAGGCCGGCTTCGTGTAAACCGTAACAGTCATGGTTCCTGTCCCCTTTGTTGAAGTCTTTGCTCTTCGTTCGGCAGGCCCCGCCGGTTCTGGTTCCGACTCCGATGCTGGCCCGCTGGGCCACCGAGGCGGCCAAACGCTCTATTCATGTCTTGTGCTGGTTTCCCGCTCAATCCGTAAATCGATACTACATGTAGTGCAAGCGCCTCAGCGGGACCCCAAGATGATGTATTACAAGTATGTCATTTTACGCACCGGTAGTCCACAGGCCAAGGGGGTAAAAATGTCCGGGAATTCGCCAAATCCGGAGACGTAATCCACACCCTGTGGACTACTTAGCCACAATTATTCGTCAGCGTGTCGCTTGGATCCCGGCGTGTCGCGGCATCCTGAAAACACCGTTTTCGCGAGTCGCCCGCCACACTTCCAAGCGCCTGGTCGGCGCCGGGCCGACCGAGCAACAGCAACAGCGGAGACCGAATTCACACCGCTATGCTGGCTGGGCACGGATTTCGGCCGGCACCGAGCCTAAGGATCACTGATGGTCAACCTTCTCCACCTGCGGACGCTCCTTGAAGTCACGCGGCTCGGCTCCTTCGCGGCAGCCGCCGGGCGGCTCGGCTACACCGCCTCAGCCGTATCCCAACAGATGGCGGCGCTGGAACGGGACACCGGCGTCGAACTCTTCCACCGTTCCGCGCGCAGCGTGGTTCCCACCGAGGCCGCCCTCACCATGGTGCGCCATGCCTCCAAAGTGCTCACCGACGTCGAGACCCTGTTGGCCGCCGCCTCGAGGAGCACGGACTCCCCCGTCCAGGAGCTGCGGCTTGGCATCTTCCCAAGCCTGGCAACCTACATCCTGCCGGACATCCTCCGGAACCCGCGCTGGAAGAAGCTGGGCATAGAACTGCGCGTGTGGGTGGCCGAGCCTTCCCAGACCATCCAAGGGCTGCGCACCGGCGGCGAGCTGGACCTCGCGCTGGTGTACCAAGTGGGCCAGTCCGGACTCGCGTGGCCCCATACCCTGGACCGGCAATGGATCGGCGACGACGACTTCCGGGTGGTGCTCCCCGCATCGTGGGGCATCCGGGAGGACGCCGAAATGCAGGCCTCGCAACTCTCGGACATGCCCTGGATCATGCACCATCCGGGCACCAGCGACGCCGTGGTGATTGAACGCCTGTTTGCCAGTTGCAATCTGCATCCGCGCGTCGTGGCCTATAGCGATGACTTCCACGCCAGCCTCGAGATGGCGGCAGCCGGACTCGGCGCCGCCCTGGTGCCGGAACTTGCGCTGCGGCACCGGCCGCCCGGCGTCGTGGTTCTCGACGTTCCGGACATCCGGCTCGCCCGCAACGTCTTCGCCCTGCTCCTCAACGAGAAGCGCACGGCGCAGGTGCAGCTCTTCACCGAATTGCTGGCCGACACCCTTCGCGGGAGCACAGCAACCGTCCGGGCCGGCAGCCCCGCGATGATGCCCAAAACGACTCAAAAGTCAACGCCCAAACCGCCTGCCTGAAATCTTCCAGGATGCTGGAACACGCCGCTTGTTTGGGACTATCTTGAAGACATGAGCAAGGTAGCGAGCAAACATTTTGGGGAGATCGAGCTCAACCACGGGCGGGAGCACTGTTACGTGGCTTCGCACGAGCTCGCCGGAAATCCCCTCGAACTGGACCTGAACGTCACGGCGCATGACCACTTCGACGAGAAGGCACTCCACAAGGTGGACTACCGCCTGGGCTACCTCCCCGAGTTGGTGGACCAGGTCCGGGACATGATTGCCGAGGAGCTGGACCAGGACGGCACCAACTCCCAGCAGTTCCTCCACTTCCACTCCAACCAGCTCAAGGAAGAGCAACTGGAGGCGGTGTTCGGCGTCCGGGATAGGACGCAGCTCACCAAGGACGTTTTCCTCAAGGCCCTCAAACTAGGTCATGTAGCGATCTACCCCGGCCAGCCGGAGCGCTATTTCGTCCTGGATTTCACCTTGGGCTCGCACTTCACCGACGAGCTCCTGGTAGTAGCGGCGGACGAGGACGGCGTGGTGGACGACGAGATCCTCTGGGAGTCCTGACACGCCAGTTCCAACTAACGATTAAACAACGACGGCAGCCGGTCACCCTTCGAGGTGACCGGCCGCCGTTGTTTGTACTTCCGGGGTTTTACTTGGCTGCTTCGAGCAGTCCGGCGCGGACCGTCTTGGTGGCCTTGACCAGGTTGCGCAGGGACTCTTCGGTCTCGGCGTAGCCACGGGTCTTCAGGCCGCAGTCCGGGTTGACCCAGAGCTGGCGGGACGGAACGTGCTTGACGGCGGTGGACAGCAGCTCGGTGACTTCGGCCTCGCCCGGAACACGCGGCGAGTGGATGTCGTAGACGCCCGGACCAACGCCACGGCCGAAGTGGTGCGCCTCGAGGTCGTGGACAACCTCCATGCGTGAGCGTGCTGCTTCGATGGAAGTGACGTCGGCGTCGAGGCCGTCGATCGCGTCAATGATCACACCGAACTCCGAGTAGCAGAGGTGGGTGTGGATCTGGGTGGCGTCGGCGGCACCGGCGGTAGCCAGGCGGAAGGAGTCAACCGACCACTTCAGGTAAGCGGCGTGGTCAGCCTTGCGCAGCGGGAGGAGTTCGCGCAGCGCGGGCTCGTCCACCTGGATGACCTTGATACCTGCAGCTTCGAGATCGGCGATCTCGTCACGCAGCGCCAGGCCGACCTGGTTGGCGGTCTCGCCCAGCGGCTGGTCGTCGCGGACGAAGGACCAGGCCAGGATGGTGACCGGACCGGTGAGCATGCCCTTCATCGGCTTGGTGGTCAGGGACTGCGCGTATTCGGCCCAGGCAACCGTGATGGGAGCGGAGCGGGTGACATCGCCCCAGAGGATGGACGGACGGGTGCAGCGGGAGCCGTAGGACTGGACCCAGCCGTGGACCGTCACGTCGAAGCCTTCGAGGTTCTCGGCGAAGTACTGGACCATGTCGTTGCGCTCGGGCTCGCCGTGCACCAGGACGTCGTAGCCAAGTTCTTCCTGCAGCTCGACGACGCGCTTGATCTCGTCCTTCATGAGCTGCTCGTACTGCTCGTTGGTGAGATCACCCTTGTTGTTGCGGGCACGGGCAGAGCGGATTTCCGAAGTCTGGGGGAAGGAACCAATGGTCGTGGTGGGCAGCGGCGGCAGGTGCAGCGCTGCTTCCTGGGCGGCTTCGCGGACCGGGTACTCGGAGCGGTTGAAGTCGGCCTCGGTGAGGGCAGCGGTGCGGGCACGGACGTCGGCGCGCTGGACGCCTTCGGCGGTGGCCCGGGAGGCGATCACTGCGGAGGCCTCGTCGATGGCGGCCTTCGCGGATGCCGGGTTGGCCAGGTAGTCCGCGAGGGTCTTGACCTCGACGGCCTTCTGGTCAGCGAATGCGAGCCAGCTGCGGAGCTGCTCCGAGAGCTGGGTTTCCTCAGCAGTGTCGTGGGGAACGTGCTGGGTGGAGGTGGAGGTGCTGACGGCAAGCTTGCCGGCTGCGGCCTTCAGTTCGTCCAGCTTGGCGGCCGAGACGGCGAGGTCGTTGCGCCAGATGTTGTGGCCGTCGACGACGCCGGCAACCAGGGTCTTGTTGCCGAGGCCCGCCAGGGCTGCTGCGGACGGCACCGCGCCCTTGAAGACGTCGATGTGCAAGGCGTCGATGTTGGTCGCGGCAAGGGTGCCGAGCTGGCCGTCGAGGGAACCGTACGGGGTGGAAACGAAGAGCTGCGGGCGCGCTGCGGCACCGGAGAGGACCTCGTACGCACGGGCAGTGGCAGCCTGGATTTCCGCGGCCGGGGTGTCCTGGTCGACAACGAGGGCGGGCTCGTCCAACTGGATCCAGCTGGCGCCTGCAGCGGCCAGCTTGCCGAGCAGTTCGACGTAGACCGGGAGGATGTCCTCGAGGCGGGACAGCGGAGCGAAGCCCGCAGGAGCGTCGTCGGAAGCCTTGGAAAGCAGCAGGTAGGTCACCGGGCCGACGATGTACGGGCGGGTCTCGATCCCGTTGGCCAGGGCGAACTCGAATTCCTCGACGATGCGGTTGGAGGCGAGCTTGAAGTCGGTCTCCGGGCCGATTTCCGGAACGAGGTAGTGGTAGTTGGTGTCGAACCACTTGGTCATTTCCAGCGGCTGCTGTTCCTTGTTGCCGCGGGCCAGGGTGAAGTAGCCATCGATGTCGAGCTGGCCTTCGGCGTTGAGCAGCTGGCCGAAGCGGGCCGGGACGGCGCCCAAGTGTGCGGTGGCGTCAAGCACCTGGTCGTAGAAGGAGAAGGTGCCAGGAACGGCGGCGGCTTCGTTGAGGCCAAGTTCCTGGAGTCGCTTCGCGGTGGTCAGCTGGATGTCCTTGGCAGCGGCGTCAAGGGCAGCGGCATCGATCTTGCCGGCCCAGTAGGCTTCGACGGCCTTCTTGAGTTCGCGACGGCGGCCGATGCGCGGGTAGCCGAGAATCGAGGCTGCGGGGAACTGGGTGATGTTCTGTTCAGTCATGGGATTTCCTTGGGGCAGTAGGTGCAAATCGATGTGTCTAGGGATTAGCGGACCAGCGTTGGCTGATCAGCTGACGAGTTCTTGCCGGCGGGCGATGGCGCTGAGCCTGCTGGCAGGCCGGGCCGGCCGGGGCAAGGCAAGCTTGTCCAGCACGTCCAGGGCGCAAGCGTGCTCGTTGAAGGTGTACAGGTGGATGCCTGGAGCGCCGGCCTGGAGGGCGGCGTTGGCCAGGTCCACCGTGGCGCGGACTCCGATCTTGCGGCGTTCGGAATCGTTCTCCGCCGCGGCAAGGCGTTCGATCAGCTCCGGTGCCGGTTCGACGCCGGTGAGTTCGCCGAGGCGCTTGAGCCGGCGAAGGCTCGTCAGCGGCATGACGCCCGGAATGATCGGGATCGTGACGCCCGCACGTCGGGCTCGGGAGATGAGGTCCGCATATTGCTCAGTGTGGAAGAAGACCTGCGTGATGGCGAAGTCGGCGCCCGAGCGCTGCTTCGCGAGCAGCACCTCGACGTCGTGCTCCACGCTCGGAGACTCAGGGTGGCGGGTGGGATAGGCCGCCACGCCAACGGCGATCTTGCCCGCGCACAGGAGGGCCGAACGTCGCTGTTCCACGCGGCGGATCAGCTCGATCAGGTCCTGGGCGTAGCGCAGCGAACCGTTGACCGGCTGTCCGCTGTCCTTGGGGAGGTCGCCGCGCAACGCAAGGATGCCGCGCACGCCATTGTCCAGGAGCTCGCCGATGATCTCGGCCAATTCCTGCGGGGTGTTTCCAACGCAGGTCAGGTGGGCCAGCGGCCGCAGGGTCGTTTCGAGCAGCAGCCGGTTGATGAGCTCGACGGCGGTGTCCCGGTTGGATCCGCTGGCGCCGTAGGTGACGGAGACGAAGTCAGGGTCCGTGGCCTCAAGCTCCCCGATGGTCGTCCAGAGGGACTCCGCAGCCGCTGGAGAGCGGGGCGGGAAAAGTTCGTAGGACAGGGCAACAGGAGCGGCGCCGGTCAAGTTTGGATGGGTGTCGATGAGGCTTGGTGGTGACATTTGCGTCCTTGGCTGTGTGTCAGCGGGCCTGCGTTCGCGGACTTGAAAGCCATGTCCTTGGACTGCAGAATCGGTGAATTGAGTTTGGGGATACACGCAACGAACTCCAGCAGGGCGCAGCCGCGACTGTTACGCCTGGAATGAAGTTGTCCGTGTGCAAATGTCAGGCCCACATGGGGGCACCCACACCCTCCTGCCTGCCTTCAAGAGGCAGATCCGGCGGAGGATCGCTGACACGTTACCGCGGTAACTTGAATACGACTCTAGATCGGGGCTCCGGGCGCCACAAATCCCCCACCGAATTAAGACGCATTTTTACGCTACGTTTCGCCTGATTTCTGAAGATTGTTCGTTTTGGCCTTCGTCAGGGTTAAAGCCACAAACACTACGCCATGGAGAACCCCGCCGCGAGCCCTCCCCATGGAGGTCCTGCAGGACTATTCTTTTGCCATGATCCAGCTTCCAGCCAGTTATCAGGAGTACCTCGACGGCAAGGACGAGCGGTTCATCCAGACCGTCCGCCCCATCTTGATGCAATCGGCCGCGGACAAGCTTCACGGTGTGCGCGTGCTCTACAACCGCGGCCTGACGGGCCACCAAGCGCATCTGGATGATTCCATCCCGTACGGCACCATCGTGGAGGACATCGACTAAGTCCTGAATGCTGAGTCCCGGCGCTCGGCCGATCAGCCCTTCATCGCGCCGGAAAGCGCAAACGCGCTGCCGGCCCCCCTGGCAACCACCGTGTAGAGGATAAGCACCGGAACCGAATACAAGATGGAGAAGGCGGCGAGTTCCCCATAGGCAATGGCTCCATGCTGGCCAAAGAAGCTGAAAACAGACACTGCGGCAGGCTGCTTGAAAGTAGACAACAACAGGATGAACGGGACGAAGAAGTTCCCCCAGGCCTGGATGAAGACGAAGATGAACACCACGCCCAGCCCTTGCCTCATCAGGGGCACGACGATTCTCCGGAGCGTGGCCAGTCCCGAGGCACCGTCCATCCAGGCAGCTTCCTCCAGCTCAAGCGGCACGGAGTCCATGAAGTTCTTCGTCATCCAGATGGCCATGGGCAAGGTGGTGGTTGCCATGAAGAAGATGGTTGCCGGCATCGAGTCCAGCAATTGCAACTGCACGAACAGGCCATAGACCGGCACCATGATCGCGGTGACCGGGAGCGAGGTGCCGAACAGGATCGCGTACAGGAACGGCTTGTTGAATCGTGATTGGTAGCGGGACAGCGGATAGGCCGCGAGCACGGCGGCCGCCAGGTTAACAACCGCGGTTCCTGCCGAGAGCAGGAAGCTGTTCACGAGTGGCTGTAAGAGCAGCCCAGGCGTCAGTACGGCGGCAAAATTAGCGAACGACGGCGATTGCGGCCACCGCGTCTCGTAGCCGGCGTGCGGATCAACGGAAGCAAGAATCAGCCACGCAAGGGGCAGCACAAAACACAGCCCGATCACCGCCAAGGCCGCGTTGGCCGCCAAGCGGACGCGGAGCCGTCCCGCGGCCACCGCCGTCGGGCGCTTCGCGGCGGGCAGCGGCGCACGGCGGAGGGAGGTCACAGTTTCGCCCCGCGGATCAACCTGACGTACACGGCACCGAAGACCATGCCGATCAGGATCAATACCGAAGCGATCGCGGTGCCGTAGCCGATGTCTCCGAGCTTGAAGGCTTCCTGGTACGCCAGCACGGGCAAGGTAGTGCTCGCGTTGGAGGGACCACCGGCCGTCATCACCCAGATGAGGGTGAATACCGCGAGCGTTTGGAGGGTGATCAGCATGAGGTTGGTGGCGACGCTACCGCGGATGATCGGAAGGGTGATGAAGGCCAGACGTTGCCAGCCCCGGGCGCCGTCCATGAGGGCGGCTTCGGAGACGTCGCGGGGGACCTGGGAGAGCGCGGCCCTGTAGACCAGCATCGAGAACGCGGTGCCGCGCCAGACATTGGCCAGGATGATGGCGGCCATCGGAAAGGCATAGAGCCAGTTGGTGCCCTGGACGCCGATCATTCCCAAGAGCTGGTTGAGCGTGCCGTCCTGGCTGAAGTACGCGTAGGCGGCGAAGGCCGCCACGATCTCCGGCAGTATCCACGAAGCGACCACCACCGTGCCCACCAGCGACGCCGTCGTTCCCCCGGATCTTGTCATCAACAGGGCGATGACCAGGCCCAGGGCGTTCTGTCCGAGGATCGCAGACACGGCCACGAAGACTACCGTCAGCCATGCCGAGAGCGGGAAGGCGGAATCCGTCAGCATCCGGGCGTAGTTGTCCAGGCCGACCCATTGAGGGTTCAGGGCGGCCTTGCCTGATAGTGCGGCGTTGGTGAAGGAGGCGTAGATGGACCACGCCACAGGCGCCAACATGAAGAGGGCCAGCAGCAGGATTGACGGCACTACAGGCAACAAGCGGAGCCTGCGACGCAGTGACCTTTGGATTGGGGATCTGTGCCGCAGCGAACCGCGACCAAAGGAATCACGGACTGCCATGCGTCATTTCTGCATGACCTTGGTGTCGCCGACGAGTTTCTTGACCGATGCGTCGTATTCGGCTGCTGCCTCCGCCGGGCTTTGTTTGCCGGTGATGACGGCCTCGGTGGCCTGTTGGACGGCGAGGGAGATCTTCGGGTAGTCGGCGGTTGCCGGGCGATAGTGCGTGACGCCCACCAGATCGGAAACATCCTTCACGAACGGGTTGGCCGCTTGGTAACCGGGATCGGATGCGACATCGGTGCGGACGGCGATCTGCGAATTGTTGACGTCGAAGGCCAAGGCATTCTTCTTGTTCACGGCAGTGGTCAGGAACTTGAAGGCCAGGTCCGGGCTCTTGGTCTTCGCCCCGACGGCGAGCGTCCAGCCACCGGACATGCTCACGCCACCGGGATCCTGTCCAAACTGGGTGGGGAACTTGGCTACGCCCATATCCTGCGCGTAACCGGCCCATTCGTAGGAACCGCCCTTTTGCCAGAACGACGGCGCGTAGGAGCCTTCCACGGTGGCGCCCATTTTGCCCTGCGGCAGCCACTGTCCAAAGACCTTCTTCCACACATTCGAATCGAGGGCGTCCGCCGGGGTCACGGAAAGCTTCTCATCGTAGAGGGTCTTCAGGAACTGGAGTGAATCGGTGAATCCTTTGGAACCCACAACCCATTTCTTGTCGCTTTCCGAATACAGGGAGCTTCCCGTTCCATAAAGCAGTTCGTAGAAGCTCTGCATGACCGTTCCCTCACCGGTGCCTTTTCCGGCGTACATGCTGAAGGGGATCACACTCGGATCCACGGCCTTCATTTTGCGGGCCGCAGCCAAGATGTCATCCCAGGTTTTCGGCTGCCAGGGCAACGGTATGCCGGCCTTCTGGAGGACCGTCTTGTTGTACCAGATCGCCCTGGTGTCGGTGCCGAGCGGGACGGCATAGATACTGCCGTCGTCACCGCGTCCCGCGGCCTTGGCACCTTCGTTGAACTTGGACCACTCGTCCCACGAGGCCAGTTGCGAGTCGAGTTTGAGCAAGTATCCGGCGTCGACGTCCGAGCGGACCTTGAAGGTGTCCTCGTAGAAGACGTCCGGAGCGGTGTCCTGGGAACGCTGGGCCAGCGCGAGCTTGGTGCCATAGTCGTCGTCGTTGGCTTGGATGGGCTCCAGGTCCACAGTGACGCCCGCGTTTGCCGCCTCGAATTCCTGCTTGGCGTCCTGGAAAACCTTGTCCAGGGCGGTGAAGGAGTCCGTCTTTTGATAGACGATCTTGATGGTTTGTTTGCTAACAGCTTGCGGTTGGGCGGAACAGGCGGCCGAGGCCAAAAGGCCTACGACGCCGAGCAGTGCTGCTCCGATCCGGACTGGGCGACGCATGACGCTCCGATCTTCAAGCGGCTGCAGCCCCCACACTTCAGCTGGCCCAGCCTGTTGCCAATTTTGATAAATGCAGCCCTGCGACGCAGGACGTGGTGAAGGCCTCAGCCTTCCAACAGGAGCCGCTGGGCGCGCGGCGCAAGCGTGTGTTCGAGTACCAGGCACGCCGCCCCGATGGCGCCGACGTCTTCGCCCACGCCGGTCCCGACAACTTCGATGCCGTGGATGCTGTTGGCGGCACTGTTGGCCGAGAGCAGCGGAGGAATGCGATCCAAGTAACGTTCGGACATGCGGCCCCAGAACGGGCCACCAAAGACGACGCGTTCGACGTCGAGGGTGTTGGTCACCACCGCAACCGCGCGGGCAACCAGCACCGCCGACTTATCTATGATCGCGACGGCGCGTTCGTCACCTGCATCCGCGGCGTCGCAAAGCCTGGCGAAGCCTTCCTGCACTTCCGGGCCCTCGGTGCCTTTGCGGCCACCGTTCAGGACACCTTGCTCTTCGGCTTCGGCCACGAGGACCTGCGGGATGCAGGAAGACTTGACGCACCCGCGCAGGCCGCAATCGCATTCGGGCCCGTCCGGATCGACAATGATGTGTCCGATTTCGCCGGCGTTGCCGGATGTTCCGCGGACAACCTCGTCGTTCAGGACGATGCCGCAACCGATGCCGGTACCCATATACATGAAAATGAAACTTCCGGTGCCGCTGGGCCCGCCGGCCCAGGTTTCGGCGACGGCCGCACTGGTGACGTCCTTGTCCACGAGGGTCTCGAGCCCGGTGGCTTCGGCGAGGGCGTCCCTCAGGTGCACCCGGTCCCAACCCGTCATGAGGGGCGGATCCACGACGGTACCCTCATCGAGGTCTATGGGTCCCGGCGCCGCGACGCCAAGTCCTGCGATCTTTCCCGTATCAACGCCGGAATCTTCGATCAGCGCCTTGATTTCCTCCGCTATGGCGGCGATGACGCGCTGTGGATTGCTTCCGGTCGGTGTGGGAATCCTGGAGTGCTTCACAACGTCGCCCACGAGGTCCAGGACCACGGAGGTGATGACCGCGGGATCAAGATGGACGCCAAGCGCGTACATTCCTGAAGGATTCAGGCGCAGGATGGTGCGGGGTTTACCCGGACCGCTGCCTTCCTTGCCTGCCTCGACAATGAGCCGTTGATCCAGGAGGCGGCGGGAGATGTTCGAAATAGTCTGTGGTGAAAGGCCGACGATTTGGGCGAGTTCCACCCGGCTCAGTCCGCCCGACGAGCGCCTGATCGCGTCGAGAATGACGGTCAGGTTGAAGTCCCCCATGCGGGGCAGATTGGTTCCGCGCCTCGGAGTGGGCTGGCGGATCTCAGTCACGGATTCCCCTAAAATCATTCGAATAATGCTGTTGCATTTGCATCGTACGGCACGTGTGCTTGTCCCGGTATGCCCACACGCTGCCCAGGCGTAACGGACCCCGATATTGCTGATGGGAGGCCCGGGAAAATGGCACTCATGCCGCAGGCCGAGCTGGATATCACCACGGGGCTGGTGAGGAGTTTGCTCGAAGAGCAGCTGCCCGGGCTCTCCCACCTTCCGTTGGAGCTGGTGGCCAACGGATGGGACAACGTCATGTACCGGCTTGGCAAGGAGTGGGCCGTCCGGTTGCCCCGCCGGGGGGCAGCAGCGCAGTTGATACTGCATGAACAGCAATATCTCCCCGGGTATGCCAAGCGTTCCCCCGTGCCCCTCCCCAGCCCCATCCGCTCGGGACGGCCATCTGCAGACTACCCATGGCCTTGGAGCGTGACTCCTTGGCTGGAGGGACTCTCCGCGGTGCGGGCGTCCCAAAAGTCACGGAACGCGGCCGCCGAGGACCTTGCCGCGTTCCTCGTCGCCATCCACGTTCCGGCCGCACCTGGCGCGCCCGTCAACCCCGTCCGCGGGGTGCCTTTGGAATCGAGGACTGACGCGGTCATGGACCGGCTCGACGATTCCGGCCGCTATCCGCAAGCGGTGCAGTTGCGGACGATCTGGTCCGAGGCTTGCCTGGCCCCGCCGTGGGACCGACCCGGGCTGTGGCTGCATGGAGATCTCCACCCGGCGAACGTCCTCCTGCGGCCCGACGGCCGTCTCGCAGCCGTCGTCGACTTCGGAGACCTCGGGGCCGGGGATCCCGCCGTCGATCTGGCCGTCGCTTGGTTGATGTTCGACGGCGGTGCGCGGCGCCGTTTCGTGGCGGCGTTCGGACCCGCTGTGGATGCCGCTACGTGGGCCCGGGCCCGCGGCTGGGCTGTGGTCCTTGCGACAGCGATGGTCAGTTTCTCGGATGACAATCGCGGGATGGCTGGAATCGGGCACTTCGGGGTGGAGCAGCTGCTGCTTGAGCGCTGACGCCTAAAACTTAACGCTGCGCGTCACAGTGAATTTCGGGTTTCGGCCGATTTCGGTGGTGGGACCGATCAACCTTTCCAACGCCGCGCGATACTGCAAGTGGCTGTTGTAGACAGTCCAGAGTTCGCCTCCGGAAGCCAGGACCCGTGCCGCAGCGTCAAACATCTTCGTGGCCGCGCCGGCATGGACGCTGGCGCCGAGGTGGAACGGCGGGTTCAGCAGGATGAGGTCGGCGCTGCCTGGTTCGAAGGTAGACATCGCATCGTCCTGGACTACCGTGATTCGATCTGCCAGCCCGTTGGCCGCCGCGGTTGCCTTGGCGGACGAGACTGCTGCCGCCGATTGGTCCGTCGCGGTAACCCGGGCATTGGGACGGCTCCGGGCATACATCGCGGCGAGGATCCCGGTCCCGCAGCCAAGGTCTACCGCGTGGCGCGCTTCGGGGATCCTGTCCAGGAAGCCCAGGAGGAAGCGCGTGCCAATATCCAGCTTCGTCCCTGAAAACGCACCCCCGTGGGCACAGACCGTCATCCCCAGCTCGGTGTTCTGCTCCGAGACCGGGAAGGGCTCCGGAGTGTCCGGCCGCTTGGGACCGGCGGCAAGCAGGACACGTGACTTCCGCTGCGCAAGCTGCGGCTGCACCGACTCAAAGCTGCGTTCAAGGACAGCGTTCATGCCCAGGGACATGTGCTTGACGCGACCTCCGGCCAGCAGGACGGCTCCTGGCGCCGCAAAGCGCGCAACGGCGTCGACGATTTCTTCCAGTTCCGCGAGGGCCTTGGGGAGCTGCATGATCACCAGTTCGGCGCCGTCAAGCAACCCGGCGCCCAGCTCGAACTGGTCAAAGCGGCCGGACAATCCGGACGCGTCGGCGTTCCGTTGCAGCGCGAGCCTGCCGACGTACAGGTCTTGGGTCACCCGGACGTGCCCGACGCCGAGGGCCGCCGACGCGCCCAGCGTCAGGGCTCCGTAGCGGTCACCGATCACCGCAACGCGGGTTTCCGGACTAGCGACGTAGCCCGCCGCGGTCTCGAGGAGGAGCCGATCGGTGGCGTCGTGCGCCTGCAGGTTCTCCGCCTCGACGTCGGGGAAGCGGCGGAGGGTGCCGAACAGCGTCTCAAGGTGTGCATCCAGCTCGGTCAAGGTCACGGTGCACCAATCTACCCCCTCAGGAACCCTCGACAACACTGGGGTGGCGGAGGAAGGTAGAGATTGCAAGTAATCGACCGTCTGACCGCTGCTGAAGGCACGGCACGTGCCGCAGCAGCCCGGACACCAGGGTCCGCTGCGAAGGGCGAGCCACGTTGCGGACCTCGAAGATCAGGCTCCCACTCCCCTTGTGAGCAGACCATGACTGTCAACCTCGTCACTCAGCTTGAAGTAAAGTCGCACAATTCCCCCGATGAAATCCGACGGCCGGAGAAAGCCGTGGTGGAAAACGTCACTGTCGGTGACTACACCATCGGCCGCCTCAGCTTCGAACCGGGCTGGAGTTGGGCGGATTGCATCAAACCGGTGGTCCAAACCGATTCCTGCCAGCTCAACCACGTAGGGTACTGCGTTGCTGGTGCACTGGAAGTCGAGACCACCGACGGCAAGAAGATCAGCATCTCCAAAGGAGATTCATATACCATCCCACCGGGACACAATGCATGGGTTGTAGGCGACGAGACCTACTCGGCCATCGAGTTTGTCAGCGCAGCAGAATATGGAGTCAAGCCCGAGTAGGAGGCTGTGCGTGCCGTCAGCGCGTCCCTGTCACCCCCTGACGGCAAGTCGCACCAGCAATCCTCGACCCGGATGAAGCTACCGAATACGAAACGCATCTACAATCGTCGCAGGCGACCGTCCGCACGGACAGTTTCACACCGGACGGGATACGCGGCCGCCTATTCACCGGCAAGTAGAGGACGTGTTTCCATGGCTTTCGTTGAACCAAGCGCCGACGTCTCAGAGCATGCACTCATTGGGCAGGGTACAAGGATCTGGCATCTCGCCCAGATCAGGGAAGAGGCCCGCCTCGGCGAAAACTGCAACATTGGTCGGGGCGCCTATGTCGGCCCAGGCGTCGAAATAGGAGCCAACTCCAAGCTGCAAAACTATGCATTGGTCTATGAGCCCGCCCGGCTGGGCGCCGGAGTCTTCATCGGCCCGGCAGCCGTACTCACCAACGACACGTACCCCAGGGCGGTGAGCCCCGACGGCACGCTAAAGTCGGCCGACGACTGGACACCCGTGGGTGTGATCGTGGAAGACGGCGCGGCAATCGGCGCCCGCGCGGTGTGCATCGCGCCCATAACGATCGGCAGGTGGGCAACCGTTGCCGCGGGCGCGGTGGTCGTCCGGGACGTTCCGGCCTTCGCATTGGTTGCCGGAGTTCCCGCCAAGCAAATCGGCTGGGTGGGCAAGTCCGGACATCCCCTTCGGCCCGACGGCGACGAACTGGTGTGCCCCGCGACGGGAGAGCGATACGTCAAAAACGGAGACTCGCTGAAAGAAGCTCGCGCGGTATGAGCAGGGTCCGTGCCGCCGTCGTCGGGGGCGGAATCATCGGCGTCGCCGTGGCACGCGAGCTCACCCGCAGCCTCGACAATGTGGACGTCACGGTATTCGAGAAGGAAATCGGGCTTGGCGGACACCAGACCGGCCACAACAGCGGCGTTGTGCATGCCGGGCTCTACTACGAGCCTGGAAGTTTGAAGGCGCGACTCTGCCGCCGCGGTGTGGACCTGCTCCGGCAGTTCGCGGCGGAGAAGAATCTCGGCTACGAGGAGTGCGGCAAAGTAGTCGTCGCCCACAATGCCCGCGAACTTGACCGGCTCAAGGCGATACACGCACGGGCCATCGCCAATGGCGTGCCGGACGTCCGCATGGTCGGCGCGGATGAACTCACCATGATCGAGCCGCATGTCCGCGGCCTGGCAGCCCTGCATTCGCCGCGCACCGCGATAGTCGATTACCGCGCGATCACGGATGCCTTGGCCCAGGACCTACGTGCCGCAAGCGGAAACATCCTGCTGGGACTGGCCGTGACCGGCGTGGAAGACCATGGCAGCGAGGTGCGGCTACGGTCCTCACGCGGAACTGAAGCCTTCGACGTCGTCATCACCTGTGCCGGCTTGCAGTCGGATCGGCTGGCCCACGCCGCCGGAGACCCCGCGGACCCCCGTATCGTGCCCTTTTTCGGCGACTATTTCCTGCTCCGGCCCGAGAAGCGTTCTTTGGTCAAGGGCCTGATCTATCCCGTGCCGGACCCGCGATATCCCTTTCTTGGCGTCCACCTCACCAAACGCATCGACGGCGCCATCCTGGTGGGACCCAATGCTTTCCTGGCGGGTGGCCGGGAAGCCTACCGCCGCGCGCAAGTGTCCCCCGCCGACCTCCGCGCCGTGCTGGGGTTCCTGGGATTTTGGCGGTTCGCTGCAGGCAACCTGCCCGCAGCCGCCCGGGAGGCGCGCACGGTGATTAACACCCGCGCCTTCGTCAGGGAGGCACAAAAGTACGTCCCGGACATCCTGCCGGGCGATGTCACGCGCGGCCCCCGCGGAATCCGGGCGCAGGCAATGACCTCCGACGGCAGCCTCGTCGATGACTTCGTGATTACCGGCACGAGCCGCGTCCTCCACGTACGGAACGCTCCCTCGCCGGGGGCGACCTCGTCGATGGCCATCGCCGAGCACATCGTGGCCGAGGCAATGGGACGAGCCCGGCTCTCCTGATCCAGGGCACCTGACAGTTACACCCGCGCGGCCATTTCCTCCCTGCCCGGGGGGGTCGCTCCGACATCCGCTGGCATTTCCGCGTATCCGAAGCCAAAAAACAGGTAAACGACCGCCGTCCCCGACGTGCGGCGGCCAAAAAAACGGGTACCGGCACTCGTGCAACGCTCCCGGCCGGCTCCATATGCTTCCGTCATTGAGTGCCTGAAACCAATGACAGAAGCAGGTCGCGACATGAGCAACAACCGAAATTTCCCTTTGGCTGTGCGCCGCGCGGTCCTGCCGACTGTCCTGGCCATGATCGCAACGCTCCTGCCGTTGCAGATGGCAGCCTCCGCCGTCGCAGCCACAGATCCATGCGCTGCGCCGGTCACCAACCCGGTTGCTTGCGAAAACACGCTGGCCGGGAACCCTGCCTCGGAATGGCAGGTCGCCGGAGCCGGAGACTCAACGATCCAGGGTTACGGCACGTCGATGAGCGTCAATATCGGTGAAACGATCTCGTTCAAGATTCTGACGCCCGCCTCGGCCTACCACATCGATGTGTATCGGCTTGGTTACTACCAGGGCTTGGGGGCCCGCAAAGTTGCCTCGAACGTACTCCCCTCGGTTGCACTGCCGCAGACACAGCCGGCCTGTAACACTTACTCCGACACGGGACTCATCGACTGCGGAAACTGGAGCGTCTCGGCTTCCTGGGCGGTGCCGTCCACGGCGGTCTCCGGCGTCTATCTTGCAAGGCTCGTCCGCAACGACACGAACGGCGCGAGCATCGTACCGTTCGTGGTCCGGAACGACGCCGCACATTCAGACGTGGTGTTCCAGACCTCGGATGAGACGTGGCAGGCGTACAACACCTATGGGGGCAACAGCCTCTACAGCTGCACCGTCGCTTGTCCTCCCGGCAACCCGCAGGCCTATAAGGCGGCCTTCAAAGTCTCGTACAACAGGCCGTTCCATTCCGCCGCAGACGACCAGGGACGAAGCTGGCTGATGTACTCCGAGTACCCGATGATCCGGTTCATGGAAGCGAACGGGTACGACACGAGCTACATGAGCGGCAACGATGTCGCCACCAAGGGTTCCCTTCTTCTCAACCACAAGACGTTCATGTCCGTGGGGCATGACGAGTATTGGTCCGGCGACCAGCGCGCCAATGTCGAAGCCGCCCGCGACGCCGGGGTGAACCTTGCTTTCTTCAGCGGCAACGAGGTCTTCTGGAGGACACGTTGGGAACCGAGCGTCGCCGGACCCAGCGCGCCCGGCCGGACGCTGGTGGCCTACAAAGATACGCATTTCAACGCCCCAACCGACCCGGTCTCGTGGACGGGAACCTATCGGGACCCGCGCTTCGGGACCTCCACCGGCGGAGGAAACCCCGAAAACGCACTGACAGGCCAGTTCTTCATCGTCAATTCAGGAACCACCGACATCACGGTCCCCTCGCAATACAGCGCGCTCCGGATGTGGAGGAACACGACGATTGCCACGATGGCCCCCGGAACCAGCGTGACCCTCGGTGCGGGCCTGGGAACACTCGGTTACGAATGGGATATAGACGCCGATAACGGATTCCGGCCCGCCGGCCTTTTCAAGCTGTCCTCGACCACGAACACGTCCGCGGAAGTGTTCACGGATTACGGTTCGCAGACTGCCACAGGAAAGACGGCCACCCATAACCTCACGATGTACAAAGCTGCGAGTGGAGCAATCGTCTTTGGCGCCGGAACAGTCCAGTGGCCGTGGGGACTTGACGGGTTCACCACTGGAAAAGCCGTGGACAAGAACATGCAGCAGGCTACGGTCAACCTGTTCGCTGACATGGGAGTCCAGCCGGCAACGATCGTCACAGGGTTGACTGCAGCCACCCGATCCACCGACGTCACTCCGCCGACGTCCACCATCACCGCACCATCCTTCGGCGCGAACATCGCTGACGGTACCATCGTCACCATCAGCGGAACCGCGGCCGACACCGGGGGCGTGGTGGCCGGCGTCGAGGTCTCCACCGACAACGGAAACACCTGGCGTCCTGCCACCGGCACAAACAATTGGACCTTTAGCTGGAATGCGCACGGCAACCCCACCTCTACCCTGCGCTCACGCGCCGTTGACGACAGCGGCAACGTGGAGACGCCGTCGTCGGGCGTGGTCACCAACATCGCCTGCCCCTGTTCCCTTTCGGGCGTGAACATCTCACCGGCCGTGGCCGATGCCGCGGACCCGACCGCGATCGAGGTCGGCGCCAAGTTCTACTCCGAAGTGAACGGAACCATCAAGGGAGTCCGGTTCTACAAGGCAAGCAAAAACACCGGGACTCACATCGGCAACATCTGGTCCGCCAGCGGGCAGCTGTTGGCGACTGCAACTTTCACCGGCGAGTCCGCCACCGGGTGGCAGACGGTGAATTTCTCGACGCCCCTGGCCGTCTCCGCGAACACGATGTACGTGGTTTCCTACTACGCTCCGGCGGGCCATTATTCCGAGGACACAGCCTACTTCTACCTGCATCCGTCTCCGCCGCCAGCGGGTAACAGCCGCGTAGACAGTGCGCCGTTGCATTACCCGCGGAGCCTCCCGGGCACACCTAACGGCCTCTACGCCTACGGCTCTTCCTCGGCGTTCCCGAACGAATCCTATGACGCCGAGTACTACTGGGTAGACGCGATCTTCAATCCTTCAAGCACTGCCCCCGCGGTCTCGTCCACGTCCCCGGCCAACAACGCCACCGCCGTGCCCACCAACACCGCACCGACCGCGACCTTCAACCAGG
>NZ_JARVRH010000021.1 GCF_030209755.1 Arthrobacter sp. efr-133-TYG-118 | reverse complement strand
GGCCACGATCTCGGCCATGGTGTTCGCCGGCGCCACGAGCCCCAGGCACATGCCCTCGAAGTTCGCGACCTCACCGATGGCGAAGATTCCGGGGATTTCGGTCTCGCAACCATCGGAAATGACAACGCCGCCGCGCTGGCCCAGCGTGAAGACCTGTTCCTCGCCCTCCGGTGCACGGAAGAGCTCATCGCGCGGCCTGACCCCGATCGCGACGATTACGATATCAGCGTCGATGATGCGGCCGTCGGCCATGAGGACGCCGGTGACCTGGCCGTCGTCGTCGGACAATACTTCGGACGGGAACACGCCGCCGTGGATTTCGAAGCCTTTGTCTTTGATGAGGCGCCCCAGTGCCTGGCCGGCGCCTTCGTCCAGTTGGGTGGCCATCAGCCAGGACGCGCCGTCGATGACGATCGGGGTGGCGCCCAAACGCTCCGTGCCTGCGGCCGATTCGAGGCCGAGGAGGCCGCCGCCGATGGTGACAGCGTTGACCTTGCGGCCGAGCTTTTCCGTAAGCTGCGTGATTGCCTCGTTGATGGCCCAGACGTCTTCGAGCGTGCGGTAGACATGTGTGAGCTCGGCGCCCGGGATGGGAAGTCGGGCGGCATTCGAACCCGTCGCGACCACGAGGGCGTCGTATTCGTAGCTGTTGCCGGCCGCGGTTTCCACAGACTTGGCATCGGGGTTGATCCTGACCACCCGCTCGCCAGTGCGCAGGTCCAGCGCATCGTGGTCCCACATCGACGCGTGCCCGAGGGTGAGGTCGTAGTCGACCTCGATGAGCGCCTTGCTCAGCGTGACCCGGTCGTAGGGAAGATGCGCTTCCTCGGTCAGGACCGTGACGTGCCAGCCCTCGAGACCGCGGGTATGCATGGCATCGGCAAAGCGGTGGGCCGCAGGGCCTCCGCCCGCGACAACAATGCGGCGCGGGTTCTCTGAAGGGGAAGTATGTCCGGTCACTGGCGGCCTTTCGCATGTGCCGCAGAACCGTCATCCGCGACTTGTCACTTCAGACTAAAGACACGCAGTTTCGCGTCAGTTTCCCTTTTGTTTCGGGGGCTTAACTTCGGCATCACGGTGAGGATTGCGGCGATGTGAGGTCTCCTTTACGAACAGGACACATTGATTGCATTCCGGCGAAACATCGCAGGCCTACCGTGAAGTTGAGGCCGCAACCGGCCCGTGCCGGCTGGCGGAATTGGATCCGCCGGACCGGCAGGCTAAGCGATAGGGGCTGAAATGACCGTAATTCTGGATCGGGACAAACCGATGGGCGCACCGACCGCGTCCGGCTGGCACCGCGTCTGCGCAATCGACGAGCTGGAACCGGCTTGGGGCGAAGCTGCCCTGGTCGGAGGCAAGCAAGTTGCACTTTTCCGCACCACGCCGGATGAGGTCCTGGCGGTATCCCAGCAGGACCCGGCAACGCTGTCCAACGTCATGGCTCGGGGAATCGTCGGTTCCCGGGGCAGCCGTCCCACCATCGCTTCGCCGCTGCACAAAGAGGTCTACGACCTTGAAACCGGCGAATGCTTCACCAACCCCGAACTGCGGCTCGCAAGCTACGCCACCCGCCTCGTGGACGGATACGTCGAAGTAGCCGTCTAGGCTGCTTCAGCTCCCGACGCCGATTCCGGCCGATTCCGGCCGATTCCGGCCGGTTCCGCCCGCGGAACCGGCCATTGGCGTTTCCTAGGCCGCCTGGTCCCCGTTGGCGCCTTGCAATGGCTTCCGGCAGGCGAAGCTCGTTCGACGATCTATGGACATCGTCGGATTCTGCTGGATCATTCTCTTCGCCGAAGTTGCCGGTCCCGTGATTCCGCGGGCCCGGAATTTGTCCATTCGAATGATTGAGCAGAATCCGACATCCGAGCGAAGACGATCCCGGCACGGACATCACGCGCCCGGGATTTACACCCGTTTTGTCCGATAACCCGGCATCTGGGCAAAGTTCATCGGCGACAGCGGCCGAAAGCGTTCGGGACAGCAAAACCCCCGGCAAGCTTTCGCTTGCCGGGGGTTCCGACATGACTAACTTGGCGGAAGGTAAGGGATTTGAACCCTTGGTGCGGGGTTACCGCACACTGGTTTTCAAGACCAGCTCCTTAGGCCGCTCGGACAACCTTCCCTGCCTAGTAGTGTTTCATAGGGAGTTGGCTGCGCCAAAAACCTGCCGCCGCGATTAACGCGGTTAAGGTGTCTGAAAGGCCAACTGCATTGAGCGAGGGATCGGGAGCACTCTATGAAAGCCGTCTACATCTCCGAACCGGGCGGGCCCGAGGTTCTGGAAATCCGCGACGTCCCGGCTCCGGTTCCCGGCCCCGGCGAGGTTCTCATCGACGTCGTCGCCGCCGGTCTCAACAGGGCGGATGTCCAGCAGCGCCGCGGTTTCTACCCGCCACCACCGGGAGCATCGGAAATTCCCGGCCTTGAGGTCTCCGGCAGGATTGCCGCGTTCGGGCCCGAGGTGAGCAAGCCGTTTTCCTTGGGTGACAAGGTTGTGGCCCTGCTTTCGGGTGGCGGCTACGCGCAGCAGGTTGCCGTCCCGGCGGAGCAGGTTTTGCGATTGCCCGACGGCGTGGATCTGGTCACCGCGGCGTCCTTGCCAGAGGTCGCAGCGACGGTGTACTCAAACCTCATCATGACTGCACAACTGCAAGCGGGTGAGACGGTATTGATCCATGGCGCCACTGGCGGCATCGGCACCATGGCCATCCAACTCGCCAAAGCGTACGGAGCTACGGTCGCGGCGACGGCCGGAACGGCCGAAAAGGTCGGCACCGCGAAAGCTTTCCTTGGCGCCGACATTGCCATCAATTATGCGGAAGAAGACTTCGCCGAAAGCCTCAAGGCACAAAACGGCGGCAAAGGCGCGGACGTGATTCTCGACGTCGTCGGTGCCAAATACCTGCAGCAAAACGTGGAAGCACTCGCCGACTACGGCCGGCTGGTAGTGATCGGGCTGCAGGGTGGTGCCAAGGGCGAACTCAACCTGGGCCAGCTACTCAGCAAACGCGCAGCGATCATCGGCACAGCGCTCCGTCCGCGTCCCGTTGCGGAAAAGGGCGTCATCATGAACGCCGTCCGCGAATCGGTTTGGCCAATGCTGGCAGACGGCCGGATCAAGCCGTTCGTGGCCAGGTCGTTCCCTTTGGAGCAGGTCCGCGAAGCCCACGAGTACTTCGATTCCGGCGAGCACATGGGCAAAGTCCTGCTGTTGCTCTAGCGGTGCCCCCCAAACCGGCAGCACGAAGGAGAGCGATGTCCATCCGGTACGGCATCCTGGCATTGCTTCAGGAAGAGCCACGCTACGGCTACCAATTGCGAGCGGCGTTCGAGGAGCGCACGGGAGCCGTCTGGCCGCTGAACATCGGACAGGTGTACACCACCCTGAACCGGTTGGAGCGCGACGCTTTGGTCCGCAAAGAGGGCGACGACGGCCGCGGCCACGTGCTCTTCAGCATCACCGACGCCGGGACTGCGGAGATCCGCCGATGGTTCACGACCGCTGTGGATCGTGGAGCACCGCCGAGGAACGAATTGGCCATCAAGCTGGCCCTGGCCGTTACGACGGCGGGCACCGACGTCCCCGCGCTCATCCAGGCCCAACGTGAGATTTCCCTGCGCGAACTGCAGGAGTACACCCAGGACCGCAAGGATGTCGCTGCCAACCAAAGGGTGACGGACACTGCCAGGCTGCTCGTCCTCGACTCCCTGATCTTCCATGCCGAGGCGGAGGCCCGCTGGCTTGATCTTTGTGACGCCAGGCTGGTCCAGCAGGCCAATGGCGCCAGCAACGGCATGATCGGAACCGTCCGCGCTACCGGAGCACCCACCGCATAGACTGCCCCGCAAGGGAGGTGCCGACATCGAAACATTGACGAATGCCGACGTCCGGATCCGGCTGCTCGGCCCCGATGACGCCGACGCGCTGATCCGCCTGGCGGAGACGGATAACTTGTTTGACGAGGATCCTTCGGTCGCGCCCTCAGGCGCGTTGACGTACGACGGCGCCCGCTCCTTTTTGGGCGACCCCGCCGTGCTGTTTTGGCTGGCCGAGCTCGGCGGCGGGTTAGTGGGATTCCTCCACTGCTGCATTCAGCGCCGGCGCAACGCCGGACCTTGGGCCGAACTGCTCCTCATGGAAATGGGTATCCATACGGAGTGGCGCCGCCGCGGTATCGGCCGGTCCCTCTTGGCCGTCATGGAGGAGTGGATGCGGGAACACGGGATGGAAGAAGTCTGGGTCCCTGCCAACGTCTATGCCACGGGCTTCTACGAAAAATGTGGTTTCGCTAAGGACGAAGGCGAAATACTCGTCAAGGCGCTGGGCTGAGTTGCGGCCCATGAGAGTATGAACGCATGAGCGATCAGGACGACACTCAACCCAGTGGCGAGAGTTTTGACGACATCCCGGTGGAGGGCACAACCTTGGACGCTGGTACGGTACAGGGCACATCGGAAGCGGGTCCCAAGGCCGACGGCAAGCCTGGCGTCAAGAAGGGCAGCACCCTGCAGGACCTCGTCGACGAACCAGCCAAGGTCATGCGGATCGGCACCATGATCCGCCAGCTCCTTGAAGAAGTGAAGAGTGCCCCCTTGGACGAGGCAGCACGCGGTCGCCTTGCCGCGATCCACGAACGCTCCATCAAAGAGCTGGAAGAGGGCCTCGCGCCCGAACTTGTGGAAGAGCTGGAACGGATCAGCCTCCCCTTCCCTGAACACGCCACGCCCTCTGACGCCGAACTAAGGATCGCGCAGGCCCAGCTTGTCGGTTGGCTCGAAGGGTTGTTCCATGGAATCCAGACTGCCATTGCTGCCCAGCAGGCAGCCCGGGAGCATGCTGTCGCCCAGCTGCAGCTTCGCCAACTGCCGCCAGGAACCATGATCGCCCCGGGCGTCGTTATTGGCGAAAATGGTGAACCGCAGCGTGCCCACCTTCCCGGCAAGGAAGCGGAACCCGACAAACCTTCTCGCGTTGAAGACCCGGACCGACACCCGGGTCAATACCTCTGAGCGCTGGGTTGGGAATCTTTGGGGCCGTCCGACAGGGACGGAAGGATGACGCTGAACTTGGCAAAGGACTGTGGAGGCGTGCCCACGATCGCTTCCATCGCGGCCTTGACCGGTACCACCAAGTGCTTGAAGGCGTAGAAGACGAACAGCTCTACGTCGAACTCGTGGCCCTTGCGAACGAACTTGCGGACTTGTCGTCCAGGGTACGTGCCATCTGCGCCGAGGCCCAGCTCCGTGCGCCCAGCGATGGGCTGGACATTCCCGGATCGCTCGCGGGCGTCCATCGCGCGCTGTCCAAAGCGGGGAACTCTCTTGCCACGACGGCGGAGGCGGCCGCGATGCTGCGTCTCGCCGTCGGGCCCGTTCCTGTAGGAGCCGCTTCGGTGCGACGACGCGCCGAAACCGTTTACGAGCATGTCGAGGAAGCCGAACGGCTGCTGAGGGCCAATGCCGGCTCGTAAGCTATTGGCGATTTAGGTGCAGACGCGTCTATTCCCACATAACAACTATTAAGCGCCTAGCTTAGAGCGGCCGGAATCCGTAGCCACCCTGTGCACGGCTGGCAGGATGGAAGCCATGACTTCGTCACCGAACCTTACTTTTAACGACGGCAACTCCATTCCCCAGCTCGGCTACGGGGTGTGGCAGGTTGAGGACGATGTAGCCGAAAAGGTGGTGCGTCAGGCCTTCGAAGCCGGCTACCGCCACATCGATACCGCCAAGATCTACGCCAACGAGGCAGGCGTGGGACGCGCCATCGCATCCTCCGGCCTCAAGCCCGAGGAAATCTTCATCACCACCAAGCTGTGGAATGCGGACCAGGGCTACGAGTCCACGCTCGCGGCTTTCGAAGAATCCATGAGCCGCCTCGGCTTGGAAACCCTTGACCTGTACCTGATCCACTGGATGCAGCCCAAGCAGGACAAGTTCGTGGACACCTGGAAGGCGCTCATTGAGCTTCAGAAGCGCGGACGCATCAAGTCCATCGGCGTCTCCAACTTCAGCAAGGAAGGCCTGCAACGCCTGATCGACGAGACCGGGGTTGTTCCGGCGATCCACCAGATCGAACTGCACCCGTTCTTCAACCAGGCGGAACTCCGGGAGTTCGCTACGGCACGCGGCATTTTGACGCAGGCCTGGTCGCCATTGGGCCAGGGCGGCGAGCTCCTTGAGAATGCGACTATCGCCGAGATCGCTGCCAAGCACGGCGCCACCCCGGCGCAGGTGGTTATCGCCTGGCACCTGGCGATTGGCAACGTCGTGATTCCCAAGTCCGTGACCGAGTCCCGGATCCAGGAAAACTTCGCAGCACTTGGCGTCACCTTGGATGAGGCTGACATTGAGGCCATCAACGGCCTGGACCGAGGCGCCGAAGGCCGCATCGGACCGGATCCGGCAGTCTCAGACTTCGCATAGTTCTCAACGGGAAGGCCTCGCACCTGACAGGTGCGGGGTCTTCTTGTCTTAACTTCGCGGCATCAGCACGGTCCTGGCTCCGGCGCCTGTACCCGGTTCCTGGCAGCTAGATGATGCCCGGGCCTCTCAGTCCTCCGGAAGTTCCGGGACCCGCTCGGTACGCAGGACGCGCAGCCACCCCAGGGCCTCTTGTTCGTCGGAGAAGTACCGGGTCGGGCACTGCGGTGCAGGGAGCCCGTGCCTGCCGTGGGCAATGACACGGTCCACCGGCGTGCTGCCCAGGATCGCAAAGGCCGTGATGGTGACGGCTTCACTGAAGAATCGGACCGCGTCGCGGCTGACAGACTCGACCCCGATGACCTGCAGGAGTACCGCGGCGCCCCTTCCGCCCGTCAGAGCCAGATACCGCTCCCGGGCAAGAGCTCCGTCCTCTGCAGTGATTCGGCCTCCAGGCCGCAAAGTGATCCGGAGGATCCCTTCACCCGCGTCCTCAAGCCTGACATTTTCATCTTCTGGGCTGAACCACGCCCTACCGCCGTCCGCGTCGGAAACGGTGTCCACCTCTGCGTGAGCGTGTAATTCGCCCTCGGACTGGACCAGCGTCGTCATCAAATCCCCCAGATGCGATTCCACTGCGACCCCATTGACGCAGTTCCCGGATCAGCACGAGTCGGGTGCAGATCACAATACCTTTGAGGATGCCCGGCGTCCATGAATAGTAAGGGTGCGGAGTGTTTTCGCCCGATTGGCCGCCGGAATCAAGTACCGGGTACGGCGAAGGGCGCACCCCGATGGGATGCGCCCTTCGCTAGACCGTCAGGTCAGTCCTTCTTGAAGGCGTCCTTGACTTTCTCGCCGGCCTGCTTCAAATCGCCCTTGGCCTGGTCCGCCTGGCCTTCCGCCTTCAGGTTTTCATCACCCGTGGCGCTGCCGGCAGCTTCCTTGCCCTTGCCGCCAGCCTTCTCGGCAGCGTTCTCAATCTTGTCGCCTAGTCCCATGGTGTTTCCTCCTCTGGTTCGGCAGCCGATCGATACGGCCGTTACTCCATACTAAGCATGCTTAGGGTTTGGATTTCAAATCCAGCCCTGCTGGTCCACCCGCCGACAAGCTCTGCGGCACCACCCACTGGACTCGATGAGGTTGGCGTCAGCGAAGCGAAGCACGAGCAACAGTGTGAGACGAAAAGATCACCCGAGGGCGAGGGGTGCAGGCCGGAGTCCTCTTAATATGACGCCGCACGACCTGACGGCGGCGCGGGAAGGGAAGAAGGCGGCCAGCGCTATCGCCTTGCCGGCTGGGTGCGGGCGTGGTTGGTCAGAGGACTTTCACGGGGATCAGGTTGTAGGTATTGTCGCAACCTCCGCGCGGCGCGGCGTGCTCGATCCCGTACAGATGATCGGAGATGGAATGGTCCGGCTTCGCGGCGACGACGCGGATCCGGGGGAGTGGCACCGGGGCGTTGTCGGGCTGGACGAACGGGGGCGCCTGAGGAACCATCAACCGTCCGTTGCTGTCCCGGGTGACCTTCACCGGATCACAGCGGTCGTTGACGCCGAAGCAGGCGGAGACAGTCGTGCCGCCAGGGAGGCCGGAGAGATCAAGCTCGACCGGGCCCAGGTTGACGAAGCCGACGGCGGGGCAGACTTCCGGGGTGCAGCCGGACGCAGCAAGAGCAAGCACCATCGCCGGAAGCATCGCCGAGACTAGTCCTGGAAGTCCTCTGGTCTTCATGGCGTCAGCGTAACGCTGTCGGAGAGGCACAGCAGGGCACCGGTCAAAGAAGAGACCGGGCGGGGAACGTCGCCAGCGACGAACGAACGCGAGACAGGGAGTCTGGCCCCTGACGGTGGCCAGCGCGCGCCGCGGTTCAGCGCTTCCTTAGCTGCGGCTACCTTGTCGACGTCGGAAAATGAGAGCCATGAATCCGCCGTACAGAACAATCGACAAATGCCCCTCATTCAGGTTTTGAACGCTTCGCCGGCATCTACCGCGAGGAAGCGTGAGCTGCTGGCGGCCCTGACTTCGACCTACGCCGAAGTGATGAGGATCCGGCCGGATACCATCCGCGTTGTTCTCCAAGAGGTGCCACGAGAGAACTGGTCGGTCGCTGGGGTGACCCTCGCTGACTCAGGGGAGGACGAAGCGGTCTAACCTTCGTCGGGGCCGCTTCCTCGACCGGGGATTACCGGACCGGGACTTTCTTGAGGCGAAGGATGGCGACTGTCCAGAGGCTGACTACCGCGTGCAGCGCGGCCCATCCGATTTTCACCGGATCAAACAGGGGCCCGTCGATGAAGACCATTGTCAGCACGATTGACGCCGCGGAGACCACAACGGCCGCGATCAGTGGCGATCGGGCTGTCCTTTTCAGGGTGGCGAGGTTCCAGATCCCGATGACCATGCCCGCTATGGACACCACGCCGAAGCCCAAGGTAACGGCGAAGACGTAGGCGATCCACTCTGCCGGGGATTCTACGCCTGATTCCGCCATGTTCCGTAGGTGTCCGATACCCGTGGCAGCGTTCGTGACGGTGACCAGACAGGTGAGCAATCCCGAGCTCAACTCGAAGAGCCCCACCCAGAAGCGCCAATGCCGTGATCTCATCTCGTCGTGGCGGGTGAGGACGGGAGCGTCGGTTGTCCGCGATGGCCGCACGTCGAGCCGCTCTACGGCACCGGACTGGTCGGTCTGCGACCGTATTTCTTGGCCCATGTGGCGTCCCCCTTGCGTGCGGCGGAGGGCGTCCCCGCGCGCTCCCAACCGGGAGTCTACCTCGACCCGCAAGAGCAACCGGGACGGAGCGTCATAACCTCCTATAACTAACTCGGTGGCTTCATCGGCCGATTGCTCCTGCGGCGAGCGGAAGGCCAGTGCCACGGGTTATTCGACCGGCTCAGATCCGGCCCAGACCCTAGGCAATTGCGCTAGAATTATGTACATGACAACCCTTCCAGTTGCAGAGGCCCGGTCCCATTTCTCGCGGATCGTGGAGCAGGCATCGTCCACGCATGAACGATTCGAAATCACCCGGAACGGCGCACGCGCCGCGGTCCTCCTGGGCGCCGACGATTACGACGCCATGATCGAAACGGTGGCGGTATTGTCCGACGCGAAGCTGGTCAAGGATATTGGCAAGGGGTTGAGGGAACTGGCTGGGGGAGAGACTTTCACCATCGATGAGGTCCGCGCGGACATGCGCACGACCAAGCACGGGGCATGAGCCCTCGTTACGAGGTCAGATTCTCCAAGTCGGCGAAACCGGCTCTAACCCATGACCTGCCCGAGAAGGTCGCAGCCGCAGCCTTTGAGTTCATCAGCGGCGCCCTGAGCGAGAACCCTCAACGTGTGGGCAAGCAGTTGCAAGAGCCATTGTTCCCCTTGTATTCGGCCAGGCGGGGAGAGTACCGCGTCATCTACCGGATCGTGGAGGACGTCGTACTGATCGAGATCGTCTCGATCGCTCATCGCCGCGACGCCTACCGCTAGGACGGACTTGCGGCTTACCGGAAGGCCGAATCCAAGCACATCCGCCTCGATGGGCTTTTGAGCCCAAAGGCAAGGACCGAGCGATCTGTACCAGGACTGCCCGACGACAACTGCCCGGTCATGTACCTGGGATCCATGCCGAGGCGGTATTGCCAACCACTCGTGACCCGCGCACAATCGGCACGTGAGATTCGATGGAGTGCTCCCCGAAGACGCACCTGACCCTCGCCACGAGCAGGCCAGGCGCCTGGAGCTGATGCCGATCCCGATCATGGGGCTGGTGTCCCAGCCATCGCTGGAGGATCCGGATATGGTCGGCATCCAGTACGGGCAGGATTCCCGCGGATACAACCAGATGTCAGCGAGCATCACCTACACGCTGTGGCGCAACCCCGCTGACCGATCCGACCCGATAAATCTGGCCGAGCTCGACGAGCAGGCGCGAAGGTCGATCGAAGACGTTCCGCCTTGGCCGCGGCCGGCCTGGCTGGTTGAAGGGATTGAGCGCATGCGGTACCCCCAGTTGTGGGAGGCAGTGCGGACCACGTGGCACCGCGACGCTTCCGAACGTTCGTCCCCTGCCCGGGTGCTGGCAGAACACATGAACCACATCCTCATCAATCGCTACCGGCGCGAATGGCTGGGAGGCATTGCCTGGGACCGTAACATCGGGGACCTCAGAAGTCGTCCAGCCAACCGTGAGGCGGCCGTTTGGATTGACGGGGTCGAAGTGCAGGGCGTGGAGATCGACACCGACCCCTTCGTGTACGGGGTTGGGGCGTCCCTCGGACAGGGCGGGTTTTTGACGGCCGTCCTCCCGCGCGACGAGCTCGGCTACATACGCATTGAATTCGCGAAACGCCCGTAGGCTGTGGGGACATCCACAGCAAGGGGATCAGGATGAAGCTTCCACGCACTTTGGCCGCGGTCGCCGTGCTGCTCGGGTTGGCCCTTTCCGGGTGCCAGGCGGCGCCCAGGCCGCCCTCACCGGGATTGACCTCAGCGGTGCCCAGCCCGTCATCGGCCGACCTCGCGGCCATGATTCAGACCGCCGTCGAGGATCGTAATGGCACCCTTCTCGATGCTCCGCCGATCCTGCGCCTCGCCGACGGGCAGATGACGGCCGCCTATCGGGCAAAGCGTGGTCGGGACCTCCCGGTGGTGGAGCGTTCGAAGGCCCGGTTCAGGTCAGCAGGCTTCTGGTATACGTCCTTTTCGACAAAGGTCACTGTGGAGTCGATCGAGGTGACCGGTTCGAAGGCGAACGTCCACTTCAAGGAACAGACAGAGGAATACCTCGCCTCGACGGCGAATGGGCCGAGCAGCGTCCCGTCAGGATACTCGTTGCCGCAGACCGCGACGTTCCGGGCATCCGCGGACGGGTGGCAGCTCGACAGCATCGACCCTTCCGAGCATGGGGGCGGATTGCCGATGTCCATCGTCGAGGGCTGAGAAAGGAGCTGCCCCTGGTCCTCGGGCGGCTTGGCCTGGGATCCGCGTCCAGACGCACAAGAGAACCACGTCAACCTCTCCTTCGATCCTTCCCAGGATTTCAATGACAGAGACCTATAAAACTCCGTGGCTCCCGCGCTGAGTCAGCGCTTCGCGCAGCTACAAACCGAGGTCTGTGAGCGCAGTGACCCAGTTGTGGGCGATCGCCTTCTGGGCAGCTGACAGGGTGACCCTGTGAGTGCAGACAGCCTTGTGCAGAGTGTTCTCCACCGCGTCTTTCGGGTTCGTGGTGCCCGTGGCGCTCGCTTTGTTCGGCTCAGGCCACAAATTCGATACCGAGTTGGTGCCGCCGAGCTCCAGGCTGATGAGGTGATCGTACTCCGTGGTCTTCACTGCGACCTGACCATATTGGCGCAGGCTCTCTGCCTTCACCTTGTTCGTGTCCGAAGCGGGCGGGCGGACCGTGGCCGTGTAGCCGCTCGTGCAGATGGTTGAATCGATGTTCTCTTGGGTAACCACAGGATCTGCGGCCCCTGGAGTGCAGGCCGGGTCCGGCAGGTACTCGCCGGTGACGGCGTCGACCACCTTGGCCGAGCACTGTCCGGCGGCAAGCTGCTCGTCGGTAGCGACGACGCCGGGGGAGTGGATAGACTTCACGGCTGCCGCCGCCGCACCCGAGGGTGCGCTAGCAGCCGCCGTAACTGCCTGAGGAACTGCCGGCGACGCGGACTTGGTCATCGCTTCGGCGGCGGGGTGGGTTCCCTGCTGGCATCCGGTGAGGGCCAATGCGGCAAAGAGGAATGCGGCGGGCAGGGAGAGGCGATTGCGGAAGTTCATGACCCTCAGGTGTTCGACAGCGTGGACGTCCGTCCCCCGGAAAAGGGGACGACGCGCGGAAGCCGGTAGCTCCCGCCCATCTTTTCTATCCTGTTGCCTGGACTTCGGAGCGCCCGGCGCGCCGGGGCGTGAGCATCGTCGATTCGCATACATACCGGGCCGTGAAAGTAGCCGTGAACCAAAAAGGAAGCCCCGCCATTCCAATGGAATGGCGGGGCTTTTCGAGCTTCCTATCAGAATCGAACTGATGACCTTTTCATTACGAGTGAAACGCTCTACCGACTGAGCTAAGGAAGCACCGCGCTATCGTCCGGGTACCGGCTGAATCACGCAAGATACAACTGTAATAGAGTCACCTCGTCCGGGTCAAAACAGCCCCGGGCGGAGCTCCCGTGGCGCCGTTGTTGCGGAATTCACCCGCTCGTCGCGCCGGGTTCAGGCCGTCGTCGCGGACCGGGGGCAAGCTGGGCGGACTAACGTGGCCGCACGATTTCGGCCATCAACCAGCGAAGGGGCGCCATGAGCATGGACAGCAGCAAGAGGATCAACGCGGACGACGCCGGGGCGCACCGTGCGCAGCGGCTCCGGCTTGCTGTCTTGGACATGGTGGGCACCACGATTACCGACGATGGCCGTACCGAGCGCGCGATGTCCCTCGCCCTGCAGGAGACCGGCGTCGAGCCAGGTTCGCCCCGTTTCGAAAGCATGCTCGGCTACGCCCGGGACACCATGGGATTTTCCAAGTTGACCGTTTTCAGTCATCTTTTTGAGGAAGTTCAACGGGCCGAGAGCGCCAACAAGGCCTTCGAACGCGCCTACGACGATCTGATTGCCGACGGCGGCGTCCGGGCTATTCCAGGCGCCGAGGAAACCATCGATTGGATGCGGGACTCCGGCGTGAAAGTCTGCCTGGCCACGGGATTCGGCCGGCACACCCAGAACATGGTGCTTGAGTCCTTGGGCTGGATGGGGAAGGCGGATCTCAGCCTGTGCCCCGCCGACGCTGGCCGCGGGCGCCCTTACCCGGACATGATTCTCACGGCAGTGTTGGCCCTTGACCTGGACGATGTCCGCGAGGTCGTCGTGGTGGGGGACACGAGCTCGGATATGTTGTCCGGCGTTCGTTCCGGCGCCTCCGCCGTGGTGGGTGTACTCACCGGTTTCCACTCCGAGGCGGCTTTGCGCGCGGCCGGCGCCACCGCCGTCGTGCCCTCAGTCAAGTACCTTCCCGCGCTGCTTGAGCCCCGAGCCGCACGGCTCTAGCGCCGGGTCCTCAACGATCTACCGCTTTTGGCCCCACCTCAGCTACGCGGAAGCCGTCAATCCGCCACCTACGCCGCAGGGTGGCGGGCAAAAGTGGTCACACACGGAGGCGCAAAAGCCTGAAGTTGTCCACATAGGCGTATTGGGGGCTGCGCAGCAACCCTCCACGCACGCATCGTGGACCCATGGATCTCATAGCTGCCCTTCGTGCCCGGGGAGGCGTGGCCATGCGCAGGGACCTTCTCAATGCAGGCGTCGGCGCCTGGCAGCTCAGAACTGCGGCACGGCGGGGCGGAGTGGTGGTTCTGTATCGCGGCGTCGTGGCTTTGGCGGGTGCACCTCCGGAATTCGCTGAGGCCTTTCGGCACGGAGGTCTCCTCACATGTGTCTCGGCTGCCCCACACTATGGACTTTGGCAACTGCATCCCGCCAGCGAGCTCCATTTGGTCTGCGGTAACGGGCTACCCCGCGACGGCGTAGTGCTGCACCGGAGCGCCTCGTTGCCGGCCTTGCCGGGCCGGCCAGTGGCAGCTCTTGCCGATGTGCTGGTGCATGCCTTGCGATGCCGGCCGCCAGCTGAAGCGTTGGTCATGGTTCAATGTGCCGTTGCGCGTGGCGATACAACCGTGGAGTTCCTACGCGGAAAGCTGCCCGGCAACCGGAACGGCCGGGCGAGGGACGTCTTGGAACTCGTGCGCCGGAGAGCCGATTCCCTGCTTGAACCACTGGCGGCCATGCACTTCCAGCAGGCTGGAATCGCTTTCGCGCAGCACGTGGAACTGCCCGGCGTGGGGGAGGTCGATTTCGTCGTCGAGCGCTTTTTGATCGTTGAGCTGGACGGCAAGACGCACTTCGAACCCCGGGCCATCAAGAGGGATCGACGCCGGGATAATACTTCTGTTGCCGGCGGCTTCACCGTGTTGAGGTACTTCTACGAGGACGTTGTTCACTACCCGGAGGCCATGGTCGCGGAAGTGCAGGCCGCCATCCGGGCCCACCATTCAGGGCTACGCCTCAACAAATGACCATCTTTGCGGGCACCTGGCATCAAACATCCCTGTCCCGCCGCCCACAATCGGCTCAACCCAGCTCCAAAAACGGTCAGAAGTGGCGGCCCCCCAAAAACGGCCCCCAAAAGCAGTCAGCACATAGTCCCGTCCGAAGGCACCTTTCCATCCACGAAGTAGTTGTCGACGGCGTCGGACACGCATTGGTTGGAGCGGCCGTAGGCGGTGTGGCCTTCGCCCTTCCACGTCACGAGGGAAGCGTTGCCGAGTTGTTTCCGAAGCGAACCAGCCCAGGCGACAGGCGTCGCGGGATCCCCGGTGGTGCCAATGACCACAATCGGCGCCGTCCCGGTGTACTTGACGGGAGCCGGCGTATGCACCGGCTTGTAGGGCCAGTCCTTGCAGTTGATGCCGCCGTAGGCGAAGTAGTAGCCGAAGGTGGGGGAAAGCTGCTTCAGCCGGGCTTCCTCGGAACGCATCCCGGCGGTGTCCGTCACCATGGGGTAGTCAAGGCAGTTGATGGCGTTGAACGCGAACGTGGTGTTTGACGTATAGGTGCCGTTCGGGTCCCGGTCCGCGCCAAAGTCGGCAATCCGAAGCATGAGCGACACGTCGCCCTTGAACGCGGCCACCAATGCCTGGGTAAGGACAGGCCACGATTCGTTGTCGTAGAGCGGGGTGAAAATGCCGCTGACAAACGTCGCCCCGGTGACCAAGCGGCCGTCCTTGGCGCGCTTGGGATTCTGCTCGACGTCGGCGATCAGGTCCTGGATCTGCTGCACGCCATTATCGACGCCGCCGGTTACGGGGCATCCGGACTTTGCCTGGCAATCCGCCACATAAGTGCGGAGCTCCTTTTCGAACGCCTCTGCCTGCCCCGCGGTGAGGTCCTCGTTGTTGAGGGACGGATCCACTGCGCCATCCAAAGCAAGCTTGCCGACGTTGTTCGGGAACAGGGACGCATAGGTGGCGCCGAGCGAGGTTCCGTAGGAGAAGCCGAGGTAGTCGAGTTTTGCGTCGTTCAGCACTGCGCGGAGGATGTCCATGTCCTTGGCGGAGCTGGCGGTGTCAATGTGCGGCAGTGCGGGCCCGGATTTTTCCACGCACTTGGCATTGACGGCCTTCGTGTCGGCCAGTGCCGCGGCGATGCCCTGGTCAGTGTCATAGTTGTAGACCTTCTCGCGGAAAGCGTCCCGCTCGGCATCGCTGAGGCACGTCACCGGTGCCGACCGCTTGACGCCGCGCGGGTCGAAGCCCACCAGGTCGAAGCTGGACCGCAGCTTGCTGGTGAAGTGCGTCTTCGCCGCGTCCCTGACGAAGTCATAGCCTGAAGCGCCGGGGCCGCCGGGATTCACCAGCAGCGAGCCTTTCTTCGTGCCCTGGCTCTGGAGCCGGATCGCCGCGATGGAGATGCTGTCACCATCGGGTTTGGCATAGTCAACCGGCACTTTGATGTTGGCGCACTGGAATCCCTGCTCACAGGACGTCCAGTTCACCTTTTGGGAGTAGAAGCTCTCCAGTCCTGCCGGCGCCGCGGCGGCGATGGAGGCGTCGGGGCTGCTGACGTTGCCGCCGCCGGACCCGTTGGTGGCGCCATCGTTGGGTACCGGTACCGAGAACACGCAGCCGCTCAGCAGCAGGCTGGCGGAGACCGTGGCAGCGACTGCCGTTGCCGCCCGCCGCAGTGAGGGGAACCGTGTCCTGGAACTGGACCCGGCGGGCCGGCGTCGTGCGGGGGTCATGCGTTTCTCCTCAGGCTGGGGAAGCGTGCTGTGCTTCTAAACTATCCGGCTATTGCTGAATCAGGCTGCTCGCCATGGACTCAACGGCCAACAGCGGTGCCACGTTGGTCGTGGTGATCCGCACGCGCGCCTTGTTGATGGCGTCCATTCGCGCCAAGGTGATTTCAGGCGTGGAGCCGGCCGCATAGGCCTCCAGTTCACTCCTGAGCTCAACGTTGACCAACTCCACGGCGTTCCCCAGCTGGATGACCAGGACGTCCCGGTAGAAGGACAGCAGATCGGTCAGCGTGCGGTCGAGGGAATCTGTGATGGAGCGCTTGGCACGCCGCTTCTGGTCGTCTTCAAGCTGCCTCACCTGGCTGCGCATCGACGGCGGCAGGGTGCCCGACTCCGGAGCGCCCAGGCTCGCGAGCAGGGCGACCTTCTCGGCAGCGTCACGTTCGTCGTTGGAGCTGTTGGCTTCATCAGTCGCGATCTTGACCAGCTTTTCGGCCATCATCACGGCAGCAGTGACGCCCCGCAGCCCCAGCGGGAAACGGACGGTTTCCATTCGGCGCTCCCTGGCCTCCGGGTCGCGGGCCAGCCGACGCGCGATTCCGATGTGGCTTTGGGCAGCGCGGGCGGCCCGGTCCGCGATGGCGGGGTCGACGCCGTCGCGCCTCACCAGCAGGGCGGCGACGTCGGCAGCCGGCGGAATCCGGAGGCTTACCGGGCGGCAGCGCGAACGGATGGTGACCAGCACATCCGCGGGCGACGGCGCGCACAGCATCCAGATGGTCCGGGGCGTGGGTTCCTCGATTGCCTTGAGGAGTACGTTGGTGGTGCGTTCGGCCATACGGTCCGCGTCCTCCACCACGATGATGCGCCAACGGCCCGACGCCGGCCGGTCGCCTGCCTTGGACACGAGCTGGCGCGCTTCTTCGATGGTGATGGTGACCTTCTCGGTGCGGACAAAGGTCACGTCCGAGTGGGTCTCGCCAAGGATGGTCCGGCACGATGCGCATTCGCCGCAGCCTCGAAGTGCGACATCGTCCTGTTCACAGTTCAAGGCCGCCGCGAATGCCTTGGCCGCGTTGGAGCGGCCCGAACCCGGCGGACCCGTGAACAACCACGCGTGCGTGAGGCCTTCGCCGTGGGCGGCCGCGCGCAATTGTGCGACGACGGGCGCCTGGCCCTGGAGCTCGTCCCAGACGCTCACGTACGGCTCCCGAGCAAGTCCTGCACGCGCCGGAGGATCTGCGCGGCGAGGCCCTCGATGGCATCCTTGGCGGGCAACACGAGGTACGTCTCCGGGCGGGCCTCCGCCAGTTCCAGGAACGCGGCACGGATGCGTGCGTGGAAATCGTCCGGTTCCGACTCGAGCCGGTCCTCGGCGGCGTCTCCGGCAGTTCTGCGGTCCCGGCCGTCGCCCGGGTGGACGTCGAGGAGTACTGTCAGGTCCGGTTCGAGTCCTTCGGTGGCCCATTCGTTGAGGCGCCTGACGTCCACGGTACCAAGGTCCCTGCCGGCACCTTGGTAGGCGACGGAGGAGTCTATGTAGCGGTCCGTGATCACCACTGAACCTTGTGCCAAGGCCGGTCGGATGACCTGGCTTGCGTGGGCGGCCCGGGAGGCTGCGAACATGAGGGCTTCGGTCCTGGGATCGATGGTGCCGTGGCCGTGGTCCAGCACCAGGGAACGCAGCTTCTCGCCGATCGGCGTGCCCCCGGGCTCGCGGGTGCGCAGCACGGAAAAGCCGAGCGACTCGAGCGACTCAGCCAGGCGGGCGGCCTGCGTGGACTTGCCGGCCCCGTCTCCGCCCTCGAAGGCGATGAAGAGTCCTGGGCGCTGGTCCGGCATGGGGCTCTGGTCCTGCTTGAGGCGCTGCGTAGTCACGGATCTAAGCGTACAGAGGAACACTGACAGTGCCCGACGACGGCGCACACCCACCCGCGCGGGACGCGCCCCGCAGCTCGGGAGACTCAGCCGTAACACCTTTCCAGCGCCCGCTCCCCGCGCCGTAGGCTGGAGCAATGAGTCTTTCCCGAGAGCATGCCGCAGATCTGTCCCCTGACACTGTGGTGGTGGCGGCAGGCCGTCCCGAACGTAGCCATGACCAACCCGTCAACCCGCCCATCGTTCTGTCCTCCACGTATTTCGGCACGGGAGCATTGAGCGACGGCGACCGTGGCTACGGGCGCTATGCCAACCCCACCTGGGATCCGTTCGAGGAAGCACTGGCCCAGCTGGAGGGCGCCGAGCTGCCCGGCTTGCTCTACGCCTCGGGCTTGGCCGCAGTGAGCTCCGCGCTGTCGCTCGTGCCGGCCGGCGGGGTGCTCGTCATGCCCACGCACAGCTACGCAGGATCGCTCGTCATGGCCACCGAACTCGCGGCCAAGGGCATCCTTGAGTTGCGGACTGTTGACATCGCGGACACCGATGCCGTCAAGGCGCAGCTCGCCCCCGCGGATGGAAAGCCCGCCAGCATGCTGTGGATTGAAAGCCCTACCAACCCGATGCTTGGCATCGCCGACGTACGGGCACTCGCCACCGCTGCCCATGAGGCCGGCGCCATCGTGGTCACGGACAACACCTTCTCCACACCGCTTGTTCAGCAGCCCCTCACCCTGGGCTCCGACGTCGTGCTCCATTCGGTGACGAAATACCTGGCTGGACACTCCGACGTCGTACTCGGCGCCTTGGTGACCTCCAACGCCGAGCTTCGCGCGGAACTCCTCCACCACCGCATCATCCACGGCGGCATCGCGGGTCCCTTCGAGGCCTGGCTCGCGCTCCGCGGCCTGCGCACGCTGGCGCTCCGGATCGAGCGCTCGCAAGCTTCTGCCGCAACGTTGGCCGAGCGGCTGAGCACCCACCCGCGCGTCGAGTCCATCCGCTTCCCGGGTCTGCCCGACGATCCCGGCCACGAACGGGCCAAGTCCCAGATGAAGGGCTTCGGTTCGATCTTGTGCATCCAGTTGGCCGGAGACGGAACCCGCAGCGGTGCAGACGCAGCGGATCAACTGGTTCGTGCATTGCGGTTGTGGATTCCGGCGACGTCGCTGGGCGGCGTCGAATCCCTCATCGAACGCCGACGCCGGCACACCGCCGAGCCGCTCAGTGTGCCGGACAACCTGGTCAGGATGAGCGTCGGGATCGAGAACGTCGAAGACCTCTGGGCGGATTTGGAGCAAGCGCTCAAGTCTCTTGACCGCTAGGCTTGAGGGCGTGGACGGAAAAATTTTGATTTCAAACATCCAGAATGGGATTTGGTTCATTCTGGGACTGGTTGCCTTCGCTTTGGAGCTGTGGGCGCTGGTCGATTGCCTGCGCCACAAACCCTCGTCCTTCGAAGCCGCATCCAAGCGCACCAAGACTTTCTGGCTGGCCCTGACCGGCGTCGCCGCGGTGATCGGCGGCCTCTCCGTCCTCGGCGGCGGCGGTGGCCTTGGCCTCTTTGGCATCGCCGCCGTGACCGCGGCGTGTGTCTACTTGGCGGACGTTCGTCCCGCAGTGAAGGAAATAGGCAACAGCGGCCGCAACCAGGGGCCGTACGGTCCCTGGTGACCACGGCTCACTGCGCCGGAGCCACCGCCGACCAGTCGACGGTGAGTTCCCCCAGGCGCCAGCGCGACGCGCCATCCTGAAGCGGCCAACCGGCGTCGCGCATTGATCGGCACATAGCGGTCCACCGCTGCTTGGTACCAAAGGACGCAAGCGGTGCGGCTTCCAACCAGGCCTGGTCCAGGGCATTCAGGAAAGCATGAATGCGTTCCCCCGGGATGTTGCGGTGGATGAGTGCCTTCGGCAGTCGTTCGGCCACGTCGGAGGGCAGTTCGAAGCCGCCGAACCGCATGGACAAGCTCAGGCTCAAGGGCCCGTCCGGATCCAACGCAACCCACGTCACCCTGCGGCCGATTTCGTCACACGTGCCGTCGATGAACAATCCCTGCGGTGCCAGCCGCGACTGCACCAGCGACCAGATCCCGGCCACATCCGATTCCTCGTATTGCCGCAGCACATTGAAGGCCCGCACCAATACAGGATTGCCCGGAACGGGAACCTCGAAACCGCCCACGTGGAAGCTGAGCCCGGGCCTTTCCAGGGATTTCGCGATACTGACGCGCTCGGGTTCGATCTCGATCCCGCACACGCGGACGTCGGGGCGGACTGCCTGCAGCCTTTCGAAGAGTTCGACGGCGGTGGCCGGGGAAGCGCCGTAGCCCAGATCCACTACCAAGGGGTCGATCGCGGAGCGTAGCCGCCATGCCTGCGGGCCCGCCAACCAGCGGTCGAGACGGCGCATGCGGTTGGGATTCGTGGTGCCCCTGGTGATGTTGCCGACGGGTTTGCCGCGTCTTCCCTGCACCCGCTCCGCTTTTTGCACCACCGTCCCACTTTATCCTCCAACGCGGGGTCACTTACGGCCCATCCGGCGCACAAACACCGGCGCTAAGTGACCCCGCGTTGCGGTCAAAGGGTAATGGCGTAACGCCCGGCAACGGCAACGCCTGATCGCTTAGGATGAAAACCATGACTTACAAGCTGATTCTGCTGCGCCACGGCCACAGCGACTGGAACGCCAAGAACCTGTTCACCGGCTGGGTGGACGTCGACCTGAACGACCAAGGCCGCGAGGAAGCAGCGCGCGGCGGAGAGCTCCTGGTCGAGAACAACGTTCTCCCGGACATCCTGTACACGTCCCTGCTCAAGCGGGCCATCAACACCGCGAACATTTCCCTGGACAAGGCCGACCGCGGCTGGATTCCGGTCAAGCGTGACTGGCGCCTCAATGAGCGTCACTACGGCGCGCTGCAGGGCAAGGACAAAGCCCAGACCTTGGCCGAATTCGGTGAAGCGCAGTTCATGGAATGGCGCCGCAGCTACGACACCCCGCCGCCCGCCCTTTCCGATGACAGCGAGTTCTCCCAGGTCAACGACGTGCGCTACGCGGGCCTCGGCGACGCCCTGCCGCGCACCGAGTGCCTCAAGGACGTCCTCGTGCGTCTCCTGCCGTACTGGGAATCCGACATCAAGGAAGACCTCAAGGCTGGCAAGACAGTCCTGGTCACGGCCCACGGCAACTCCCTGCGCGCCCTTGTCAAGCACCTGGACGGCATCAGCGACGAAGACATCACCGGTCTGAACATCCCCACGGGCATCCCGTTGGTCTACGACCTGGACGAGAACTTCCAGCCGATCAACCCCGGCGGAACCTACCTCGACCCCGAGGCCGCGGCAGAGTCCATCAAGGCTGTAGCTGCCCAAGGCAAGAAATAAGCTCTTGAGAAAACGACGCCGGCCGGCCCACCGCGAGGTGGGCCGGCCGGCGTCGTTGTTAGTTATGACTGGCTAGAAGCCTTCCGGCTGCCATTCACCGGTGACCAGGTAGGTCACCTTGCGGGCAACGGAGACGCCGTGGTCGGCGAAACGCTCGAAGTAGCGGCTGGCGAGGGCCACATCCACGGTGGTGGCGGCAGTCTCGGCCCACGCGGGATCGGCGATTGCCCTGAAGACGCTCAGGTGCAGATCGTCAACCCGGATGTTGAGCTTGAGGATGTCCCGGGCAACTTCCAGGTCGCGAGACTCCAGGAGCAGGGTGACCTTCTGGACGATTTCGAGGTCCAGGCGGGCCATGTCCTTGAACGTCGCCGTCAGCTGCTCGGGGATGACCGTGGCCGGGTAGCGCAAACGGGCCAGTTGGGCCACGTGCCGGGCGAGGTCACCCATGCGCTCCAGGGATGCGCTCATCCGCAGGGAGCCAACAATCATCCGGAGGTCGCTTGCCACGGGGCCCTGGAGGGCCAGGATGTCGATGGCCCGTTCGTCGAGGCCGTTCTGCAGGAAGTCGATGCGGGCATCGGCGGCAATGACGTCCTGGGCGAGATCGACGTCGGCGCCTTCGAATGCGGTGGTCGCGTTTTGGATCGCCTCAGTGACCAGTTTTGAGATCTCGATGAGGTCCTCACCGACCTGGATGAGCTCCTCCTGAAAAACCTTGCGCACGGTGGCGTCCTCTCCTTGGAAATCTCCTCCGCACCCTTCTGGCGGCGCGAAAATCATCACAGCTAACTACGGTCCAACTAGTAAGGGTGGCAGTGGTCAATGAACGATTGCGCACCTTTAGGTGAACGTTAGCTGAACCGGGGCCGTTTGGTGACCGTTCCATATTTTGCAGTGTTTTGAGCGCATAAGCTAGATCCGTGGATCCAGTGCTCATAGGTGTCATCGCAGGTCTAGTCGGCCTGTCGTGCGGCGTCTTTGGCGTGCTCGCGTTCAGGCTCAGTGAACGGCAGCGGAAGATCGTGGATCTGGACGTCACCGAGCCGCTGCTTCCGGAGGGAGCCGCGGAGGTGCTATCCGTCGTCGGGCGCGCTTTCGTCGTAGTGGACGCGATCGACGGCGTCGTCCGGGCAAGTCCCGCTGCCTACGCATACGGCCTCGTGAGGGGCCACACGGTGGTGCACAAGCAGTTGCTGGACATGACCGCAAAGGTGCGGCGCGACGGCGTGATCCTGGAGGAGACTTTCGAGTTGCCCCGGGGTCCCCTGGGTAAGGGAACCATCGTGGTTCAGGTGCGGGCAGCCATGCTCGGATGGGAATATATCGTCCTGCTTGCCGATGACCGCACCGAAATCACCCGCACCGAGGAGATCCGCAACGACTTCGTGGCGAACGTCTCGCACGAACTCAAGACGCCGGTGGGCGCCATCTCCCTGCTGGCTGAGGCGCTTGAGGCGAGCCCGGACGACGAAGAAGCCGTGCGTCGCTTCGCGAAGCGCATGCACAAGGAATCGACACGACTCGCCGCGCTGGTCCAGGACATCATTGAGCTGTCCCGGCTTCAGGGCGCCAACGTGGCACAGCAAGGGCACGCCGTGGACATCAACACGGTGATCGCCGAAGCCGTGGACCGTTCGCAGCTCCCGGCCGAGCTCAAGAACATCAAGATCGTAGTCGGCGGACGCTCGGAAACAATGGTTTTCGGCGACCAGGACCTGTTGGTGACCGCCTTGCGGAACCTGATCGACAACGCCATTCGTTATTCGCCGGAGAACACCCGTGTGGGAGTGGGGGTCCGCGCCAAAGAGGGCGTGGTGGCCATTTCAGTCACTGACCAGGGTGAGGGTCTCAGCCCGGAGGACCAGGAACGCATCTTCGAACGCTTCTACCGCGTGGACGCCGCGAGGTCCCGGCAGACCGGCGGAACAGGCTTGGGCCTGAGTATCGTCAAACACGTGGTGTCCAACCACGGCGGCGAGGTCACCGTCTGGTCCCAGCCAGGCCAAGGTTCTACTTTCACCATCCGGCTTCCGGAAATGGAAGGCCAGGAGGACAACGACGCCGGGGCGAAGCCTCGAAACGTGATTCAAACGACGGGCGCTGTGCGCGCCCTAGAGCAAGGAGCTGGCGCTTGAGCAGGATTCTGATCGTGGAGGACGAAGAGTCGTTCAGCGACCCCCTGTCCTACCTATTGGGCAAGGAAGGCTTCGATGTCCAGGTGGTGGACAACGGCAGTGACGCCTTGGTGGAGTTCGACCGCAACGGGGCCGACCTCGTGCTGCTGGACTTGCAGCTTCCGGGGACCCCCGGCACCGAGGTTTGCAGGCAACTGCGCCAGCGTTCCAGCGTCCCGGTCATCATGCTGACGGCCAAGGACTCGGAAATCGACAAGGTGGTTGGCCTGGAACTCGGCGCGGACGACTATGTCACCAAGCCGTACTCCTCCAGGGAACTCGTGGCGCGCGTGCGTGCTGTGCTGCGCCGGCAAGGCGAGCCGGAGGAACTCATCACGTCCACTGTGCAGGCCGGTCCGGTGCGCATGGACATCGAGCGGCATGTAGTGAGCGTCAACGGCGAGCAGGTATCGCTTCCGCTGAAGGAATTCGAACTCCTTGAGATGCTCCTTCGCAATTCGGGCCGGGTGCTCACCCGCGGGCAGTTAATCGACCGCGTCTGGGGCTCCGACTACGTGGGCGACACCAAGACCTTGGACGTCCACGTGAAGCGCTTGCGCAGCAAGATCGAGCCGGACCCCTCGGTTCCCCGCTACCTCGTCACGGTGCGGGGCCTGGGCTACAAGTTCGAGCCGTAGGAATCCGCGCGGGCAGAGCAACCCGCAAGGGCAACAACGAAAAGGAAGGGCTCCCATTGCGGGAGCCCTTCCTTTTCGTTTCGTGGAGCTGGCTTGTTGCCGACAGGAGCGGCGGGCCGCCGGCCGCCTAGTGGCCGGTGGCGCTAGCGCTCGGCGTCGCGCTGCTGCTTGAGGCGGTCGACCCGCTGCTTGGGGTGGCGGAACCGCTGACCGAGGGGCTCGGAGAAGCGGAAACGGTGGGGAGGTACTTCGCGTATTCCTTCAAGGAAGCGTCAAGGACCGGGAACTGCACGGCGCGCGAATCGGAGCCGGTCTTGATGGTCACGGAAACCATGGAACCCGGGGCACCGCCGCTCGTGCTCAGAACGGCGGCGTCGGTGGTCTCGTTGAGGTAGGTCTGGGACTTGGCCTTGACCGGAATGGTCGCCTGTGACCCGCCCGCGCCACTGATGGTGAGGGTTGCATCGCTCGAGGAGGTGTTGAACACGGCACCAATGACGCGTCCAGGCTTGTTGGCATCCGTGGAGACGATGAGCATGTTGCGCAGCTGAAGCGGTCCGAGGTCTTCCCTGACGCCGTCGGACGGAGAGTACTGCTCGTTGGTCTGCTGGGGGTTGATATAGCCACAGCCGGTCACGGACAAGAGACCGATGCTGATGGCGGCCGCCGCCATCGCCAGTTTGCCGCGCTGGACACGGTTCATCGCAGTAATGCGCACGACACGTACTCCTCTAAGAGTCATTGGAACACTTTTCAGCCATAGCCTATCGGCAAACTAGCAGGAACAAGGATTCCGATCACCATTGTGGCGGCCCTCCGGAAGGAGTAGGGTCATCCGGAACGCTGTGTCCTATGCACTTTTATGCCCTCCCGTCAAGAGGGTGCCGGAGGGTCGAAAAGGCCATTTTCCGCGTATTTACTGGGCTCGGGACCCCTTTCCGTGCCAATCGTATGCCTTAAGCGTGATAAACTGGTCTGCGGGAAAGGGGAAAGTCCACATGGTTTTTGAGGTCGGCGAGACAGTAGTTTACCCTCACCACGGTGCAGCAAAAATTGAAGAAATAAAGATGCGCACTATCAAGGGCGAAGAGAAAATGTATCTCAAGCTCAAGGTGGCTCAGGGTGATCTGACCATTGAAGTTCCAGCAGAAAACGTAGACCTTGTTGGGGTTCGCGACGTAGTGGGCAAGGAAGGCTTGGAGCACGTATTTGACGTTCTCCGCGCCGAGTTCACTGAAGAGCCCACCAACTGGTCGCGTCGCTATAAGGCAAACCTGGAGAAGCTTGCTTCCGGCGACGTCATCAAGGTTGCAGAGGTCGTCCGCGATCTTTGGCGCCGTGATCACGATCGCGGCCTTTCCGCAGGTGAAAAGCGAATGCTGGCCAAAGCCCGACAGATTCTGATTTCAGAACTGGCATTGGCTGAGAAGACCGACGAAGAGAAGGCCGCAAGCGTTCTCGACGAAGTTCTGGCTTCCTAACAGAGATTCAAAGATTTGAACCCCGGTGGCAACCTGCCGCCGGGGTTTCCTTTTGCCACGTAGGCTTGGGCGCATGACTACACCATCCCAGCGCGAGGCCACCGCCGTCGTCGTCGTTGCGGCAGGCTCCGGGGAGCGGCTTGGCTACGGCATGCCCAAGGCAAAAGTTCCGCTGGGCGGCGAAACGATCCTCACGCATGCCCTTCGCGGCGTCGCGACGGCGGACGTTGCCCGCCAGATCTGCGTGGCCGTCCCCGCGGGGGACCTGGAGTTGCGCGAGCTTTGCGAGCAATTCCGGCAAGAACTTGGCGCTGACGGTCCGCTGATCACAGTGGTCGACGGCGGATCAACCCGTGCCGCTTCGGTCCGCGCCGCCCTTGGGGCGCTCCTTGAGGGAACGCGCGCTGTGCTGGTTCACGACGCCGCGCGTGCACTGACTCCCGAACGGGTCTTCCACCGCGTTGCCGTGGCGCTCTCGTCGGGCGCCAAGGCGGTCATTCCCGCCATTCCGGTGGTGGATACCGTCAAGATGGTTGCGGAAACTGACGGGGACGACGCCGGAATCGCGCCGGAGATCGTCACTGGCACCGCCCCGCGCGAACAACTTCGTGCCGTGCAGACTCCGCAGGGATTCGACTATGAGACTTTGTTGCGCGCCCACGCGGCAGCCGCGACGTTCGACGACAAGCAGTCGGCGGCAGTCACGGATGACGCAATGCTCGTCGAGCTCCTGGGCGTGCCGGTCCACGCAGTCCGGGGCGCCAGCCAATCACTGAAGATCACCACGCCGTTGGATCTCATCATTGCCGAGGGCCTGCTGGAAGGGCCGCTCGGAACCCGCTGGGTGGAAGGCTGATGGCCGCCTCCGGGAACGCGGCGATGATTCTGCCGCGCACAGGCATCGGGGTGGACGTGCACGCCTACGCGCCTGAGAACGATCCGCAGCCGTTATGGCTCGGCGGGCTCTTTTGGGAGGGGGAACCCGGGCTTTCCGGGCATTCCGACGGCGATTGCGTTGCCCATGCGGCCGCTGACGCGCTCTTCTCCGCTTGCGGCATTGGTGATCTGGGCACGCATTTCGGTACCGACCGCCCCGAGTTCGCAGGTGCGTCCGGGGTGAAACTCCTGGGGGAGGCGGCCAGGATTGTCCGGGCTGCCGGTTTCGAGATCGGCAACGTGGCAGTGCAGTTCGTTGCCAACAGGCCAAAGTTCGGGCCCAGGCGTGAAGAGTCGCAGCGTGTCCTCAGCGCCGCCGCAGGAGCTTCCGTCAGCGTCACGGCAACCACGAGCGATGGCCTGGGTTTCACGGGGCGTGGCGAGGGCATCTCCGCCGTTGCCACGGCGCTCGTCTATGCCGTGCCGGCAGCGCACGAAGACGATATCGCCTAAATGGCGCCTAAACAGAGATAGATGGTGTGCAACGAAGCCAGATGGTGCGCATCCGCTAATCTGGAGCGGTGACCCTGCGCTTTTACGACACTGCATCCGCCGAAGTCCGCGACTTCGTTCCCCTTGAAGCCGGCAAGGCCAGCGTCTACTACTGCGGTGCCACGGTGCAGGGGATGCCGCACGTGGGGCATGTCCGCTCGGCGATCGCTTTCGACCAGTTGACCCGTTGGCTTGAATACCGCGGCCTGCGTGTCACCGTTGTCCGCAACGTCACTGACATCGACGACAAGATCCTCGCCAAGTCGGCGCAGTCCTTCGGGCCGGACTGGGCCGAGGAACCCACAGCCAAAGCCGAGGAAGAATGGTGGGCCCTCGCCTACCGCTATGAGCAGGAATTCGAGCAGGCCTACGACGTCCTCGGCGTTTCCCGCCCCACCTACGAGCCTCGCGCCACCGGCCACATCCCGGAGATGCACGCCCTCATTCAAAGGCTCATCGACCGCGGCCACGCCTACCCTGCGCTGGACGACTCCGGAGACGTCTACTTCGACGTCCGCTCCTGGAGCAAGTACGGCTCGCTGACCCGCCAGAACATCGACGATATGCAGGGAGCCGCCGACGTCGAGCCTCAGTTCAGCAACAGGAAGCGCGACCCTCGCGACTTTGCGCTGTGGAAGGGCTACAAAGACGGGGAGCCGACGACCGCGAGCTGGGTTTCGCCGTGGGGAACCGGCCGCCCGGGTTGGCATCTTGAATGCTCTGCCATGGCCACGAAGTACCTGGGCCAGCAGTTCGACATCCACGGCGGCGGACTGGACCTCCGATTCCCGCACCACGAGAACGAGATGGCACAGTCCCAGGCGGCAGGTGACGGGTTCGCCAACTTCTGGCTGCACAACGGCATGGTCACGTATGAAGGCGAAAAGATGTCCAAGTCGGTGGGCAACACCGTGAGCCCCGAAGAAATGCTCGAGCTCGCAAGTCCCCGGGTTGTCCGGTACTACCTTGGCCAGGCGCAGTACCGCTCCATCCTGGACTACCGGCCCACCTCGCTTCAGGAGGCCGCGGCTGCCGTGGAACGCATCTATGGTTTTGTCGCGAAGGCTTCCAAGAAGTTCGGTGGCGACTTCGCCGCGCACCCTGAGTCGAGCCCTGTTCCGGATGCCTTCGCCGCTGCCATGGATGACGATCTCAATGTCCCGCAGGCCCTCGGCGCCCTGCACGAGACTGTCCGTGCCGGAAATACCGCTCTGGCGTCCGGAGACGACCCCGGGGCCGAGCAGGCGCTCCAGGCCGTGATGGCCATGACCACCGTGCTTGGACTGAACGACGTCCGCGGCGAAGTCCAGGAGAATTCCGAGACTGCCCAGGCCCTGGAGGTCCTCGTGGAAGCCCAGTTGCAGGCGCGCGCCGAGGCGCGGGCCAACAAGGATTGGGCCGCTTCCGATGCGATCCGCGACACTCTCGCGGCAGCCGGCATCGCCGTCGAGGATGGCGCCGATGGCGCCAGTTGGAGCCTGAAACGGGACTGATATTCCGTCGTCGTCCCGATTTAAGTTGATTCAGTAGACTTGATTGCAGACGTACTCAACACAATCAAGGGTGGAATTCATGGCCAACAACGGTCGCCGGGCTGTCAAGAACAAGAAGGGCCCCACCACTGGAACCGGTGGCCACGGTCGAAAGGCCTTGGAAGGCCGGGGTCCAACCCCCAAGGCTGAGGACCGCGAGTACCACAAGGCGTACAAGAGCAAGCAGCTTGCCGAGCGCTCCGCAGCCAAGCGCGCGGCCGGGGGCGCCAGCCGCTCCAACCCGGGAGCCCGCTCAGGACCGAAGGGCCGTGCTACCGAGGAAGTAGTCACCGGACGCAACTCCGTGGTGGAGGCGCTGCGCGCCGGAATCCCCGCGAAGGCACTGCACGTTGCCATTCGGATCGAGATGGACGACCGTGTCAAGGAGTCCCTCAAGCTTGCTGCCGAACGTGGCATCCCGCTGCTGGAAACCGGTAAGCCGGAGCTGGACCGCATGACCGAAGACGCCGTCCACCAGGGCCTCGTGCTGCAGATCCCGCCGTACGAATACCAGGACGCCTACGACCTCGCCGAAGAGACGGTCACCAAGTGGAAGAAGGGGTACATCCCCAACGCGCCCCTCTTCGTCGCCCTCGACGGCATCACCGACCCCCGCAACCTGGGCGCCATCATCCGCTCCGTTTCCGCCTTCAGCGGCCACGGCGTGATTGTCCCGGAGCGCCGCTCAGTCGGCGTCACCGCTTCGGCCTGGAAGACCAGCGCAGGCGCGGCGGTCCGCGTCCCCGTGGCCCGGGCGGCCAACCTGAACAACGCGCTCAAGCAGTTCAAGCAGATGGGCATCTTCGTGCTGGGCCTCGATGGCGACGGCGATGTCTCGCTGCCGGATCTCGCCCTGGCCACCGATCCCGTGTGCATTGTTGTGGGTTCCGAGGGCAAGGGCCTCAGCCGCCTGGTCCGCGAAAACTGCGACCAGATCATCTCCATCCCGATCGACTCCGCCATGGAATCGCTCAACGCCTCGATGGCCGTGGGCATCTCCCTGTACGAAGTCTCAAGGCAGCGCGCCACCAAGTAGCCGACGCCCGCTCACTAATGGTGCCAAAACCAGCAACGCCCGCTCACTTCTTTTAGTGAGCGGGCGTTGCTGTTCCCTTGGAAGTCCCGTTAGAAGTCGCGGCGGTTGGCCAGGACCGGGAGCTTGACCCGCGCTTCCTCGACGACGGCGGCGTCCAGCTCCGCGAACAAGAGGCCGGGTTCGGCGTCGAGCTCTTCGAGCACGTTCCCCAACGGGGACACGACGACGGAGTGCCCCACTCCGGTGGGCGCCGCACCCTTGGGTTCACGGCCTTGGCTCGCGGGATCGCCCTGCCCGCAAGCCAGCACGAAGGTTGTGGTGTCGATCGCCCGGGCTCGAGCGAGCAGCTTCCACTGTTCCGCCTTGCCCGGCCCGGCTCCCCAGGAAGCAGACACGATATTCACGTCGGCTCCGCGGTCGGCATTGGCGGTGAAGAGGGCCGGGAAACGGATGTCGTAGCACGTGGCCAAGCCAAAGGTGAGGCCTCCGGCGTCGAACGTCACTGGATCGGTGCCGGCGTCGACAGTGTCTGATTCGGCAAAGCCGAAGGCGTCGAAGAGGTGGATCTTGTCGTAGCTGGTTTCGACTCCGGGCCCGGTGGCGATCAGGGTGTTCCGGACCTTGCCGTTGCTGCTGCCATCGGAGGCAATTCCGGGGGTGAACATTCCGGCCACGATCACGATTCCAAGATCCCGGGCGATCTTCCGCACCTGGCTGGCCCATGGCCCGTCCAAGGGCTCTGCGATGTCGAGCAGGGAATTCCCGAACGCCCGCATGGTCGCTTCAGGGAATACTACAAGCTCGGCGCCGCCCTCCTTGGCCCGGCGGGCGTAGTCTTCCAACAGGATCAGGTTGTCTGCCAGCTCGCGGCCGCTGATGAGTTGAGCAAGAGCGATTCGCACAATTACCTCCACATTGGTGTATAGCCAAAGTATGCAACGGCCGCGCTGAGGATACGAACTCATGCGCGCGGGCGGGCGTATTCGGCGCAACCGACACAATCCGCTCAAACGACCGGTTTCACGAAAAGCGCAACGAGCCGGGTGATTCGACGTTTCAGCAGGTGAGCGGCTTGTTTGCGTTCGCAGGGGCCGCTGGCTTGGTTCCGACCGCCGGGCTTAGGCACTGTCATATGGGCCGCGGGCAAGGGAGAATTGGCGTCGGAGACTAAACTCTCAACTAATGGTTATGCCGATTTTTGACACAGCATCTACAGTGGACGCCTCGCGGCCGTCGCCGCTCGGGCTGAGTGTTCCGCTGCCTGGGAAGTCCGACCGCGGCACACCCTCGCCGGACCGGGTCAACGTCGCTGTGTGGGCCCCCGGACTCCCGCGGGTCGAAATCGCCTACAAAGCCCCCGGCGACTCCTGGAAAGTCCACACGCTGCCCAACCTTGAGGACGGCGTGCACCACGGGATTGTGGACGGCCTGCCGCCCGGCACCCGGTACGGCTTCCGTCCAGCAGTCCACGAGGACGCGATTCCATTGTCAGTTCCTGCTCCGGACTTTGACGCCGACGACGCCGAGCAGCTGTTGCTGGATCCTTATGGTCAAGCGGTGCACCAGCGCCGAGAGCTGCTGACCTCCGTAAGGATGGAATCGGCTTTCGATTGGGGTGACGATCGCCTGCTTCGTACGCCGTGGCGGGACACCATTGTGTACGAGGCGCACGTCCGCGGCCAAAGCATGCTGCACCCGGATATCCCCGAGCACCTCCGCGGCACCTACGCGGGCATGGCACACCCCGCCATGATCGAGCACTTCCACTCATTAGGGGTGACGGCCGTTCAATTGCTGCCCATCCACTTCCACATGGACGAGCAGCACCTGCAGTACTTGGGCCTGACCAATTACTGGGGATACAACACTGCCGCGTTCTTTGCGCCACACGCGGACTACGCCACGCAAGCCGCCCAGCAGGCGGGCCCCCACGCCGTCCAGGACGAACTCAAGGGCATGGTGAAGCTCCTGCATGCCGCGGGGATCGAAGTGATCCTCGACGTTGTTTACAACCATACGGCGGAAGGCGGGCCCGACGGCGATACCTCCAGTTTCAGGGGCCTGGGCGAGCGGCAGTACTACCGCCACGATGCCCACGGCCGTTACCTTGATACGACAGGCTGCGGCAACACCCTTAACTTCGCCGAACCCAGGGTGGTGGACCTGGCCATTGATTCGCTGCGATATTGGGCGGACGAATTCCATATAGACGGCTTCCGTTTCGACCTTGCCGTGACGATGTGCCGCAATGCGGGCAATGAATTCGACCCGGAGCACCCGTTCTTGAAAAGGATCGCCCAGGACCCGGTGCTTTCCAAGACCAAGCTCATTTCCGAACCATGGGATGTGGGCTATGGCGGCTGGCAGACCGGGCGGTTCCCCAAGGGATGGGTGGACTGGAATGATCATTTCCGCGACGGCGTGCGCCGTTTTTGGCTCTCAGAGCGGGGCGCTGCCGACGGCGGGATGTCCGGCACCACCATGGGAGATCTCGCCGACGCCTTGACGGGCTCGGCCCGGGTCTTTGAACCTTCAGGACGCTCCAGGCTCGCTTCACTTAACTTCGTCACGGCCCACGACGGCTTCACCCTGACCGATCTAGTGTCCTACGACCGTAAGCACAACGAGGCCAACGGCGAGCAAAACCGCGACGGGCAGACCAACAGCCTCAGCTACAACCACGGATTCGAAGGCCGCACGGAAAATGAGACAATTCTCGCTGCCCGTGCCCTTTCGAAGCGGAACCTCATGACCACGTTGATGATCTCCATTGGCGTACCCATGATCACCGCTGGCGACGAGCTCGGACGCACACAGCAGGGAAACAACAACGCCTATTGTCAGGACAACCCCCTGACGTGGATCGACTGGACCCAGACACCCGAATCGCATGACATGCTGCGGAGCACCAAACGGGTGATACGGCTCCGGAAAGAGTTCCTGCAAGCCCAAGACGCAGGCTTCCCGGACAGCGGGACGGGCCTGGATTGGTTTGATGAAAAAGGCCAGCCAATGACTGCGGCCCGTTGGCACGATCCCTCACTGCGGATTGTGCAGCTCTTGGTGAGCTCTGAGGGCGGCGCTTACCGCGGCTTGATCGTGATCAACGGCAACAAGGATGACAAGAAGGTCGTCCTGCCCAAACTGCTCGCCGAATCGGGAACGGGGAGCCGGATGTTCGAGCTACGCCTGACGACGTCCGAGCTCAATGACCGCAGGCAAGGAGCGCTGGTCGCGGCAGGCGAGCGGGAAGTCATCCAAGGCAACACCATCAACGTCTACCGCACCTAGGAACCATGAAAATCTATTCCGCAGACACGTGGACACTGGAAGAACTGCAGGAACAAGTGTCCGACGCCGGCCGCCGCACCGTGATGGTTCCGCCGGCAGCAAGCAAGAAGACCGTCTTGGAAGTGTTCGGCCAGGTGCTTGATTTCCCCGAGTATTACGGGGTGGACCTCGATGCGCTCAACGATTCACTCCACGATTTCGCAGACAGTGTGTCCGAGGATGACCAACCACCCGTCACCCTGATTTGGCAGGTCCCGGCGACTTACCGGACGGACCGGTCCTTCGGATTGGTTTGCGAAATCCTCCAGGACGCCGAATCCTACTCCGGGCGGGACCTCGCCGTCATAGCGGTCTTCCAGCAGTAGCGACAAGCTGGCCGGGTGGGTGATGCCCACCCGGCCAGCTTGTCGCTACGCGTTGACGATCAGTCCCAGTTCGGCCTTCGAGGCGAGGGAGGGGTGCTTCGGGAAGACCCGGACGGTGTAGCCGAAGGATCCGGAGCGGTTGATGAGGATGGACCCGGTGAACAGGTGGCGCCCGTTGCCGAGGTCCTCGAACGAGCTCAGTTCCGCCACGGTGATGTCCTCCAGTTCATCGCTTTCTTCAGCCCGCCCGTAGGCCACCTCGACGCTGACGTCGTCCGGTGTCAGGGTGTGCAGGGCGATGTAGGCGTTGACCTGGAGGGTGTCCCCGATTTGTGGCTCTTCGGAGACGCCGACGGAATCGACGTGTTCCACGATCAGCTGCGGCCAGGCGTTGCGGACCTTGGTGGTCCAGGCCGCGAGTTCCTTCGCTTCCTTGAAGGAGCCGGCCACGGCATGCCGTCCCGATTCCGCTGCGGGCCGGTAGAGGGTGTTGACGTAGTCCTGGAGCATGCGGTCGGCCGAGACTGCCGGGC
>NZ_JARVRH010000011.1 GCF_030209755.1 Arthrobacter sp. efr-133-TYG-118 | reverse complement strand
AGTTCGACTTCCCGCCGTCGCAAACCAGCTTCGACGCCGCCTTCAGCCAGGACTAGGTGGTGTCCGGAAGATCGACTGCCTACCCGCGCGCATTGGCGGTCTTCCTAAATGAACCATGGAGCTTCATGAATCAGGCCACAACTACTTGCACTCCATCGGCACTCAGTCGTTCAACCACTTGGGCAGGCACCGCAGCGTCAGTCACCAAGATGTCGATATCCTCCAAAGGACAAACCGCGGCCATGGCCGAGCGGGAAAACTTGCTGCTGTCAGCAACCAGAATCGTCCTTCTGGAGGCATCAATGATGGCTCGCTTGACGGCAGCATCCTGGAGATCGTGCGCCATCACACCATCTGCCGGGGACGCCCCACACGGAGAAATGATAGCTGTGTCGAACCGAACCGAGTGGAGTGATGCCTCCGCCAGCGGCCCGGTAATCGATCCCTCGTCATGGCGGACCGACCCGCCGGGCGTAATGAGATTGATGTTGGATTTTCCAAACAGGGCGCCGATCGCCTGCACTGAAAACGGCATCACAGTGAGCCTGGTGCCGACAAGGACACGGGCTATCTCAACGCAGGTTGTACCGCTATCGAGGGCCACGGCCTCCCCGTTTCGGACCAGTTTGGCAACTGCGGCCGCTAGAAGTTGTTTGGTTTCCGCCAGCTCGATTTCCCTCATGGCGTACGGAAGGCCCTCTCCGAGCATCATCATGCTCACCGCACCGCCACGTGTTCGCCGTAAGACACCGGCTTGTGCAAGGTGTTCCAGGTCCCGGCGAATCGTCACTCCAGAAATGCCCAACTGCTCGGACAGCCCGGCAACGTCGACTTTCCCGTCCCTGTTCAGTCGCTCCAAAATGCGCTCGTGCCGTTTGGTTCCATTCATGATCAAATGATACATCGAGTATGATCATACGAAAGCCAGCGGCGTCTATTAGCAATCTGGGTCTCCATACCGCGAGTCGCCGGCCCTATTTGAAGGACTTCTAATGGCTGAATCTCTCAGCAACATTTCCCCCCAACTGCTGCGGGCACGTTTGGGTGTCTTCGGAGCATTCACCATCGTCGGCTTCCTCACGGCGATTTGGTTGGTAAACATTCCCGACATCCAGCAGCGAACAGGAACTTCCCACGCTGTTCTCGGCGGATTGATCCTTTTGCTCGGTCTCGGTGCGCTCATCTCCATGCAATTTGCAGGGTCTCTGATCAAGCGCTTCGGCAGCAGAACACCGACGCTGATAGGCCTTGGCATTCTGCTGGTTTCAGTGAACTTTCCAGGCATGGCTTCGGACGCCCTTAGCTTGGGCATAGCACTCTTCATTTTTGGACTCGGTCACGGCCTAACGGACGTGGCGATGAACCAGCACGCGGTGGTGGTCGAGCGCGGGTATCGACGGCCCATCATGTCCGCTTTCCACGCGTTCTTCTCATTAGGAGGTGCCCTGGGTGCTATAGCCGGGGCTGCTGGCCAGTCGATCCACCTTCACGTGTCATGGATTCTACTGAGCGGCGCCCTGCTGGGTCTCGTTGGTACAGCTTGGTCGGCGTTTTCAATGCTTCCAAAAGCCAGTGAAGAGTTGCTCGATTTGGGCCAAATCCCCGCGATGTCGGATGAGTCGGCCTCTTTAGACCATCCAGTGGCGCCTAAGCGCGGCCGAATGCTGGCACTGGCACTACTTGCGTTTCTAGTGTTGCTCTCGGAAGGCGCAGCTAATGATTGGAGTGCACTTCAGACCGTTGAGCGTTTGGGCGAACCGGAGGCGGCAGCTGCCTTGGCATATGGGGCCTTCGCCGCCGCGATGACAATTGGCCGACTTCTTGCTGACCGTATCTCACATGCGATCGGACCCCTCAAGGTCGTGAGATTCGGATCTCTCATTGCGGCAGCCGGAATGCTCGTAGTGGTGGCCTCTTCTTTCTATCCCGTCTCCCTCTTCGGTTGGCTGCTTTTCGGATTGGGACTCTCAGGGATCATTCCGCAGGTTTACACTGCGGCCGGGAGTATGGGCCGATCAGATGCCGGTAAGACGCTCTCGCGCGTCGTGAGCTCCGGTTACATCGGGCTTCTAGCTGGGCCCGCGATCATTGGCTGGCTCGGCGGGATGCTCGGCCTGACCTTTGCCTTCCTGCTGCCGTTCCTCTTCTGCATCGCGGGAATATTCTTGGCGTCGACGCTGACTAGAGACAACGAAAACCTGGCAGAACCTGCCCTCGCCGCGAGTAAGGACGCGGAGAGCTAGGGAGGCCCAGACCATTGGCCGTCCTCCCACCCTGTCAGATACTGTCCCGTCGGTGGCGGTCAGCGAACGGCGGCAACTCTGAGTTCATCCCCCATGGACGCCGCCGGCTCCCGGGCGAATCTGACGCTCGCCCTGTTCGTGTGGATCACCCGCCCGTAGCCAAAAGCGCGACTTCCGGGAACTGTGATTTCAGACGGTGGCACTGAACCGAAAAGCCCCGGCGAGGCGCAGGCCGCAATGCGTTCTCTTGACTGCCGCCGGATTCCCCGTGGCATGCCGCATCATTGCTGGTTCGTCGGCACTTTCGTCTCGGGCGACGACCGTCGCATCGCCCGTTACCGCCACCAAAAGCAAGACTGTGCCGAGGACTCTCGTCGGGGTTGATTCGATTAGCGAATCGCCGGAAACTATGGCCATCACGCCGTCGGAACACCTGACCACCGAGACGGCGGCCCAAGGCGGGGCGTGAAGACATTTGACATGGCCCCGGGCCGGACGAGTCCGCTAACAACGGTCGGTGACAGCCCTGGGTTCTAGACGTATGAACCCCCGACTTGACCAAAATCGAGCCTGCCAAGTCGTTGACGAATCATGTAGCCATGCCCTTGCGGCACCATGAACGCCCAACACAAGGAAAGGAGGCAACCGGCCACGGCCATCAACAAAATGGCCCCGAAGGGGCCACAAAAAAGCTGATTTGTGCACAGTCAGAGGGCTAAAGGCCCCCTGACCTGCGGAAACACGTGCCCGAGGTGGGACTCGAACCGCATTCGGGGCCTTGAAAACACAGGGAAGTCCAGAAATCATAGCCAGTACGAACTTGCACTGGAGGCAGACCCGAGCTCCCGCTTGGCAAGCTCAGCAACCAGCTTCTCGGCCACGGTATGCTCGCCGGCTGGAACATAGACCAGGACACGGCTTACCGGACGCGGAGGCTGGCAACGCCGGATTGACCAAGCATCCATTATCGGCGAAAACGTACGGGAGTTGCAGTAGCTGCGCGAACTCCCGCGGCGTCGGTTCCGGCGATCCAGCGTTCGCCCGAGTCACAGGAAATATCCGGCTCGCCCGGAGTAGCGGACAAAACTCATGTCTCAAGGCTGCCCGTCGCAGCGAAGTGCGCAGGGTCGCCTGGCGCGCTTCGGAGGAGCTGCTACTTGGCCAGGAAGCGGAGTAGGATTTCGTTGATCTCGGCGCCGTGCGTCCAGAGCATGCCGTGCGGTGCGTCTTCGATCTCCACGTACTCGGCGGACGGAAGTCGCTTGGTGAATTCACGGCCAGTCGAGTTGATCGGCAGGATGCGGTCGTCCGTTCCGTGGACGATCAGAGCAGGGACGGTGACCTTCTCGACGTCGGAGCGGAAGTCTGTCAGCCATGAGTCGACGACGGCGAAGGACGCGTACCAGGACGAGCCGGCGGCAACGTTCCACGCATTCCGCAGCGCTTCCTCGCTGAGGCGGGTTCCGAGGAAGTTGTCAGTGTTGAAGAAGTCGTTGTAGAAGGCGGTGAACCAGGCGTAGCGGTCCTCCATGGCGGCGTTTCGGATGCTGTCGAACACTGAGGACGGAACGCCGGTGGGGTTGTCTTCGGTCTGCAGGAGGAACGGTTCGAGGGAGGCGAGGAATGCTGCCTTGGCTACGCGGGCTTCGCCATAGATGCCGATGTAGCGTCCAACTTCGCCGGTGCCCATCGAGAAGCCGACGAGGACGGCGTCCTGCAGGTCCAGGGTTTCGAGGACAGTGTTGAGGTCGGCTGCGAAGGTGTCGTAGTCGTAGCCCGTAGTCGGCTTGCTGGATTTGCCGAACCCTCGGCGGTCGTACGTGATGACGCGGTAACCGGCATCCAGGAGGGCTGCGGTTTGCTTCTCCCAGGAGCCGCCATCCAACGGGTAGCCGTGGATCAGGACAACCGGCTGGCCCATGCCGTGGTCCTCGTAGTAGAGCTCGATTTCCGTGCTGTTCTCGGTACCGACATTGATGAAGCCCATGGTTCTGTTCCTTGTCCCGAAGGCAGAGAACGATCGTTCTCTCGCGGTCATCACAGCTCCGAACGGAGCGATGTAATTGGTCTTTCTGTAGTTTTCGTTCACACATAGTCCCGCTTCGGAGGGATCGGGCCATAGCCACTTTCCCAATCAATACGCCGGGTCATACGGTGCCGAGACTCCGGGCTCAGAACCGCCTGTTCCGACTCAGCCGCTCCATGCTGCCAGGGCATGTGCCGCTTACGACGCCGAACGGGGATTGAGGACTCAAGAATGGAGCCTAAAGTTTGATGCCCTCCGCTGTCTTACTTGGGTGGAACTCGATGTTCTGCGTCGCGGAAAACCCGCAGCGCGGGAAGGGATCCGTGTCAAGGACGCATTCCAAGTCCTCCCAGCAATAGTCTGCCTAGCCCTGTGCATTCACGATTTTCGTCATGGAGGACTATATTCTCCGGGCGAACCGCGTGTGCCCGGTTACCCTGCACACACGGCTGGCCGGTGATACCGGTGAGTCACGCAGCGGAGGCCTCGTCGTGATCGGTCGACTCCGACACGGCCCGCCATGTCGCCAACTCGGACTGGACTCGACCGATCTTCGCTTCGACGGCGCGGATCGTGTCGGTGCCCAGCTGCAGTCGCACGGGCGGGTTCGGAGACTCCACCATATCGACCATCGCGCGAGCGGCCTTCGAGGGGTCGCCGGGCTGAGCGTGGTTGACCCGCGCCGCAGTTTCCCGCATCGATCCGGCCGGCCCGTCGAGATAGTCGTCAAGTTGCCGCTGCTGGACGTGCACACTACTGGAATCCAGGAAATCGGTGCGGAAATAGCCGGGCTCGACAACTGTGACGTGAACACCGAGGGGCGCAAGTTCGGTGTTCAACGCCTCGGACAGGCCCTCTACCGCAAATTTGGTCGAGGCATATACGCCCCAGCCCGGCGATCCGACGAACCCTCCGACAGAACTGATGTTGACGATGTGCCCGGATCGGTTCTTCCGTAGCTCGGGGGCCACCGCACGCGTGACTGCCAGCAGACCAAAGACATTCGTGTCATACACCGCCCTGATCTCCGCGTCGCTGGCCTCCTCGACTGCCCCGAGCAGCCCGCGGCCGGCGTTGTTAACGAGCACATCAATCCGACCGAACCGCTTAACCGCGGCCTTGACTGCAACTGCCGCCTGCGCCTCCTCGGTCACATCAAGGGACACAGCGAGCAGACTGGAACCGGCGTCGGAGAACGCCGCCTCCACCGCATCCTTGCTCCTAGCGGTGGCGACCACTTGGTGCCCCCGGGACAAGGCCTCACGCGCGATCTCGGCGCCGAACCCGCGGGACGCTCCGGTAATGAACCAAACGCTCATTGCTCAACCTCTTCCGTGTTTATGTAACTGATGCGCTCAGAGCGCAGGGACGCGCAGGAAGGCCTGACTAACTACCGCCGGCCAAGACCCCGACCACCAAACGGACGCCCTCGCCTGCGCCGGCGCCGAACGGTCGACGTGTACCTCGACCAGGTCGGTGACTAGCTGGTCATCATCCGCCTCGACAGAGCGGCCTGCGCTCCACCTCGTCACCCTCGGCAAATGCTGGCCTATGAAGACACCTTTTCCACAATCCCAATCGTTCCGATTCAGTCGAAGCATGCTTCAGAGCAGTTGCCGCTTATGACGCGGAACGAGGAGGATTCAGAATTCCAGATTGAGTCCTAAAGTTTGATGCCCTCCGCGGTCTTACTGGGTTGGAACTCGATGATCTGCGTCTCGGAAAACCCGCGGCGCCGGAAGGGATCCGTCTCAAGGACCCGTTCCAAGTCCTCACGGCTATCAGAGCGGGCAAGCAAAACACCACCTACGCGGGGGACCTGCCGCCCTGAAGCAATCAGAACTCCTGTTTCGTACATTGAGTCCAGCCAGGCATTGTGGTCGGGAAGGGCCTCGTCAATGTCGTTGAGACCGGTGACATAGCTAACGATGACTATAAAAATGTTCAAACCTCCTGTGTCGGGCTCTTAAGGGCAAAAGCGCATCTCGTCAGCCGGCAGCAGGGTCTGTGCCCGGTCCCACCGCATCCTAGGAATTGGCTGGTTCGAAGGGGCTTAGATTTTCCACAGGCCGGTGCTCCTCGCGCGTTTCCGTCAGCAGCTCGTGAAAACTGTTTCGAATCCGCCGAATGCCTGCGTCATCCAACTCCCGGACTCCGTGGATGACCAGCGGTTCCTGCCATGCCATGCCGAGTCGCCGTGCTGTCGCTTTTAGAGGGACAAGCATTGCTTCGTACTCCCAGCCGTGGAGGCCGTCGGGGCCGTAGCCTTCGAAGGCGCCACCGGTAGTGGTAACAATGCGGAGCGACTTACCGGCCAGGGCCCCGGGAGTGCCGGTCCCGTAGGCCCAACCGCGGGTCAGGACCTCGTCCAGCCAGCGTTTGAGAATTGAAGGCATGGCGTACCAGAACGTGGGGTATTGCAGCACGATGTGGTCTGCCCCCGCGATAGCATCCTGTTCGGCCTGGATATCAATGGAGTCCGTCCTATACAGGTCGGAAAGGACGCGGATGTGAACATCCTCAAGGGACCTTGACTCCTCGAGTAATGCGGCGTTAATGCGAGAACTGCGGAGGTCCGGGTGGCCGACGATAAGTACTGTCTTCATGCTGTGCTCCAACGACTCACTCACTTATCCTGCACAGGTGCTTTCTCTGCCAGTTCCGGTCGAGTAACCGGGTGCCCGTCGATGGACTCGTAAAGACTCTTGGAGCGGGCAAGGCCGTCCATCAGGCTGGCCGGTCCCCTGAAAGGCAGACCACCGATGTGCCAACCGTCGGTGTGCAGTTCCTCAATGAGCACCCAGACCACCTCGCGGAAGGCTTCAGATCCTTCAAACTTCACCATGACGTCAGTTAGGGCTGCCGCCATCCGGTGCTTTTCATCTTCCGTGAAGACGCCGTCGACGAGCTTGACATTTACGAAGGGCATTACCTTCTCCTCTTTGTAGGTGCTCCGGATTGCCCGGATATACCAAGCTTTGACCATGGGCGGCGTCGGCGGACCCGCGAATGCCGTCAAGCACCCCACAGATATCGTCAGAGTGTGTCGGAGGCAGGTAGTGAGGTCCAGGGAACCATCAGGGCTGCGACAAGAGGCGTTCCAGATACAGCGAGGGACTCATTCCGATCTTCTGCGTAAAGACCCGCCTCATCGTCTCAGCACTTCCAAATCCGCTTGCGGCTGCCGCTGCGGCGACAGTCGTTCCTCGCTGGAGCATTGCTTGAGCCGCTTCGATCCGCACCGTTTCGACGTATCGACCAGGGGTAGTGTTGGTTCCCTCTTGAAATAGCCGTGTGAGGCTACTGGCGCTGAGATTCGTCATGGCGGCCATGGCGTCAATCGAGTAATCCGCGCCAGGATCGGCGGTGATGCGGTCCAAGAGCTTTCTGAGGGCGTGGTCCCGGGGAACGCCCACCTGGACGGCGACCGAGCGCTGGGATTGACCTCCCGGCCGTTGATTGAAAATGACCATTTGACGGACGACCGCCCGGGCAACGTCGGGGCCGTAGTCCTCCTCAACTATGAACAACGCCAGATCCACCCCGGAACTGATGCCCGCCGAGGTGATGATCGAACCGTCCTGCACAAACAACGCATCAGGCACGACATGCACCAGTGGATACGACCTACTGAACCGCTCGACCTGGGTCCAATGAGTGGTCGCGTTCCGGTAGTTCAGCAAGCCCCCGTGCGCCAAGAGAAAGGCGCCGGTACAGACGGAAGCGATCCGCCCTGCATCACTCGTTAGATGGGAAACCGCCTCGACAAGTTCCTGCTCGAAAGGCCTGGCTACCATCCCATATGCGCCCGGAACAATGACGGTTTCCAAGGCGCCTGTCTCTCCGGCTGCGGCCTCGGCGGTCAAATAGTGTCCATTGGAAGCACGCTTGGCACGGCCATCGCTGGAAACCAAGACAGTGTCGTAGCGGGCCCCAAAAGCATTCGCATGATGAAACACATCAGCGGGCCCGGCAACATCGATCATTGTCACGTTGTCATGGATCAAGAACCCGATAGCCCGGCTTCGATCACTCACTTCTCACCGTAGTCTCTCCAAAATGTGGCGCTGCGCACAGCGTACGCCAACGGGCACTTGTCTGGATGCCCTTGAATAATCATCAAACTTGACCCGTAAGTTCGCAACGGACGACACTCGATGCAACCTCAGGACGACGCAAGCACTGCCCTCATGCCGATACTGCTCATCACGCCCGAGATTGAAGGGATCCGTATTCCGAGAAGAGCAGCATCATCTGCTGCCTGCGCTGGATGGTTGTCGTCCGCGTGGAAGAGATCAGCTTCGACGAAAGAAACCCCGGTATAGGCCGGAATGGCATCGGAGACGAGCGGTCGAACCTTCGACCAGGCGCCGTCTGCGCCGATAAGCAAGTCGGCGGTGATGGTCTCGCCTGAGGTGAACTCGACCTCGTGGCTGCCCGGCTTTCCGGAGAGGGGGCGGATGGCGACGACCTTGTGGCCCCACTGGATCGAGCCTGCGGGAATAGAGTCGATGAGGAGGTCGCGGAGCTGTCCGCGGTCGACTTCAGGCCGACTCATCTCACCGTTGTCTTGGTCGTCGCGGAGGACGGCACCACGGTGGTCCAGGATGCGCGTGGCCTCCCCGCCGGGGTGGACAAGTGCCTTGAACTGTTCGAACAGGCCGGCGGCGTGGATGGCGAGTTGGCCGTTTTCCTCGTGGATGTCGAGCATGCCGCCCTGCAGGCGGGCTTTGCGGTCGGGTTCGAGTTCGAAGACGGCGGATTCGATCCCTTTTGTACGCAAGACGCGGGCAGTAGTGAGTCCGCCGAGACCGGCACCGATGATGGCTATCGGGTAGTGAGTGGTGATGATGCTCCTCCTATGTTGCGTGCGGGGGTGTGCCTATGGACGTGGCGACGCGTTCGAGGAGCGCAATCAACTCACCCTGCTCGGCCGGGCTCAAGACCGAGAGCACCCGTTCCTGGGCTGCGCCCATGTCCCGGTCGAATCCGGAGACGAGTCGTGAACCCTCTTGGGTGACCCGGAGGAGCTTGACACGCGAATCTCGAGGCGACGGCGAACGCGTGAGGTAGCCGCGCTCTTCCAGCCCTTGCAGCAGGCTGGCGACGCTGGCCGGTGTGGTGCCGGACATCTCAGCAACCTCCCGTGCGATCACCCCCCGTTCCTGGTTCTCCTCGATGAATCCAAGGGAGACCGCTTGCGCCCGCGTCAGCCCACTCTGCCGCACCCAAGCGTCGGCTTGTGCGCGCTGCGCGAGACCGAGGGTTCGGATGAGCGCGCTGATTCGCATCGCCTTAGATGTCATACTTAGAACTCTAACTATTAGAGTTCTAAGTGTCAAAAAATGAATCCCGAAGGCCAGCGAGGCACTTAAGGCACGGTTCGCAGAGACAGTCCATAGAGCGGACTATTATGGAATTGTTGTTGATTCAAGTAGCGATGATGTGATCGCGGCTGGGGCGCCGGTGTGCAGGTCGTTGACGGCAATCGACTCATCCGCGGTGTACGCCTGATCCTGCTCGCCCGGACCACAGCCAATAGTGGCCGAGTCCAGGTTGACCGGCCGAGGCAGAGCCATTGGTGCCGAATACGTAGTGCCCGATGGTGGGACCATCCCCTCCGCCCGCAGCGCGTTGCTTGCCGTCGCAACGACCGTGTCCTCCAGACTGGCCAGCCAGGCTGGAGCGAAGTTTCTTACCTGCTCACGCTTGCTCGTATAGGACGTGAAGTCGTGCAGCCCGACACGGACACGACCGTTTGTGCTCCAGCGCGCCGGCACTTCGTCAACAATCGCGCGCACAGGTTTGGGCGCGTCTTCCTCGGTTTCGCCGACCACGGTGCGTCGATCGCAGGTTTTCTACGCAACGGTCCGGGACAACAGACAGTACCGGGTAAGGATGAAATATCACGTCCGTGAGCACAAGAATTCCCGGGCTTAGTCTCTCTTCTTCGGGCGGCGTCAGCCCGCGAAGCGCGATGAGAGTGCGGACGACGCGACCTGGACGGGCAGCTGTCCCGGTCGCGTCGTCCGCATCGGTCATCGTGTGAGCGAGAAACCACCGGTCAGCGGGTCGCGATCGTCCATGACCCAGTTTGCGAATCCATGGATGAATGCGTTCCCCCGGATTTCCGGGATCACGGCGTCGTACTCCCCAACGCGGGTCTCCGTGAGCACCCGGCCCTCGAAGACGGACCCGATGATCGACTCGTTGATCAAGACCTCGTCGCGGGCAAGCTTGCCTTGGAGGAACAACTGCGCGGTTCGACCTGCTGTTCCAGAGCCAGTGGGTGAACGATCGAGTTCCCGATCGGCGTAGATGCATGCATTGGCTTGCGTGGAATCGACGTCCCTCGCCGGGCCCGCAATGATCGTCCCGTACAAACCCTTGATTTCGGGTTCTTCAGGGTGAACGATGTCATACTTTGCGTTCACCGCGTTCTTTACTTCCATCCCGAAGTCTTTCAGCCTGTCCGCATCTTTCTCCCTGATCGTCAGGCCGAACGGGGCACCGTCAGTGTAGAAATAGAACACGCCACCGTAGGCGATGTCACCGGTGACTGCGCCGAAGGATGGGGTCTCAACGGTGACGTTCTCCTTCCAGATGAACGATGGGACGTTCACAAAGCGGACCCCTGAGACGTGGGTGCCGTCCCACTCGACAAACGCCTCAATGAAACCACAGGAAGCGTCGATGCCGACACGGGTCTCGGGGGACGTCCGCTTCACCCATCCAAGCTCCACCGCCGCGGTGGCCAGCGCGATGATGCCATGCCCGCAGTGAGCGCTGTAATCTACGTTCTGCATGAAAATGATGCCGAGATCCGCTCCCTCGCTCACCGGTTCGGTGACCATGCCCCCGTACATGTCACTGTGCCCCCTGGGCTCGAGCATGAGCGCACGCCTGATTTCATCCGCATTCTCCTGAACCCAGGCGCAGCGTTCAAGGATGGTCTTGCCGGGGACACGGGGACCGCCGCTCGTGACGATCCTGAACGGCGCGCCCCCGGTGTGTGCTTCTACGGTGGTGAAAAGACGACTGGTCTTCATAATTTGCTCCTGAGATTCCTTGTTCGGATTGATTGACGATCGGTGCGCACTTCACGCCCGACCAATGAGAAAGACTGGTCACGCCCCCGCGGGCGCGTGAACTATCGGTAAGGGCACCCCGAACTCGGCGGCGAGCGACTGCATCCGCTGCCAGGCGAAACCCTGAATAGGCACGCCGCCAGCCGAGCGCTCACGAGATGTCCTTGCCCCACCCTCGCCAGGCATCTGAATGGGCCGGCTCCCCGGCTCCAAGGGGACCGCCCGCACGTAGGCGATAAACTCCTCAACCTGAGCGACGAAGTCGGCAACCGGACAGAGGCTTCGGATGTCGAGCGCGATCACGAGCGTCCCTTGATCATCATGCTCGGGATTGGCCGAGACCGCGCCCGCTCCCGTCAGGACGCCGGCGAGGGCCTCGACCATCAACGCCAGCCCGAAGCCCTTCACACCTCCCATTGGCCGCAACACACCGGACTCCGTCACCCAGTCGGAGGGAATGGGTTCGCCCCGGTCGCGCCACTCCGCGAGGCGGCCGGCCGCTACAACGCTCGTCGACATGTCGAGCACGAGATGTGGTGCTCTCTCTCGGGGTACACCTATCGCGATGGGATTCGTGGCCATCCGAGCCTGCGAAGCACCGGGCGGCGCGACGTCTTGCCCCCCACCGGCATCATTGGCGAACAGGAACAACGCAATACCCGCAGCTGCTGCTCGCTCACAGAAGTCGGCGAGCCGTCCGGCGTGCTCGGCACGCCGAATAGCGACGGCCGCGATTCCATGTTCACGCGCTCGCTGCGTCGCGATGTCCACAGCGTCGCGCAGCGCAATGTGGCCGTAGGCCCGTCGGCCGTTGAGTCTGAGGACGGCACCGTTATCCAGTTCGACCACCGGTTCGGCTCCCGGGTCAGCATTACCGGCCCGCCACCGATCGACGTATTCAGGTAGACGGCGGATTCCATGTGATTCGTGACCGGCCAAGTCGGACGCAACGATCACACCGGCCATGAAGTCCGCGTTCTGCGCGGTCATGCCGATCCGGGTGAGCACGGAGGCTGTGAATCTCCGTAATTCCTCAGGCGGGCAGGCGATCGTTCCGTCGGCGGACCTGGAGGGTTCGGCTCTGCTGCTCGTCATGTTCGTCTCCTTTCGAGTTGAGGCATCGGGCCTGACAGCTAAGAATGATCCGTTCACCGGCACGACTGGTGGGTCATGCGCTGTCATTAAGAAGTCTGCCCGCGCCGGTCCTGGCTGTCTAGCACACATATCCGGCGTGTTTATGTAGGAAAAGCTGACATATCCGAAGACGGTTGGGGGCGGGTCACAGGCGGTAGCGGATGCGGCGCCCCCACCGTTTCGCGACAGGCGGCGCCAGGAGCGCTGCCGCCCGGTTCGTGTCAGCAGCCGGACAGCCCCGTGACACTACGCCGCGCTCTCAGGCGCGATCTTGGCCACGGCCTCGACGCAAGGATGCCCGCGTTCAACGCCTCTGCTCACGCACGCACGTCATAAAGACCCACTCGACCCGGGGTCGAGTTGGTGACGCTGCCCCTGCTCACAACCGAGACACCGTTCACGAGGACTTCAACTATTCCTGACGACACGACGGGGATGTTGTCGGGGCGAACGCCGCTGCCAACCGTTGACGGGTCGAACAGCACGAGATCGGCCGCGAACCCTTCCCGGATGACGCCTCGGTTCGTCAGTCCAATCTGCTCCGCTGGCGCGGATGTCATTCGCCGAACCGCGTCCTCCACGGTCAGCAGCCCGAGGTCGCGGACGAAGCGGCCCAGGGTCGCGGTTGCGTAGCCCCAATCGGATAGCGCGAAGCCTTTGCCTGCCAGCGGGCCGTCGAGATTCGCCATGGACCCGTCGCCCATGATGATGAAGTTGGGATCCGTCATCGCGTCCTGCAAAGCAGCCCAGTCGGCCCACCGTTCATTGATCATGACGCTGCCGTACCGCTCGCCAGCCTCTTTCAGGAGTGCGATCGCCGCGTTTGCTACGGGTACGCGTTTGAGGGCGGCCACGTCGCCGAGGGTCTGGCCCACGTAACGTCCGTCGCCGCCGTCGTCGCTGATGTACATGCCTGATGCGCCGCCTTGGTCAAGCATGGCCACGAAACGGGGTTCCAAGTTGCCGATGATTCGGGAGACGAAGTGAGGATCCTGAAGACAGGATCCCAATTCCGATCCCGCCTCGGCCTTGAACGATTGCGGCACGAATGCGGTCACAGGCGAAGGCCCATACTCGAACGGGAACACGTCGTACCGGGTCCGCACGCCCCTGCCATCGGCAGCTCGGAGAGCATCGATCGCTCTCTTGGCCAGGCTCCTGTCGGGCTCAGTTGTCCGGCGGAGGAAATGAGACACTTGGAGCCGGGCGCCGGAAGACTCGGCAACACGCACACCCTCTTCAGCCGCCTGGACGATGAACTCTCCGCGGTGTCGGCAGTGAGTCGCATATAAGCCGCCGCGCGCCCCGACGGGAGCCGCCACCGCCATCAGTTCCTCGGTCGTGGACGCAATGCCCGGTGCGTATTCGAGTCCCGACGACAGACCCGCGGCCCCCGCGTCCATAGCCTCGGCGGCCATCCCCGCCATGGTGGCAAGTTCCGATCTCGTGACTCCGCGCAGTTCGAAGCCGGCGACCGAAGCTCGCAGAAGTCCGTGCGCAACGAGCGGGACCACATTGACGCCGACTCCTCGATCGCGCAGTTTCGCAAGGTACCGAGGGAACGTCGTCACGTCACCTATTTCGTCGAGCGCAAGGCCACCCCCCAGAGGCATGTCCTTCTGGCTCAGGTTGCTTCCACTCCTGAAGGGCGCCACTCCGAAACCGCAGTTGCCGGGCACCACCGTCGTGACGCCCTGTGTGACTGCGCTGTGCGCGCGCCCATCGACCAGGAGCGGCATGTCCGCGTGCGAGTGAATGTCGATGAAACCGGGAGCAAGGATGAAGTTCGTCCCGTCGACGACAGTTCTACCGGCGAGCGTGTTTGGTTCCGCTACTCGATGGATCTTGTCCGCCAACACCGCCACGTCAGCAGACCTCGCCGGCAAACCCGTCCCGTCCACCAGCATGACGTTCTTGAATACGAGGTCATTGCGCTCAGGCATTTCTATTACTCCTGGATTGGTTTGAGTCCGAGTAATGGAGCGATGGTATGGGTGTTTGAAAGTCTGTAGACACACCTCGGCCGCGCAACGCGGACTGAAGCGACAGCGCATGATCAATTCATCACCGGTTGCCATCAAGCTCACTTGATGTGTCGGGCTGGCGTCCGGCTGATGTAACGAAACCGTGAGGTTCGAGGATCTTCGCGAACGCCCCGTTCTCCATTAGGCGTTGATGAGAAGTCTCGCCTCGACTATCCTGGCTGTCCAGCGCACATATGTGTCGCATTGATGTAAGCAAAACTGACAGATACACTTGCTGGGTGGCCCGTCAATTTGATCTTCACCGCCTGCGGTTGCTGCGAGAACTGGCGCATCGGGGCACAATTAGTGCGGTCGCAGCCGCCATGTCGTACAGCCACTCATCCGTTTCACAGCAACTCAAAGTCCTCGAAAGCGAGGTCGGCGTCTCCCTGCTCGAACCCGACGGCAGGCGCGTACGGCTCACGCCGGAGGCCGATATTCTCGTGCAGCACGTCGAGTCGATCCTTGAGCAGCTAGATCAGGCGGATGCCGACCTGGCAGGGGCCGCGGGGGAAATAGCGGGGACCTTCCGAATCGCAACTTTCCAAACTGTCATAGTGGCACTCATGCCGAACTTACTGACCATTCTTCGCGATAATCATCCCCGGCTGAACCTCGAACTAGTGCAAGCCGACCCCGGTCCGGCTCTCTCACGCCTGCAGGTTGGGGAGTTCGATCTCGTTTTCGCCGAGTTGTTCGCTGGCCAACCGCCCGCGCGTTCAACTGCCGTGAAACAAACCGTGCTGCACCGAGACACGATGCGGCTCGCGGTCCCGCCCGCTGGCCTGCCACTGTCCGACGCCCAGAGAGTCGAAGACCTAGCGGACGCCGTTTGGGTGATGGAGCCGGCAGGCAGCCCGGCACGAGAGTGGGCAGACAGGATCTGCGGCGCAGCTGGATTCATGCCGAAGGTTCGCTTCGAATCCCCCGACATGGTCGTTCATGAAAGGCTTGTACGAGGAGGGCATGCTGTCGGGTTCCTGCCCGACCTGCTATGGGTCGAAACCCTCCCGACGGTCGGCTTACACACACTCCCAGACGGCGGCTACAAAGACATCATCGGTAGCGTCCGCGCCGGGACGTCGCACCATCCTGCTGTAACAGCCGCCATGGACGCGCTGCATACAGCCTCCACGCAGGCCGCTGACACCATTGCTGCCCGTCTAGCCGCGAGACTTTAGACGTGAGACATAAGCCGACCAAAGCATCTTTTTTCGAGGGCGTGAGTGATACGAACCAAGAGGGCGACGCTGTGATGCACCGTTCTGCGATATCGGTCGGCGGCACCTTGGCCACCTGCCAGATTGAGAGGGATGCATCCCTTCAATCGTATGCCCGAGCGTGGGTCGCCTCTCTCCCGGTTAATCACGGTGCGCCGTCCTTCAACGGCCGCGGTCCCCGACGAGCGCGGTAGGCAGCTACGTCCGCCCTGTTGGCACAGGCGGTTGAGCAGTAGCGGCGCGAACGGTTGCGCGATGAGTCTAGGAAAAGCCTGGCGCAGTCCATGGCGTTGCACACGCCCATCCGGCCCATCTCGTCGGCAAGGATTAGGTCTATCGTTGCCATCGCTGTCCCGACGAGGATCCGGCTGGCCATCGAGTCGTCGTCCGCGACGGCGCGGATGTGCCAATCGAGTGCATCGTTTCGGACTAGCCGGGGATGGGCACGGACTTCAGCGAGGATGCCGTTGACCAGGTCCACCGCATCGTCGCGCTCCGCGCTAAGCAGTTCGTGAAGCCGAGGCCGGATCGCTCGGACTGCTTCGAGCTCGGCGCGTGTACCCATTAACTTGGCGGTACAGCCAATACGCTGGCAGAAGTCCATGTATGCCTGCACCGTGGTGAGGGCGTCCGGCTTTAGGGCGCTGTTGGCCAGCGCGATGGCGGCTTCGAGCGCCTCGGCCGTCTCAGAAGTGAAGACCATGCAGACATCCTTGCTTTCGACTGGGCGGCGCCTCATCGGCGGGATCAGGGTGCCAGAGCCACAAGTCGTCCTCCGCGATCCTGCTACTGCATTCGAAGTTCTATGGATACTGCCGAAGCTATGAGTCAACTTCGAGGACTGGGCGAAAAGCGCGTCGCAACATGTACTATTTTACATGGTAACGTCACCGACCGCACTGGTCGATGACCTCTAATTCTCAGCGGGAGATCGCGCACGGATGGCAACGACATTCCAGCCACAGCACGCTTAGTGCATTTCATGGGGTTCAATGTGAGGAACATCTTGATTGAACCGTCATCGCCCAACTGGGTTTCTGGCTCATCGATAGCAGCGTCCCTACAGCCGAGATCGTGGCGGGACAAGGATTCGACTTCGTAGTCCTCGATGTCGAGAACGGAATATTTGATCTGGCCACGCTGGAACGGCACATCCCGCTGCTCAAAGGACTTGGATTGGAAGTTTTCGCAAAGGTTCTGGGACCGGCGCAGGAGTCGTCCAACAGGAACTCGATTTCGGAGCTGACGGCGTGATCATCCCTCATGCCAAGGGCATCGACCAGACCACTGCCGTTTCAGCTTTCACCAAGTTTCCGCCGCTTGGTGAACGCAGCATCGCTGGCGGACGACCGTATGGCTATGGAGGCTGGGCGGAGGAACAGCCCCTGGAAACGAACCGGCAAACCCTCTGCTCTCCGCAGACATCCAAAAGGCGCTAATCCGACTGCGCCACACATGAATGGGCGCCTTGGGGCACAAATTCAATGCAAATGCACGTCTCATCCTCAAGACCGGCCATCAATCGGAAGGCAAACGTAGTTCGCTCTACTGATTCACACGGGCCATGATTCCTGCCGAGAACGCGCCGGCGCCGATCGTCACCAGTATGAGTCCCGATGCCCAAAATAGTGTTGACTCTGCCTTGATGATGCAGAAGATGCCGGCTGCTACCAACAACAGCGTGAGAGCGAAGTAGAGGCGGAACATTGCGATCTTCCGTGGCAGTTTGCGGAATTGGGAGGCTGATTTTGGTTGGCCACCAGAAGCGGTCGCGGGCGGCCTCTTCCCCTAGACTTGGCCGGTGTAGGTCCATATGACGGTTCTGCCGTCATATGGCGGCATCACTGAGCCTTCGCTGAGAGCCTTCTTCTCGGAGTGATCGTCCTGCAGTGTCCATGTCCCGCTGACGGGGCAGTGGCTCCCGGTCGCGGCAGTCAGACTGATGAGGCCAGTCTTTAGGCTTCTTGCCAGAGGTCTGATCCTAGATGTCATCGGTGGGCTCCTCAGAGGCCGGTGTTTGGAGTGTTTTTAGGTGAACCGCATCGTTAGCTGATAAAGGCTGTCGCTGATCATGACACTTCCGGTGCGTCCGGTTGTTTGTTTCGTTCGACGCCAAGTCGGCCCGTGCACGGCTGCCACCGTTGATTCCTGGTTTTCACCGTGCACGCGCCGGCTTATGGGTATGCCTTAGACGAGCGCGTCAGACAAATGGTTCCGGGTGCCGAACCGATGTGCCGTGATGGAGACGGCCTGCTCCTGGACAAAGGTGAGCAGTTCCACGCGGCCGGCGGAGACGACGTTGTTCGCATAGAGTGCTACATCCGGCTTGCCATCGGCTGCCTCGGCCGCAGTCCTGACGGATGCCCCGATCAACCGGACTCGTACTCCCGCGTCCGGTCCGGTCTTCGCCGCATACGTTGCGACACGTTCGGACCAAGCCCGCTCGGTTTCGGTAACGACCACGACGCCGGAGCTGCGCAGGATTCCTCTAGCCGCCTCAGGCAGGGGCTGGCTGCTGCTGACTATGAGGGAATTTTGCGGCACATTGCCGTTCCAGGCCGTCACACCGGCCGACGCAACGCGGAGCAGCTCCGCCAGCCCGTGCCCGGACGTTCCTCTTTCGAAGCGGATAGTGACTGGCACCGGCTTGTAGCGGAAGACGTTCCGTTCGGCTTGGAGTCCGGAGACGTCTCGTGCGACGCCAAAGTCCGACCGCCAAACTTCGGCATCCGAACGGAGAGCAGCTTCCAGCCACGCTGTGTCCCAAGTTGTGATCACGCCGGAGGTTGTGAGCTTCCTGGCTGCGGCAAGAACCTGCTCGGCGTTCGAGGACAAGGGTGATGCCGCGGCTTCGTGGACGGGTGCATCTTTCCAGGAACCGAGTCCCACTAGATAATTCGGGCCACCGGCCTTGGTTCCGGCGCCAACTGCCGACTTCTTCCATCCGCCGAACGGCTGTCGGCGTACGATTGCGCCGGTGATCCCACGGTTGATGTAGAGATTTCCGGCCCGGATGTTCTCCAGCCAGTATTTGAGCTCGGCGGGATCCAGAGAGTGCAGACCGGACGTCAGTCCGTAATCGATGTCGTTGACGATGTTGACAGCTTCTTCGAGGGTTTCGGCGGTCATGATGCCCAGAATTGGACCGAAGTATTCCGTCTTGTGGTACTCGCTGCCGCGACTTACGCCTGCGCGCACACCCGGGCTCCAGAGCTGGCCGGTGTCATCAAGCTTGCGGGGTTCAAGTACCCACTGTTCTCCGGGGCTCAGGGTGGTGAGACCACGAAGCAGTTTGCCGTTTGCCGGTTCGATGATGGGCCCCATCTGGGTTTGTGGGTCCACCGGGTAGCCAACCTTGAGGGAGCGGGCGGCATCGATCAGCTGCTGGTTGAACCGGCGGGACTTGGCCACGGAGCCGACAAGAACTACGAGGGAAGACGCTGAGCACTTCTGGCCGGCGTGGCCAAAGGCGGACTGGACAACATCCCGCGCGGCAAGGTCCAGGTCCGCACTCGGGGTGACGATGATGGCGTTCTTGCCGCTGGTTTCGGCCAGCAAGGGCAGGTCTTTGCGGAAGGAACGGAACAATTCGGCAGTCTCGTATCCACCGGTGAGGATGAGCCGGTCCACGGCCGGGTGGGAAACGAGTTTCGTTCCGAGTTCCCGTTTGGAGACCTGCACGTACTGCAGGACATCACGGTCGATGCCCGATTCGTCGAAGGCTTCCCAGAGGGCTTCAACCATGACGGCGCCGGAACGGCGGGCCTGCCGAGCCGGTTTGATGACGACCGATGAGCCTGCGGCAAGGGCCGCGAGAGCGGAGCCGGCGGGGATGGCCACCGGGAAGTTCCAGGGCGGGGTGACTACCGTGAGCTTGGACGGGATGAATTCGGCACCGTCGACATTATCCAGTTCCTTCGCAAGTTCCGCGTAGTAATGGGCGAAGTCAATCGCTTCGGAAACTTCCGGGTCCCCTTGGTCCAGGGTCTTGCCGCATTCGGAGGCCATGACTTCCAGGAGTTCTGCGCGACGGGCTTCCAATCGCACTCCGGCCCGGTGGAGCACTGCTGCCCGTTCCGCACCGCTCAGGGCACCCCATTGGATGCCATGGGCAACTGCGGTCGTGACGACATTCTCCAGAGCCTCTTCGGTGTGCAGTTCGAAGGTGTCCGCCGTGGCCTGCCCGAGGACCGAAGTGGGTACGCGCTCGAGGATGGCTCGGCCCCATGCCCGGTTTGCTGGCAGATCGGGGTCGGTGTCCGGGGTGTTGGCGAAGCTCGCCGTGGGACCCCCATGGCCGATGCCTCCCATTTCCAATGATGCGCGCCCGGTTTCCTCTTCGAGTGTGGCCTCGGCACTGAAGCGGGTGCGATCCTGGTTCCGGTTCGGTCCGGGAACCCGGTCCGTCAGGGCGGTCAGGGATGCAAGGAACCGCTGCTTTTCGCGCTCGAACAGGGCTTCGTTCTTGTCCAGCTCGAAGACGGCTGACATGAAGTTTTCCTGGCTGGCTCCTTCTTCGAGTCGGCGGATCAGGTACGCGATGGCGACGTCGAACTCGCTCGGGTGCACTACCGGTGTGTACAGCAGTAAGGATTTGACGTCGCGTTTGACGGCTTCGGCCTGGCCGGTCGCCATGCCGAGCAGCATTTCGAATTCGAGGCCGGACGTGATTCCGCGGGCTTTGGCGAGCAGGTGTGCCAGTGCCACGTCAAAGAGGTTGTGTCCCGCAACGCCGATGCGTACGTTTGCCACGCGTTCCCGGGTCACGGAGTAATCCAGGACTGCTTTGTAGGACGTGTCCGAATCCAGCTTCGTTCCCCAGGTGGCCAGCGGCCATCCATGCAGGTCGGCATCCACGATTTCCATGGGAAGGTTGGCGCCCTTGACGACGCGGACTTTGATCGGGGCGCCACCGCCCGCGGTGCGCGCCGCTGCCCACTTTTGCAGCCCGATCATGGCGGAGAGTGCGTCCGGCAGGTAGGCCTGCAGGACGATGCCGGCCTCCAACTTGTGGAATTCCGGCCGTTCGAGCAGGCGGGTGAAGACTGCGATTGTCAGGTCAAGGTCCTTGTACTCCTCCATGTCGAGGTTGATGAACTTTTGCGGTTTCGAGTTGGCGGCAAGCCGATACAGCGGGGCGAGCTTTTCGACGATATGGCCCACGGCCTCATCGAAGGCCCAGTGGTTGTGCGGCGCGACGGTCGAGGAGACCTTGATAGAGACGTAGTCGACATCAGAGCGTGCCAGCAGTTTCCGGGTTCCCTCCAACCTGCGCGATGCCTCGCCTTCGCCGAGGATCGCCTCGCCGAGCAGGTTCACGTTGAGGCGGATGCCGTCTTTCTTGACCTTGGCAATGGACCGCCCGAGTTTCTCGTCGGTTGCATCGACAATCAGGTGGCCAACCATTTCCCTCAGTACCTTGCGGGCAACCGGAATGACAACGCCCGGCATCAGGGGAGCAAGGGAACCTCCAAGTGCGACGGCGGACTTCATGTACCACGGCAGGAACGATGGAACCTTGGGGGCTATGCTCTTCAGGTTCCGGGCCGCCACCGACAGGTCTTCCGGGCGAACCACGCCATCGACAAATCCGACAGTGAAGTCCAGGCCATTGGGATCCTTCAGGACGCCTGCCAGCTGGGCCGCCGAGGCATCCACGGGTATCTTGGCGCCCTCGGCCAGCCAGTGGCGGACCAGGGCGACGACGTCGTCGGCGAGTTCTTGGGGCCGGACGAGCTGAACGTCGGCACGGGTGGACTTGGTCATGTGTACTCCTAAATGTGAACTCACATCGCTCAGCAATCGCGCCGTCGCGATGAATGTTTGCCGGCCACCCCGGATCGCCGAGGTTCGCAGCTCAGGTTGGCCTGTGACCCAGTATGGGACTGATCGCCCGATAAGGAATAGCGATGTTTTCCACACGATATTGATCGAAATAACGAATGTATGCTCTCGCGGCCCGCGAAACGCCTTACTATGGTCTGCATGGGGAAGGTATCACAAGAGATGGCAAGAAAATATGGAAAAAAATCCGATCAGAGTATAGTAAGGTATTACGCCCTACGGCTAGAATGGGGGTATGAAACGCAGAGAGCGGGAGCGGCAAGCTTCGATAGGTGCCGGTGAATGCCAGTTGGAGACCGGGCGCCGTTGCCCGAGGTCGGGACTATGGTCACCCGCCGGCCAGGACGCGGTCCAGGTCCTCGTCTTTGAAGGCAAGTGGATGCCGACCATTGGTGGCAGGGCCGTGACCTGGCTTCCCTTCCGGGAGCCGCTGCCCAGCTTCGTCGACGTCGACCCCGACATCCGATAGGACCTAGGCATCCCAGCCCCGGCGCGGACCCAATTCGAATTCCCAAGCAATTGGGCACTGCGTGGGTCCTGACCAGCTAGGCGGACAGCAGCGACCTAGCAGTCTCTCCAAGCGCCCCGCGCACGGCACGCAGCACCGGATGCCCTGCGCTTGCCTGTCGCATCGAAGTGAACAGGGTACGCTGCGGGGCGCCCGCCAGTTCAAGCAAACGGGCCCTTGCCGGTCTTCCGACCCAGACGAGATCCGGCAACAGGGCGACCGCGTTCCCCGTCTCGACCAGACGGACGTGGGCCTGCAAGTCTGCGGTCTCATAACGGACGTCGGGCTCGAAGCCTGCCGAACGGCACATTTGCTCAGCCCAGTGCCGCGAGGCCGCACCATGGGGTTCCATGACCCAGGGAACCTTCGCAGCGTCGGAGAGCTGCATAATAGCCGCAAAGCCCGATGCCACTTCCGGCGGTGGAACGGCCAAGCGGATGGTGTCCACCATCAGATGTTCCCTGTCCAAGCCCGGGTAGTGAGGTGCCGCGTGCCCCGGATACTGTTCAGCGACGACGACGTCGAAGTCGCGCGCCCACATCTCGTGCAGCGCCGTCTCGGGCTCATGCTGAACCATTTCAACCCGCAGGTCCGGATACAACTCCCCCAGGGTGCGCAGGGTTGTCGGCATCAACGCCAGCGTCGCCGTCTGAAACACGGCAAGCCGCACCGTGCCGCTGACCTGCCTTTGGCTGGCGGCCAGCGCCGCCTCAGCCCGTTCGAGTGCATCAAGCAGTACATCGGTGTGTTCAATCAGGACCAAAGCTTGCGGAGTCAGGGCAACGCGGCGGCCCACCTTGCGCAAGAGTTCGACGCCGGCTTCCTTTTCCAACAGCGCGAGCTGCTGCGAAACTGTCGAAGGGCTGTACGCCAGCGCCTCGGCCACTTCAGCGAGTGTCCCCCGAATTCCCAACTCACGCAGAAGCCGCAATCGACGAATCTCGAGCATAGATTCTCCTGTTCCACTCTCCGGCCGCGGCCGCGTAGCTGACATCGGGCGTCATCAACGGCAATGCATGGCGCATCCACCCGCACAACCATTCTCAAGCCAATCCAGTCTTGCCTATTCCAGGTAAGGTATTACATACTATTCAGTGGAGTCGTCTCTGGCAATGGACCGACAGGGTCGCCGTGACCATGAGAATCGGGGGGCGCAGCTCCGCGAGGCCTTAGACATCACCTTCTACTTTCGAACCGCCTGGACGGCTCCCCGGGACCAGCCCGGACACTGACGCACGACCGCCCAGACACGTTGATAGGAAACACATTGAGTCACTCCACGGCGCCGGACCTGACCACCACTTCGGTTCCGGCCCCTTGCCCTGCCCTGAATGCCGCGGCCCTTGATCCCTCAGGGGCCCAGGTTCCGGAGCGATCCACCACAACGTCCGCCGGGCACTTGATTGTGGACACCCTGGCAGCCCACGGAGTGACCCGGGCATTTGTTGTTCCGGGTGAAAGCTTCCTCGACGTGCTCGATGGGCTCCATGAATCCCCCATCGAGACTGTCGTCTGCCGCCATGAAGGTGGGGCCGCGTACATGGCCGAGGCGGATGGGAAATTGAACCAGATCCCCGGCATCGCCATGGTCACCCGTGGACCCGGGGCAGCGAACGCCCATGTCGGTTTGCACACGGCCTGGCAGGATTCGACCCCGATGGTCTTGTTCGTAGGTTTGATTCCTTTCGCCCATCGGGACAGGGAGGCGTTCCAGGAATTCGACGTCAAGGCCTGGTTTAACACCGGCGCCAAGCGGGTAATGATCCTGGACCACGCCGAAAGGGCCTCGGAGATCGTCGCAGAAGCCATGTTCGCCGCGATGAATGGACGCCCCGGACCCGTCGTCGTGGGGCTCCCGGAAGACGTTCTGCGGCAGGCGGTTCCGGTGACGATCCATCCCCCTATTCCCGTGGCAACCGGCGGCATGACAGCAGCGGATGCCGAAGCGCTGCGCGCAGCACTGGCCGCCTCGTCGTCGCCACTGTTCGTCACGGGCGGAAACGACTGGACTCAGGAAGGCGCCGACCAGCTCACCCGCTGGCTGGAACAGCACCACATTCCCGCGGCGGCCGAATGGCGGACCCAAGGTACGGTGCCGTTCGATTCGCCATCCTACGTGGGGCCGATCGGCTATGGCAGGCCGCGCCCAACCTATGACCTGCTTGAGGAAACCGATCTTCTCGTTTTCGTCGGCACTGTTCCCGGGGATGTCATCACGGACGGGTTCCTCTGCAGGCAGGACTGGAGCAAGAAGAACTTCCTGGTCACCATCGACCCGTCTCTGCGGGGCCGCTCCGGACCGGTGTCCTACCAGATCGTCGCCAAACCGGACGTCTTCGTTAGGGACCTTGCGGCCATCGACCTGCCCGTGAAGGACGAATGGCGGGCGTGGTCCGGGCGGATGCGCGCAGAGCAGGAGTCCTTTGCCGGACTTCCTTCCGCTACGCCGACGGCCGGGCCGGCGCGCATGGACACCTTGATGGCAAACCTTGTTCCGGGACTGCCCCGGGACGCCATGGTGACATTCGGCGCCGGCGAGCATACCAACTGGGCACACCGGTACTTCCCGACCCGCCTTTACGCCTCGATGATCAGTGCACGCAATGGTTCCATGGGTTATTCCATTCCTTCCGCGATTGCCGCATCGCTGGCAAACCCGGGCCGCCGCGTCGTCACGATAGCCGGGGACGGCGAATTCCTCATGAACGGCCAGGAACTGGCAACCGCCGCCCAGTATGGCGCCACACCGTTGGTGATTGTCATGGACAACCAGGAATATGGGACGATCCGCACCCATCAGGAACGCCACTATCCCCACCGCGTCTCGGGCACCCAATTGAAAAACCCTGATTTCGCACTCATGGCCCGGGCCTTCGGTGGCTTTGGCATCAGGGTTGAACATGACTCCGCCGTTCCGGCAGCCTTGGAAGCCGCACTCCGGGCAATTGACGAGAACGGTGCTTTCGCGCTGATCCACATGGTGGTCGAACAACGCGTCAAGGCTTATTAGTACCCCGTGACTCACTCGGCGTTAGCGGCCGGAAAACCCGGCTTTCCTTATGTGAAAGGTGCGCTGTGGAAAACATGAACGACTTGCTGCAGGACTGGACGCATTTGGACATCGGCGACGAAGTCTCCGTCACAGAGCCCGGGCAAAGGCGATACCAAGCAACCGTGGATTTGAAGACATGCGACTCCTTGGTCGTATGGATTGACGGCCCCGGCGGCAGGCGTGCATTCGATGCCCGGGAGGGGATCCTGATCATCCGAGAGAATGCCGGACCAAATAACCGACGCTCTGGAAAACTAGGAACCCAACATGACTGAAACCAATACCCTGGACCATGAACGCCAAACGCTGCTCGACGTCCCCACGGGCCTCCTGATCAACGGACAGTGGCGGGAAGCCAGCGGTGGCGCGAGGTTCGCCGTCGAGGATCCCGCTACGGGCAATACCTTGCTTGAGATTGCCGACGCAACAAGCGACGATGCCCTGGCAGCCCTCGATGCGGCCGACGCGGTCCAGGCGTCCTGGGCTCGCACGGGACCAAGAGAGCGCGCAGAAGTTCTGCGCCGGACATTCGACATCATCGTCCAATGGACCGAAGACTTCGCGCTTTTTGATGACCTTGGAGATGGGCAAGCCACTTTCAGAAACCGGTTCCTTGTGGAGGAGTCGGTCGTTGAGGAGTTCACCGCAAAATTCGCTGGGGCGAGGTCCATGCTGAAACCGGGCCGCGGCACCGACCCGGAGTCGACGGTCGGGCCGCTCATTGACGGCGAAGCCCGCGAGGACGTCCACGGACTCGTCACGGAAGCGATCAGCAGCGGGGCCAGAGTGGTGACCGGAGGGGCGCCGCTTGAGGGAGAAGGCTATTTCTATACGCCCACCGTGCTCGCGGATGTGCTGAATGATGCGGAAATCCTCACCAAGGAAATCTTCGAGCCCGTCGCGCCCATCACCACTTTCAGCACCGAGGACCACGCAATACGCCTGGCCAACGCGACCGAATATGGGCTGGCCGCCTACGTTTACACACGGGATCATAACCGCCTGCTCGGTGTAGCGGAGCAGATTGAATACGGCATGGTCGGCTTCAATGCCGGCGTGATCTCCAATGCCGCCGCACCCTTCGGCGGCGTCAAGCAATCCGGTCTGGGCCGCGAGGGCGGCTCCGAAGGCATCTCCGAGTACACCGCTACCCAGTCCATCGCCATCGCCGACCCCTACGCGGAATAGTATCTCCACCCAGTCTCGTTAGCGGCGATAAAGCGGAAGGGGAGGGAACCGGACACTCCGGTTCCCTCCCCTTCCCGCGTGTCCCTGAGTTCCAGAGCAAGGTGACCTGAGAAGGTCACCGGTTCACGACGTCGTCTGGTTCCCCGGTTCTTCTTTCTGACCTGCCCAGACCCCCCGAACGTGACGAAGGTGATTGGTCATGATCTCCGCGGCCCTCTCGGGCTCCTTGTCCTGCATGGCATCCAGAAGCAACTCATGCTCTCTGGTCGAATTCTCGAGGACGCTGGTCCCCGCCAGCTGGTCCAGCCCGGTCAGGCGGCTTTGATCCCGAAGCGTTCCGATGATGTCCAGCAACTTCTCATTGCCCAGGGCGGAGAGCACGGACAAGTGAAACTCCCGATCGCTTTCAACGAACTCTTCCCACTCACCCGCGGCGGCAAATGCGGCCGTCCTGCGGGAGAGACGCCGCAACGGTTGATAGTCAGCGATGAGCGACCGCTCCGTGATCTCGCGGACAGAGGACACTTCAAGCATCGTGCGGATCTGCACAATGTCATCGAGTTCCTGATCCGTGGGCTGCCGCACGACGAAACCGCGGTTTCTCCGGATTTCAACAAGCCCCTCCTTGGCGAGATCATGAAGGGCCTCCCGCACCGGAGTAATAGACACCTTGAGCCGTTCGGCAATCGCTCCGATCGAGTACATGGCTCCAGGTTCCAGGCGTCCCGAGACAATCTGGGATCTGATGATCCGGACGGCCTGCTCACGGAAGCTTTGTTTGCGGACGTCCTGATCGTTGCCTTCGTCCCAAGTCAACGCAGCCATGGCTCACCTTTCATATCGGGGGTTCATCTAAGGTATCAAAGCCCCTACCTAAAGCGCAGTAGAACATATGAACTACCCGCACCCGGTTTCCTCCGGGAACAATCCCGGTCCCGACAAAGAAAAAGCCATTGTTGGGCATAATACCCTACAGTGTATCCTCAATCTACGTGGTTCTAGCGAAGGACGAATCCGGCGCCCAGCTCGTCGCGCTCGTCGAGGATGAACTCGTGGCGGCCGGTGATGTACGAGGTTCCGGTGACGGTGGGAATGACCTGCTCCGACCCGCCGGTCTGCGAACGTTCGGATACCTTGCCGATGAAGGTCGCACCCACGATGGATGTGTTGTGCAGGGCACGCCCACCTTCAAGCCGGCCACGTGCCGAGAGCACGGCAACGCGTGAAGCCGTACCGGAACCACATGGAGATCGGTCCACCTGGCCATCTGCGAAGATTGTCACGCTCTTTTGACTCAGGGCCTGCGCGTTGCCTTCCTGCTCCTCGAAGAAGATGGTTCCGTAGATGCCGCTCAGCTTATCGTCCTCGTGTTTGGAGTACGGGCTGTCGTTGAGAATCGCCTTGATTTCCCGGCCTAGTTCAATGAGGCGGTTCAGGTTCGACGGGGTGACCGAAAGCCCGAGATCGGCGGCCTTGACGTGACCGTAGATGGCGCCGCCATAACCGACGTCGACGCTGAGCGGGCCGACGGAGGTTTCGATCGCCACATCAAGAGCTACCGCATAGCTTGGGACGTTGACGAAGTCGACATTGACAACTTTGCCCTCCGCGCAGCGCACCAGTGCTTTGACGCGACCAGACGGGACATCGATGACAACTTCCGTGACGCCGTCGGGATCGGCCGTGACCAGGCCGCTTTCGACGGCCCAGGTACCCAGCGCGATGGTGCCGTGTCCGCAGGCGGTGGCGAAGCCGTCTTTGTGCCAGAACAGGACACCGAAGTGGGCGTCCTCATCGTCGGCAGGGACGACAAAGCCGCCGTACATGTCGGCATGGCCGCGCGGTTCGTGGCAAAGGATGCGGCGCAGGAGTTGTGCCTGCGGATCGTTGGTCGCCTTGGCCAGGCGCGCGGCTACCGTGTCGCCGGGGAGCTCGAAGGGAGCAGTAACGATGCGAAACGGTTCGCCGGCCGTGTGGTAGTCAACTGCGGTGTAGCTATCCATGTGAGGTTCCGTTTTGGGTCGGGGGACTTTGGTCCCTAAGGGGTGTTTTCTTCGCCTGTCGCCCAGAGGCCCCGGGCATGGCTTATGTGCCGGCGCATGAGTTCCTCGGCTGCAGCGCTATCACCGTCTTCGAGGAGGTCAAGGATCTCGTGGTGCTCGCGGGCGGATGGCACCAGCCGGTTGGAGTCGCTCAAGGCCTTGATCCCGTAGAGGCGGGTGCTGGTGCGCAGGCTTGTGGCGAGTTCCACGAGCCGCCCGTTCCCCGAGTACCTGAGGATCTCGGCGTGGAACTCGCGGTCGGCTGCCAGAAACTCGGACAGGTCGCCGTCCTTGGCTGCGGCCAGGATCCGGTCGGCAAGAACCCGTAGCTGCGGGTAGCCCTCGGCTGGTATTCTTCCCGCCAGCTCGCCGACGATCGGTGGTTCGATCAGGAGGCGGATCTGGATTATTTCGGCGAGTTCTTGTTGGGTCATCCGGGTGATCCGGAATCCCTTGTTCTTCAGTGCTTCCACCAGCCCTTCGTGTGCGAGATCCATCATGGCTTCGCGCACAGGAGTAGCGGAGACGCCGAGCGCCGCGCCAAGGGTGGGTGCCGAGTACAGGGCTCCTTCCTTAAGACCACCGGAGATGATGGCGGCCCGCAGCGACTCAGTGACTGATTCGCGCAGGCTCTGCCGCTGCCCCAGTCGGGCGATCGGAAGATTTTCATTGACTGACATGACACGGACTCCTTGGGCTGCGAGGCTCATTCCTTACTAGCTTCCTTCATACACCACAGCCGCAGTGACAAGATCCTGCCAGGACATCCCCACTCCGTTGTAGAGGCAGGTCTTCCCCGGCGTCCTTTGCAGCTCGCCCCGCACAAGCTCGCGAAGATTGTGCGGATGGATCCGTTGCCATTCCTCAACGCTGCGTGCGGGGATGAGGTCTCCGGCCTCCCGCCAGGCGGACTCCCGGCCTTCAACCACGACGTCGCTGCGCAGCACAAGCGTGGAATCGACCTCGCGCACCCCGAGACCGTGTTGGCCAACCGTTGCGATGATGGCTCCGGCCTTCGGCTTATCGCCACCGAACAACGGCTCCGTCGCAGTGGTTGCGCAGATGATGATATCGGATTCCGGCACGTCGGCGTCGCTGCCCGCCGTCACCACAATGCGTTCATGGGCGAGTTCTTGTACAAGCGCGGCTACGCGTTCGGGACGCCTGCCGACGACGACGAAAGTGGCGTCTTTGAAGATGTGTTTTGCCGCGCGAATGTGGTTGAGCGCCTGCACCCCGGCACCGAACACGAGGATGCGTGGCGCATCAGGGAAGGTTTGGCCCTCCGGTGTGGCGTTGACGATGTATTTCAGGGCCAGCAGCGTAACGGCGGGGGTGCGGATGGCGGTGATTTCAGTGCCATCGAACGTCGCCAAAGGGGCCAATGTCACGGAATCGAACAGGATGTACACCCCCTGGATCTTTTCCAGCCCCCGCTGGGGATTCATGGGGGCGACCGTCAAGGCTTTCACGCCACAATAGGACCGGTTCGAGGAAGGCATCAGAAGGAACTCCCCCTCTGGCGCAGGACTGAAGAGGCGTGCGTCGTCCAGTTCCGGGTCGACGTCGGATAAGAGAGCCAGCTCCAAAGCCGAGATCGCCTTCTCCCATGGAACGGCGGCCCTGACATCCGCGGCGTTGAAGTGTCGAAACGAAGGAACGACAGGGCCAGGAGCCGGAGGCAGGCCAGTGTTTGGCCTGGGTGAATATGGGACAGCAGCTTGGATTTGATGGCTGCTCATGGGTCTCCTTGGAGTTTTTGCGGCTGTGCGGCTGGGGACAGGTCCTGTCCTGCCGGCTGTTAGGAGGCTTCCTTCAGCACAGATGTGTATTAAGTAAGATGTAACATTTTATGCTAGGCCGTTCGGCGCGGTTGCGAACGCGCCGAACAGCCTGGCGGGTCGGACGGGTTAAGGAGATACGTACTGCGTCTTGGACACGTTGCCGAGGGCGTCCGTGAGACCAGCTCCGGTCAATAGCTTGCCGATGGTGCCGTCCTGGTGCTGCGACGTGATGCCGTCATCGAGTGCCTGCTTGAGGCTAGTGTTGTCCTTGGTCAGCGGGAATCCATCCTCGGGCGGACGGGTCAGGGCGGAAATGCGCGGGTCCGGCTTTGCGGTCCCGAGGGCGACCGTGACTCCGTCGACTCCTTTGTACTCGGTGGCTGACACGCCGTACGCATCGAAACTGGCCACGAGACGGCCGTTATCGAAATCAGCCTTGAGTTCCACGCTGCTCGGGTAGGTGATCAAGCGGTCGCCGAAAATCTTCTTCAGGTCCGCGATCTCGTTGTAACCTTCGACGGTGCCGACCTTGCCACCTGCCTTTTCGACCTCGGCCACCGTCGTCGCGCCAATCCTTGTAGTGACGCCCATGCTTTCCACATAGATGGAGGCAGAGAAGTCGACTACCTTCTCGCGTGTCGCGGTCACGGCGATGCTGCCGACGGCCAGGTCGATGCTGTTCCCGCCAATGGACTGGATCGCGTCGGCGTAGCTTGCCTGCTCGAATGAGACCGCGAGGCACTCGTCCTTGGCAATCTTGCTGACGATGGAGATGTCAACGCCTGTCGGGTTGCCGCTGTTGTAGCTGCTGTACGGCGGAATGTCGATGACACCGACGGTCAGCTTTCCGGGAGTGACAGTCTGGATGCCGCTGTGTTTGGGGGTGCAGCTGGCGTTGCTTGCGGACGTGGGGCCTCCACAGGCGGTGATGCTCACTGCGACCGTCATGGCGGCGGCCGATAGAGCGCCGATGGTCTTGAGTCGGTGGGTGTTCATGGGGTTCCTCTCGGGGATTCGATGCGTTGGAATGTGTTGGGTGATCAGGCGTATGCGCGTTTCATCCGCTTTTCGAAGAAAACGGTGATCCAGGTCGCGGGCAGTGTGATGGCGGCATAGCAAAGCCCGGCCAGCATGAAGGTTTCCAGGTAGTTGAAGTTCCTGCCGCCGATTTCGTCCGCGGCTTTCATCAGTTCGGGCACTGTAATGGCGAAGGCCAGCGACGTTCCCTGGAACATCTGGATCGCCAAGCCCATGAGTCCCGGGATGGCCGAGCGGATTCCCTGCGGCATGATGATCCGGACGAAGGTGTCTCGTCGGGACAGTCCGAGCGCGTTGGAGGCCTCAAGCTGTCCCCGGTCCACTGACTGGAAACCCGCCCGCATGATTTCGCTGGCGTACGCGGCGGCATTCCACACCAGGCCGACGCAGGCTGCCGTGACGGCCTCCATGGAGATTCCAAACTTGGGAAGTCCGTAATAGAAGATGTAAAGGATGACCAGCGCGGGGGCGCCGCGGCCAATTTCGACGATTGCCAGACTGATTGCCCGTGCGGCGAAATTTTTGGAATTAACCGTGAGGCCCAAGACCAGCCCAAGGGGATAGCCGAGGACAACCGAGACGAACGCGATGTACAAGCTCATCCGCAGTCCAACCAGCATCTGCGGCAGATAAGCTGCCCAATCCGTGAACCAGCTCATGCGAAGACAGCCTTCCTCATGCGGGAGTCGAGTCGGCGGGATGCATAGGCCACCGGGAGGCTCAGCACGATATAGAGGGCACCGACAATGATGTACGGCAGGATTCCTTCCCCCGTGGGGTGCTGACGAGCGAAGGACTGCGATTGGAAGACCAGCTCAGCGACGATGATGGTCGAGGCGATGGACGAGTCCTTGAAGAGGCCCACAAGGTACGTCGCAATCGAAGGGGAGACAATACGGAAGGCCTGCGGAGCGATGACACCAACCAAGGAAGCCCGATTGGGCAAGCCGAGGGCATCAGCGGCCTCAAACTGTCCCCGTGGAACGGTCTGGAGCCCGCCGCGGTAGATCTCCGCAAGATAGGCGATGGAGACCACACCCAGACCAATGATGGCCGCATTGATGGGGTTGAACTTGAAAGTTCCGATGTGGATACCGAACTTGAGCAGGAAGAGCCAGACTATGATCGGCACACCGCGGATCAGGTCCACAACGAGCCTGCAGCTCATGCGTAGAACAACATTGTGGGAATTCAACCCCAGGGCAACCGGAACCGCTCCGACCAAGCCGATGGCAAACGATGAGGCGGTCAATACGACTGTGAGCGGCAGGCCCTGAAGGACAGCAAAGAGGGCATCCATGTCAGCGCTCCAGGACTGCGCGGAGGAAACGGCGTGTCCGCTGCTCCTGCGGATCGCTCATGATCGCCTTCGGATCGCCTTTTTCGATGATCTTGCAATCAGCCATGACCACCAACGTGTCGGAAACGTCGAGCGCGAACTGCATCTCGTGGGTCACGACCACCATGGTCATGCCATCGGCTGCGAGTTCCCTCATGACAGCCAGAACCTCCAGGCCAACCTCTGGGTCCAACGCCGACGTGGGCTCATCGAAAAGCATGATGCTTGGATCCAGCGCCAAGGCACGAGCGATCGCTATGCGCTGCTGCTGTCCGCCTGAACACCTGCCCGGGTGCTGGCCGGCCTTCTCAGCCAGGCCCACCCGCTCCAGAAGTTGCAACGAACGGGCATCGGCCTCCTGCCGGCTGCGTCCAAGGATCCGCTGTTGCGGGTAGCTGATGTTCTTCAATGCAGTCATGTGTGGAAACAAGTTGAAGGACTGGAAGACCATCCCCACCGAACGCCGAAGTGCCGACAGATCGCGACTGCTGACACTCTTGCCAGGTTCGATCGTGTGGCCGGCAACCCTAATAGTCCCCGAGTCCGGGCGTTCGAGCAGGTTGATGCAGCGCAGGAAGGTGCTCTTACCGGCACCCGAGGGGCCAATGAGAGCAGTCACCGTGCCTGGCTCGACGTGCAGGGAAACGTCATCGAGGACCACATGGTCCCCATACTTCTTGGAAATATGGTCCAAATTGATACCCAGGCGGGAAGTCTGCGTTCCGCCTGTCGTGGCTGGAAAAGTCATAGCCATTTATCCGTGATCTTCCGTTGAGAATCGAAGACTATCGACCCGGTGTGGTCGGTGTCACATGCTATGTAAAATAGTACATGCTACGAGGCTCCTTGTGTCAAGACTTATCGTTCGGAAATTTGCCTTCGGGTGGGGAGAGTCCTCGCGGTCCGCAATCCCGCTTTGCCTGGTTCTTGGCGTGGGTCAAGAACGGCGAGCCAAACGCCAAGAAGGGGGCCAGTCATCACCCTGGCCTTCAAGGAACGCATCGTTTGCGTCGTGACCGTGACCGAGACCCAGAATGCCGGGGCCGTCGGATGGCCGCGACTTGGTGGTTCCGCCCACTAGGTCGGCCTCTCGGTCGGCCCCGCCATTTTTGCGGACACGTTCGGACTCGGTCGTCGGGCGTTACCGCCACGTTGAAGAGTCGTGAAAGATCACCATCGTCTTCCACGAGTTTTCATCCCAAAACGTCGGGTGAGCCACAAATCAGACAAGCAAACCCCCAACCCAGCGTCCCCGCAGGTCAATGGGCCTTCACTGTGGAGCTAAGAGATTCGAACTCCCGACCTCTTCTCAGGGGATAAACCCGCCGTCCTTGTGCCGGCTGTGGCCGGTATCCACGCCGCGACCACGGCACAGCACCACATCGCTTGCGCGAATTTTTCGATGACGGAACCGAGCATCTGAGCCGTTTCACCGTCGACCCGCCCCTTGCAGGTTTGGAGCGTCTTTCACAGCGGCTGGCCGCAGTTCGGGCACTGGAGACCACGGTCGTTGAACCGACGTCCATGACCTGGCTGGCATTGACGCTCGCGGTCGACAGGTCTTACGGACCAGCCAACCTGGACCGGCCCCGGAAGAAGAGTCCGGATCCCACACACCTGCACTCTCTCGACGGATCGCGCGCCGGCCACAGACACCTCCTGAGACATTCCCGCTGAACCCGAAACGTACTACGACACCCATGGCCTGGGCCGCAAAGTCACGCCGTCTGCAACAGAGAACTGCTGGAAGAGGCAACGGAAAGGGGCCAAAATGAAGGCCCAAAAGCCGCCCGTGCACAAAAGTGTGCACAATCTACACACCCCCTTTGGCCGGACAAACACGGACGAGGGGACGCGGCCTGGCCCCCAGAAGCAGCCATCCGAGGAAGATCGTCGAAGAGAATTCCGCTTCGCCATGTCGTCACCATGACCCGCGTCCATGAATGAGTGAGGGGCAACACCCGTCCACCGAAACAGCCAGAAAGGACGGCACACACCCTAGATTCCAGCAGGCGGAAGGCCCACCAGCCAGGACCCTGAACCCGCCACCCACACAACCGAACAGGCCACCGCGGCGCCAGGCACAAACCGCGGACTGCGTCAGAGGGACCCACGGAGGGTCAATGTCCACACATTAACGCAAAAACCCCTCTGACGAGGGGTCATGCGTGCCCGAGGTGGGACTCGAACCGCATTCCGGGCCTTGGAAACGGTAATACTGGAATTGGTCTTGAACCGGTGTGACCCACTTGAAAACTGACGTGCCTGCGGGTGCTGTCTTCCCTGTGATCTGTCCGCCGGTT
>NZ_JARVRH010000041.1 GCF_030209755.1 Arthrobacter sp. efr-133-TYG-118 | reverse complement strand
CCCGGTCCAGGAAAGTCCGCGCCATCGACTCCGCACGCGCACTCACATCGGCAAGGGTCAACTGGCCCAGCGACGCGGAGATGTGGCCGTAAGAGCCGCGAGCTAAAATGCCCGGTGCGAACATCTCGTCGTACGCGCCGGTGCGCTCGACGGCAGGGCCGTAATCTTCAAACAGGTCTGACATTCCCCTCACCCTCTCAATAGGTGGTACCGAGTTAAGCGGTTGTTTATTGCGGATACATTTCGTGACGGAAACATCATTCATGGGCCGCAAAGCGACATAACCGGGGGCAGGGAAGGGCATTGAATCGGGTGTTTAGCGAGATTCAAAGTTTTCCTCGCGGGGACAGTCCGATAATAATCCGCGCAAATTCAGTGATTTCCGCGCTGTGAATAGCCTGTCGGACAGCCAGACACCCGGCTGTCCGACAGGCTTTGCGGAAGGCCGGGACAGCAAAGCATTTAGCCGTTTGTAACTTAACCGCCGTGAAATAACGGGGAAACCCACCGCCCCTAGCGTGGGTTGGGCGCCGGGCACCAAGCAATATCTCAAACAAACGGACCCGGCATTAGCCATCAATCGGGGGGACCATAATGTCCAACGGAATACCTCGGCCGGATCACGATCCGGCCGAAGACTTTGAAAACGAACGGGAACGCACGGGTGACCTTGCACTTGCGACCCAGGATTTCTCCAACGAAGACGCGGGGTACCACAAAACCCTCAAGCCGCGGCAAATCCAGATGATCGCAATCGGGGGCGCAATCGGCACCGGACTGTTCATGGGAGCCGGTGGCCTCCTCCATGGATCAGGTCCGGCGCTGATCCTGGTCTACGCGGTCTGTGGCTTTTTCGCCTTCCTCATTCTCCGTGCGCTCGGTGAGCTCGTCCTTCACCGGCCATCGTCGGGATCCTTCATTTCCTATGCCCGCGAGTTCTACGGCGAAAAGATGGCCTTCGCCGCGGGCTGGTTGTACTTCCTCAACTGGGCCATGACCTCGGTGGTGGATGTCACCGCCGTCGCGCTTTACGTTAAGTTTTGGGCGCCCTACTGGACGCCTCTGCAATCCGTGCCGCAATGGGCGATCGCGCTTGTGGCGCTCGTCGTGGTCCTGTCGCTGAACCTCGTGTCCGTCAAGCTTTTCGGCGAAATGGAATTCTGGTTCGCGCTGATCAAGGTCTCGGCACTGGTCCTGTTCCTCATTATCGGCGTGTGCTTCCTGGTATTCGGAGGCCACACAGACATCGGCCCCACCGGCTTCAGTGTCATGACGGATAGCGGCGGGATGTTCCCCATGGGCGCCGTTGCCCCGCTGCTGGCCGTAAGCGGCGTGGTGTTCGCCTATGCCGCGATCGAACTTGTGGGTACGGCGGCGGGCGAGACGGAGAAGCCCAAGGAGGTCATGCCCAAGGCCGTAAACACGGTGGTCTTCCGCATCGGCATCTTCTACGTGGGATCAGTGCTTCTGCTTTCGCTCCTGCTGCCTTTCACCGCCTACAAGGCCGGAGAATCGCCCTTCGTCACGTTCTTCTCTCACATTGGTTCGCCGGACGCCGGAGCCACGTCCGCTTCCATCATGAACTTCGTGGTCCTCACCGCCGCGCTCTCGAGCCTCAACGCGGGACTCTACTCGACGGGCCGCATCTTGCGTTCCATGGCCGTCAACGGCTCCGCGCCGGGCTTCACGGCCAAGATGAGCGGCCATGGCGTTCCGTATGGCGGGATCCTACTCACCGCGGTCATCACGCTGCTCGGCGTCGGGCTCAACGCGGCATTCCCGTCGGAGGCTTTCGAGATTGTGCTGGAAGTGTCCGCCCTTGGCATCATCGGCGGTTGGGCCACCATTGTGCTCTGCCAGATGAAACTGCAGAAATGGGCGAAGGAAGGAAAGCTCGAACGGCCCACCTTCAGGCTCTTCGGTGCGCCCTTCACCTCGTACCTGACGCTCGCATTCCTGCTTTTCGTCTTGGTCACCATGGGTTTCTCGGACACCGGGCGCTGGGTACTTGCATCCCTGGTGGTGCTTGTTCCTGCTTTGGTGGGCGGCTGGTTCGCGGCCCGCAAGGGCATCTACCGCGCTGCGCTTGAGCGCTCCGGCTACACCGGCCCGTTCCCGGTGGTGGCTGAACGTCCCGCCATCGACGCCGCCCGATAGCAGCTTCCCGGCGGCAGTCTGACGAAAGGAGAAGGGCCCGACGGCGGGAGTTGAACTGGTCGCCGTCGGGCCCTTGCTTCACGTTTAGGTGCGCTTAGCGTGTGCTCCCCGCCAGCAGGCCGCGGCGCAGCAGGAGGCGGCGCTCAATCGGGGCGAAGACCACGAGCTCGATCAGGATGCCCACAAACAGGATCGCCAGGATCGCGGACATGACCGTGGCCATGTCGGACAAGGTACGGCCCTGGTCCAGGAGCGAACCGAGTCCGAAGCCGATGGTACCGCCGACCGCGATGATTTCGGCGGCCATGAGCGAACGCCAGGAGAAAGCCCAGCCTTGCTTGAGGCCACCAAGGTACCCGGGAAGGGCCGCCGGCAGGACAATCTGCAAGGCCATCTGCAGTCGCGAGGCCCCAAGGACCTTGCCGACGCTCCGGTATTGCGGCGGAATCTGGTCCACACCGGAAATCAACCCGTTGATGATGGACGGGATGGCACCCATCAGGACGACGAAGTAAACAGTGCCGTCCGAGAGCCCGAACCAGATGATGGCAGCGGGAACCCACGCCACCGACGGGAGCACTTGAAGCCCGGAAATGAGCGGTCCGAAGGCCCGGCGCAGCGGCTGCACCTGAGCAAGGAGCAGGCCCACCGGAGTAGCCACAGCGACGCTGATGAGGAAGCCGATCACGCCGCGCTGAAGGGAGGTCCAGACGGCCTCCTGGGCTTTGCCTTCGGCCCAAAGAGCACCGAACTGGCCCAGGACATCAAGCGGTCCCGGAACCTGGTCGCGCCGCTTGAAACCGAGGGAGACGTAAAACTGCCACGCCAGGATGAGGACCAGGAGCGCCGCAATCGGGAGGATGATCCGGGTCCAGTCGATGCGCGCCTTGCGGTGGGCATCCGACTGCAACTTGTCCAGGCCGGCCTCGAGGTCGCGGAGTTCGTCCGGGTTTCCCTTCAAGGACGGCGAGGTGATGTGGCGGGACTGCGGAGCTTGCTCGGCAGTCTCTCCCTCGACGAGTCGGGTCTCTTGTTCAATTGGCATGGCGGCGGATCTCCTCGCGCAGGCGGCGGGTAATGGTTCCAGTCAATTCCCCGGCACGGCCGGCGTCGGTCCGGTGCTCCTCCGTGACGTTCCACTCGGCCACGACCCGTCCCGGACGGGAGGACAGCAGCAAGACCCGCTGGCCGAGCCTGACGGCTTCGCGCACGTTGTGCGTCACGAACACGATGGTGCGGCCGGTTTCCTTCCAGATCCGCTCGAGTTCGTCGTGCAGAAGGTCACGGGTGATGGCGTCGAGGGCAGCGAACGGTTCGTCCATGAGCAACAGCTGCCGGTCCTGGGCCAAAGCGCGGGCCAGGGCAACGCGCTGCCGCATGCCGCCGGAGAGCTCGTGCGGGCGCTTGTCCCCCGCGCCACCCAAATGGACGAGGTCCAGCAACTCGCCGGCACGGGCAGCGCGCGACGCTTTGCTCAGGCCGCCGGACTTGTCGGCGAGCTTCAGCGCGAGTTCGATATTGCCGCGGGCAGTGAGCCACGGGAACAACGCTGAATCCTGGAACATGAAGGCGGCACCGTCGCTGGGCACCTCCAGGGCGCCCGACGTCGGCTGGTCCAGCCCGGCGAGGATGTTCAGCAGGGTGGACTTGCCGCAGCCGGACGCACCCAGCAGGGCGACGAACTCGCCTTGCTCGATGGTGGCGTTGACGTCGTCCAGCACCGGGGCGCCGTCGCCGAAGCGTTTACCCAGGTGTTCCAGTACGACTGGCATGGTCCCGTCCTTCGTTCGTTGCTTAGTTGTTGAATTCCCAACTGACTCGCAGTTGTTGTCGTTATGAGCGTTCAAAACGACAATTACTGCGAGTCAGTTGGGCCTTGGCGGTTCAGTCTTGGCCCAGTCCTGCGGCCGAGGTCTTCTGCCCGGTCACGCTGTTGAGGGCGCGGAGGTCGAAGATGCCGTTGATGTCGGCCGGTTTGGTGATGCCGGCGTCGACGCCGTCCTGGAGGAGCTTCTTGTAGGTTCCGGCGAGCGGGTCCACGGTGAAGGTGATGTTCTTCAGGGAGCGGTCGATCACGTCGGCCGGGAGCGTGCTGCCCGCGGTCGCCTTCAGCGCGGCGTTGATGGCGGTGGCCTTGTCGGCGGCGGAGGCGGTGTTGAGCCAGTTGACCGAGGCTTCGTGGCCCTGGAGCAGGGCGGTCACCGTCTGCGGGTGGTCGGCGGCGAACTTCTTGCTCACGATCAGGATGGTGGTGGGGAATTGGCCCGGCTTTCCTGTGATGGACCCGTCCCACAGGTCCTTCTCGTCCACGAGGACCTTGCCGCCGGCCTGGAGCACCAGACGTGAGGCCCAGGGCTCGGGCAGCCACGCGCCGTCGAGCTTTCCGTCCTGGAAGAGCTTGAGGGTCTGGGCGTTGTCGGTCGGGTTGATGGCGACGTCGCCCCCGCCGTTCGGGTTGGTCTTCAGGCCCTGCTTGCCGAGCCAGGCGCGCAGTGCCACGTCCTGGGTGCCGCCGAGCTGCGGTGAGGCGAGGGTCTTGCCCTTGAGGTCCGCGGCGGAGTTGATGCCGGGCTTGACCACCAGCTGGGCGCCGCCTGAGGCTGCGCCGGCGATGATGCTGATGGAGGCGCCCTTGCTCTGGACGAAGGAGTTGATGGCCGGATTCGGGCCAAGGTAGGCGGCGTCGATCGCCCCGGCGTTCAAGGCCTCGACCGCGGCCGGCCCGGCGTTGAAGATCTGGGTGGTGAGCTTGGTGCTGCCCAGCTTGCCGGCGATGATGCCCTTGCTGACGCCCACTAGCGCGGGGGCGTGGGTGACGTTGCCGAAGTAGCCGAGCCGGAGTTCGGCGGCGGGCGTCGTTGCCGCCGCGGCCTGGGTTTCGTTGTTCTTCGCGACCACCGATGCGACGGCGGCGCCGGCACCGATCAGCAGGACAAGTCCGACGGCGATGCCTATCTCGAGCGTGCGGCGGCGCTTGGGCTTGTTGCTCTCGCCGGCGACGATGCGCGTGGTTCCCGGGTTCGAGGCCGGCGGCGTGGGTTCTGGGGTGTTCGACATGGGGGAATCCTTGGGATGCGTTGCGGAAGGGGCTGGGCGTTTATCAGGCCCTGCGACATCGCCCCGAGAGGGCAGGCAAGGACCAATCCGATGAGGTCATGGATTCACCATAGGGACTGTCATATTTGCCGTTCAATGACCCGGAAACCCGGGGTCACGCACGTTCATGCGGCGTCACATTTCGGCTGTCTCCAACGCAAAAAACCGCAGCTTGTTTCCCATCCCGGACCTTGAAGGCGGGGTTTGGGAAACAAGCTGCGGTTCCAGTAACCAAGAACGTCAGATGACGTAACGTTCGTCCTCGTGGTCGCCCGGGTGGTCCTTCACCAGGCCGGCGGCCAGGGTGTTGCCGTCCACGGGGTCGATCACCAGGAACGCACCCGTCCGGCGGTGGTGCAGGTAGTTCTCCAACGGCAACGGCGCGGCCAGTCGAAGCTGGGCGTTGCCGATGTCGTTCAGCTCAAGGCTGGAGGCGGCCTCCACGTTGAACGTGGCCAGATCCAGCTTGCCGGTCACATTGCGGACGAGCGCCTGGACCGTTCGGGTCCCGTGCTTCACGAGCACCTTGGCACCTTCGCGCAGCGGCTTGGGCGAAAGCCAGCACAGCGCCGCGTACAGATCGGCCGAGCTCTCGCGCACGGTCCCTGCGGCAGCAATGGTGTCACCGCGGGCGATGTCGATTTCATCGGCCAAGCGGATCGCCACCGACTGCGGAGCAGTAGCCTCGGCCAGCTCGCTGCCGGCGAAGTCGATCCCCATCACGGTGGTGATCCGGGGCTCGTGGCCCGGGCTCAGGACAGTGACCTTGTCGCCGAGCTTCACGGTCCCTTCCGTGATCTGGCCGGCGTAGGCACGGTAGTCGCGGTACGCCCCGACGTCGAGCCCTGCGGCGACCGCGTCGGGAGCCAGCGCGCCCTGCGGGCGGATGACCAGCTGGACCGGGAAGCGGAAGCTTTCCAGGTGGCTTTCGAGTTCGTCGGCGGCCGGGAGGGTTTCGAGTACCTCGAGCAGGGCCGGGCCGCTGTACCAAGGAGTACGGTCCGAGCGGTCCACGACGTTGTCGCCGTCGAGCGCCGACACCGGGATGACCGCGACGTCGGCAATGCCATCGCTGCCCAAGCCAAGCTCGCGGGCAACCTTCTGCACGTCCGTCTCGATCTCGCGGAAGACCGACTCGCTGAAGTCCACGAGGTCGATCTTGTTCACAGCGACGATCACGTGCGCCACGCGGAGCAACTGCAGCACCGACAGGTGGCGGCGGGTCTGCTCCAGGACTCCCTTGCGGGCGTCAATGAGTACGACGACGGCGTCCGCAGTGGACGCGCCCGTCACCGTGTTCTTGGTGTACTGCACGTGGCCGGGGCAGTCCGCGAGGATGAAGCTGCGGCGGTCGGTGGCGAAGTAGCGGTAGGCGACATCGATCGTGATGCCCTGTTCCCGCTCGGCACGAAGGCCGTCGGTCAGGAGGGCGAGGTCGATCGCCTGGCTGCCGGTGGCACCGGCTCCGCCAAAGCCACGGTCGGCTGAGGTGCGGGCGACGGCGTCGAGCTGGTCGGCAAGGATCGCCTTGGAATCGTGCAGCAGGCGGCCCACCAGGGTGGACTTGCCGTCGTCGACGGATCCAGCCGTGGCGAAGCGGAACAGAGTAGATTCGCGGAGGCCAGTCTCCAGGAGTGAAGTCTCAGTGCTCATTAGAAGTAGCCGTCCTTCTTGCGGTCTTCCATGGCTGCCTCGGAGATGCGGTCATCTGCACGGGTGGCGCCACGTTCGGTGAGTGTGGATGCGGCTACTTCGACAACGACGTCGGCAACCGTGCGGGCGTCCGAAAGGACAGCGCCGGTGCAGGACATGTCCCCTACGGTGCGGTACCGCACGAGCTTCGTAATGACTTCCTCATGGGGTTTCGGCATGGAAACCTCGCCGACTGCGCGCCACATGCCATCGCGTTCGTAAACCTCGCGCTCGTGGGCGTAGTACAGGCCGGGCAGCTCAATGCCTTCGCGCTCGATGTAGCGCCACACGTCGAGCTCGGTCCAGTTGCTGATGGGGAACGCGCGGACGTGCTGGCCCACGGTGTGGCGGCCGTTGTACAGGTTCCACAGTTCGGGGCGCTGGTTGCGGGGATCCCACTGGCCGAATTCGTCGCGCAGGCTCAGGATCCGTTCCTTGGCACGGGCTTTGTCCTCGTCGCGGCGTCCGCCGCCGAAGACGGCGTCGAACTTGTTCCGCTGGATCGCGTCCAGCAGCGGCACGGTCTGCAGCGGGTTGCGGGTACCGTCCGCACGCTCGGCAAGTTCGCCACGGTCAATGAACTCCTGCACGGAGCCCACCACGAGCTTGAGGCCCAGGCGCTCCACCGTGCGGTCACGGAAATCGATGACCTCGGGGAAGTTGTGTCCCGTGTCCACGTGCAACACCGGGAACGGAACCTTGCCAGGCCAGAACGCCTTCGTGGCCAGGTGCAGCATCACGACGGAATCTTTGCCGCCGGAGAAAAGCAACGCAGGCTTCTCGAACTCGGCAACAACCTCACGGATGATGTGAATGGCCTCGGACTCGAGGGTGTCGAGTGAGGAAAGGCGAGCCGAACGCAGCGCCGGAGCGGCAGTCGGCGTCTCAGCAGCGTCGGTTTCCAGCACAGACAACTCCAGGTCCTCGTTGGTGATTTGGGTACTCATACGTGTAGTCCGCATTCTGTCTTGTCGGTTCCTGCCCAGCGGCCGGAGCGGGGGTCCGCTCCCGGGGCCACTTTGCGGGTGCAGGGCTGGCATCCGATGGACGGGTAGCCCTGGCTCAGGAGGGGGTTGACGGGAAGGATGTTGTCTTCGGAGTACTGGACCAACTGGTCAAAGCTCCAGTCGGCCATCGGGTTGACCTTGACCAGGCCGTTGGTCTCGTCCCAGGTGATCAGCGGTGTGTTGGTCCGGGTGGGAGCCTCGTCGCGGCGGACACCGGTGAACCAGACTTCGTAGCCGGCGAGGGTCCGGCGCAGCGGCTGGACCTTGCGGAGCGCGCAGCACTGGGCGGCGTCGCGGGCAAACAAGTCCTTGCCGAGAAGCCGGTCCTGCTGCTCCACGGTGTTCTCGGGGAGCACATCCACGATGTTCACCCGCAGGTTCGCGGCGACTTCGTCCCGCGTGGCGTGGGTTTCGGGGAAGTGGTAGCCGGTCTCCAGGAAGAGGACGTCGACGCCGGGAAACTGGTCCGCGACGAGTGCCGGCAGCACGGCGTCGGCCATGGAGCAGGCCACGGCGACGGCGGGCAGCTCGAAGTTGCGGGCCACCCAGGCGATGACGTCGCGGGCGGGCGCGTTCCAGCCGAGCTCTGCGGCACCGGCTTCGGCCAGGGCCTTGAGTTCGTCGTGGGAGCGGAGCTTAGTGCTGGTGGTCACTGGAGATCTCCTTCATCTGCGGAGTGTGCCCATTCGGCGAAGGTCTGGCCTTCGGCGCGATCGGCCACAAACTTCCGGACTACCCGCTCTACGTAATCGGGCAGGTCCTCGACGTAGACCTTGAGGCCGCGCACGGTGCGTCCGAGGCCTGCTTCTTCGCGGCTGGACGAAGCCAGCCCGCCGCCCAAGTGAACCTGGAAACCCGGGGTGGGGTCGCCGTCGGGCGTTGGCAGCATCATGCCCTTGAGCCCGATGTCCGCGGTCTGGATGCGGGCGCAGGAGTTGGGGCAGCCGTTGATGTGCAGGGACAGGGCCTGCGGCAACTGACCACTGTCCGCGAGGTCGGCCAGGCGGCGTTCCAGTTCGGCGACGGCGGTGGCTGCCGTGACCTTGGTTTCCACGATGGCGAGTTTGCAGAACTCGATGCCGGTGCAGGCGATGGTGCCGCGGCGGAAGACGGACGGGCGGGCGGAGAGGCCCAGGGTGTCCAGTTCGGCCACGAGCGGCTCAACCTGCTCCTTGGCGACATCCAGCACAACGATCTTCTGGTGCGGGGTGGTCCGGAGGCGGAAGGATCCACGGGCCTCGAGGGTGTCGGCCAGCTTCACGAGCTGGCTGCCGGAGAGGCGTCCGGCCAAGGGCGTCGCGCCAATGAAGAACTTGCCGTCCTTCTGCTCGTGGATGCCGACGTGGTCGCCCGGTGTTGAAGGCTTGGGGGCTGCGGGGCCGTCGGAAAGCTTGAAGCCGAGGTACTCGTCCTCAAGGATCTGGCGGAACTTCTCCGGACCCCAGTCGGCCAGGAGGAACTTCAGGCGGGCCTTGGTGCGCATGCGGCGGTAACCGTAGTCGCGGAAGATGCTGGTGACGCCGAGCCACACTTCGGCGGCTTCTTCGGGCTTCACGAACGCGCCGAGCCGCTTGGCGAGCATCGGGTTGGTGGAGAGCGCGCCGCCCACCCAGAGGTCATAGCCGGCGCCGAGTTCGGGGTGGACCATGCCGACCAGGCCGAAGTCGTTGATCTCGTGGACCACGTCCTGCGAAGGGTGGCCGGTGATGGCGGTCTTGTATTTGCGCGGCAGGTTGGCGAGCTCGGGGTCGCCGATGAAGCGCTCCGCGAGTTCGTTGATCAGCGGCGTGGGATCGATGATCTCGTCCTTGGCGATGCCGGCAACCGGGGAGCCCAGGATGACACGCGGGACGTCGCCACAGGCCTCGGTGGTGGACAGGCCGACGGATTCGAGGCGGCGCCAGATTTCCGGCACATCCTCCACGCGGATCCAGTGGAGCTGGATGTTCTGGCGGTCGGTCAGGTCGGCGCTGCCGCGGGCGAAGTCCACGGAGATCTGGCCGATGACGCGCAGCTGCTCGGTGGTGAGCGCACCGCCGTCGATCCTCACGCGGAGCATGAAGTACTTGTCCTCGAGCTCGTGCGGCTCAAGCGTGGCGGTCTTGCCGCCGTCGATCCCGGGCTTGCGCTGGGTGTAGAGGCCCCACCAGCGGAAGCGGCCGTGCAGGTCCGTGCCGTCGATCGAGTCGAAGCCGTGCTTGGAGTAGACAGACTCGATACGCTCACGGACGTTGAGCCCGTTGTCTTCCTGCTTCCAGGTTTCGTTGGCGTTGAGCGGCGCGGTGCCGTCGACTTTCCACTGGCCGTGGGGTTTCGCGGCAGGACGGGCGGTGCGGGCCGGGCGCTTGGGTGCAGCCTCGTCCGCAGACGCTCCGGCTAGAGCTGTATCAGTCATGCATCGACTGTAGGGCTGGCCAGAGAGGCGTAACAAAGGGTCCGGAAACGAAGAGTCACCTAGGGAAACATTTCGTCACGAACCGCCGTCGGGCCTTGTTCACCCGGCCGCGCTGTGCATTCCGAAGAACAGCTCAGGAGCTACCAGCGACCACCGCGTCGTAGCGTTCCAGGGCGATCTCCGCGAGCACCGGAGAGGGCAGCAGCGGTGCCGTCACGACGTCGGCCCCGGCCTTGGACAGCTGGTCGTGGAAGTAGCCCGTGGCGAGCAGGTACGAGGACACCACGACCCGTCCCCCGTCGTCGGTGACTTCCGCGCGCAGGGCCGTGACGCCGTCGGGCACGTTCGGCTCGGCACTGGCGCCATAGGCGACGCGCACCTTGTTGGGCAGCAACTCGGCGAGCTGGCGCGCCTGCTCTTCCGAATCGATGGAACCGTCCGGCAGCGACGAGCCCGCGGCCGCCAGCAGGACGCCGTCGTCGTCAGCCAGGCCCGAATCGCGCAATCGTGCGGCGAGCAGCTCGGCAAGCCGCGGATCCGGCCCCAGCGGCAGTGCCGCCGACACCTCCGGACGGGACTTGATCGCCTTCGGGATGTCCACCTTGACGTGGTAGCCGGTACTAAGCAGCAAGGGAACGACGACGGCGGGCGTGCCTTCCGGGAGGCCGGCCACCACGCCGGACAACTCCGGTTCCTGGACGTCGACGTAGGCCTCAACGACGGTCAGGCCTGGCCGCAAGGCCTCGATCTCGGCCATGACCTGGCGGATAGCGGCTTGCCCTTCGACGTTCCGGGTTCCGTGGGCGCACGCGATCAAGACGGGGCTGTTCATGCGTGCAAGCGTAACGTTGGGCGAGCACGATCGCCCGTCTGTGAACGAAGAATGGAGCTGCATTTGTTCACTTTTGACCTTGCGCTGGTATGGCTGGATCTGGCCGGCGTCTTCTTTTTCGCCGTGTCCGGATCCTTGCTCGCAGCCAAGAAGCAGTTCGACATCATCGGTTCCCTTCTCTTGGCCTCGCTCGTGGCCTTGGGCGGCGGTGTCATCCGCGACATCATCATCGGCGCCGGCCCGCCCGCGGCGTTCACCAACCCGGTATACCTCGTGCCGCCCCTGTTGGCCGCGATCCTGGTGTACTTCCTGTTTTCGAGCATCCAGCGCTTCACGTCCCTTTTGACCCTGTTCGACGCCGGCGGGCTGGCCCTGTTCTGCATTACGGGCACGCTCAAGGCGCTGGCCGCCGGGATGAATCCGGTGGCCGCGATCCTCCTGGGCGTCACGACGGCCGTGGGCGGCGGCTTGCTCCGGGACATTACCGCGAACGAAATTCCCACCCTCTTCAATGCCCGGGATCTCTACGCCCTGCCGGCCTTCACGGGGGCCGCACTGACGGCCTTGCTCTGGAACATCGGAACCTTCAACGGAGTGACGGCAGGGGTCATTGCCGCCTGGGTTTTCGCCTTCCGGGTGGTGGCTTGGCGTCGCGGGTGGCGGGTGCCCTTGGCGGTCCGGGGATGGCACCGCGCCGGGGTCTCCTCGGGCGCCGATTCACGTGGCCGGGATTAGCTAGGATGGGAGCATGACTGACATGTTCCTCGAGAAATTCCGCGCGCTTGTACCGAAGTATCTCGAGGACGAATGGCAGGAAGAAGATGGACTGTCCGCGTCTGAGCTGGACGAGGCCCTGTCCGCCCACTCGTTCACCATTCCCATGGTGCTGCGCGAGTTCTACCTCGCGCTCGGTGGCTGCGAGGACCTCATGGAGGCCTACCACTACTTCTGGGACCCGGAAGAGCTCGAAGTGGACGACGAAGGCTTCCTCATGTTCCTGGAGGACGAGGAAGAGCAGTTCACCTGGGGCTTCCGCGTAGGCGACCTCGGCGTCCCGGATCCCATCGTGTGGCGCCGCAACAACGCCCGCGGCCAGTGGAAATCCGAAGAAGGCACGTTCTCCGAGTTCGTGTTCGACATGTTCGACTGGGCTTTCAGCGACGAAGACTAGGGTTTTTGGGGGCTTTAGCGGGGGGCGGAGCTTTCTCCCCACCTTTGGGCTGCGCCTTCCTGACCCTGTTTGAATTTCGAACAGCCGCGCCACGCCTTGAACCGGGTGTGTCGCGGCTTTTTTCGTGCCAAAGAGGGTCAGGACGGCGCGCCATTTGCTGGACTACGACGGCGGCACCCACCCGGGCGAGTAACGCGCCGGGGCGAAGTGGCCGACTTCCCGGTGCCGCAATACGGTCAAGACCTCGTTGACCATCTCTTCAGGACGGTAGACCACGTCCTCGTAGTAGTACCGCAACGCCAAGAGCCCGCCCCTCATGCTGGCGTTGTCGCGGTATCGGTCCTTTTTGACCTGACGCGCCTCAAGGTGAGTCCGGCCGTCGAGCTCCACCACAAGGCACTCGTTAATCAGGCAGTCCACCTCACCCACCCCGGCCAGTCCCACATGCATTCGGACACGGAGGCCTGCCCGGACAAAGTGCGTGTGTGCGAGCACTTCGAGCAAAGAATCAGCCCTGGGCAGAACGAGATCCAGCACAGCCCTCGCTGCTCCGTTGCGGTTTCCTGGAAGTTTCCCTCTGAGGAAGCCGGTGGTGATCAACCCGCGGCTGACTGCAGATTGGGCGATCACCAAGGATTCCAGTTCGGGTCGGCATCTCAGGGCGTGGATAAGGACATCGGCCAAGCCGGCCACCGGAAGATACGGATGCCCCGTGTGGGTACATCGGGCGTGGTCCACCACACCATCCCGGGCTTGGCCGCTACCGCAGCTGAGGTGGAGAGCTCCGGGTCTCTGGGAACTCCCCCGCCCCTGGACGCCTCCTGGCTTATTCAGCTGCCACAAATTGTAGAAACGAGCAGCCGAAACACAGGTCAAGACGCCATTCGCCTCGACGGCAGCAACTATGCCTGGATCGGCGCCCTCGATCGTGTAGATCCCGCGGCGCAACACGTTGAGTGTTCCGTCGCGGACTCCTTTTGCCAACGCCGATTTTGGAAAGCCAGCTCTTAGCAGTTGCGCAGTCCGGGACGCTCCGCCCCGCCTTTGGAGGAATTCCACTACATCCATGTGGCCACTCCACCAGCACCGCTCATGCGACAGTAGCTCCGGGTTCCCCTATGTGGACAACTTTGCTGGCCTTCCTGACCTTCTTTGCGCCCACGACCTGCGGGACACACCTCTTCGCAGGCGTTTCGGGGCCATTCTGAATTTAAAGAGGGTCAGGAAGGAACGCAGAAGTCCCGACAATCTCCGGAAAACCCTTTGACGGGGAAAGTTGCACCCGTGACAAAGTTGTCATATGCTGTAACCGGATTCACTAAATGCCTCCGGTGAGTCTGATGCGAACGGAGATTATGGTCCCGGTTCGTTGCAGCGCGTGACTCGTAGCGTTGCAAGGAACCGGGGCCATTGCATTTAAGCCCGTCCCCACTAAACTAGCTGGCGCGCTCCACCACGGCGTGGGCGAAGTTGGTCAGCGACTCCTTGACCACGCCCTCGGGCAACGGCTTCAAGGCTTCTATGGCTTCCGCGGACCACTGGCGCGCAATCACCCAGGATTCGGCGGTGACGGGATGCTCGCGCAGCCCGGCGACGGCCAGGGCCAGGGCCTCGTCGGAGGACAAATCGCCGTCTACCAGCTTCAAGAGTTCGACGGCGGAGTGGTCACCATTGTCGGCGGCCTTGCGGAGCAGGAGGACAGGCAGAGTGGGTACGCCTTCGCGGAGGTCCGTACCCGGGGACTTGCCGGACTTGACCTTGACGCCAGTGACGTCGATGACATCGTCGGCCAGCTGGAAGGCCACGCCAACTTTCTCGCCGTATTGCACCAGCACGTCCTCGAAGGCTTCGTCGGCGCCGGCGAAGATGGCACCGAGCTGGCCTGAAGCGGCAACGAGGGAACCGGTCTTGTCGGCGATGACCGAGAGGTAGTGCTCCACCGCATCCTCGCCTTCACGCGGGCCCACGGTTTCGTGCAGCTGGCCGAGGCACAAGCGTTCGAAGGTGCGGGCCTGGATTCCCAGGGCACGCGAACCGAGTTCGGACACCAGGATCGAGGCGCGGGCGAAGATCAAGTCACCTGTGAGGATGGCCACTGAGTTGCCCCAGACTTCGTGGGCCGTGGGGGCACCGCGGCGGTAGGGCGCGGAGTCCATCACGTCGTCGTGATAGAGGGTTGCGAGGTGGGTCAGTTCAACCACGACGGCGGCCTGGACCACTTCCGGACGGGATGCGTCGCCGAGGTGGGCGCACAAGAGGGTCAACAACGGGCGGATGCGCTTGCCGCCGGCTTCCACCAGGTGACGCGACGTTGCGTCAGCCAGGGGGTCCGAGTTGGCAATTGCTTCGCGGAGCTTCTTTTCCACGCGGGCAAGGTTCGTGGTGATGGCAGGACCCAGTTCCACGTCCTCGGCGATAGCCGCGAAACCGGCAGGAAGCTGCAGGCCAGTGGCGATCGCGGTAGTGGTGGGAGCGGGTTCGACAGCGTCCGGCAGGCCGTGCCCGGCATGCGTCCAACTGTGTTCGGCAGAGTGAGTCACGGGTTAACCCTAACTTTTCGCGGAGGAAAGCGTTGTTTCGGTGCCGACGCGGGTGGAAGCGGCGGTGGATGTGGTGTTGGAGGTGGCCGGGACCAGCATCTCGAGCACGCGGATGGCGCGGTCCTCGAAACCCTTGGCGGACGCATCCGTGAGGTTGGCGAGCATCCGCACCACAAAGCGCATCAGCACCGGGATGGGCATGCCGGTCCGTAGCGCGAGTTTCATGACGGCTGGCTTGCCGATGAGGGCAGCAAAGACGCGGCCCAAGGTGAAGTGAGAACCCCACTGGTCGCGCACGTAGTCCGCGTACCGCGAAAGGTGCGCATCGGCGTCGTCGGCCGTCCAACCGGCTGAACGGGAACGCGAGGACGCGTCGATGATGAACTCGGCCGCGAAGCGGGCGGACTCCATGGCGTAGGAAATGCCCTCGCCGTTGAATGGTGAAACCATGCCCCCGGCGTCGCCCAGGAGCATGAGCCCCGGCGAGTAGTGCGGGGTGCGGTTGAAGCCCATGGGCAGTGCGGCGCCGCGGATCTCCCCCACCTGGTTTTCGGGTGTGAAGCCCCACTCGGACGGCATGCCGGCGGTCCACTCGCGTAGGACCTGCTTGTAGTCGAGTTTGCCGAATTCCTTGGAGGAATTCAGGATGCCGAGGCCAACGTTGGACGTGCCGTCGCCGACGCCGAAAACCCAACCGTAACCGGGCAGCGGCTTGCCGGACTTGCCAAGAGAGCCGGCGCGGGCCCCGCGCCGAGCTTGCGAGGCGTGGGAAGCCGGCGAATGGAGCTCAAGCCAGCCTTCCATCCAGTCGTCGTCGTGGCGGGGCGAGGTGAAGTAGGTGCGGACGGCGACCCCGAGCGGGCGGTCGTCGCGCTTGTGCATACCAAGCGAAACGGCGGTCCGTGTCGAGTTGCCGTCTGCAGCGAGCACGACGTCGGCATGGAAGTCGCGCGTTTCGCCTGTCTTGCGTCCGGACTCGTCGAGCAACGCGGCACGCGCGCCGATCACCCGTCCGGCGTCGTCGCGCAGGGCTTCGGTGACGCCGTGGCGTTCAAGCACGACGGCGCCTGCCGACTGGGCGTGCCGGGCCAGCTCCTCGTCGAATCCGAGGCGCGTGCGGATGAGTCCGTAGGTGGGAAAATCGGCGACCTCGGGCCACGGCAATTCAATGGTGCGGCCGCCGGCGATGAGCCTGAGGCCTTTGTTGCGGCGCCAGCCCTCGTCCTCGGCATGCGGGAGGCCGAGCTTCTGGATTTCGCGGACGGCGCGGGGAGTGAGGCCGTCGCCGCAGACTTTTTCACGCGGGAAGGCGGTCTTTTCCAGAACCGTCACGGAAAGGCCCGCCTGGGCAAGGTAGTACGCGGCGGTGGACCCGGCTGGCCCTGCGCCGACTATCAGTACGTTCACAGCGTCCTTGTTAATAGGCCCGTTAGCGGGACTGATCGCCGGCTTGGCGGCGCGGCTTGATCTGGCGGCGCAGCTTGGCCACGGGAACGCTTTCCCGGTGTTCGGCACCGGGCTTCTGGGCGCGGTGCACCGCTACGATGCCGCCGCTCAGGTTGCGGTAGTTGACGTCGGTCCAGCCGGCTTCCTGCAGCCACGCGGCCAGGTGGTCCTGGTCCGGCCAAGCGCGGATGGACTCGGCGAGGTACACGTAGGCGTCCGGGTTCGAGGAGACCTTGGTTGCAATGGCGGGCAGTGCGCGCATGAGGTATTCGGTGTACATGGTCCGCCAGAGGGGCACCACCGGCGCCGAGAATTCGGCGATAACCAGGCGTCCGCCCGGCTTCGTGACGCGGAGCATTTCCGCGAGGGCCTTGTGCGGTTCGTTGACGTTGCGCAGGCCGAAGGAAATGGTGCAGGCGTCGAAGGAGTTGTCCGCGAAGGGCAGCTTGGTGGCGTCCCCGGCAACGAAGTTGATGTCCGGGCGGCGGCGTTTGCCGACCTTCAGCATCCCCAACGAGAAGTCACAGGCCACAACGTCCACTCCGGCGTCGGCGTACGGTTCGCTGGATGTGCCCGTACCGGCAGCTAGATCCAGGACCCTTTGGCCTACTCGAACATCCATCGCGTCCACGACGACGCGGCGCCAACGCCGGGTCTGCCCCATGGACAGGACATCGTTGACGACGTCGTATTTGGGGGCGACATCGTCAAACATCGTCGCAACTTCGTCCGGACGCTTTTCCAAGGATGCTCGGTTCACCCTGCAATTGTCTCAGACAAATTTGGGAAGAACTTTCGGGGCGCTCCGGCCCGGACGGCTCCCGTTGCCCGCGGGAGTAATGTTGTTCCATCATGACGAGTACGCTCCGCACCTTGACAGTCCCCCTCGATGTTGATTCATCCTCCGGGGGACTGCCGTCATTTCTGGTCCGGGACGATGTCCTGTGCTGGTCCCGCCGCGAGAACGGACTGGTGGGCTTTGGCGAAATCGCGCGATTCACCGCTTCCGGGCCCGATCGCTTTCTCGAGGCCGATATCTGGTGGCGCCACCTCGTCATCGAAGCCGACGTGACGGATCCCCTTGAGATCCCCGGCACGGGCCCTGTGGCCTTTGGCTCCTTTGCTTTCTCCAGGACATCCGCCTTTGAATCCCGCTTGATCCTTCCAGAAATTGTTGTCGGGATCAGGGACGGGCAGTCGTGGCTCACTCAGTTGACGCTCGACGACGTCGAACTCACCGAAGCGGGCGCCCTCGCCGCCCTGGCAGTCTGGCTTAGCCCCGCGGACGGGGAGTCAGAGGAACGCGAGCCAGCGGACGGCGGGCTTACGGCGGCGGGAGGCTCCGGCGTCGTGCACCCAACTAACTCGCATTTGTTGTCGTTTAGAAGCCTCATAGCGACAACAAATGCGAGCCAGTTGGGGGACGGGAAGGTCACCCTGGAGAGCGGCTCGCTAAGCGAAACCGCCTGGAAGCAGGCCGTGGCCGAGGGCGTGGCGGAAATCCGGACCGGGAAGCTGGAGAAGCTGGTCCTCGCGCGCGACGTCGTGGCGACGCTGCCCGACGGCGTCAACGCCGCCAAAGTGCTGCGGCAGCTGGCCAGCCGTTACCGCGAATGCTGGACCTACGGCGTCGACGGCTTGGTGGGAGCAACGCCGGAAATGCTCATCCAGGTGGAGGGCCGCACTGCGCAAGCGCGGGTCCTGGCCGGGACGCTCGACCGGCGCGACGCCGAGGGAGTGGACGGCTCCCCCATGGAATACGCCGAACGTGTGCTGGCCGGTTCCGAGAAACAACGGCACGAGCACGAGATCGCCATCCAATCGCTGACCACCCAGCTCGCACCGTTTTCCGAGGCCATGAACGCCCACAGCGAACCGTTCATCCTGGAACTGCCCAATGTGTGGCATCTGGCATCGGACGTGAAGGCCGAGCTTGCCGATATCGAGGGACATGTCCCTACGTGCTTGGCCCTGATCAACGCGCTACACCCCACGGCCGCCGTGTGTGGCACGCCTACCTTGGTTGCCGGGGAACTGATCCGGGAGCTTGAGCACCTGGATCGCGGGCCGTACGCCGGACCGGTCGGGTGGCTCGACGCCGCGGGCAACGGCGAGTGGGGCATCGCGCTGCGCGGCGCGATCATCGAGAGTCCTACAACCGTGCGCCTGTACGCGGGCTGCGGGATCGTTGAAGGCTCCGTTCCGGACGCCGAACTGGCCGAGACCTGGGCCAAATTCCGGCCGATGCTCGAGTCGCTGGGCATCAGCAGCTAAGAGTCCAACCCAAGGATTACGTTCGAAACCTACCCCCGTGGATGTCTGGGATGCGAGACAATAGCCCTGTTGTGGGTCTTGATTTTTTACTTGGTAGGTTATCCAATAGTAAAACTTAGTTTTCTGTGACGCACATCTCATGTTCGGCGCTACACTATGAACCGATTAGTTTCGCATCCACTGCAACAAAAGGTAAGAAAATGCAGAAATTCCGTTCGCTTCCGGTCAGTTCGACGCTCAAGGCTGCAACAATCATCGCAATCGGCGCCCTGGCACTGACTGCCTGCACCAACGCCTCAGAGGCGGGCCCGTCGAGCGCCGCTTCGCCTTCGGGCAGTGCCAATGCAAGCTTTGACCCCAGCACCATCACCAAGGACGACACCCTGGCTGCACTGGTCCCCGCTGCAATCAAGTCCAAGGGCACGCTGACCGTCGGCTCGGACACGACCTACGCTCCTGCGGAATTCCTCGGAACCGACGGCCAGACCCCGGTCGGTTACGACGTCGACATTGCCAAGGCGATCGGCGCCACCCTCGGCCTGAAGGTCCAGGTGCAGACCGCCGAATTCACGGGCATCCTCCCCGCCCTCGGCCCCAAGTACGACCTGGGCATCTCGTCCTTCACCATCAACCCCGAGCGTCTCGGCGCCGTCAACATGGTCAGCTACTTCAACGCCGGCACCGCCTGGGCCGTGCAGAAGGGCAACCCGAAGAAGTTCTCCCTGGATGACGTCTGCGGCAAGTCCATCGGCGTGCAGACCGGTACCGTCCAGGAAGACCCGGACCTCTCCGGCCGCAACAAGAAGTGCGCAGCTGACGGCAAGCAGCCGATCAACATCGTCACGCTCAAGAACCAGACCGACGTCACCACCCGGCTCGTCAACGGCAGCATCGACGCCATGGCAGCCGACTCCCCCATCATCGGTTACGCCCTGACCCAGACCAACGGCCAGCTGGAGAGGCTCGGCGACGTTTACGACGCCGCTCCCCAGGGCATCGCTGTTGCCAAGTCGGACACCGCCCTCGCCGATGTCATCCAGAAGACGCTGACCAAGCTCATGTCTGACGGTTCATACAAGAAGATCCTCACTGGCTGGGGCAACGCCGAAGGCGCCATCACCAAGTCCGAGGTCAACCCGGCGGTCAAGTCTTGAGTATTCCCGCCACCGATAACAAATCAGGTGCACAGATGGATCATCATCAACCAGGCCACGCAGCGCCAGTGCTGAACGATGCGGTGCCGGTCAGGCATCCTGGCCGCTGGATCAGCGCCATCATCATCGTTGGCGTACTTGCACTGATGGTGCAGAGCGTGATCACGAACCACAACTTCCGTTGGGACGTTGTGGGCACCTACATCCTGGACGTGAAGGTGGTCCAGGGTGTTGGCTGGACGTTGCTCCTGACTGTGGCTTCTATGGTCATTGCGATTGTCCTGGCCATCCTGCTGGCCGTGATGCGCCAGTCCGACAACCCGGTCCTTCGCTACACCTCCTGGGTCTGGGTCTGGTTCTTCCGCGGCACCCCGGTCTACACCCAGTTGGTCTTCTGGGGCCTGATCGCCGTCCTCTATCCCAAAATCAGCGCAGGAGTGCCGTTCGGCCCCGAACTGTTCAGCGTCGACACGAGCACAGTCATTACGGCTCTTGTTGCGGCAATTCTGGGGCTTGGCCTTAACGAATCAGCCTACCTGGCCGAGATCTTCCGGGCCGGCCTGAAGTCCGTCGACAAGGGACAGACCGAAGCCGCCGAGGCCCTGGGGATGGGCAAAGGCAAGATCATGTGGCGCATCATTCTGCCCCAGGCCATGCGCATCATCGTCCCGCCCACCGGCAACGAAACGATCGGCATGCTCAAGACCACCTCCCTGGTCTTGGCCGTCCCCTTCACCCTGGACCTGACCTTCGCGACCAACGCCCTGGCCAACCGGATCTACCTCCCGGTGCCGCTGCTGATCGTGGCAGCCATCTGGTATCTGGTCATCACCAGCCTGCTCATGGTCGGCCAGCATTACATCGAGGCGTACTACGGCAAGGGCGTGGACACCAACCTCGCGCCGGCGGTCATCAACCCCGCAGCCGCCAAGGCTGCCGCAGCCGTGGCACCGAGTGCCGAAGCAGAGCCGTCGTTGAAGATGGACTTCCCGGAGGATGAGGCAAAATGACGATCACCACCCAGAAACCGCTGGTGCGGATCGAAGGCCTCCACAAGTACTTCGGTCCCCACCACGTCCTCCGCGGCATCGACCTGACGGTCAACCAGGGCGAAGTGTCCGTTGTCATTGGCCCGTCCGGTTCCGGCAAGTCCACGATGCTCCGCTGCGTGAACCTCCTCGAAACCATCAGCGCCGGCCGCATCTCGGTCGGTGACCAGCTGATCGGCTACCGCGAAGTCAACGGCCGTCTCCACGATCTGAGGGTCAAGGAGATCGCCGCGCAACGCCGGGAAATCGGCATGGTCTTCCAACGCTTCAACCTGTTCCCGCACAAGACCGCCCTGTACAACGTCATGGAAGCGCCCGTGCAGGTCAAGGGCAAGAACAAGGCAGCCGCCAAGAAGGCCGCCCTCGAATTGTTGGATCGGGTGGGCCTGGCCGACCGGGCCAACCACTACCCGGCACAGCTTTCCGGCGGCCAGCAGCAACGCGTCGCGATTGCCCGGGCCTTGGCCATGGAACCGGAGCTGATGCTCTTCGACGAGCCGACGTCCGCCCTTGACCCAGAACTCGTGGGCGATGTGCTGAACGTGATGAAGGATCTTGCCAAGTCCGGCATGACCATGATCGTGGTGACCCACGAGATCGGCTTCGCCCGCGAAGTCGGCGACCGCCTGACCTTCATGGACGGAGGTGTGGTGGTGGAATCCGGTGACCCCCGCGAAATCATCGCCAACCCCCAGCACGCCCGCACCAAGGAATTCCTCAGCCGCGTGCTGTAGCAAACGGGCAATCGCTGCGCAAACGGGCCGGTGACACTCATATCCGAGTGTCACCGGCCTGTTTGCTTGTCACGGACACATTTGGGTGTCCCATGGAGGCCCGACGGCGGCGCGGCACCCCGGCGTCGAGCAGTATTCGTTCCAGTCGGCCCGGACTGTTGAGTTCGTCCCAGACCCACCTAGCCACGTTTCTGCCAGTGGCCCGGATCCGGTCTTCGCGTAGCTTTTCCTCATACACCACATCCGACGGCGTCCGGCCTCGCAGATACTCCGGTTTGAGATACTTCTCGCGACCATCGAATTCGCCGACAACCCGGGTCTCCTCCCAATAGAAATCCGTGATGGCGACCCTGCCAGTACCGTTCCTGACCTCGTATTGCAGCACCGGCGGGGCAAATCCGGCAACGTGGATCAGCCCCCGGCTATACGACTCTCCCGGCGAGCAGGACTGCGGGTCGGCGAAATCGACCACCGCCGTGATACGCCGGACGGCCGCCTGCGAATACCTCCCGTCTATGCCAGCCAGCAGATCTTCTTTCGAGAGCGCAGGCACGCGCCGCAGCGAGTCAGGCTTGAGGACGTGATCCACGGGCACCACGGCTTCCGCGAAGGGGACCGTCGCAGCGATGTCGAGGACAGTACGGATCCGGCCTGTGACGAGAAACCCCTCCAACTGTTCACTGTTGTGGGCTTGTTCAGGTACATAGTGCCGACGGACTCCTGCGCGGGACCGGCCGCCGCCGGAGAATGCGGTAAGTGCGTGGATCGGCTGTTTCCGCAGGATGACAGGTATCCCGCTAATGGCCGCGGCTGAGTGGTGCGAAAACGTGGTGGGCGAAGTAAACGTCTCTGCCGCGGCCTCGACTCGGAGCCTGTACCGCTCCCACTCTTGCAGCTTGTTCCAGCGCACCGCCTCCACGTATACGCCATGACGAATGCGGACAAGCTTCCCTGAACGGGCCTGCGCGGACAATGCCTTGGTAGTGAGACCGATCCTGGACAGGTCCTTCGCCAGAATCAGCCGCGGAAGTGTGTTCATTTATCCACGATCACAGCCCAACATCGGGCTGCGCGAGGCACTTTCTACCGTATGTGGACAACTGCTGAGGACGCTCTCCCCGACGCGCGATACAACTACGGACGGGCGACACCTGTATCCGGGTATCCCCAGTCCGCTTGCGCGTCTCCAACCCGTTTGCTTGTCGCCAGAGCCGACCACCTACGCCCCGAGCAGCACCTGGGACACTGCCGAAGCAACCGCGGCCTTGATACGCGCGTGCAAGGGACGCAGGTCTGAACGGTCCGTGCGTACTTCCACGATGCTGCGCCCCTTCAAAGGCGCGGCAAGCGCCATGGCGAGCTCCGCCGTCGTACGCACCAAAGTGTGCCCGACGCCGTATGCTGCGGCCAGCGCTGAAATGTCCACGCTGTGCGGGGTGCCGAAGAGGCGCTCGACGGCGGTGCCGTAGCCGCCGTCGTCCTCCACCTTGCCGTGCTCCAGGAGGCCGAAAATGCCCCCGCCGGCGTCGTTCAGGACCACGATCCGCAGGTCCGGTCCAGGTTCGCCGGCACCGAGGAACAGGCCCCCGGCGTCGTGCAGGAAGGTGATGTCGCCCAGGAGGAGGGTGGTTTCGCGGCCTGCGCCGAGGGCGATTCCCGTAGCCGTGGAGATCGTGCCGTCGATGCCGGCGAGGCCGCGGTTCGCGAACACCGTGGCGAGGGGCCCGGGGCTGGGCTGCCCGGCGAGGTCGACGTCGCGGATGCCGTTGGAAGAGCCCAGGACCAACTGCCCTCGGGCGTGTTTCCAGACGGTGGCTCCCACGGCGGGACCGTTGGCTGCACGCTCGGCCTCGAGGACGCCGTCGAGCGCGTGTTGCGCCGCAGCCCCGGCCAGGAGCCATGCGTCGAGCCACTCGGCCGAGCCCCGGCCTGCGAACGCCGCCAATTCAGTCAGCGAATCAAAGCGTTCCTCGCTGCGCCGGCCGTGTTCGTACCAGGCCACCGGAACGGGCTCGTACATGGCGGCGCGAAGGTCTCCGCGGGCCAGCAAAGCGGCAACCGGCCGGGAAAGGGTAGGCCGTCCGAAGACCACCACCCGCTCGATCGGCAGCGCAGAGCCACGCCCGAAGTTGTCCAACATGAGGCGGGACGGCCCCACCGCATTGGGCCCGAAACGCGCGTTGGACGACGGCTCGGCCAGCAACGGAAGGCCGTGGGCGCGGGCGAACGCCTCGGCGACCGGACCGGCGTCGTGCCCCGCCAAAACCACCGTCCGCCGTTCCGTCAGTTCGGCAGGAGCGGGGGACATGCTCAATGGCTGGGGACCGGAGTCGTAGTGGAAAACTCCGTGGCCCTTGGTGGTGGGCAGCGCCTCGCCTGGTTCCGGAACCAGTGGCTCGCGGAACGCGAGGTTGAGCTGCACCGGCCCGGGAGGCGTGTCCTCGAGGGCGCCGGTTGCAGCGTAAAGGGCGGTCTCGACGGCCCTCTGCGGGTTGCTGCCAGCGGCGATGTCGACGGCGAAACGGACGTGTTCTCCGAAGAGGTCAAGTTGGATGGTGGTCTGGTTGGCGCCGGTACCGTGCAGCTCGGCCGGGCGATCGGCCGAAAGGACCACGAGCGGCACGGCGGCGTGGTTGGCCTCCATGACCGCGGGCAAGAGATTCCCGACGGCGGTGCCCGAGGTGGTCAGGACGGCCGCCGGAGCGCCTGTCGCCAGGGCCAAGCCGAGGGCCGTGAAACCGGCAGAGCGTTCGTCGATCCTGACGAGGAGGCGGACGTTGCCGGCCGCTTCGGCCTCTGCCAAGGCGTACGCCATGGGTGCCGAGCGCGAACCGGGAGAGACCACCACGTGCCGCACACCGCCGTCGAGCAGCGCCTTGACGGCGATCCGGGCAGCGGCGAGGGAGCTCAGGGAGCCTTGCGAAGTCACCGCACCAGTCTATTAGCGGCGCCTCCTTCCCGACGCCCGCTCACCTATCGGGCCAAAACCCCAAACGCCCGCTCACCTATCGGGCCAAAACCCCAAACGCCCGCTCACTAGAAGTGAGCGGGGGTCCGGGAAAAGGCCGATATAGGTGAGCGAGCGTTTCCCGAAAGACCCACATACGTGAGCGAGCGTCGGGTCCACACCGGCGTCGGGAGGGCGAGGCGGAAGGAAGGCCCGACTGGAGAGGAAGCCTTAGCCGTCCTTGCGGAACACCTGCACGATCGATGGACGCGGGGCGCGGACCTGGCCGGCGGCGGGGGCGGCTCCGGCGCCGACGTAGTCCGGGAAGTACGAGTGCGGAGCGTCGAACGAACCTTCCTCGCCCGGGTGCTGCACGGCGACGAAGACGGTCCGCTCGTCGTCGTGCACGATCGGCCCACAGGTCTCGGCGTCCCGCGGTACCGCGAGGAACTGCTCCACCTTGCCGCGTTCGCTGCCATCCAGCGTGACCTTGAAGAGCCCGTCCGCATACCCGATCGACGACGGCGCGCCGTCAGTGGCGATCCACATGTAGCCTGCCGAGTCGAAAGCGACGTTGTCCGGGCAGGAGATGGGCGAGACCTTGTCGGCCGGGAAACCGGAGAAATATGTGGAGGAGTTCTTTGCCGGATCTCCACAAACCATCAGGAGGGTCCAGTTGAAGCGCGTGGACGTCTGGTCGCCGGTTTCGGTAATTTCCACAATGTGGCCGTCCCGGTTGAGCGTGCGCGGGTTGACCTCGGTGGCGCCTTCCTTGCCGGGCTTGCCTCGGTCCGAGTTGTTCGTGCAGACCACGTAGACCTTGCCGGTCGCCAGGTTCGGTTCGACGTCTTCGCAGCGGTCCATCTTCGTGGGGCCAACCTTGTCCGCGGCGAGGCGGGTGTAGACCAGGACCTCGGGGACGGACATGCCCGGAACTGCGGAGACGCCGTCAACCACCAAGGGAAGCCACTCGCCGGAACCGTCGAACGCGCCGTCGGAGGGCAGCGCACCGGTTCCGTCGATTTCGGCCGCGGGAGAGTCTCCAGTGAACTTGGCGACGTAGAGGTCTCCCTCGGAGAGAAGGTTCATGTTGTTCCGGCGGGCCGCGGCCGAGTCTCCGGCCATGTACTTGCCCTTGGAGACGAACTTGTAGAGGTAGTCGAAGCGCTCGTCGTCGCCCATGTAAGCCACCACACGGCCGGAAGCGGCAACGATCACGTTGGCGCCTTCGTGCTTGAAACGGCCCATGGCGGAGTGCTTTTTGGGTGTGGAGGAGGGGTCGAACGGGTCGACTTCCACGATCCAGCCAAAGCGGTTGGTCTCGTTGGAGTAACCGGCGTTGTTGGTGTTGAAACGCGGCTCATCCAGTTCCCACTTGCGGGCCGTTGGCTTGTTCGAGAGGCCGTAGCGCTTGTCGCCCGCCGAAGTGCCGGGAGCTACGAAATAGCCGTTGAAGTTTTCCTCGCCGGAGAGGATGGTGCCCCAGGGAGTCGTGCCGCCGGAGCAGTTGCCCAGGGTGCCCTTGATAGCCCGGCCCGAGGGGTCGTCGATGGTCTTGACGAGATCCGTGCCCGCGGCGGGACCGGTGAGCTCATACGTCGTGTCGGTCAGGAACCGACGGTTGAGCGGCGCGCCCTTCACGTAGCTCCACGGCTTGTTCTTGTTCTTGCGCTCAAGTTCAACAACCGTGAGCCCGTGCGCGGCGCGCCCGATCGCGCGCGCCTCCGCAGCCGCCAAAGTGGCCGGGAACATGATGTTCTCGTTGGTGTACTCGTGGTTGGTGAAGAGTACGGCACGGCGGTCCTTGGAATCCGGGATGGGCAGGATGTCCGTGTAGTCGTTGTTGTATCCGAACTGGCGTGCCTGGGCCGCCGCGGTCTGGCCGTTCAGCTCGAAGGCCGGCGAGTCGGCAAAGAGCGGATCGCCCCAACGGATGATCGGCTGCCACGCGAAACCGTCCGGCACGGTGAACGCGTCAACCATGTAGTCGACCGGCTTGATCGGCGTGAACTTGAGCTTGGCCTTGTCGAAGCCCGTCCTTGCCGCCTCGGACAGGCCAGCACCTCCGGGAACGTTGCCGGACAGGCTTCCGCCCAGTACGACGGCGAGCGCACCGACGGCGCCAAAGCCCAGGGCGGCGCGGCGGGACACAGCTGCGGAAGCGATGTCGCGGAAGTAGGCGTTGGAGCTCGTGTTGCAAACCTCGCCCGAGCAAGCGTTGTCGCACTTCAGGGCGCACGTCACGGGGCTGCGCTTGCCCTTCGTATGGCCGAGCATGGGGAGCAAGCCGAACTTGCGCGCGGTTGATTCAGACATGGGAAATACCTCCGGGGATTGAGTGATTTCCCCACCCTTGCAGCGCTATCGGAATCCGAGAGGACACTCAGGTTAAGTTCCAGTGAATTCCCAGCATTTTCACAGCAATCTATGCATGGAGCAGGGCGTACACGCGGCGGAGTCGCTCCAGCCACCAGTCGCGACGTTCAGCGGGAGCCGCATACTGCTCCAGCAGCCCCTCGTCGGCGACGGCTTCGCGGATCCGGATGGCGCCGTCGTCGGGCACTAACGGATCCTGCGTGATGTCCGAGGCGAACAGCCGCACCGTCCCCAGCCCGCACGCGTACGGCAGCTCGGGCAGTGCGGCGGCGAGCGCGAGCCCTGCGCGGATCCCCACCGAGGTATCCAGCGCCGAGCTCACGACGGCGGGAAGCCCGGCTTGCGCCACAATGTCCAGCGCGCGCCGCACTCCCCCAAGCGGCGCCACCTTGACCACGATCAGGTCAGCCGCGCCAGCGCGTGCCACCTTGAGGGGATCGTCTTCCTTGCGCACGGATTCGTCGGCGGCGATGAGCACCGGCGTCCCCTGCTGCTCGAGCCGTCGGCGGACTTCGGCGAGGCCCTCGATGTGCGGCACAGGCTGTTCGGCGTATTCGAGCCCGACGGCGGACAGCCGCCCGAGTGCCTCAACCGCCTGCGGCACGTCCCAGCCTGCGTTCGCGTCCACACGGATCGCGGCGTCCGGCAGGGCGTCCCTGACTGCGGTGACGCGCGCGACGTCGTCGGCCAGTTCCTGCCCGCGCTCGGCGACCTTGACCTTGACGGCGTCCACGCGGCCGAAGCGTTCCAGGACCTCGGGCACCCGGGCGGCAGGTACGGCGGGGACGGTGGCGTTGACGGGAATGGTGTCCCTCAGCTGCGGCGGAAAACCCTGCCATGCAGACTCGACGGCGGCGGCGAGCCAGCGGGAAGCCTCGGCGTCTCCATACTCGGGGAACGGACAAAACTCGCCCCACCCTGCCGGTCCGCGGAATAGGAGGGTCTCGCGCTCGGTGATGCCCCGGAACTTGACCCTCATCGGCAGGCTGACCACTTTGGCGGTGGCAAGGAGCTCGTCGAGGGTGGGGAATGGAGGCATGGTTTCACTGTAGCGTGGGGCGCCGGCTCGAGTGGGGCGCCGCCGCCCGGCCGGCCGGGCCGGGTTCCTGGGCCGGCCGGCTAGGCCGGGGCGCCGGCTGGAGTCGTCGGCTGCTTTGTGGAGGGAGTGCCTGGCACTCGATCGCCGGCATGGTCAACGATCGCGTTGACGTAACTGCTGAGCTCACGGATGACCGCGTCCGTGGGCTGCGCATCCGGCAGCGGGTGGACGCCCGTGACGAACAGGTTTCCGCTCATGGTGACCATACGAAGCACATGGATCGGCGACCCGGAACCGGTGATAGTGGTGACGTAGGTGAACGACTTCGAGCCGTGAAGATCCATATTCAACCGCGTCAGGGACGAATGCACGTTTTGATTCCCCGAGGTAATAGTCACCTCGGTGCAATATCCGAGAACTTTGTCGATGCTGTACATGCCCTGCCAGAAATAGCCGGAGTCGTCGGATGACGCCATGATGACGGACATATTCGCCTGGGGCCCCAGCACCGCGGCCGCCGTCGGGATTCTGTAGTCGACCAGCTCTCCCGCCTTCAGGAGGTCCCGGCATTTGGCGGGATCGGTGGTCATGTCGGCGGGCCCGACTGCCATCGAATCCTGCATGTCCTGAATCGCTGCCTCATCAATGAGCTGCGACATCACGCCGTCGGGAGCACGGAGGTTGCCGAGCAACGCCTGCAGCTCCTGCGACGATTGGACCTGCATTTGGGTACTACTGCTCGCGCTGGGTGTCGCGGATGGCTTGGAGGTCGGAGGGGCGGAGGACGTCCCGGCTTGGGCCAGCGGTCTCGCGGCAGTTACATCGAACACGCACGCGCTGAGACTCAACGCCACCGCCGCTGCCAGCACGATCGTAGCCATTTGGCGCAAGGAAAAAATCGGACCCACCCCCATAGATCAGAAACACCGGTACTGCCCGGCACGCCCAACGATACCGCGTTGGTGGGGACGTCAACGTTCGGCTGGAAGGGGGTATATCTGCACGAGCGTTCGGCTGGAAGGCCATATATGTGAGCGAGCGTCGGGCTGGAAGGCCACATATATGAGCGGGCGTTCCTCTGACACACAGGCCCCCAAACGCTCGCTCACCTTTGGGGTGTTTTCGGCAAACGCTCGCTCACCTGATGTGAGCGGGGGTTCCTCTGAAAGGCCATATATGTGAGCGAGCGTCGGGCTGGGGAACACAGCGCGGGCCACCCCTCACACGCGTTAGGTAGAATGCAGCAAGATACCGAAACACAGCCGGAGGAGCCCGCATGCAGCGCAAGGCCACAGCACTCGACGTCGCCAAACGGGCGGGCGTCTCGCGGAGTGCGGTGTCGCTGGTGCTCAACGGCCGGGGAGACGGCAACGTCGCCAAGGAAAGCCAGGACCGTATCCGGCAAGCCGCTGCGGACCTCAACTACTCCCCCAACGCCATCGCCCTGAGTCTGCGGAACCAGCGCACGCGCGTGATCGGCATCGTGTCGGACGAGGTGGTGGTGAGCCCGTTCGATGGCAACATCATTGGTGGCGCCGACGACGTCGCCCGCGCCCACGGCTTTGTCACCGTCGTCATGGACACCGAGCGCGACGCCTCCCGTGACGAGAGCGCCGTCGAGACCCTGCTGGACCGGCAAGTGGACGGGCTGATGTACGTCACAGTCGGCTTGAAGCCACTCGACGTACCCCATGGCATGCTGCGGGTCCCCTCCGTGCTGGCCAACTGTTTCGACAACAGTCCCACCCCGCAGCTGCACCACGTGATCCCGGACGAGGTTTCCGGCGGTCGGGAAGCCACCGAGCACTTGCTGCAGCTGGGCCATCGCGATATCGCGTTCCTTGCCGGCGCCGCCACCTCACCGGCTGTGCCCTTGCGCATCGTGGGGCATCGGGAAGCAATGGCCAAAGCCGCCATCCCCGTTCGCGAAGACCGCGTGTTCATGGCCGGTTGGGACATCAACGACGGCTTCCATGGCGCCATGGGACTGCTCTCCGCCAGCGAGCGGCCGACGGCGATTGTGTGCGCCAACGACCGGCTCGCCGTCGGTGTCGCCCTGGCTGCGGCGCGCCTGGGCCTGGCCGTACCGCGCGACCTCTCGATCATTGGTTACGACGACGAGTTCCGCATCGCGGCCACCATGGTTCCCGCGCTCACCACCATGGCTCTTCCCCTGCGGGAAATGGGCGCGGCCGCGATGAGCATGCTGCTGGAGCAGATTGAGGACCCGGTCCAGCGGCCGACGGCGGGAGGCAACGGCCATCTGGAAACCATGGTTCCCTGCCGTTTGGTGGTCCGTGAGTCCACCGGGCCCATTCCCGCCCGCTGAATCCGACCACTTTTGGCCGGACCGCCGCCCAGGAATCCGCGGAAATACAGGGATCCCGGACTGCGACACCGGCCAAAAGTGGTCAAAAGTGGGGAAACCACGACGGCGGCCTGCCGCCTATTCGGGCAGCTTCAGTTCCCAGACGTCCGCCGCCGCACCTTCGGGAAGCTCAAGGACCCATTCCTCGCCCAAGGCAGGGTAGGCACGGAGTGTTGTGGCCACGGATCCCTTCCGATACACCTCCACCAAGGAAGCATCGACGAAGATGCGGAGTTCCTCGCCCTCGGACAACGCCCCCGCAAACACGACTTGCTGTTCCGCGCCGGAGGCCAGGACCAGCCGAACCTCACCAGCTCCTCCAACAGTCCCAGCCTTCACAACAGCCTCGGCAAATGGCGGCAAGGCAACGGACCCGGACGCCCCGCCCGCAAGCACAGCAGCCCGATACGCCTCGATCTGCGGGACAGGAGTAGCCACCAATGCACCGTCCTCAACCGAGAGGAAGCGCGGGTGGGTTAATACGCCCGCCCAGCCTGCGGTATCGATCTCGTCTTGTGAACGGCCGCGTCGGCCATCACGACCCGGGCCTTCGTTGGCCCATCCCCACAGCAGGGCCCGCGGCGTCGACCCAGGCCCGGACGCAGAATCCAGCTGAACGATCTGGGGAGCATAGAAATCCCGGCCAAGGTCGGACCTGCCGCCGGAACGCGGGACGAACACCGGTAGCCCCGTGGACGGGTCCTCGGCGAGCGAGCCGATCAGGTGGCCCACTCCGTTGGCGTGCTCATGGTCGTCACCGGAGAGCCACAACGAGAACATCATGACCCAGGTGTCGCCCTCGTCGGTCGGCACCCCGTCGGAAGGCACTCCGTCGGAGAGCACCCCGTCGGACGGCACCTGAACCAGTTGCGGGCACTCCCAGATTTCGGCCGGAGTGTGCGTGGCCGCCACGGGGTTTTCGGTGGTCAGCCAAATGCCTTGGTACTTCCAGTCGGACATGTCCTCCACCGTGTACAGGAGCAGGGCAGCATGTCCATTGGCCAGCCCGGCGCCCTGCATGGCGTAGCGTTTGCCGTTGAAGTGGAAGATGAAGGGGTCGCGCACGGCCGTGACCAGGCCATCGCCCGGCATGGAAGCGGCAATGTGGCCATCCTGTTCCCAGGTCACCAGGTCCGCGGAGCCCCGGGAAATCACCACTTGCGAGTGCCCGCCGTCGCCCCGCACGCCGGAGTACGCAGCGGTGGGGACGCCGCCGTCGTCGGTCACCACGCCGGTCCAGCAACCGAACTCATCCGGCCCGCCGTCCTGGGGGCGGAGCGCGACCGGGTGCTCATCCCAGTGGACCAGGTCCGGGGAGCTGACGTGCCCCCATTGGATCCTGTGGTGCCGTGCCGATTCCGGGTTGAACTGGAAGAACACGTGGTAGCGGCCGTTGATGTAGCTGATGCCGTTGGGGTCGTTGATCCAGCCTTGCGCCGGGCGGGGGTGGAAGCGCGGGAAAGCCGGGTCCGGGTGGGTGGCAGCCGCCGCAAGTGCAGGGGCGGAGGAAATGAGGTCCGTCATCGAAGTCCTTTCAGGGAAGTAGAAGCTATTTGCCGGTGCCGGCGGTGAGTCCGTCACGCAATGCGCGCTGGCCGAACATGAACACCACCAAGGCGGGAATCATGGAGAGGATCACGCCTGCCAGCACCACGGAGATGCTGCCGGTGCCGAGGTTGCCCTGCAGAGACACCAGGCCCAGCGGGAGCGTGAAGTTCTGCTCGGAGATGGTCAGGATGAGCGGGCGGAAGAACTCGTTCCAGTGGTAGTTGAAGGCCAGGATGCCCACGATCGCCATGCCCGGCATCGCCAGCGGCGCATACACGGAACGGAACGTCCGCCACGGCGAGGCGCCGTCGATCGCGGCGGCCTCGCCCAAATCACTTGGCAGCCCCAGGAAGTACTGGCGCATCAGGAAGGTGCCGAACGCCGTCGGGATCGCCGGAAGGATCAGCGCGAGGAGCGTATCGGACAAACCGATGCCGCGGATCAGCATGAAGACCGGAACGATCGTCACCTGCGCCGGGACCATCATGGTGGCCAGCACAATCGAGAACAGTGCCCCGCGGCCCCGGAACTTGAGGTTCGCGAACGCGTAGCCGGCGAGCGCCGCCGTGAACATCTGCCCGAGGGCGATCAGCCCCGTCACGAGCGCGCTGTTGAGGACCAGAAGCATGATGTTGAGTTGCTTGAAGACCTGGTCGTAGGACGAGAAATCGGGGTTGAGCGGAAGGAACGACGGCGGCAGCTGGAACGATTCCGCAGGTGGCCGCAGCGAGGTGGACAGGGTCCACAGCACCGGACCGAGGATGAGGACGGACGCGATCAGGAGCAGCACGATTCGTCCCGCCATGCTCCAGTTCCGCTTCTTGCGGGGCGCCGGCCGTTGGGGAGCCAAGCGATCGACGGCGGCGCGCTGGGTTGAGGTTGTAGTCATGGCGGGCCTTACTGGTAGAAGACGAATCGTTTGCTGAGCCGGAACTGGGCGGCTGTGATGGCCATGATGATCAGCGTGAGGATGACGCCGATCGCCGAGGCCTGGCCGAACTCGAGGCGCTGGAACGCCGACTCGAAGATGACCATCACCGCGGTGCGCGTGGAGTCGCCGGGGCCGCCGCGGGTCAGGACGTAGGGCTGGTCGAACACTTGCAGGGCGTTGATGATCGCCATGACCGACGCCACCAGGGTGGTGGGACTCAGGAGAGGCAGCGTCACGTGGAGGTGTTTGCGCCAGCCCGTCGCGCCGTCGATCGACGCAGCCTCGTACGTTTCCGTCGGGATGGACGCAAGGCCGCCGATGAATAGCAGGAACGAGAACCCGAAGTTCTGCCACACGTACACGAGGATGACGACGGCGGCAGAACCGGCCGGCGTCGTCAGCCACGGGACGGCGGGGACGCCGACGAAAGATAAAAGCCAGTTGACCACGCCGAATTGTTCGTTGAACAGGTAGCGCATGAAGATGGACACCGACGCCGCGGACAGGATCAGCGGGAAGAAGAAGGCGCTGCGGAAGAAGACGCGAAGCCAGGCCGGAAGCTTCTCCTGCACCATGATCGCCAGCGCCAACGCGAGGCCGAGCTGCAACGCCACGGCGACCACCACAAACATGATCGTGTTCAGGAACGACACCCGGACCGTGGGGTCCTGGACCACTTCGGCGAAGTTGTCGAACCCGACGAAGCTTGGCGCGGAAATAATGTCCCAGCGGAAGAACGCGAGGACCACGGACGCCACGATCGGCACGAGCGTGAACAGCCCCATGCCCAGGATGGTGGGGGCCAGGAACGCCCAGGGCAGCCAGCGCTGACGCTGCTTCCCCTTTGCTTGTTGACTTTTCGCTGCGGCGCCGTTTCGGCGTTTGAACCCCGCGCCGTTTCGGCGTTTGGTGGACATGCCGTTGGTTGCCGTGCTCATGCCTGCCTCCTCAAGGCGATCTCAAGGTCGCGTTGCATGGAGTCGAGGGCCTGCTTGAGCTGGCGCTCGTCACCGCTGACGGCCAGGGATACGTTCTTCATCAGTGCGGTCTCGACGGCGGCCTGCTGGGGCGGTGCCGGAATGGGACCTGTGGTGGGGAATTTGTCCAGGGTGTCGTAGAAGACTTTCCAGTGCTTGGGGCCGCGTCCCGCGTACAACTGCTCGTTGACCATGGAACGGCGCGCGGGGGTGGTGTTCGGCGTCGGGAAGACCAAGCGCATGGCTTCCAGGCTGGAAGCGAACTTGAGCCACTCCCAGGCCGCGTCCTTGTCCTTGGCGGTCTTCATGATGGCGTATCCGGCGGTGCCGAACTGGTGCCGCTGGGTGCGCCAGCGCGGGAAGAACTGGACGTCGAAGTCGTCTTCCTTCATTCCGGCTTCGTGGAGGCCTTCCACCCAGTAGCCGCCGGCCGGGGTCATGCCGATCCTGTTGGAGGCGAACAGCCCGACAAGTGAATTTCCGCCGCCTTCTTCAGGTCGGACGCCGAGGCCATCCTTGACGAGGCCGCGGAGGTAGTCGAACGACTCGTACACCCTCGGGTCATCGGCATTGGGCTCAAGCCACTGGTAGCCGCCGGAGCGCAGTCCGCGCGAAGGATCCTGGGCGTAGAAGCTGTCCCAAAGCCATTCGCCGCCGGTGGACTTGGACTCCTTGAGGAAGCTGGTGTCGTTGGCATAGAGCCAGGGCACCACGCCGCCGAAGAGCCTGTTGGTCCAGTAGTACGGAGTGAAGTCCTGCGGCCTGGCTTTCCGCATGGCAGCGAGTGTGTTGCGGAAATCGGCCTGGGTCCAGTTGTCCGCGGGACGCTCGAGCCCGGCTTGCTGCAGGGCAGCTGTGTTGTAGTACATGTTGGCGGCGTTCCAGTCGATGGGAAGCTGGAACAGGCTGCCCTTGTACATGAACGCCTCCACGAGGCTCGGGTGGACGTCCGCGAAGTACTCCTTCATGTCCGCGGCGTCGCGGCGAAGGTACTCGTCCAAGGGGTGCGCCAGTTTCTCGGCGAAGAGCTGGGCACCTTCGGTGGCCACGTAAACCACATCCGGTGGCGTTCCTGCTGCCACCATAGTGAGGATCTTGGTAAAAAAGTCCTTCCAGTCCGCGGCCTGGATGGCCTGGACCTTCACCTTGATTTCCGGGTGCACCTTCGCGAACGCATCAATGACCCGCTGGCGGGCGGCTGCGTCCGCTGCGGTTCCCAAGATGGCGATGCTGAGGCTGTTGTCCCCGCGGCCCGGGATGTCCATTCCGGTCAACCGCGGCCACGACGCCACTGTTGCTCCGACAATTCCCGCACCCAAGGCACCAAGGGCTGTCCTGCGTGAGATCTCACGCAGCTTCCCGTTGCTTCCTGGCATGTCTCATTCCTTCCTAACACGTGTTAGGTAGCGTAAATCCATCACCTAACACGTGTCAAGCGTCACATGCGTGTTACGCGCCGCTCACCCCTTCCCGACGCCCGCTCACATATGTCCCCCAATTGGCCCGACGCCCGCTCACATATGTCCCCCAATTGGCCCGACGCCCGCTCACATATGT
>NZ_JARVRH010000049.1 GCF_030209755.1 Arthrobacter sp. efr-133-TYG-118 | reverse complement strand
GCCAACATCGTCTCGTGCGTCGCCATCGCCAAGTGGCAGCACGCGCTCGACACCGGCAAGCTCCAATCCGAACTCAAAGCTGGCTTCGTGCCCGCCGAAGCGGAAAAACTCCAGCTCACGGAACCAGCCCTGGCCCACTGAGAGAGCCCATGACGAGCCAGGTGACTGCCCAGGGCTGAAGACTGACGCGGAGGAATGCCAGACACACCGACACATCTCCGCGCAGCCGCCCCAAGGACTCTTCGAAACCGAATCAGAGACTGAGGGGTCCCCTCCAAAAAGCCGCATCGGATACCAGGCCCTGCATATTCCATCGCAACAGGTAACCCGAAAGTCGGGCGCAGGAGCCGGGTCCGATGCCAACGGGGCGGGGAGCAGGCACACTGTTCCCCGCCCCGTCCCCACGCGGCCAAATTCATCTGCGGAACCGGGCACGGACGTTACCTCGATGTGTGTAGGCAGCTGTGCGGGTAAGCGCTGCGGGGTCAATCGCTGCCTGCTGGGAGAGTGCGGACTGAGTCAGGGGAAGAGGTTACGAGCTCCTTCAAAGATCTCAGCCATGGTCCAGGCATCGAAGGAGAGCAGCCTCACGGTGCCCTCGGCGGCGATGCTCACGTGCTTACCGGCCAGGGCCGGGTAAACGCGGGCATTCATTATGGGTGTAGAAATGGGGCCTGCGTCGATTCCAGGCGGAGGCTACGTCAATTCACGCGGTGCCGTTCGATTTGGGCGTCAAGATTTGGAGCTGGGCCGACCAGGAATATGGCTAAGAATAGACTTAGAGAAGCCTCCATCGACACAGATGTCTTGCCCGGTGACATAACCCGATAGCGGGCCCACAAGAAATTCGATCACGTTCGCAATGTCCATGGGATCTCCAATTCTTGACAACGGGATAATATCTTCCCTTGCCTTTTTGATTTTGGGATCTTCATACATTTTTTCGGTCATCCGTGTATGAGTCATACCCGGGGAGACTACATTTACACGAATCCCGTCAGGTGCCCATTCCAACGCAAGTGTTTGGGCCAGCATCGTCAACGCAGCTTTACTGGGACTGTAAGCACCTGATCCGGCGTGTGGTAGCTGACCAGACATTGAAGAGGTGAAACAAGCGGAGCCGCGGCTCTGCTTCAAATGTGGGTAGCTTGCTTTGGCAAGAAGCCACGGCCCGCGGAGGTTGACGGAGAACATGCTCTCCCAGTCCTCCACAGATAGGTCACAGATAGCAGCGGGGCTGGCGATACCGGCATTCGCTACCAACGCGTCCAAGCCACCGAACTCCGCTACCGCAGCTTCTACCAGTTGATTTGGCACGTCAGGATCTCCGAGGTCGCCTGCCAATGCGATGGCGGTGCCCCCCATTGACTGGATGGAACGAACTACTTGCTCTTGGCTGCTGTTCGATTCGTGGCCACACACCGCAATCATCGGGTGCACGCCCCGACCAAGAGCCGCCTCTGCGAGTCTCAGGCACGTAGACGCGCCTATGCCGCTACTTCCGCCACTCACCAAAGCTCTCACCGTACATACTCCTTTTTGATAGGGGTTCAGAGGAAAATTATCGCGATCTCGAATGCAGTTCTTAATTCTCTAGTTCCCAGCCTTGATTTTTAAGATCCTGCATTGCCTTCTTAAATTCCTGTACGGGGTTCTCTTCGCGAATTATCTCAAGAACAACGTTATTGATTCCGCAGGTTGTTTTGACGGCCTTACCCAACCCGTCCCAGTCGATCACTCCAGTGCCGATTGGATCATGACCCCAGGTTTCCCTGCCGGTATCGGAGATATGCACTAGCCCTATTGATTCGTGATTGGAGAGCAAACCCGCTACGGGATCCTCCCCTATGTAGGCAGCATTGGCGACATCGTAGACAATCTTGACTGAATCATCGTTGATCTCTTTTACGACACCGACCAGGTCCTGGATGGTGGGAGTGAAACAGTATGGAGTGTTTTCAAAAAGGAGGCGCGTGCCGGCCTGTTTGGCCAGCGGAACGAGATTCTCCAGGCTCTCGTACATCCACCCGTACACGTCTTCCAGTGAAGGTGAGATCATCGGACGCCGTGTTCCGGGAGATATGACAACCTCGGGGACCTCCCAAGCTACGGCCAAGTCAATCACCGATTTGATATGCTCGATACTTTTGCGACGCATATTGGCGCCGGGGCTAGCCAAATTGATGTCATATCCGCCGGCATTCAGCGACCGGATTGTGGCACCGTATTCATTGAGTCTTGCATAAATTGCAGAGCGCTCCGAGCCGGATATCTCATCCGGCCAACAATGTGGAGAGCTAATCGGAACTTCAAAAGTCTCATACCCATTGTCGGCCAGTTCCGCAATCGCATCAATTGCGGTCGATGACCATAGATAGGAAAACGTATTGATAATCATTACGAACGTCCTCTCAGTTCTGCGCCTATGGAGAAACTTCGTTTCATTCATAACGCAATGTGAATTTCGATCCTGCGTAAGTAGCATCCATGGAGAGCCAGGCGGCTCGAAGAGGCCCGGGGCAGTCACGCCCCTTCTTGCCCCGTCGAGCCGTCGTGGCTTCCTGGGGATTGAGCCTTACCTACTGGGAACCCTTCACCTCGTGAGCGGCGGACGAAGTGCTCAAGAGCAGGTGCTCGCCTTCGAGTACCTCGGGGTCCGCGGGAGCTACGGTGGCCCGTCCGGCCCGGCTGCCGGTCTCGGGGAGGGTGAAGTAGGCGATGAGGCAGAGGGCCACAATGGCAATCATGTAGACCGCGACAAGCATGGGCTGTCCCGCGCCGACGAACTCGGCGGCGATCAGCGGCGCGGTACCGCCGAAGACGGCGATGACGATCTGGTGGGCGAAGCCGATGCCGGATACACGGACGGAGGCGGGGAACAGTTCGGCCTGGATGGTCGGGTAGACGGCCTGCCAGATACCGAGAACCACCCATCCGGACGCCGATACCAGAACGTAGACGCCGAAGCCCGGCTGGTTCAGCAGCATGAGCATGGGGTAGAAGAGGACGATCATGCCGATGGCACCGATGATCGGGAAGATTTTGCGTCGGCCGAGGCGATCCGAGAGCGCGCCGCAGACCGGCACGATGACAACGAGCAGGGCCAGCCCGATGACACTTCCGGCCAGGGACGAGGCCAGATCGCGGCCGGTGGTGAGGTGGGCGTAGGTGGGGAGGAAGGTGGCCCAGGTGTAGTAGGCCACGGCCGGGGCGGAGAGCGCCGCTGCCTGAAGCAGAGCCTTCGGGTGTTCGCGAAGCAGCTCCCACAGTCGCGCCGGCGCGGACTTCTGGTCCACGAGGGCAGTTGCCTCAAACTCAGGGGTCTCGTCCGCGCGGGCCCGCACGATAAGGCCGACGACGCCCAGGATGCCCCCCGCGACGAACGGGATGCGCCAACCCCAGGCGGCGAGGTCCGCCGGAGCAAAGGATGATGTCACCATTGCCGCGGCGCCGGTCGCTACGAGGGTCGCGAGACCGCTTGCCATGTTGGTGAACGAACCGAACAGGCCCCTCCGGTTCGCGGGGGCGTGTTCAACCATGAATGCGATGGCGCTCTGCCCCTCGCTACCGGCCGAGACTCCCTGGAGGATGCGTGCAACCAGAAAGAGAACGGGCGCTGCATAGCCGATGGTCGCAAATGAAGGAGTGAGGCCGATGATCAGAGCGCCGAGCGCCATCCCGGAGATGGACAGCGTCAGGATGAGCCGTCGGCCGAAACGGTCGGCCAGTGGAGAGATGATGATTCCGCTCAGCGGGCGTACAACAAACCCGAGCGCGTAGGTGAGCAGTGCTGCGATGAGGGAAGCGAACGGGGACCCGCTTGGGAATATCTGTCCCGCGAACACCGCAGCCAGCAGCCCGTAGACGTACCAGTCGTACCACTCCACGAAGTGGCCGATCGTGCCTGCCACCATATTGACGGTGCGTCGTCGCGGCTCAGTCACTTCGGGAAGCTCCGAAGGGTCTGGACTGCCGACGGCTTCTTTTGAGGTCTTCATTGAACTCTCCATATTTTCACATTTGCTGCGAAGGGGTATTGGAATTCCCGGACACCTGAAACGGTGTGCGGGTCTGGCCCGGCTGTAACCCGGCTCGACGGGACGGCCGACTGCCAAGGCCGAGTGCCGGCGCAACGCATAGGCGCTGCCTAACTAGCAGTTGGGAAAGAACCTGATCCTGCCTCTCTCCCGTGAGATCGATTGCAACAAATTTCATACATGAGATCGGTTGCTGAGATCGGTTGCAAGCAACAATACGTAGGCTTGCCCGCTCTGTCAACGGTCATTTTCGATTCGGCGAACGGGAGGTCCAAACCTGTCGCTGGCACGTAACGGGAGGACAAGCGGTGGGCCTATCCATACGAGCCGGACCTAAAGAGTCATCCCTGAATTGGCAGGGACTTCTCATTGTTGAGATCAAGGAAACGGACTCCGGACCAGGTGCAGTCCAAGCTGCCGTACGATGCCCAGTACTCGTCCCAATGGGCAAGTTTCCAGCGGTCCCTCTCCAAGCCTCGCTGAATGAGTCGGCCCCGGAGAGTATCCTGGGGGACCCGCACCCGCATCACCGTGGTCTCCGTGGGAGGCCAGCGGAATTCTTCTGCGGCGCGCGTCAGGTAGTCCGGTACGGCGAAGTACGCGCCGAAGGGTGCATCGAGCACGACGGATCGTCCCAGTCGCAGATTCGCTCCGGCTACATCCATGAGCGTCTCGTATTCCAGGGGCAGAACATTCTCCCGGTAAAACCCATTGGATTCCCGATCGTTGGGGTCGTGTCCAGCTGCATTCAAGGCAAACTCGACAAGGCGGCCACAGATCCGGTCCTTGTCCAGATACGCAGCTCCGTGCTCTTTTGCTTTTTGCTGGGCAATGGTCGTCTTTCCGGATCCTGCAGGGCCAATGACAATGAAGACCTTCGGGGTCGTCACTTGCGGGCCTCTGCCACTGCCGACAGGAACTCCCTGGCGGCCTCGGTGACACGGGAGAAGTCGCCGTCGGGCTGCCATGCTTTGGTCACGGCACTGCCGACCCCAACGCAGGCGACTCCGGCGGCGAACCATTCCGCGACATTCCCGGGGGTGACGCCGCCTGCCGGCATGACCGGCAGGTGCGCCAGCGGGGCGAGGACCGCCTTCACATAGGGGATGCCGCCGGCTTCCGTGGGAAAGACCTTGAGAATGTCAGCGCCGGCTTCGGCAGACTCGACAAGTTCCGTCGGTGTATACGCCCCGCTGATTGTCGGCACCTGGTACCGGTTGGCCATCCGGATCATCGCCGGGTTCAGCTGGGGACTGACCAGGAAATCAGAACCGGCGCGGATGCACTCATAGGCTGAGTGCTCGTCCAGCACCGTTCCGGCTCCGATCGCTACTCCACTGGGCCCGTGCTTGGCAGAGAGCCGTCGGATCACGTCCACCGCACCCGGGATCGAAAGCGTGATTTCAAGGGCGCGAAAACCTCCGGCGATCGCCGCTTCGGCGACGCGTTCTGCCACGTCAGCGTTCTCGAGGCGGACGATGAGGACGGCACCGGATTCGTCGATGGTCTGCATGGTGCGAAGTTTTTTGTACATTTCTGGCCTTTCTTCCGGCCCAGGCAGCTTCCCAATTCCGGAGCATTCCTGGGCCACTCTTGAAGTGTCGTTGACAAACTCTCCCACCATCCATAGTGTTATTGCAACCGATCTCAGCAATCGATCTCATAATTAGCAAAGGGGCTGGCAGATGAGTGGACCACGCACGATCATCCTCGGTGCTTCGCACTGGCACGTCCCGCTCTGTGCGCGGGCGATCGGCGAAGAACACGAGGTCGTCGGCATCAGTGACGAGGACGTATCGTTCGTCCGGGGACTTGCGGAAGCGTGGAGCGCTCCCGTGGAGGTTGACTGGCGGAGCCTGGTTGATCTGCCGGATCTCGGGCTTGCCTATGTCTTCGGCCCGCACAGTGGCATGGCGGAAAAGTGTCTTGCGCTGATCGAGCGCGGCATTCCGTTCGTGGTAGAGAAGCCTCTTGGCACTTCCCTTGCGGAACTTGTCCAGGTGCGGAAGGCCGCGGAAGCCGCCGGTGTGCCCGCGACAGTGCCGTTCGTTCAGCGGGGCGGTCCCGCCGACCGCTGGCTGGCCAAGGCCGGTCGTCCGACGTACCAGAGAATGTCCTTTATCGCCGGGCCGCCCTCGCGCTACCTGGATAACGGCAATCCTTGGATGCTGGACCCTGCTGCTGCAGGTGGTGGTTGCCTGGCGAATCTGGCACCGCATTTTGTCGATCTGTTCCTGCAGGGCAGTAACGAGTCAGCGGAGAACGTCGATTCCCGGCTCTCTTCCGTTCTGCACGGTGCGGGCGTTGAGGACCATGCCAGCCTCATCATTACCACCCCGAGCGGGCGTGAAGCCATCATCGAGGTGGGGTACGCATTCCCGGGTTCGCCGTTGAAGCGCTACTGCAGCTACACGTCCGCAGGCGAGGCGGGATTCGCCTCTGTCGACTCAGACGGTTCTGCCACGTTCACCACGCTGGACGGGGCGACGGAGTCCGCCGTGATCGATCTGGACAGTGACCCTCTCTATGATCCGTTCGTACGCCGTGTCGCGAAGACACTGGAAGATGGATTCCGAGGGCTGCCAACACTGGCCCAGCTTGAAGATGCGATGCGCCCGATTTGGCAGGCATATGACGACCACGGAGGAAGAGAAGATGGCAGACCTTAGTATTGACGTTGTCGCGAAGGCGGCCGGCGTCCACCGGTCCACGGTTTCCCGGGCATTCTCCCGGCCGGAAGCGGTAAAGAGCGAAACCCGGGAGCACATTCTCCGCATCGCCGAGGGGCTCGGCTACACGATGAGCCCGCTCGCCCAGGCTCTTCGGACCAAGACCAGCACCTTCGTCCCGCTGATCGTGCCTGACATCACCAACCCGTTCTTCGCAGAACTTGCCAAGACCATGACGCAGGCCGCTGATGAGCGCGGCTACCAGCTGCTGCTGTGTGTCACGAACGGAGACCCTGCCAAGACCGAGGGGTACTTCACCGCGATGCAGGCCATGTACGCCCCCTTCGGGATCGTCGCGCCCTCGACGAAAGTCGATACCGACGCCCTCAAGCGCTTCGATTTCGGCCACAAGGTGGTGGTGATCGACCGGGTGGAAGGCGACTCTTCGGTTCCAACGGTCACCGTCGACGGCCGCCGCGGAATAGTCCTCGCCCTAGAGCACCTGCGTTCCCTGGGGCACACCTCGATCGGCTACGTTTCCGGTATCTCCGGGACCCACACTGCGCAGGACCGGATGGACGCGTATCTGGAGCTGTCAGCGGAAGGCAGCAGCACGCCCCTTGTACTCGACAGCGGCTCCGATCCGGACGCAGCGGCGCGCGCGGCAAAGCACTTTCTTGAGATGGAGAAGCCCCCGACGGCGATTATCGCCGCCAATGACATGGTCGCCTTCGCGGTGATCTCGGCCCTTGGCCAAAGCGGTATCCGCGTGCCGGAGGACGTATCGGTCATGGGCTTTGACGGCTTGGCATTGGGCGCCCGGTTCAACCCGCCTCTGACCACAGTGCGGCAGCCAATTGCTGACATGGGAAACATCGCGATCGAGCTGGCTGAGAAGCAGAACCTGAACGGATCGGTGGACCACGTCGTTCTGGAACCTGAACTTCTGGTGCGCGCCTCCACCTCAGGGCCGCGCAAATGACCGGGGCCAACGCAAGGACGCTGCGCCGGCTGCCCGGGCTGCGGCACACCGACCACGTCGGTCTGACGGTTCCGAACCTCGAGGACGCAATCAGGTTCTTCGTCGGGGTACTCGGCGCCGAGGAGTTGTACCGCTCCGACCGCGGACCCGACCCCGAGTTCATGCCCGCGAACTTCGATGTCCCTGCTGATGCCCGGCTCACCCTCGCCATGCTGCGACTGCCTCCGAACCTGAACATCGAGCTTTTCGAATGGAGCAGCGCTGAACGGCGGGAAACCCCGCCACGGCATTGCGACGCAGGCGGCCACCACCTGTGCTTCGTTGTGGACGACGTAGACGAAGCGGTCGCCGTGCTGCAGGAAACCCCTGGAGTACGCGTGCTCGGGGAGCGCAAGGAAGTCGCCGGCGACAGTCCCCGGGTGGCGGGCAACCGCTGGACTTACTTCATCACCCCCTGGGGGCTGCTGATGGAAATCGTCGACCGATCCCGCGTCGCAACGCCACCACGGCTGGTCGGTCCCGCGGACTGGGCGGCAACTCAAGACACTTTCAGGAAGGACGTATAAAATGCGACTGGCAGGCCACACACTAGGCACCCCGAACCATACGGTCCCGCAGGCAATCAGGCTTTTCCGAGCCGCGGGGCTCGATGCCGCAGAAGTCATTTACCAGGACGGCTACACTTCGGGTCTCCCTCGGGGGGACCGGCGCGCGGCCATGGAGGCATTGAGGGCAGCGGAAGATGAGGGCCTGCCCATCATTGGCCTTACACCCTACACAACGGCCATCAACGCTCTGGACGAGAGTGAATGGCGCGGGGGAGTAGACGAATTCCGTGGGGCGATTGAGACCGCGCATCTGCTCGGGGCCGATCGGGTGCGCGTGTACGCGGGATCCTGGCATCCGGGGGACACCGATCATGCCAGGCGATGGGCGAGACTACGGGAGGCCCTGCAGACTCTGGCACCTGAGGCTGAACAGGCCGGGGTGCGGCTGTGCGTGGAGAACCATTTCGGCACCATGACCCAGACCGCGGCCGAAACCGCGGCCCTCGTCCGGGAGGTTGCGCATCCAGCCGTTCGTGTTCTCTACGACCAGGCCAACCTGACCTTCACCCACGACGAGACGTTCGAGGAGGCCTTTGCCGTTCAAGGCGATCTGGTCGGTCACGTACACGTCAAGGACCTCGTATTCACCGATCCCTCCGCTGCCTTCCGCGCAACGGAAACGGCCCGCGTCGACGCGTCCGAGCGCGCCGTCCGATCACGGGTCGTCGGCACCGGCGTCCTTCCCTGGCCCCAGATCCTCGCGGCGCTGCTGCGCCACGGCTACGATGACCTGCTGAGCATCGAGTACGAGTACCGCTGGCACCCGCAAGACCTCCCAACCCCCGAGGACGGATTCCGGGAATCCGCGGCCGCCCTGCGCGGAATGCTCACTGATCTCGCTGAAATGGAGAACGCCCGATGAGCGGGCAGCGCCTCCGCGTCGGCGTCATCGGCGCAGGCAACATCGCCACCATCGCCCAGTTGCCCACACTCGTCCAGCGCGACGATGTTGACCTGGCTGCCTTGGTGTCCCGCCGCGAGGACCCGGGAAACCTGGTCCGGCGCTGGGGTTTCGGCGCCGCCTACCGCTCAGTGGAGGACATGCTGGCCTCCCAGGACCTGGACGCCGTCTTCGTCCTCACGCCGCGGTCCGAGCACGCCCACGCCGTCCAGCTATGCCTGGACAATGACGTCGACGTGTTCTGCGAAAAACCCCTGGCCCCGGCCACTGAGGAGGCGGAACGCTTGGCGGACCTCGCCGACGAGCGCGGCCGCATCCTGATGGTCGACTTCAACCGCCGCTACGCACCTGTCTATACGGCAGGGCGCGATGCCTTCGGCGAGAAGGGCGCTACCTTCTGCGTTGCCCAAAAGAACCGCCCCGGTTCGGAATACCGCGCAACGTTCGAGAACGCCATCCACATGGTCGATCTCCTCCGCTGGTACTGCGGCGGCGAACCCGTGGACGTGGCCGCGCACGCAGCCGGCGATGACCCTTGGGAAGAAGACGGCGTCGCGGCCATCATCCGCTTCAGTACCGGCAACACCGGAGTGCTGATGGCAGCTCGAACCGCAGGTGCCTGGAATGAAAAACTAGATGCCTACGGCGACGGAAAGACCGTGGAGGTGCGTGCACCCGAAACAGTATCGACCACTGTCAACGGAGTCACCACATCACGCGAGCTCAGCGCCGAGGCCTACGGCTGGGCAACAGCGACCGACACACTCGGATTCTCCGCCGCCGTCCACCACTTCCTCGACCGCGTCGCCGACAGGGCGCAGCCGCTCACCTCGGGTCGCGAGGCCGTTCATACCCAGCGGTTGCTCGATCGGATCCTCGCAGCCTCCGGACTACCCGCGGAGGAACAACAAGGCCGGCAATGGGAAAGCCATGCCACGAGTGCCAACAGCTAAACCGTAAAGGAATCACGTGCCTCAACAGGCCGTCCGGAAGCGGGCCCCGGTACAAACACCCCACGTAAGGAACCAGGCAGATGAACAGAGCAGCCCAGAAACCAACCGCAGGGACACTGCGGATCAGCCAACCCATGAGCGGAAATAACAAATGAGCCTCAAAGACCACGTCGTTCTGGTAACCGGATCGAGCGGCGGAATCGGCGACGCAGTCATCGATGCGCTTAGAGCCGAAGGCGCCCTCATCATAGGAGCCGACCGGGCCCCCAAAGAGGGCCAGGAGTTGGCCGCCTTCTTCCCGCTCGACGTCACCTCCGAAGAACAATGCGCCGCCGTCGTCCGCGACATTACAAGCAAGTACGGGCGCATCGACGCCCTCATTCACGCCGCCGGAGTCTTGGGCACTACCCCGGACATCATGGAAACCACGACGGAAGAATACGAATCCGTCATGCGGATCAACTCCTCCGGCACGTTCTCAATGGTCCGGGAAACGGCACAGTCAATGATTGAGGCCGGCACTGCCGGTGCCATCGTCATCCTCTCCTCCGTCGCAGCCAAAGAAGCCCGCCGCAACTACCTGCCCTACAACGCAAGCAAACTCGCAGTGCTTCACATCATGTGGTCCTTCGCCGAGATACTCGGACCCCGCGGCATCTCCGTCAACGCCATTGCACCCGGCCCCGTGAACACTCCTATGTGGGCGCAGTTCGCAAAAGACTCCGGCCCCGATGCAATCGCCAACCGGGCCAAACGCGCAGCGGAACTTCCAATGCGCCGGTTCGCCGAACCCGACGAAGTCGCCCGCGCCATCCTTTTCCTTGCCGACCCGGACAACCGATACATCACCGGCGTGACACTCGACGTGGCAGGCGGAGCACACCTCGGCATGGGCACCTGACCCGGGGAACCAACGGGCAACGGCACGAGCTCAACTGCCCGCCGTTGCCCTCGGTTATTGGCCTGTCCACGCGCCCGCACCACACAGGAACCACATGGCTGCATCAGAGACTCCACTCATACGGGATCAGCGGCGCGAAGCCCTCATGCGACTGTTGCATCAACAGTCGGTGCTTAGCGTCCTGCAACTGACGGACTTACTGGGTGTGTCTCATATGACGGTACGACGTGATATCGCCGCGCTCGAACGCGAGGGCAGGGCCATATCTGTGGCCGGTGGTGTTCGTTTGGCGAGCGGCCTTCGGCATGAGCCAAGTTTTCAGGACAAGGCAACAACTGAAGCCGCACAAAAGCAGGCCATTGCCGCCCACGCGAGGACTTTGCTCGGGAACGACATGACAGTGTATTTGGATGCAGGAACCACTACGGGCTCCCTGGCCTCCGACCTGCCATCGTTTGACGGGCTCAGTGTCGTAACAAACGACTTCTCCATCGTCGATGACCTTTTTGGAGCCACGAACGTTGAGGTGATCCACGTCGGCGGACGTCTGGACCATTCCAACCGGTCAAGCGTCGGGCGACTGGCCGCAGAAGCCATAGGAAGACTCAACTTCGATGTTGCGTTCATCAGTGCAAGCTCGTGGGACTTGCAGCGGGGGATAACCACGCCCAGCGATGCAAAAGTAGATGTGAAGTTGGCTGCTATACGTGTCGCGTCCACAGCGGTATTGCTGGCTGCAAGTTCCAAGTTCGGCACATTTGGCACGTATGACCTTGCACCATTGAGTCGATTCGACCGAATCATCACAGATTCAGGGCTGGCAGAGGGAGCAGCCCAAGGGATCAGAGACCTGGGAGTAACTTTGGATACGGTGCAAGTTCAAAAAGCTTGAGCCGGTGTCCCCAAGCCCATGCAGTGCGCGACGCCCTTCAGATGTGTCGAAACCTTGCGGTTGAATCGCGGTACGAACCATTAGTTATCGGTCCTGACCGTGTCGCTCTTGTCGCTCCTGCTGGCAATTAGCGAAGGACAGACCTGGGGCTGGGACTCCTTCAAGATCGTGGGCCTGCTCATCCTGGCGTTGTCTCGCTTGTAGCCTTTGTCCTCGTGGAGCTCCGCGTCAAGGAACCGCTCATCGACGTGCCGCTGTTCAAGATCAGCGGAGTATGGACGGCGCACGTCGTCGCCCTCGTCTTCGGCTTCGCAATGTTCGGCACCTTCGTGCTGGTCCCGACCTTGCTGCAACTGCCGACAATCACAGGCTACGGATTCGGCAAGTCCGTCTCCGAGGTGGGCCTCTTCCTTCTGCCCACCGTGTTCATGATGGTCGTTCTAGGGCCGGTGGCCGGCAACCTCATTCGCAAGGTCGGGCCAAAGCCGCCCATGCTCATCGGTGCGCTCTCGGTCACTGCGGCCTTCGTTCTCCCCGCGATCGCCCACGGCGAGCTCTGGCAGATCGTCGCTTCTGGAATGCTTACGGGTGCAGGCATCGGTATGGCGCTCGCTGTAACCTCGAACGCCATCATCGAAAGCGTCCCGGCCACCCAAACCGGAGAAGCGATCAGCGCGAATACCATCGCCCGCACCATCGGAAGAAGTGTCGGCACAGCGATCATCTCGGCGAGCGAAGCGCACTAGCCGTGTGTGATGCGGCTGCTTGGAGGATTGTCCAAGAAGCCCCGCTCCCATTCCGCCCGCATTAACGTGCGAGGGGCTCGGTCGGTCAGCTTGTTGCCACCGTGCGGAAGCCGCAGTTACCGCTGGAGGATTCGGGGGTGTTGGACGTTCTGGCGGCGACGCGGTAGCGGTTGCAGTATGAGTCGTGGCAGAGGTAGGAGCCTCCGCGCATGACCCGGCCGGCGCCGATGGTGGGGCCTTGGGGGTTGTGGGCGGGGGAGTTGCGGTAGTACTTGGGCAGGAACCAGTCCGCGCACCATTCCCACACGTTCCCGGCGACTTCGTAGAGTCCGTAGTCGTTGGGCGGGAAGGATTTCACGGGGGCGGTGCCGAGGTGGCCGTCGTCTTCGGTGTTCAGGGTGGGGAAGGTTCCTTGCCAGATGTTGCAGCGGTGTTCCCCGTCGGGGGTGAGCTCATCGCCCCAGGCGTAGCGTTTGGCGGTGAGTCCGCCGCGGGCGGCGTATTCCCATTCGGCTTCGGTGGGCAGGCGCCGCCCCGCCCAGGCACAGTAGGCCAGGGCGTCATGGTGGGAGACGTGCACTACCGGGTGCTCCGGCGTCGTGCTCCAGTGTGAATCCGGTCCGGCCGGGTGGGCCCAGTCTGCGCCGCGGACGTTCAGCCACCAGGGCGCCCCGGCAGCGGCGCCGAGGACCTCTTTCTTGGGCGCCTGCACGAGAAGATGGAAGACTGCCGACGTTCCGTACTGCTCCGCTTCGGTGCGGTACGCGGTGTCCTGGACGAACGCGGCGAACATCCGGTTGGTGACGGCCGTCGCATCAATCCGGAACGCGTCCAGGCGCACCTCATGCACCGGTCCCTCGCCGTCTGCGGGGTATCCCTCGCCAAAAGCGTCGCCCATGGCGAATGCCCCGCCGGGAATCAGCACGTCCTCGTGTTGGGCGGGCGAGGATTCGGGAGGAGCAGCGCCGTCGGCTGCGGCTACCGGAAGGAGGCGTCCGACGTCGGGCCGTCCCGCGGCGTTGACCGGGTCCCTTGCGTTGTCCAGGGCCGGTGCGCGGGGCGCGGCGCAGCAGCTCCCGGCCATGACCGCATGCGTCCCGTTGTCCTCGATCATGATTGTCCTTAGGGCGTCTTTCCGATGAGCGACTGGAGCCGGCGTTCTGTTGCTTCGAGCCAGGCGATGAGGTTGGACACCATGTAGTGTCCGCGTTCGTTCTGCATCAGGAACCACTCCTTGCTCCATTGTCGTTCTTCCGTCGTGGCATCGGCACTGACCAGCACTTCGTCAAAAGTCCGATCAATGCTGGCTTCCCGTTCTCTACGGTAGGCGAGTTCGATCCGCACCAATTCGAGCGCTTTCTCCGGTCCTGTGCTTCCGGCGAAGCGGAGCCGGACCTGGAAGTCCGGGTCAAGCGGCCGGGGCGAGGGTATGTAGGGAGAGTCGATCCATTCCTGCAGGGTGGCGTGGCCGGCAGCGGTGATTCGGTAGAGCTTTGCATCGGGACCGGAGCTGCGCGGATCCAGGAACTGGGTGGCCCACCCCCATTCCACCAGCTTTCCCAGCTGGCGGTAGATCTGCGACGTCTTGGCGGTGTATCCCACGAAGGGGCCGTGGCCCTCGAGCCACTTCCAAGAGTCGTAGCCTGTGCGGTCTCCGGTGGAGAGTAAGCCCAGCAGAATGACTTCCAAACGGCCCAATGACACTTTCGCCTCCTGAGGGCGCTGGGTAGAAGCGCCTTTGAGGAGGATATCCGGTGTGGCGGTCACTCGGTGCTCATCATGGCTTCGTACCGCCTGCGCATGGCGGCACGGTCGTCAGCCGATAGGGGAACCTGTGCGTGCCAGGATACGTGGGTGGCCCCGTTCTTGGGATGCAACCGTTCCAGGAGGTCATCGGCAAGATGGGCGCGCCCGGTGTTCCTGAGATGCTCCATGTAGTTGTCGGGTTGGTTGTACAGGGTGGGCCCTGCCTGGAGCGCGCCCTGCATGGGGTCCGGGAGGGCGCCCGGAGTGCCGGCATAGAAGCTCAGCCATTCGAACAGATGGGAGCGCATTTGAATGGCGAGGTCCGGTTCGATGTCGATGAGGTTGCGGGTCAGGTAGGGGTCCTCGGTGACATTGAACAGCGATTCCCACTCGGCTCGGAAGCAACCCGGGTGGTAGGTGCGGATGTATAGGTGGTCTCGGGTGCGGACGGCGCGCTGGTATGTGTGGGCACCATGGCCCCATACAAGGTAGGGGCGGGAGTCGATTGTTCCGCCCCGGACGGCTGCGGCGTAGGACTGGCCCTGCCACTTTTCGGGCTGCTCCAGGCCTAGGAGGTCAAGGATGGTCGGGGCGTAGTCGATGTTGTAGAGCAGGGCGTCGTTCCGGCCCGCGGCCACTCCAGGCTGGTCGGTGATGCCCGGCCAGTGAATGATCATGGGGAGGCGATGGACCGGCTCGGAGGCAAGGCCGTGTTCGGCGTACAGGCCGAGCTCGCCAAAGGACTCACCGTGGTCCGAGGAGACGATGATGGCCACGTCATCGGCCAAGCCCATTGCCTCGATGGACCGCCGAAGCCTGCCGAATTCGGCATCCCAGAAGTGGATGGCTCCGTCGTAGCCGTTGATGAGGTGCTCGAAGTCTGCTCGGGTGCGGATGGCGTCCGGCATGTTGTGCGGGACCCGGGACTTCCGCGGAGCGCCTGAGTAGTGAAGATCAAGGGCGCTTCGGGCACCGTACACTTCGGCGTGGGCATCGATGGCTTCCTGGTCCGGCCACGCAGGGGCAGGGCCGGAGGCGGCCGCCCTGGCCGTCCAGGATTCATCCTGCAGGTAGTCCGTGTGCGGGTCCCAATAGGTCACGTGCAGGTACCAGTTCTCCACGTTGCGGTGCCGCTCGATCCAGTCGACGGCGGCATCCGTGATCATGTCCGCCGGTTCATCGCCCATGTCCGGAGTGACCTGAACGTTTTCACGGAAGTTCCCCATGAAGTAGTAGGCGCGGTGCCGTTCGGCAAACGATGAGACCGCCGCGCAGGTGTATCCGGCTGCGTTGAGTGCCTGTCCGAGCAAAGGGCGGCCCGGGTGGGGAGCGTGTCCGGCGTCCAGGCGGAACCGGGAGTCGTCCCCGAAATGGCCGATCACACCGTTGGAGATGCCGTGCTGCCCGCTTGTCAGTGCTGTGCGGGAGGGCAGGCACGGTGAATCGGAGCAATAGTACCGGTCGAACATCACGCTGTTCCGGGCCATTTCGTCCAGGTTCGGCGTGATCTTGCGGTCATAGCCGTAAGGCCCGGTGTGGTCGGGACGGAGGGAGTCTACGTCCACGTAAATGATCTTCATCGATCTTGTCCTGTCTTGTGCGGGCGGTCTGGATCTGGCGGAGCAACTCCTGCCGCCTCGGGTCCATACTCGGTGACGTTCTTCTGTAACTGTTATAGCACTAGTGGAACAGTTAACAACAGACACAGCCCATAAAAACCAGAACTAAGCTATGTGCATAGTTTCATAGAAAAGACCTTGTGTGTTGGATCACAACCTGCCATTCTGTAGCTAACTGTTCATCGTCGAGCAGAAGGCACCGAGCGCCGACGCTTCGGGTGCCTCCCCAGCTGAAAGGACGTAAAGATGCGTTTCACCAAAGCAGGTTTGGCAGTAACACTCACTGCAGGCCTCGCGTTGACCGGCTGTGCCAGCGGAAGCGGCAGCAGCACTTCCCAAACCTCCAAGACCATCACCTTGGGAAACATCCTTGCGCCGACCACGTTCGAGGCGAGGAACATGAACTGGGGAAACCAGTCGGTTTATGCGCAGGCAGTTTATGACGGGTTGCTGAAGCCGGCGCCCAACGGCAAGGATGTCCAACCGTCCCTGGCCACCAAGTGGGAATACAACACGGACAAGACGGTCTTGACCATGACCCTCCGGGACGGCGTCGTCTTCTCCGACGGGACGCCGTTCACCGCAGAAGTCGCCGCGCAGAACCTGTTGCGTTTCCGGGACGGCACCTCCCCGCAGAAGTCGAAGGTCGCAGACCTGGCTGAGGCCAAGGCCAAGGACAAGACCACCCTGGAGATCACGCTCAAGCGGGCGAATCCGGCGTTCCTCATCAATCTCGCCCAGGCAGCCGGCCTGCAGGAAAGCCCGGCCGCGTTCGGCAAGGCGGATGCGCAGACCAATCCGGTCGGCTCCGGCCCCTACACCCTGAACACCAGCCAGACGGTCGTCGGCACGTCCTACAAGTTTGAGAAGAACCCCAAGTACTGGGATGCGAACTCGGTGAAGTACGACACCCTCACCGTCAACGTCTACACCGACGCCACGTCAGAGCTCAATGCCTTGCGGGGCAAGCAACTGGACGCCGCCGCGGTGGCAGACAACAGCATCCTCCCGCAGGTTGAAGCTGCCGGGTTTAGATCCAGCGGTCAGAACCTGAACTTCGCCGGGCTCCTCCTCTTCGACCGTGCAGGCAAGTCCAACCCTGCGCTGGGGAATGTGAAGGTCCGGCAGGCCATCAACTATGCAGTAGATGCGGCCGCCATGCTGAAGGTAGTTGGCCTGGGACGCGGTGAGGCTACAGGCCAGGTCTTCCGGCCCGAATCTCCGGCCTATGAGGCCACCCTGAATTCGACGTACAAGTTTGACCCGGACAAAGCCCGTAAACTTCTCGCCGACGCAGGCTACGCCAGTGGCCTTGAGCTGACGCTGCCGACATCGCCGGGCTTCCCGAAGGCCCTCTGGCCTCTGCTGCAGCAGCAACTGGGCGATGTCGGCATCAAGGTCAAGTACGTGGACACGGGCACCAACACCATCGCCGACCTCCAAGCGCAGAAGTACGGCCTCTCCTATTTCACCCTGCAACGGGACGTGAACGACTGGCAGCTGATCAGCACCATGATCGCGCCCAACGCCACCTGGAACACCTTCAAGTACCAGGACCCCAACGTGGACGCACTCCTTGCCACCATCCGCACTGGGAACGACGCCGACAGTGCCGCTGCCCTCAAGAAGTTGAACGAATACATCGTTGACCAGGCATGGTTCGCTCCGTGGTATTCACCGACAAACTATTTCGTCACCAACGCGGGCACGAGCGTTGAACTGAACCAGGGCAATGTCTGGCCCAACCTCTGGAACATCGCGCCCAAGGCCTGAGGCCCCCGGCGGGGACCCGTCGACGAGGGTCCCCGCCCGGCCATCCCCACGAATCGAGAGATCACTAAAATGCTTACCTTTATCGGGCGAAGGCTGCTGACGGGCGTAGCCCTGCTGGCCGCCATCACCACGTTTGGATTCACGCTCCTCTACCTTGGCGGTGGCGACATTGCCAGGAAGATCCTCGGCGAGAACGCCGATCAGCAAACCGTCGCCCTCAAGGCCCAGGAACTGGGCCTGGACCGCCCGGTTCTGGTCCAGTACGGCGACTGGATCTCCCACGCCGTCCGCGGTGACCTCGGCACGTCGTGGTTCAGCGGTCAGCCAGTCCTTGACGCCATCAGCTCACGCCTGTCCGTGACGCTGTCGCTGGTCACAGGCGCCATCATTCTCATCGCCGTCATCTCGGTGGTCTTGGGCGTGCTCGCCGCCACCAAACGCGGATGGGTGGACCGGTTCGCCCAGCTCCTGGCCATCGTGGGTCACGCGATCCCCGGTTTCCTCTTCGCGGTGGGGCTCGTGCTCGTCTTCGCCCTCACCCTGGGCTGGTTCGACCCCACCGGGTACGTGCCGTTCCTGACGTCCCCCACCGGGTGGGCGAAAACCGTCACACTCCCGGTGATCGCCCTCGCCCTGGGCGGGATCGCCAGCGTCACCCAGCAGGTTCGCGGCTCCGTGATCGATGCCCTGCGCAACGACTACGTGCGGACCCTGCGCAGTCGCGGAATCCCTGCCCGCCGCGTTGTCCTCAAGCACGTCCTGCGCAACGCCGCCGGGCCCGCCCTCGCGGTCTTGGCCGTCTATTTCGTGGGGCTTCTCGGCGGGGCGGTGATCGTCGAGCAGGTCTTCGCCATCCCCGGACTCGGCCAAGTGGCAGTACAGGCCACGACCCAGGGGGACATTCCCCTCGTCATGGGACTGCTCGTCGCGACAGGCATCCTCGTCATCATCTTCAACCTCCTTGTAGACCTGGCCCAGGGCTGGCTCAACCCGAAAGTGCGTCTGTCATGAGTACACCCGTCCACGCCCCAAATCCCCAGCTCGCAGTCATCCCCCCGGAGGCCGCTGCCAAGGCATCCCTCCTGCGCCGCGTTCTACGCAACCCGCTGGCCCTGGGTTCACTACTCTTCCTTGCCGTGATCATCGTCAGCGCTGTTGCGGCCCCGCTGTTGGCGCCACACAACCCCAACACGGCAGACATCTCTGCGGTCCTGTCGTCCCCGGACAGCGGCCACCTTCTCGGCACCGACGGCGCAGGCCGCGACGTGCTCTCAAGGCTCCTCTTCGGTGCGCAGTTCAGCCTCGCCGGCGCGTTGCTCGCCCTCGTCACCTCCATCGTGATCGGCGTGACCGGCGGCCTGTTGGCCGGGTACTACGGCAAATGGATCGACACCGCGTCGACCTGGGTCATCTCCATGCTGATGGCACTTCCCGCGATCATCGTCCTCCTCGCTGCGCGCGCCGTCGTCGGGCCCTCCCTCTGGGCATCGATGCTGATCTTCGGCGTGATGCTGTCCCCGGCCTTCTTCCGGCTCGTCTACGCCTCTGTTTCCGCCGTCCGGAACGAGCTCTACGTCGATGCCGCCCGAGTCTCCGGCCTCAGTGACACTCGGATCATCGGCATCCACATCCTCACCGTTGTCCGCGCACCCATCGTGGTCCAGTCCGCGATCGTTGGCGGCGTTGCCCTTGCCGTCCAGTCCGGACTTGAATTCCTTGGCCTGGGCGACATCAACGTCCCCACCTGGGGCCAGATGCTCAGCGACGGGTTCACCAACCTCTACACGGCCCCGTTGCTGATCATCTGGCCGGCCCTCGCCATCGGCCTCACCCTGATCTCGCTGACCCTCCTCGCCAACAGCCTGCGAGACGAGCTCGAACGCTCAAATGCGCCGCGCCGGCGCCGTCGCAAGCAGCCCGCGGAACAACCCGCCGTCGTCGGTGAAGAAGTCATGCGGCACGACGACGGCGGCCTGGCCGGCGAGGCGGTCCTCCGGATCGAGAACCTCTCGGTCGGGTATGAGACGGGCGACGGCGGCACGAAGCGCGTTGTCCACGACGTCTCCCTGACGGTTGCCCGCGGCGAGGTCCATGGGCTCGTGGGCGAATCCGGTTCGGGCAAGACCCAGACGGCGTGGTCCGCCTTGCGGCTGCTGCCCGAGGGCGGCAGGATCACGGGAGGCTCGATCTTCTTCCACGGGGACGACCTGGCCGCCCTGAATGAGAAAGACATGGAGAAGATCCGGGGCTCCCGCATCGCCTATATCCCCCAGGAACCGATGTCCAACCTGGACCCGTCGTTCACGATCGGCAGCCAATTGGTGGAGCCGATGCGAATCTGCCTCCGGATGTCCAAGAAGGAAGCAACAACACGCGCACTGGCGCTCCTGGCCCGGGTGGGAATCCCCAACCCCGAGCGGACGTTTGCCGCGTACCCGCACCAGGTCTCCGGCGGAATGGCCCAACGCGTCCTCATCGCCGGGGCGATCTCCTGCAACCCCGACCTGCTCATCGCGGACGAGCCCACCACGGCACTCGACGTCACCGTCCAGGCCGAGGTCCTGGACCTGCTGCGCGACCTGCAATCGGAATTCCGCATGGCCGTCATCCTCGTCACCCACAACTTCGGCGTCGTCGCAGACCTCTGCGACCGCGTCTCGGTGATGCGGCTGGGCAGGATCGTGGAGACCGGCCCCACGCGGTCCATTTTCGCGTACCCGCGCCACCCCTACACACGAGAGCTCCTCGGAGCCATCCTCGGTGAAACCAGCCCCCGCGGACCACTCGCCACCTTCGATGCTGGACCCAGTGCCAGCCCGTCCCGGAAGGGAGCCTTGCGATGAACCAGCCATTGTTGGACATCCAAAACGTCACGGTCGAATACCCGGCAAAGGGTTTTCGGGCCAAGCCATTCCGGGCCCTCAGCAACGTCTCACTCGACGTGCGCGCCGGAGAATGCGTCGGCCTAGTGGGGGAGTCCGGATCAGGAAAGACCACACTGGGCCGCGCAGTCCTGGGCCTTGCACCCGTGACCGAAGGCAAGGTGCTCTTCCGCGGACAGGACATCGCCCACGCCGGACGCTCCGAACGCAGGGAACTCGCCACCGACATCCAGGTCGTCTTCCAAGACCCCTACACCTCACTGAACCCATCCCGGACAGTCGAGCAGATCCTTGCCGAACCGCTCACCGTCCGGAAGGTCCCGCGCTCCGAATCCTCCAAGCGCATCAAAGCGCTCTTCGAGATGGTCAGGCTCCCGGCCGACTCGGGGAACCGACTGCCGCGCGAATTCTCCGGAGGCCAAAGACAACGCATCGCGATCGCCCGCGCCCTTGCCCTGAAACCAGAACTCATCGTCTGCGACGAACCTGTCTCCGCTCTGGACCTATCCACCCAGGCACGCGTCCTGGAACTCTTCAAGGACATCCAGGAACAGACACATGTCGCGTACCTGTTCGTTTCACACGACCTCGAAGTCGTCCGGCACATCAGCCACCGGGTGGCCGTCATGTACCGCGGCGACATCGTCGAATTCGGCGACGGCGACCAAGTCACCAGCGCACCCAGGCACCCCTACACCCAGCGGCTCTTCTTCGCCGCACCGGTTGCCGACCCCGAAGCCCAGGCCCAACGCCGCGAAGAACGACACCGGCTCCTCGCCGAACAGACTGCCTAAGGAGCACCCGTGACAAACATCCTCCTGATCACCGCCGACGACATGGACGGCAACACCCCCGGATCATTCGGAGGTCCGGCCGAAGCCACGCCCAACCTCGACCGCCTTGCCAGGGATGGGATGGTCTTCCGACGCGGCCATGTCCCTGCGGCGGTCTGCCAGCCCAGCCGATCCGCGCTAATGACTGGACTATGGCCGCACCGCAATGGCGCCGAGGGGTTTGAACCGATCAACGACGGAATCGGAGTCATCAACGACCTGCTCAAAGGGGCGGGCTATCGTGTGGGCATCCTGGGCAAAGTAGACCACCTCCAACCGGTGGAACGATTCGCCTGGGACACGGCAGTGAATATGCGCGAACTCGGACTGGGCCGCAACCCCGCGGCGTATGGAAGCAGGGCCGAAGAGTTCATCGCCGAGGCAACACGTGAAGGACGGCCATGGTTCCTCCTGGCCAACGCGCACGATCCGCACAGGCCCTTCCACGGCAGCGAAAATGAGCGGCAAAAATGGACTTCGGAAGAACGCGAACTCTACCCCGAGCCTTCCAAGGTATTCGAAGCAGACCAGGTCCAAGTCCCCGGAATCCTTCCCGACCTGCCCGACGTCCGCACCGAGTACGCCCAATACCTCAGTTCCGCCCGCCGCTGCGATGACGTCGTCGGGGCAGTCGTGGGGGCCCTGGAACGTTCCGGCGCTGCCGGGGAAACCCTCGTCATCTTCCTCTCCGACAACGGCATGGCGTTTCCCTTCGCGAAGGCCAACTGCTATTTGCGCAGCACATTGACTCCGTTAGTTGTCCGCTGGCCGGGGGTAACCACTCCAGGCACCGGCAACGCGGACGACTTCGTGAACATGCTCGACCTGTTCCCCACGTTCTGCGACGCGGCCGGGGTCCCGACGCCAGCCGGTCTCGACGGTCGTTCCCTCCTCCCGCTGCTCCTCCAGCAGCGCGAAGACCGGCGCGAACAAGTATTCACGGTATTCCACGAAACCGCCGCGAAACAGCGCTATGAAATGCGCTGCGTGCAGGACGCCAGCTACGGCTATATCTGGAATGCATGGGCGGACGGCCAGGCGAAGTACCGGGCCGAAAACATGTTTGGCCTGTCCTGGAAGGCAATGCTTAACGCGGCCGACGAGGACCTCGACGTCCGCAACCGTGCACAATTTTACGTTTCCAGGGCGCGGGAGGAGCTCTACGATCTCGCATCCGACCCCGATTGCCTGCATAATCTCGCGGCTCAGCCTTCGTTGGCCCACGTGCTTGCCGCAAAGCGCGAGGCCCTGTCGAGATGGATGACCGAAACCGTGGATCCGTTGGCTGCTATTTTCACGGCCGAAACCGAGGCAGCCAGCGAATTACTGGGCAGCTCCGGCAAATGAACAGACCCAATATCGTGTGGATCTCCACGCACGACATCAACCCCGACCTGGGCTGTTACTCGGGTGTCTGGGCCGGGGCAGAGTACGCGGTGACGCCCCGTCTTGACCGGCTCGCCGCTGAAGGGGCCAGGTTTGACCGCGCGTTCGCTTCCGCTCCGGTGTGCGCGCCGGCGCGGTCGGCGATCATGACCGGCTGCTTCCCGACGTCGATCGGGACGATGCACATGCGCACCAAGGCCGCGCCCCCGCCCGAGGTGAGGCTGCTGCCTGAGTATTTCCGGCGGTCCGGCTACTACTGTACGAACAACTGGTTCACTGACTTCCAGGTCGACATTCCGCCCACCGTTTTTGATGATTGCTCACGTGTTGCGCATTGGCGGAACCGGCCGAACCCCGACACCCCGTTCTTCGCGGCATTCCACGGCATGGCCACCCACGAATCCAAGATTTATCTGGACGATGAAGCGTTTGAGGCCGTCACGGTAAACGTAGGGGCGGCAGACAGGCATGATCCGGCGTCGGCGCCCTTGCCGCCGTACTATCCGGACACGGCCGTGTTTCGGCGGGCGTGGGCACGGTATTCGGACCTCATCACCGAGATGGACCACTGGGTGGGGACCATCCTGGACCAGCTGGAGGAAGACGGACTGGCTGAAACCACGATTGTGGTGTTCTGGTCCGATCACGGGAAGGGCATGCCGCGGGCCAAACGTTGGGCCACGGAAGCCGGTCTCCGCGAGCCACTAATCCTGCGCTGGCCCGGGGTGATTTCTTCCGGCACAGTACGGGGAGATCTGGTCTACACCATGGATTTGGCCCCGACGATGCTGCGGGCCTGCGGACTGCCTGTCCCCGAACACATGCACGGCGTCGCCTTGTTCGGCCCGGACGGGTCCTTCGTGGAGGAGCCGAACGAGTATGTCTACGGCGGACGGGACCGGATGGATGAAGCCGAGGACACCTCCCGTACTGTCCGGGACCAGCGATTCCGCTACATCCGCAACTTCCATCCAGATCGCCCGCCCATGCTCCATACGAACTACCCTGACCAGCTGCCGACGTGGTCCGAACTGCGCCGCATCGCGGCAGAAGAGGCCAAACAGCTCGCCTTTGGTGAACCCCGCAACCTGTTCACCGATCTTCAGCGCACGCTCGTGGCCTCGTCCAAACCCGCCGAAGAACTCTACGACCTCATCCAGGATCCCCACGAAACCCAGAACCTCGTCCCCGACCCAGCCTACGCCGCGGACCTTGACCGGCTCCGGGACGCGCTGGCGCGGTGGCAGGGCCGCTTCGGGGACTTGGGCTTGATGAGCGAAGCGGATCTTATCGACCGTTGGCGCCCCGCCGGCCTGCCCCGGACGACAGCCGCACCCCTCATTGTCCAGACGCCAGACGGGCTGGAGGCTCAGTGCCTCACCGACGGGGCGTCCATCGCGTGGACCGCAGATCCTCCCGGGCCCGTCCAGGACCGAAACCCCATGGAACGAGCCGCGGGAAACCCCGAAATGGACGGACGGCGCTGGCATCTGTACTCCGGACCAGTCCTGAACGACGACGGCGAGCGACTGTGGTTCCGTGCGTGGCGGATCGGTTTCCAGCCCAGCCAGGAAACCCTTGCACCGGTGCCCGCCGGGGCCGAACACGCCACGTAGCCCGAACAACTCTCAGGGCCCGATTGGCCACCAGGTCCGGCTCCTGACCGGGCGTGATTTCTGGACCACCTGGCCGATGGAGAAGAGTACCGCCGTCGTCCTCCGTTCGGTTTTTGTGGTTACTGGCCGGACGCCGGGTCCGTACCCGGGCTTGACACAAGCGGTCCCAGTAACAGACTTCCTGGCGTGAACTCCTCACCGCATTCCGCACACAACACCACCGGTTTCAGGTCCGCCCCGCAACTGTGCCGGTAAGAAGCGCGGGGCGTCTCGTCGCGCATCCATGTACTGCTCCACGCTGCGAGCGAAATGAGAATGGGCGCGACTTCCGCCCCGGAGGTTGTGAGGTGGTACTCGTAGCGCGCGGGGCGCTCGGAGTACTGGAGACGCTCAATCACGCCACGGTTTTCGAGCGTGCGCAGCCGGTCGGTCAGGATGTCGCGGGACGCGCCGGTATTGCGTGCAATCTGATCGAACCGGTGAACGCCCAACGACATCTCGCGAAGGGCGAGCAGGGCCCACCGTTCCCCTAAAACGTCGAGGCCTGCTGCGATGAAACACGCTCTCGGCGCATTTACTGCCTTCTCGGTCGGCCGATTCATCGTTCACCTGCTTTCAGTACTCTCGCCAAGTATACAGGTTAGTTGGAAAATCCAACTGACTCGGCTAATCTGATGTTCTGCGACCGCGACAACCGCGTCGCCGCCCTATCCGACAGTAGGAGAATCCATGCCACAGCTATCTGGCGCCGTCGTCCTTGTCACCGGCGCGAACGGAGGACTGGGCCTCGAGCTCGTGGAACAGGCCCTCGCCCGGGGTGCTGCAAAGGTGTACGCGACAGCCCGCCGCCCGCAAGAGTGGAACGATCCCCGCGTCGTCCCTCTCACTCTCGATGTCACCGACGCTGACTCGGTCCGGGCCGCCGTCGCCCAGGCCCAGGACGTCACAGTCCTGATCAACAACGCCGGTACGAGCGTCGAATCGGACACTCTGTTGGCACTCTCCGACGAGGAGATCCGCGAAGTCATGGAGACCAACTTCTTCGGACCCGTCGCCATGACCAGGGCATTCGCACCAGTGCTTGCCGCGAGCGAGACATCAGCGGTCCTCAACATCCACTCGGTGCTCAGCTGGATCGCACTCACCGGCGCCTACAGCGCATCAAAGGCCGCGTTGTGGTCAGCGACCAACTCCTTCCGCGTGGAACTGGCACCTCAAGGCACCCAGGTGACGGGCGTTCACGTCGGCTACATGGACACAGCCATGGCCAGGGCCGTGGATGCCCCGAAGACCTCCCCCGGGGAAGTCGCACGGAAGTCCTTCGATGGGCTCGAGCACGGTGATTACGAGGTCATCGTGGACGAGATCAGCGCCGGCGTGAAGCTCGGCCTGTCCGGTCCGATCTCGGGTCTGTACCCGGTCCTGGCATCCAATTCAACGGCATGACCGCGGCAAAGCCTGAAGACCTGCAGAGAACCTAAGGAGGAAAACCTGGTGTCAACGAACGCCTCCGCGCAACGCTCGGAAACCTTCACCTGGATGGATCCGGCAATCGCGCTCGAACAGCTCCCACGGCTGTCGGGTCTGGACTACTTTTCCGGCCTCCGCGACGGCAGCATCGCGCCGCCGCCGATCGCTTCCCTCATGAATTTCGATCTCGTCGATGCGAAATACGGGCACGTCGAGTTCCAGTGCCGGCCGGGAGAAGCGCACTACAACCCCCTCGGAATGGTGCACGGCGGCCTGGCCTGCACGCTCCTTGACACGGTGCTCGGCTGCGCAGCACACAGTACCTTGGAAGCAGGGATCGGCTACACCTCCATTGACCTGGCGGTCAAGTATCTGCGACCCATCACGCTCCGGAAGGGTGCTCTTCGCGCAGAGGGGTCAGTCGTGAAAACCGGCTCGCGCGTGATATTCACCGAAGGCAGGCTCAGCACCGCTGGGGGAGAACTCCTCGCCACCGCGACGAGCACGCTGCTCATCTTCACCCACCAACCAGGCGCTCTGACAAGATGACTGATACCGGTACCGCTGTTGCGCTGACGCCGGCCCCTACGGATCAGGTCTTGTCCCCGGCCGCCCTGTCGGGAATGCCGGCGTTGAGCCGCTTCGGCATTCCCTTGGGGCTTGCCGGTCTTGGCGGCGGCTGGTCCGCCGCGAGGAGCTCTCTCGGATCCCCGATGTGGCCAGAGGAAATCCTTTACGGGGCAGCAAGCTCCCTGTGGTTGATCCTGACCGGCGTCTACGTGGTCCGGGGCCTTCGCCGAAAAGGAACATTCCGGGCCGACCTCCGACACGAAGTGGCAGGGCCCTTTGCGTCCTTCATCCCCTTAGTGGGGATCCTGCTTTCGTCGCACTACAGCCAGTATCTGCCGCCATGGGGCGCTTGGCTGTGTATGGCTTTCATTGCCGCCCTTGCCCTCGTCGCTGCCCAGCTCCTCGCCCACTGGGTCACCGGCGGGGTATCCATGCAATCCATCCATCCCGGCTACCTGCTGCCCGTCGCGGCCGGATCCTTCGTTGCCAGCATCGGGTTCTCAAGCATCCACGCCCATAATGCGGCCATGGCCGCGTTTGGCGTTGGCGTGTTCTTCTGGCTGGTGATAGGAACTGTCGTCACCGTCCGCCTGATGACCGGCGGCGAGGTGCTACCAGCCGCCAAGGTCGGACTGTCCGCCTATCTCGCTGCGCCGGCAACGGCCAACATCGCGTGGATGGTGTCACATCCAGGACCCATCGGAGCGATTCAGCTCGAACTGACAGGCATACTGTTGATCATGGTGCTGATGCAGGTCATGCTCCTCCCCGAATACCGCAAACTTCCCTTCACGCAAATGTTTTGGGTATTCACCTTCCCCGTGGGTGCGACCACGAACTATGCCATCCGCTGGCTTGCAACAACCGACCTCCCCGGCCGGGAGATCTACGCCTGGGCGATTCTCGGCCTTGCAACAGCCTTCACCCTGGCCATCGCCGCTCGCACCGTGCCGACCCCCATCGCCCCAAAGGCAGCGAGACTGGCCGCACCCCAGAGCACGGAAGTGCGCTGAAGCTCCCGCTTCGTGCTTTTCCTGCTCGACCTTCGACGACATAGACACATTGGATTGGGGCGTTCTGCCCCCTAGGACAAGGCGGTGACGGCTAGTTTCCGCACCATGGCCGTGCCGCCTTCCACGCACACGTCGGTGCCCAGGCTCCCGGACGGGGGAAACACTAGATCGCTCAGGACGACCCTGCCGTCTTGGGCGAAGACCTCCACGGAGCAGTGGTCGACTATTACCCTTAGCCGTAGCACGCCGTCGTCGAGCTTCACGGGTACCGACTCGACCGACGGGAACTTGTCGTGGAAGGAGGTGTTTCCGGAGTTGCGGCGATCCAGGGTGAGCCGGCTCGTGATGGCATCGAAGCTGAGAACCGTTACGCTGCTCCCGCTCGATGCGCCGAGAAGCCTGAAAGCAACGGTCCGTGCCGTGCCGGGCAGGATTTCGGCGTCGATCAGTTGGGCTGATCCGGGCACCGCGTCGGGCAGTCTCACCACTGAGTTGTGAACTTCCATGTTCTGGATGGTGCGGGTCGGCTCCCCACAGTCCAAGGGCAGCGCCGGGCGCTGGATCAGGCGCACCAAACCCTCCACCGTCGTGAGCTCGACCTCGCGGGCAAGGGACATCGCGGAGCGCCACGGAGACGTGGGCAAGGAGTTGGCATAGTCCCAGTTGTTCATCCAGCCGATCATGATGCGGCGGTTCCCCGGGGCATTGCTGAAGGAGACGGCGGCGTAATAGTCGCGCCCCCAGTCGAGCCAGAGACAGTTTCTGAGATCCGGGGTCCCCTCGGCATCCGCTGGAACGAGTGAATCAAAGTCGGCGGTGAACTGCACCCCATCGAAGTCCCCGACGAAGTACTGCCCTCCCGAGCCGCCGGCAACGGCACCCGGGTTGATATTTACCACCATGACCCACTTGACGTTGTCCGGGTCTCCGTCGACGGGGAGCGGGAACAGGTCGGGGCATTCCCATTCGCCTCCTGTGGCGTTTGCAGGGCCGAATGTGCTCAGGTATTCCCAGTCTTTGAGGTTGGCCGAGCGGTACAGCACAACCTGCTGGTGCTGGGCCTCGACCGCCACCATGACCCAGCAGGAACCGGCCGGTCCCTCGTGGCGGAACACCTTGGGATCCCGGAAATGTGCCGAGCCGCGGCCAAGCACCGGGTTGCCTGCATATTTGCTCCAGGTTTTGCCGGCGTCCGTGGAGAACGCGAGAGACTGGGCTTGTGTCCCTTGGTGCGCCGAGCCTTCCTTGAAGGCGCTCGTGTAGATGGCCACCAAAGCCGGATTTTCCACTGTGCCGAATCCCGATGTATTGCCATCGTCCACCACGATGCTGCCTGAAAAGACGTCTTCTTCGTCGTCGCAGGCGATGGCAACCGGGTGTTCGGTCCAGTGCAGGAGGTCGGTTGAGGTGGCATGTCCCCAGGACATGTTGCCCCAGACGTTGTCGAAGGGGTTGTTTTGGTAGAAGAGGTGGTAGACGCCCCGGTGCCACACGAGTCCGTTGGGGTCGTTCAGCCACGTGTTCTTGGCTGTGTAGTGAAGTATCGGGCGGATGCTGGGGGCGTTGTCTTCGGCTGGGCCCCCGGCAAGGTGCGTTGTCGTCTCAGTCATCGGAGCTCTTTCGGGAAGTTTGGGCCAGTTCCAGCGATCGGACAAGTTCTGCCCGTGTGGGCGGGTTCGCTCCGTGCCGACCGACCGTTATGGCCGCAGCGAGCGAGGAGGCTGTTCCCAGGCGGCTGAGTTTTCCGTAGCCGAAATCGTCCTCGGGGTCCTCAATGAGGCCGGCGATAAGCGAGGACATGTAGGAGTCGCCTGCGCCGACCGTGTCTTTGACGAGTACTGGCGGTGCCGGCACCTCGATCTCGGCGGCATTCGAACGCAGATAGGATCCGGATGCGCCTTCCGTGATGACTGCAAGTTCTGCCCCGAGATCAAGTAGTCGCCGCGCGACGTCGTGAGGCGACGTGCGCGGGTAGAGCCACTGGGCATCGTCCGAACTCAGCTTCACGACGGTAGCCAGGGCAACTGTGCGTTCGAAGGTCCTGAGCGCTTCAGTGTGGCTGCGGAGCAGTGTCGGGCGGATGTTGGGGTCGTACGTGATCAAGCAGCGGCGGGAGAACAGTCCCAGCAAGGACAGGACCTGGGTTGCTCCGGGCTCCATGAAGGAGGCCAGTGACCCCGTATGAAGCACCCTCGGGAGGAACGCGGGGCTGACTTGGGGGAGGTTCCATTCGAAGTCGAATTCGTACTCTGCGGAACCGCTGCTGTCCAGAAGCGCCCTTGCAGTGGATGTGCGGTCGAGGTGCTCGGCTCCCGGAAGCAGGCGCACTCCCGCGGTGTCCAGGTGCCGTTGGATGGTCTTGCTGCGTTCATCCCTGCCCAGTGCCGTGAGAAACGCGGTGCTGACGCCTAGCCGACCGAGTCCGAACGCGACGTTCATACCCGATCCGCCGGGAAACTCGACGGGCCCTGCCCCGGTGTCAATGATGTCGATTATGGCCTCGCCGACGACGACGACATCTGTTTTAGGGCAGGGTGGAACTGTGGAGCTGTGCATTTCGGGGTCCTTGGAAGGTTGGGCGCGTCTTCTACTGGACGCGCTCGAGGTCAGGTGTTGGCGTGTGTAGGAGAGCCTGGTGCCGCTCTGCTCGACGCGTCTTGATGTTTTGGGGAGGCGACGGAATCGCGAAGGACCAGGGGACAGGGAAGAAGGGTCGGGTGAGCGGCGAATAGCTGCAGGTCGGTCTTTCCCTCGATGGCGTCGATCAGGTTTTCGGTGGCCCAGGCGCCCATTTCGTAGTGCGGCAGGGCGACGGTTGTCAGTGCGGGGTAGATGTTTTCGGCAATAAGTTGTTGGTTGTCGAAACCGACGATAGAGATGTCGTCCGGAATCCTGAGGCCAAGTTCCCCGGCGGCCCGGTACGCGCCCATGGCCATGCGGTCGTTGTAGCAGAACACGGCCGTAGGCCGGCTTGGAGTTTTCAGCAGGCGCAGCGCGGCCTGGTGGCCGCCAGGCACCTCCGAAGCCTCGGACTGGACCAGTTCCTCGTGATAGGGCAGCCCGGCATCTGCGAGTGTGTCCTTGAAGGCCTTCAGCCGGGAGTGGGTTGCCGGCACGTCATCGGTGTTGTTGAGCATGCCGATGCGGGTGTGTCCGGCGTCGATCAGGGTTTGTACGGCCGACCTCGCACCGGCGATTTCGTCGGGGATGACGGAGGAAACGGTGTGGCTGATGTCTTCGGAGTCCACCAGGACGGCGGGGAGTCCGACGAGGTTCTTGGGGACGACCAGTTTGCGGTGATACATCGTGGCGTAGAGGATGCCGTCCACCTGCCGGTCCAGCAGATCCGCCACATCATTTTCCCTGGAATCCTGGGAGCTGGTGCTGGTGGAGTTGATGATCATGATGCGGTACCCGCGGGCACGTGCCGTCTCCTCGGCCCCCAGAATGATCCGGCCAGCGTGCGGGGTGGTGGCGATTTCCTCGCTGATGAACCCGATCATGCCCGAACGTTGGGTGCGCAGGGCCTGCGCCAGCCGGTTCGGGCCGTATCCGAGACGCCGCGCTGCTTCGTGGACCCGTTCCCTCGTCTCCGCCCCCACCCGGGCGTAGACAACGTCATTGAGGACGTGGGAGACCGTTGTGACCGAGACGCCGGCTGCGGCCGCCACGTCCTTGATGCCAACCGACTTGTTCATTGGTCTCCCACGTCCTTATGTTGATGCTGATTCTATGTCCGGGTAATTGCTGCGTACGTTTTATTCGTTCCAGAGGCCCGGCGGCGATCCCGGGGGTCTCGCCGGGCCTGAGCGGGCTATTGGGCGACAAGCGGTGCGTGTATCGCCTGGAAACCGACCGTGGGTGTGGCCCTGAAGGCGTTGACACCCCTGTCTGCGATGACTTGGGCGTCACTTCCGGAATCAAGGATGGTATTCCGGGCTGATGCGGAATCGACCATGACGGCCGTAACGGCGAGTCCGTCCGAAGCCTCGGTCGTCAACAGCGCGTCCACCTGGGCCTCGAAACAGGAGTCACTTGACTTGGCGTGAACGTCCATCGCGACCACGTGGTTGTTGGACACGAAGTTGCCAACCCCCGCCATCAGCCGGATGATGACAGGCGTCGCACCTGCCGGACGGATGCTCTGGGAGTCGATGATCTCGGAGAAGTGGTTCCCGATGACAGAGTTGTTGCTGCCGCTGACACAGAGAAGTCCGAGGAGATCGTCCAGTCCGTTGTCGACTCCCAGGAAGGGCGTCCAGGGCTCATGGTCGCGCAGGAAGTGATTCGTGGCGACGAGGTTTTCCGAACTGTTCGCTGCGAGAATCACCATGCCGGGGTAGAACGAATGCAAACGGTTGTTGGTGACGCTTGAACGCGTGACGCTGTCGAGATGGATGCTGCTCGCGCCACGGGGGAAGACGTTGTTCGCGGTTATCAGGAGCCCGCCATGGTTCTCGGCGTAGATCGAGTGGCCCTTAGGCCCTGCTCCGACGAGGTTGTCGGTGATCTTTGATGCCTGTCCCCACCCGCGCAGCTCGATGCAGCTTCCGCATTCGGCGATGAAGTTGTCGTGAATGGAAAGCGCGTCCGCGTTGTAGATGGTGAGGGCGTTCTCGAGGTAGACGAACCCCATGCCGGTCACGCGGAATGAGTCATTGGCGTTCGCGACATAGATACCGGTTTTGCCGTTGACGTAGGTGTTCTCCGGATGCATCCCGGAGCCATCCGGGGTGAAGTGCAACCCGTCGATGCAGAAGTTGGAGAACTCGACCGAGCTGATCCGCGGGCTTCCGCTCCGCCCGACGTAGAAGGCGGCTCCCTTGGATTCCTCCCCGTCTCCGCCGAGGGGAAGGTCGACGAGAATGCGGCTCCCTCCGGGCCAGAGCTCATGCAAGTCGGGCCATTCGTCTTCGGGAACGTTGAACCGGATGCTGGAGGAGGTAAAGCCGTGTCCGGAGCCCTGGATCTTGAGGAAGCTGACGTCGATGACCACCTGCGTACGAAGGTGGTAGTCCCCGGGCGGAAGGTAAATTACCGCCCCTGGCTTTCCTCCGTTGTTGGCATCGGTGGCCGTCTGCCGGTCCTTGATGTCGGCGATGATGCTGTTGATTACCGCACCGACGTCCTCGGACGGATTGCCGACGCGCCATGTAGTCACGTCGTAGTAGTTGTTGCTTGACATGGGTTCTTCCCGTTGTGTTGTGGTTTCTCAGCCCTTGACGGCGCCGAGCGTCATGCCTGCGACGATCTTGCGCTGCAAGAGAAGAGTGAGAAGGATGACGGGGATCGAGTAGACGGCCGCGAGGGCTGTCATGGATCCCCAGTCCAGTCCGAACTGGGTCTGGAAGTTTGCGATGACGACGGGGGTGGTCTGGGACCGGACGGCGGTCATGAGCAGTGCGAACAGGAATTCGTTCCAGGACGCGAGGAAGGCGAAGATCGCGGTAACTGCGATGCCTCCGGAGACGACCGGGATGACTACCCGCCATAGGGCTCCGAGCCGGCTGCAGCCATCCACTGTCGCGGCTTCCTCCAGATCCTGGGGTACGGCTTCGAAGAAGCTGGACATGAGCCAGATGGATAGCGGCAGAGAGATGGTGGTGTGCGCTATGGACAGGGCGATCGGGGTGTCCGCGAGACCTACGGAGGCCATCATGGACGCCAGCGGGATGCCGATGGCTACCGGCGGGACCATGCGGGTGACCAGTGCGGCCATGATGAACACGCGGCCGCTTCGGGTCTTGTAGCGTGTGATGCCGTAGGCCGCCGGGACTGCGAGGACCAGGGACAACAGGGTGCTGATGACGGCCGTCTGGATGCTGTTGATGAACGACGCCGGCACGCCTCCGCGGCCCAGGGCATTGACGTAGTTATCCAGCGTCCACACTTTGGGCAGGATGGTCGGCGGAACGGCAATCGTGTCGATCGGCGTCTTGAAGGACGTGAACAGCAGGTACAGGAACGGGAAGCCGTAGATGACGAGGGAGGCTGCGAGCAGGATCCACAGGATGGTCCGCGTGCTGCGCTTGCCGGCTTCGAGTCCTTCGCGATTGACGCCGCGGCGCCTGCGGCCCCCGCCGGTCCGTGGAGGTTCCGTTGTGGTCTGCTGTGCAGGGATGGTTGGACTTTCCATAGTGCTCATCAGGTGTCCTTTCCTGGCCGCCAGATTGTGGTGACGGCGACGAAGGCTATGGCGAGCATGGCCAGCAGGTAGATGGTGCCCATTGCGCTTGCGAGGCCAGGGTCGCCGAAGCGGATCATGGTCTGGTAGATGAGCAGGCTCATGGTTTGGGAAGCGGACTGTGGTCCACCGTTGGTCTGGATGAGGATGGTGTCAAAGGCCCGTGCCGCGTCGATGCCGCGGACCACCAGCGCGACGGCGATGACCGGCCGGAGCAGCGGGAGGATGATGCGGAACAGCAGGGACGGTGCGCGGGCGCCGTCGAGCCTGGCAGCCTCGATGAGGTCTCCCGGGATGTTCTGCAGCCCCGCGAACAACACCAGGCACATGAACGAGGTCGTGAGCCAGATGTCCGGGATGGCGACGGAGAACAGGACGATGTCCGGGTTCGACAGCCAGCCGATCTGGTTTGGATTCTGCAGGATGCCTGCCTGGCTGAGCAGGGTGCCGAGCAGGCCGAAGTTGTCGATCATGAGGAACTTCCACAGCAGGCCGGCCACGATCGGAGCGATCATCAGCGGGTACAGGAACATGGTCCGCCACACCTGGGATTTCCGGCCCAACGTGGTGAACAGGAGGGCCATGCCCAGGCCCAAGGCGAACTCAAGGGTCACCACCATCAGGGTGTAGGCGAGGGTCCGCCATCCGGCACCGATGAAGGCATCGGATGTGAAGGCGCGGACGTAGTTGTCCAAGCCCACGAAGTCACGGGGCCCCCCGACGATCGGGGAGATCTTGAAGAAGCTGTCCGTGACCAACCGGAACAGCGGGTAGGCAACAAAGACTGCGAGGAACAACGCCGCCGGCGTCATCAGGTAGAGGGCGAAGCGGCGATCAGGGATGCGCACGGGATTCTCTTCCGCTGGTTGGGGCCGCGGCCGGCAACGCCATGGGCTGCTGCCGGCCGCGGAGTCTTACTTAAGGAGGGCTTGGATCTTGGACTTGGCGTCCGCCAGCAAGGTCGTGCTGTCTCCGCCGGCGACGGCCTTCTGGAGCATCGGAACCAGCACGGTGTCGACGATTTGCTGCCACTTTGCCGTTGCCGGACGGGTCGCCGTCGCGGGAGCGTTAAGTGTTTCGATCAGCGGCTTGAAACTCTCGTAGCCGGGCTGGTCCTGGTACTTCTGGAAGGCGGAGACTCGTGCCGCCAGGCCAAGGCTTGACTGGATGGCCAGATCATTGTGGTCGAAGGCGCACTTGACGAACTTCTTGGCAGCGTCCGTGTTCTTGGTTGCCTTGGGTACTGAGAGGTACCAGGGGCCGGGAACACCGGCAACACCGGCGGACCCGCCGATCATCGGGGCTGTTCCGACCTTGCCGTAGACGGGGGAGTCCTTGGGGATCTGCCGGTAGGCATGGGCCCAGAACTGCGTCATGGCTGTCTTGCCCTGGTTGAAGAGGTTCTGGGCGGCGGCCCAGTCGACCTGGGCCGCTCCGGCCGGTGCGTCCTTGACGAGACTGGTGTAGAAATCCAGCGCTTGTTTGTGGGCCGCATTGTCGATGACCACGTTGTTGTTGCTATCCAGGACCATGGGCGATCCCGCCTGGAGCACGTGGGCGAGGTACTCGGTCTCAACGCCGCCCTTGACGTCCGTGCCGTACATGCCGTCTTTGGTGAAGAAGGCGGAGATGTCCTGATACTGCTGCCAGGTCTTCGGCGCGGCGAGGTCGTAGCCGTACTTGGCCTTGAAGTCGGCCTTGTTCTTGGCGTCCTCAAAGAGGTCTTTGCGGTAGAGGACTATCTCGGCGTTGGTCCACGCCGGCATGCCAATGAAGTGGCCATCGACGTTGGCTTCCTTGACCAGCGAAGGGAAGATATCCTTCTTCGCCTCGTCCGTGAAGAGCTCATCGATGGGCTGCAGGGCGTCCTTGAAACTGGGCAGCCAGACGGAGTCCAGGGCCGCAACATCGAAGGAGACACTGCCGGAAGAGAACTCGCTGGAGAGACGGTTGAAAAGGCCGTCATAGGGGAGTTCAACGAAGTTGACGTTGACCCCGGTGTCCTTCTTGCACTGGTCGGCAATCGGCTGCAGTTCTGCATGGCCGCCGGCCTCCACCAGGACGTTGATGGAACTGCCCGCGGCGCCCCCGGACGTCGCCGGGCCTCCTGCGCCGCATGCGGTCGCGGCCAGGATCACAGCGGTTGAAAGGCTACCTATAGCGGCAAGCCTGGAGATTGTTTTTCGAGAGGACATCGCTGTCGACTCCCTTTCTCGGGAATGGAACACGAAGACTGGATGGGGATTGAAAAACCGTTTTGCCAAAACGACTTGGCATCAGATTACGCGGAGAGCGCGGAGGGTGTCAAGGGTCACACGGCGCGGTCAGTCCGCTCGCATTCGTGCGGCCATCCGGTGCCCCGGCCCGGAGCTTTGCGGCCCAGTGCCGGGACCGTTCGGAAGCGGAAGCCCCGGTGATGCGGTCAGAGGTGAGGTGCGTCGGCACTGCCAAACACTTCAGTCCGAATTTTGGCGTTGACAGCCGGTATGCCGTGCTCCTAGTGTCATCTCTCGTTAGCCCAAACGGTTTGGCATTTCAGCTGGGCAACAGTCCAATGTGGGACATTCACCGTTTCCCAAGAATGAGCGCGTGATGCCGCCGAAGCAGATGACAAGGGCAGTCAAGCCTTCGGCCGGCCGACCCGGTAGTGCCTGATTCTGAACAGCAGCAGTCTTATCTCATAGAGGAGAACCCGTGGTAACTGGCAAGAATCTAGAAAAAGAGAATCCAAGCCGCCGCCGGCTGATCGGGGCGGGAGCCGCCGGAACGCTGGCGGCTGCCTTGACCCTTGGAACAATGCAGAATGCCAATGCCGCCGACGGCCAGCAGGGCGCACCCCTCCATTCGCCCAATACTTACGACGTAACCACATGGAGGATCCAGGCGCACCCGGAGGTCACCGCGCAGTCCGACATCGGGGCGGTCATCAACGACATCATCGCCGACATCAAGCAACGGCAGACGTCCCCGGACGCGCGTCCCGGAGCCGCGATCATTATTCCTCCGGGCGACTACGACCTGCACACCCAGGTCGTCGTCGACATAAGCTACCTGACAATCGCAGGCTTCGGGCATGGCTTCTTCTCCCGAAGCATCCTCGACAACTCGAACCCGACCGGATGGCAGAACCTCCAGCCCGGAGCCAGCCACATCCGCGTCCTGACCTCTCCGAGTGCGCCCCAGGCATTCCTCGTCCGCCGGACAGGGGATCCCCGTCTTTCAGGAATCGTGTTCCGGGACTTCTGCCTCGACGGGGTCGGTTTCACCCCCGAGAAGAACAGCTACCACAACGGCAAGACCGGAATCGAAGTCGCCTCCGACAACGACTCCTTCCACATCACCGGCATGGGATTCGTTTACCTCGAACATGCCCTGATCGTGCGCGGCGCCGACGCGCTGCGCGTCAACGACAACATGATCGCCGAATGCGGCAACTGCGTCGAGCTCACCGGGGCCGGGCAGGCCACAATTGTCAGCGGCAATCACATGGGCGCCGGCCCTGACGGGGTCACGCTCCTGGCCGAGAACCACGAGGGCCTCCTCGTCACGGGCAACAACCTCTTCCCCCGCGGCCGCAGCCTCATCGAACTCACCGGCTGCAACCGGTGCTCAGTCTCCTCGAACAGGCTCCAGGGCTTTTACCCGGGCATTCTCCGTCTGCTGAACGGGTGCAAGGAGAACCTCATCACGGCCAACCACATCCGCCGGACCAGCGAGGGGTACCCGCCGTTCATCGGCCGCGGCAACGGCCTCGACGACCTCTACGGCGTCGTTCATGTCGAGGGAGACAACAACCTTATCTCGGACAACCTCTTCGCCTACAACGTCCCGCCCGGCAACATCGCCCCGGCAGGCGCCCAGCCGACCCAGATCCTGATCGCCGGCGGGGACGCCAACGTGGTCGCGCTCAACCACGTGGTCAGCGACGTCGCTTCCCAGCACGTCGTTCTCGACGCATCCACCACCCACTCGAAAGTGCTCGACAGCGGGACAGCCTCCCAGATCACTTCGTACAGCACGGACACCGCTATCCGGCCGACCCCTTGACGGACGAAGGCGCGCCGGGAGCGCGTCCCGAGGCATGGCTTCCGTCCTTGGGGCGCGCTCCCGCGTATTGATCTGCCCGGCCTGGTGCTGAGGGCAAGGCACCTTCCCCGACAGGCTCGGGTCAGGGATGTCGGAAGAAATATTGCGGCATTTCCTGACTTACGGAAAGGAACATCATGATTCACGTAAACCAGAGCCCTCCCGCACCGAACGGCACGCGGGTCGTCATTACCGGTGCCGTTGGGAATATTGGCCGTGGCCTCGCACCACGTCTCTTAGCCGCTGGATACGAGTTGACCCTCTCCGACCTTAAAACCGTCGACGGACTGGTTGCGGAAGCACGCTTCGCCGCAGCGGACGTCCGGATGGAGGAAGGACTCCAGACGGCGATGGTCGACGCCGACGTTCTCGTGCACTTGCCGGCACTGCACGGCATCCACGCCGTCGATCACACCGAAACGGAATTCTGGGAACTCAACGTAAATGGCACATTCCGCACCCTACAGGCGGCCATCACCGCCGGCGTCAGGAAAGTGGTCTGGCTTTCCTCGCAGGCATGGCATGAATCCAACGGCGTCTACGGATTCACAAAAGTCATCGGAGAGCAGCTTCTCGAATACCATCGGAGGCGCCACGGCATCTCATATGTTGCGGTCCGTCCCGCTTCGCTGGTGCCCTGGACAGACTGGGCCCGTGACTATGGACGCGGCCTGCTCTACGAGCGTGTGGATCGCGATGACGTGCTGGACGCAATTCAGCTTTCAGTGGACTGGGTGGCAGTAAACGACGGCGGTCTGGTGCTGGATGCCCATCATCCGGACGCAGTGCAGGCCGATGATCTGCGCGATTGGAGGCATGATCCAGTCGGCACTGCAGACCGCCTCTTTCCTGGGGCGCGGGCCGTCGTCGAGCGGTTCGGCCTCGACATTTCGGCACCTCCCGTCCGGCCCAGGAAGCTCGGTTGGACCGAGGTTGGTTACGTGCCGAGCCGTAACTTTGGTACATGGATCAAAGAAGTCGCCGGACTCAGCGACGATCAGGTGAGAGCACGAACCAGCGACTACTGAGCGCCATCGAGTCAAGGAGGGTACACCGACAGGCCGGCCCTGGAGGGCCGGCGCCTCGTCAGGGGTGCCGTTTCCGGACGGCGTCCCTGGCTCGGGCATGCTGAGGCTATCCGAACGGGCGGTGATTGTGGTGCGCCGGTGCGACGGATGTTCCTACCCGGCGATCGGTAGGGAGCTGGGCCGCCGGCCCCGGAATCCCTGCTCGCCCACAGACTATGTGCGCGGTTCGTCGAGTCCGCGTTCCTCGGACGATAAGACAGCTGCAGATCAGCCACGGACGGTCTATCAGGCTGTTTGCCAGGCGCTCGTTGCGTGCCAGCGAGGCCGCGATACGGGCAAAGCAGGGTGTTGACAGTGTCAACATTTCAGGCTTCGGATCGGGTCGTACATCGGCCGGACTGGCCCGTACTGTCTATGTTTTCTGAACTTCCCTGTGATGCTCCTATGGTTGTCAATTCGTTTTTTGAGTGCCCTGCTCCTCGAGCCAT
>NZ_JARVRH010000029.1 GCF_030209755.1 Arthrobacter sp. efr-133-TYG-118 | reverse complement strand
CCATCAATCAGAGCGTTGCTACGACCATATGACTTTGCCCCCGCCAGAGGGCATTTGCTGCCAGTTCGCGCGGCCGGCTTCGCGCGGCCGGCTTCGCGCGGCCGGCTTCGCGCGGCCGGTGGCGCTGCTAGCCGACGTCGAGGCCCGCGGCCACATCCTGCAGCAAGCGCACCACGTGCCGGATGCTGGGGCTCGCCGTCATGGTCTTCCGGTACACGATTCCCACTTGGCGTTGCTGCATCGGGTTGACCACGGGCACCGCCACCACTCCGGCGGGGAGTTCGGGCCTGCCGAGCCTCGGCACGAGGGCCACCGCAACCCCCTGCTGGACCATGGCGATGTGCGTGGAAAAATCGGGGTCGTAGATGCGGATGTCCGGCACCCTCCCGAGGCCTGCGAGGATCGCCAGCAGCGCCTCATTGCAGATGGCCCCGGCCGGCGTGCTGATCCATCGTTCATCCACCAGATCTGAAGGCTCGACGGCGGTCCGGCCGGCCAGCGGGTGCGCTGAGTTCAGCAGGACGTCGGCGGTGTCCAGGCAGAGGTCCTCGTGGACCATGTTCTCCGGAATCACCAAGGGCACTGAGTGCCAGTTATGCACGACGCCGAGATCGGCTTCACCGGTTGCGACCCGTTGGACGGCCTCGCGCGGGTCCTCGGCCACCACCCGGATTTCAAGCCCGGAGCCGTCAAGCCCGGAGCTCGATGCGGCCGAAGAAGTGGGGGCAACAGCCTGGGCCGCGCCCAGTTTCCCCAGCATCGGACCGACCAGGCCACGGCAGGCCGTCGAGAACCCGACGAGCCGAAGCACTCCGCTCGGCCTTGCCGGGTCGGCGAGCAGGGTGGCCTGCAGCTCCTCCAATTCGCCCAAGATCCGGCGTCCGTACTCGGCCAATGCCATGCCGCGGTCGGTTAGCAGCACGCCACGGCCGTGGCGCTCCAGGACGGTCACACCACTTTGCTTCTCGAGCTTCTTGATCTGTTGGGAGACTGCCGAAGGGCTGAAGCCCATGGCCTCCGATGCCGCCACCACGGAGCCTTGCTGTTCCACTGCTACGAGGGCCCGTAGCGCCGCAATCTCAATCATGAAGCAAACGTACATGATCCGATGCAGAATTCAACGCTGGTGCTTCATCCTTTTGACTGCCAGAGTTGAATCGTGAATATCCGACACTCAGCACTCGCCGTCCTGGTCGCCGTCCTTTGGGGCCTGAATTTCGTCGCTATCGACTTTGGCCTCCATCCCGCAAGCGGGAATGGCAGTAACGGGAGCGGTGGCGCGGCGGACGTGCCGCCGCTGCTGTTCGTGGCCATGCGCTTCGTGCTGGTGGTGTTCCCCTGCATCTTCTTCGTCCGCAAACCGAACGTGAGCTGGAAGGCGATCATCGGCGTCGGGCTGTTCATGAGCGCCGGGCAGTTCGGCCTCCTCTACCTGGGCATGGCCCTCGGCATGCCGGCCGGGCTCGCGTCACTGGTGCTGCAGGCGCAGGTGCTCCTGACGGTGCTGTTGGCGGCCAGGTTCCTGGGGGAGCGGCCGAGCAAGCGCCAACTGACAGGGGTGGTGCTGGGCGTCGCCGGGCTGGCCCTCGTAGCGGTGGGTCGAAGCCTGGTGGCTCCGGTGGTGCCGCTCATGATTGTGCTTGCCGCCGCGTTGTCCTGGGCTGCGGGAAACATCATCGCCCGCAAAGCCAAGGCGGCCTCGGGACTGGGGCTCGTGGTCTGGTCCGGAGCAGTGGTCCCGTTGCCGCTTGCTGCCTTGTCGCTCATCGTGGACGGCCCGGCCGCCGTCGTCGGGACCCTCACCAACCTTCAGCCGGCGACCATCCTGAGCGCCCTGTACACCGCCATATTCGCCTCGCTGGTGGGTTACGGCATCTGGAACCGGCTACTCAGCCTGTACCCGAGTTCGGCCGTGGTGCCGTTTACGTTGTTGGTCCCGGTGGTGGGAATGACCGCGGCGTGGCTGCTCATCTCGGAGGTCCCGACGACGGCGGAACTGGCCGGCGGCCTCCTCCTGCTGGGCGGCGTGGCCACCGCCGTGCTGCAGCGGCGAGCGAAGCCGGGGGATGTGGCCGCGCCCGAAATGAGTCAACGCTTGGGGGCGGGCCTCCGCTGAACTGGCGATCGGGGAGGAAGGGCTCCCGACGTCGGGCGCTTGGCGGAGGCTGCCGGGCTGCGGGGCGCAGGACGCTTCGCAGTCCCCGACGCCGGACGGGCCGCCGGCCGCTGGGCGGGCCTGGCGGGTGCCGTGGAAGGACGCGAAGCAGGACGGGCCGCCGGCCGCCGGGCAGCCGGACGGGCCGCCGTTTTCGCACGGCGGGACGGCCAGACCGCCCCCACGAACAAGACCAGCAGGGAGCTGCAGCCGGCGAGTGCGGCGAGGTAGAAGTAGATGTCCGAATCCTTGGTGCTGACCGCGCTGCCCAGGGCATTCTCGTCCTGGTTGAAGGCGAGGCCCCACATGCGCAGGAACGCGATTCCGAAAGCGATGAAGAGGATCGTCGAGATGGCTCCGAGAACCAGCATGAAGTACCTTCGACGGGCAAAAACCTCGGCGACGCACGCCAAGTAGCCAATCGCCAAGACCCCGAGGAAGGCGTACATCACGGTTTCCTCAAGGGTGATGGCGAGGAGCACCAGCAAACCAGCGGACACCACAGCGGAGATGATCGCTAGCTTTCCACTGTTCCCCATGTGACGCATGGGATTAATCATCCCTGACAGGCAGGCAGCGCCACGCCCCAAGACGCAGCAGTTGCCATACCGTTACCGCAGCACATAGCCGCGCATGATGGTCATGATGGCCGCTATGCTCTGTTCGCGGGTGCGCTCGGGGTTGTACGTCTGCCTGTCAAGGCCCACCACGAAGATCGCTCCGAACATCGCAGCCTCGAGGCTGCCCCGGGCAATGCCGGTATCCACGGTGTAGGTGGTGGCGACCTTTTCGATGGCTGCGCCAATCACCGCCAGCAACTCGCTGCGGAGTTCGACGAAGAGCTTGCCCCATTCGCTGGGTGTCCGCCAGTTCTCGCTGATCCAGAGCCGTGCGAAGGACGGGTAGTCGTCCATGAAGTCCATGGCTTGCCCGAGCATGGCTTCCATGGCCTCGAGCGGATCGGCGTGCAGGCCTTCGATAGTCTGGAGCCGCCCGAGCATGATGTCGACGCCGTGGCGCAGCAACTGGGCGATCAGATCGGACTTGCTGCCGAAGTTGTAGTAGACCGTTCCCTTGGACACCCCGGCTGCGGCCGCGATTTCGTCCACCGTGACGCCCGCTGCGCCGCGCTCGCCGATCAGCTCCATGGAAGCGTCGAAGAGCCGCTGCTTGGTCGCGTTGGTGCGGGCCGGGCGGAGCTTCTTCTCCGGGAGCCCGGGGACATCCGGCTCGTGCATGGTCATACCGCGATCTCCGGCTTCAGGGTCTTGAGGGTCCAGAACTTGTGCTTACGGACGGCCAGCGTGGAAAGCGCGGCTCCCAGCACAGTGTAGCCAAGCAGGCCCAGGACAATCGGCCAGATCATGGACAAATCGCCACCGTAGATCAGGTGCCGCATGCCGGTCACCACATAGCCCATCGGCATGATCTCGTGCACCACATGCAGCGGCATGGGGGTGGTTTGCCACGGGAACGTTCCGCCGGAAGACACCAACTGCAGGACCAGCAGGATCAGCACCACGAACTTTCCGGGAGTCCCCAGCAAAGCCACGATGCCCTGAATGAGGGCCGTGAACGCCATGACAGCAGCCAGCATGAACAACCACATCCATACCGGGTGGGCCGCATTGAGGCCCAGCCCCAGGTCCACCACGAGGGTAAGGATGCTGGCCTGCAGCACGGACACCACGAAGAACGGCAGCCAGCCGCCGACGGCGATTTTCCACGACGGAGCGTTCGAGGCCAAAGCCCGCTGCGTGATGGGACGCATGGCCTGGACCAGCATGAACACGCCGATCCAGAGGGACAGCGTCAAGAAGAACGGGGCCAGGCCGGCACCGTAGGACCCTGCCTTCGCCTGCGAAACGTTGTTGACCGCGACCGGATCGGCGATCACCTTGGACACCTCGCTCTTCTGGGCATCGTTCGGGTTCGGGACCTTGCCCGCGCCCTTCGCCAACTCGCTCGCCAAGGTGCGGGATCCGTCTGCGGCCGTGGCTGCACCTCTGGCGAGCTGTGCCGCGCCGTCGTCGAGCTTTGCTGCGCCGTCCGCGAGGGCCGCGGTGCCGTTGACGGCCGACTGTTCACCCGCGGCCAGCGTCGCGGTGCCGGAGCTGAGTTGGTCCGCGCCTGCCGAGGCCTGGCCGATGGCGCCGGTCAGCGCCGGGGTGGCGCCCGCAAGTTTGGCGGCGCCCGCACTGACAGCGGCCGATCCGTTGGAAAGCTGTTGGATCTGGGCGGCATCGGCCGAGATCCTGGCTTTGGCGTCGGTGACCTGGCCGGACGCAGCGGCAGTGTCGAAGTCCGCCATGATCTTATTGGCCTGGTCCTGCGTGATGACCCCACTCGCCACGAGTTTCTGGGTGCTGCCCACGACGCGGTCGCGCGCCCCGGCGTCGAACGCTGAGAGTTGCCCGACGACGTCCTGGACTTTCGCGTTCAGCTGAGCGTTTCCGGCGGCGACTTGAGCGGCGCCGTCGGCGAGCTTTTGTGAATCGGCGGGGAGGGATGCGGTCTTGTTCTTCAGTTCGGTGAGCCCCGCGCTGAGCTGCCCGGCGCCGTCGTTCAGCTGATTGGCGCCGTCGCGCAGTTTGTTTTGCCCCGCCAGAAGCTCGGACGCGCCGCTCCTGAGCTTGCTGGTGCCGTCGTGGAGGGTTGCCGCTCCGCCGCTGAGCTTGCCGACGCCGTCGGCAAGCTGGGAGGCGCCGTCGGAGGCCTTGACGATGGACGCGTGGATGGTGCCGAAGCCCGTGAGGAGTTGGTTGGCGGTTTCCTCACCTACTTCCTTGGCCACGGTGGAGTGCACCGCGGTGGTGAGTTTGTCGACGATCGTGCTGAGGAGGTAGTTGTTCGCGTCGTTGGTGGTGACGTTGAGCATCGCCTGGTTGGCGGCGTCGAAGCTGCCGGGAGAAACCAGGTTGGCTGAGAAGTCCTTCGGAATCTTCAGCGCGAAGGCGAATTTGCCGGATTCCACACCGGCGTCGGCTTCGGCCGTGGTGGTCACCCGCTGCCAGTTGAACACGTGGCTCTCCACGAGGCTGTCGGCAACCTTCTGGCCCGCCTGCAGTTCCGGACCGTTGGCTGGCTGGGCTCCCGCGTCCTCGACGACCAGGGCGGCGTCGATCTGGTTCAGGTTGCCGTAAGGATCCCAGTTCGCGTAAAGGTACACGGCTCCGTAGAGCAGCGGAACCATGGTCAGCGCGAGGATGGTCAGCTTAGGCAGGAGCCCGCCGGTCATGCGCTTGAGTTCGGAGCGGGCCAGCCGCAGAACAGTCACTTTGCGGTCCTTTGCAGGGTTTCGAGTACTTCTTCGGGATCTTCTTGCGCGCGGTCGGCGGGTTCGGCGGCCGGTTCGGCGGGTGCCGTGTGCGTGATCGAGTTGCCGATCACCGCGGCCGGGCCGTCCCAGTTGTCCGGGAGGGCAGAGACGACCGCCACGACGGCGAGCGGCCGCCCGGCGTCGTACGCCAACTGCTCAAGCCTTGGAAGCCAGTCCGCAGGGTTTGCGCTGTGCCGGTCGGGGGAGTCGAGCACCAGGAGGTCGAGGGCAGGGTCAGCGAGGGCCAGGGCGGTCAGTAGCTCGAGCCGGCGGTCTGCAGGGAGCTGCTCAATCCACAGCCCCGCGATGTCCTCGAAGCGGTTGACCTTGAGCCACGGCTTGCTGAGGAGGGCGCCACGGTAGCGCCGGGGGATGAGGGAGAGGTCTTCGGTGACGAGGTCGCGGACGCTCAAGTGCTGCTCCGGCTCGTTGACGCCGGGAGCGTCAATCAGGGCGCTCGCGGCCCGGATCTTCTTGGTCTTTGCCGAGTTGTCCCAGCTCAGGAGCCCTTTGCCGGGCTTAATCCGGCCGCTCAGCGCGAGTGCTAGTGCCGTGCGCTGGTCCTGGCCGTCGCCGCTGACCAGGAGGAGTTCCCCGCGCCTGGCTTCGAGGGAAGTGGGAGGCAGGAGATCGTCCCGGCGGCCGTCGATCTGGAGTTGCTGTGCAGACAGCACAATTGGACCTTTCGCAGAACCAGTAGTCTGCTCCCAATTGTAACTGAACTGACCAGTCAGTTCAAATAGATCATTCGGCCCCTTGGGAAGCTAGCCGCCGGTAGGCTGTGCACGGCGTACGGGCATGAAAGTTTGGGGCGGCTCTTCCGCGGCCAGAAAATTGCTTACCAGGCCCGCAACGGCTTCCGGCTGTTCCAAGGGAAGGCCGTGGGATGCTCCCGGGACGACAGCCAGTTGGCCCTGGGGGAGGGCTTCGTACAACGAGAGAGTGTGGGGCAAGGTGACCACGTCGTCGTCGCCGACGATGACGAGCACCGGCTGGGTAATTTGCGCGATGTCGGTGGTGGTGAGCGTCGGCTCCGTAGTGAACATCGCGACACTCTTGCCAAAGACGGCGTTAAGGTGTTCTGCCCCGTCGGGAGATCGCTCGATGTAGGCCTTGCCGAGTTCCTGTGCGATGGGCGATTGCAGGTCCATGTCGAAGGGGACGGTGCCGTTGTAGTGGTAATTGGTACCAATGACCACTAGCTTTTGCACTAGTTCAGGCCGTCGGAGCGCGACAAGGAGGGCAACGATCCCGCCGTCGCTCCACCCCACCAGATGGGCTGGTCCGCCCACGACGTCCTCGAGCACCCGGACCGTCTCGGTGGCCATGTCCGCGTAGTGGAAATCGGCATCCGTGTCCGCCGTATAGCCGTGTCCGCGGCGATCGAAGGCGACCACGCGGAACCGCTCCGACAGGCCCGGTCCGATGCTCCTGAGCAGATCGTCGCTGTTGCTCAGGCCCCCGTGCAGCAGCAGGAGCGGTTCGCCGGAACCTCCCCGGTCTTCCACCCAGGTTGGGTGTCCGTTGATGTCGAGGTGCTTGGCCATGCGGCCATTGTCCTCCCGCGTCCTCCGCCCCACAACGGATATCAGGGTTACAGGCCGTACTTCTCCAGCAGGCGCAGCCACACCTCGCTGATCGTCGGGAACGACGGCACCGCGTGCCACAGCCGGTCCAACGGGACTTCGCCCACAATCGCGATGGTTGCGCCATGCAAAAGCTCGGCCACTCCAGGCCCTGCGAACGTCGCGCCAACCAGCACCTTCCGGTCCTCGTCCACCACCAGTTGTGCCCAGCCTTGGTAATTTTCCGAATGCAGCTGGGATCCGGACACGTTGATGGGCAGTTCCACCGAGCTTGCGTTGATGCCCTTTTGCAGGGCCTGCTTGAGGCTCGGGCCCACGGATGCCACTTCCGGATCCGTGAAGACCACGCTGGGGATCGCATATTCGTCGGCCGTTTTTGCGAAGGCACTCCAGGGCTTCGGGGTGCCGTGGAGGGTTCCCTTGGCCCGGGCCACGATGGCATCGCCGGTTGCCCGCGCCTCGTACTTGCCTTGATGCGTGAGGAGGGCAGCGCCCGCTGCATCGCCAGCCGCGTAAAGCCACAGCCCGCTGGTGCCGTCGCTGGCGGCGCCCTCAACCAAGCCGCTCGAGTCCGTGGTGAGGCGCAAAGCCTTGCCGTCTTCGGCGTCGAGCCCGACGTTCTCGAGCCCCAAGTTGTCCAGGTTCGGCCGCCGGCCCGTTGCCACGAGCAACTCGTCACTGTTCAAGACCGTCCCGTCGCCGAGGGTGACGCTGAAGGCGTGGTCCGGGTCGTGTTCGACGCGCGTAGTGTCCGTCCCAAGCCGGAGATCGACGCCGTCGGCCCGCAGTCCCGCAGCAACCAGATTGGCGGCCTCCTCGGGAAAAGTACTGAGCAGCCTGCCTCGGGCAACTATTGTGACCGTCGAGCCCAGGCGGGCGAACGCCTGGGCAAGTTCGACGCCGGCAACTCCGCCACCCAGCACTATGAACCGTCCGGGGATTTGCCGTGCAGACGTGGCGCCACGGGTTGTCCAGTACGGGACGTTGCGCAAGCCGTCGATTTTCGGGACGAGCGGTGTGGATCCGGTGGCCACCACCACGGCGTGATGGGCTTTGAGTGAGTAGCTGTTGCCGTCCTTGCCATCCACTTGGACTTCGCGGGGGCCCGTGATGTGCGCCCGGCCCCGGATGAGTTCGATGCCGGTATCCACGAGCCACTGAACCGCGCCGTCGTCTTGCCATTTGTTGGTGAAGTAGTCGCGGTACTTCAAGACCGGCACGGGATCCAGGATCTTCGTGACGGAGTCCGATGCTCCAGGCACGGATTGCGCGGTGTGCAAGGCGGTTCCGGGCCGAAGGAGCGCCTTGGACGGTATGCAGGCCCAGTAGGAGCATTCCCCTCCGACGAGCTCAGCCTCGACAATGGCCGCGGTAAGCCCGCCCCGGACCACTCGGTCTGCAACGTTTTCACCCACCGCCCCGGCGCCGATCACGATGACATCGAATTCCCGGATATTCTCCTCAGCCATGGGAGAAGCCTACGCCCGGAGGCAGGCTGGGATCAGGGACGCGGGTCAGGGTTTCTAGCGGCAGTCAGGCGTGCATTGCGTCCTTGAACCAGCCCGTGATGCTGGCCGGATGGGTGATGGCGGTGCCGACGACGACCGCGAACGCACCGGCGTCGAGGGCCTGGCGGGCCTGCGCGGGGGTATGGATGCGGCCTTCGGCGATGAGTGGCTTGCCTATTCCGGCGCGGGCGATCTCCGCGAGAAGCTCAAGATCGGGGCCGTCTGTCTTGGAACGCTCCCCGGTGTACCCGGCCAGCGTAGTGCCGATCAAGTCGGCACCGGCTTCGACGGCGGCCACTGCATCAGCGTAGGAACCGCAGTCAGCCATGACCATCGCATGCGATTCGGCGTGGATTCCATCAACGGTTTGCTTGAGGGTCAATCCATCGGGACGCGGGCGTCGCGTGCCGTCGATAGCCACGACGTGTGCGCCGGCACTCACCACGGCGAGGGCGTGCCGGAGCGTGGGGGTGATGAACACGCCGTCGTGGCCGTCCTTCCAGAGCCCGATCACCGGAACCTCCACAGCCGCACGGGTGAACTGGACGTCCGCGAGGCCTTGGACCCGGACTGCCGCGGCACCACCGATAACCGCCGACGCCGCCACCTGGCCGGTCGTCCGGGGATCGCGCATGGGCTCGCCCGGGTACGCCTGGCAGGAGACGATCAACTGCGAGCGGAGGGCTTCGAGGCCATCGAGGGTCAGGATCATGTGGTGTCTCCTTGCGAAGGTGTTCGGGTGTTCGGGTGTTCGGGTATTTGGGTGTTCGAGTGTCAGTTCAGGACGAGTTTGGCCGCGCCCACAATCGCCGCGGTATTGCCTAGCGCCGCGCGAAGCACGGGAGTGTCAGCAAGCGGGGCCATGAGCTCTTTGCGCAGGGCCCGTTCCATGGGTTTCCACCAGAAACCTCCTGCATCCGCCAAGCCCCCGGAAACCACTACCGTCTCCGGGTCGAGGATGTTGACGAGCCCGCCGATCGCCTGCCCGGCGGCACCCGCGCCCGCGCCGATGGCTTTGATGGCGGCAGCACTGTCGGCGGAGCCGGAAGCGGTAGCGGCCTGCGCCAAGGCAAATACAGCACGGGTGTCCGGTACCTCGGGGGAGCCCCCGAAACGGACGAAGGATTCATGGATAGCCGGACCGGAAGCAATCGCCTCAACGTGGCCCGAACCCCCGCACACGCACGGGAGGGCCGTGCCCTCGTGATAGGCGTACGGCGAAGCAAAGTGCCCCACATGCCCACCCACATAGTGGTGCCCCAAAACAGGAGAGCCGTCCAGCACAAAACTGCCGCCCACACCCGTCCCGAAAGCCACCATCAACGAACTCGAAGACCCTGCGGCCGCCCCACGCCACGCCTCACCAAGCGCATGCGCATGCACGTCGTTGACCGCGCTGACCGACCCCCGGGGCAAGCCAAGGAGTTGCGCCAAACCTGCGGTCAACCTGGTCCCGGCCCACCCCAGGATCGCATCAGTCGCCGAAACCACTTCACCATTCACGGCATCGATGACCCCGGCCGAACCCACGCCGACACGCCCGACGTCGATTCCCTCCCCTGCCGCCCGGCGCATGAGCCGCCCCACGAGTGCCGCAGTAGCCCTCAAAATAGCGTCGCCGCCACCCCGATTCAGCGTAGGAATCTGCTCCGAAAACAACACCTCCCCATCGGCCCCCACAACCCCAGCGGCAGTCTTCGTCCCCCCAAGATCAACCCCGACCACGTACATCATGTTTTTGTCCTCCGGATCGTCCGATTGCTGGGTTCATTGTTGCTGGGTCACGCGTTTGCTGCGGTTGCGTCAGCGCGGACCGTGCGTTTTGTCCGTGCTCAGGTTAGGTGTGGTTGCGGCGGCGCCAAACCGCGGCCTTGCCGGCGCTTAGACACCTCCCGACGTCGCCTTCCGGTCGCTGGGCGACCTTCAGACGACTCTGGTCGGCGATGCGCGCCTACGCAAGACCCCGGCCCGGCGCCTCAGGCGGTCGACTCACCTGACGCAGCGTGCTGTCGACTCGCCGATCGGGACGGGCCGCTCACTGCCGCCTCCGGCGGCCCCGTGCCGATCCCGGCCCGGCCGCAAAGGTTCCGCGATCGCCCTAGTGGCGGAGGGACGGTTTTGTGTAGTCCCGCATCGCCGACCAGAGCTGCATGGACGTCGCTCAGCGACGGTAATGCGGCGTCGGGAGGAAGAGAAGCCTCAGGGGCCCGAGCCGAGCTTGCGAGGCTTGGGGAGGGGCTGAACGCTAAGGGACGGCAAAACTGGTCCTGCGGCACGACCCGACCACGGCAACAGGCTGAGGCGACGTCCGGCAACCCACAAAAGTGAAGCCCGGCAGCCCAAGTGACGGAAACCCGCTCAGGCGAGCCGGCGCCGCCTCCCTAGACCAGGCCGTTGCGTTCGAGGATCGTCCGGATTGCGGAGGTTTCTTCGGCGTTCAGGGAGAGCATGGGGGCGCTCATGGTGTTGGATTCGATGATGCCCATGATGTGGAGGGCCGTCTTGAAGGCGCCTAGTCCTGCTGCGCCGCCGGAGACGCGGCCGTTGGGGGTGTAGACGATGTCGAAGAGGTCGGCCAGGCGGTCCTGTTCGGCGGCGGCGGCGGTCCAGTCTCCGGCTTGGGTGGCGTCGAACAGGCGGCGGTAACCGGCGGGGTCGACGTTGCCGAGGCCGGGGACTACGCCTTGGGCGCCGGCGAGGAGGGCGCCGTCCACGACTATTTCGTGGCCCGTGAAGATGTCGAAGTTGGGGATGTCCTTGGCTGCGAGGACGAGTTGGCGGAAGGAGACGTCGTCGCCGGAGGAGTCCTTGACGCCGGCGATGACGCCGTCGCGGCCGAGACGCACCAGGAGGTCGGTTGGCAGCTTGAAGTGGGTGCGGACGGGGACGTCGTAGGCGAAGATCGGCTTGTCTACGGCAGCGTGGATGCTTCGGAAGTGGGTTTCGGTCTCCTGGGCGTTGCCGATGGCGTAGTACATGGAGGTGACCACGATTGCGTCGGCGCCAAGGCCAACAACCTTGCGTGCTTCTTCGATGACGCGGTTGGTGGTTTGTTCGTTGGCGCCCACAATCAGGGGCACCGCACCGGCGTTCGCGTCGGCGATCGTCGAGACGACGAGTTCGCGCTCTTCGTTGGTCATGTAGGGGACCTCGCCTGAGGAGCCCAACACGAAGAGGCCGGACACGCCGCCGTCGAGCAGGTGCTTGGTGACGTTCTTCAGGGACGCGGTGTCAACGCGGCCGTCTGGGTGGCGGGGGGTGATGACCGGGGGAATGACGCCCTGGAACTGAGTAGACACAGAAATCTCCGTTGTTTGGATCTGAATGGGAAAAACTTAGGTGTGGAGCAGGCTGGGCGCGGCGCCGAGCAGCTTCTTGGTGTAGTCGTTGCTCGGGTTGTCGAAGACCTGCGCGGCCGGGCCTTCCTCGACGATCTGTCCGAAGTACATGACGCAAATGCGGTCGGAGACGTAGCGGACGGTCTGGATGTCGTGCGAAATGAACACCATGCCGAGGTTCAGCTGGGTTTTCAGGTCGGACAGCAGGTTCAGGACTTGGGCACGGACGGACACGTCGAGGGCCGACGTCGGCTCGTCCGCCACGATGATGTCCGGGTCCAGGGCGAGGGCACGGGCGATCGCCACGCGCTGGCGCTGGCCGCCGGAAACCTGCGACGGCGTGACCTCGGCAGCCGATTGCGGCAAGCCGACGAGGGCCAGCAGTTCCTTGACCTTCGCCGAGCGGGACGCGGCGTTGCCGATGCCGTGCACCTGCAGGGGGTCGCTGAGGATGTCCTGGATGGTCATGCGCGGGTTGAGTGCCGTGGCCGGGTCCTGGAAGACCACGGATACGGCACGCCCGAATTCTTTGCGCATCCGTGCGTTGCGTTTGATGGCCGGCTTTCCGTGGAAGAGCACCTGGCCCGACGTCGGCGCCTGGAGTCCCACGAGCACTGAAGCGAGCGTGGACTTGCCGCAGCCGGACTCGCCGACGATGCCCACAGTTTCGCCTCGGCTGATGCTGAAGTCGACGCCGTTGACAGCCTTGACGATGTTGGGCCGGAAGAGGCTGCCCGTGCGGGCCCGATGGTGGACCTTGACGTCTTTGAGCTCGATGACCGGCCCGGCTGGGATGTCCCGTTGGGAAGTACTCACTTTGCGTCCTCCTTCAGGTGGCTGGCCCAGTAGTGGTCGCGGTCGGCTCCGCCGCTGGCGGGTTCAACAACTGCGAGGACCAATTGCTGGTTCGGGTCGGCGTCGGGCCTCAACGAACGTGCCGCAAAGCGGTCGCCGGGAGCGAAGTCGCGCGGGGACGGGACCGTGCCCGGGATCTGGTGGAGGCGGACGGCGTCGGCCTCGATCGAAAGGACTGCGCCCAGCAAACCGCGCGTGTATTCGTGCCGCGGGTTCTGCAGGAGCTCCGAAGACTGCGCGGATTCGACCACCTGGCCGGCGTACATGACCGTGATCCGGTGCGCCAGGGAGGCAACCAAGGCGAGGTCGTGGCTGACGAAGACCATGGCGAAGCCGAGCTGTTCGCGAAGTTCGTTGAGCAGCTCCACTACTTGCTTCTGGACGGTGACGTCGAGGGCGGTGGTGGGTTCATCTGCCACCACGATCTTCGGCGAGCGGGAGAGCGCCATGGCGATCAATACTCGTTGGCGCTGGCCGCCGGAGAGCTCGTGCGGGTAGCTGGCGAGCGTGCGGACGGGATCGAGCTTTACCATTTCCAGCAACTCGGCGGGGGACTTGCGGCCGCCGCGCCTGGTCAGCTGCGTCATTTGCTCCTTGATCTTCATGGACGGGTTGAGCGAGCTCAACGCATCCTGGTAGACCATGGCGATCTGTTCGCCGCGCAGGCCTTGGTAGGCCTTCGCGTTGCTGTGCTTCGAGCTGGAATCCAGGAGTTCCTTTCCATCGAAGGTGATGGAACCGGTGATCTCGGCGGTCTTTGGCAGGAGGCCCATGATCGCGAGGGACGTGATGGACTTGCCGCAACCGGATTCGCCCACCAGGCCCATGGTTTCCCCTTCGCGGACGGTGAACGAGACATTGTCCACGATCGCGGTTTCGCCGAAACGGCCGGGGAAACGGATGGACAGGTTCTTGACCTCCAGGACGTTCCTGGCGTCGGCGGGGACCTGGGGGAGCCGGTCCGTGCGCTTCGCCTCGATGGAAGCCAATAGCTCGAGTTCCTTGTCGAGGAGCGCGTGCGGATTCGCTATGGCGAGCCTCGGATTGGTCAGGACACGAGTATCGTTCAGGACCGACGCCGCGTAGTCCTCTTCGGAGAGCGGATCGCCGTTGGCGGCCCGCACGCCGTCGAGCTCGTGCTGTTCCACGACGGATGGCTGGGCCACCGACGTCGCGATCTCGGTATCGATGGCGGCACCAGCCACCGCCGCGCCCGCAAAAGCAGCGGCAGCACCGTCGTCGTCCTTCACCACGGGAGCCTTGCGCAGCTTCGGGTTCACCATGGCGTCGGTGAGGCCCTCGGCGAGGATGTTCAGCGCAAGCACGGTGAGCAGGATGGTGAGGCCGGCGAAGGTCGTTGCCCACCAGCCGCCGGAGAGGACCAGGTTGCGGCCGTAGGAGATCACGTTGCCCCACGAGGGCGCCGGATCCTGGACACCGGCGCCGAGGAAGGACAGCGAGGCTTCGAGGATGATGGCGTCGGCCACCATGACCGTGGCGAAAACCAGCACCGGGGCGGCGGTGTTGCGGACAATGTGCTTGAGCAGGATGTAGGGGCGGTTTGCACCCATCACCCGTTCGGCGCGGACGTAGTCTTCGCCGTATTGGGCGAGCACGTTGGCGCGGACCACGCGGGCGAGCTGTGGGGTGTAGATGATGGCGATTGCGACGATGATGGTGGGTACCGAGTTGCCGAACGCCGCTAACAGCACGGCTGCGAGGGCGATCCCCGGGAATGCCATGAGGATGTCCATGAGCCGCATGATGATCTCGTTGACGGCCTTGCTGGAGGTCGCGGCGAGCGAGCCAAGCACCGCGCCGATGACGATCGCGAGGGCCACCGCGCCGAGGCCGATCATGAGCGACGACTGTGAGCCATAAAGGAGCCGGGAGAAGACGTCGCGGCCGAGGCGGTCGGTGCCGAAGAAGTGGTCGGCGTCCGGAGCTTGTGCTGGAATGAACGTTTCCAGGGGATCGTGCGGCGCGATGACCGGCGCGAAGATCGCCGCCAGGGCGATGACCACGAGGAACAACAGGGCAAAACGCGATCCCCACGGGAGGGACTTGAAGCGGACGCCCGGGGCGCTGAGCCGTTCAGCAAGTTTGCTGCGCATGGCTATACCGTCCTGATTCGGGGGTTGATGAGCAGGTACAGCAGGTCCACCACGATGTTCACCAGAACGAACGTGACCGAGATGGTAAGGACCACGCCCTGGACCAGGTTGACGTCCAGGTTGGTGATGCCGTTGAGGATCAGCTGGCCCATGCCGGGAAGGGCGAAGATCATTTCAATCACGACGGCGCCGCCCAGGAGGTAGCCGATCCTGAGTCCCAGCACGGTCACCGGAGTCACTAGCGCGTTGCGCAGGACGTTCCGGGAAACCACCTCAGGGTAGGGGACCCCGTTGCCGATGGCTGTCCGGACGTAGTCGCGGTCCAGTTCCTCCACCATGGACGTGCGGACCACGCGGATAAGGGAAGCGGAGACCGGAATTCCGAGAGCGAGGGCCGGCAGCGCCATCGAGTTGAGCCAGCCGCCGAAGCCGGACTCCGGCGTCGCGATCCCGCCCGAGGGAAACAGCGGGTTGTCACCGAGCGCGAACCACTGGATGAGCAGGATGCCGAGCCAGAAGGACGGGGTGGCGATGGCCGCGATGGAGAAGATCCGGATCAGCTGGTCCTGCCACTTGTCGCGGTAAAGGGCGCCGATGATGCCGAAAACCAAGGACAGTACGACGGCGATGATCACGCCCAGGAATGTGAGCTGGAGGGTCAGCGGGAAGGCCGAGGCGATCATGCTTGCCACCGATTTGGACGGCGGGGTGGTCACTCCGAGATCGAGCTGCAGGAGCCTGCCCAGGAAGCGGAAGTATTGGACAAACAGGGGATCGTTCAGGCCGTTGTCCTGGCGGTACTGCTGTTTGGCGGCCTCGCTGGCGCCTTCGCCGAGGGCCGAGCTGGCCTGGTCGCCCGGGGCTGCTTGAAGGACGAGGAAGACCAGCAGCGTGATGCCCAGGATCATCAAGGGCAATGCCGCGAGCCTGCGTCCAAGCAGACGCAATATCATGACCAATTTGTTCTCCGGTTGCTTTGGTGCGGGGACCCAACTAGCTCGCAGTAAGTGTCGTTTTGAGCCGTCTAAACGACAACAAATGCGAGCTGGTTGGGGTTGGGTGGTGCGCGCTACGAAGTGCGGCCGACGCCGATGAAGGACAGTCCCGTGGTGGGCAGCGGTTTGAAGCCTGAGAGCTTCTTTTCGTCCCATGCACTGGGGAGCTGGCGATGGAAGAGCGGGTACAGCGGGACTTCATCGGAAACGAGGTCCACGATTTGGCCGGTGATCTTCTTCGCATCGGCCGCCGCGGCCTGCGAGCCCTTGTCCATCAGACCCTGGAGGGTGGCGCTTTCCGGAGTGGTCCAGTACGCGCGCTTGGTCATCCACGTGGCGCCGGAGTAGAACCAGCTCAAGAGCAGGTCTGCGTCGTTGCCGAAGACGGAGGGGTCGCCCGGGGCCGCCACTACCGAGAAGTCGGCCTTGCCAACCCTGTCTGAGTACAAGGCGCCGGACTGCAGGTTCTTTGCGGTGACCTTGACTCCCGGGATCTTGTTCCAGGATTCCAGCATCAGCGGGGCAACGTCCTTGACCCACGCAGTGTCGGTGGTGAGCAGCTCGAATTCGAGGTTGCTCACGCCGGCCTGCTTAAGGAGGTCCGCCGCCTTCTGGGGATCGTAGCCGTAGACGTTCTTGGCCTTGACGTAGTCCGGGTGGCCCTCCTGGAAGTACGACGACGCGGCCTTGGCATTGCCGAACAAGGCCTTCTTGATGATGGCGTCCTTGTCCAGTCCGTAGTGGAGTGCCTGGCGGACCAGCTTGTTGTCGAACGGGGCCTTGGCGCAGTTGAACATCAGGAACAGCATGCCGAAGGACTGCACGGATTCAACCCGGGTCTTGGACTTGAGCCCGTCCATGTCCAAGTACGGGACGTCTTCGATCGCCTGGACGCGGCCCGACTGGACTGCCGTGACACGGGCTGCCGCGTCCGAGAGCAACAGCCAGGTCATGCCTTTGGCGAGTGCCGGCTTGGGGCCGTTGTAGTCGGCGAATGCTTCGAAGACGATCTTGTCGTCCTTGACGGCCGAGATCAGCTTGTAGGGGCCGGAGCCGACCGGCTTGGCATCGAATCCCTTCTGATCGGCCGAGGCCAACGCCTTCGGAACTACCTTCACCACGGAGATTCGCGGTCCGAAGCCCGGGAAGGGGTATTTCAGGGAGAACTCGACCGTTTTGGCATCGAGGGCCCTGACGTCCTTGATGAATGGGATGAACTGGGAGAACAAGGACTTGTTGGCCGGGTCCATCACGCGGGTGAAGGAGTAGACAACATCGTCGGTGGTGACAGGGGCGCCGTTGTGGAACTTGGCACCGTCGCGGATGGTCACTTGGTACGTGGTGTCGTTGACCTTCTTGGGGTCGCTCGCTGCAAGCGCGTTGTAGGGCTCGCGGGTGGCGGGGTGGAGCTCCACGAGGCCTTCGAAGATGTGCAGGTTGGCGGCCTGCGGCGTGGCGCCGGAGGAGGTCATCGGGTCGAAACCCGTGGACAGGGCATAGGAGATGCCTGCTTCGATGGTGAGATCCTTGTTGACGGTCGCAGTGTTGTTTGCTGCGCCCGTGGTGGTGGAGGCAGGGCCGCCACATGCGGACAGGGTGGCCGTGAACGCGGCCGCGGCTCCAATCGCCCCGGTCAGCTTGAGGAAGTTGCGTCGGCTGGCGTCGCTGACCAGCGGCAGGTTGTTAATCGTGTTGCTCATAAGATGCCTCACCATTCAAGTTTTCTGGTTATCGGATGTAGGACATCCGATGCTCGTAAAGAAACTGTAAGGGTGGTCACATGAAGTCGTCAAGCGAGATCTGGATCACTAGTGACCCGAGGAGCGGCCGTTGTGCTGCCGGCGAGGTGCTGCCGATGGGCGTTGCGTCGCGGTTCACCTTGCGAGGTTCGAACTGGGGCTCGGTCAAAAATAAAGGCGAACATCTATCAAGGAGATGGGACATCCGATATTGTATGTTGCGAAGCACTATATCCACGGTGGGCGCTAGGCTCACCTCAACATTAACACCGCACTGATTCCTTGTCCCCGGTCCTGAAAGGATCCGGGCCAGGGATGGGTACTTTTGCAAGGAGAGCCATGACCACTTCCAGTGTCGTTCCGCAGGCGCGGTTCAGCGCACAGGCCCGGCTCAGGGCCCTCCAGTCGGACATTATGGAATTGATCCTCGAACGGGAGCTCGAGGCGGGCGATCCTTTGCCCACGGAAAATGAACTCTCCGTGGCGTTGGGGGTAGGGCGCAACACCCTTCGTGAATCCCTGAAAGTGCTGCAGGCCCTGGGCGTCATCGAGATCCGCCATGGCTTTGGCATGTTCGTCGCCCCGAGCAACTTCGAGGCGCTCGCCGACGGCCTGACGTTCCGGGGCCGCTTGTCCCTGCGCCACCAGGGGCTCGAGGCACTCCAACTCGTGGACGTGCGCCAGGCCCTCGAATCGGGGCTCATCGGCTCATCCATGGACGTGATGACCGCCGAGCAGCTCGCCCTGATCGAAGAGGCCGTCAAGCAGATGGAGGAGCTCGCCCACGCTGGCGAGAACTTCGTAGCCGCCGACGCCGAGTTCCACCGCCGGCTGTTCGAGCCGCTGAACAACGAGCTCCTCATCAACCTCATGGGCGTTTTCTGGAAGGTCTATCGGAAGATCCACGTGGAGATCGGCTCTGCCAACGAAGACCTTGTAGCCACCGCGGCCATGCACCGAAGCATCTACACCGCCGTCGCAACCGGGGACAAGACCGCGGCTGCCGAACTGCTCAACCGTCACTTCGACGGAATCCGCCGCCGCATCAGCGAGGCAGTCGCAGTCTAAGGCCAGGCATCCAAGCGCAAGGGCCGCCGTCGTACTTTCATGAGTACGACAGCGGCCCTTGCCTTGTGTGCCCGCGTCGCCCCTTGCCGCCAAGCGGAGGCCGTGGGTAGGCGTCGGATTCTGCTGGATCATTCCCCTTGCCGAAGGTCTCGGCCGCGTGATTCCAGGGGTGCCGGCCCGTGGCAGCGCCAATGATCCAGCAGAATCGTACGCGCACCTCCGGCATCGAGTGAGGCCTGCCTGGGGTGATGCGGGGAATCCTTCGGTTTCCTAGAGGCCTGCGCCTTCCTGACCTTCTTTGGTTTGGGAAAGCGTTTGCGACACGGCGAGTCTCGTCATTCCGGGGCATTGGCGCGCCAAAGAGGGGCAGGAAGGCGCGTGGAACCCGGAGCAAACGAGGGGAGGGCTGTTCGTCAACCAAACCCGGACCGAAATTTAACGAAAAAAGACCCGCACCGGGACCGGTGCGGGTCTTCATTTGTGCGCCCAGAGGGATTCGAACCCCCGGCCTTCTGTTCCGTAGACAGACGCTCTATCCAGCTGAGCTATGGGCGCATCTTGGTGATTCTCGGGAGTTTCAAACTCGCTCCCCCCTCGAACCTCAATAAACTTTACGCGAGATCCCTGTTGCTGCCAAATCGACGCGATGTAATCTACCTAACTAGACCGGTCTATGTGACCTTAGTCACTAAATTCAGCGTATCTCTGACGTGGATCCTTGATTTTTAGGGGTTTTGCTCCGAAATGGTCAAGAGATCCCATGTCCGAACCCAGATTGGTCTACTCCGCGCCCCCTAGCATTTAGGACACACCACTGAACCCGAGGAAGGGAACCACGATGGGCGATCTGGCGCGACTGCCGCTGCTTGAGAAGGCACCTACTACGCATGCACGCCTGTTGGCCTGGGTGGAGGAAGTAGCCGAGCTGACACAGCCGGACCGCATCCACTGGGTTGACGGCAGCGAAGCTGAAAACAAGAAGCTGACCGACGAACTCGTTGAGGCCGGCACCCTGAAGAGGCTGAACCAAGACCTTTTCCCCAATTCTTTCGCTGCATTCTCCGATCCCGCGGACGTAGCTCGTGTGGAAGAGCAGACCTTCATCTGCTCCGAGAAGGAGCACGACGCCGGCTTCACCAACAACTGGATGGCTCCGGCTGAGATGAAGCAGAAGCTGCGCGGGCTGTTCGCCGGCTCCATGCGCGGCCGCACCATGTACGTCATTCCGTTCGTCATGGGCCACCTGGATGCCGAAGATCCGAAGTTCGGCGTCGAGATCACCGACTCCGCCTACGTTGTTGCCTCGATGCGCATCATGGCGCGCATCGGCACCGACGTCCTTGAGCGCATTACGCAGACCGACGCTTTCTTCGTCCCCGCGTTGCACTCCCTGGGCGCTCCGTTGGAAGCCGGCCAGGCTGACGTCGCATGGCCCTGCAACCCCGACAAGTGGATCGTGCACTTCCCGGAAGAGCGCTCCATTTGGTCCTTCGGCTCGGGTTACGGCGGCAACGCCCTCCTCGGCAAGAAGTGCTACGCCCTGCGCATCGCGTCAGTCATGGCCCGCGACGAAGGCTGGCTGGCGGAGCACATGCTCATCCTGAAGCTGACTTCGCCTGAGCAGAAGACCTACTTCATCTCTGCGGCGTTCCCCTCCGCTTGCGGCAAGACCAACCTCGCGCTGCTCGACCCCACCATCAAGGGCTGGAAGGTCGAGACCCTCGGCGACGACATCACCTGGATGCGCTTCGGCAAGGAAGGCGAGCTGCGTGCCGTCAACCCCGAGGCCGGCCTGTTCGGCGTCGCTCCCGGCACCGGTTGGGGTACCAACCCCAACGCCATGCGTGCCATCGCGAAGGGCAACAGCATCTTCACCAACGTTGCCCTGACCGACGACGGCGGCGTCTGGTGGGAGGGCATGACGAAGGAAACTCCGGCGCACCTGACCGATTGGCAGGGCAACTCTTGGACCCCCGAGTCCGACAAGCCTGCTGCACACCCGAACTCCCGCTTCTGCACCCCGATCGACCAGATCGACATGCTGGCCGAGGAGTACTTCAGCCCCGACGGCGTAGAGCTCTCCGCGATCCTCTTCGGCGGCCGCCGCAAGACCACCATCCCGCTGGTCACCGAGGCCCGCGACTGGTCCAACGGAATCTTCATGGGTTCCACATTGTCCTCCGAGACCACGGCTGCTGCGGCCGGTGCCGTTGGCGTCGTGCGCCGCGACCCCATGGCAATGCTGCCGTTCATCGGCTACGACGCAGGCGACTACCTCAACCACTGGGTCAACCTGTCCGCCAAGGCCAACCCGGAGCGGCTGCCCAAGATCTTCCTGGTCAACTGGTTCCGCCGCACTGCCGAGGGTGGCTTCGCCTGGCCTGGCTTCGGCGACAATGCCCGCGTCCTCAAGTGGGCCATCGAGCGGCTCGAAGGCAAGGCCGACGCCGTCGAGACTCCCATCGGCTTCGTGCCGACCGGCGAGTCCATCGACCTCGAAGGCCTGGACATGACCCCAGCCGAGGTGGAAGCCGCAGTGCGCGTCGACGCCTCCGAGTGGAAGACCGAACTGGCATCGATCGAGGAATGGTATGCAAAGTTCGGCGGGTCCCTGCCAGCCGCGCTCCTCTCCGAGCTCGACGGCCTGAAGGCCCGCCTGGCCTAGACCACCAGCACGTCCGACGGCGGTTCCGCACTGAGGTGCGGGACCGCCGTCGTCGTTCCCGCATCTTGGAGCAGCCGTTGCGGAGCATTGTGCCGCGATTGGCGCCAGAGTAGTTTTTAGAGAACCAGTAGTTCTCTATTTCCGGGGGTCCGGGCCGTGGACGATGCCCAGCAGCACACAAAAGAGTCCGCTACTGCGCCCTTGGCAGATTTCGGTGTGGGGGATGTCGCCGTTGCCGGTGGAAAAGGTGCCGCGCTGGGCGAGTTGGTGCGTCAAGGGTTTCCGGTGCCGCCGGGCTTTGTCATCACCACGGGCGCGTACCTGTCCTACCTGGCGGAAACGAACGTGGGTGCCGCGCTGGGCGGCTTTCTGTCCGTGCCCGATGAAGCCCCCGACGGCGGCGACGGCACCGGTAGTGCCGCCCTGCGGGCCCTCTTTGCTGCGGCGGACATGCCCGAGGGGCTGCGGCAGGAGATCCTCGATGCCTATGCGAGGCTGGGCGGCGGGGCGGTCGCGGTCCGGTCCAGTGCCACGGCGGAGGATCTTCCGGGAGCCGCGTTCGCCGGTCAGCAGGATACCTATCTCAACGTGCTGGGCGGGGACGACGTTGTCCGGGCAGTCGCCAATTGCTGGGCATCGTTGTGGACGGACCGGGCCATGGCCTACCGCCGACGGCAGGGGATAGATGCGCACGATGTGGCGATCGCCGTCGTCGTGCAAAAAATGGTTCCGGCCGCCATTGCGGGCGTCCTGTTTACTGCGAACCCGGTCACGGGCGAGCGCGGCGAGATGGTTGTGGACGCGAACCCCGGGCTGGGGGAAGCCGTGGTCTCCGGGCGGGTGACTCCGGAGCATTATGTCCTGGACGCCTCGGGGAAAGTGCTGAGTTTCACGCCCGGTGGCCGCGAAGTGGTGATCAGCGCGGCTGAGGGCGGCGGCACGCAAGAAAGCTCCGGTACGCAAAGCGCGAATCACGGGCTCGCCGCGGAGGAATTGGCGGAATTGGCCAGGCTGGGAAAGAAGGCCCAACAGCAGTTCGGCCGACCACAGGACATCGAATGGGCGGTGGCCGGCGGAACGCTGTACGTGCTGCAGTCGAGGCCGATGACCGCGCTACCGCCCCAACCGCCCGTCCTCAACGCGGTACAACGTCGGGTGGGACCGTTCTTCATCGAGATGTTCCAGGAACGGCCCTATCCCTTGGATGTATCCGGCTGGATGAGTCGGGGAATCCTTGCCATGCTTCACGGCATGGCCGGGAGCGTGGGCGTGGTCTTCCCTGCAGTGGAGAAGTTGCTGCCGGAGGAAGACGGGGTGGTGGTTCAGCTCATCCCGCCTGTGCCGCGCCCGACCATCCGAACGCTTGCCGCGCCGGCGTCCTTGCTGCGCCGGGCGAGGCGATTCAAAGCCGGCGCCTGGACCCGGGATCCTCGTTTCTCCGTTTTCATCGACAACATTGAACGACTGAATGGCCAGGACCTCGGCCCCCTGCGGTGGCGTGCGGTCGTTGCATGTGCGCAGGAGTGCTTCGCCGCGATGCAGGGCATGACGGACTTGCGGGTCTCCTACTTGCCCGGCATCCTGGTGCCGGTGCTGAAAATGCGTTTCATGCTCTTGCTCCTTGGCAAGACAAAGCTTGCGCCTGCGTTGATCGCGGGGGCGGAAACCCGGACGAGCCAGGCCAACCGGGCTCTTGAACGGCTCGCTTCCATTGCGGCGGATGATCCTGTGCTGTCCCGTGCCTTGCTTGGTCCAGGACCGCGGGAGCTCCTGGACCTGGTAGAAAAGGAACCCGAACATCGTGCATTCCGCGAGGCTTTCGAGGCGTTCCAGCTTGAGTACGGCCACCGCGAAACCACGAGCATTGTCCTGAGTAGTGCGCCCACGTGGTCCGACGCCCCCGAGGTGGTTCTTGGCCTCGTGAAGGCCTTGTCCGGACAGCGGCCCCAAACCGTTGATCACGCCGGGAATGCGCTTGCGGAATTGAAACGTCATCCGGCTCTCCGCTTCGAGCCGTTGCGACGAAGGGTGTTCGACGCCGTCGGGTCTGCCCAAGCCGGAATGGCGTTCCGCGAGGACAGCCACTTCTACGCCACCAAAGCCATCCCGCCGATCCGCAGGGCTTACCGGGAGCTCGGCCGGCGGCTGGTGCTGGCCGGCGTGATCGATGAGCCCGACGAGATCTATCACCTGCGGTTCGAGGAACTGGAGTCCATCACAGACGACGACGACGGCGCGCTGCCGGCTTCACTCCGTGACCGTTTCCGGCCGCTGGTGCTGGCTCGCGCGGCAAAGCGGCGCGGGCTCGAAGGCATACCGCTGCTCGATCCGGCTTTGCTCTTTGCTCGAGGCCGCCAGGGCCGCCAGGTGGAAGGTGCCCTCGTCTCCGGTACTGCAGCCAGCCGCGGCCAGGCGACCGGTCCGGTCCGGGTGATCCGCGGACCGGCCGAGTTCGGACGGCTGCGCAGCGGAGAGGTCCTCGTCTGCCCTTACACCAACCCCGCCTGGACGCCGCTGTTCCAACGGGCCGCCGCGGTTGTGGTGGACGCCGGCGGGCTCGGTTCGCATGCGGCGATCGTCGCGAGGGAATACGGAATTCCAGCCGTTATGGGCACCGGCTCGGGCACCAGCACCTTGGCCGACGGCCAGCAAGTACTCGTGGACGGAACCCTGGGGGTGGTTCTCCCGGCCGCATCGGCGGAGAGATCTTGAGATGCCGCAGCAGCGGGACCATCGGAAGCTGCCGCGCCGCCGCGGGGCGGCCCTGAACAGCGCAATCTTCGAGGCAGTCCGGGCAGGGATTGCTGAATCCGGCTACGCCGCGTTGACCATGGACAGCGTGGCTGAGCGTGCCAGGGCGGGTAAAGCTTCGCTCTACAGGCGGTGGCCCGGACTCGCGGCCTTGGTGCTCGAGGCAGCCTACGATGCCATGCCCGGCCCGGCGTCCGCGCCGGACACCGGCAGCCTGCGCGAAGACGCCCTGGCGATCCTGCGGCTCGTGGCCCAACAACTCGAAGGGACAGTGGGGCAAGCCATGCGGGGGCTATTGGGGGAGGCGCTCCAGAATCCGGCGGTGGCGGCTGAGGTCCAGGAGTACGCCCGGGGCAACGTAGCAAAGATCATGCGGGCCATCATTGATCAGGCCGCGGCGCGCGGCGAATGCGATCCCAGCGTGGCCACGGAGACGAGGATCGAGGCTGGCCCCGCCTTGCTGCGGCAGCGGTTCATCTTCTCTGGAGTGCCGATCGATGACGATTATTTGGTGCGGGTAGTGGACGAGGTGATGCTGCCGTTGTTGGGTGTCAGCCCGCCGGGGGCGCCGGCGGACTGACCCGACTGACTCGCAGTTGTTGTCGTATTGGGGTCTCTGAACGACAACTAATGCTCGCTAGTTGGCGAGCCAGATATCCGGTCCGAAGACTTCGTAATGAATTCTCGTGGCGGGGATTCCGGCGTTGATGGCTTCGTTGCGGATGTGCTTCATGAACGGCAGCGGTCCGCACAAGTACAGCGAGGTGTCGGCTGGAAGATCCACTTCGCGCAGTGACATGAAGCCCGCTTTGGACCCGGCCTGTGGTTCCTCCAGCCAGAGCTGGAGTTCTGCACCATCCAAGCGGTCGACGTCGTCCGTCATCTGGCCGCGCAACGCCCAGCTGTCCAGATTGCTCTCCGCGTGCAGGACCAGCACTTGGCGGTCGGAGCCGGAATCGGCGAGCGAGCGCAGGATGGAAGCCGTGGGCGTGCAGCCGATGCCGGCCGAGGCGAGGACCACGGGACCGCTGCCCTCCTTGAGCGTGATCTCACCGTAGGGGTTGGAGATCTCCAGGACATCGCCCACCTCAACGGTGTTGTGCAGCACCGGCGAGACTTCGCCGCCGTCGTCGATCTTGGTCGTGAAGCTGCGGCTGGTGCCGGCGTGGCCGGAAAGTGAGTACTGACGAACCTGGCGCAAGCCGTCCGGGAGTGTGACCTTGACACTGATGTATTGGCCCGGAAGTGCTGCGGTGATCGGGGTGTCGTCGGCAGGCTCCAGGGTGAAGGTCATGGACCCGGTGCCTGCGGGAGTCTTGGACGCAACCTTCCAGGGGCTCCACATCTTTCCGTTGGCCTGCGCTGCGTAGAGTCCCTTTTCGAGCTTGATCAGCGCGTCCGCCATGAGCCAATAGACCTCTGTCCAGGCTTCGGCGATTTCAGGGGTGATGACCTCGGCCAGGTCCTCTGCGATGGCGGCGAAGAGGTGCTCGTAGACCACTTGGTACTGCGGTTCGGTGATTCCGAGGGAAGCGTGGCGGTGTGCAATGCGGGACAGAACTGTTTCCGGCAGGGTTCCGGGGTTGCTCACCAGATGGCTTGCAAAGGCGGCGATGCTTCCAGCGAGGGCCTGCTGTTGGTTGCCGGAGCGCTGGTTCGAACGGCTGAACAGCCCATCGAGCAGTTCCGGGTGCGCAGCGAAGAGTCGGGAGTAGAACTTGGGGGTGATATCGCCGATCCGGGCGCCGACGAGCGGCAACGTGGCTTCGATGACGGGGAAGGACTTGTCCGAGAGCATAGGAACTCCTGTCGTAATGGCCCGCGGGGTGCATACGGACCGGGATCAATACTTGTATCTAAAATGCAAGTATCTATATCTAATTTCTACACGTCGTAGAAGTATTTGGCTAATCGACAGCCCGGAAGTGACAGATCCCCGCTGCAAGCCGTGCTTACAGCCCGGGGCGTAACCCGATCGCCTGGAATGCCGGCGCCATTTGCCGCGGGCGCGGCAGGGAGGAGACGACGACGTCGTCCAGCTCCCGGTAGAAGGCTTCCCTCGCGCGCGCCAAGGCATGACGCAAGCCGCATTCCGTGATCAGGGGGCAGTCACCATGGGGGGATTGGCACTCGGCGGGGTCGAGCCTGGTATTCAGTTCCCGCAGGATCTGGCCAACGGTGGCTCGCTGCCCGGCGGCGCTGAGCCGGGATCCGCCCTTGCGGCCGCGCTCGACGTCGATGAGGCCCAGCTCCCGGAGCCGAACAATGGCCTTGCTGACGTGGTGGTAAGGAGTCCCCACGGCGTCTGCGATGTTCTGGGTCGTCAGTAGTTCTCCTGCGGGCGCGGACGAGAGAACCAGGAGCGCACGCAGGCTCACATCAGCGAAGGCATTGATCTTCATGCCCTCAAGCTTACGGAGTAAGGTCTAGTCCACCCATACGAGGGGTTCATTGGTGTCGGCTTCGGCGTTGTCAAAGGTGAAGCCTTCGGCGGTCTGGACGTAAGGGACAACGGCTGCGAGGAGACCACCGCTGCGATGCTCGGCCGCGGCGTGGATCCCGTCCGAGCCGTGTTCCGGAAGGATTACATCGCTCGCAATCGCCACCGCACGGTATTGGTCACGGCCTTGGCGCAGCAATTCGAGGATGTCTGCCAGCATCGACTCTGTGTCGACGTTTCCCTCGTCGTCTGGCTCTTCAGGCGTTACGAAGAGGATCCGAAGTTCGTGGTCCTCGGCGAGCGTGACTGCGAAGGGCAGGAAGCCACCGTTTTGTTCCAGGTGTTCCTGCGCTGTTGCCAAGGCGGCCCCAAGTGTTTCACGCACTTCGCGGAGTTCGTGTTCCTCCGTGCTTTCGAGGCCGTTGATCTGGGGATTCATGCTGATGCTCGCCTTCGGGGCTGCCGGCTAGGACCGGACCAGTGCGAGGACGCGGTCCCGCACCTTTTCCATCGTGGCAAGATCCTTCGCCTCGGCGTTCAGCCGCAGGAACGGCTCTGTGTTGGACGGACGCAGATTGAACCACCAGCTGCCGTCCTTCGCGGTGAAGGTGCTGCCATCCATGGTGTCCACGTCGACGTCTTCGCGATCAAATTCGGCGCGGACCCTCTCAACGGCTCCTGCCTTGTCTTCGATTTCGGAATTGATTTCACCGGAAGAGACATAAGGCTCGTACTGGCGGCCAAGGTCGGACAGCGGGCCATCCTGCTCGCCCAATGCCGCCAAGACGTGCATGGCCGCGAGCATGCCGGTGTCCGCGTTCCAAAAATCGCGGAAGTAGAAGTGCGCCGAGTGTTCGCCGCCGAAGACGGCTCCTTCTTCGGCCATGACAGCCTTGATGAACGAGTGCCCCACACGTGTGCGCACAGCCCTGCCACCATCCGTCGCGACCAGCTCCGGGACTGCCCGCGAGGTCAGCAGGTTGTGGATGATCACGGGGGTCTTTTCACCTGCGGCCTGTGCGCGGGCGATTTCCCGGCGCGCAACCATTCCGGTGATGGCAGACGGCGACACGGGTTCGCCCTTCTCGTCAATCACGAAGCAACGGTCGGCGTCGCCGTCGAACGCCAGGCCGATATCCGCACCGTGCTCGATGACTGCGGCTTGCAGATCGCGAAGGTTTTCGGGCTCAAGCGGATTGGCGGGGTGGTTCGGGAAAGAGCCGTCCAGCTCAAAGTACAGGGGGACGATCTCGAACGGCAGGGCAGGAAGCAACTGGTCACCAAGCACTGCGGGAGTGGTCAGCCCGGCCATGCCGTTTCCTGCGTCGACGACGATCTTCAGCGGACGGGAGCCCTTGAGGTCGACCAGGCTGCGCAAGTACTCGGAGTAGTCCTTCAGGACATCGCGTGTGCTGATCTTGCCTTGGACATCTGCAGCAGGGATGCTGCCGCTGTTGAGGTAGTTCTCCGCCAGCGCCTGGATTTCCTTGAGGCCTGTTTCGGAGGAGATCGGCTGGGCGCCGGCCTTGGACATCTTGATGCCGTTGTACTCGGCGGGGTTGTGGCTTGCGGTGAACGTGGCACCGGCCGCATTGAGGGCACCGCAAGCGTAGTAGAGCTCGTCGGTGGAGATGAGGTCCAGGAGCTGGACATCGGCGCCGCGGCGCGCGGCGCCGTCGGCGAATGCCTTGATGAATTCGGGAGATGACGGGCGCATGTCGCCGCCAACCAGCACAGTCTCCCCGGCGAGGCCGAGGGTGTCGACGAAGGCCGCGCCGACGGATTCCACGATGTGGGATGTGATGGATTCGCCGACGATTCCCCGGACGTCATAGGCCTTGAAGGAAGCCGAGAGGTCAAATGTCTTGTTCTGCTCGCTAGTCACGCGCTCAATCTTACTGTGGAGCGAGGTGGTCACTGCGCCGGGAGGTCATCTATGTGGAAAACGCTTGTCAACATAGATGACCTCCCGGGTTCTGGCTGTCTGCGGGTGCTGGAATACTGAAGCCATGCCCAACAACCCGGATGCTGCCCTACTCGCAGCAGAACAGTCCACCACCCGGATGCAGGCCCTTGAAGTCTTGAAGGAGCTTGTGGGAAATGCGGACGCCCGATTCCACGACGGCCAGTATGAGGCGATAGAGGCCCTCGTCGACGCTGGACGGCGCGCTTTGGTGGTGCAGCGGACGGGCTGGGGCAAGTCGGCTGTGTACTTCGTCTCGTCGTTGTTGTTGAGGCGCCGCGGCGCAGGGCTCACCCTCATCGTTTCGCCGCTGCTCGCACTCATGCGGGACCAAGTGGCAGCAGCCGCACGTGCCGGGGTACGGGCCGTAGCGATCAACTCCGCCAACCAGCTTGAGTGGGACAACGTCCGCGGGCAACTCGCCGCGGACGAGGTGGACGTTCTCCTGGTTTCGCCGGAACGGCTCACCAATCCTTCGTTCCGGGAAAACCAGCTTCCCGAGCTCATCCGCCGCACGGGTCTCCTGGTGATTGACGAGGCGCACTGCATTTCGGACTGGGGGCACGATTTCCGTCCCGACTATCGGCGCATCGCCGATCTCATCGAGCAACTGCCCGGCAGTGTTCCCGTGCTGGCCACCACGGCGACGGCCAACTCCCGGGTGGTCCATGACATCGAAGAACAGCTCGGCGCCGGAGTGCTGACCATCCGTGGGGAGCTTGGCCGGGAGTCCTTGCGGCTGGGTGTCTTGAAGCTCGCCGACTCGCGGGATCGCCTTGGCTGGTTGCTGACCCATCTGGCAGACATGCCAGGCAGCGGAATCATCTACACCCTGACCGTTTCGGCCGCTGAAGACACGGCCCGGCTGCTCTCCGAGGCAGGCCACAACGTCTTGTCCTACACCGGGAGGACGGACCCCGCGGATCGTGAACGGGCCGAGCAACTCCTCAAGGACAACCAAGTGAAGGCGCTGGTGGCCACTTCGGCGCTCGGCATGGGCTTCGATAAGCCGGATCTCGGGTTCGTTATCCACCTTGGTGCCCCGTCATCGCCGGTGGCTTACTACCAGCAAGTTGGCCGTGCCGGCCGCGGCGCCGCAAATGCCGATGTGCTCCTCCTGCCTGGATCCGAGGACCGCGAGATCTGGCAGTACTTTGCGACTGCTTCAATGCCCTCGGAGGAAAAGGCCGCAGCCGTACTCAACGTCTTGGCCGAATCCGGCTCTGCCTTGTCCACGGTGGCCCTCGAAGCGCGGGTGGACCTGCGCCGAACGCCTTTGGAACTCCTGCTGAAGGTCCTGGCCGTGGATGGAGCGGTGGAGCGCGTCAGCGGTGGGTGGAGGTCCACGGGGCGGCCGTGGATCTACGACGCCGAACGCTACGCCCGCATCGCCGAGGCCCGTGTGGACGAGCAGGATTCCATGGTGATTTACCAGGACACCGCTGGATGCCGCATGGAATATATCACCGCGGTCCTGGACGACGAATCCGCACGTGCATGCGGCCGTTGCGACAATTGCGCCGGCAAGTGGTTCCCAGCGGACGTGGCAGCAGCGGCCGCCGACGCCGCCGGGCAGACCCTTCGGCGCGCGGGTCTTGCGCTCGAACCACGGCTTCAATGGCCCAGTGGCATGGACCGGCTGGGCGTGACGGTGAAAGGCAAGATCAAGGCCGAGGAGTTGCTGGCCGAAGGACGCGTCCTGGCCCGCCTGACCGACCTCGGCTGGGGTGGTGCCCTCCGTGAGCTCTTCGCTGCCGGGGCGGCTGACCGCGAGGTTGAACCTGCCATGCTGCAGGCCTGCGTGCAGGTGTTGCGGGAATGGTCTGCCGGAGACGGCCGATCCACCGGGTGGAGCGGCCAAGGGCGTCCGGCAGCCGTCGTGAGCATCCCCTCCAGGAACAAGCCGGCGCTGGTCGAATCCTTGGCCCGCGGCATAGCCGGCATCGGCCAGATGCCGTATTTGGGTTCCCTTCAACTTCAGCATGGGGGACCCACAGGCGGGCGCGGTGGCAACAGCGCCTATCGGCTGGCCGGTGTCTGGGAGCGCCTCGTGGTGGGTTCCGAACTTGGACAGAGCCTTGCGTCGCTAGGCGGTCAAGGCATCCTCCTGGTCGATGACCTGGCGGACAGTCGCTGGACAATGACCGTTGCCGGCCGCGCCCTCAGGCAAGCCGGGGCAGGATCGGTGTTGCCTCTCGTCCTCGGCCAAGCAGCGTGACCGGCGCAGTCCCGGACGTCCAGTCCGAATCCAAGTGGCAGCCACGGCTCGCGTTGCTGGTCGCAGCCACCTTCTTCATGGAGTTCCTTGACGGAACAGTCCTTACTACTGCCATGCCGAGCATCGCCGCCGACTTCAAAGTGGTCTCGGCCGATGTCAACATCACGATGACTGCCTACCTGGTGACTGTGGCCATGGGAATTCCGCTCAGCAGCTGGCTCGCTGAACGCTTTGGTGCGCGTCGGATCTTCTGCCTGGCGATCGCCGTGTTCACCGTGGCCTCGCTGTTGTGCGCGGCCAGCCAGGACCTCACCCTGTTGACCTTGAGCCGTGTGGCACAGGGGGCCGGCGGAGCCATGATGGTGCCGGTCGGGACTCTCGTGGTGCTGCGGGGCACGCCCAAGTCGGAGCTCCTCCGCGCCACGGCATTCCTTGTGTGGCCCGGGTTGCTGGCCCCCGTTTTGGCGCCGCTTGTCGGCGGAGCTTTCACAACCTATCTTTCCTGGCACTGGATCTTCCTGATCAACGTACCGCTGGGGCTTGCTGCGTTCATCGCAGCCCTGAGGCTGGTTCCGCGAACGGGAGGCGATGCCGCCCGGCGGCTCGACTGGGTGGGGCTCACGCTTACCACCTTCGGCGTCGGATCGCTTGTGGTGGGCCTTGAAGGGGTTGGTGGTCATGGCGCGGGCGCGGTCCCGGCCGCCGTGCTGTTGGCCGGAGCACTTGCTTTGGCCGGAGCGGCCTGGTGGATGCTCAAAGCCAAGGCTCCGCTCTTCGATCTCCGGGTTTTCGCCACGCGAACGTTCCGGGCCACCTCCACCGGAGGGTTCGTCTATCGCCTGACCATCAGCTCGGTGCCTTTTCTGCTGCCGCTGTTGTTCCAGGACGGCTTTGGCTGGGATCCACTCAAATCCGGTGCCATGGTGGCCGCGGTGTTCATCGGCAATATCGGGATCAAGCCCGCCACGACGCCCATCATTCGGCGGTTCGGCTTCAAACCCGTGTTGGTCTTCGCCTCTTTCGCCTCGGCCGTCACCTTTGCCGCTTGTGCAGCGCTCAACGCAGGAACCCCGGAGCCGTTGATCTTTGTCTTGCTACTGGCCAGCGGGGCCTTCCGCTCGATCGGATTCTCAGCGTACGCCTCCGTGCAGTATGCGGATATCGTCCCCGGGGAGCTTCCCTCGGCCAACGCCGTGTCAGCTACGTTGGTGCAACTGGCCGCGGGTGGCGGTATTGCCGTGGGTGCGCTCTTCCTGCGTCTCTTCGACCATGTGTCGCTCTTCGGCGACGGCCCGTCCTCGGCGTACCGTGGTGCCTTCCTCGCCATGGCTGCCGTGATGCTCTTGAGCACAGCGGACAGCCTCACGCTGCACCGGCACGCCGGAGCTGAAGTCAGTCGCAGTGTTGTGGGCAAACCCGAGAAACGGCGGGGCTAGGGGTGCTTGGGGAGGCCAGCCGCCGGAACCTCCACCACGGAGATTCCGGCGACTTTTGGCTGCCCGGCGTCCTGCTTGGATTGCTTTAGCTACGAGGCCGGGTGCGTGAATGGGATCCGGTCGAACGACATGACGTTGGTTGCATCCTCCGGGTTGACCGTGACCTTGAGCCAGTCCTTCGCATTGTTGGATCCATCCACGGTGATTCGCGTCAGGTTCTTCGCCGCAGTGGCCTGGCCGTAGAAAGACAGCCACGTCGAACCTGCCGCGAGGGGGTGGTCCTGGTTGTACACGTGGCTGTCACCGTTGATGAGATAGACCGGGCCGCCGAACGCGTTCGATTCCTCAATCAAGGTCTGCACCAGGGGCTTGAAAGCACCAAAATCCGTTTGGGAAGGGGCCGCGACTGTCGGGTCGAACATGTCCGCCTGCGTCATCACGACGACGGCCCGGTCACCGTTATTCCGCGCCTTGCGGAAGGTATCCCTCAACTCCTGGATGTCAGCATCGGTCCTCTGCTGTACCTCGTTAAGTTGGGCGGCCGTGGGCTGGGTCTGGCCAAGTCCCGTCCACGGCAGCATCGAATTATTGCTCCCCGGAATGTTGACGGCAGTGAAGGCGACCTCATGCTTGCGGAAGCTGACGTTCTCCGGGAAGCCTTCCTTTGCCTGTGACTTCACCGTCATCGGTGCGCCAAGTGTGAATCCGGGCTTCGGGAAGAAGACTTCCCGGACCTTGGCCAGTCTTTCCAGGGGGTTGTAGGCGCCGTTGTTCGTTCGGTGGCAGTCAGTCCACTCGTTGTCGCCCGGGGTGTAGACGAGCGGGGTGGTAAAGCTGTCAAAGTTCTTCTTGATGGCGTCGAAGTACTGGTCGGTGCACTGTGAGGATCCATTCTTGATATCGCCCACGTGTGCTACGAAACTCAGTTCCTTGTGCGCATTCAGGTCCTGAATGTAGGACGGGAAGGCCTGGATCTCAGCGGCACCGTAAGGCACGTCGCCGATCACGCCGAAGCTGAAGCCCTCAGTGTTGCCTTGGTGTCCGTTGCCGGTAGAGGCGTTTTGTCCTGAGTTGCTGCCGTCATTGGCCGCCAGTGCAGGCGACGTGAGCAACGTGGTTGACAGCAGGACGGCCCCAACCGTTGCGATCGCGAATCTGGTCATTGAACGCATGAATCTCTCCTCGTCGTTGGTCTCCGTTACCCGGACGAGGTTATTGGCGCGAGCTGAATTCAAGGAGTCGGAGACATGAATCTTCCCTGCCAGGATCCGCCGCGAAAGACCTTGGAACGCAAAAAGGCCCTTGAACGCAAAAAGGCCCGGGAACGCAAAAAGGCCCTTGAACGCAAAAAGGCCCTTGAACGCAAAAAGGCCCGGGAACGCAAAAAGGCCCCGGTCAGGGACCGGGGCCAAAACGCGGAGACGGGGGGATTTGAACCCCCGGTGGAGTTGTGCCCCACACTTCATTAGCAGTGAAGCCCATTCGGCCGCTCTGGCACGTCTCCAGTTGCTATTGCTAGCCAACCAAGGATACGCAGAACTGGGCACCCAGTGCAAAACGGGGGCGCGGGGCGCCGCACCGCCGCCTGTCGGACCTGGCGCGGACCGCCGTCGGGCGCGCTCCGTCGTGGGTGCGCTAGTGCCCTGAGCCCTCCTTGCCCGCAAGCGCCCGCCACAGGAAGTGCTGGCTGCGGGCTTGGAGCGAGGCAGCCTGGCGGTTGTCCGAGGCTCCCGCGTGACCGCCTTCAAGTGCCTCGTGGAACCACACGTTCGGGATGCCCATTGCCTGCATCCGGGCTGCCATCTTCCGCGCCTGCACCGGGCCTACACGGTCATCGGAGGTTGCCGTCCAGATGAACGTCTCCGGGTACTCCACGCCGTCGCGCAGCAGGTGGTACGGCGAGAAGGTGCGGATGTACTCCCACTGTTCAGGGACGTCGGGGTCGCCGTACTCGGCAATCCAGGAGTAGCCGGCCGAAAGCTTGGTGTAGCGGCGCATGTCCAGCAACGGGACGCCGCAGGAGATGGCTCCGAACAGCTCCGGGTACTGGGTCAGCATGTTGCCCACCAGCAGTCCGCCGTTGGAGCCGCCCACGCAGCCGAGCCGCCGCGGGCTGGTGACGCCGCGCGAAATGAGGTGCCGCGCCACCGCGGCGAAGTCCTCGAACGCGCGGTGTCGATTCGCCTGCAAGGCCGCGCGGTGCCAAGCGGGACCGTATTCGCCGCCGCCGCGGATGTTGGCTACGACGTAGACGCCGCCACGTGAATGTGCCGCGGAGCCGTCTTCGGTCGTGATGCTTTCGCTCCGGCGCTCCAGCCAGGCGCGCCCGATGGCTCCGCTGTAGGCCGGGGTCCTTGAGACCTCGAACCCGCCGTAGCCCGAGAGCTGTGTGGGGTTCTCGCCGTCGAGGTCAAGATCTTTGGACGCCACCTGGAAATAGGGCACGCGCGTGCCGTCCGCGGAGGTGGCAAAGTGTTGCTGGACCTCGTAGTCCGTCTCGTTGAAGAACGACGGCGAGGACTTCACCACCGCGTGGGTGCTGGACACTCCGCCGTCGTGGCCTGCCTCGAGCGTGTAGCTGGCGATCCCGGGGGACAAGGTGCCGCGCATGAGCGTGGTGGGGGTGGTGAAGCCGGTAGCCACGAGCCAGTAGTCGTTGCCGGCATCGTCGCCTTCTGCTTCGTCCTCGTCGTCGACGGCGTAGGCGTTCACATCGTGCAGTGGCGGGCACGCATCCAACAAAGTCGAGGCCCACCTGCCGGCGGAGTCCTTGTGGGCTGGGTCGAGCACCCTGATTTCGGAAGAGACGTCGTGCAGCAGGTTCAGGAGGAGGTAGTTCCGGGTCCAACTCCACGACTGGAGGGACGTGTGCTCATCCGGGGTGAAAAGCACCGTGAAGTCGCGCGCCCCGGACAGATAGCCCTCAAAGTCGGCGGCCAGGAGAGACCCGGCGGCGTAGGTGGTTCCGTCCACGTTCCAGTCCCGCCGTGGACGGAACATGAGCCATTCGCGGTGGGAACTGAGGTTGACGTCCGTGGGGACATCAATGGCGAGCCACGCGTCGTCACGCAGCACGGAAGTGGTCCGGTTGAAGAAGTCGATCCAGTCGACCGCGAACGTACGTTCGAAACCCGGGGTGGAGTCGTGGGCGACGAGGGCCATCATGTGGTCTTCGGGGATCTCGAAAATCCGTTCGGCTTCAACCAGGGATTGGCCCCGACGGAGCTTCACGCCGGTGCGCGAGTAGGACGAGCTGGTCTTCGGCAGGCCGTCGGCGGTGGTGGCAACCAGCAGGGTATCGGCGTCGAGCCAGCTCACGTTGCCCTTCGCGGTCGGGAGGTCGAAACCGCCTGCGGCAGGGTCCACGAAGGTGCGGGTCTCGACGTCGAACTCACGGTGGCGGTTGGCGTCACCGCCGTCGGGGGAGAGGGCGATGATGGCGAGGCGGTGCGGTTCGCCTTCGGCCGGGCGCATGAAGTTGGCGCCGTGGAAAACCCACTCTTCGCCTTCAGAGGCCGCCAGGGCATCGATGTCGAGCAGGACGTCCCATTCCGGCGCGTCGCGGAGGTAGCTTTCCCAAGTTGTGCGGCGCCAGAGGCCCTTGGGGTTCTGCTGGTCCTTCCAGAAGTTGTAGTAGTGCTCGCCACGCTTGTTGACCATGGCGATCCTGTCCGTGGAGTCCAGAACCTCCAGGATTCCGGCTTCCAAGGCGGCGTAGTCGGCGTCGTCGAGCAAGTCTTCGGTGCGGGCATTTTGCTCCCGCACCCAGGCCAGCTGTTCCTCGCCGTGAATGTCTTCGAGCCAGATATTCTCGTCGACAGGCTCGGGGGCGATTGCGGTTCCCTGGGCAGTTTCGTTGTCGGGCGCGGGCGCTTGATCAGCTGCTGTGGTGGTCATCCCCCATCCTAGGGGGACTGTCTGAGAAGGAAGCAAGTCACAAGAAGTTAGGCTTGGGCGTGGGTAAATCGCAGAACATTCGGGTCGGGCTGATCGGGGCAGGCCCCCGCGGCACCAGTGTGCTGGAGCGTTTGCTCGCCAATTGGGCTGCGACGGAAACCCCAACGCGATCCCTGCACATCGACGTCGTGGACCCCTATCCCGCCGGCCCCGGGCACGTCTGGCAGCCCGGTCAGTCCCGGCTGTACCTCATGAACACGCAGTCTTTCTACCCCACACTGATCCCGGAGGACGAGCGACTCGCGCCACCCTTGGCCGGCGGCTCCTTTGAGCAGTGGCGGGCGGAGCAACGGTCCGTCGGCGGACCGGGCCTGAGCCCTGAGGAACGGGCCGAACTTGTCGCGCTCGCTTCCCACGACTTTCCCAGCCGTGCCCTGTACGGGCGGTATCTGCGCTCGACGCTGGAGGAGCTGCTGGACCGTGTCCCGGCCGGCGTTGAGATCGCCTTTCACCCGAACAACGCCGTGGCTGCGCGTCCCCTGCCGGGCGGGCCGGCGGGCGGAGGGTTCGACGTCGAACTCGACGACGGGTCTCGGCTCACCGTGGATTCCCTCGTCCTCGCGCTGGGCCACCTTGAATCCCGACTCAACCCGGAGCAGCGTTCGTTCAGGGAAGTGGCGGCGGAGCTCGGGCTGTTGTACGTGCCGCCGGCCGCACCTGCCGACGTGGACTGGGCACTGGTCCCGGACGGGGAGACGGTCCTGGTCCGGGGCATGGGCCTCAATTTCTTCGACGTCATGGGCCAGCTGACCGAAGGCCGCGGGGGACAGTTCGTGCCGGCCGAAGACGGTCTCCAGGGGAAGCTCAAGTACTTGCCTTCGGGCCGGGAACCGAAGATCGTCGCGGCATCCAGGCGTGGCACCCCGTACCGGGCCAAGGCCGGCTTGGACGGTTACTATCCCAAGTCCGTGCGCTTGCGGTATCTGACCGAGAGCGCGGTGGAACGCTTCGCCGCGGCCGGAATCCAACCTGGCTTCGATCACGACCTTTGGCCCCTCCTGCATCGGGACGCCCTGTGGGCTTACTATTCAACATTGATCGTGGCGGAACCTGTAGCAGTGTCTGATGCGACTGAATTCCTTGCGGCCTTGGAAGACTTGTTGCGGCCACACGCGCATGCCACCGGGCGATGGGAAAACCAAGTCGCGGAGTTGGTCTCCACCCACGTAGCGGCGTCGCGCCGCCTTGACCTGCTGGGCCTCGCGGCGCCCTTGGCCGGGCATTCCTTTGCCTCCAGGAAGGAACTCGATGCCGCCGTCGTGGACTATCTGGACGACGACGCCCGCCGCTCCGCGCTCGGGGAAGCAGATCCCGTGAAGATGGCCATCGGTGCGTTGCACACGGGAAGGGCCATCCTGAAGAGTGCCGTGGCCGACGGCGGCATCACGGACGAATCGTGGGTTGGCGAACTGAGGGGCTGGTTCGAGTCCTTCGTTGAGGGACTCGCGAGCGGTCCGCCCGCCCTGCGCGCCGAACAATTGGCCGCTTTGGCGCGTGACGGCGTCGTGAGTTTCGTCGGCCCGGATCCGCGATTCAGCGTTGATCATTCCAAAGGCGTCTTCCGCGCGGTGTCTGCCTGGGTGCACGCCGACGCCGCGGAAGCCAGGACACTGATTGAGGCGATGTCCCCGGCGAACCGGGTGGGCGTGAGTGTTTCTCCGTTCCTGCGGCAGTTGCTCGCCGACGGATTGGTGCGGCCCAAGGTGATGATGACTGCCGAGGGAACGCCGGTGCAGACCTCCGGGTTGGATGTCCAGCCGCACCCTTACCGATTAGTGGGCGCCAACGGTTCCGTGACCCGGGGGATGTACGCCCTTGGCTTGCAGCTCTCCTCGACCCAATGGGGGACGGCCATCGCCGCCGAAGCCCGGCCTTCCGAAGGCATCACCTACCGAAGCGGCCAACGGACCCTCCGCGATGCGGACGAAATCGCCAGGGACATGCTCGGCCTTCCTCTCCAAAAATGAGCATGCTCCCCTAAGAAAAATGAGCATGCTCCCCGCCCGATCCGACGAGTGGACATAAGCCTGATATGTCCATTCGCCGGAGCCGGGGGAGAGCATGCTCATCCGAGATGTTGCGGGCTTATGAAGCCTGGTTTTCGATGAGTTTGAAGATCGCACCCGTTGGGTCGGTCAGGGTGGCCATCCGGCCGTAGGGAGTGTCCTCAGCTGCCTGAACGACCGTGGCGCCCAAGCCGGTGGCCTGCTCGATGGTGGCATCGACCTTGTCCACCGCGAAGTAGACGCCCCAGTAGGATGGCACCTCAGCCGGGAGGAAACCGGAAGCATCCATGATGCCGGCCTTGGAGTCGTCGCCCGCCCCGAGCGTGGTGTAACGGAACTCCGGGGTATCGCCCACGACGGTCGTTTCCCAGCCGAAGACGTTCTGGTAGAAGGAAACGGCCGAGTCGTACTCCTTTGCAAAGAGCTCATGCCAAGCGGGCGCGCCTGTTTCGGCAGCCAGCTGATAGCCCTTCATCTCGCCGAACTGCCAGGCACCGATGGCTGCTCCGGAGGAATCGGCGTACATGGCCATGGTTCCCTGGTCAGGCACTTCCATGGGTTCCATATAGACCTGGCCGCCGTTGGCGACGGCAGCTTCGGTGGTCGCCTTGATGTCGTCAGTGCGCAGGTAGGTGGACCAGACATCGGGCATCTGGGCCATGTCTTCCTGCTTCTGCATGATCCCGGCCACCATCTTGCCGTCCTTCGAGGCCGTGATGTAGCCACCGTACTTTTCCTGGTCCCCGGTCTCGTAGGTCCAGCCGAAGAGCGTGTTGTAGAAGGACTTTGCCTTCTCCGGGTCCGAGGTCATCAGGTCGATCCAGCAAGGTGAGCCGGGGGTGATGTCAGGCGTGGGCATGTTTGCTCCTGTGTCGTTACCGCGGTTGTTACCACGGTTTCATGAGTGGGTGGTGGAGACAGACAAAACCCTATGCGGGGCCTCTGACAGTTTCAATGCCTTGGGTCAATGCCTTCAGCGGAACCTAGCCCATGACGAGCATCAAGATGAAGTAGATCGCGCCGCCAACCACCGAGTAGATGGCGAAGGGCGTCAGGGTCCGGGTCTCAAAGAAACGAAGCAGGAACTTGGTGGCGAACCATGCGGCCACACCCGCGCACAGCGCACCCACCAGGAACACGCCGCGCTCGTCGGCCATGGCCGGGGTGAAGAGGTCAGGCAGCTTGAGCACGGCGGCCGCGCCGATGATCGGCGTCGCGAGCAGGAAGCTGAACCGTGCGGCGTTCTCGTTGTTCAGCCCGGACAGCAGGCCGCCGGCCATTGACGAGCCGGAACGGGAGATTCCCGGGATCAGGGCGGCCGCCTGGGCGGTTCCGATTCCCAAGGCACGCTTCCACGACAAGGTTGCGATTTCGGCGTCGGAAGCCGTTGCAGTCACCGGCTGCGCCGCCGCGCGGCGGTTTTCCCTGGTCCGCAGACGTTCGGCCGCAAAGAGGACAAGTCCGTTGACCACCAGGAAGGCGGCGGCGATCAGCGGGGAACCGAAGAGGTTCCGAATGGGCTTTTCAAGGACCAAACCGATGATTCCGGCAGGCACGGTTCCAACCACGAGGAGCCAGCCGAGCTTTGCATACGTGTCTGACGGAGCAATCTTCCTGTCCCGGATGGAACGCCCAAGACCCTTGGCGATTTCAATCCAGTCCCGGAGGAAGAAGAAGAACAGCACCACTGCTGTAGCCAGGTGGGTGGCTATGAGGAAGTTCAGGAATTCCGGCGCCTTCTGGTCCAGGCCCCAACCGAATAGTTTGGGCAAGATGACGCTGTGGCCGAGGCTGGAAATCGGGAAGAGCTCAGTGATTCCCTGCAACAGGCCCATAACGATGGCCTGGATCATATTAATCATGGGTTCGATCCTAGCCAGTGCCGGTTACTGGGAGATGAACGTTTGCTGGGAGGCAGCCGAGTGCCAGCAGATGAACGCGGCCAATAGGGCAGGTGGCTAGTATCGACGGATGACCCAAGAGCGATGGCGGCAGGTTTCCGAATGGCCGATGGTGGCGGCAGCAGTGCTGTTCCTGGTGGCCTACTCGTTCCAGGTGATCGCCAATCTTAGCGAGGCCCAATCCACGGTTGTTGACACCATCATCTGGGTCACCTGGCTGGTGTTTGCCCTGGACTATGCGATGTGCCTCCTCTTGGCGCGTCGTCGCGCCCAGTGGTTCGTGAGGAACCTGCACGAATTGCTGATACTGGCACTCCCGGTCCTGCGGCCCCTGAGGCTGCTGCGGCTCGTGACACTGCTTAAGCTGCTTCATCGCACCGCCGGGAACGCCATGCGGGGCCGCATCCTCACTTTTGTCCTTGGGTCCGCGGCCCTCTTGACATACTGTGGTGCGCTCGCCGTGCTTGACGCGGAGGAGAACGCCGCGGGCGCCAACATCACCAACTTCGGCGATGCCATCTGGTGGGCGATGGTCACCATCACCACCGTCGGCTACGGGGACCACTACCCGGTGACGGTTGTGGGCCGCTGCGTTGCCGGAGGTTTGATGGTCTGTGGAATCGCTGTCCTGGGCGTCGTGACCGCCTCGGTTGCCTCGTGGCTCGTTGAACAGGTCTCCTCCGGAGCTGCGGCGGCCGCGACAGTCGCCGAGGAGCCCATGAAACAGGAGATCCGCCGGTTGGCCGAGCAGGTCGAGCGCCTAAGCGCGCTTTTGGAAAAGCCCGACGGCGAGCCACGGGGCGGCGTGGTTGGAGCCCGCGGCGACCACTCGCCGTCGCCCTAGCTCGCCGTCCGCGTAGCCCGCCGTCGAGGTGCGTTCTTAGTCCCTTCCGCGGACGGGGATGCTCGCGGAAGAGATCAGGACGGCGCTCTTTTCTTCGTTGGTGGCGGGGCGGATCTGGCCGCGCTCGGGGACGAAGACGATGGCCTCGTCTTCCTGTTCGGGGGCGTTGACGAAGGAGCGGAAGCGGCGGAGCCGTTCCGGGTCTTTCAGGGTCGCGGCCCACTCGTCCTCGTAGGACCCGACGTGCTTGGCCATGGCGGCTTCGAGCTCGCCGGCGATGCCGAGGGAGTCCTCGACGACCACCTGGCGCACGTGCTCGAGGCCGCCGTCGAGCTCCGTCTGCCAGTGAGCCGTGCGCTGGAGGCGATCGGCGGTGCGGATGTAGTACATGAAGTAGCGGTCGATGTACTTCACCAGGGTCTCGTCGTCCAAGCCGCCGGCGAGGAGCTGGGCGTGGGCGGGGTTCGCGCCGCCGTTGCCACCGACGTAGAGGTTCCACCCTTCCGCAGTCGCGATGACGCCGACGTCCTTGCCACGCGCTTCGGCGCATTCGCGGGCGCAGCCGGAGACGCCCATTTTGAGTTTGTGCGGGC
>NZ_JARVRH010000039.1 GCF_030209755.1 Arthrobacter sp. efr-133-TYG-118 | reverse complement strand
CACCGCCGGCCAAACCATGACCGCCCCCTACACCTGGACCTTCACCACCGCCGCGGCACCGGCCTGCCCCTGCACCGTGTTCAGCGCCGCCTCCAACCCCGCCACCGTCACCGTCAACGACCCCAGCGGCGTGGAACTGGGCATGAAGTTCCGCTCCGACATCGCCGGCAACATCACCGGCATCCGCTTCTACAAAGGCAGCCAGAACACCGGAACCCACACCGGCTACCTCTGGTCCGGCACCGGATCACTCCTGGCCTCCGTCACCTTCACCGCCGAAACCGCCACCGGCTGGCAACAAGCCACCCTCGCCAGCCCCGTCGCCATCGCCGCCAACACCACCTACCTCGTCTCCTACTACGCCCCCAACGGCTTCTACTCCGCCAACAGCGGCTACTTCAGCAGCGCCGCCGACAACGCACCCCTCCACGGCCTCGCCAGCGGAACCGACGGACCCAACGGCGTCTACAACTACGGCAACGCCGCCTTCCCCACCAACAGCTACAACAACACCAACTACTGGGTCGACGCCGTCTTCACAGCACCGTAGCCGGAACCGTGTAAGCGGGTAAGAAGGGATGACTCCGCGTGAAAACAGCTCAAGGCCTCAAAGTGATGGCCGCCAAGCTCTTGATTCCGCCAGCCGCCGGAGCCCGGGCCGTGGTCGGCACCATCCCGGCGCTCCACGGCCGCACAGATCACGTTGTTCCTCAACCTCGTGTTTCCCGGACCCGCCTTCGTGAACACGCCGTTCCTGAACGCCACACAGGCAACTCCCCAAATTCCCCATCGGGACGGGTACTCCTCGGCGGCGCCATGGTCGACCTTCTGGGCTTCTCCGATGCCATCGGCCTAATTTCTGCGCGGGCGACTTCCAGGGAGTTGCCACCGCTGGCGATTGCCTCGGCCAACCTCGACCACATCAGCCACTTTGGCGTCGGAAGCAGGTGGGCTTCCGTTCTCGCAAACGGTCGCCCAAGGGTGGACGGTTCCCCGGTTATCGATTGGCTCACGCTGCTCGATGGCGCCCCCCTGGTGTCCGAAGCGCAGCGACTGACCGGGCGCAGTTGGCCGCGCCTGGCCGGCAGCGACCTGATCGGCCCCCTCCTGGATGCTGCCACGGACCTTCAGCTCCGGGTCGGCTTCTTGGGCGGGGCAGAGTCCGCGCACGAATCACTGAAGTCGAGGTTCTCCCGCGAGCGGCCGGGCCTTGTGGTGGCAGGCTTCTGGTCTCCCAGCCGCGACGAGCTCACCGATCCTGCGGCTTCGACCCGCCTGGCAACGGCCATCGCCGCAGCCAAGGTGGACATCCTCGTCGTCGGGCTCGGAAAACCAAGGCAAGAGCTGTGGATTGCTGAATACGGGACGCTTACCGAAGCCCGGGTACTGCTGGCCTTCGGCGCAGTGGTCGACTTCCTGGCTGGCCGCATCCAGCGGGCCCCGGAATGGGTGAGCTCCAACGGCCTCGAATGGGCCTGGCGCCTCGCGCTGGAACCACGACGCCTCGCCCGCCGCTACTTGGTCGACGGCCCCATGGCCTACGCGTCGCTTCGGTCGAAAAGCTCCGGCCCGGAGGAAGTGCCCGGCGACGCACGACGCGACCCTGCCGAGCGACCCGCGCCGACCACCCTCGCGCCGCCCCCGGTAGGCAACAGGGACTTTGCCGTCGCCGGGCAAGCCGCGGACGTCGCCGTCCTGGTGGTCACCTACAACAACGCCGACGACGTCGAACCGCTAATCGAAAGCCTGCGGTCCGAGGCCGCCGACCAGTGGCTCCGGGTGATTGTCGCGGACAACGGCTCCTCGGACGGTACGCTGGACGCGCTCTCCCGGTACGACGACGTCATATCGTTCCCCACCGGAGGCAATCTGGGCTACTCCGGTGGCATCAACGCCGCCCAACCCCTCTGTGGCGACGTCCGGTACCTGCTGGTGGCCAATCCGGATCTGGTCATTGAACGCGGCTCCGTTGCGGCCATGATCGCCCGGCAGCGCCACTCCGGGGCCGGGATTGTGGTTCCAGCGCTTTTGGACGAAGACGGCTCAATCTATCCGTCCCTGCGCAGGGAACCGACCCTTCCGCGCGCGTTGGCGGACGCTGCCTTGGGCCGTCGGCTACCAGGCCGGCCTGCCTGGCTCTCGGAAATCGACTATGACCGGGTCAGCTACCAGCATGCGCACCCAGTGGAATGGGCCACCGGCGCAGCGTTGCTGATCGACGCAGGCCTGGCGACCGAACTCGGGCCCTGGGACGAGCGGTTCTTCCTCTACTTGGAAGAGACCGACTTCTTCCGGCGGGCCCGGGAGGCCGGGTCGGAGGTCTGGTTTGAACCCGCCGCCAAAATGCGGCATCGCAGGGGCGGCTCCGGCAGTTCGGCGGCGCTCACCGCCTTGATGGCGGTGAACCGGACCCGCTACGCGGAAAAGCACCACCCTCCTGCTACCGCTGCCGCATTCCGCGGTGCGGCGGTGCTCTCTGAGGCACTACGCTCATACCAGCGCGGCCACCGGCCGGCGCTTCGGGCGCTCCTGAGCAGACGACTCTGGGAGCAACTGCCCCATGCCGTGCCCGCTCCACAAGCAAACCACGACGACGGCGGTCAACTCAGGGACTTCCCCGCGGGCTCGATCATCATCCCGGCGCATAACGAAGCGGCGGTCATTGACCGCACGCTCAGCGGCCTTAAGCCGCTGGCGGCCACTGGCGCCGTGGAGATCTTCGTAGTGTGCAACGGTTGCACTGACAACACCGCCGAATTAGCCGGCCGGTTTAGTGGTGTCCAAGTTGTTGAGGTCGACGAGCCATCGAAAACCGTCGCGATGGACACCGGCGATGCGTTGGCCACGGCCTGGCCGCGGCTCTATCTCGACGCGGACGTGGAGATAGACCCGGTGGCCATCGAGCAGCTTTTCAGGCGTCTTGCACAAGGCGATGTCCTGGCGGCACGGCCGGCGTCGCAGTACGACACCGGCGGTGCCACGGGCCTCGTGCAGGCCTTCTATCGTGCACGGGGCCGCATGGCGTCAACCAGGAGCGGCCTATGGGGTGCGGGGGCCTTCGCCCTGACCCGCGAGGCCCGCGCCCGGTTTGGCACGTTTCCGCCGGTACAGGCCGATGATGTTTTCGTTGACCGGCACTTTGGCGCCAACGAAAAGGAAATTGTCACCTGCCGGCCCATCACGGTCCACACCCCTAAGGACGCCCGCGCCCTCCTCACGGTTCTTGGACGAAACTACCGGAGCAATGTGCATCTGCTCAATATCCAGCCGGCCGAGGGCGGTAGCGGCACAGGCCAAAGCCTCCGCGAACTCCTAGGTTCAATCCGCGGTCCCCTCACGGCGTTCGACGCCGCCGTCTACGCGGGCTTTGCCGTCGCGGCCCGGCTTCGGAAGGGACCCGCAGCTGCGACTACATGGGAACGGGACGAGAGCAGCCGGCGCTAAAAGGCAGCCGGCGGCGCCGGCTATTGGCCGGAGATGCCGCAGGCGTTGCCGCCTTCCACCCGATAAATATGCACGGCGTTACTGTCGGCAAAGGTGTCGGTGAAAGAGCCGCCAACCATAGCCAGGGAGCGGTTTTCGCCGAGCACCGTTACGCTGGTTCCGCCGCCACATTTGAGGTTCAAGGCGACAGATTGCGGTCCTGTCTGTGTGGACCCGGCAATGATGTAGAAGCTGCCGTTGTAGGCCTTTACTGCGGTATCGATGACGCCACTGGTGGTTGCTACACCATCCACAAACGGCGAATTAAGCACCGGGGCCAACTCTGCAATCTGCTGATTGACGGCTGTCACCGTCGGGCGGATCGCGGCGCCGCATGCATCCCGCAAAACGTGTTGAGAGATACAACTCCCACCAAAACTATGGTTGAAATACGTGATCCCGCGTGCACCATGAATGATGCTGCTCCACACTGCGGCCCTGATTTCCGGTGCCGTGATTGTTGGAGCACTAGCTTCCGTGAATGGGTGTCCCAGCTCAACAAAGGCCCAGACGGGCAGGTTCCCCTTCGGGCTGACGAAGGCACGGGTGCGTTCCACGGTCCAGCCGTAATTTGAGGCTTTGCGACACTCAGAGTCGGTCAAGGCACGGGGAGTCGCCAGCATCACTCCGCCTTCAGTCGGAGCACAGATGTTGGGATCGGTGAACCAGTAATTGTCGGCGGAAACCACCTGCTGGTAGTTATTGACAAATTGCCCCGCTTCAGCCGTCGATTCCCAGAACGTCACGCCTTTCCCGTAATTCGCATAGATCATGGTGTTGGCCGGGGCTCTATTAACAAGGGTTCCCTGCACCGTGTATCCGCACTTGCTTTCGGCGGGAGCGCAAACCGTCCCGGCACCAGGGTAATTTCCGGTCCAGCTGGCAGAGCCGGGCCCAGCCCACATGTCAGACTCGTCCGAGAGCAGGAATCCAGAGGCAAGCGGCGATGTCCAGGACGGGATCGCATATGACCCGGCGTCCCTGATGTACTGAACATTCGAGTCGGCAGTTAGCTCGACGTACAAATTAATACCCGCTGCCCTGTCCAAGGGAACATCGGTAGGAGCGAGAACGCTTTCGAACCAAATGCCCACCGGAAAGTAGTTTGGCGAGGCCGGCAGGCCGTTAGGAAACTTTCCGTAGTACTGCTGGCCCCCATCAACAGCACGGACGGTCACTCCGGCCGGCAGCGGCACAACGGTCGGCACCGTGGAGCTCGCCACCGAGGCTGAGAGGGCCAAGAAGGCAGCCAACAGGACGCTCGTTCGAGCGGTCAGGGAAATGTTGTGCTTCGTCATCGCCATCGGCTCCCGTTGATTCATCGGAAAATTCACAGGCCACTCTTGCAAGCAGCCCGAAACGGAGACCATCAGCTACGGAGTTCGTCCCAAAAGATACCACCGATCAAGGTGCGCAAAACACCCTTTCCTGCCGATAGAAGTGCCGTCTCGCCGAAGTCGAGTGCTAAGCGAACTGAACACGAGCTTCCGGGTGGGAGGTGAGTACCGGACCGTCGCGAATGCGGGTACCAGCCACTCGTGCCTGGCCTTCTACCCCGCAAATAGGCTGAGGCGAGCATTCATGTAAGCGTTCGATCCCGGTTCTCAGGATGAAGGGGAGCAACCACCATGACAAGCAGGAAGCTGCGAGTTGCGCTGATCGGGGCAGGTTACTGGGGTCCGAATTTGGCCCGCAATTTCAGAATCAGCGGGGACTGGGATCTTGCGGCCATCTGCGATCTCGATGCCGACCGGGCTAGGAGTGTCTCCGAGCAAGTAGGCAACGTGCCCGTGGTGACGGATCTGGATGAGCTGCTGGCTTGGCCCGACCTCGAAGCCGTCGCTATTGCGACACCCGCACGAACCCACCACCGGATTGCGCTGGCGGCAATGCTGGCCGGGAAGCATGTGCTGGTCGAGAAGCCGCTTGCGGATAGTCGCGAAAAAGGTGAGGAGATGGTGGAGCTCGCCCGGCAAAAGGGATTGGTGCTGATGGCCGATCACACTTACTGCTATACGCCGGCTGTTCTGAAGATCCGGGAACTCATCGCTGACGGGGCGTTGGGCGAGATTCTTTTCATCGATTCCGTCCGTATCAACCTTGGCTTGATACAGCCTGATGTCGACGTTTTCTGGGATCTCGCCCCGCACGACCTCTCGATTCTGGACTTCATCCTTCCCGCAGGACTGCAGCCCGCCCATGTGTCGGCGCACGGCGCAGACCCGCTCGGTGCCGGCCGGGCCTGTGTAGGTCATTTGTGCTTCCCACTGGCAGCCGGAGGATTGGCGCACGTCCACGTCAACTGGCTCAGCCCAACTAAGATCCGGCAGATGGTCATTGGCGGATCCAAGCGGACGCTGGTCTGGGATGACCTGAATCCACAGCAGCGGCTGAGCCTTTACGATCGAGGCGTCAATCTCCAGCATCAGCCCTCCGAAGGGGCCAACCGGACGGCCGCGACAATCTCGTACCGGCTGGGAGACACCTGGTCCCCTGCCTTGCCGGAACATGAACCGCTCGGCCAAATGGTCAGCGAGTACGCGGCCAGCATCCGTGAGGAAAGGCTCTCGCGCACCGACGGATCGGCGGGCCTGCGCGTCCTGTCGGTGCTCGAGGCCGCTTCGCGGAGCCTGGCCGAGGATGGTCGCACCACTCTGGTTGATGGTGCCGAACTTCAGCTTGAGGAGACGGCATGAGCAATTTGGCCGGAGCACAGGTTCTCGTCACGGGCGGTGCCGGGACCATCGGTTCCACGATTGTGGATCAACTCCTCGACGCCGGCGTCACCCGCATCGACGTACTGGACAATCTGGTGCGCGGGCGCCGGGACAACCTGAGCGATGCGCTGATCAGCGGCCGCGTCACTTTGGTGGAGGGCGATTTGCGTGACCGGGACCTCGTCCACGATTTGACCAGGGGTAAGGACGTCGTCTTCCACCAGGCCGCCATCAGGATCACCCAGTGCGCGGAAGAGCCTCGGCTGGCCTTGGAGGTCCTGGTCAACGGGACGTTCAACGTTTTCGAAGCCGCGGTTGCGCAGAAGGTTGACAAGGTGGTTGCCGCCTCCAGCGCCTCTGTCTATGGCCTGGCGGAAAGCTTCCCCACCAATGAACGGCATCACCACCACAACAACGACACCTTCTACGGGGCCGCCAAATCCTTCAACGAAGGCATGTTGCGCAGCTTCCGCGCAATGGACGGACTGGACTACGTGATCCTGCGATACTTCAACGTCTACGGTCCGCGCATGGATGTCCACGGGCTCTACACCGAAGTCCTGGTGCGCTGGATGGAGCGAATTGCGGACGGCCAACCTCCGCTGATTTTCGGGGACGGCCGCCAGACGATGGACTTTGTCTTCACCGGCGACATAGCGAGGGCCAACCTGCTTGCGGCCGCGAGCGACCGTACGGAGGGGGTCTACAACGTCGCCAGCGGAACGGAGACAAGCCTCTTGCAGCTCGCACAGTCCCTGTTGCGCGCAATGGACTCCGACCTTGCCGTGGAATATGGACCGGAACGGGCAGTCAACGGCGTTAGCCGCAGGCTGGCGGATATCTCCGCGGCCCACTCAGACCTGGGCTTTGCGGCGGAAGTCTCCCTCGAGGATGGGCTTCGGCAGTTGGTGCAGTGGTGGCAACCCCTTCGAGCGGAAATCGCCGCTACGCGAACCGCCGGGGTCTCCTCATGACCCGCATCAATGTCATGCAGCCGTGGTTCGGAGCAGAGGAAGTAGCCGCCGTCAGTGCAACGATCGAGTCCGGCTGGGTCGCGCAAGGTCCCCGGGTTTCCGAATTCGAATCGGCCTTCGCCCGCAGCCAACATGCTCCTTTCGCGGTCGCCACCTCGAATTGCACGACGGCGTTGCACCTGGCCTTGGTAGTCGCCTCCATCGGCCCGGGCGATGACGTCGTCGTTCCGTCGTTCTCCTTCATCGCCACCGCGAATGCCGCCACCTATGTAGGCGCGCGGCCGGTCTTTGCCGACGTGGACCTTGCCACCGGCAACCTCACCGCAGAAACGGTCCGTGCCGCGTTGACGGACCGTACCAGGGCTGTCATTGCCGTGGACCAGGGTGGAGTTCCAGTTGATCTGGATTCCATCCGTCTGCTGTGCGACCCGCTCGGAATTGTCGTCATTGAGGATGCCGCCTGCGGCGCAGGATCGAGCTATCGGGGCCTGCCGGTGGGAGCGGGGGCTGACGTGACCGCGTGGTCCTTCCACCCCCGGAAAATCCTCACCACCGGCGAGGGGGGCATGTTGACCACGCCGCACCCGGACTGGGCTGATCGTGCCCGCCGGCTGCGCGAGCACTCAATGAGTGTCTCCGCGAGCGCCCGGCACGCCTCCGTGCTGGCGCCCGCCGAAGAGTATTTGGAGCTGGGTTTCAACTACCGCATGACGGACCTGCAGGCCGCCGTCGGCTTGGTCCAGCTGGACAAGTTGGCGCAGGTAGTCCGCAGACGCCGGGAAATTGCCTCCGAGTACAGCAAGCAGTTTGCGGATGTCGAGGGGATGCGCGTGGTGCGGGACCCGGCCTGGGGTACCAGCAATTTCCAGTCCTTCTGGTTGGAGGTCCTTCCCGGATCCGCCGTCGACCGTGAAGGCGTACTCGAACATCTGGCCGGAGATGAAATATCAGCCCGTCGGGGAATCATGGCGGCCCATCGTCAGCCAGCTTATCGAGGCCGGGACACAGGAGGGGCTCCGCTCCCCGTCACCGAACGCCTCACGGACAATACCCTCATCCTTCCGGTTTTCCATCAGATGACCGAGTCGGAACAGGCAAGAGTTGTGCACTCCGTGCGCGCCGCGGTAACCGGGGGACGGTGAACCGTGCAGGAGTTGATGCTGATCGCCGCAAGTGGACTGGCCCGGGAAGTACTGGCCGTCATCCGGGGCTCCGATCAGTACCGCGTGGTCGGCTTCCTCGATGATTCCTCCATCATCCAAGGCAGGCTCGTTGGCGGGGTGACCGTCCTGGGCACCATCGCGGACGCCGCGCTGTACAACTACACCCAGTTCCTGGTCTGTGTCGGCTCCGGAACCGCTCGGCAGCAGATAGTACAGCGCCTGGCACATCAGGGCATCACGGGCGAACGCTTCGCGACGGTCCTGGACCAGGGTGTGCGGGTGCCGCCCGGATCCACAGTGGGCCGCGGAAGTATCCTGCTGAGCAATGTCGTGCTGACGGCCGACGTCACCGTGGGGACGCACGTCGTCGCCATGCCGCAGGTAACGCTGACGCACGACAACGTCGTGGAGGACTTCGCGACCGTTGCCGCAGGCGTGACCCTGGGCGGCGGCGTGCGTGTTGGGCGTGCCGCCTATCTGGGCATGAACTCCAGCGTCCGCCAAGGCGTTCGCGTGGGCGAAGAGGCAACCCTGGGAATGGGGGCAGTACTGCTGCAGGACCTTCCGCCCGGTGAGACCTGGGTAGGCGTACCCGCCGCTCCGATTCGCTTGCCCGTCAATGACAACCAACAAGAACAACCCGCATAAAGCCACTACGGAAGGTACAGCTGATGGATGCATCCCTGCCGGCGAACATACCCCTGGTTGACCTCGCGGCACAGCATGCCGAGGTCGAGAGCGAGGTCCTCAGCGGCTTGGAGGGCGTGTTCGCGACCACGGCGTTCATAGGAGGGGCCGCCGTCGGGCAGTTTGAAGAAGCGTACGCTGCGTGGCTAGGCGTGGACCACTGCATAGGTGTTGCCAACGGCACCGACGCGCTGGAGCTTGCCCTGCGGGCAACGGGAGTGGGACCCGGCTGCGAAGTCGTCCTGCCGGTCAATACCTTCATTGCCACAGCGGAAGCCGTGGTCCGGATTGGCGCCACCCCGGTGTTCGTCGATGTCGATCCGGTCCACTTGCTCATCGATCCCGCGCAGGTGGCGGAAGCTGTTGGGAAACGAACGCAGGCCATAGTTCCGGTCCACCTTTTCGGTCAGACAGCACCGGTCGAGCAGCTGCGCGCCCTAGCGGAGTCATGTGGAGCGGTGATCATCGAGGACGCGGCACAAGCCCAAGGCGCAACCCGGCACGGAAGTCCGGCGGGATCCCTGGGGGCGGCCGCGGGGACCAGCTTCTACCCCGGGAAGAATCTTGGCGCCGCAGGGGATGCCGGCGCGGTGACGACTGACGACCCTGAAGTAGCCCGCCGCGTCCGGATGCTTGCCGCGCACGGCAGCGCGACGAAATACGTCCACGACGTTGTTGGCTTCAATTCACGGCTGGACACGATCCAGGCGGTGATCCTCAATGCCAAGCTTCGGCGTCTTTCAGCTTGGAATGATTCCCGCCGGGAGGCCGCGGCGAGATATAGCGAAATGCTCGATGATGTTCCCGGAGCCTCCGCGCCCATCAGTGCTGAAGGCAATGACGACGCATGGCACCTGTACGTCATCCGGGTGGCAGACCGTGATCGCGTCCTTGCCCTCTTGAACGGAGCGGGAATCGGAGCGGGAATCCACTACCCAACGCCCCTGCATCTGAGCGGGGCCTTCGCCCACCTGGGTCTCGGCCCAGGCGCCTTCCCGGTGGCGGAACATGCAGCGGGCGAAATTCTGTCCTTGCCTCTGCACCCGCACATCACAATCGCGCAGCAGAAGTTCGTGGTTGAAACTCTTCGGGCCGCCCTGTAGCGTCCGGGCGCCCATATCCAACCCCTCGGCCCGAGGGCAGCGGCCCCGGGGTGCGGAGGCCGGCTGTCCTCTCGGTTCGCAGGTTCCCGTCATCGCGACGGTTCGCCCACGGACTCAGCCTCAAGAACTTCCCGGGCCTCTCGACTGCGTGCCCCCGAATCCCGACGGCGGCCGCGGACCGTGGGGAACGCGGCGAGTTCGGGGCTCAGCCACCCATCCGCCGTGGATCCTCCGTCCGACGACAATGAATCGCGCTCCGGCCTGCCTCCTGCGTCCGACGCCGCGGCGGCATGCAATGCGGCCTTCCGCCGGCGTGCCAATCCGACCCCGCGGGCTGTGGAGACGGCCCCGAACATCAGGACTGCACCGCCCACGAGGACGGCAATAAGGGATCGCAGGCGGCTTGAAAACTGCTCAGTAGCCTTGTCCGGGGATGCGACGACCAGCGACGAAAAGAGATAGGTATCGTCGGCGCCGTCGATCTTCTGAATAGTGCGAAGATTCTCCTTAAGCAGTTCGCCCAGCCGCCGCGTCGTAGCGATCGAGCGGTCCGGTGTCGAACTGACCCCTGTGATGTCAACCAGGAATGAGTACTGTCCGCCAACCGCATCCCGGGTGACATCGTATTGTTTGCTAAGCCCTTCTGCGGTGAGTTCGTCAGCTGTCGAACTGTCCTTGAGGCGGGTGATCAGCACCTGCACAACCAGCGTGGGATCCGATGAACGCAAATAGGGATTGCTTGAATTGAGATCTTTGAGCGCCGGATTCTTTATTTTGTCTGCCTCGGTCGGAATACTCGGGTTGATCAAGGCATACGTCATCGTGGATTCGTAGGAACGGGGGGCGAACTGGAAAACGTAGATGGACGCAATGAGAGTAATGAAAAGTACCGGCAAAGCAACAGACTTGTAGTGCCAAAGAGTCTTGAGTACTGCTAAGGGATCCATCGTCTTCCTTCCGGGGTGGAACGTACCGAAACTGGTGTCTTCCGAAACGGTGGGCCATTCCCATTGCGGGGTCCGAGCAATTCGATCTCGCGTTTGACCATTATCCAGACGGCGCCGGCCAGCCCGATGAAAAGGGGGTAGGTCAGTGCGAAGACCGGGAACGACAAGGAATCGAACGTCAGCGAGCACACCGCTGCGACCAGCCCGCCGGCCGCCACTGCACCCGCGAGGCATTTCAGTGCCTGGGAGCGGGCGCGGCGGGCGACGCTCACCGTAATGGCTCCTGGCAAAACAAAGTAGGCGGTGATGGCGACCAGGCCCACCAGGCCCAGGGTGACCGCAGAATTCAGGTATTGGTTGTCCAGAATGTGCAAAGCGTTATCCGGTATGTAGTTGCCGGGGCCAAGACCAACTATCGGGTTCTGGCCAACCATTTCGATTACACGCGGATAATTGTTGGTGCGCGTGGAAATTGACGGGTCGCTTTCGGCTGTGCTGAACGAACCTGCGATCGTAGCGATAAGGCCGGGCACCGCGAGGAAGAGACCGGCCGCGGCAATCGGAACGATGAGGAATGCCCAGCGCCGGGCCAGTTGCGGCAGGAACGGAATGAAGGCAATCATCCCGACCAGCAGTCCAATAATGCCTGCCCGCGAGATCGTCGCGGCAATGGCAAACACGAGGAGGCCCGTTCCGGTCCAATGCAGCCATTTTCTGCCCGCCGGATCAAAGAGGCCCCGCCAGATGGAGAGCGGAAGCAGCATGGAGGACACCACGGCCAGCTCGATGGAGTGAAAGGTGCTGCCTGACACACGGACCAGCGTGCCGCGGACTTGAAAAGTCGTGCCTGCTCCGTTGTCGGTAAACCCAGGCATCGCCAGTTGGAACCAATCCATCGGATTGATGTGGAAAATGAACTGGACCGCAGCCACCATGCAGCAAAAGAAGGCCCCCGCCAGTACCGCCCGGATCAGTAACAGGACGTCGCCGATGGTCCGGACGACCTCCGCCGTGACAAGGATGATTCCGGCGCTGGCAACAAGCAAAATCACCCATCGATCCGAGGCCGCCCGCGCCGCTATTGTGCTGCCGCCGGTCAAGCCTAAGTAGAGCGCAACGTAGGAAGCGCACGTCCCCAACAACAGCAGGGCCAGCCCGATCCTGCCTGGATGCCGGAATTTGAACGGGTCGTGCAGGCCGAAGAGCACCGAGCAAAACCAGAACGCAAAGAGGAACAGCGCGAGTATCAGGGGCATCGTTCCCGCGGCCCCCACCGGCGCCAGGACCATGCTTGAGGGAAAGAAGAAGATGCTGAATGCGACGACCCGCAGGAAAAGCGGGGTCCGGCCAGGCTTGGACGTCTGAGGGTCGAAATCAAGCAACGTGACCGTGGGAGGCTTGGGGAACGCCAAAGGGCTCCGGGATGACCGCTTGGCCCTCCTCGGGCTCTTTGTCCCGGACATTTCCTGGCTGGCGGTCATGAGGCGCGATCCCCGGTAAGAACCTCGGCACATGCTGTCTCAATGATGGAAGCGACCTGCTTCTTGGTTTCTTCCCAGTCCTGGCGCTCTCTTTCGGCCACTCGCGCAGCCCTCGCCTCGACGTCGGTGGCCTCTACCGCCGCTGCCAGTGCGTCCGCCATCCCGCACGGGGTGGGACGCCCCCAAACGGCATCATCGGTGGACAAGACAGCCCGGGAATACGCGGACTCGTTGAGCACCGGGATATTGCCCGCGGACATCAGTTCTTCCGGAACCAACGAAATGTTCGTAAAGGATATCGCCAGGCCCGCGAGGGTGCGGTTGTAGAGCTCGTTCAGCTGCGTTGGAGTCAAGTTTCCGTGGTCCGTGACAGGGATGGACCAACCCGATACCTTGTCACCGTAAACGTGGATCTCTTGTTCGGGGTGGGCCTGGTGGAACCGCTCCAGCGCCAGCTTCGCGAGCAAATAGCCTCTGCGGTCCACGTTTTTCTTAGCGTAGAAGACCACCCCGCTGCGCGATGCGGCGTCGCGTTCTGGAAGAATCCGATAGATGTCATTGTCGCAGCCGAACGGAACAATCGCGTCCGGGGAGGTCCCGACCTCGTTTTCCATCACCCCGGCGATCATCTTTCCCAGAGCGATGTTCTTGAAACCGAATCGGTAGGTGTCCTCGGCCAACGCATACAAGGTGCCGCGCGGGTAGAAAAAGGGCTCATAGTCCTGAATGAAGTAAAAACGGTGGGCCTTACTGATCACGCGGGATGCAACGACGTGCGCGGTTGCCCATGAGCTCGCAACAACCCCGTCCACGTCTTCCATGCCTCGGGTGGCACTTCGAACCTCTGCCCGCATCCCGGGCCAGTTGCGGCGGATGACTTCTTCGTGTCGCGCCACATCGTCCGCATACCGGTCGTAGAGGAACAAGGTACAGCGATGGCCCCGCTCCTCCAGGCCTTGGACCATCCGAAAGAGCGTCGTGTGCCCGCCGGATCCGGCGGCCGGTGGCGTGCATACCCAGCCGATGTGCAGTTGGTCCTTCAGGATCTGCCGCGGCGCCGGCAAGCGCAGATTGCCGGAGTCCGCGATGTCTTCTTGGCGCAATGGAAAATCGAACTCTGCCCAGGAGAGCCGTTCACCCAAAGCTTGAAAGAACCGTTGGCTTCCACGCCGGCCGAAACTAGACCACCCTTCATTCCTGAGGTGCGAGATCAACTGGGTTGCATCAATGCGAAAGAGCACGGTCAACTCCTGTTCCCTGTGCGATCAGTGCCGGCCAATACGCGATTACTGAGGGTGGCCTCGCCTGCCGATGCTTGTTTGATGCCACGGAGCAACGCCTGCGCCCAGCGAAAGGTGACAAGGGCATAGACGACGAGGCCAGCGAACGCTCCGGCCAGAACCGCGAGAAGAGCAAACGGGATCTGGGCGGCTACCAGCCACGCCAGGACGCCGCAAACAGCGGCCGCAGCTGCAGCCGGAAAGCAAGTACTCAAGAGGGACAGGATTCTTGCACCGGTGGATTTTGCAACCAGCACGAGATAAACGGGAATAACGACAAACCACGTCACGACGACGTGGGCGAACCCGGCACCTGCAATGCCCCATAGGCGCACGCCGATGAGCATTGCCGGAACAAGGGCAAGGAGCCAAATGACCTGGACCCAGAACAGGCCAACGGTCTTGCCGGCACCCACACAGAGATCAGCGAACATCTCTGAGAGGATCCTCGCGGCTCCAAAGATTCCCAAACTGACCATCGCGACGGCTGCTCCATTCCATTTGTCGCCGTAGAAGGTGACGATAAGGGGTGCGCCGAGCCCTGCCAGGAGGGCCGAGACCGGGAAGCCGATGTAGGCAATTCCGGCCGTGACGTTCAACGCCGCCGCGCCGAGAGTTCCGTTCGCATTCAGCCTGCCGAAAGTCGGCACGGCAACGGTTCGGATAACGGCGGTAATCACGCTGCTTGGCATACTCGCCAAGTTGAAGGCCAGCAAATACAACCCAAGCTGCACTGGTCCCAGCTCCCGGCCGATGATCATGTAGTCGAGATTCAGGGTGACAAAAACGACCAGATTGGCCATGGCCAGTGGAAGCCCGAGGCGGAAAATCCCCCTGGCTTCCACGATATTGAAACCTGGCAAGTAACGCTTCGGGCTGATGATCCAGTAACCGATGGTCGCGGTCAGTTGCCCTCCCACCCGTGAGAGCGCCAAAGCCATCGCACCCCAGCCCCACAGCGCCATGGGAACGACCAGGACCAGGGCAACGACAGTGTTCAATACGTCAACCAGGATCCTGCGCTTCTGCAGGAAGTCGCGCCATATCAGGGCAGTAGGAACGGATGTCATTCCAGAGAGCAACACCGTCAGCCCCATGACCTGAACGACCGGGGTTGCGCCGGAATCCCCCAGTGCGGCAGCAAGCAAGGGTGCCAGCAGGATCACGAGCGCAGTCAGCAGGACGCTCGTGACCAGCGAAATGGTAAAAACAGTCGGAGCGATCTCATCCGGATCACGGTCACCGCGGCCGAGGGCAGCCGTGGCGCCAAGCTCGGCGATGTTCACGGCAATTACCTGCACGACGAGCGCCACTGCCAAGGCGCCGAAATGCTCCGGCGCGACAAGACGGGCGACCACAAGTGTGGTGATGAATTGAAGGACGCGTGATAGGCCAACATTGAGGGCACCCCAGAGCGTGCCTCTGCGCAGCCTGGTAGCCAGCGTGCCGGTCCCTTCTCCGCGAGCGCTCATGAAATCCCCACCAGCCGCCACGCACGCCAACGCACGCGGTCCACCTGGGTGCGGAAAATTTCGACGGTTCGCTGCCAGGGGAGCGGCGGTTTGCCCTCATCGGCCCGTACCAAACGCCAACGGACTCCACGGATCCGGAACGACGCCGGTTGTCCCGGCCAGACTCGCAACGCGAAATCTTGCAGGGCCGAAGCGTCCGTGGCCGAACCACCTGAGTCGAGTGTGCGAGCCGCGAGAATAAGCGCCTCACGACGCAAAGCGCGCTGGGCCCGGTCCAGCAGTCTGTCCGCTTGGGGTAACCCGCGCAAGACCTCCGACGTCAGCAGCACCCGGAAAGCCTCGAGCCGATGCCGCAGGTCCACCACCATGGTGGCAAACGAGATCAAATGCATATTGGCGCCATGGACCCGGTAGAACGCCTGGATCGGCCCGTTGATCCTGCCAACATCCCAATGGGCCGCCGTACGGAGCCAGTATTCCAAATCCCCGGAATGGGGCAGCAATCCATTGTAAAAGCCCACGTGTTGCAAGACCTCGGTGCGCATGACCACCTCAGGGGACAAGATGAAGCACCTCCCCCGCCAGCAGGCCCAATTGATCCATTCGTGACCCGCCCAAACGGTCCACGACTGCCACCTTGAGCCGTCGGCGCGGGGCAACTGATGCTCATCGGAGAATTCCAGCGGCCTCCCGTAGACCATCCCCACCCGCGGGTTGGCGGACATCAAGCCAGTGGCACGGGACAGGGCTCCCGGGGCCAGCAAGTCGTCTGCCGAAAGGAGAGCGACGTACTCGGTGACCACCCTCGACAAACCGTCGTTATACGTGGCTATGTGACCCATGTTTCGTTCGTGGACCACCACAGTAATCCGAGGATCGCGTAGCGCCAGATCACTGGCCACTTGGGCCGAGTTATCGGTCGACGCGTCGTCAACGACTATCACCTGTGCATCGACGCCGGCCTGGGACAATACTGACGAGGTGACGGCCGGCAAATATTGTGCATAGTTATAGCAAGGTACGACGACGGTCACTTGAGCTGTGTTCCGGGCGCTACGCGGTCTCATGATTCTCATGGTTCCCCCGCATCCACGTATTTCATGGTTAGAGCGTCCCCTCCAGTTGAGACCGAGACCGAAAGCCGGATCGAACATTGGCTTCAGCCTATGGACGTCCGCCCCGTGGAGCGCGAGTACCTGTCACTTGAATTGACTTCATCCGCCACTCGTCCGGGCCGGAATGACCACTCAGCAGGAACTCGATCCAGCTCTGATCCTCAAGTTGTTCAAAGGTCCCACCGCCTGTGGGTGCGGCCTAGTATGCGCCCACTGGCCGGATCATCGCCCGCGCCGTCCGCCAGAGAATGATGATGTCTCCAACGATCGACCAGTTTTCGACGTAATACAGATCCAGCCGGACGCTGTCCTGCCAGTTAAGCTCCGAGCGGCCGTTGATTTGCCACATTCCGGTCAGTCCGGGCTTGATATAGAGCCGACGGTGGACGTGCCTCTCGTAGCCATCGACCTCCCGCTGAAGGGGCGGCCTGGGACCAACGAGACTCATGTCCCCGAGAAACACATTCAAGAACTGCGGGAGCTCATCGAGGGAATAATGCCTCATCCACCTACCGACCCGGGTTACCCGAGGGTCGTGTTCCATCTTGAATAGCAATCCGGCCCCCTCATTCTGCTCGAGCAACTCGGCCAGGTCCTGCTCCGCGGTCTCCACCATGGAACGGAATTTGAACATCACGAAGGTTTGTCCTCTTCGCCCGATGCGCTCCTGCCGGAAAATTACGGGCCCCGGGCTGTCCCGCCGGATCAGAACGGCGAGCACCGCAAAAACGGGCAACAACACCACCAAGGCGGCGGCCGAGAGAATAATGTCGAGCACCCGTTTCATCGCATGTTTGGCACCGGCATATTGCGGGAGCTCGACGTGCATGAGCGGCAGCCCCTCCACAGGACGCGAATGAATCCTGGGGCCGGCCACATTTGTCAGTCCGGTCGTCAGGATCAGCTCCGTTGAACTTTCCTCCAACTGCCAGCCGAGTTCCTGGATGTAAGTACTGCCGCCTTCAACCTGCCCGGCAATGATGACTGCATCGGCGTCTGTCGCCGCGACCGCGTGTACGACCGAATAGATGTCGGCGACGACGGGCACGGCCTTTCCATTGACCATTAGGCTTGGCGGCTGCTGCGGACCCTGAAGCGCAACGCCAACCACTTTGTAAATCGGTCCGGACTTCTTCTCAATCTGGTTGATGACATAACGAACTTCTTCAGGGGCGCCCAGGACCACGACTCTGGAGAGGTAATGCCCATGAACCCGCTGGCGCGTCAACCACCGCCTCAACGTCCAACGGGACGTCATCAGTCCCAGGCACCCCAACGGAAACACGAGCGCAACGTAGCCGCGCGCAATCTCTATCTCGAAGACAACGCACGCCATGTTGAGCAGCCCGAGGAGGACTATGGTGGCGCTAAAGACGCGTTTGTACTCGTCCGGGCCGATTCCAACGACTTGCTTGTCCCTGCTGCGATAGACACCCAACGCGACCATCCAAGCGCCGGCGATCGCAAGCGAAATCGGAAAATACCCCACACGAAAGCCGCCAACAATAACAAAGGCATTTTCGAATCCGAATCGGGCCACCTGCGCGAAAGCAGCAACGGAAAAGACGACTATGGCGTCAACGAGCCACAAAAGACGATAGTAGCGGCGAGCCCAAAACACACCGGACACGGCGCTGGCATAACGTTTACCGTCGCGCCGGGAACGGTCGAACAATGGATCTTTGACGAAAGATGCACGAAGCCCGAACCCAAGGTCACCCGTTGCAGCTTCTTCCGAGGGGCTCACGGCCGCACCGTCTTCGCATGGAGAGCCTGCCCGCTACATCTAGGGGCAATTGTTGCCACACTTTTCGAGACAAATTGGCAGCGCACTATTGTCACAACCGTGTTGCAGGGCACATCGACACCCGCTTCTTCCACAAGTTCTTGGTCTGGCTGGCTCGACGTCGGAAATTGCCAACCGAAGGAACTTCAGGCTATGAAAAATCGGCTTCCCCCACACGAGTAACCCCCACCTATCATTTTCAATCGAAGACACCCGAAACGTCGGCCGCCGTACCTGCATCGCACTTGAGTACTCTTGTTTTCCAGATCCGGCCGCCAACCGATGGAACCCCGGCAAAAACGAGCAGTGGCCCGGAACCAAAAGGTTCCGGGCCACTGCGTTTTACGGACGAACTATTTAAAAGTTTCGGGTTTCCGTCTGTCCAGCGCTCCCAGACCTGATTGCCGACGCCGGAGAATACGAAAGGACCACCCGAACGAGTGGTCCTTTCAATATCAAAAACCCGGGGCTTACCGAAACACGGAACACGCCCATGTTTCGAATAAGACCTCCAGAGTGGAGCTGAGGGGACTCGAACCCCTGACCCCCTGCATGCCATGCAGGTGCGCTACCAGCTGCGCCACAGCCCCGAACTTTGCTCGCAGGGACTTCGATCCCCGCCGGAGCAACTCGTCAATACTAAACCACAACGATGTGAGATAGGAAATCGAACACCGCTGGCAACAGGACAGATGAGGTGCGGTCGATTGCTCGGCCGCACCTCCCCCCATTACTGCCCCTTAACTTGTTGCTGCAAAACACAACGAGCCACTGCACTGAAGTGTAGAGACTGATCGGCCATTAAACAAACCGTTCAACCGGTTTATGACCGGGCGGACTCCCGCGGAACCTGGTAGGCGGAAGAAAATTCACCAAGGGCACTGTTGAACGTCTCCGGTTCCCGCCCGGAGATCCGCCAAAGACCTTCCGAGGAATACCAGTGATCCTTCGTCACCAAGTCAATCTGATGGCCGCTGAATCCTGCAGCGCGCAAGGCCGAGCCGGCACGTTCGTCATCTCCCAGGAACTTCGGATACTCCACTCCGAACACCTGGGCAACGCTCTGCAAGAGGAATGAGACCCGAACAGGTTCCGGATATGCGGCATGGAAAGCTTGTCCGGATAGTCGCGGCGCCAAGGCAAGCCCGGAGACCAGACTTCCGAGCGCCTCCACACTGATGAGCGAAAGCAGCGCCGAACCATCACCTGGCCACCCACCAGCCACTTTCATCATTTTGCGCAGGCCCGGGACAAACCAGCGGTCTCCGGCGCCGAACACGAGGTTGGGACGAATAACCTCGCCTCCGTAGCTGAGTATCAGCTGTTCGGCGCCCGCACGGGTGGCGCTGGCCACCGAGGCCGGGTGATAGCCGGCTGCGGATTCAAGCAGGCCGCGGTGAGGGCCGCTTCCGTAAACACTGCAAGTACTGACATAAATCAGCCGGGCAACTCCGGACTGCCGGCACTGCTCAATGACGTTGCCCGTGCCGGCCTCGTTGATCGCATGGGCAAGTCGAGCGTCGGAGCCCACATATGATGCGGCGTGGATGACAACATCCGTATCGGACAAGAAGGGGATCAGGCTCCCCGGTACGGAAATGTCGGCGGTCGCAATGGTAGCGTTATTGTTTCGTAGTCTTGCAACCGGTTTTCGTGAAAGTGCCACAACGTGCGCCTCTCCGGATCCGGCGAGTGAGGCTACAACCCGACTTCCAATGAAGCCTGACGAACCCAGGACCAGGACCCGGGGCACATGGTCAACATATGTTGGCATGGCCTTCACCGATCCTCAGGGTCCGTCAGTTTCATGTACTCAAGTATCCCGGACGCAGAAACCGGAGAGGTCTCCACGCGGATCATGCAACAACGTGCCAAAGCCACCCGAACGGCAGTCATCCAGGGTGCAGCGTCGATCTTTGAAGAGGTCGGCTACGGGAATGCAAGCCTCAGCGACGTCACTGACCGCGCTTCGGTCACTAAAGGCGCGCTCTATTTCCATTTCAAGTCGAAGGAAGACCTGGCGCTGGCAGTCATCGCCGAACAGCACAACATTGTGCGTGTCGCCGGGGAGAAGATCGCCGCCGCCGGACTGCCGGCGCTGGAGACTATGATCGCCATGTGCCGGACATTCGGGCAACAGCTGCTTGACGAGCCAATCGTCAGGGCTGGAATCCGGCTGACATTTGAAGCTTCGGCGTTCAATGGAGACGTCAAAGGTCCCTACCAGGACTGGGTCACGACCATGGAGATGCTGACGCGCCAAGCCCAACTCGAGGGTGACGTGCGGCCCGACGTTGATGCGGCAGACTTCGCACGGTATTTGGTTGCGTCTTTCACAGGCGTCCAGATGGTATCCAACGTGCTGACCGAACGACGCGACGTTCTCAAACGGATTGACGACATGTGGCGTTTCATGATGCCGGCCATTGTGCCGATTCACCCGCAAGACCCAGGGGCTCCCTGAATCAACGCGGCGTTTTGACCCGGGCCAACAAGGACATCACGGTCTCTTCCTCGTGCAGCAATCGGACCCTCATCACATCATGGGCGCCTTTTGATTCGAGTTGCGTCACAGCAACATCCACGGGATAGCTGAACTCGACCAACTTCATGAAATCCGCCTCAAACAGGGCAAAGTCGGCATCCGGTCGGGAACACGCTGCGCGCACGGCCTGCCGCGCAGCCTCGACCAATAGCATTCCCGGTACGTGGTCAAGGGGGTGGTCAAAGAAAATGGGGTGCGTTGGATCAACCCTCAGCGGCCAGACGAACGGGCGCGAACTTTGCCCGAGCATCACGTTCCGCTGGGTGGCATGCCCGACGTCTTCACACGCCAGTAAGTCTTCGGCATCGGCGGCCAACCCAGCAGGGACCGCCCCGCGAAATCGCTCATAGCTCGCCGGATTCACAATGCGTGCAGCCGCCGCCCCTTCCCCTACGGGAGCGCCGTCAACAACGAACCGCGCAGACACAGTCAGGGCCGACAACTGCCCTCCACTGAGCTTCATATCCTTGACGTCAAGTTCGACAGCAACCTGGGCGGGTACCAGGGGATCCAAGATCGCCGGTTCTACCGAGATGCTCATGTACGGCATGAGGAACTTGTAGGTCAAGGGCACCCCGCACAAATGGGACAAGAAGATTACGGCCTGCCTCAACGTCTCAGCCATGAGGGCCGAATCCGGCGAACCGTCCGGCGAGCCATAAAAAACGTGCCATCGCGGCCATTGCGCGCCCGCAATGAACCGCCTGGAACTTGATTGAACAAAGTCCGTCAAGAAGACTTCCGAAACCGAGCGCTTATGAACGAGCTCCCGCTTGACGGAAGCCTCGAAGAGCGCTTCATCGCGCATTGGGTCCCCCCACTCCTCCCAGGATCTGCCAGACCAGCCAACGCTGCTCTGCGCCCCCATTAAACGACCAAATCTTATCGGCAAGCCGTGCCCGCCCGATTATCGAAGCAGGTGAACTGCCCGAATTGACATACCTACTGGTCGGTTTGTAGCTTTGACAATATGGAGTTTGGCGACACAGGCAGTACGCCCAAGGGCGCGGCCACCCGGAATGAGATCCTTCGGGTTGCCGCGGACGTTTTTGCGCGTAAGGGTTTCGAGCAGACCCGGATGGACGATATCATCCGTGAAGTCGGGCTCACGAAGGGCGCCATTTACTTCCACTTCTCGTCGAAAGCAACGTTGGCCCAGGCCGTCGTCGACGAGCAAAAGGCACGTTGGCTGCGTCGTGTGCAAGAGGAAATTCTCAGCAAGAACAATCCCTTGGAGGAGTTGCGCCATCTCGGGGAGTTCATGGTCAGAACAGTCCTGAGCGACTCCTCCGCGTGGGGAGTGGTGCACTTGGCCAATCAACTGGCCTCCACGAAAGAGCACCCCGGAGGCACCTCCCCCCTCGCTGCGTGGGTGGACCTCGTGGCCAACATCCTTCAACGGGGCCGCGCTAGCGGCGTCTTGACGTTTCCAGGGGACCCCGGCGATGCGGCTACCGTTGTTGTGGCCGCATTCGATGGGTTGAAGTCGGTCACCGACGCCCTTGACCCCAAAGATCTCGATGCCTTCGAACGACGCGCGACGCTCCTGTTGCAACTTCTAGAACAGCAGTTCATCTCCAGCCAGTAACGCAGCAACCCACGGGCCGAAGAGTTCGACACTTGGCCAAAAAACAAACCGCACAGTCAGTTTATTAGGAGTAGAAATGAACATCTCAGCAAAAACAGCCCTCATCACTGGAGCGTCCACCGGCATTGGTTCGGTCTTCGCCCGAAGGCTGTCTGCCGAGGGCGCACGTTTGATCCTGGTTGCCCGCAGCCAGGACAAACTTGACGCGCTTGCGGGTGAACTCCGCGAGCACGGCACCGAAGTGACTGTCCTGGCAATGGACTTGAGCCTGCCGGATTCAGGAAAGGAACTCCACCTCGCCACAGAGGCGCTGGGGCTCAAAGTGGACATCCTGGTCAACAATGCGGGATTCGGAACACACGGACGAGTTCTCCATGCAGACGCTGACCGCTACGTCGAACAGATCCAGTTGAACTGCTCCACCTTGGTCGGCACCTCTACGCGTTACCTGCCCGGAATGGTTGAGCGTGGTGCCGGGGCTATTATCAACATCGCAAGTACGGCCGCGTTCCAGCCGATACCCCATATGGCCGTCTACGGTGCGACAAAGGCCTTCGTGCTCTCGTTCACCCAGGCGCTGTGGGCAGAGACACAAGGCACAGGCGTGAAAGTCCTCGCCGTTTGCCCGGGGGCCACGGACACGCCCTTCTTTGAAATCGCCGGAGAGGCTGCAGCCGCTGGATCCATGCGGACCCCTGAGCAGGTTGTGGAGACCGCCATGTCCGCGATCCGCGGGAACAAGCCGAGCGTTGTGGATGGCCGGCTCAACTCCTTTGTTGCCCGGGTGGCCGTCAAGCTACTCCCGGAGAAGCTGGTGATCGCGGCCGCGGGACGGGCCGTGCGCCCGGCCAACTGAGCATCGAAGCTTCACACAGGGAAGGGGACCGCCAACCGGCGGCCCCCTTCCCTGTGTGACGCTACGCTCAGGTTCCCTGGATGATTCCGATCTGAACAACCCCTGTGTTGACCAGCGTCTTAGCCAAGTAGACGACCTGGCCGGAGTGCTCCACGGTCTGGGTCAAGATCAGCACAGGGTCCTTGGCATCCAGCTCAAGCAGCTCGCCGCGCGCGACGCCCGGCGTGCCTGCGGCAATATCGGTCTCGCCGGGACCAAAAGCCGGGCCAACAGCCGAGATCAAGTTGGCCAGCAGCGTGGCCTCTCTCCCAGCGTCTTCCGCAATGACCCGCGCCGCTTCAGGAAGATCACGATCAACGAGACCCCCCTTGCTTGCGACGTGCTCCTGGACCAGGGCAATAGGTGAGCCGTCCCGTGTGAGGACACTCTCGAAGAACCAGGATGCTTCCTCTTCGCGGATTCCGAGCGGCTCCGCGGTGAACACCGACGACGACGGGTGCAGGACATGCTGCGTGCGGCTGACCTGGATAGCGGATCCGGCCTCGGCCAGAATCTCCTCCATGGGCCTGATCCGTTCCAGGCCGACCCGCGGCAGGCGAGTGGCCACGAAACGCCCAATGCCTCTGCGGGACCGTACGTATCCGTCTTCCTCGAGGAGCATGAGAGCCTCACGGACCACCGTCCGGCTGACCTTCATTGCCGAACCCAGGTCCGTTTCCGAAGGCAACAGCGACGAAACGGGGAAGTGCCCCGCCCGGATCGCATTCATGATGCGCGAGTACACGGCAACGCGGAGCGGGATGTTGGCGGTGGCATCCAACGGCTCCGAAAGAACGGCCTCAGCACTGCGGTCCAAGATGGTTCCTTTCGTCGATATTGAGAGTTTACGCGATGGGTATTCCAAGCTTGTATAACAAGCGTGTATGATTCACAGATAAGCCATCCTGTGCTCTGCGCCACACCTGCATCGAGCCGCCCCCGAAGCCGTTCTGTTTCAAACAAGGAAGTTTGTCCATGACAACCCAACCCGCCACCACCGCAGGGCTCCCCCGTCGGCGAAAAGCAGCCCGAGTGCCCGTCCTCATCGCCACGCTGATCCTTTCGATCCTCAGTTACCAGCTCAACGCCAGCCTGTTCTCGGCGGCACTGCCCGCCATGGCCGCCCACTTCCAGGAATCCACGGAAAACGTGGCCAAAGTCCAGTCATTGTTCTTCCTGACCGGCGCGGTCCTGGGCATGGCATTTTCCCGATGGAGCGACTTCCTGGGACGCCGCCGCACCCTGCTGATCGTGCTCTCGATGATGTTGTGCGGCACAGTCCTCTGCCTGTTGGCTCCGAACCTGACCGTTCTTCTCGTCGGCCGGGTCCTGCAAAGCGCAACGAGCGCCACGTTCACCATTTCTTTCCTTCTCCTGTCCGAGCGCTTCAGCAAACGCCTTTTCGGCATTTCCGTCGGCGTCATTTCTGCAGTAAACGGGGGCATTGGCGGGCTCGACGGGTTCCTGGGCGGTTTCATCACCGACACCATCGGCTGGCAATTCCTCTTTGTCCTGGTCCTCGGCGTGGGCGTTCTGGCAATCGTTTTGGTCGCCGTCGTGGTCCCGAAGAGACCCGCCCGGACACGTGAGGGACGCATGGACTGGTGGGGCGCAGGCACCCTGGGCACGTTCCTGGTTCTCTTGAGCAACCTGATCGGACAGGCTTCCACGTCCGGATGGGGGGACGTCTGGACCCTTGGCTACCTCGCCGGCGCCGTGATTGCCGGGCTGGCGTTCGTTGCCGTGGAAAGGCGGGTTGCGCGTCCGCTGATCGCCATCGAGCAATTGCGGTCCCGCCAGGTATGGCCGGTCTTGGCCAGCACCGTGCTGACGCTTGCCGGTATCTTCTCGGCGTTGAACTTCACCGTGATCCTCCTGAGCCAGGACGCCAAAGCCGGATACGGACTGTCCGCCTCCATGTCGGCCCTCCTGTACCTGACCCCGACAGCCTTCGTGGGTGTGCTCACGGCGGTGTTCTCCGGCTGGTTCGCGCAGCGCATTGGCTGGTTCAAGGCCCTGCGGATCAGCAGCGGCCTGATCGTCGTGGCAGCGGTCGCCGTCGCAGTCTTTGCCGCGGACCGCTGGATGGTATTCGCCCTGCTGATCATCATGGGAGTCCTGTATCTCGGTCAGTTCCAGAGCACCGTCAGCGGCATCGCCGTGCTGAATTCACCCAAATCGGCGCCGGGTTCCGTGCCCGGCCTGAATGGAGCATGCTTTGGAATCGGAGCCAGTGTTGGAATCGCCGTCGTCGCACCCGCCGTCGCCGCCGGAACCATCGCGGGTTACCAAACCGCACTGTGGATCTCAGCGGGCTTCGCCCTCGCGGCCTTTGCCGCTTCCCTGATCCTCCGCCCAGTGGCTGCGAGCGCCGCTCCGGCACCCGCCGTCGTCGTCGCCCATGCCTAAGCCCGAACCCGAATCCGAATCCGAGTCACCCAACCCACGAAGGAGCACCATGACCACCACCACACCCCAGCCGTTCTACCTCGATTGCGACACCGGCATCGACGATTCCCTGGCAATCGCCTATCTTCTGGCGAGCCCTGAGGTGGAGCTGGCCGGGATCGGAACCGTCAGCGGCAACGTCAGCGCCGCAACCGGGGCCGTCAACACTTTGAACCTGCTCCATGCTGCCGGGAGGGCCGGGATCCCGGTTGCAGTGGGTGCACACGATCCGCTCATAGGCACGTTCGACGGCGGAGCGCCGCACGTTCACGGCGACAACGGCATCGGCGGGGTCACCTTGGAAGACTCCGCACAGAAGTCGGAATCAGAGACGGCCGCGGAGATGCTCGTGCGGCTCGCCAACGAGCACCCGGGCGACCTGCGCGTCATCGCCGTCGGCCCGCTCACCAACCTGGCCCTCGCACTGCAGCTGGACCCGAAGCTCCCGTCGCTCGTCCGCGATGTCACGATCATGGGCGGAGCCGCGTTCGTGCCGGGCAACATCAGTCCTGTCGCCGAGGCCAACATCTTCAATGACGCCGAGGCAGCGGCCGTGGTGATGGAGGCCGATTGGCCGGTCACCCTGGTTCCCTTGGACGTCACCATGAACCACCGCTTCGATGAGGCCCACCGCGCGGCCCTTGCGACCGCCGGACACCCGGTGGCCAGCGCACTCTCCGGCATGCTCGTCCAGTACTTCGCCTTTTACAACACGATTTTCGGTGAGCATTGCGCCGCCCTCCACGATCCTCTCGCGGCGGCAATCGCCGTGGGTGCCCTTGAGCCCGACGACGCCCCGTACGTTGGAATTTCCGTCGATACGGGCACGGGTGCGGCTCACGGCAAGACCCGCTGTGAGCGGCTCGACGGCGGAGCCGCCGCCGTACGCACGGTGCCGGAACGGGCGTCCCGGGTCGTGCTGTCCGTCAAGGGCGACGCCGCTGCGCATCTCCTGGGGCGGATCCTGTCCTTGCCCGCGGCGAACTGAGGGGCTTAACGATGAACACTTCCGAAGGCACTGCTTCTTCACCTACCGGGCCCAGCCAGGCCGACCTCGAGTTGCTGAACCGCGCCATTTCCCTCGCGCGGGCAGCCCGGGATCGCGGCGACCACCCGTTCGGCGCACTTCTGGTGGCTCCGGACGGAACCATGGTGGAGGCCATGAACACCGTCAACACGGAACACGATCCCACCGGGCATGCCGAGACCAATCTGGTCCGCCTGAGTGCCAAGAAGCTCGATGCCGGCGCGTTGGCCGGCAGCACCTTGTATACGAGCACCGAACCGTGTGCCATGTGCACGGGCGCGATCTACTGGGCTGGAATCGGACGCGTGGTCTATGCCTTGTCCGAGAAGGACCTTGCCTCGATTGTCACCGAGCAATCGGGCGTGCCCACGCTTGACCTCCCCTGCCGCGAAGTCCTTGCCCACGGCGGCAGGAAGGTCAGCGTGACCGGCCCCGTTCCGCTTCCCGCCGCAGCAGAGGTCCACCTTGGCTTCTGGCACTAGACCGGAAACCCAACACCGTAATCCAGCACCACCTAAAGGACAGCTCATGCCCATCCCCAGCACGCTCACTGTTGTCGGCAGCCTCAACGTCGATCTCACGTGCCGCGTCCACCGCCTCCCTTCCCCCGGTGAAACCATAGGCGGCGGCACCCTCACCCGTCAGCCCGGCGGAAAGGGAGGCAACCAGGCCGCGGCTGCTGCGCGGCTGGCCGGGGCCGCCCGCATGGTGGGCGCTGTCGGGGTAGATCCGGATGGCCGGCTTCTGACGGAGGCCCTGGACCGCGCAGGGGTTGATGTTTCGGCAGTGGAGCAGGTTTCCGCGCCGACTGGCACAGCGCTGATCGTGATCGACAGCGAGGGCGAAAACCAGATCGGCGTGGCGCCTGGAGCCAACGCCGTGGTCTCGCTGGATCGCGCCGATTTCTCCGATGGCGGGCCGGTACTGGCCCAGCTGGAGATCGCCGTCGACACCGTGCTGGAAGCCGCGCGCCGGACCACCGGGTTCTTCGCCCTCAACGCGGCCCCGGCCCAGGCACTCCCGGCAGAGCTTCTGGAACGGTGCGACCTGGTGATCGTCAACGAGTCCGAGTACGAACTCATCCCCGAGCTCCGGAGCGCCGAACGCGTAGCCGTCACCTACGGGGCAGGCGGAGCGTCGATGTACACCCAAGGGGTCAGGACCGCCCATGCGCCCGCGGCGAAGACGAGCGTCGTCAACAGCGTGGGCGCCGGTGACGCCTTCTGTGCGGCGCTCGTGCTGGCACTCGCGTCGGGCCTGGATGACGAAAGCAGCCTCGCGGCGGCTTGCGCGGTGGGTGCCGCCGCCGTCGCGAGCGAGCTTTCCCAACCGGAGTTCGAGCGGCTGGAACACTACCTGGTTTGACGTTCCACATAGTTCGGTACAGCGGCTAGTTCGGTACAGCGGCTAGTTCGGTACAGCGGCAGCGGAACTAAGGATCCGAACTTGAAATCGGCCCGGTGTGCTGGACACCGCCAGGCAGCAGCGAACCGCGGGCCGCACCTACCATGCCTTCGACCGCGCGGGCGAGGTGCGTACCACGGTCGCTGACGCCGTCCCAGCGCACCAGCGCCTGGGCATTCAGGCCGTCGACCATGCCCAGGATCTGCCAGGCAACAGACGGAGCGTCGAACGTCTCGAACTCGCCGGTGCCGATCCCCGCTTCGACGACGCGCTGCACCACGGCTTGCCATGCATCCATCTGCTCACGGACGCAGGCTGCGAGCGCCTCGTTCCGGCGCCCCAGGGTCCAGGCCTCCACCCAGATGGCGGTGACATCGAGGCGGCTGCCGTCCATGAGCGTTTCGAGGAGCATCCCGAGTTGTTCCAAGGGAGTCTGCAGCCTCTCCAGAAGGCCCGCGACCTCCTCGGTCTCCGCCGCCACGATGGTCGCAAAGATGCCTGCCACGAGGGCTTCCACATTGGGATGGTAATGCGCGACAAGCCCCGACGCCACACCCACCCGCGCTGCCACGTTGCGCAGGGTAATGGCGGAAAGCCCCTGCTCAAGCGCTATTTCCCTGGCGGCCTCGGCTATTTCGGCCGCGCGTTCTGCCGGGGTCTTCCGCGCAGCGCGTTTCTGTATGGTGCTTGACATCACACAACAGTCTAAAGTAGTTTTCTTCTTATTGATCACACGATCAACAAGAACGCGCCGAAAGGCAAAACGCCAGCCGCACGTCAGGGCAAGGACGCTCTGGCTCTCGCGACTACCACCTCACAACTCAGAGGAGACTTCCATGGCCTGGAGAATGCCAGCCGAAACCGCACCCCACGAGCGCACCTGGATGGCGTTCCCCCGCACTGGCCTGACCTTGGGCGACGAGCCGGCTTCGGCGGAAGAAGCCTACGCAGCCTGGACCGCCGTCGCCCATGCAGTGTCCGAGTTCGAGCCCGTCACCATGGTGGTAGACCCTAGCGAACGGGACCGGGCCAGCCGCATGCTCGGCGCCGGAATCGAACAGCTTGAGGCTCCCCTCGACGAATTCTGGATGCGCGACGTCGGAGCCACGTTCGTCGTCGACGACGAGCGTCCCGGCGTGCTCGGCGCGGTTGACTGGATCTTCAACGGCTGGGGCGCCCCGGCTTGGTCTGAATGGGAGAAGAGCGCCGGCATGGCCCGCTTTGTCGCTAAAGGGTCCGGCGCGGAACTGGTCAGCTCCTTGCTGGTCAACGAAGGCGGCGCCATCCACGTCGATGGTGAAGGCACTGTCCTCGTCACCGAAACCGTCCAGCTGGATCCACGCCGAAACCCTTACGCGGACAAGGCACGCGTCGAGGCCGAGCTGTCACGCACGCTGGGCACTACTCACACCGTGTGGGTACCGCGTGGCCTCACGCGTGACTACGAGGACCTTGGCACGCGCGGCCACATTGACATGGTGGCCACGCTTCCCTCCCCCGGCCGGGTCCTCCTGCACTCGCAGACCAATCCCGAGCACCCCGACTTCGAGGTCAGCCGCACCCTCCAGCGGTTCTTCGAAACCCAGCAGGACGCCGCGGGCAAGCCGTTCGAGATCACATTGCTTCCCGCGCCTGAAACCCTGCGCGACGAGGAAGGCTTCGTCGACTGGAGCTACGTCAACCACCTCGTGGTCAACGGCGGCGTGATCGCGTGCGGCTATGGCGAGGAGCGGGCCGACGCCCTGGCCGCGGAAATCCTGGCGGAGGCCTACCCGGGCCGCCGCGTCGTGACAGTGGACGCCCGGCCAATCCTCGCCCGGGGCGGAGGAATCCACTGCATCACGCAACAGCAGCCCAAACTCAACAGCCAGGCCGCACGATGAGCCGCTTCGACGTCGTCGAGGCCTCCATCGCGCACTTGCGCGCCGCACTGGAGGCCGGCCAGGTGACCAGTGAGGACCTCACCCAGGCCTATCTGGACCGCATCGACGCCTACGACCGCAACGGCATCAAGCTGAACTCACTGGTAGTAATGAACCCTCATGCGCTCGCAGATGCCCGGGCCTCCGACGAGCGCCGGGCACGCGGCACCACCCTCGGGCCCCTCGACGGCATCCCCTACACCGCCAAGGACAGCTACCTGGCCAAAGGGCTCACGGCCGCCGCGGGCTCCCCCGCGTTCCAAAACCTCATCGCGCAACGCGATGCCTTCACCATCGAACGCCTCCGCGCGACAGGCGCCGTGCTCCTCGGCCTGACCAATATGCCGCCCATGGCCAACGGCGGCATGCAGCGCGGTGTCTATGGACGCGCCGAGAGCCCTTACAACGGCGGTTTCCTCACCGCGGCTTTCGGGTCCGGGTCCTCGAACGGCTCGGGTACCGCTACCGCCGCGAGCTTCGGAGCCTTCGGCCTGGGCGAGGAGACCTGGTCCAGTGGCCGCGCACCGGCGTCGAACAATGCCTTGTGCGCGTACACACCGTCGCGCGGAGTCATCTCGGTGCGCGGCAACTGGCCGCTGGTCCCCACCATGGACGTCGTGGTGCCCCACACCCGGTCCATGGCAGACCTTTTGGAACTGCTGGATGTCATTGTTGCCGACGACGCCGAAACCCGCGGCGACTTCTGGCGCGTGCAGCCGTGGGTGGAGATCCCGGCCGCGTCCCGGGTCCGTCCGGCTTCCTACCCGGCCCTGGTGCCATCCGGCGTCGACGGCGCGCGCTCGGCACTGAAGGGCAAACGCTTCGGGGTGCCGGCCATGTACATCAACGCGGACCCTGACGCCGGTACCAGCGGAACTCCTGGCATCGGCGGCCCGACCGGTCAACGAATCCAGACGCGGGAATCCGTGATCGAACTGTGGGAGGCTGCCCGGCGCGACCTCGAAGCCGCCGGTGCCGACGTGGTGTTGGTGGATTTCCCCGTGGTGTCCAACTACGAAGGCGACCGCCCGGGAGCACCCACCATCGCCACCCGCGGAATGGTCAGCCCGGAATATCTTCAACGGGAGATCGTCGATCTCTCGGCCTGGGCCTGGGACGACTTCCTCGCAGCCAACGCCGATCCGGCGCTTGACAGCCTGGCCGACGTCGATGGCGCCACGATCTTCCCGCACCCTGACGGCGCGCTTCCGGACCGCTATGACGGGTTCGACGACGACATCGCCGACTACCCTTCGCACATCCGCGCTCACAGGGTTGCTTCCGTTACCGACATCCCGTCCCTCGAAGAAGGCCTCCGCGGACTCGAAGAGACCCGGCGGGTAGACCTTGAGGAATGGATGGACGGTCTCGCCCTGGATGCGGTCATCTTCCCGGCCGCCGCCGACGTCGGACCAGCCGACATGGACGTCAACGAATCCTCAGCCGATCTCGGCTGGCGCAACGGCGTCTGGGTGGCCAATGGCAACCTCGTTCCGCGGCATCTGGGGATCCCGACGGTCACCGTGCCGATGGGAACCATGAGCGATATCGGCATGCCCGTGGGGCTCACGTTCGCCGGCCGCGCGTACGACGACACCGCACTGCTGGCCCTGGCCGCGGCCTTCGAAGCAACAGGCGAGCGCCGCACTGCTCCCCCGCGCACGCCGCGCCTCGACTAACGGATCAGGTGGACTCGTCGTCGAAAGGAGCCTTCTGCCCGGCCGCCAACCGCACAACCGGGCGGGCAGGAGGCTGCACTGGGGTGGGGACAACCGGCTCGGGAAGCGGCTCGTCCTCCAGGAGGGCTTCGCGGATAATGCGGCGAGGGTCGTATTGGCGTGGATCCATTTTCCGCCAATCGATGTCCTCGAATTCCGGGCCGAGCTCCTGGCGGATCTTTTCCTGCGCGCCGGAGGCCATGCGCCGCAGTTCGCGGATAAGCCGCCCCAGCTTCCTCGTATACTCCGGAAGCTTGGTTGGTCCAAGGACCAAAACGGCAATGATCAGGAGAAGGGCTACCTTCTCGACCGAAATATCGATCATGGCTCCATTCTAAATCCACCGCCCGGTCGCTCCGGGCGGCAGGGGGTTGAGGAGATCGGGTTTAGGAGATCGCGTACAACGCGACGGCAAGTCCTGCTGCCATCAGCGCCTCACGGACACCCTTCAGTCGGGGCACAGCGTGTGATTTGCTCTCGGCCGGCATCGCGAACGTGCCCAGCAGCCACCCCGTGGCGGCGAAGAGCATGAGCAACGCGCCCATGATGTCGGCAAGGATGATGCCCAGTTGATGTCCTGGATGATCCGACACCGATCCGGCTCCACTCGACGCGGATAGCAACACCCAGCCCGAAAGGGCCGCCACCGCTGCGCCATAGATCGCCGACCATCGCCCTGTCCCGGCTGCTCCAGACCCTTGATACACGATCCTGACGACGAACAAGAGGAAGACAAGGCCGATCGCCGCTCCCAGTGGGACCACACCGAGGGGTGCCCATCCGAGCCCTACCGCCGCCATTCCTGCGGCCAATATCCCTGCTGCGGCTGCGTCAATCCGGGCCGCCACACTCTTGGCCCGGAAGATGGCTCCGAACCCCAACACAGCCGCTGCCCCGAAAACCAGCACCAGAGCGCCCACTACAAACCAACCTCGGAACATACCCTGCCACTCCTCCTGCGCTTCCGGTTGAAACCCACCCGCAGTCATATCAGTTCCGGATGGGAGAACCCTGCATGCTGCGTGTCGATAGCAAACTTCAAGAACAGGGAAGCCAGCGACGGCTGGCGCCATCGACCCGGCCGTGGCAGCATCGGACGATGACTGCAGATACCCGTCCATACGTCGAGCCCGAGCGGGCGGAACCTGCCGTTCCGCTACTCGGCGGGGACGTGACGGAGGGGCTCGTCCGTGTCGGCGATACAGTGCGGCGCCCCGTAAGCGATGCTTCGCAGCGGGTCCGCCGCCTCCTGGATTTCCTGCAATCGGCCGGATTCCAGGGAGCACCCCGCTTCCTGGGCATCGACGAAAGCGGCAGGGACACCCTGAGTTTCGTTCCCGGTGACACGGCCGGCCGCCCATGGCCAAGCTGGGTCGCCGATGAATCGAGCGCCATCAGCGTCGCGCGCTTGGTCCGGAGCTACGATGACGCCGTGCAACCGCTCGGCATACCCGACTGGGCACGCACGGGCAAGGATGCCGACCCCCACGGGTGCCCGAGCTCGATTGCGGGACCGGCGACATTCCTCGCCCACATGGACATCACCCCGGAGAATGTCGTCTTCCGGGAGGGTGCAGCCGTCGCCCTGATCGACTTCGATTTGATGCGCCCCGCGAACCGGGCGGAAGAAGTCGCGAACTTGCTCCTCTGGTGGGGCGCCTGGATGCCCGACGCCGACCGCGATCCTGTGATGCGCAAGGTCGACGCCGCCTCCCGGGCTGCCGTGCTGGTGGACGCCTATGGCCTGGGTCCAATTGATCGCGCCAAAGTAGTCGACGTGGCCAGGAACGCCGCCGACCGTTCCTGGTATTTGATGCGGCACAGGGCGCTCACCCAAGGCGGCGGCTGGAAGAGGATGTGGGACGAAGGCGTCGGTGACAAGATTCTTCGCCGCCAAGCGTGGCTGGCCGAAAACGCCGCAGTTCTCCACGCCGCAATAACCTGACCGGCCTCTAAACCTCGTCGAGGTGGCGCAGGAGAAAAGGAAGGGTGGCCCGCATAGTCCGGAGATCGCCGTCGCTGGCTGCTTGCTCCCCCAGGTAGTCTCCGTGGTTTCCCGGCACGATCATCAGGCGGCTCCCCGGGATGGAACGGACCATCTGCACCCCATGCTCGGGCTTGATCACATCACGGTCGGCGAGCACCACGAGGGTCGAAGCCGTGATGGAGCCCAATTGCTCGTCGGACCATCCGGGAAACGCCAGCATTCGCTGGCTGTCCAGGACAAAGAGTTTCTCAAGGTGCTCCGGGTCCGGATTCAGCTTGCGGTCGGCCTCCCGGTAGACCTCGGGCATGTCTGTGGCGGTGGCGTTCTGGAGCCCATCCCAGAATCCATCCACCATGCCATCGCGTGCGGCCATGGACGAGGCGACGATCAATTTTCGTACCAGCACCGGATGTTCCATGGCCAAGGCGAGCGCGGTGTGCCCGCCGGCGCTGAAACCGAGCACATCCGCGATCGGAACGTCCAGCTGGCGAAGCACCGCAGCGACGTCCGCGGCAGAGTTTTCGGCGGTGAGGGGTCGGTCGATCGGCGCGGTGTGGCCATGGCCTTCCTCTTCGACGGCGATGACTTGCCTCGTCCCGGTCAGCAGGGGGATGAGCTCCCGGAAGTTCGACTCGATCGTGGAGCCTCCGCCATGGATCAATAGCAACGGCGTGCGGTCCGGACGAGGTTGGCCATGAACCTCGTAATACATCCGCAGGGAGCCGTTGTGCGCGTAGCCGTGCTCAAAGTCCACGTCCCCACCCTAACCGCCGACTGTGGCTCCTTGGCAAGGGGTCGAGGAACCCAACGCGCCTCAACATTTCGTTTAATGAGAATGAGTATTGATAGCATCAATACTCATTCATCGCTCCGATCCGAAAGTTCCCCATGCACCCTGCCCTCCTGGTTCAAGACTTGAGGGTGTCCCTCCGGGGACGCGCCCTGATTGACGGAGTCAGCTTCGCTCTTGACCCGGGTCAAAGGCTGGCTCTTCTCGGAGCCTCGGGTTCAGGCAAGTCCCTGACCGCGGCTGCCCTCCTGGGAAAGCTTCCAGCCGCGATGAGTGTTTCCGGGCGGTTGCAGATCAACGGAATGGACGTGCCGTTGTCCAACAGGCGAAGCAGGCGCGCGGGGATCACCGCAATCCATCAGGACCCGATGTCCTCGCTCAATCCCTTGGTACGCCTGGGCAAACAGCTTGAGATCCCACTACGGCATGCCGGCCTATCGGTGCCCGCGGCACGGCAACAGGCACTTGAACTCCTCGTGTCGGCGGGAATAGAGGAAGCCGAACGGACCATGGAAAGCTTCAGCGGCGAATTGTCGGGCGGTCAGCTGCAACGGGTCTGCATCGCCCTCGCCCTCGCCTGCCGTAGCACCGTCCTGGTGGCGGATGAACCCACTACCGCACTGGACATGGTCAGCCAGGCCAAGGTCCTCGATGCCTTGTCCCTGTATTCGGAATCCGGGCATTCCACATCCGTGCAATCCGCGTCCGCGGGGGCGATGTTGTTCATTACACATGACCTCCCTGTGGCTGCGGCCTTTTGCCACCAGGCCCTTGTCCTGGGTTCCGGCCGGATCGTCGAAGAGGGATCGATACGGTCGCTGGTAGAGCGGCCCAAGCACCAATACACGAAGCAGTTGGTGGAAGCCGCCCATGCCGACTTCGATTCCCTTCCCTCGGAAGCCACCGCATGAATGCAGTATTGAGCGCCGACAAGCTGGGTCTGAGCTACCCGGGCAGAGGGCTCCTGAAGCAACGGTCAGCCCGGCCCGCGTTGCGGGACGTTTCCCTCAGCATCGCCGCCGGCGACAGCGTCGGCCTCGTAGGTGCCTCGGGCGCCGGAAAATCTACGCTCCTGCGGATCTTGCTTGCTTTGGAGAAGCCGGATGCCGGAACCGTCACTTTCAGTGGCTCCCCGGTTGTGCCCGGCCCGGCCTCGTCCTTGAGGTGGTACCGCCGAGCGGTGCAATACATCCCGCAGAATCCGTCCGCGAGCCTTGACCCGGCCATGAGCGTGGAGCGCCTCCTCCTGGAACCCCTGAGACAACTGCGCATCGACGGAGACCACCGCGGGATGATCCTGAACGCCCTGCAGCGAGTCGATCTCGATCCGGGCATGCTGACGCGCCGGCCCCGGGAACTCTCCGGCGGGCAAAAGCAACGCGTGGCCATTGCACGGGCCCTGGTCCCCGCGCCGAGCATCCTCCTGGCAGATGAGCCGGTCAGCGGACTCGACCTTCCCCTCAGGAATACGGTCCTGGAGCTCATGGAACATCTGGTCCACCGGGACGGTCTTGGACTCCTGCTTGTCTCCCACGACCTGGCCGCCGTCGCCCGCCTGTGCCCTCAAACCCTGGTCCTCTCCGGGGGACGCGTCGTGGAACAAGGACCCACCGCGGCCGTGTACGCCAAACCGCGGACCCGGGAAGCCAAGGAGCTCGTAACCTCCATCCCCCGGCTCAGCCGGTACAAGGATACCGATGAGCACAAGCCATGAATCCACTCACACTCACGAAAGACAGGCGCCCATCCATGGCTATTCCACGTCCAAAAGCTATTGCCGCGATACTCGTCTCCTCCGCAATGGCCGCCGCGCTGAGTGCTTGCTTCGCCCAGGGCAGTGCATCATCGGCCAGCAACAGTACAGACTCCCGAATCAAGGTAGCCATGTTGCAGCCACCCCGTTCAGGACTCACTCCCCTGAGCGACGATGCCTTCAAGCTCTCACGTTGGAAGACCGCCGAGACACTGGTGGTCCTCGATGCCCTCGGCGATGCCCAGCCATCGCTTTCAACAGCCTGGAAGCAACTGGACAGCAAGAACTGGCGCTTCGAACTCCGCGCGGGCGTGAAATTCCATGACGGAACGCCCCTGACGGCGGCGCAGGTGGCGGCATCGTTGACGGCGGCGGCCGACGCAAAGCCCAAGCCGCGGATCCTCGACGGCGTTCAGCTGAGCGTCCGCACGGACGGCGGGAACGCCGTCGTCGTTACCACCCGGACGGACGACCCGCTGGTTCCGCAGCGGCTCTCGAGCCCCCAGCTCTCGATCCTTGCCGCGTCCGCCTACAAGCCAGGCGGCGTCGTCAGCCCCATCAACGCCGGAACGGGCCCGTATGTCCTTGCGTCTGTGGACGGCACCAGTTCGGCAACGCTCAACCGCTTCGCCGACTACTGGGGCGAAAAAGCGGTGAGCAGCGGCGTCGACGTCCAATACGTTCCCGACGGCACGGCGCGCGCGGCCGCGCTGAGGACCGGAACTGCCGACGTCGTGGAGGCCATTCCCGTAGGCCAGGTCGCGCAGATCAAGGCGGACCTGATTCACGAAGTCCCCATGCCCCGCACCAATACCCTCTACTTGAACACCAAGGCGGGTCCTTTCGCGGATCCGTCGGTCCGGGCAGCGGCACGCACCTCGGTCGAACGGGCTCCCATTGTCGACCGGGTCTACGAGGGACGCGCGGACATCGCCGAAGGCCTCCTGGGTCCGGCGCTCCCCTGGGCGGCCAAGGAGCGGGAAAACACCTCATACGTTGAAGCCCTGAAGAAGCGGGCGGAAGCGGCGCCCGCCAATGGCCGCCGCATCAAACTCGGCACGTTCACGGACCGTGCCGAACTGCCCGAGGTTGCCGTGCAGCTTGAGCAGCAGCTCGAAGCCGCCGGCTTCATGGTGGAGCAGGAAGTCCGCGAGTACCAGCACATCGAGGCAGACGCCCTTGCCGGCAAGTTCGATGCGTTCATCCTGTCCCGGGCTACGGTCCTCGACTCCGGCGACCCCGTCGCCTACATGTTCAGCGACTTCTCCTGCAAAGGCTCCTTCAACATCTCCCAGTTCTGCGATGCAGAGGTGGACGCAGCCTTGAGCAAGGCCGCAGCCATTCCGGCAGGCCCGGAGCGCCGGGCGGCAATTGCCGCCGCCGAGGCGCTGATCCTCTCGAAGGATGCGGCCGTGCCGCTGCTGCACGAACGCGTCATCCAAGGCGAATCAGCCAGGATCCGCAATGTGGAACGTGATCCCCGCGAGCGCGCACTGATCACCAGCAAGACAGGAATCGCCGGCTGATGCAAGGCCCGGCTTTCATCAAAACCGCGGCTTCCCGGGCCGTGGCACTCTTCGGCATAGTTGTGCTGATCGGGCTCTTGCCATGGCTTTCGGGACAAAGGCCGGAATACACCATCCTCCGGGCGCGGTACGCCGACCGGGAAGCGACTGATGAAACGCTGGGTATGATCCGCGCGGAGCTCGGACTCGATCGAGGACCACTGCACGTCTTCCTCGACTGGGCCGGAGGCCTTTTGCGCGGGGACATGGGAAATTCATGGATTACCAATACGCCTGTCGGCCCCGGCACCGTGGAAACCCTCGGAGTATCCGTCACCCTGATGGCCTGCGCGGTGGCCGTTGCAACGGTGGTGGCCACCGCGCTGTGCGTTTCTTGCGTGATGCGCGGGCTGGCTGGGAACCCCGGGCGGGGCTCCGGCGTCATGGCGGCGGCCATGACTGCGCTCCCCGAGTTCCTCCTGGCGGCGATGCTCCTCGTCGTCGGTGCGGTATGGCTGGGCTGGTTCCCGCCGTATGGCTGGCAGGGCCTGGACCACGCGGTGTTGCCGGCCCTCTCCCTTGGCTTGCCCGCCGGCGGGCTGATCGGGCGGCTGCTTTCCGACGCCATCAGCCTGGCTTTCGCCGAAAAATGGGTGGCCACGTGGGCCATGGCCGGAGCCAGCCGCGCCAGGCTCACCGCGGCGGTGCTCCGCCGGGCCCTGCCATCGGTGATGAGCCAGATCGGGCTTGTCCTCATTGGCCTCACCGGCGGGGCGGTTGCGGTGGAGAAGGTCTTCGCGATTCCGGGTTTGGGCCGTGCGGTCCTGGGCGCGGCAAGCGCCCAGGACATACCCGCGCTGCAGGCAGGAGTACTGGCCCTCCTCATGCTGGCCATGGGGGCAGGTTCCCTTAGCGCCGTGGCCCGATACCTTCTGTTGGGAGCGGCACTGCGCTCAGGGACACTTCTTGTTCCGGACTCGCCGGGAAGATCACGACGGCGGGATGCCACCGTTCCGCTCGTTGCTGCGGGAGCGTTGCTGCTCATCGTCGTCGTGGGCTTGCTTCGCGATCCATTCACCTCAAGACATGCGCGGCTTGCAGGCCCGGGCTTCGAGCTGCCCTTCGGGGCCGATGCCAGCGGACGGGACCTCCTTGCGCGGGTAGGACACGGTGCCGTGTCCACGTTGGGAACGGCTTTGCTCGTGGTACTGGCTTGCCTTGTGATCGGGATCGTCGTCGGGCTCTTCCCGCTCGCGGCGACCGGTCCCCTTGAAGTAGCCAACGGCGCTCCGCCCATCCTGGCCGGCCTGATCGTTGCCGTGATGACCGGTCCTTCGGGCGAAGGTGCGGCGATAGCCGTCACCCTGGTCAGTTGGGCTCCCCTGGCCGCCCACACCGCGGCCTTGGCGCAGGAAGCCAGGGCGCAGCCCCACGTGAAGATCCTTCCGGTCCTGGGCGTGGGAAGGGTCCGCATCCTCTGGCGCTATATCCTCCCGGCCGTCATCGGCCCGGTGTTCAGGCATTCCATGCTCCGGATACCGGGGATCGCGCTCGCCTTGGCTGCCCTGGGGTTCCTCGGCCTCGGCCCCCATCAGCCGTCGCCGGAGTGGGGCCTTATCCTTGCCGAGGGAATCAACTACGTGGAGCGTGCCCCCTGGGCCGTTGCCGCCCCGGCGTCGGCGTTGATTCTCTCCTCGATCCTGGCCGTTTCACTGTCGAGCGTGGCGTGGTCGCGCTCGCAGGGGTCAAGCAGTGAGGGCCGCCCTCAACAACCGACCAGTTTCGCCCCTGACACTGGCGCGCCGGCCCGGAACCACGCGCCCGGAACGGGGAACCCGCGTCAAAGACAGTAGATCGTTGAGGAGGCCAACCCTCGAAGCGGGATCCCGGGCAATTGACTCGTTCGAATATATGTTCGAAAATTGAAGCATGTCACCTCGCCTGTCTTCCGCCTCGCCGGCTTCGCTGCGCGATGACTTACAGGCGCAGATCCACCTCATGCAGGGCAAGCGCGGAAGCGAACGCTCGCTGCCCGTACTCCCCTCACTCAGCAGGATCCTCCCGGGAGGACTGCGCCCGGGAGCGGCGTACTCCATACAGGGATCCATGTCGCTGGCCATGGCATTGTTGGCAGGTCCGTCACTCAATGGCTCATGGTGCGGGGTTGCAGGGCTGCCTGACTTCGGGGTCGAGGCGGCAGCAGGTTTCGGCATTGCGCTCGACCGGCTGGTGCTGGTGCCTGACCCCGGGACCAGTTGGACGCCGGTGATAGCCGCCATGGCGGACGTGCTCTCAGTGGTGCTCGCGCGTGCTCCGGGAAGAATCGCACCCGCCGAAGCTGCCCGTTTGGGAGCCAGGCTCCGGGAGCGGAGTTCCGTCCTCCTTGTCCTGGGACCATGGCCGCAGAGTGAAGCCGTCTTGCAAGTGAATGGATTCGAGTGGGCAGGGCTCGGACAGGGCCACGGACATCTCGCCAAGCAGGAGCTCGAGCTCGAAGTCGCCCTGCGGGGCAGTTCCCGCAGGGCCTCCGTGGACCTTGCGGACAGCGGTCCGGTAGACCTGTCCCGGCATCGGATGGGAGCATGATGCTGTTTCAGCTTGAAACCCCGGTGCGCGCGTTGGTGACCTGGTTCCCGGATTGGCCTCTTGTCGCCGCCCGCTTGGCAGATGCCTTGCCGCCTGATGTACCTGCGGCAGTCATAGGCCAAGGCGTCATAGCTGCTTGCTCCGCGGAAGCCCGGGCAGAGGGAGTGGTCCGGGGCCTGAGGCTGAGGGAGGCACAGACCCGTTGTCCTGAGCTGGTGGTATGTGCCGTCGATCCTGTGCGGGATGCGAGGGAATTCGAGCCTGTAGTATCGTCACTCGAGGAACGGACTCCTGGCGTGGAAGTGCTTCGCCCCGGCCTGTGCGCTATCCGGGCCAAGGGTGCCGCCCGATACTACGGCGGAGAAGAAGCGGCTGCAGGTGCCGTGCTGGAATCGGCGGACAGCCTCGGCGTGGAAGCCCGGGTGGGGATCGCCGATTCCGTGTTCGCCGCCGAGCAAGCAGCCCGGAGCACCAGCGAACTCTCTGCCGTTCTTGTGCTCCCGCCGGGTTCTTCCCGGGATTTCCTGACTCCATTTCCGGTGGGAGTACTAGGCCAGCCGAAGCTGGCTTCCTTGCTCAAACGCCTTGGCATCCTCACCTTGGGGAATTTCGCCAATCTTCCTGCTGCAGATGTCCGGGCCCGTTTCGGAGCTGCCGGAATCACTGCGCACGCCTTGGCAAGCGGACAGGATCCTCGCAAAGTGATCCCCCGGACTCCGCCGCGGAAACTGGATCAACGGGCGGAATTCGAACCCGGCCTGGACCGGGTTGACCAACTCGCCTTCCAGCTCCGGGCCACGGCAGACGCCTTCGTGGCCGGGGTGCAGACTGAAAGCCTGGTCTGCACGGAGCTGAGGGTCCTGATCACTGACGAAGCAGGAAGCCGCTCCGAACGGACGTGGGGCCACCCCCGCCACTTCACGGCCAGCGACGTCGTGGACAGGGTGCGTTGGCAGCTTCAGTCACAGCCCCTTGCCCAGGGCAGAATGCCCGACGGCGGAACGCACGACGGCGGCATGGCTCGCGGCGGACTGTCGTCACCTGTCACTCGGGTCGAGTTCGTCCCCGTCCGGGTGGACTCCATCGCCCATCATGGGCGGGCGCTCTTTGGAGACGGAGCCGAGGAACAGATTCATCATGGACTCAGCCGGATCCAAAGCATGCTGGGACATGAAGCCGTAGTAGTGCCTGCGATCTCGGGAGGTCGCTTGCTGGCCGAGCGGCGCCGCCTGGTTCCATGGGGAGATGCCTTGCCCGCGGGAGCGGCCGCCCTGGCCTCCAGGCCGTGGCCTGGCAGGATTCCAGACCCGCAGCCCGCCACGGTGTTCGCTTCCCTCATCCCTGTCCTGCTTCTTGATGCGGACAAGGAAAAAGTCCGCACAGACCATCGAGGCGGATTGATTGCCCCGCCAATGTGGTTCTGTCCCGGCGGAGACCCTGCACGACGACGACTCGTAGCTCAGTGGGCCGGCCCCTGGCCGCTGAAACAGCGGTGGTGGGACGCCGACCACCGCCTTGAAGCGGACCGGTTCCAGCTTGTGGACGGAAACGGGGAGGCCTGGCTCCTTCTCCTGGACGAGCAGAACTGGTGGGCAGAGGCTCGCTACGACTGAACACCCGAGTCGAACACCGAACTTTTAGTCAGGAAGACAAAGATGGCCTGGAACAACCCGTCAATCCCATGGTCGGAGTTCGAACGCACGCTGTCGGACCGGCGAGTGCCGGAGATCGGCAAGGCCAAAGGAGACGGCGGTGACAGCCCCGCCTGGTCAAGGAAACGCGGGCCATACCGCCCGGTCCCCCTCGATCCCGCAAGGGTCGCGTCCAAGGCGGGTGCCGCCGTCGTGCCTTATGCCGAACTGCACGCGCATTCGCACTACAGCTTCCTGGACGGCGCCTCCTCACCCGAGAAACTGGTCGAGGAGGCGGTCCGGCTGGGCATCCATGCCCTCGCGCTGACCGACCATGACGGCTTCTACGGGATCGTGCGGATGGCGGAGGCCGCCGAAGCCTACGAGCTGAAGACAGTGTTCGGTGCTGAGCTGTCGCTCGGACTCAGCAAACCCCAGCAAGGGGAAGCCGACCCCGAAGGTGACCATTTGCTCGTCCTCGCCCGCAAGGAAGAGGGTTACCACCGCTTGGCAGGGGCAATGACGTCCGCGCATCTGGCTGCCGATGCCGAGAAGGGCCACCCCATCTACGACCTCGATGCTCTGGCGCATTCCCTGAGGGACCACTGCCTGGTGCTGACCGGGTGCCGCAAAGGCTCAGTCCGGAGGGCCCTTCTTAGCGACGGCGAGCAAGCCGCTGCCTTTGAGGTTGAGGCCTTGATCGAGAGATTCGGGCGGGAAAATGTGGTGGTGGAGCTCTTCGATCACGGGAATCCCCTCGACACCAGCCACAACGACGCGCTCGTCCGCATTGCCGACCGGGCGGGCATACCTTTCATCGCCAGCAACGCCGTCCATTATGCGTCCCCGGAGGGATACCCGCTGGCAACTGCCATGGCGGCTGTCCGGGCACGCCGCAGCCTGGAGGAACTTGACGGGTGGCTGCCCGCAAACAGCGGCGCCCATCTGCGGAGCGGTTCCGAGATGGCAGCGCGGTTCGCCCGCTACCCCGGCGCGGTCGAACGGACTGTCGAGATCGCTGACGAGCTTGCGTTCCAGTTACGGGCCGCCCGCCCGAAGCTGCCCAAGCTTGATGTTCCTGCAGGGCACAGCCTTATCACCTGGCTCCGGCAACTCGTTGAAGAAGGCGTCAGGGACAAATACCCGGACGCCGACGAACGGGTCCATAGCCGTATCGAACAGGAACTCGCAGTGATCGAGGCGAAGAACTTCCCCGGCTATTTCCTGATTGTGCACGACATCGTCCAGTTTGCCCGTTCCCGCGGCATCCTCTGCCAAGGCCGGGGTTCCGCGGCGAACTCGGCCGTCTGTTACGCGCTGGGGATCACCGCCGTCGACAGTATTTTCTACAACCTTCCGTTTGAGCGTTTCCTCTCCAGCCTCCGCGAGGAAGAACCGGACATCGACGTCGATTTCGACTCGGACCGGCGGGAAGAAGTCATCCAATACGTCTACCGCAAGTACGGACGGTTCAACGCGGCCCAGGTGGCGAACGTCATCAGTTACAGACCGAAGAACGCCGTCAGGGACATAGCCAAGGCGCTCGGCTACAGCCAGGGCCAGCAGGACGCCTGGTCCAAGCGGCTCGACCACTGGGGTGACCTCAGCGATGGCAAGACCAATAACATCCCGGCCCCGGTCCTGGACCTTGCTGATCAAATACTGGGCTTCCCCCGGCACCTGGGCATCCACTCCGGCGGCATGGTCCTCACCGAACGGCCTGTTGGCGAGGTGGTACCCATCGAGCGTGCCCGGATGGAAAACCGCACTGTCCTGCAATGGGACAAGGACGATTGCGAATGGATGGGCCTGGTCAAGTTCGACCTTCTTGGCCTGGGCATGCTCGCCGCCCTGCAGTACTCCTTTGATTTGATCGACAAGCATTTCGGGGAGCGTTGGACAATCGAGACCATCCCGCGGGAAGAACCGGCCGTCTACGACATGCTCTGCCGGGCCGACTCGATCGGGGTGTTCCAAGTGGAATCACGGGCCCAGATCAGCACGCTGCCCCGGCTGAAACCGAGGGAATTCTACGATCTGGTGGTCGAAATCGCGCTGATCCGACCGGGTCCTGTCCAAGGCGGTGCCGTCCACCCGTACATCCGACGCCGCGCAGGCACGGAAAAGGTCACATATCTTCATCCATTGCTGGAGCCCGTGCTTAAGCGGACTTTGGGTGTGCCCTTGTTCCAGGAGCAGCTGATGCAGATGGCGGTTGCCGTGGGTGGCTGCACTGCCGAGGATGCGGACCTGCTCCGCCGCGCGATGGGCTCCAAACGGGGCCGGGAGAAGATCGAGTCGCTGGAGGCCAAGCTCTATGCGGGGATGGCGGCCAACGGGATCAGCAAGGACGACGCCGACGCCATCTACGCCAAGATCCAGGCCTTTGCGAACTTCGGTTTCGCGGAGTCCCACTCCTTGAGCTTCGCGGTGTTGGTCTACGCAAGCTCGTGGCTGAAGCTGCACTATCCGGGCGCTTTCCTCGCGTCCCTGCTTCGGGCCCAACCCATGGGCTTTTACTCCCCGCAAACCCTCGTGGCGGATGCCCGCAGGCACGGGGTCCATGTATTGCGCCCGGATGTACTCCATTCCTTGGCCGAGGCAACCCTCGAAGTGCTCGACGAGGCCACAAGGGCCGAGGCGGGCCAGGTGGGCGGCATGGATTCCTGCCTGGACTTCCACCAGCCGGAGATCGGCCTCTTCCAGCAGGATCGGCCACGCGAGGACCACCTGCACCGGCGGGATGGCTCACATGCGGTGCGGTTGGGACTCGACGGGGTCACGTCCATCGGGACCGAAGTGGCGAAGCGTATCGTCACCGAACGTGAGGAGCACGGCGCCTACAGGGACATGGCGGATCTGTCCCGCCGCGCGAATCTCAGCGCGGACCAGTTGGAGGCACTCGCGTCAGCCGGCGCACTGGATTCGCTGGGGATGAACCGCCGCGAAGCACTGTGGCAGGCCGGGGATGCCGCGCTCGAGCGGGAAGGACAATTGCCAGGGACCCATGTCGCCGTCCAGCCGCCACTGCTGCCCGAGCTCTCCCCCCTGGAAAATGTTGCCTACGACATGTGGGCCACAGGAATCAGTACCGATGACCACCCGATGCGCCATGCCCGCAGGGACCTGGATTCCAGAGGGGTGCTGCGGGTGGACCGGCTTTCCCAGGTCGAGTCCGGCACGCGTGTTGAAGTGGCCGGGGTCGTGACCCACCGCCAACGCCCCCAGACGGCGCAAGGGATCACCTTCGTCAATCTGGAGGACGAGAGCGGCATCCTCAACGTCATCTGCAGCGTTGGCCTCTGGAAGAGGCATCGGCGCGTAGCCCGGGAGTCATCCGCACTGATCGTCCGGGGTTTCCTTGAACGATCGCCGGAAGGAGTCACCAATCTCGTGGCGGACAAGCTGGAACCCTTGGTCCTGACAGTGAAATCCAACTCCCGCGATTTCAGGTAGTCAGGAGTGCCGCACGAGCGAGTTCCCGGTCGTGTTCATCCGGGAGGGGTACGTGTTGACCTTTGCTCAGGACCGTGATGCCAGAATCCGTGACGTTGTAGCCGCGCCGTCGGTCCTGGTCTGGATCCAGGCCGATGGTTGCGCCGGCTGGAACCCTGATGTTCTTGTCCAGGATGGCCCGCCTGACCACCGCCCCTTCGCCGATGGTGACGTTGTCCAGCAGCACCGAGTCGATAACGCGAGCACCACTGGAAATGAACGCATCGTTGGAAACCACCGAATTCTCCACGAGACCGCCCGATACGATGACGCCGTTGGAAACGATTGAGTCTAGGGCCGTGCCGACGGTGCCGCCTTCCCCGCGAACCATCTTGGCCGGGGGCGATGCGCTTTGCCGGGTGTAGATCGGCCAATCGGAGTTGTAGAGATTGAACACCGGTTCCGGCGAGATCAAGTCGAGGTGTGCCTCGAAGTATGAGTCGATGGTACCGACATCGCGCCAGTAGTTGCGGTCACGATCCGTGGCCCCGGGGACGTCATTGCTTGAAAAATCATAGGCGAACGCTTCGCCACGGGAAACGAAATAGGGGATGATGTCACCGCCCATGTCGTGCTTCGTGTCTTGCCGCGTGGCGTCGTGCTCAAGCGCCCCCACCAAGGCATCGGCGTCGAAAACGTAGTTCCCCATCGACGCCAGGAACTGGGAAGGGTCTTCAGGAAGTCCGCGCGTCGAAGCTGGCTTTTCCACAAATGCTGCGATCCTCTTGGCCGTGCCGTCGCTCGCGTTATCGGAACTAGCGGACTGCTCCACCTCGATCACGCCGAATTGGTCGGCCATGGCCAGAGGTTGACGCACGCCTGCCACAGTGGCCTTTGCGCCGGAGCTGATGTGGCTGCGCACCATGTGCTCGAAATCCATCCGGTAGACATGGTCAGCACCCACTACGACGACGATGTCAGGACGGGCGTCTTCGATGAGGTTGAGCGACTGGTAGATCGCATTGGCGCTGCCTAGGAACCAGCTTTTACTGACGCGCTGTTGGGCCGGCACCGACGCGACATAGTTGCCCAATTGTGCAGACATCCGCCACGTTTCTGAAATGTGCCGGTCCAGACTGTGGGACTTGTATTGGGTCAGCACCACAATCTGCCAATAGCCCGAGTTGGTGAGGTTGGACAGGGCGAAGTCGATCAGCCGGTAACTCCCTGCGAACGGGACCGCTGGTTTGGCGCGATCTCCGGTCAGCGGCATGAGTCGTTTTCCCTCACCGCCGGCCAGCACAATCGCCAAGACTTTCTTCGAAGCCATCGTCACTCCCTTGTGTTTGATGTTGGCTATGGATCTGATCACCGCGCGTTAGCGATGAAGCTCAGGGTGGAACGCGCCCCCGCTGCCCGACCGGCAGCGGGGGCGCGCACTGTCAGGCGTTGGCGATGAGCCCCAGTTCGGCCTTCGAGGCGAGGGAGGGGTGCTTCGGGAAGACCCGGACGGTGTAGCCGAAGGATCCGGAGCGGTTGATCAGGATGGACCCGGTGAACAGGTGGCGCCCGTTGCCGAGGTCCTCCGTTTCGGTCAGCTCGACCAGAGCCACCTCCTCCAGTTCGTCTCCGTCCTGGGCCCGGCCATACGCCACCTCAACCGACACGTCCTCGGGCGTGAGTTCGTGCAGGGCGATGTAGGCGTTGACCTGGAGGGTGTCCCCGATCTGTGGCTCTTCGGAGACGCCGACGGAATCGACGTGCTCCACGATCAGCTGCGGCCAGGCGTTGCGGACCTTGGTGGTCCAGGCCGCCAGTTCCTTCGCTTCCTTGAACGATGCCGTTCCCGCCTGCCTGCCGGCGACAGCTGCCGGGCGGTAGAGGGTGTTGACGTAGTCCTGGAGCATGCGGTCGGCCGAGACTGCCGGGCCGAGGTGGGCCAGGGTGTGCTTGATCATCGAGACCCAGTGCGTCGGGATGGTTTCCGGGCCGGACTGTGAAGGCCCGGCGGCGCCGGCTTCCGGGGAGACCGTGGAGCCGTAGAAGCGCGGGGCCACCTGGGTCTCCAGGAGCTCATAGAGCGCGGCGGCTTCGATGTCATCGCGTTCGGTCGGGGACGCGTCGTTGTTCGCGGTCGGGATCGCCCAGCCGTTCTCGCCGTCGTACATCTCGTCCCACCAGCCGTCCAGGACCGAGAGGTTCAGGGAACCGTTGATCGCGGCCTTCATCCCGGAGGTCCCGCAGGCCTCCAGGGGCCGGAGCG
>NZ_JARVRH010000010.1 GCF_030209755.1 Arthrobacter sp. efr-133-TYG-118 | reverse complement strand
CGTGGCGCGACTCTTCGATGCCAACAAGGAGACCGTGGCGCGACTCTTCGATGCCAACAAGGAGACCGTGGCGCGACTCTTCGATGCCTTCCGGGCCGGAGACACCGAGGCCTTCAACGAGCTGATCGTGCAGGACTACAAGCAGCACAACCCGCAGGCCGACGATGGTTTGCAGGCGGTCAAGGACTTCTTCTCCCAGTTCGGGCCGGTCGACGTCGAAGTTCATCGCATGATCGCCGAAGGTGACTTCGTCGCCGTCCATTCGCACTACAAGACGTTCAACTCCGCAGGCGTGGACATCTTCCGGTTCAGTGAGGACGGCAAGATCATCGAGCACTGGGACGTGCTGCAGGAAGTCCCAGCGACGACGGCAAGCGGGAACGACATGTTCTCGCAGCTGAGCTGAACTTCCTGCCAGCTTGACCGGCGTTCGCCTGCCCAGGGTCGCAGGGCGGTCGACTTTGCTGACAACTCCAGAAAAGCAGGTAAGGATGCGCTCTCCGCGCGAAACAGGGCGCAAGATGGAAGTCACAGGGCATTGGTGGATGGATGATCACCGCTCCGGACATGGCGACCGCGTTGCTCGACATCGCCGAGCGCATGGCGATCATGGTCGACACCTTCGACAACCCGGATTGAGCCAGCTGCACACCGAACATGACACCGACGAAAAGCATGAGGAGACTCTCCGTGGTCTCGTCGAGTTCGTCGCCGTCCTCAGCGAATAGGTCTGGCCAGCTGTAGATGTCGGCCAGCTTCTGGGTGATGCGGAGTACATGGCCGTAGTACTGCACGAGGTCGGCCGGGACGGTGCCGATCATCGCGACCTTTCGGCGGACCGATTCCGTCCTAACCCGCACACATTGGCGCGGATACCGCTATCAGGTTCGCTCGGCGCGGCATGGTCCGGGAGCACTTCACCTGCCATGACCGCGGTGGGATGATGGGGAGAGAAAGGTACCCCGCCGATGACGCCCTTCATGCTCGCCGTCCAAGCTCTGCTCGACGGCAACCAGCCCCCGGAACCAGCGACCAAGCTGAGCCGACCTCGCCCGGTCGCGAAGGCCACGGACACGCACGTGATGATCCGCTCTCTCGCCGAGCAGCTCGTGAGCGAGGCCAACGCGGTCCTGCGCGGACGCGGTGTTGGGATCAGTCTGGTCGACGACACCGGTCCCGGTGAACTGACCTTCACTCTGCGACACGGCGATACAGCTGCGCGCGTGCGGACGGTGGTGACGGGTCACACCGCTCTGGGCCAGCTGGTGTGGGCCGACACGCCCGTCGAGGAGCCGCGCGAGCTCACGTCGGAGGACGAACTGCAAGCGTTGGTGCTCAGTCTGCTCGGAGACTGACGAGGAACCACGGGACGAGGACACGATCGTGCAGTACGAGTTGCGGCATCAAGTCATCCCCGCCAAGCGACAGACGTACCAGAACGTCATCGATCGGCTCGGAGACCAGCCGGTGAGCAGGTATCTCGAAGGCACCCTCGACGTGCAGCCTCGGGAGAACTTCCACTACCGGCCAACCTGGATGTCTAACCGCGAGCTGTACGACGAGCGGTTCTCGGCCTTGCGGCTGACCGACAGCTACCGGTTCACCGACCCGCGGCAGTACTACTACACGACGTATGTGGCCGCACGCGCAGGGCTGCACGACGACTTCACCAAGACGCTGGGCTATCTCGAGGAGCGCGACCTGCTGGCCAGGATTCCCGCGGGCTGGCAGGCGGTGCTCTCCTCGGTCGTGGTGCCGCTGCGCCACTACGAGTCCGGCGCCCAGCTGGTCAGCGTGGCCGGCGCCCGGTTCGCCTACGGCACCTCGGTGGAGCAGTGCTGCAGCTTCGCGGCATTCGACCGGATCGGGAACGCGCAGATGCTGTCCCGTGTCGGGATCGCGCTCGGCGGCGGCACGCGGGACAGGCTTGAGGCGGCCAAACGGATGTGGGTGGACGGTGCGCACCTTCAACCGCTCCGCCGGTTGGTCGAGGAGATCATGGTACTTGACGACTGGGCCGTGAGCCTGTTGGCTATCGATCTTGTCGACTCGCTCGTGTATCCCCTGGTCTACCGCGGGCTCGACGAGCACGCGCTCCTGGGCGGAGCCGTCGCCTACAGCTTGGTCGCCCAGCACTTCAGCGCATGGTTCGAGGACCAGCGCAAGTGGATCGACGCGCTGGTCGCCACGTGGGCTACGGACCCGGAGGCCGGCCTGGCCAACCGAGAGGTCTTGGGTCACGTCCTCGAGACGTGGGCAGGGCGTGCGTATGCGGCGGTCGCGGCACTCGCCGCCGCTGTCGACTCACACCTGCCGGGGGCCGAGACCGGCACCGAGCTGGCCGCGACGGCTGAGTCCCGGCGGTCTCCCTGGGCCAGTCTGATCGGAGGTGCTGCCTCTTGAACGCTGCGCATCGCCAGGTGTCAATCGACGTCCAGGAGTCGGAGGAGAACCGTGTGCTCATCGAGGCAATCGAGGCGGACAACCCGGCGGTGACGATCCGTCATCTGCCGGGCCTGATCAAGCTGCAGGCTCCGGGTCAGATCGTCATCAACCGGGAGAGCGTGGAGGAGCGGCTGGGGCACGAGTGGGAGACCGGTGAGTTTCAGCTGGCCATCGTGTCGTACACCGGCAACATCTCGGAGTGGGACGATGACCAGATCATCGTGAAATGGGAGCACTGACATGAGCATCGAGTCGCCGAGGGCGGCTGCTTGGAAGAAGCTACCGCTGAAGGAACGGTATGCGCTGCTCACTCGCGACCTCGACTGGGAGCCCAGTTACATAGACCGTGAGCAGCTGTACCCGTTCACACGCTATGAGGGCATCAAGGTCCACGACTGGGACGGCTGGCAGGACCCGTTCCGACTCACCGTGGACGCGTACTGCAAGTACCAGGCGGAGAAGGACAGGCGGCTGTACGCCGTGCTCGACGGGTTCGCGCAGGGCCAAGGACATCTGACCCTGTCCGACGCCAGCTACCTGAACTCGATCAAGCTGTTCATCCAAGGTGTGACCCCGCTGGAGTATGCCGCACATCGACACTTCGCGTTCCTGGCCCGCCACCTCGAGGGCCCGGGGCCCCGGTTCGCGGCGCTGTGCCAGAGCATCGACGAGCTGCGGCACACCCAGACCCAGATCCACACGATCAGCAACTACAACAAGTACTACTCGGGGTTTCACAGCTGGTCGAAGATGCACGACCGGGTCTGGTACCTCGCGATACCGAAGTCGTTCTTCGACGACGCCATGAGCGCCGGACCATTCGAGTTCCTCATCGCGATCTCCTTCAGCTTCGAGTACCTGCTCACCAACCTGCTGTTTGTGCCGTTCATGAGCGGCGCCAGCTTCAACGGCGACACACCGACCATGTCGTTCGGATTCTCCGCACAATCCGACGAGAGCCGGCATATGACCCTCGGCCTAGAAGCCATCAAGTTCCTCCTCGAGCAGGACGAGGACAACGTGCCGATCATTCAGGACTGGGTCGACAAGTGGTTCTGGCGGGCATACCGGCTGTCGGGACTGGTCGCCGCCATGATGGACTACATGCTTCCCAAGCCGGTGATGAGCTGGAAGGAAGCCTTCGAGCTCTACTTTGAGGATCAGATGCTCGGCGGCCTGTTCCCCGACCTGGACTTTTACGGCATCCGGCCGCCGCGCCATGTCGACGACGCGATCGCGGAGAAGGAACACCTGTCCCACCAGGTGTACAAGATCCTCCACAATTTCTCCTCCGTCGCAGCCTTCACCACGAAGACCCCGGACCATGTCCACCTCGACTGGCTCTCCGAGCAATACCCGGGCACGTTCGACATCTACTACCGGCCAACGTGGGAGAAGCACCAACGCATCGAGGCCGGCGGCGGCCGCATGTTCGTCCGGGGCCTGCCCCAGCAGTGCCAGGTGTGCCAGCTCGCGATCTCGTTCACCGAGCAGGACGACCGGCGGAAGATCTCGTTCAGACGAAGCGAGTTCCGCGGCGAGACATTCCACACCTGCAGCGACGGATGCAAATGGATCTTCGACCGAGAGCCCGAGAAGTACGTGCAGGCATGGCTGCCTGTTCACCAGATCCTCAAGGGCGACTGCGGCGGGCCGGCCATTCCGGATGTCCTGGCCTGGTACGGGATCCAGACGGGCGACAACGGCGAGTACAACGGCTCCCCGGACGAGCAGTTCTGGCGGGCCTGGCATGATCCTTCGCTGAGGCATGGAGAGTGATATGAGCGTAAAGGCGCTATACGACTACGAGTTCCCATCGATGGACCGTGCCAAGTTGTTCGGCGAGGACCTGCTGGTCTACGTGCATTGGGAAGGCAACCCGATCTTCTGCTCCGCGGTCTGCTTCCGGGTCCCGAAGACCATGCCGTTCGGCGAGTTCGTCACCAGCTTCGTCGTCCCCTGGGCTGAGTCAGACCCCGACTTCGACCACGAGGCAATGAAGCACTGGCGCATCTTCGACGAACTGCTCGACGTCGCCGATAACAAGTCCCTGGCCGATCTCGGCATCGGACACAAAGCACTGCTTACCTTCGCCGGCTAGCTAACCGCTGCGCGGGCGCCCGGGTCTGGTGAACCATCGGTCGCACGTCCCGAGGAGATGAACTGCAACGACAACCTACACCGTACGCGTCGAACCGCTCGGCACCGAGATCAGCTGCCGGGATGACCAAGCGGTGCTTGACGCCTGTCTGCGCGAGGGCATCTGGCTGCCACACGCCTGCACCCACGGCACGTGTGGGACCTGTAAGGCCATTGTGCTGGAAGGCGATGTCGACCACGGCGACGCGTCGCCGTACGCCCTGCTCGACAGCGAACGACAGGAAGGCTGCGCCCTGATCTGCGTCGCCAGGCCGCGCAGCAACCTGGTCATCGAGGGAGAGATCGACGCCGAGGAGGGCGTCGCGGTCCATCCGGTGCGCGACTACACCGGCACGGTAGAGTCGCTCGACGAAGTGGCACCCAATGTTCGACGCCTCCTCATCGCGCTCGACCGGCCGTTGAGCTTCAATCCCGGGCAGTACATACAACTCGTCATGCCCGACGGAGACTCACGTCCGTATTCCGTAGCGAGCACGCCCGCGGCCCCTGATCGCATCGAACTGCATATCAAGCGCTCACCCGGTGGGGTGTGTACCGACGGCTGGGTGTTCAAACACCTGGCCGTCGGCGACGGCGTCTCGCTGTCCGGGCCGTACGGCCGATTCTCGTTCCGCCCGTTGCGGTCGGAACCCGTCCTGCTCCTCGGGAGCGGCACTGGCCTGGCTCCGCTGAAGTCGATGGTCCAGCACATCGCGGAGACCGGCGGCGAACATTCGGTGATTCTCTACCACGGCGTCGCGACGCGGACGGATCTTTATGACCACGAGCTGTTCGAGGCGTGGGACGCCGAAAATGACTGGTTCAGCTACCGACCGGCTCTCTCCCGCGACGAGTGGAACAGCCGCACCGGCCGTGTGCCGGCGCTGCTTGCCGAGGACTATCCCAGGGCTTCCGGACACACCGCCTACGTCTGTGGAAGCCCCGCGATGGTTAACGACACTCTGAGAGTGCTGATGAAGGCGCGCTTGTTCCCGCGTGACATCTTCCGCGAAGACTTCTTCGACTCGAGAGACAGGGCCAGTGGCGCCCACATCGTCCGAAGTCCTCTGATCCGTCGGTGAACGACACCGCCGCGGGTTTGTTCGCGCTCCGGCGCAACCCGGCCATCGAAGACGAAACCCACCCGGAGGCGTGGCTGCTCTCCTGCACGGTCCTGACCATGGCCGCTCCCCCGGCCGCCCCGGACCGGCCCGCCCTGGCACAACAGGCCGGGCTGCACGACCGCCTCCCGGTCCCGGTGTCCCCCGGCAACATTGATACGTGGCTGGACCCCCGGGACAAGGACGGCGCCGGACTGCTGGACCTGGTCCGCGGCGAAGCCTATGACGTAGCCGCTGACTGGGCCCTCCGGTCCGTCGAACTGGTCAAAGATGAGGACGGCCGGCACCGCCTGGAAACCGTAGACAACCCCGTCGTCTAGCCTGCCAGGGGCTGCTCACCGGTGGGGCAACGGGGGTTCGGGGGTTCACGGGGCTTTGACGAGGGGCGGTTCGTCCCAGCGGGTGGTGTGCCGGGGTGAGAGGATGTCCCGTTTCATGGTCCAGCCCGGGCCTCTCCGGATCCCGGCGTGTCTGGGCCCGATCGACCCCCTCCCGTAGCGTTTGCTGATTTCTCCAAGAGTGTGCCGATCTCATGCTCCTCGTGGACGTTCGCAAACAGTTTCTGGTTCCCGCTGGGCCGCAAGGGTTGCCGACCTCTGTGGTTCGGACCGATTCCACGCCTACGTGTTCGCGGGTTCTTCGCGCGCTTCGCGGGTCTGACCGTAGGGGACATCCTGGCTTACAGCGACGGTGTAGCTGGTGTAGCTGTGTTGGGTAACGAGGATGCCGTGGCGGCGTTCCTTCTTGGCTCGTTCGCGGGCGATATCGACGGCGGCGTTCAGATCGTTTTCGAGGGTGTTCGGGTCGTGGGCGATGATTTCCAGGACGATGTCCGAGTGGTGTTTGATCATCGTGGTCTCTTTCTGGTCAGGGTGTGCCGAGCTATCAACCCCTGTGGGGTTTCCGGGGCCTTCGTTCGGGACTCGGCTGTTTTGATGTTTAGTCGGCGTAGGGGTCCGCGATGCCGACGTACTGCGTGGTGAGGTATTCTTCGATGCCTTCGAAGCCGCCTTCACGGCCCAGGCCGGACTGCTTCACGCCGCCGAAGGGTGCAGCGGCGTTGGAGATGACGCCGGCGTTGAGGCCGAGCATGCCGGTCTCGATCCGTTCGCTGACGCGCAGGCCCCGGTTGAGGTCCTTGGTGTAGACGTAGGCGACCAGGCCGTATTCGGTGTTGTTGGCCAGGTTGATGGCTTCGTCTTCGCTCTTGAAGGTGATGATCGGGGCCACCGGTCCGAAGATTTCTTCCTTCAGGATGCGGGCATCCGCTGACACGTTCTTGAGCACGGTGGGCTGGTAGAAGTAGCCCGGGCCGTCCACCGGGGCACCTCCGGTGACGGCGATTGCGCCGTTGGCAACGGCGTCGGACACGAGGGCGTGCACGTCGTTGCGGGCTTTGCCGTCGATCAGCGGGCCGACCGTGGAGTCCGGCTCGGTACCGCGGGCAGTGTTAAGTGCCGAGATCTTGGCAGCGAACTTGTCGGCGAAAGCGTCGGCGATGGAGTCGTGCACAATGAAGCGGTTGGCTGCGGTGCAGGCCTCGCCCATGTTGCGCATCTTGGCCGCGACGGCGCCTTCAACGGCCTTGTCCAGGTCGGCGTCCTCAAAGACCACGAACGGTGCGTTGCCGCCGAGTTCCATGGAGCTGCGCAGGACCTTGTCCGCGGCTTCGCGCATGAGGGCCTGCCCGACGGCGGTGGAACCGGTGAAGGAGATCTTGCGCAGGCGGTGGTCCTTGATGAGGGGCCCGGTGACCGCGCCTGCCGTTGAGGTCTGGATGACGTTGAGCACGCCTGCGGGGAGGCCTGCTTCCTGCATGACCTGCGCGAAGAGCAGGCTGGTCAGCGGGGTCAGGTTGGCGGGCTTGAGCACCATGGTGCAGCCGGCGGCAACTGCGGGGGCAATCTTGCGGGTAGCCATGGCCAGCGGGAAGTTCCACGGGGTGATCAGCAGGCACGGGCCAACCGGCTTTTTCTGGACCAGGATGCGGTTCTTGCCGTCCGGGGCCGCGGAGTACCGGCCGCTGACGCGGACGGCCTCCTCGGAGAACCAGCGCAGGAACTCGGCGCCATAAGCTACTTCGCCGCGGGCTTCGGCCAACGGCTTGCCCATTTCCAGGGTCATGAGCAGCGCGAAGTCTTCGGCGCGTGCCGTGACCAGCTCGAACGCGCGGCGCAGGATTTCGCCACGCTCGCGGGGAGCGGTACGGGCCCAGGAGGCCTGGGCGGCGGAAGCAGCGTCCAGCGCCGCGGCGCCGTCCTCCGCCCCGGCGTCGGAGATGCTCACGAGGTCCTTGCCCGTGGCGGGATCCTCGACGTCGAACGTCTTGCCGGATGCCGCAGGCAGCCACTGGCCGTTGATGAGCAGCCCCGTGGGAACGGAGGCAAGAAGCCGGGTTTCGTTGTTCAAGGGAGAGGTCATGGTTTTCCATTCGTTCGGGGGAACCGGAAGCCGTTGGCGTTTGCTGCGCCGGCTTGGGCCGCGCCGGAGTCGACACCTGTCGCGACTGCGGAGGGTTACACCTTTGCTCGCTTCTTTGCGCTGTCAGGCAAGTGCGGGTAGATGGGGAAGGCGTCGGCGAGCGTGGTCACCCGGGCGGCCAACTCCGCCTCGTCTCCGCCGATGAGTGTTTCGGCGACTATGTCGGCCACCTCAGTGAACTCGTCTCGGCCGAATCCCCGCGTGGCCAGTGCGGGCGTGCCAATTCGAAGTCCGGAGGTGACCATCGGCGGACGCGGATCGAAAGGTACCGCGTTGCGATTCACGGTGATTCCGACACGGTGCAGGGCGTCTTCGCCGTCGCGTCCGGTCAAAGGTGAGTCGCGCAGGTCCACCATCGCGAGGTGTACGTCGGTACCGCCGGTGAGGACGGCGATCCCTTTGCTCCGCACGTCGGTCTCCGACAGACGGGCCGCGAGCAGCCGTGCCCCCTCGACCGAGTTGCGCTGCCTGGTACGGAACTCCGCGGTGGCAGCGATCTTGATCGCAACAGCCTTGGCCGCAATGGCGTGCATTAGGGGTCCGCCCTGCTGACCGGGAAAGACGTTGCTGTCTATGGCCTTTGCATGCTCCGCCGTCGTGAGGATAACCGCGGAACGCGGCCCGCCGAGGGTCTTGTGCACCGTGGTGGTGACGACATCGGCATACGGAATCGGCGACGGGTGAAGTCCCGCGGCGACAAGCCCGGCGAAATGTGCCATGTCCACCCACAGCGTGGCCCCCACGTCGTCGGCCACAACGCGGAATGCCTCGAAGTCAAGTTCTCGTGGATACGCCGACCATCCGGCGATGAGGACCCGCGGGCGTTCGGCGCGGGCAATCGTGAGCACCTTGTCCATGTCGATCCGCGACGTCCGAGGATCGACCTGATAGGCCGCCGCGCGATAGAGCTTGCCCGAGAAATTGAGCCGCATGCCGTGGGTAAGGTGACCGCCATGTGCAAGGTCCAAACCCAAGATGGTGTCCCCGGGTTGGGCGAAGGTGCTCAACGCGGCTGCACTCGCCTGCGCACCGGCATGTGGCTGGACGTTGGCGTGCTCAGCTCCGAACAGCGCTTTGAGGCGGTCTATCGCGAGTTGCTCAACGACGTCGACGAACTCGCAGCCGCCGTAATACCTACGCCGGGGGTACCCCTCAGCATATTTGTTGGTCAGAACTGAGCCTTGGGCCTCCAATACCGCACGCGGTACGAGGTTCTCGGAGGCGATCATTTCGAGCGTCGAGCGTTGCCGCCCTAGCTCGCCAGCCATCGCGGCGGCGAGCTCGGGGTCGACGTCAGCGAGTGGCAGGTCCATGACGGACTGAAGACATGTGCTCACGCTTCGTCGCCGACGGTCGTGAACGTTGTCACCGAGCGGCTCTGCAGACGCGGAATGACCTCTCCGAGGACGAGCGTTTGAAACGGCTCGGAGGCGCGGTGTTCCTCGTAGCCGGTCGCGTCGGTGTAATGCTCGTAGACGACGAAAGTGTTCGGGTCGTCGTTACTGACCTGCGCTTGGAAGTGGACCGACTTCTCTTCGGCGCGGTTGCCCGGGGTCATTTTCTCGAGGATTGACCGGATGTAGTCGGCCTCGCCTTCTCTTGCGGTCCAGGTGGCGATGATGACGTGTCCCATGATGTGTTCCTTCCGGTGGGTGATGTCAGATGGTGAAGCCGATGGCCTGCAGTTGCTCGCGGCCGTCGGCAGTGATGTCGGACGGCTTCCATGCTGGAACCCATTGCCACTCGATGCGGAAGTCGGAGACGAGCCGATCACCTTCTGCCGGCAGCAGCTCGGCGCGCATCTGGTCGGACATGATCTCGGTCAGCGGGCAGGCCGCGGACGTCAATGTCATGGTGATGATGGCCACGCGGCCCTGCTCGACCGTCACGTTGCGAACGAACCCCAGGTCCACGATGTTGATACCGAGGTCGGGATCGATGACCTCGTACAAGAGTTCACGGACAGAGTCGGCCAGCGGATCACGGTCGGCAGCTCTGCGATCCGCCATGTCATCCTCGGGGCGTGAAACAGTCGGCGACGGAGCCGGCGCGACGTGTGCACCGGTCGCCTCGTAGAGGCCTCTCGGGGTCAGGTCGAACCGGATGTCGCTGGTGGCGCTGGCGATCCAGTCGGCTTTCCCGTGCGCCTTCCGTCGTACCCGCACAATGTCCTCACCCGCGGTCACGGTTGCGGCGGTGACCACGAGCTGTCGCGGGTCGAGGCCCGAAGAGCGCGCATCCGACATCGCTTTGTCGATGATGCGGGCGACCGGTTCGCAGGTGTGGCCAGCCGCGAAGCGGAGCTTTTCCCGCGCCTGGGGTGCGGTGAGCCCAGAGACGGTGTCGAGTGCCGCACGCGCCTCCTCGCACGGCACGCGCACTTGCGACTCGTTAATTGTCAGTGCGGTCACGAGAGTCATGAGGTCCTCTCCTCTGCTGGGGCGCTGGCGGGTACGCGTGAGCGCAGTCGGTTGAGCGGCATCGCCTGGTCCCGCAGCTTGTCGGCCGTCACATCATGGTCGACGAACAGCAACCGGCGCACCGCAATCACGTCGCGCGGCTGGTTGAGCGAGATTACGCTGCGAATGCGCCCGTCCCGCAAGGCGAATGCCGAGAACTTCAGGTCCTCGAGCGAGCCACGGATGACGACTTCGTCCGATCCCTCGGCGCGCCCCGTCCGCTGCAGGTTGTGTTCGTATTGATCGGACCAGAACCAGTGCGCCTCGAGGAACGGCTCGTCGTGGCCGAGAAGATTGCGCGCTGCCGCCGCGCCGTGCCGGGTGGCGGTGTCGTGGTGTTCGACCCGCAGGTGCTGGTCGTAGAACGGGTGATAGGAGGAGGCGACGTCGCCGGCGGCATACACGTTCGGCACGTTCGTTCGGCAGAATTGGTCGGTGACGATGCCGTTGTCGGTGACGATGCCGGCCTCGGCGGCCAGTTCTACGTTGGGCAATGAGCCCGCTCCGACGACGACGAGGTCGGCCTCGATGGAACCGTGATTGGTTCGCACGACAGCCGACGAACCGGTGTCGTGGACGCCGAGTACGACGCTGTTGAGATGCAGCCCAACCCCTTTGGCGCGGTGTATGTCGGTGAAAACGGTGCCGATCGAATGGCCGAGTGCTTTGTTCATCAAGACGTCGCCGCGTTCCACGATGGTGGCGCGCTTCCCAAGACCCACGGCAGTTGCCGCGACCTCGCAGCCGATGAATCCGCCGCCGAGAACCGCGACGTGTTCGGCTGATGCGAGCCGAGAACGCAACAACTTGGCGTCCGCGAATGACCGCAGCGTGAGTATTCGGTCGCTCGCCTCGCCCGGTGCCGGCCGGGCGCGGACTCCGGTCGCCAAGACGAGTCCGTCGTAGGACAGCGATTCGCCGGTCGAGAGTTTCAAGCGCCTTGCTCGTGGGTCGAGGCCTTGAGCCTTTACCCCGAGAAGGGTCTGTACTTGGTGGTCGGCGTACCACTGTGGCTCGCGAATCAGCGTCGGTGTCGGGGGTGAACCAGGTTCCAGGAAGTCTTTCGACAGCGGTGGTCGCTCGTAGGGCACAGTGTCGTCGTCACTGACGAGGACGAGTTCGCCGTCGAAGCCGCCGGACCGAAGGGTGGCCACGGCCGAGGCCGCCGCCACCCCTCCTCCGACGACGACGTGTCGTACGGTGCTCATTCGACGTCCACCTGGATCATGCCGTCGGCATTCACCCTGCACGGGAACGACTTCAGTGTGGTGTCGTCAGGGTTGATACCTGCGCCGGTATCGGCAGCGAAGGTCCACATGTGCCGGAGGCAGGTGATCGATTCACCGTCGAAGTCGCCTTCGTCGAGGAGCCATGCCTGGTGCGGGCATTTGTTTTCGAAGGCACGGACTGCGCCGTCGACATTCACCACGAGAACCTTTGTGCCGTCGATCTCGATACCGACCATGTCGCCTTCCCACAAGTCGTCGATGTGCTGAGCGTCCTGCCAGCGCCGGGTGGCGTCGTCTGTCATCATGGCGCGCTCACCTTCGCCACCGCCTCGGCTGGTGCCAGGATGCCGCGCAACAAGCCTTCGCGTGCGGCCTTGGCACCGGCAGTGACGGCGTCGGCGTTGCGTGGGATTTCGGGAGTCTCCGCGAGGATCGTCGCGAGCCCTTGTGCAGCGGCATCGGCGATCGGGGACCACCTGGCCACCCATTTGTCGATTGCCGATGCGCTGGTGGGCTGCTGGGTGATCGCGAACTCCGCCAGGGCGATGCTCCACCGGTTTCGTCGCTGGTTGTCCGCATCGAGGAAGCCGTGCAGAAGCCAGGTCAGTTCGTCGCCGTTGTCACGGGCTATCTCACCGAATTGGCGGCTCAGAACGTCGTCCAACGTCGGCAGCAGCACGAGGTTGAGCGCAGTGAATGCTTCGCCCCAGTCGTAGGTGGCGAGCACGCTCTCGACTGCCTTGCGGGCGGGTTGCCATCCGGGGTGTGTCTCCCACACTCTGCGTTCATGATCGGTGCCGATGTCGGAGCTCGGTTGTGCTAGTTGCAATTCCCGAGTGCGGTACGCGATCGTGGTGACCCGACGCAGGAAGTCCGCGGTGGCGAGCCCTGCCGCATTCGTGACGTAGGATGTCGGCGCCATGTGGCCGATGTAGGCCTCGATTTGTTGAAAACCGTGCACGGGATAGCGCGACGGTGTGTACAGGGTGGCGAGCGTCTCGACCCAGCCCGGAGCAAGGGCCGCAGCGGAACCGGCCGCCGAGTACTCCTCAAGCACGCCGTGCACCTTCAACTCGGACTCCGCTTGGGCGTTGACGTACGTCCGATAGGTGTACTGGTCCGGGTCGCGAAACTGCTCCCAGTCATGGGCTTGGAGGGCCGAGTTGTCCCGGTACGTCTTGAACCACATGTTGGGCGCTGAGGATGGATTCTGTTCGAACGCCGACGTACGGTTCTGCCGCGTTGTCCAGTTCTGCCCGTGCGTCACGATCTCGTATTCGCTCGGCATCTTGCGAATTTCACCGAACGCACTGAACGTGCGGCGGGCGCGTGGTTTGCGAACTTGTTCAGTCATGAGCGAGTACTCCTTCGGGCGACGCGGTGCGTTTGATGTTCTCCCACACGATTTCGTCGCTGTTGTTGACGACACGGCCGACGAAAGACGACATCATCGTTCCGAAGGAACGAATCTCGTAGTCTGCGCCCAGATATCCGCGAAGTGTGTTCTGCGTGACACGAATTCGGTCATGTCCTTGGATCCGCACATACGACCCGCGGTCGACGACCTCGATGTCTTGGTCGGGATTGTCATCACGGATGGCGGCGATGACTTCTTCGATCTGGTCGCCCATGCGCAGGATGGGACCGACAACACTGTTCATGACACTCCCTTGGGCACGAGGTACTCGACCGCGATGTGGTCGAGCGGTGCGAAGCCGGCATCGGCGACGGTCATCTCCGCGGGGACGACCCGACCGTTGTGGATGACGACCTTCTCATACGGAAGGGCACGCACACGTTTGCCCTCGACGTGATGGGCGACCGCCGCCGCCACTTCGGTCATGGTGTCAGCGGTGGTCACCGGCACCAGGATCTGGACGAAGTCCGTCGCGAAGATCGCGTTGAGCGGTACCAGCTCCGGTGCCCGGTCCGCGGGCCCCAGCTCGACTGTTTCTCGAGACTGTGTCATTGCGTCGCCCCCTGAACCGTTGCGGCAGCGATACCCTCGACCGCGCGGCCGATATAGTCGCGGGTCCAGGCGCCGTAGTCGGGGTCGTCGCCCATGGCGTCGGGCGTCATACCCATGTAGTTCAGGATCCCGCCGACATCCATCGGCTGGATCTGACCGGCCAGGAACCGGTCGATGAGCGTCTCGTGATTGACATTGTCACGGTCTTTCCAGAAGATCTGCCGGCAGGCGTTGGTGCAGAAGTGGTATTTCTTGCCGTCGTAGTCGAGCTGCCACGTGCGAACCTTCCACTCCCCGTTGCGCGACGGGGTCGCGTTGCAACACGGGAGATGGCAGGTGCTGCACAGCCACGGCAGCGTTTCGGGCAATGTCGCCGCGACATTGTTTGCGTTGACTTGGTCGATCATCACGTCCCATTTGTCGCCGTAGACGTTCTCCCAGTTGGGGTATTTGGAAGCGAGCCAAGCGCGTTCGTCTTTGCTGACGCCGGCCTTCGGACGCCACCACACGGTGGGACGCCAGTACCACAGACCCATATGCAACCCGTGGTGCCAGGTGTCCAGTCCAGTGATGAACTCATCCCAGTACCACGGCTTCTTCAGTCCATAGTCTTCGATCGTGTGGATGTACTGGTCGATGATCCACTCCTCCATGAACTCCCGGTAAGACTGCTTGCGGTGTTCGAGAGGGGTGTAATAATCCATCGCCGGCCCGGTGAGCGCGGCGAAGGCTCGGGCCGAGCCCCAGAAGCTTTTGTCGATCACCCACTGCGCGCGGACCGGGTCATGCTCGACCAGGATCTCCATCGTGGGGCCACCCTGTTGGGAGTGGCGAGCTTCGTCGGTCTGGATCGAGGAGATCATGTTGGCGAAGTTCACGTCGCCCGATTCCAGTGCGTCCGCCGAGAGAGCAATGAACTGCAGATTGGTGAAGCCGGTCTCGAAGGTGAACGGCAGCTCGATCGCGAGGTCGACGACGTTGGGTGCAACCATCATGCCGTCGAACAGGTTTCGTAGCGCTATAGGTACCCAGTCGTTGGTGTGGAACGTTTTCTGGGTCCAGTCGTACTGTGCGTCTTGGCCGACGAACTCGTGTCCGAAGAACGTGGTGATCTGCGCGTGCCGCATCTCGTCGAGCTGACCGAACGTCGCCATGTTGCGCCAGGATCCATTCAGTCCGAACCGTGCCATCTTCAGCTCACCGATCACCGCAGCATATTCGACCAGTGCGACCCCGCCGAAATGCATTTTGGTGGCCGACTTCCACCCCTCGTCGAGATCTTGAAATGTATTCGAGCGCTGCAATGCGGCCTTGACCGCGTAGGTGGATGATTCCTTTTCACGTTGGGTTGCCACATATTCGGGATAGCTGACTTTGTAGGACTCCTCCCATCCCTGCCACGCCTCGCGCGGTACTTTCCCTGTACCGCAATGCCATTCAGGATAGATTGCCTCGTAGTCGACGTAAGTGGGCGTCCAATCGACGTCGCGGACGAATCCCTGCCACTCTTCTCGCTTCAATAAGGTCATAATGTTGTGCTCCTCTAGTCGACTTCCATGTGGCCGAGCTGTTGGCTGATTCCGGCGTTGTTCCAATAACCGGTCACCGATTCGATGAGACCGTCGCTGTTGAGCCGGAAGATGAATATGTGTGGTTCGCTGAAGGTCTTGCCTGCGGGGAGGACCAAGCCCCATGGCTGCTGCTGAGTTCCGCCGATATCGACCTGGACGACGACGTCGCCCTCGTCGTTGGCGTCGACGGAATGCACGACATTGGACAGGTTGGGAAACGCGTTGATCAGGCCCGTCCAGATCGGCTTGCCGACTGTTCCCACCTTGCCGTCGCCACGCAGTACGCGCTGTTTACCCCACACTTCGAAGGGCGGGTAGGAGAAGTCTGCGTTGATCGTGCAGAGATCCACCATCCCGTCGACGTCGTGTGCGCGGTACCGGTCGAAGAACTCAGTCACCACCGCAGCGTTTTGTGCTGCAGTGCGCGACGACACAATTACTGATGCACTGGACATGGGTGAGCTCCTCATACGATTGCTATTTGGTCGAACCGCTTGACCCCGAGGCGGCGGTAGAGCTGCTGTTGGCACCAGTACGCGTCGATCTGCGTGATGCGGTCCTCGGCGACGACGAAACGCCACACTTCGTCCAAGTCGACGTGTTTCTCCTGGTTGATCGCACCGGCATAGGGGGCGGCTTGGGTGCCCTGGACGTTGATCACGGTGGTGACCACGTTGCCTGCGGTGATGATCCTTTTCACGGTGACGATCAGATCGGGGAAGGCCTCGACAATGTCGGCGAGGACGGTGCGGATGATGCCTCGCCCGGTATCATGGCGACCGAGTCCGTAGACGTTGACGTTGATGTCTTCGGCTGTGTTGCCGAGGGCTCCGTCGATGTCACGTCCGGCGAAGTCATCGAGAAAGTCGCTGACGACTTTCTGCGGGCTGCGACTGTTCACAGGGGTACTCCTTCTGGTCTTGCGCAGGAACGACAGCACCTCAGGCTGCCTTCGCCGAGGGCGCGGCTTTCAGCGCTGTGATGACGGCGGCGGCGACGGCCTCGGTCGAACCCGGGTTCTGGCCCGTGATGACGTGCCGGTCGACAACAACGTGGCTTGCCCACGCGGACGGGCCGTCGTCGAACACGGCGCCGGCATTCTTTAACGCGGTGTCGACGTACCAGGGCAGGCCGAGGAGGCCCGGTTCGGTTTGGTTCTCCTCCTCGTCGGTGAAGCACGTCATCCGGTAGCCGTCGAAAAGCCATTGACCGTCAGCACGTTCGGGCGCCGAGAGCATCAGCGCAGGGCCGTGACACAGAGATGCGATCGGCGCACGCTTCTCGTGCAAGGCAACCAGCAGTCGCCCGACATCGGGGTTGTCTGCCAGGTCGACCATCGGTCCGTGCCCACCCGGGGCGAACACCGCATCGAAGCCGGCCAGTTCGTCGTCGCCGAGGCTGCTCAGATCCAGTGGGTGGTTGAATCCGTCGATCTCGTCGAGTCGTGCTTTTCGTTCGGAGGCAAGTTCTTCACTCGCTGCGCGTTGTGTCGCGACGGCCTGGTGAATCTCTACCTGGCTCAGTCCTGCGGTCAGGCCGTCCTCCAGCATTACATCGGCAAGGTGTCGATCGTGCCGCCACGCGATCTTGGCTGCCTTGCTGACCTGATCGTGTGCCTGCGCCGGTGTCATGCCCTTGCCTTCGAGTGCAGCTGCAATCCGGCGACTGGCGGCAAGTCCTAGTTCGGTGTTTTGGTGCAGCGTGAATCGGATGTCGTCGACATCGTGGGCGAAGGTGCGCACGACGGAGTTGAGATAGTCCTTGTCTTCTTCCGGATAGTGGAAGTACCAGGTCAGTCCGTAGGGATCGGCTGTGGGTTTCTTGCCGTCGGGGGTAATGACGGCGACGTCGAAACCAGCCGCGGTGAAACTTTCGATGGGCTTGATCGCTTCCTCGGCGAAGTACCCTGTCGGATGGGTCGTGCCATCGGCCATGGTGATCTCGGTTGCGCTCGAGACCAGGTAGGCAATGCGCGTCATCGGGCTTCCTCCTGCGTCGTTGGATGGTGAGAATGTGACTGCGATTACATCGCTCTCAAAGCAAACCCCACCCGCAACCTCAGCGGTACTGCGTTCCAACTCAATGTGTGCCCATTCCGAGCGACTCTGAAATACCGATATCGCAGACCGACGGGCTTGTATCGGAATCGAACTCAGTAGCGACTATCTCAACCGTCTCGGACCTAGCGTGGGGGTTGCGCGGCCTTCGGCCGCGTTGTCACCCATACAGATTCTCACCCCCAATCCAGTGAGCTGAACCGCACGCTTCGGAGGTCCGGGAACCACCAGGCCTGTGCGATGTGAACATCACCAGCTCTCAAAAAGGGGATCAGATCCGCTGCGTGATCGGCGGGTCGAGGGCTTCCGCGGCAGCCAACACTCGTGACCGCAGCCAGCGATGGCCGGCGTGATGTCAGGGATGGGAATGGGCGGCGAGGCCAGTCTGAGCCCGTCCATCGGCCCCACCAGCGGTCGAGCGCTCCAAGACCAAAGCGGCCGAGCGCTCCAAGACCAAGCAGGCGAGTCTGGTCCCCCGGATAAGAAACGGAGCCATCAAGAAGCTCCCGATCGTCAGCTCGATGCGTTGCAGCGGCTGCCGCTTCGCGCTCACGGAAGTCCACCCAATGCTGGTGTGCAACACGACGGGACATCATCGGATTTACCTCCCTCCAGCGGCGGCGCCGGTCGGCGTCGGACTGTCTCTTACCTCAAGCAAACCCCACCCGAAACCGCAGCGGTACTGCGTTCCGACTCACTCTGTGCCCATTCCGAGCGACTCTGAAATACCGATATCGCAGACCGACGGACTTGTATCGGAATCGAACTCAGTAGCGACTATCTCAACCGTCTCGGACTTAACGTGGGGTTGCGCGGCCTTCGGCCGCGTTGTCACCTACACGATGGAGGATCATCAATGTCCCGCATACTTTTTGCCGTGACCGGATCAGATAGTTGGACACTGGCCGACGGCACTGTGCACCCCTGTGGATACTGGCCCGAAGAGTTGGCTGTCCCGCACGAAGTGTTCACCGACGCCGGGTTCGAGATCACGATCGCTACTCCGGGCGGCGTCCGCCCGGCAGCAGACGAGGCCGGGTTTTCGCCGGAAATGAACGGCGGCACAACCGAACCCGGAGATCGATTTCGTTCCTACCTCGACGGCATTGCCGAGATCCTTTCGGTGCCAACCGATCTGAATGGTGTCCGCGCGGAGGACTTCGACCTGGTCTTCGTCCCAGGGGGGCATGGGCCCATGGAAGACCTTGCAGTGTCGGATACTTTCGGCGCACTCATCGGCGAATTCGTTGCGCAGAGTAAACCCGTCGCCGCGGTGTGCCATGGACCGGCAGCGCTGTTGCCGGCCCGCAACGGAGACGGATCATGGCTGTTCAAAGGCCGCCGTGTCACGGGATTCAGTAACGCCGAGGAATCTCAGGTGGGGTTCGCAGACAAGGCGCCGTGGCTACTACAGAACCGGCTCATTGAGAGCGGAGGCGTGTTCGAAGAGAGCGGCTCGCCATGGCAGGAGCATGTCTCCGTGGACGGCAACCTCTACACCGGTCAGAATCCAGCATCATCGAGGCCGTTGGCGGAGTCACTGGTTGCGGCGCTGCTCTCAGCTCGCGTCTGAGCGAATCGCCCGCATTTCCTCGCCCAGGGCCTGTGCATCTGTATAGGCTCTGGGCGTTACCCCGAATCGCCCCCGGAATTCCTTGATGAAGTGGGAAACGCTGGAGTAGCCCACCGCACGCGACACCTCGGTGACAGCGAGTCGACCGTCAACGAGCAGTTCGCGTGCGCGGTCGAGGCGAATCTCCTTCACGAACTGGTACGGCGACCGGCCTGTCACCTCGCGGAACAGATGCGAAAATGCCGACGGGCTCAGACTCACCTGCTCAGCCATATCCGTGACAGTCATCGGTTCGCCGAGATGGGCGCGGATGTAGGTCAACGCAGCCGCGACCGGATTGCCCGCCGCCTGCTGTGCGGCGATATGCAACATTCGCGAGAATTGCTCCCTCTGCAGGACGCGATACACCATTTCCTGCATGTATAGCGGAGCCAGCACGCGGCGATCAGGTCCCGCCGACAGCGATTGCAAGAAACGCAGCACCGTGCCCATGAGGTCCTGGTCTAGTGCCGATACCACGCACTTGTCGCGTTCTGCGTCGAAGCGTACCGGCGGGAACGACGCGACTCGACGCTCGAGCATATCCGTCGACACCTTGCGGACGAGCGCTGGGTCGATCTGCAGAACGAACGACAGGAAGGGCAGACGTGCAGACGCCTCGAGAATCTCTGCTTGAAAATGCAGATTACTGCTTAGCACAAGGTAATTGAACGGGTCGTACACGTAGCGCTTACCCTCGACGGTCACTGCCTTGCGTCCCTGCGCGACGATGCCCAGAGATAGTGACTGGATTTCTTCCCACTGCGGCTCCATCGGTTCGGTGAATCGATAGATAGTCAGTCCTGGCCATCCGCCGTCGTTGCCACCGACCCGCGGCGCCAGCGTGGCGAGCGCAGCAATAAGATCACCGGACGTGATCCTGTGCTCGATTTGATTGATAACAGTCATTGATCGGACCTTCCGTCATCGAGACACGCCGCAACGCAATATATGGGCCCGCAGCAGCCGCTTCGTCGAGATCTGGGGTCCTGGCTTCCTCGTGGATGTAAATCGATGCTACGCCTCGTCGCCGCACAAGTCATTCATCGTCCAAATGCGAAGTGGAACTACCCTATGGGTAGAGAAGGAGAGGACAGGGTCCCTCGTCGACGAGACTGAGAACGTCCGTAGGACAGTGGCGCCGGCGGGCTTTTTCTCTACCCGAATGAAGTTCCGGTGCCGACGGTCATAAGTCTGTCACCTGGGGAGACCCGGTTGCTGCTGGGTGGTTGTTCGCCATCTCCCACGACGCTCGTTGGAGGACGTCTTCACAAGCCGGGGCCGGACCAAGCACGGCCTGGCCATCATCGCGGGCCTCCCGGTGGAGGAACCGCAATCGGCGGCGTCCGCGGTCCCTTGGCAGTCGTGTGCTGCAGGAGGACGTCGAGGCCGCCCACAAGATCGAAACCGCGGGATCGGTGATGCCGTTCCACTCCCCCACTTCGCATTCCCTGACGCACGCCACGGCGGTAAAAAAAGGCACCAACGTTACTAATGAGATGGTTCGCTGTGTGCCACAAAGACATCCAAGAATTGACCATAACCCGTGTAATTCCGGGGATTTTGGTACCTACCTCGTATATCAACTTTTGTACCACGGAGTTCTCGTAGTCACACCGAGGCGTGTGTCACCTCACATGGTTCTGTGGGACAAAGATGAATGAGAAGATGGGTCCATGATCGACCTCGCGAACGTCACCGTCAGGGAGTACCTGCGTGTGTCCCAGGACCGCTCGGGCATCGGCAAGAGCCCGGACCAGCAGCACGACGAGATGGGGCGCGAGTGCCGGGCGCGGAACTGGCGGTTACACCCGGTGCCATATCGGGACGACAATCGCAGCGCAAGCCGTTACGCCCGCAAGACCCGTGAGGGCTTCCTCGAGCTCATGGCCGACCTCAAGGCCGGGACCTTCGGGGCTGACCTGCTGGGCATATGGGAGTCTTCCCGAGGATCGAGGCGCACGAGCGAGTGGCTTGAGCTCATTGACCTGTGCATGGAGCGGCATGTCAAGATTTGGGTCCTCACCCATGGCCGCGTCTATGACCCGAACAATGCCCGCGATCGCCGAAGCCTGCGCGAGGACGCCTCCGATGCTGAGTACGAAAGTGACAAGACCTCCGAGCGTCTGCTCCGTGATGTCCGTGCGAACGCCGAGAAGGGCCGGCCTCACGGCAAGCAGATCTACGGGTACCAGCGGATTTACGACCAGGAGACGCGAAAGCTGATCGAGGTCATCCCCCATCCTGAACAGGCCGCAATAGTCAAAGAAGCTGCGCGGCGAGTGCTGGCCGGTGAAACTTTCTACATGATCGCCAAGGATTTCAACAGCCGCAGCATCCCGCCGCGCAGAATAGCGTACCGGGAGCAGCGCCAGAACCTGGGTTGGACAGCCGTCGCGATCAAGCAGATGCTGGGGACGCCTGCCTACGCAGGGCTGCGGCAGCACCAGGGGGAGATCCTCGGCGGTGCGATCTGGAAGCCGCTCATCGATCCGACGGCGTGGCGGAAGCTGCAGGTGATCATGAACCCGGAGTGGAGGAAGCGGACGAACGTCTGGCCAGCGAAGCACCTGCTCTCGGGAATTGCAGTCTGCGGCGTGTGCGGAGCAGGCGCTCGAATCGGCAAGCAGAACAAGGGCCGGCAGCGGGTCGACGAGGAAGGCAATCTCCTCCCCCGCCAGCACTACAACACGTATCTCTGCGTCGGCGTGCCCGGCAGGACCGGCTTCCATGTCGCGATGAAGGAGACGCACCTCGATGCGATCGTGATCGAACTCGTGCTCGCGTGGATCGAGCGTCCCGATTTCATGGCTCGCATTGGACAGCAGGACAGGGACGTCGACTCCGAGCGTCAGGAGCTGCTGAAAGAGATCGAGGGTCACCAAGAGTGGCTCAAGCAGGTGCATGTCGAGGCCGAGCGCCGTCGGGACCTTAGCTACCTCACGAAGCAGGAGGACATCGTGCAGCCGAAGATCGATGCTGCCGAGGCGAAGCTGCTGCTTTTGGCCGATGTTGATCCTGTGGTTCTGGATCTGGCACGCTCTGGCCGCGTCCGAGAGATCTGGTCTGAGCGCGAGGAGGCGGGAGATCTTGACTGGTGCCGCCATGTGATCCGCACGGTGGCCACTCCCAAGATCATGAGAGCGGCGAAGAGGGGTGTCCGCGGCGTGGACCCTGATCGAGTCGTCATGGACTGGCGCTGACGACTCGCGTAAGGGCCTCTATTCGCTTGCCATTCGAATGGTCTATCGCATACGATTCGAATCATGATTTCGAAAGCGAACGAGAGGGCCGCATTGCTGCGCGACGTACGTGTTGCGAGCACTGGCGAGTCGTTCGCAGAGTGGTGTACTCGGACCGTGGCTGAGGCCCCGCCGCCTTCTGATGTTCAGGTCATGCAGCTGCTCGGTTTCTTCACTCAGGCAGCGGATCAGCCCATCACCGTCAGGGTCACGGATAAGGATCAGGCGCAGATCGACGATGACGTTCGGAGTGCCGCGTAGGTGCAGTTGATCGGTCTGCGTTCCGTACGGTGGGCCAAATCTTGCTCGCCGTCTACTAGAACTCGGCGAGAAGCACTGCCACACTTGTTGAGCTCGTCGGCCCGGGCGAGTATCTCGGTTTCCCCTTTGGGGGTCTTGTCCCGGCCCCTAGGATTCGGTGAGCTTCATCGTTCCGTTGCAAATCGGGTACCCGGTGCAGCCGAAGAACTGCCCGTATCGCCCTTCTCGTTCCTTCATGGTGCGCTTCCTGCATTTCGGGCAGACCACCGGGGTAATATCGTCGCCTTTGGCGGATCGGATCTTGACGACCTGGTCTCTGACCAGTTCAAGGAGGAATGCCGATTCCCCACCAGCGCGGGTGACCAGGAGAGCTGAGCGCTTGGCACGGGTCAAGGCGACGTAGAACAGGCGTCGTTCCTCAGCATGCGGGTAGGGATCGGGCTCGGCCATGGCCAATTGCAGGAGCGGATCATCCTCGATGGCGCTGGGGAAGCCACGCTTCTCAAGGCCGAGGACAACGACGTAGTCGGCTTCCTTTCCTTTCGAGGCATGCACGGTGTTGAACTCGACGGTCAAGTTGGCGTAACGGGCATCCAGTACGGAGGTGACATCGTCCTTTGAGCGCGCATACCGGCCAAGCAGCAGAACTTTCGCGAGCGAGGTGAGTTGCTCGTCGATGCCCATGAGGTGTTGCCGGACGACTGAGCTGTACTGACTGCGTTCCCGTACGCTGACCGCGAGCACGGTCTCGTCCGTGTCCGGTCTAGAGGACCGGACATTCTTGGAAATCTGAACGGGGTTCTTCATCACAAACCCGCCGGCGATGTCGCATAGGGACTGCGGGGACCGGAAAGTGCGGTCAAGCCAGATCGTCGATCCTGTGCCGAACCAGTCGTCAAAGTGCGTCATCACGCTCAGGTCCGAGCCGGCGAAGCGGTTGATTGACTGCCAGTCATCACCCACCGCGTATAGGTAGGTTCCGGGAGTCTTCAGCAGCGCCCGGACGAGAGCCGCACGGGCCGTGCTGGTGTCCTGCATCTCGTCGACCATGACGAGCCGGTAGGGACTCTCCCACCGGTCCGACTCGACATGATCTACAGCGAGATTCAGCATGTCCTCGAAATCAATCTGGCCCGCCGCGCGGAGCTGATGATCCCATTCGGCGAGGATGACGCCGTATAGCTGCGTGAAGAGTCTGGCCCGCAAGGTCCGGCCGGCCCGCTGCGCCAGCTCCTCCGGAGTGAGGCGGTTGCCCTTCGCATGTGACATGAACGACCGCATCAATGCGACCATCGCCTGGTCGCTGATCGGCGGCTCGCCGACCGCCTCCAGGTACGGGTCTTCCACAAGTTGGATTCCGTGTCGGCGGAGCTCCTTCTCGAGGTGTTCGAATCCGGACCCGTCCCGAATGGTCGCCGAGGTCGTCTCGATCAGCCCGGTGCCGTAGCGGGTGTGGGTCTGACGCCGCCACTCCATGCTCTCGGCATACCCGTCGAAGTGCGGCGGCGGAGTCCCGTCCGGGCCTAGTGCCCAGTGCTCATGCCAGACGTCGATGTCCGGGTAGTAGAAGTCGGGCTGGTATTGCCGGTGGTGCGCGTCTGCGACGTCGTGAGCATACGGCCGCTCGTACTCGTACCGGACGCCGTTCAGGAAGAGCCAGTTGGCGATCATGACCTCTTCCTGGCTCTTCACTACCTCCCCGGCGAGAGTTCCAAAACCGTTGGTACCGGTGTTCCGGTCTGACTTCTCAGGATCAGCTTCATCCCCGAGGTCCGGCAGCTGCCTGCCGAACACGAGCCGGAAAAGGTCCCAGTCCCGCCGGAAGGCCTGATCCCGGTCGCGGAGGACATCCACGATCGCCGCGAGCCGTCCGATCCCGTTGTCCCGGGGGAGGTCATCCGGAATGGAGGGCTTGCGGCCGCTGACCTCACCGATGATGCGCAGCCCGAAGGCATGGAACGTGCTCGACGCCACCCCGGCACCGTCATCGCCGAGTCGGGCGATGAAGCGGTCCGAGAGTTCACCGGCTGCCTTCTTATTGAACGCGAGAGCCAGGATCTCAACCGGCTGTGCGATGCCGCGCCGGATCGCATAGCCAGCACGCGCCACCATCGTCGAGGTCTTTCCGGAGCCGGCGGCCGCGATCACGCGCACCCGGTTGTCGAAGCAGACGGTGGCTCTGGTCTGTTCTTCCGTCAACGGCGACTTCTCCACCGTGCTGAAGAAGTCCGCCAGATCGTTCTTCTCCCACTCCAGGAACGCCTCGTTTCTCTGGGCAGCCCACCTTGGTAAGTCAGTGGTACGACAAGCGTCGACAGCGGCTCGCTGGTCCTCGCGCTTGGCCTCGGGAAACCCTCGGAGCCGTGGATCGCTGTCAGCAACGAGCCACACAGCAACATCAGGACGGGAGCCCTCGAGCGCGGCGATCGAGTCCTGGTCCGCCCATCTGGGTCGGTCCATCACTTCTCGGACCCGGGCCCACCACAGGCGGGCAGCCTCTCCCTCTTCCTCCGCCTTTGAAAGGAGAGCAGCTAGCTGCCGTCGCTCGTCGACCTCAGAACGGTATGCGACCGCGATCTCACGCACCGCACGGTGAGAGAGCCCGGTAAGCACCGTTTCTGTCCGGTGGGCGAAAGTGATGACGATCTGCTTCGAACCCTCATCACCATGGAGTCCAAGGATGTCCTGGACATCGACGTCGACCGCTCCTGGTATTCCGCGGACATGCAGACGGCCCTCGCCTATCGACAGCACCCATGCCCCAGCGCCCCTGAACGCTTTCGCCCACCAGCCTGGCTTCCACTCCGTCATGCTCCCCCCAAAAAAGCTCAAAAACCAGCCATGTGTCGTCATTCCACGGTATCAGCGGCAGCGACACGCCCATCGGTGGCCGGTAGATGATCCCGGGCCTGGTTCCAGACGGAATAGCACGTGGCCGTGTGATTCAGATACGGCACGATGAATGAGAAATGCGCCGGGGCTCGATGCGGAGCTCGCGAAAGCACGGTGAGTCAATATCAGCTGCGGCCGACAGGGAAGATCCTGCGCCAGTATGCCGCTTCGGCGTTCGTGAGTATCTCGTAGATCCTCTCCACGGTGAACTTCCCCAAGTAGGGGCGTTCGGCGGGTTCGAGTTCTCCCAGGGACTCGACCGCGGCAGCCAGGAGTACATCATCCTCGACGGATTCCTCCACCCATTCTTTGACGCCGTCGGCTGCCAGGTCTTCCCACGTATAAGGTGATGTCGCGATGGAATCGCGGACCGCTGAGAGTCTTTCACTGGCGTTGTGGCTGCGGGACCTGATGTAGAGGCGTTCCTGGTAGCGATCGGAAGTCACTGACACCACAGACGCCTTCGCGAAGGGCGAAAGCGGGGCAGTGTGAGCGTCAATGACCTGATATCCGTCAGAGCCCGGGTGCCGGTGGTGAAGCTCCTGTCGGATTTCCCTGATCCGATGGCCGGGGCGAAGTGCGATTGCAGCGGGGGTCCCGTTGCCCTTGTTGCTGTCCCCGATGAGTTTGCGTGGCATGATGTGTGTCCGGACGGGTGGGAGTCAGTATGTACTGCGGCCTTTTCCCCATGGTATTCCCCGGTGCAGGCAACGCTGAAGGGCATATTTTTTTGCGGGAACCGACACGCGCCGCCCGGGGAAACGATCGGCTTGTGGCATCCTCGAACCATGAATATGCCGGACCGGACATTCCAAGTCCTCGACCCGCGATATTGGGAAATGCTTCGCGGCTCCCATGCTGCCTACCAATCAGGCACTTCGCCGGTGTACGACGAGGTCCTCATCGAAGTCGCGGACCGGATCCGAACGACGGCCAGCATCGGCAAGGCCGATATCGGGGCCCTGCTGTTCTGGAAGCGCCTCCGGGCGGACACGACCTGGGTCCGGGAATTGATGACCACGCCGGAACAAGACGTCCGCGCAGTGACGGCGAAGGCCGTGGCCGCAGTCAACGACGAGTCGCTGACCGTACCTGAGGCCGCTTCCGCCGGACGCCGTGAACTCGCCGCGTTGCCCGGGTTCAAGACAGGAGATGCACTCGCGTCGGCGCTTCTGCTGGCTGCAGCTCCCGGGCGCATGGCGATATACGATGACCGGGCCCAAACCGGCCTGGAGACTTTGGGTCTTTCACTCTCGGCAGCACGTGGCAGGTATGGACGCTACATGGAGCTGGTGGAGGATCTGCGCTCCACGGCAAACCTGCACCGGCACGCATGGACTGCGAGAGACGTCGACACCGCGCTCTTTTGGCTCGGCGGTCAAAAATAAACGAAGTGAGACGGACGGTTCCGGCCGGTGCCGTCTCTACCCAATATTCTTGTTGCCAGTTTCGGATGTGGACCACTCGGGGCAGGCCGTCGCGCCGACCTGTGGCAAAACCAGGCCGTTTGCCCGCTTCGATCTGTTTCCAGTCACCTCTAACGATCGATTAGCCGCACGAAACCCACCTTCTCCAGGTTGCTACGGAGGCCATCCCGCTTCCTGTGCTCAGGAGCCTCGCCTTGGCGGAAAAACTCATCGGTCAGGCGACGCAACCGAGGTCCATTTGCTTATCCATGACCGAACGTGGCCACTAAGTTGATCGATTGTGCTGAGAAATTGTCGGTAAGCCTCGAATGTCGCCGCGTTGGTGTCGTGCAGAAGATTGGTCTTGAGATTCTGTGCGAATCGGAACGCTTCCAGGGTGTCGTTGTTGATCAGTCCGTTGCGCTGGAAATCCGACACCGCCTGCAGGAGAGTCTTTGGTTGGGCATAGGATGTTGATGTCCCCCCCGATCCCATAAAAACGGTTTGATGCAACTTCCAGGTGTCGTTTGTGAGAGCGGCCCACCTACTGATGATTTGCGCGTTGGCAGCGTCCAAAAGTTCGGTGGTTTCCGAGTCCGGTTCTTCCGGTTCATGGGCAACGGAGGGCGGGGGTACGGAGCCTTCATCCTTCTTTTTCAGCTCGTTGGGGATCCTCTCCACCATCTCCGACAATTCGCTGGTATTTTCAGCGAACGAGATCGTTGCCCCGCCGAAAGCTGCTTCCTTTACCCGATGGAGAATGTGTCTGATCTGATCCCGAAAAGTCCACAAGCCAGCCAGGACCACGCCTGGCCAAGCAAGTACCTTCAGAAACTCCAGTACAAGCAGAGCGATGTCCCGCGAAACTATTCCGTAATCCAATTCCCACCCCATGAGCTACCCAGTCGACGCCAACGTCAAAGCCGAACTGAGCGTACTACAAGCCAGAGAATTGCCTAGCATTCCTGGAAATGCCTAAGGGAGGCACCGAACGGCAGCAGAAGCACGGTGACGATAGACTCCCGCTGAGGTTCCGTTGGCTCGCACACTTCTTCGGCCGTTGGCGGCTCGAGCGTTCCGCAGTCCGAGATGTTTATCCGGGCCGTCCCAATGGCTTGGACCCCTGGGTGCGGGTGAACTTCCTCGGTGAGGAGACCATGCCGTGGTCCTTTCTGACCCAGTGGCCGCAGGACGTCCTTGGAGCCGCGGAAGAGCGCTGTTGGTTCGATATGGCGACCAGATCCGGTGACGGCGCATTGCCCGCCCCTACCTACCGGCCGTGAAGGCGGGGGACGTCGCTGCCGGTCGCTGACAGCCATTAGGTGGAGGGTTCAACACAAAAGGCTGTGCGGCAAACACCGACCACTCATTTGGACCCCGTTCGCCACCTAATTTCAAAATTTCGACACGCAGCGGCCCCACCCCGCACATATCTTCTGGAGGACCCTGCGGTTTTGGGAATCAGTGGAATCTGGAGGAGCGATCACGGTGCTGTTTGAGCGGGAGATCACCCGCATTCTGGAGTTCGCCTGCCGGGGTTTAAGTGTTCGGGTCATCGGAGCACCAGGCAGCGGGAGAACCACCGTGGCGAGGAAGGTTGTCGACCATCTGGAAGACCGCGGCGCGAACGTTTACAGCATCTTTGCAATGCGTTCCCTCAAAGGCGTCCCGTTTGCCGGCCTCCACTCCTTGGAATTGGGGCATCGGAACCGAGGCTCAGGCATCGTCGGCCTGTCCGACGTTTTGTCGGGGCTTCTGGCAAAACAAGGACCCCGGTTCATCCTTGTCGATGACATCGAAAACCTGGACAGCGAAACTCTGGCTGTTATCGACGTTGCCCAGAAACGCACCCAGCGGCCCCTCATCGTAACGATGAGCGATAGCCCGTCCGGTTCCACTCCTCTGCTTGGTCTGGATTGCTGGCCCGCTGTCACCGTCCCGCTCCAGCCCCTCGGTTATGTGCAGGTCGAAGCTGTCAGCGCGGAAATTCTCGGCGCGCCGGCCGATGACGATGTCGTCGCACGGGTCTTTTCATGGTCCGGCGGCAACCCCCGTCTCGTGGCAAGGATCCTCGAAAGCGCTGTGGTGAGCGAAAGGCTCGTCCTCCGGGGCGGCTCCTGGCACATCAACGGCCGCACCTTGATGAACGTACATCTTCACGGCACCGTCGAGGGCCTGCTTTACGGCCTTGAACGCGATGAGCGCACCGCATTGCGCACCATAGCGATCACCGGTTTCTGGCGTCTGGACCATCGCACCACGATCGGAGCTGACGTGCTCGGCCGATTGGAACACCGCGGCCTCCTCGCGGTCGTTGCAGGTGCGGACGGGGTCCTGGCCGCGTCCGTCGTTCCTCCGTTGATCGCCGACTACCTCAGGAACCAAGTCCGCGGCTTACGCGAGAGGAGCCCCGCCGATGACTTCAGACCAGTACCAGCGACCGAGGCCGCCATCAAAGAGCTCAGCAAACGATACGGCCTGGAAGACCAGCCCGGGGCGGCCGTTACTCCCGGGAGCGCGGGTCAACGCCTCACCAAGCGAGAGGCAGAAGTCGCCCTGTTGGCCGGGAATCTGGACAACCGGGAAATCGCTTCACGGCTCGGAGTCAGCATCAGGACCGTTGAGAGTCACCTCGCGAACGCCCGCCGCAAAACACGGACTCAGACCCGCAAGGGGCTCTTCCACCATGTCCACCGGGCGGCCGAGCCCGGGAGACCGGAAGCGCCAGGGCTGCCTCGTGATTAGTCTCACCACCGATGCCGCCAGGTATTCCAAGCATCTACAGCTTTATGCAGGCGACAGGATTTTGTGTGACTGAACACCAGTCGAACCGGCGGTCCGGCAGATCTTTTTTGTTCCACCTTCAGGTCTGTCACGGTACTTGTTGAAGGGCGAACACGGCGTCATTGAGCGCTGGCAGCACAAACCGACGTCGAAAGTCACCGCACGCATCTGGTTCTACCTCCACAAGCGCACGGTTTTTCTGGAGCAGGTGTACACCGGTCATCCGAACGAGACTAAGTGGCCCCCACCAGACTCGTCTCAGCCGAAGCTCACGAGCGACGGGCAGCCACCCTCACTCAGCCCGTCGATAGTGCATCGCGACCGCACCGTTGCTGAGCGGCTCCGCCGAGATCAGATCGAGGCGTCGGGTGCGGGGCAGCCCGCCCTGGTAAAGGGTGGGGCCGTGGCCAGCAATCATGGGATGGACAAGGAACTTGTACTCGTCGATCAGATCCAGTCTGTCCAGCTCTGTCGCAAGTTTGCCGCTGCCGACGAGAACCCCGCCGGGAGTCGCTTCCTTGAGATCCTGCACCGCCGTGCGCAGGTCGCCCACGACGTGGTGGCTGTTGGTCCACGGGAAGTCGCTTCGCGTCGACGACACAACGTACTTCGGCTTGGCCTCCAGCTTGAGCGCCCACTCGCGCATCGCAGGCGGCGCGTCCTGGTCGCCGCGGGCGACCGCCGGCCAGTAGCTCTCCATCATCTCGTATGTGGTGCGGCCCCAGAGCATTGCGCCGCCCTCGTCCATGAGGCGGGTGAAGTAGGCGTGCGTCTCGTCGTCGGCGATGCCTTCCTGGTGGTCGACGCAACCATCCAGGGTGACGTTGATGCTGAACGTCAGGAGAGCCATACGACGATTCTAGGCCGTCCACTCACTGATGCCTCGACTATCACCGCCTTGCGCGAGGCTATTCACTGGACTAGTTAACACGTAGCACGGCAGGCTCTCCCCTACTCAGTTCAGTGCAAGGATGCGCAGGTCATCATTCGAGTAGCGGAGCCTCTAGTATTTTGTCCAATCGCGCGCCTTAATCCTTGCTATGAACAGGGTGAAAAGCTGGATCGAGCTACTCGGCGGCTGGTGTTTGGGGCGGCGACCAAGGACGTCAGATACTCGGCACATGATCGGATCATGGGCCGCAAAAGCGATGCTTGGTTTCATCGTGTTTGAGTGGGTTGTTCAGCTTGGGTGGAAGGGTAATAGCACCTACAGCTACGCGTCGAACTACGTCAGCGACCTCGGCGCGGTGCACTGCGACGACGTCGGCAACCCTACACGTTACGTGTGTTCTCCGTCCTTCGCTGCGATGGATCTGGCTCTCATCTTCATCGGCGTGAACGTCGTCGTAGCGGCCTGTCTCATCACCTCGCCGGTGCTCTGGATTGCAGCACATGCCGGCGACCTTGATGACGCCTACAAGGCTGTGGGCCGGGACAAAACTGACGGCAAGATTCGAATGCAGCCCACCGGCTTTGCCAAGGTAACGACAACCATCATTCGTTGGTCGCTCGCCGTTACCGGGCTAGCTATTTTCGCCATCGGCGTCTTCCCCGAAGACTATCCAAATGCAGGCCACACTATTGGAATCCACGACCCGGCCGTCGTCATTCTGTCCTTTGGCATCTTCGTAACCCTCGTCTCGACCGGCGTGCTCTGGTTCAGACGGACCGACGCAAGCCTTTGGTTTTTCGGACTGGCCATCGTCGCCGGTGTATCGGGGTTGTTGATGCTGCTCACCGGGGGTAAAACTGATTTCTCAGGCATTTTTGAGCGTGGCGTCATCTACGCGTTCATTGCCGGCCTGGCCATTCTTGGCTTCATGGTCAGTTCTGCGGCCCATAATGAGCGCATTGGCCAACTTCAGCCGCGACTAGCCACAAAGCCGCTATGGGGGCCTCGCCAAGCTGGGCGGCTTGTCGCACCGTTCAGGCGGCGTCATGCGACCGTGCTCGAGGTTTAGCAGTCGACCATGCTGCGGGAACCCACCCCTCGTTGGCGGGTAACGCGCGGATGACGGCCAGGATGGTTCACTTGGCGGACACGTGTCCGCTCTGTATCCACCGAAGGCCAGAGGACGACGGCCCAGGACGCTAGAGGTGACGTCTGCGTCTGCGATTGGGGCTAGACGACGGAGTCTCATGCAGGCAAAAAGGAGGCAGGCGGAAAGGCGTAGGTTCGGAACTCCTTACGGCAGTAATCAAGCCTGAGGTCAGCACTGGTCTGTGGGTTGCAGATCCAAACCGGCGTGCCCAGGCGTTCTACCGAAGCATGGGGCGGAAATTGGGTTTGCGCTTTAGCCTCTGGCTTGCGCGACGAGGGGCTCTCGGACTAGGGGCCCGTTAGTCAGTGGTTCCCGTCGGGGCTTCCGAGGCAGTGCTCGACGTCTCTTCAGCGATCACCTGTAACTCGCGGTCCTGTGCTTCGTAACCTGGTCGCCCGATGTTCTCGAACGGGCTCTCCGGCAACGTGAACGCATAAGCCGCGTTGTTCAGCCCCTCGCCCTCGGTGCCTTGTCGCATCGAACTCAGGATCCTTTCGACGATTGCAGGTTCAACGCGCTTCATCATGCTCCGCATGCTTTCGATCTCCGCTTCGGTTGCAGGAGGAATCTCCCGCTCGCGTTCGAGACGAGCTCTGCCCTCGATATGCTCTCCGAGCCGGAGCTGCCAGCCGATCTGATGTACGTATCCGATGACATCGCGCACGGAATCGCCGTCAGCGACCTCCGCTGGCGTGGCAGGCTCGCCAGCCGGCGTGACGTCCACGTAGAAGCCCCGTTGTTTGAGCACGTTGTGGTCAAGCTTCCATGCCTCGATCGTGCCGAGCACTCTGGCGTTCTCCTCGGGATCCCCGGCCTCGACGCCGAACCAGTAGTCCTCGCGAATCAGGAAGCCGTGCACGATCTCGAGCTTGCGTCCGTGCAGCCCCCAGAGCTTCTGCAGACGTTCATCGACGAAGGGCTCGCCCTCTGGGGCATAGGCCATGTGCACCCGGCGCTCGTGCAGAGCGATCGCCTTGCCGGATTCCTCCATGCCAAGGATCGCGAGCGATCGGGCAAGTGCCACGTTGTCATTTTCAAGCATCGTCAGCGCAGCTCGCAGGAGCTTGTCGGCGTTCGCGAGCAGGGCGTCTTGGAGCGAGATGACTTGCGACGGAGACAGATCGGCGGGGAGACGTAACGGGCGGGCCATGAGTGTATTCTCCCGTATGCCCCCGACATAAGCCGTGTCTACCGTGCGAGGACTTAGATCCATGCGCCGGAGGGGTAAGGATGACGAGGATCCGCGATGCGCAGGGGTTGCAACATGGTGGAGAATGTTGGTGGACCTCCGTGTAGGTTTCCTCCAAATAGCCGCCCGTCATGCGGGGCATCGGAAAGGTTGCCGGGCTCGGCTCTTGGCAAAGGTTCTGCCTAGACGGCCTTGACCGGTTGTCCTGCGAGATTCCAGTAAGTAATGGTGTGTCCGTTAGGGCAGAAGGGTCGCCCAATTCGCCGATGCTCCACCTCGACACCCCCAACAGTCTGGATATACCAGGTCTCAAACAACCGCGTACGACATTTCGGGCACTTGTACTTCGACTTCCGATTCTCCATGATTCCCCCGGGGCATGTGGTCGGCGATTAACCGAGCATAGGACTCCAGGTGGCGACGTGGAAGGCTGAACGCTGGGCCACGGAACATAACTAGCAGGCCGACGAAGCCGGGTGTTTGTCGTCAACGGTCCTGATCGGAATAGCCGCGACCGAGAAGGGAAGGTGCACAGCGGTCGGCGCACCGGCGAATCGGCTGCCTGTTGCCCAGGTCCGCATCACAGCCCACGGGCATCTAACCACCCGGAGCCTTCACGCGCTCTATGTTGTCGTGAGGCGGGCAAACGCCCTCATGCATGGTCTGGCCCTTGAAATCGACGTCACCGGGGCCAACGTGGACCCCGCGGCCATGGAAGCGCTCCGCAGCTGCTCGCAATCCCACCGCCTTCCAGCCCTGATCGATCCCCAACAGTCAGAGCTCAACATCTCCGTCCGCTCATCCGCCGACGCTGCCATGGCAGCTTGACCGCAGATCGCAACCGAACGGCCCACGGGACGGCGCGTGCCGTTGGCGTCCTGTCAGCTGTGCTCAGATCCGGGGATGGCCGGAAGGCCAAGTGTCATGAAGACGCTGTGGGGGTCCGGCCGGTAACCGTTGAATGGCCCGCAGGGTGTGAAACCGTATTTGCTGTACAGCCTCCGCGCCGGTGCGAAGAACCGCTGTGCCCCGGTTTCCAGATACAGGCGTCGGTAGCCGCGTTGGCTGGCTTCCTCGATGAGAACGGCGAGGAGGCGGGTTGCCACCCCTTGCCTTCGTGAAGATGCCGTGGTGCGCATTGATTTGAGTTCCGCGGCTGCCGGCGTGAGTTCCTTCAGCGCCCCGCACCCAAGGAGCATCCCCGCTCTCCTGGCCGTCCAGAACGTGATGCCCGGGCCGGCCAATCCCACATGGTCCAGGGCGTGCACGCTTCCCGCGGGCGATGCCGCGTACATGTCGTCAAGATGCTCGCCCAACAGCTCCTGGACGTCTTCACGTGACGGATCATCGACCATGATTTGAATCAAACTCATTCCCCCAAATACTGCGGTTACTTCGATACAAACCTTGCCGACCGCAGGGCCTGACCGGCATTAGTGGGCGGCTCGGTCACTGACGAACCCGGCAAGTTCCACGATTCTTACATACGTTTGTGAAAAGTCGCCTTCACCTGACCTGCAGTTCCAGGAACCAATCATCGGACTGCTGAATAGCAACAGCGGGGGCAATCCGGCCGTACTTCCGGACCGGAACCATCGGAGATGAAAAGTGCTGAAAAATTCTATGGGCCGGTGAGTGCAGCGATGACGACAATGACCGTCAGGACCGTCAGGACAGCCAGTACAACGTATCCGATCCACTTCGGGCGCGGTCGATGTGGGTTGATATCGAGGTAGGGCATGGGCGCGGCTACTTCTCGCGTACCGGCGACGCCGCGTTCTTCCGCTTCGCATGCCACAGCACGAGCAGGTGAACGGAAAGCATCAACACAAATGAGGCCCCCAGGAAGATCACGAGGCCGGTGGCATAGCGGATGAAATCCACGAAAAGTGCCTTTCAGTAGGACAACCCGACGATCGTATCCAGAAGGTGTCGCGCATACACAGTCAAGCTCAGGATGACGCTAAGGAAAGCTCAGGATTTGCTTAATATTGCCCCGGCGTATTCAGGTCTCCACCCCTTGAACGCTTCCGGATACCTTCGCGGGATGGTCCCTGGCCGGGGGTTTATATGCCCATTTGAATTCGGCCGCGGCGTTCGGGTACTTGTTTCGCCGGAAAGCCGCGTGGAGCGTGGCATTCTCGTTCGGCCCGGGCTGCCTCTTTCAAACAGTTCATGCAAAGCCCGCCCTTTCCTTGTAGCTTGGGAACTACAGGTCTGAATACCGTGTCGGTGCTGGGCTGCCACGGATTCTTGAAGTACACATGGGGGGCCATGAGCGACTTAGGCGTGGCTGTAGTAATAGAAGACGACGAGGACATGCGCAACCTGATCGGGGGAATCCTTCTCCAATGGGGTTTCGAAGTCCATACAGCATCCGACGGCCGCGAAGGCGTTGAGGTGGTTCGGGACATCAACCCCGACGTCGTGACCGTGGACGTGGGTCTGCCGGACATTGACGGGCTCGAGGTACTGCGCAGGATCCGGGAGTTCAGCAACGCCTATATCGTGATGCTCACCGGCCGGGCTGACGAACCTTATCAACTGACGGCCCTTGACGGCGGAGCCGATGAATACATCACCAAGCCCTTCTGGCCGCGGGAGATGCAGGCCAGAATCGTAGCGATGATGGGCCGGCCGCGGCCCCAGACCGCGGGCAGTCATTTCCCCGACCCACGGCTGAGTCCTCTCCCTTCCGAGGGCTGGACGGGAGAGTAAGTTCTCTGGCACAACCGACTGGACCTGGATCAGGAGGCGGGCGCCAACAGTGGGCAGTGACGCCGAGTGCGTGCTGGAGGCCATATCGGAACAGCGATCCCGCGGTCGTTGTTGCATCCTAGCGGGATCCCCGCCGTACAGCTTGCCCGTCGCGGGATCATGCAATTAGGCTTGGTCAATCCGGCCAGCGCCGGATCCGCGCCGGAATGCGGCCCCGTAGGTGGGGATGCCGGCAACCCAGCGGGCCGTGTACCCACCCTACGACTACACACTAAGCCCCTCACCGTCCCCCACGGTGGGGGGCTTTTTACCGCGGGTCCACTAAAACCAGCCGTTCAGTTGTTGCGGTTCATGAGGTGCTCAAGGAGCGCTTGGTCCGGCCTTCCAGGATGTCGGGAAATGCTCGCCCTCAATTTCACCCGGAGCCGTTCACCATCAGGATCAGTGCCGCTCAGAACTTGATCGATGATGTCCTGCGCCTGCTCGGGCAGGGTCGCCAAGTTGTCGTTCCCGCCTTTGCCTGGCGAAACGATCACCTCAGGTATTTCGGATGGGCCATAAGACTTGCGCGGTTCTAGGTCGGCAGGGACGGCGAACTCCCCGGAGTTTTTGCGCTACATGCCGTCGGACGATACGGGGCGGGCCGTCGTTCCGCGCATCTGAGGAAAGTAGACGACGAGACGCGTAGACATGCGCCAGGAGCGACCATAGAGTCGATATTGATCCTAGTTCAAGGGTTACGGACTGGGTCAGCCGGAACGAGTCCTCAAGATGCTTCCCACGCAACTGGTTCTACTGCTCATGTTGATCGGCGTGGTGATGACTTTCCCCATTGCCATCTATGAGTCGCGCCACCCCCGTCAGAAAGACAATCCGTGGGGTTCCCGGCGGATCGCGCTTATGAGCCTGGGTTTCACGGGCTGCATGCTTTCCCTAGCTGCAACCGCTGCACCGGTCATAATGCCCCGCTAGACAAGCCCGGGATCAGGATGCCCGGCTGCTGGGACTCAGTGGTATTCGTCCCGATGCAGGCTGTGATGACCAGCCCTGCCAGTTGCCCGCAGTCTGTTCTGGGGGGGGGGAATCTTCCCTATCTGTCAAGCCGTGGTCGGGATGGTGTCGTCGGCGGTGTGGAGTGCGTTTAGGGTGCGGTAGAGGTGGCGGGAGAGGTATCGCTTGAGGCACCGACGGATCTAACGCTTGCTTTTGCCTTCGGCGGTTCGTCGTTCGTGTCTAGCTCTTGCACACCTCCCCCGAGACAATGGTCCACATGGTCAACCGCTACCAACCATTGTCGGATCGCCAGATGGAGGTCCTGAAGTGAGCATTCCAGAGGTGAAGCGATGCAAGGCCATCATCATCGAAGCGGCTGCGCCTCACGACTGGTGCCTGAAACCGGTCTGATAGCGCGCTTCCGAACAGCTTCGAACATAACAACTGACGTCACGCCGGCTTGAACCGGGAGGCTACCGACTCGCGCGTCCTCGCCACATCTACGTCGCCGGCTGTCTGCTCCATAAGCACTTTGGCCAACCGTTTCGGCCAAAGCACGTGAACGCCACGAGTCGAGAACGCGCCCCCGATCAGGGGCCATTCGGCTTCGACGAAGCACAGCACCCCGGTGACCGGCACATCCCCGACGAGGTCGCGCACTACGTCGACCTGTTTGAGCGCCCCATCGACCAGTTTCGTGCAATCACGCCGACCCACGAGGAGCTTCTCGACGCGTGGGCGAATGATGCCACCCTCGATCTTCAGTTCAGGCCGTCCCTTGTACCGCTTGGCATCGATCACCCAGATCCCTTTGCGGGTTATAGCGATATGGTCGATGTTCGCCTTCGAACCGGGGATGCGTCGGTCGTGAAGGACAGCGAAGCCATCGGTGGCCAGGGCGTTTAGCCGGGCGCCGAGGCGTTCCTCACCGATCGCACCCTGGTCCCAGGCCTTGGTGCTTTGCCGCTCGTCAGAGAGGGCGACCGCGAGGCCACCGAAGCGACCCCATTTCTCGCGAAGCCTTTCCTCGTCCTTCGCCTTGCGGCGCTCATATTCGCGTCGGGCGGACGACCCTGCTACTCCGGACTCATTGGCCGTCAACTCATCATCAGCTCGTTCCAGGTCGGTGGACGTGGTTTCCGTAGTCTCGGTGGCACACTCCAAGCAGCGGACGGTCTTCGTCTCGCTCTCATAGATCGCTTCTGACCCCGCCGGAAGAGAGGCACCGCACAACCGACACGCTCCGGCGTACCGGAGCCTCATCTGCTTCATGAAGATGCACTTTGCATCACCGGCACGGACCCGGTCTGCTTGTAGATCACGACGGTTAGACCGCGGATGAGCTTTGCCATGGCTCAATCCTCACCCACGGCAGGAACTTCTTCCGGGCGCGCCGCGCGTACGGTGTGCCAAAGACCACGCCATGACAACACCCATCAGCTAATTGTTGCAATCACCGCAAGAACCCAAGGATCGGCTAACGGAACACTCGAGGCAAACGGTCATTTCTAGCGTTTCCCGGCCACGCCCTACACTCAGGAAAAAGTAGATAAACAGTCGTCTGCGCCGGTCGACACGTTGCTCTGATGTGGGTTGACTGACCGCATTCGTCGGACGATTACGGCAGGATTACCTTCGTGGAGACCTTCAAGCGAACGCCGCTTCAGCTGTTCAACCTGCCACAGCATTTCGTGATCCCGTTATTTCAGCGGCCCTACGTCTGGAAGGAGGATGAGCAGTGGGAACCGCTGTGGAAGGATATTCGCAGAGTGGCGGAGCTGCGCATCAGTGAGCCGCACCTCGCACCCCAGCACTTCCTGGGAGCCGTGGTGCTCCAGGCGCATGAAGCCGAGAGCGCACGGCTCACCACCTGGAATGTCATTGACGGCCAGCAGCGACTGACGACGTTACAGCTGCTCGCCGACGCGACGTGCGCGATCTTCGCGCAGGCTGGGCTTTCGAAGTACGCCAGCCAGCTCGAAGGCCTGACGCACAACTCCGAGAGCTTCATCGAGGACGATGAAAGCCCGCTCAAGGTTCGGCACCTCAACAACGATCATGATGCCTTTCTCGAAGTGATGACAGCCGAGCCACCTGTCGACCACTCGGACCTCAAACACCACGAGTCGCGGATCGTCCATGCGCATCGGTATTTCACCACCGCTGTCACCCAATGGCTTGGGAACCCTGGAACAGACGTCTTCACGACGAGGGCCAAAGAACTCGCCCGCGTCCTGCTCGAGGATCTGCAGCTCGTGACCATCGAGCTCAAGGCCTCGGAGAACTCACAGGAGATCTTCGAGACGCTCAACGCCCGCGGGACTCCGCTGACGGCGTCGGATCTGATCCGGAACTTTGTGTTCCAGCGGCTTGAAGCTGAAGGCGGAGACACCAAGAAGGCCTACCGCGAGGACTGGCCCTTCGAGGCCAGGTTCTGGACGAAGGAGGTCAGCGTCGGTCGCTACTTCGTGACTCGAAGCTCGCTCTTCTTCAACCAGTGGTTGATCTCTCGCACCGGTGAGGAGATCAGCCCGCAGTCGACGTTCACCAGATTCAAGTCGTACGTCGAGCTCACAGCCCGGCACAAGATGGTTGACCTGCTCGCCGTGATCAAGCAGCAAGCTGCGCTATATGAGACGTGGACGGAAGCCTCGCTCAGGCCTGACGGCAACCTCGACGCTGTCGAGATGGCGTTCCACCGCATGAATGCCGCTGGCATAGAGCTTCTCAAGCCACTCATGCTCTGGCTATACGAACCCGGGAGGGATCTTCCGCAGCAAGTAATCGATGCCGTGATCGGTGCCGCCGAGAGCTGGGTCATCCGTCGGCAGCTCCTTCGCATCACGGGCTCCGATCTCGGCCGTATCGTCGCCGAACTCATCAACGTCAACTCCGACGCCGCGGCCAGCGAACTGGTCGAGCGCGTCACCGGGTACCTTACCCGTCTCAATGTCTCCAGCACGTATTGGCCTGGGGACGACGAGATCAGGGTGGCGCTCAAGGATGAGCCCGCCTACCGCCGCTACCCGCGCCCTCGCCTGCGCATGTTCCTTGAGGCGATCGAGAATTGCTACCGCGCCGAAACCAAGCAGGCCCAGGTCGTGCGAGCCGGGCTTCCGATCGAGCACATCCTTCCTCAGATGTGGCAGGAGAACTGGCCGGTTGAGACTCCCGAGGAACAGCAGGATCGTCAAGCTCATGTGCACCGCCTCGGCAACCTGACGCTCCTGACCGGCCCCCTCAACTCGAAGGTCTCCAATGGCCCGTGGCTGGCTAAACGCGACGCGATGCTCAAGCACAACACGATCAGTCTGACGGGGCGCGTGGTCGCGGATACCGAAGGAGAAGCGTGGCGTGAATCGCTCATTGACCACCGGACAGAGGTCCTGGTCGAAACGCTTCTCAGGGTATGGCCTGTCCCTGAGGGACACAAAGGCCAGGTAGTTGACCCCCAGGCCAAGGCGGAAGATTGGGTCCAGCTCAAGCATCTGATTGCCGCTGGTCTCCTTTCCCCAGGCGACAAGCTCATCGCCACGCACCGCGACTTCAAGGGCGTCGAAGCGCTAGTAAGGTCGGACGGATCGATCGAGCTTGATGGCAAGCGTTTCACCGCCCCGTCATCGGCCGGCCACCACCTGCGCAAGAAGGCCACAAACGGCTGGTACTTCTGGGCTGTAGCGGACGGGCGTCGGCTGCGGGACCTTCGCGCGCAATTCCAGAGCATCTCAACTTCAGTACCGGCTGACGCAGAGTACTGAGTCGGATTATGAAAATGGTCTTCACCAACTCTGTCAGGGCCGATTCCGCCGAACTACCGTTCGGCGGCGTCAAGCCCTCTGGATTCGGTCGTAAATTCGGACGCCACGGACTCGACGAGTTTGCCACTAGGAGACCCATTCGCCCGGGGTTTCTATTCGCCATACCGACCTCGAATAACCGATCTAAACCTGCGGATGCCACGGACCGGTGGGTACCCTTAGAGGGCTGAAATCGCAGAGTCTGCGAACTCCGAGCGCGATTGAGGGGTCTCCCTGCCGAGCACCGCCGCAGTAAGCAATTACGCCGGCCTCGCCGTGTGGTGTGTGAAGTATGCCGGTACCGCGCAGCTCATGGTCGTTACCGTCTGGTGTGGATGGACAAAGACCTGGCTCGCCGTGGGTTTAGTCTCTTTCGACTATTGATGCACTCGTCACGACCGCGCCGGTTCCTAGGAATTACGCTCAAGTGATGACTTTCGGATAACATCCAGGTTGTCACTGGCCGCTTGCGATGCAAGCTTGGGGGAAGAAGTATTAAATGAAGAAGTCCTTTGTCGTGCTCGCATGCACGTCGGTTGCTATTGCGCTCAGCGCATGCTCTGGAACAACGGCGGCAAGCAACCAGTCGGAAAGCACGGTTACACCGAAACCGAGCCAGTCGGCTCCGGCTTCAGCTCCGAAGAGTGAGTCATCCTTCAAGGACGGCGTCCTCACCACTTCGAAATTGAAGATCGCTATCACGGACCACAAAGTCATCCCAGTAGGGGCAGCAGGCAACGAGTACGGGAAGAAACCCGTTATCGCCTTCTGGTACCAGACCACAAATCTGAGTGACAAAGAGGTAAGCCCGATGGACTTCATCTTTGACATCACGGCGTACCAAGACAACAACCCGAACAGGGAAAACAAACTCAACGTTGGTTCCCTTCCAGATCCGCGCTTCCTTGACAGTCAAACCGCGAAAATCAAGAAGGGCGGAACCGTTGAAAACGCGATCGCCTATGAGCTTGATGATGTGACTACTCCGGTGGACCTCGTCGCGTCGGAGAAACTCGGCATGGACAAGATCGGCAAGGTCACCTTCACGTTGAAGTAGGTCCGGTTCGTCACGGATCGACCAACACTGCAATGTATGAAGAGCGCCCATCCTCCCGGATGAAGCGCTCTTCCATTGTTCCGGTTCCAAGACAGGCCGGACGCCGTCGTCGAGGTGATCGCGGAGGCTAAGTTCCGACCGCAGGACTACGTCGAATGGGCCTCGGAAAGGGATGGCGACGACGCGAATCGCTGGCCTTGGGTCAACCGGACCAAGCCGCGCTTGGTCCCGCCGTCCCTCATCGAACTCAAGATAGATGAACTTCGGAAACGCGGCCAGGCACCTCGAAAGAGTCATGTCCGGCTGGACCCTGAGGAGTTCATCGCAGGTGTCAGAGCACTCGCTCAAATGCCGATGGAGTGATCCTCTGGCCATAGGGCGGAGCATCCGATCCGTATGGGGTGCGTGCACTTCGTGTTTCAGGATGAGGTGTGTCGAGGATGGGAGACAGGTGGTTCGTTTCTTTTCCGTCAGGCGGCGGTGGGACTTTATGTTGAATGGAGCATTTAGCCGGTCGCGGTGCCGTCGTCGTGGAAGCTCGAGGGTGGCCTCCTCTGCAGCTCCACGGCCGGTCTTGCTGGCTGAACGGTCTCGTAATTGTCCCCGTATAACAATGGGCATCCACTTATGACGATATGCATCCGCCATGCACACCGCGCACTTGAGGAAACTGCTGGGCTGTAGGGCGGAGAACTGTGCCTTGGAGCTCTCGGACAGACTGGACGCATGAATCTTTCGCTCAATGACGCACAGCTTCTCGTACTTCAATGGGTCGCCGAGGGCGGTGACCTCGAAAACCCACCCAACGACACCTTCAAGACGAGCGCAGTCGCACTCGACAGCCGTGGCCTCGTCGCTCTCGACAAACGGCGTGGCCGCTGGAGTATCGCGATCACCGATACGGGGACGTTCTATCTGGAGCACGGACATCATCCCAAGGCGGAGGCATCAACGCCAAAGGAGCCGGCACGGCAGAAGCCTGAGCGGAAAGGGCGCTTCGTAAAAGAGGTGACTACCGATGTGAACTCTGATCAGAACGCCGAGCCTGAGACACCGGCCAAGCCCGAGCGTATCGTCAAGGACGAGACGATCCCGATGCCGGATCAGGTCCGGCGTCCCCACAAGGCGTTGAGGGAGATCATCGACCACAAGGCTCGTCTCGACGTCCAGACGGGGCAGCGGCAGCGCGCACTACTCATCCTGCACGCGCTTGCCCAGGAAGCAACCCGCCGCGGGTGGGACGTGATCGCGACCCCCTCGACCTTCGAGGTAGATCAATGGACCGGCCGTCGGGCCCGTGTATACCCTGGCCCGGATCTCCTTTCAATCGATGCCGGAGACGCCCCGGCCGCGATACGCCTGAAGATGCAGCAAAAACGCGTTGCTCATGTACCGACCGAGAAGGAGCTCGCAGACAAAGCCCGCAACAATTGGCAAAGCTATCCGAAGTACGACTACGTTCCGACCGAACGCATGCGGCTCGAGATCCGGGCGAGCTCCTACGAGGTGCTTACCCTCGATGACACTGTCGCCACCCGCATCGAAGACAAGCTCCTGCGTGCCATCGAGAAGGTCGAGCAGATGTCTGTCGACGCCAGGAAAGCTGCTGAACGCCGACGCCAGATGGACATCGAACGACTCGAAGAGCAGCGCCGCGCTCAGGAACTCCGGAACCGCGCGGCTCGATACGGCAGTTGGCTCAAGACGCTTGAACAGCTCCGGGACGAGTTCGTACGGCACCGTGAGCTAGCGGAGGTAGTCGCTGGCCTGCGCGAAGCAGTCGAGCAGCGCGGAACCAAGCATGAATATGCCGAGATCCTCGGCGAGTACCTCGAGTGGTCAAAGACCCACCTCGAAGAATCCGATCCGTTCCGCCGTATCTTGCTACCTCAAGGCGAACGCCCCGACCTGAGCTTCGACGAATGGAGAGATTGGAAACGACAGCATCCTCAGAACTGGTGAACAGCCAAGACAGTCAGGGAAACTTCCCTCGACGCCGAATAGCGACCCGATGTGCGTGATCACAGGCCCGGATCATTCACATTAGCCGCGCGCCGGGCGAAGCTACGGGAGAGATCACTCCTTGTTATCCAAAGAGTGCAGATCGGACGCGTTGCCCTCGGGGTCGGTAGCTAGTTCAGCATTTGGACAGCTGAGCTTTGGATTAGAGCCGGTCAAGTATCTCACCCTTCTTAGCGTCGTACTCTTCCTGGGTGATGTGACCTGCCTCCAAGAGCGATGCGAGCCTTTCGATCTGCTTGAGCGGGTCAGCTTCGACAATCTGCGGAGCTGCACCAGTGGGCGGGGCGGCTATGGCGGCGCGAATAGCATCCGCCAAAGCTTCAAAATCCTTCGTATCCTTCTTTGCGAACAGGATTGCGTTTTCGTCCTTGGCAATATCAGTGTTTCGTGACACACCGGAGAGAGTCGCCGCTCGGTAGCCCCTGGCGTTCTCACCGATGATTGAGAGCTGGATGTATCCAAGAAACATCGAGGTGGCTGGCTTGAACTGCACAGCGCCAATACTCCTGATCGGAATTGATTTCTTACCTCCGCCGAAGCCGTGAGTGGCTTTGGCCGTGAAGCCCTCATGGGTGATCGTGACGAACGCTCCGTCGAAGAACATCTGGCCGCTGCGCCCTTTTGCTGAGATCTCCATGGTTCCTCCCTAGCGATGAAGCAATTGCTTTAGGCATAACCTAGCCCCTTCGGAAGACAAAAAACGAGAATCCCCCCTTGGCGTCGCAGTTTGGTTGCTTTGCCGGATGGGGGTAGAGGGTCTAACCTGCCAGTTCCATCCCCTATAGTCCTCACTATGACGACCAGCCCAACTTCAGCAGACCTGGCAGTGATGGCCGCACGAGCGCCAGAGCTAGCCACAGCCCGGAATCTACGAAGCTTCAATGCTCTCTACATGAACGTCGCGGAGGTAATCATCGACGACGACAGCGTTGGTATCGAAGAGGCCATAGATATTGCCGTGATTACGGGAGCACCGTTCATCTCGCTCGATCTGGAAGTTTTCGATTCTGCAGAACTGCTCGATGAGGATGCGCCGTACGGTGACCCGAACGACTCAGCTGCGGCCAGGAAACGCGACCGCCTGATCAAGAGCGCGGGCAAGCACAACGGTGAACCTGAACGGCTTTGGCTGCGATGGGCGGCTAACGGCCTGACTTACGGCTGGACCACCGACACGCCCGATTGGCGACAAAAACTGACGGCCGAGATTGATAAAGCCAATCTTGAAGTACAGCTGGAATCGTCCGCACAAAGCAAGGCACAAGAAGTAGCGTCCGAAGCACTGATCAACTTCCTCGCCGAATCACCGGAGTTCCGGGCCGCGCCGGTGCGGAAACGCAAGAGTTTGGGTCTCGCGCTGATAGCCGGCAGTGAGCACGAGACTGACGATTGGACGGCTGAACGAGCCATCGCCCGCGCGGCGCTCCAAGTTGAGAGGGTGGCCCTTCAAGTTGAACGATCCCTGGCTCCTGAACTGGACGAAGTCGCTGCGGAGCTATGGCAAAAGCACGCTTGGCAAATGGCGACTACGAACACAAAGCGCCAAGAGGTTGCAAACGACTTTCTTATTAAGAGGTCGGGTGGCTACATGCTCAGTGCAACGTTTAGCAAGGCTCTCGTAGACACGACCAAGAAACTCGATGAGACAAACATCGAGATTATCCGCAGGTGATAACCTTGATTTATGGCACAGAAAATAGTCACACTTTTGGAAGATGACCTGGATGGCTCTACGGCCGATGAAACCGTACTGTTCGGACTGGATGGCGTGGAATACGTTATCGACCTCAATACGGCCCATGCAAACGAACTGCGTGAATCTGTGAGCAAATTCACGGCAGCTGCCCGCAAAGTGGGGCGAGTGAAGACGCCTCCACGCCGGGCTACTGCTATCGGCACCGACACTAAGGCTATCCGCGCTTGGGCGATTGAGAATGGTATTCCGATCAACAGTCGGGGCCGCATTCAGGCCGACGTAATCGAGCGCTACAAAGCCGCTCACTAGGGAGGACGTCGACCGGGAAACTCGTGGACGTCTAGCTGGCACCGGCTGTAATTTGAGCGTATGGGGGCGGAAATGACTATTCAACAAAAGAGATCAGGGACTGAAGAAATTAGCTTCAGTCCCTGATTCGTTTAATTTACCTCCAGATTCTGCCGGTAACAGGATCAGGGTATGAAGGTTATTTGTAAGCATTAGGCCGCAGGAGTGCTAGCTACGTCACCAGCGCTCGTCCGGACGTCCATATCTCCCCCTGATTCAGTCATGGCGTTCGCACCCATAGTCGTCCATCGTCGTGGGTCGGTAACTTGCATAAGTCTGCCGGAATTGCGACGACGTCACGAAGCGGTGGCCCTGTTCTTGTCGGAACTCCAAGTTAGCGTTAAGCCCCATCTCACCATCGGGCCAAGCGTCAGTGTCATCGGTCGTCTCCCTGGGTCTCTTTCGGCGCAGCTGCTCGGGCGAGCCATCGTCGCAGACGATCCGATTGGGACTCGTCACGTGACCGTGTCCTCATCATCCAAGGACCAGGGCTCCGAAGTCGTCGCGAAAACTGTCCACCTTATCGCTCAACTCACTCTCTGGACCGTACTGGTAGCTGACCATGCGGATACTGCTGCCTTCAGTTCGGTTGTAGAAGTAGCTGGTGTACTGGGCGCTGCTCGGAGCTGCTCTAAGCTGCACAAATTGCCCAAGACGCAACGGCGACTGCGAACCGTCCCTCGCCAAGTACAGCTCACCGTCCAGCATGACGTCGCCGACGTTGAAATCTCTGGAGGCGAAAGGAGATCTGGTCCCCACCGCAACCTCCGCCGACTGCACTATTCCGTTGTGGCCACGCTTGGCGCTGCCTGCTCGAACGAGGAGAAGCTGCGCCCAGACGTTACCGAGGAGGAGACGCAGGTCTCTGAGGTCAGAGACGAGTGAAACGACCTGCGCTCTCCAGTCATCATCCGACGTATATCCGCTGTGACCGAGCCATCGGTTCCGCTTGAAGTTCAGTTCCTTGAACTTCTGAACGACGTCCTTCGAGATCAGGCGCTCTATCCCGGTCGACGTAAGGTCGCCGAAGGCCCTGCGGACGCGCGCGATCTCGTCGGCATTTTCGGTTTCGAGGGCTCGGCGGAAATCCTTGGAAGTCTTCTCGATAATGACTACCCACGTACCGAAGGAGGCGCGCTCAATGCCCAGGTGCTGTTCTTGCAGCGTTCGGCGAATCGCGGCTTCGACCTCGCTGCTGCTGCCAGGATCGCTTCGGCTGGCCGAGAGCAGAACTGTCGCGTGGAAGGTGACGATGGCTTCCCAGGCGTGGAGGTATGCGCGCTGCTGCTCTCCGGGCGACGATGCGGTGGCAGCAGTCCACAGCGCTGAAGCGATGGGGAACGGCAGTTGGTCCAGCCAGGAATCGAGTGAGTCGTCGAACGCTTGTGCGATTCGGTGCACCACCTCTTCCGCACTCTCGGGAGCGGCCCAGATGCCTGCGCGTTGGCTACTCAGTTCAGCCTGGAACGAGCCAAGCTGTTCGTCTGCCGATGCAATCGCGAGCTGTGTACTGTGGTCCGGCGCGGGAATGATGAGCTCGTCGGCCCAACGCATCAAAGAATTGGAGTCTGACCTCAGCGCCTTCAGATGCATTCCAGAACTACTGGCTTCGATCGCTCGACGCCGGCTCAAGACGCCCTCCTCCGAGTTCAGCCATGCCGTTAAGAAGCTCGGCTGGACGAGTTCGCTGTTGAGCTGGATCGCGAGAAGCCGCCCGCGGGACTCTGTGTCAGACAGCTCCGCTGATACCTTGCCAGCTCGGGTGGTCGGGATGAAGATCTGCCCTTCGGGCCCGCCGGCAACCCCGTCCTTGGTGGCTTCAGGTTCCCTTGTAAGAAGGCTGCTCAGACGGACACAGGGCCAACCTTTGGCATCCATATCCTTCAGCAGTTCACGTGAGTCGTCCCCAAAGATGTGGCCGGGGTTCAGGTCCATGATCTCGCGGGACGCCTCGTCTACTGACACTCCGGAATCAGGGCCGTATCGAGACTCCAGCAGATGATCGTCGATCGCCGTGTCGTTGTACGTCGTGAGACGCCACGAGAGCTGGCGGCCCTCGCTGGTCAGCCGTGAGAGCCGCGCCTCGCGGCGGATGAACTGACGGACACTGATGCTGCGGTTGCGCGGCCCGGGCTTCCCCGTCCGCAACCCGAATTCGAGCTCGCTGAAGGCGGAAACCGGCATCGAACGGTGTCCGCGCTCAGTCGTGAACTGGGCCTGAAGATCAGCGATCTTCGCCTTGCCCTGGTCGACCTCGCGCACTTTGTTCGTGAAGGTCAGGAGATACAAGGGTGTGGAGGTGTTCGGCGCGAGGCCCTCGGGCAGCCGCGTGACCGACTCAAGCAGTCCGGCCCCCACGATCTTCTGCCTTACGGCGGCGCTTTCGCCTCCTGCGCTCAGCGCACCGGGGTTGACCAGAGCTGCGACCCGCCCGCCACCTTCGGCGATCGGGCGCAGCTTTTCGAGAGCCAGGGAGATGAAGAGCCACGTGCTGTCGGTGCGCTGCGGAATGCCGAAACCGAATGCACCCGATTCTTGACGAGCGGCCACGGCAGCCGCTGAACTCGTCCAGTTCATGCCCCACGGCGCATCGACGATCACTAGATCGGCTTCGAAGTCCCCGAATTGATCGTGCGCCAGAGTGTTACCGACGGCGAGTTCGGCGTCGGTAACGGCTTCGAATCGACGCCGGCTCGCCGCGACCGCGGCTTCGCTGATGTCCTGGCCGCGAAAGCGGACATGCACCCCGGTCGACTCAAGCGCGGCGGTTAGCATGAACCCGGCAAAGCCCGAGCCGACCGCTGGGTCCCAGATGTCGATGGATCTGAGACTAGGGTCTAGTCGGCTGAGGCTCCCGATAGCAAGCGCACGCGCCAAGGACAGACTCGTGGTTTGCGTGTTATAGAGGTCGCCCTCGACCTTCGTGTCTTTCAGAAGATCGAGAGCCGCCTGAACTGCTGGATGGTGAGCTTTCATCACGACTAGTAGTTCTCCCGCACGTACTGATAGGTTCGGTCGAATAGATCTCCCTTGATCGGGAGCCCGTAATTTTTCAGCACCGCGCGCAGCTCCCGTCGAACAGACTTGTCGCCCGAGTCGCTCGAAGTCCACCCGGTGTAGGCGACCTCGTGAACGATCGCGTCGATGCGGTCCACGATCTCCGGCACGATCTGATGCAGCCCCGGTGGGGTACTCTCCTCGACAATCTGCGTGAGCACGCCGCGCTTCGGGTCGGCGAGTCGCTCGAGTGTCTCTTCGTCGCCCTCCTCTGCCGCACGATCAGCGGCGACGACGTCCTGTGCGATCTTGAGGGCCTCCTCTAGGAACGCCAAAGAGTCCTCGACGTTCTCGATCGCCTTGGTTCGGAGCTTCTCGATCCGCTCGGCGAGTGACTTGTACACCGGGCTCTCGCTCTCCGCGAGACGGCGGTGGAGTCGCGCCTCGATCGAGTCGAGCACCTGCTGGTAGACGTCGATCTGCTGGTCCCCCGATGGCTCGGCCGTGGGCAGCCGTAGCTGCTCAGCGATGCGCTTCACCAGCGCGAGCCCCGCTGCGTCAAGGGTCACGGTTCTGGACGCCATCGACTTCACGGCGACCTCGTTCATGTGGCCGTGGATCAACTCAGTGGTCTTCGCGCCGAGACGAGCCCACAGGAAAGCCTTGGAGACGTCCTTCGGCCGAATCGACTCGTACACCTTCGCCAGCCAGAGGTACTGCTGTTTGAAGGGCAGTAGCATCGGGTGCGGATCGAGGAACTCCCAAACGGTCTGCAGGGCGACGTAGCCTTCCACAAATTCAGTGCGCTGCGCGCTGCCGTCGGGGATCCGCTCGTGCGCTGTCGCGAGCGACTCGAACGATGCGTCCGTGGTGTCGATGCCCGCGAAAAGATGTAGGAGCTTCGTGAGGTCCGAGACAAACTTTCCCGCCAGCTTGGAGGCGTCAACGACATTCAGGTCGTCGTCTTCGTCCACGCCCGCCTTGGGGCCGGCGATCGCAATGCCGATGGCCTTGGCGAGGCCGATGTAGTCGACCACGCGGCCGTAGTCCTTGCGCTGTCCGGTTATCGGGTTCTTCCAGGGTCGGTTGGGTCGCGTAATCGTCTGGAAGAGGTTCGCCTCTTTGGCCGGTTTGTCGAGATAGAGCACCCCTTCGATGGGTGCGTTGAAGCCGGTCATCCATTTGGCGGTGACCACGACAAACGACATCGGGTCGTCCACCTTCTTGAACCGACGCTTCAGGGCCTCTTCCTGCTCGGACGTGAGAAGGTACTTCCGGTACTCCTTCGGAGTGTCCTTGCTGTCGGCAACATGCATCACCACACCCACCTCGCGGAGCCGACCGTCGGGCATGACCGGGCCACGGCGCTCGAGTTCCGCCTCGATGGCGCGCGCGTACGCGATGACCAGCTTCTGGTTGTACGCGACGACCTGTGCCTTCTGGCCGAGTTGCGCTACGTAGGCCAGGAAGTGGTCGACGATGTCGGCGCACACGGCGGCGACGCGGTCCGGGTTGGAGAGGATCGTCTCGATGTGGGACGCCTTGCCAGACAGGTAGACTTTCTCCTCCTCGTCCAGGTCCTCCTCGACGGCCAGCTCGTCGAAGGCCTCGTCGAGCGCCTCCTTGTCCAGGCTGAAGCCCACCGAGCGACCTTCGACGATGACCGGCTTGGTGAACCCGTCGGCGATCGACTGCTCCGGTGTGTATCGCGACATGACAAAGTCCGGATCCGACGGGTCACCGAAGAGCTTGAAGGTCGAGCGGTCCTTGTCCTGGATCGCGGTGCCAGTCGCGCCGAAGAACTTTGCGTTCGGAACAGCCGCGCGCCACGCGTCCCCGAACTTTCCCTCTTGGGATCGGTGCGCCTCATCGACGAGGACGATGATGTTCGACCGGTCATTCAGGTGCCCTGCCTCGGCGAACTTGTGGACCGTCGTGATGATGACGCCAGGTTCACCGCTCCGCAGCAGCGCGCGAAGTTCCTGCCTGTCGTGAGGCACCGTCATGCGCGGCATCCCGGCGGTCTCGAACATCTCCGCGGTCTGCCGAACGAGATCTTTGCGGTCGGCGATGACGATTACGGTCGGCGCGCCGCCGAACTTCTCAAGGACGGCGTCGTCCCTCAGGAGGCGGGCCGCGGCGAACGCCATGAGCTCCGTCTTGCCCGAGCCCTGATGATGCCAGATCAAGCCACCAGGGCGATCGGCGAGCACTTTGGCGTGGATCGCGAGTGCGGCCTCGAACTGCGGATACCGTGGGAGAAACTTGACGTCGGTTTCGGAGGCGTCCCGTGCGTGACGGAACATCACCAGGTCCTTGAGGATCGGTAGGATCGTCTCCGGCCGCAGCAGCAGCCGAGCGGCGCGCTCGACACGAGCTGGCCCGGTGACCACCCTGGGGTCGTCCTCCGTCGAGCCCCACGGAGCCCAGATGTCGGAGTCAGGATCCGGAAACGCGCGGACAGGGGCCATGCGAAGCTCGAGGCCCTCCGTTGCGACATTGAAAACGTTGGTCGCGAAGAAATTCGGGTACTCCTCCTCATAGACGTCGTGGATGTCTTTCGCCGCGTTCACCCAGGACACCTGGTGCTTCACCGGAGTCTTCGTTTCCGCGACGACGAGCGGAAACCCGTTGACGTAGTAGACCACGTCGAACCGACGTGCCTTCACCGCGCCCGCGATCCTGACCTCGTCGGCCACGGTGAAGCGGTTGTTATCGAGGACCTCAAAGTCGATCAGCCGGCGAGGCACATGCTCGCCGTCGATAGACGTGAACGAGTGATCGCCACGGAGCATTACCGTCAGCCGCTCGTTGGCGGAAGCGAGTCCGTTCTGGGCATCCAGCACCGTCTGGTTGACCTCGTGAAGCACCAGCTCCGCGGACTCGGGACTGTCGACTAACTCGGGATTCAACGCGAGCAGCGCCTCACGCGCCCAGCCCTCGACGATGACGTCGTGGTCGTCACGCGGCAGCTCGTCACCGGGGATGTGCTCCCATCCGGCTTCTTCGGCCCACTCAAGCAAGGAGCGCTGGATGGTGCTGGCTTCGGTCCATCCCATGTCAGGCTGTCCTCTCAAGGAAGGAGTCGTACGACTCAGGGATCTCGATCTCCTGGTTCAGGAGCGTAGTCAGGAGGGCGGAGCCGAAGGTGCGGAGATGAGCAAGCTCTGCTTTGAGTGCGCGGATGGCGTCAATCAACGAGTCACACTTCGTTATGTAGGCCTCCTGCGCTGTGATCGTGTCGGGAATAGGAACCCTGATAGCCCCGAAGCCTTTCTTGTTGATCTTCTGCATAGAAGAGCTCGTGCCTGACGCCGAAGCCGTGATACGGGACCTCATTTCGGCAGATGACAACAGATGCGCCAGGTAGGAGGCTAGACACCGTGACTCGTCTGGACGGATTCGCCAAATCAGATCAGGGAGGTAGGTGTCTGGCGGCACATCAAAGGCGACTGCAACATAGCCGACGCGCTCGGGTGTATTCGATCGCGTGATCAGCAGATCTCCCTCGTCCACAAGGTGAGTCTTCGTGTACCCAGAAGGATCATCGAGTCTCTTTGCTTCGTTGGCATCGAACTGGCCGAGCTGCACTGCACTCAACTTCAGGACTCGTGCCTTGCCATGTATCGGTGCCTCCCCCTTGGTCTGAACGCTCTTACCACTGTCGATGCCGTCTACTACTGATGCGATAGGCACTTCCTCGGCCTCAGGCACATCGGCACGAAGGGCGTCGAGTATTCGTGTCGCCGCAACGACCTCGGCCCCCAGCGCCTCGATCTGCGCGTCCACCGCGGCCATGACGTCGACAATGCGGCGCTGGTCAGCGAGAGGAGGAATCGACACAGATGCCGCCTGGAACACAGGACGCGTCGTTCGTCGTCGACGCTGAATCGAGCCCACCGCGGTGCTATCGAAGTAGGGCGTGAGCAATCCACTCTTGAGAAGCAAGCCCCAATAGCGGCCATCCTGATCTGGCCGAGCCCGGTAGATCGGGTAGATCGGCGACGTGACACCTGGCGCTCTGCGCAGCCACTGCCCAACGGCACCGGTCCACAGCAGATACGGATTCCAGGCGATGTCGAGCGGCTGGACGACCTTATAGTTGGTGGTGTCGTCCGTCGCGATGCGCTTCTTGAAGACCTCTGCCTGCGGGACGATCCCACGACCCTCTGTGACTGACAGAACGAGGGAGATGGACTCATCCGTGTTCCGGACATCCACCTCCACGAGAACGTCATTGAGCGTCCCCTTCCCCCATTCACTCACCAGGCACCTCGAAAATGCTCAGGTCGATCCCTGCCGCCACCAGGCCCTCGAACATCGCCTTTTCGGTCTCGATCCGTCTCTGCCGAGCGTCAGCGTATGCGACGAGCGCGGTGCCGAGGTCGGCGGTCTCCTCGGCTGCGACCTTAATGTATCGGCCGATGTTCAGGTCGAAGCCGTTCTCCTCGATCTCCTCGAACGGCACGAGACGGACCTCCGAACCGTCCTCGCCGTCGGGGGCCTCACCGGTGCGGTAGGCATTAACAAGTGCCTTGACGTGGTGCTCAGCCATTACGTTCTGGTTCTTACCCTTGTCAAACCGCGCCGAGCCGTCGATGAAGAGTACATGGTCCTTGTGTTCGGGGCTTTTCTGGTCACGGAAGATCAGCAGGCATGCAGGGATCGAGGTCGAATAGAACAGGTTCGGTGGCAAACCGACCACAGCTTCTAGGAGGTCTTTCTCGATCAGGCACTGCCGGATCTTTGCCTCTGCACCACCACGGAACAGCACCCCGTGAGGCATAACTACGCCGACTCGACCGGTGCCAGGGTTCATCGACGAGACCATGTGTTGCACGAAGGCTAGGTCGCCGTTCTTCGCCGGCGGCACACCACAGATCGCACGTGGATCGGACGCCCAACGCTCGGCTCCCCAGTTCGACAGCGAGAATGGCGGATTGGCGATCACGGCGTCGAACTGGCGCACTGCACCGCTGGTGTCCTTGAATGCTGGCGCACGAAGCGTGTCCCCGCGCTTGATGTCGAAGTCCTCGATCTCGTGCAGGAACAGGTTCATCCGGGCGATCGAGGATGTCGTCAGGTTGATCTCCTGGCCGTATACCCGCAATGTGCGGTGGTCCATACCCGCGTCGCGCAGCTGATTGATGGTAGCGACGAGCATCCCGCCAGAGCCGCAGGTCGGGTCGTAGACGGACTCGCCCGGTTCCGGCTGGAGGATCGCGACCAGCAGGTTCACCACTGCACGGGGCGTGAAGAACTCCCCCGCCTTTTTCCCGGACTCGTCGGCGAAGTTCTTCAGCAGGTACTCGTAGCCCGCGCCAAGCAGGTCGTGGGAGACAGTCGACGGATCGAGGCGGATCTGGTTGAACGCCTTGATGAGCCCCAGCAGCGCCGACTCGGGAATGCGTTCCTTGTTGCCCCACGACGCGTCGCCGAACACCCCTGCGAGTGAGCGCGGGTTGGCCTTCTCGATCCGCTGGAACGTTCGGGCGATCTCGGCACCGAGGTTCTTGACCTTCGTCGTGGTCTCCGACCACAGTGTGCCCTCCGGCATCTCGAACCGATGGAAGTCGGCCTCAATCTCGTCGTCGAGGTCGTCACCGTACTCGTCGAGCGCGGCGTCGTGCTCGTGCACCCAAGTGTCCGAGACCCACTTCCAGAAGAGCATGGGAAAAACGTATGTCTTGAAGTCGGCCGGATCGACAGGGCCGCGCAGTGCATTGGCTGCGTCCCACAGACGGGACTCGAGCTCCTGCTGGGTGATTGTCACTAAGTTGATGCCTTTGCTCGTTGCTGATAGGTCATGTCCGACGTCAAGCGGACATGACAAGGTGAGCGCTGAACGATTCGCCCAGCTATATCTCTCCTACGAATCGTAGTCGTGGGCTGGGACATTGCCTGGCAACCGGCGACCGGGGGACGCACCAGATTATCTCGAAGGGACTGATGCTCTGTGGCTCGAGTCCAGTTCTTCGCTGGAGCGGGGCGTGAGACCCGGGCTGTCGCCCTTCGCGGCGTTCCGTGAATGCAGCGACCTGCGCGACCAGGAGCAGCCTCTCGTGGTCAACGCCTGGTGATCGGGATTCACTGACGAGAGCCGTCGTCTTTTCCCGTCGGAGATCAGCATCGCCGAGGACCAGGTCAGCGAGTACCTCTGGGTCCAGATGGTGGTCGAGCCCGATCCCGAGGACGACGAAGCGGTGTCGATACGCCGGTGTTTTTGCGGAGAGCGGCCATGAACGAGGGCCGAGCCGCCATCAGCTTGAGGCCTTCGGCTGGCGCTACTTGAGGGCAACGCGCGGCGCATCAATGATGGAGGGCCCGCACACTCCTGGCAGCCGCAGACCTCGGCACCAGCGAGGACGGCTTGAAGGCCCTCCTTGATCAGTTCAACGAGGAGCTCGCGGCCCACCAGCCAGCGGACGGCGGCAGATCTCCTGAGCAGTGCGGGCAACCAGAAGATCATCGTGACCCACTCGCCGTACATCGACCGCCCAGGTCGACGGGCGATCCCGGCGGTGCTGATCGCAGATAGTCTTGGTACAGCGCGACGCCTGTTCGTCGTAGGCGTCGGAGAGGCCAACGTCAGTGGTCTCGAGGACCTGCTCCCAGTTGAATCCCACAGGAACGACTTTATCGTTCAGCCGTACTCGCGGAGGATCTTGGCGACACGAGCAGTGAGCTCGTCGGCCCTGGCGAGAATCCTCCGCTCTTCCTCCCGCGATATCTTGCGGCTCGGGCTGATCTGGCCGATCGGGCGCGGCTGGGGCACCGGGGCCGGGACCGGCTCGGGCCCTTCGAGCACCAAGCTCATGGCGCTGATGACCGCGGACAGCGAGGAGGGGTGCATCGAGGAGTAGGAGTCGATCCAGCCCCAGCGGTCGACGGCGGGCAGCATGCCGACGCAGAGGTGCCAGTCGGGGCTGGCGTCGGGCAGCAGATGCCTGTGCTCCCCACCCGCCTCGTCGCGGCGGTGGCCCAGGGCGCGGACGGCCCCCTGTGACCATCCGTTGTAGGTACCGACTACTTCAAGCCAAGACCACACGGCGCATGCAGGGCATGACTGTGGATCGGGGGCGATGCCGATGCGTGGGCGCAGCTGTTTCATCCCGTCGTGGCGAAGCCCTAGTGCGCCCGCCCGGTCCAGACCCAGTCCCCCGTGCCTGGGCGGCGCGATCAGTACCGCGGCGAAGAGCATCCGCCGCAGGCGCAGACGGAACACCCAGTGGGTCGCGGGGTCCTGGACATGGACGGTGGCGCGCTTCACGAGCCGGCGGAGCGATTCGGGGTCGTCCCAATGGGCGCGGGGCCAGGCCGGGGCGACGACCGGTTTCGGACTGATCATTCTGCGCAGCGACGCCAGTACAGCTTGGGAGGCTCCGGCCTGTCGGGAGAACAAAGCGAGGGCTGCGGCGTCGACCCGTTCGGCGGGCTTGCCCGCGACAGAGCACCAGTCGGTCCAGAGGTCGGGCAAGGCAGTCGTCACCCTCTTGATTGTCCCACCGGGTGCTGGGCGCGCTACTGATTATTGGCTGCATAAATCAGCTTCCGCATGCATGGGCATGCACTCGGAGTGAGCAACTCGACAACCATCGCGTCACGCGAGGGCAAACCTCGTCCATGCCCTGATAAGAGCCCTTATCAGGGACCCGCTATTAATTTGCCCTCGTCTTCTGCACACTGGAGTGATGGGTGGTTCACCAGTACGACTGGCAGCAGTGGAGGCTCCGGATGCGGTTCTCGAGCCGGAGATCAATGATGAGCTGCGGGAGCTCGAGGCTGTCTCACTGGATTTGGAAACACACACTCTCTCGGCCAATACGCGTCGCGCCTATGAATCGGCGTGGCGGTCCTTCGAGGAGTTCTGCGATGCGCACAGTTTGGAACCGCTCCCGGCACATCCGGAGACCGTGCGGTGGTACGTCGCTTGGATGTCGATGCAGCTGGACGAGCACGGTCTCCCCCGATTCTCCGTCGCGACGATCCGCCAGCGCCTCGCTGGTGTTGCGGACCGGCATCTGCGCGACGGAGTGCTCGATCCAACCGGTCACCGTGGCGTGAGCGGCCTGGTTCGCGGCCTGGCGAAACTGCGTGCCGTGCGGCCGGAACGGAAGCGACCGTTGCTTCTGGACGACGTCTTGCGAATCATCGGCTCGATGGAGCACGACGTATATCCTGCCGGCGTCTCGGCCGCACGAGACACATTGGCGATCTGGCTTGGCTTCGCCGGCGCGCTTCGTCGCAGTGAAGCTGCAGGGCTTCAGCTGAACAGCGTCGCACTGCACCGGCTCGATGGCGTGCATGTTCACGTCGGTGCATCGAAGGCCGATCAGGACAACACTCTGCCCGACGTCGTTGTGCTGCCCTATGGCGAGACACCGTCGACGTGTGCACCGTGTGCGGTGCATCGCTGGGTCGCGCTTAAGAACGCAGTCGATCGTCGGCAGACCATGACGCTGCTGTTCGCCTACCAGCTTGAAGAGCACGTGTGCGGAAAGGCCGGAACCGGCCCAGGGCTCATCAGCAGCGCAGATCTGATGTCAGATGCTCCCTTGCTGAGGGCGACCTATAGAAACCGCAAGAGTGCCCGGATCCACGAGCAAAGTGTCACCGGCGATGCGTTGCATACGATGTTGCTCGCGCGGATGGCAGAGGCCGGGATGAATCCCTCGGCGTACGGGTTTCACTCGCTGCGTGCGGGGCACGTGACGCAGGCCAGGCGCAACGGTGCGAGCACCGAAGAAATCATGCGCGCCGGTCGCTGGCGGAAGGCCGAGACTGTGAACGTCTACGATCGCGAGTTCAACCCCGCGGCACGCAACAGCGTTATGCGTCTCGGGCTCTGAAGCCCCGGAGCACACGGCCCTCGAAGTCAGGCCTTGTCGTCCTGCTGTTCGGCATGCTCGGCGGTGGCTTCAGGGTGCAGCAACTTGTAACCGCCGGTGAGCGACTGAACGATCCGGGTGAGCCGTCCGATCTCCTGACGCGTCTGCTCCCATTGATGGTGGGCGGCCGCAAGATCGGCCAGATACCGCTGCAGGAGCGCTTCACTCTCCTCAGCGTCGTTGTCGACGACGAGTGAGGAAAGAGGCACCTCCAGGATTGTGGCCATGGCTACGGCTTCGTCGAGGCGAACGGACCGGGTCTGCTGCTCGATCCGTGTGATCGCCGTCGGGTCTACGTTCGCGCCAAGGATGGTAGCCATCCGGCGCGCCAGCTCGACCTGGCTCATAGCCTGTCGTTCGCGCTCTGCTCGTAGGCGGCGGGCGAAGATGTCGGACGGCAGTGCATTCATGTCGGGGTCCTCATGGCTCGGTCTCAGGCGGTCGACGCAATTGCGCATCTGCGCGCAGCGCACGATACCGGCACGGGTCTGCGGTATCCACAGTGATTGTATGCGCCAGATTTGCCTCGTTTTTGAGGGAAAACGGCGACTCGCACACGAATGGCGAGCAAAGTCCTGTCTCGCGCGTCAGTGAATCGTCAGACCTAGTGGCGCGATAGAGACCACGGAGGAATCCTTGCCGGCATCAGGGACCAGCGTACCGAGCGTGTCAGTACATCCTGTCGAGTCGCCTGCAGGGCAAGTCCGGCAAGGGTGCGCGATAGCTCGCAACCATTCGATAGCGATTCGAGTGGATGAATAGTTCATGAGTCGATAGACTATTCATGTAGGAGCCTTCAATGAGTCCGCGCGCCCGCCGGATTGTAGACCGAAAGACGAGGGGACAAGCAATGAATCGAATCTACGAGGCCGCGACCATGTCGCTGGTTCACGCAGAATCCACTCTCCCGGGTGACGTGACCGCAGCCTGGGACATCAAGAACCTTCTGACCAACGCCAAGACCTGGATTCAGACCGTGGGTGGTCTGCTCCTGATGTTGCTCGGCGTGGCAGGCCTGATCTGGGGCGGCGTGCTCCTGGTCAAGAAGCTCATGGGCAACCAGCAGTCGGGTGGCCAGCATGGCTGGGGTCAGATCCTGCTGCTCATCCTTGTCGGCGGCGCGTTGGGCACCGGCGGCTGGACGCTCATCAGCACGGTCGGTTCGGGCGGCCAGACCACGATCGAGCAGCTCGGCAACGGCGGCACCATCATCGTCCAGCCGTGGGGAGACGCGACGAATACCGGCGGGATCCCGGGGCTTCCCGGCTCCCCCGCACGCTGACCGTAGAACGCGACCACAGGACCGGGCGGCCTGGGCGATCCGCCCTGCCGACCCGGTCCTTCGCGTCGGCACAGCTCACGTTCCCATCGGCAGACAGATGAAGACACAGGACACAGACCATGAGTATCAAGGACCGACTCACCACGTTCACGAAGACTTTCAAGCTCGACTCGCACCACGCCATCGAACGCTTCGGCCTCTTCTTCGGCGTGCTCTCGCTCGCCGGGCTGCTCGTGCTGACGACCTCTGGCGCTTCCGCGTTCGTGGCCGGGCGTGCGCAGCTGGCCGACACGGCGTTGTGGACGCCTACCTTCACCACCTCCAAGACGCAGCTCAAGGGCAACGTTGATGGGGTCTACACGAACCAGCTGAAGAACAAGACGCTGGTGATGATGCACTTCGACGACCGGGCGAAGATCAGCTACAACGCTTCCGACTACCAGGCGTTCCTGCTGGGCTCGAACGAGCAGCTCAAGTCGGAGAAGCTGGCGACCTCGGGGGTCTCCGGCTCGTTCTACGTCTTCGGATCGACCGGATACGTGGGAGTGCTGCTCGAGGCGAAGCAGCCGTTCGAGCAGCAGGTGCTGAACCTCACGCTGAGGGCGAAGGCCGAGCTCACGTTCAGCCAGCAGCAGGCCTCCGGTGCGCGCAATGAAGATGTAGTCGGCGATGCGTCGTTCGCCAAGTTCGACCAGTGGCGGGTCTTCATCAACCCGGGCGCGACCGGGACGAAGCCTCTGGCCACGCTTGATGCTGCGAACTTCGATCCGGCGCGGGCCTTCTACGAGATTGCACTCAAGAGCAAGGAGAACGCCGCCCGTACGGCGCTGGACACCAAGCTCGCCGAAATGCGTACGAATCTGACGCAGATCTCCTCGTACACGGACGATCTGGCCACGACCAAGGTCGACGGCCTGTTCCTGCGCCCGCCGACCGTGCCGACGATCGTTGCAGGCGATGAGATCTCCGGGCACCGTGCGTCGGAGACCAAAGACAAGACGTCGACGCTGGCGCTTTATGCCAAGAACGTCGTGCGGGGCGGGTTCAACTTCGACTGGCGCTCGGGGAACGTATACGACGGCTACCTGGACGGGATCGTGCCAAAGGGCAAGAGCTACATCGAGTTCCTGCAGGCCAAGGCCGCGGAGACCCAGGGTACGAACGCCAGCGCGTCCAACGGGATCAACGACATCCAGTGGACGCTCTCGAACGGCAAGAGCCTGACGAAGGACTACCGGACCTCGGATGTGACCATGCGCCCGCTCACCACCGCGATGAACAACCTCTCACAGGCGTACCAGGACTACGCGACGAACAAGGCGCAGTACCAGGGGTCGCTGCTGCTCGAGCTGCTGAAGCTCGACGTCGATCTGAAGGACGTGCGCTCGAACAGCACGACCAATACCGGCGAGGGCTTCCTCACCACCTACCGCTGATCTGACGCGACCGCCGAAAGCAAGGGATGCCGCGGTTGCGCGATGAGCGCGGCGGCATCCCCATCTACGAGAAGGAAGAAGGAGACATGGACGAGAAGCCGAAGCTTTCGAAGCGCGGTCCGGACGCAGATGCGTCACGGGCGTCCGCTTCGCCGGGGCCCGCTGGTGCGAGCCCTGGTGCGGCTGGCGGTGTGGCAGACAAAACCGGTGACGTGAAGAGTCAGGTCGTGGGTTCTGCCGCCGAGGCGGCTGCGAACAAGCTCATCGGCGACCGGTTGAACGGTAATCAGAAGCGTTTCGTGGTCGCAGCCGCACGGGGTGCGGCCGAAGGCGCGACCCAGGGCGGCGGAGCCGGTGCAGCGGTAGGCGCAGGTGTCGGTGCGGCCAAAGAAGCCGGCCCGCAGGCGCAGGAGAAGAAGAACGGTGGAAAGCCTGACGATGAGAAGTCGAAAGGCGACGCCAAGTCTGCGAACGAGCAGGATCAGAAGCCTGACGAGAAGCAGCTCGGGGCGGGCGGTACCAGTTACGCGCGGGACCAGAACAAAAACGCCGACGCCGAGGCAGATCACAAGAAGAGTGGTATCGGGAAGACGGCCGCCGGTGCCGGCGGTGCGGTGGCAGCACCGAACGCCGCGTTCTTCGCCACGCTGTTGCTGTTCCTGAACTGGCTGAAGTCTTTCTTCTTCGCGCTGCTTGCGAAGGCGCTGACCCTTCTGCAGATGTTCCTGGCCTGGGCCGCAAGCATCGGCGGGGCGGTCTGGAATTTCTTCACTGCACCATTCCAGGCGGCCGGCGCGGCGGTGGCGAACGCGATCGCCTTCGTCACAGGCGGAGCGGCGATCTCGACGTCGGTTGCGGCAGCGGGTGTCGCGGCCGTCTCGGGTCTCACTATCCTCGGGCTCCTGGCGGGCATCATCGGCATGTTCAGCGTCAACGTGGCAGCGTATAACGCACCTCAGGCTGCAGACTGCCGCCCGGCATCGCACGGTAACGCCATCCCGATCGGAAATCGTGGTCCGACCGACGCGAACGTGCAGAAGATGGCGAAGACGGTCCATTCGACGCTGAAGTCCGCGGGAATGTCGGACGTGAACATCTCTGGCATTCTCGGCAACTGGGACCAGGAGTCGGGAATCGACCCGACCAGTGTGCAGACCTTTCCAACGCGCACCTACACGATGACGGCCGAGAAGCAGTCCGCTGCGACGAACGTCAGCAACGGCATTGGGCTGGGCCAGTGGACCTCCGGCCGGAACACCCTGCTGCGCAACTACGCCACGGCGAAGGGCGCGGACTGGTGGGACATCAAGCTGCAGCTGACGTTCATGTTCGACAAGAACGGTGACAACGCAAGTGACGTCGAGGTGGTTCAGGGCATGATCTCGACGCCGCAGCCGACCCCCGGGGCAGCGGCGAAGTACTACCACGACAAGTGGGAGCGCTCGGCCGACAACTCCACCGCGCAGCGTGAGGCGAATGCCGACAAGTGGTTCGGCATCATCAGCGGCTGGAGCGTGAATCAGAGCCTGGTCGTCGCGATCGACAAGGGCGGCGACTTCATCAAGGACGCGACGAAGATCATCAGCACGTTCCTCGGCGGCAACGCCTGCCAGGCGAACGCATCACGTGTCGGAAGCATCACCCCGAAGAGCGGAGGCATGACCCAGGATGAGGCTCAGAAGCTCGTCGACCTCTACAACCAGGAGGGCGACAAGTGGCTTGACGAGAAGTACGGCCCCACTGGTGGCCCTGGCTCGTGCGGCGACAATCACGCGGAGAACTGCGTGTCGTTCTCGAACTACTTCCTGAACAAGTACACGACCTTCACTCAGTACGCCTGGGGCGACGGCATCGACACCGCCGGATACGTGGCCAAGACCACCGGGAAGAAGCTCAGCTCGACGCCGACACCGTATTCGGTGGGCTCGGGTCCGGGCACCAGTTCTGCCGGACACACGCTCGTGGTGCTCGGCGTCCAGGGTGACAAGGTCATTCTCGGCGAGGCAGGGTACTGCGCCTTCATGGGCCGGGTGCGCGTCGACAGTGCAGCCGCGATGGCCGCCGAAGGGTGGCAGTTCGTGGATATGTCCGATGCGATGCTGCCCGACGGCCAGGTGAATCCGCCCCGGCCGACGACGTAGCAGGTAGGCGATGGTCCGGTGACCCATTGGACCATCGCCTCCGCCCCCAGACATATGCGATGTCGAAGACACGACAGACCGAACGAGGAAGAACATGACGGAAGAAACGACTGAGCTCGAGCAGCGTTCTTTCCGGGCCGATGTCGGCACGGACAAGGACGCGGCAACGGGGCCTGCGAAGAAGAAGCGCTGGAACTTCCAAAAGCCGGAGCTGAAGGCTCCTGTGGAGGGCGCGGTCCTCGAGGCGAAGTTCGACGGCTGGACCACGGCAAGGCGGGAGAAAAAGGCCGCGCATACGCCCGGGATGAAGAGCCGATCGGCACGTCGGGTCATCGGTATGGGTCTCGGTTGTGCACTGGTTGGCATGGCGGTGTTCAACAGCCTCGCGACCAGTGCTTTCGATCAGCAGAGCGCGAAGAACGCCGCCGAGATCGCCCAGCTGCAGGCCGCGGCCGGGCAGGCGCAAGAACAGCAGAGCGCGAAGCCGATCGACGCAGCGGCGATCGCCGCGCTCACTACACGCGCCTCGGAGGCAGCGACCAGGGTCGCCGAAGGACAGCAGGGCTATGCAGTTCTGTACGCCGCGATGAACAATGCGAAGAGCAGCGGTAACGGCACACCGAGTGCCGAGTCGCTGGCCGCGGTCCAGCATCGCAAGGATCTGGCCGCGGCCTGGGATACGGCGTCGTTCGTTGTCGATCCCAAGCTCGCCTACGTCTGGACCACGGTCCCCTACTTCTCGCGCGATCAGATCGATCCGCGGTTTCCCTGGTACGTCCGCTTCGACGGGCTCAAGGCATCGGATCCGAAGACGTACGCATGGAACGTCAAGTCGGTGATGCCCAAGCTCGACGCACCCGGCACTGTGCGCGTCGTGTGGGCGTGCGCGCAGCAGGACAGCACCGTGCTCGCCTGGGCCAGTGCGACTTACACCAACAAGACCGGGACGTTCAGCCAGCTCGATGTCGTGACCACGGCCAAGGGTGCCGAGCATCTGTCGATGACCGATGCGGCGAAGGCGGAGCTCCTGCCGGAGCTGACCGGAACAGGGAAGGGGGAATGACGATGGCCGAGATGATCGAAACGCCGGAGCAGACCCAGAAGCAGGGCTTCTCGTCGAGGAATCGCTGGGTGCTGGTGCTCGGTGCCATGGTGGCTGTCGGCGGATGCCTGGCGGGGATCAGCGCAGCGGACCAGTCGCAGGCAGTCGCATCACAGACTGCGCAGATCACACAGCTTCGGCAGGACGCCGCCAGCCGACAGGCGAAGATCGAGCAGACGACTGCCCAGAACGCTTCCCGGGCGCTGGGCGTGAGCGATTCTCGCGTGAAGAAGGACACGGTGGAAATCCAGCAGCTGCTGGCAATGGCGTTCAGGTGGAACTCCGGAAATGCCTACGAGACGGCCCGGGCGACGCTCAAGAGCCGCTTCGACCTCACCGAGGAGGACGCCTTCCTGCAGTCCTTCATGCCGCCGGCGCAGTTCAACCAGGACCGGTCGGGCAAGCGCTACTACTACTTGGACGCGATCGGCCTGAACTCGAAGCTCGGCAGCAACGTCGACATCGAGGTAGTCGAGGTGTCGGCGACGAACTACCGATATGCGGTCATGGCCGACACCGTGGTGGGCTCGAACGGACCCGCGGCGATCGACGCCCAGGGCAACCCGATGCCGAAACCGACTGCGACGAGGCGCGTGCTGATCCTCGTGACGACCGATGTCACCGGCAGGCTGACGCAGATGATCGGCTTCCCGGCGTCAGGCGAGACCCGGCAGTCGGGATGATTAAATAGTTATTCGACTGCCCTTCCGACTCGTCAACTGATACGATTATCCTCTTATTCGAGTTGAATCCTGATAGGGCGGAAAGAAGGTCGGGAATGACGCAGCAGACGTATCCGAAGCGGAGCTTAGGATCGGCGGCGGCCGAGGGGCCCAAGGCCGGCTTGCCGGTGGTGGTGTGGGCGATCGTGATCCGGGCAGCGACTTTGGTCGTCGACTACCTGCTGGTCATGGTGACCGCCGTCTGCATCATCCCGATGATCGGGCTCTACCTGCATCAGGCCTCGGGTGCCGCACAGAACGAGCTGACGACCAGCGGCACTGTGGCGCTGTGGATCGTCCCGCTCCTTTTCGTCGTGACGCTGCTCGCGGTTGCTGAGATCGCTCTGATGCGCTGGCTGTGGCGCGCGGGCAGCCGCCGGATCGCCTCGATCCGCGAGCACCGCGTAGCCCGGAGGACCAACGGCAAGTAACCGACCAAGAAGAGAGAAAGCGAAACCGATATGCGAATCGCAGGATTGGCGATGACCGATGTGTGGGCACACCGCGTGTTGCGCGAGCGAGGCGTTGAGACCACGCGCATCGAGAATGAGCAGGCGGACATCGTCGTGTTCGTCGAGACGATGGAACTGGCGCACCACGGACCCGAGCAGAACTTCAGGCCGTATCTGCACCTGAACGGCGAGCTGCGCGGCGTGCGACCGCATCGGCGACTGCCTTATGGCGTCGATGCGCTGACCTTCCCCACCGGGGGCGGCGAGACGGTGGATGTGTTCTACGAGTTCGACAACAAGCAGCTGGCGTTGCTGGCGAAGCGGGGGTACTTCTCCCCCGGCTTCACGGTGCCCGAACAGGTTGTCGGCATCGAATGGGAGCTGCCGGCCACGATGGACGCGATCGTGCTGGCCCCGGCCGGTGATCCGGCGCGCAGCACCGAGAGTGCCCCGGATGTTCCTGTGGTGTTCGTCAAGGTCCATGACCTTGGCAGTCTCGACGTCGACATGGAGTCCTCCGGCTACGACCTTGCCGAATACTTCGCGGACTTCTCGACCGATGGCGCACCGCATGTGGAGCCCCGGGTGGTCGAGGGACAGAGCCTGCGCCAGCGTTCGGGTGAGATGGCCACCCTGTTCGACGACGCCGACTTCGAGCACACGCAGGAAGCGACCAGCGTCGTTTCGGCCGAGCAGGGAGAGCCGGAAGCACAGGACGACATGAGTGCGCGCCTGCAGGCCGTCGCTGCCGAACTGGCCGCCGAGGAGGAGCAACTTCGTCTGGAGCGTGCTGCACAGGAGGGCACCCCGGAGAACACCTACCGTGAGCGGGTTGCCAGTGCCCTGGAGACGGTGGACGAGCCGGTCGCAGAAGCCTACGAGTCGGAGGACCTATTCTTCGACGACGAGGTCGCCTTGACCGCCCCGCCGGCACGGCCGACGTACGACCAGCTGAAGCGCAAAGTTGAGCACCGTGCTGCCGACCTGGAGCACGACGACACCGAGCTCGCGCACCACCGCTGAGCCATAGCAAACCCAGCGGAAGCACACGAAAACAGCGGCCCCGGCGCGTGGATGGTCCCACCGTCGGGGCCGCGGTCTTTATCGGATTAGCGGAACAGGAGCGACGGATATGGGTGCGAGGTCAACAATTGAAGAGCGCTTCTGGGTGAAGGTCGACACGTCCGGGGGCAATGACGCCTGTTGGCTCTGGACTGCGGCGAAGATCCCTGGTGGTTTCGGTTCATTTACTGCGCCAGAGGAGAACCTGGCGCATCGCTACTCGTGGTTCTTGCACCACGGCCCAATCGAGCGGGGCATGTTCGTCATCCAGATTTGCGAAAACAGTTCTTGTGTGAATCCACGGCATCTGGAACTAAGTGCAGAAAAATGTAAGAAAGTTGATCCTGCCGTCCGATTCTGGGTGAAGGTCGACCGTGCCGGGCCGGACGACTGCTGGTTCTGGACGAAGGCCTGCAATAAGCAGGGCTATGGGACCTTCAACTCGGGCGACGGAGTCATTGGCGCGCATCGCTGGTCCTGGGAGTCAGTGAATGGCCCGGTTCCGGAGAATCTTGTGCTCGATCATCTTTGCCGGGTGCACAACTGCGTGAACCCGGGGCATCTTGAGCCCGCGACCCAGGCTGTGAATGTTGAGCGTGCAGTCCCGTTCGGCGTCTACGGCTCGGCGAATCGCAGGAAGACGCATTGTCCGCAGGGACACTTGTACGACGACGAGAACACATACGTCTCGAAGGCGGGATCTCGCCACTGTCAGGTTTGCATCAAGGAGCGGCTTCGTCGTTCGCGAGAGGATCCTGAATTTCGCAGGTGGGGTCAAGAGAGTCAGCGTCGCACAAATCGACGGCCGAGGAACGAACGTCGATCTTATGTTCGGAGGAAAGGCAAGCCTTTCACAGAAACGGGTACGTCATGAATCTTCGAGCATCAGTGGTAATCGTCAACGAATTCAGCGTGCCACAGCCGGGCGGTAAGGGTTCTCGCGGAGGAACGCCAGGCGCTTACGTCGAGCGTTACATGGCACGAGCGGATGCCGTTGAAAGCCTCGCACCGATCCAGCGTCTTCGCACGGACGACTTCATTCTGAGGTACATGGCGCGCGAGATCGCGGTCGAACGTCCAGGTGTCACTCGGTCAGGGGCAAAAAATGCGATGAAGCAGGCGCAGGGTGAGGGTGGTGTGGCGTTTGGGTATGGTTCGGTCTCGCTTTCGGACGAGCAGCTCAGGGCGGCGTCCAAGGACATTCAGATGGGTTTTGAAAGCGGCAAAACAGTCTTCAAGACGGTACTTTCCTTCGACGAGGAGTATCTGAAGAAGCATGGCATCGTCGATGCGGACTTCCGCTGTGAGAATCGAGGCGACTATCGCGGGCATATCGATCAGATGAAGCTACGCATGGCGATTATGCACGGCCTGAACCGGATGAGCTCGGGGGCAAGCGGCTTCGACGACTTCAGGTATGTGGCGACTCTGCAGGTCGATACTGAGCATGTACATGCGCATATAGCTGGCTATGATGCAGGAACCGGTCGTCTCATGCCCAATGGGCAGCAGAAGGGCAAGCTCCTGGACCGGCACAAGTCCCGGCTGCGTCGGGGCGTCGACGCCTGGCTCGACGAGAAGCAAGCGGTGGCCCATCTCTCCAGCGCCGTCGGCTACGAGCGGCGAAACGTCACGACCTTCATCAAGCGCTGGGCTCACGAGCGGATGCGCGCAGAGTCACTCCCCCAGTTTCTGCTCGCATGCCTGCCCCCGGACCGCAGGCTCTGGCGTGCCGGCACCAACGACATGCGGATGCGCAAGGCCAATGAGATCGTCACGGAGCTCGTAACCGAGCAGCTCGGCCGCGCAGGATCGCCCATGCCAGCGGCCATGGAGAAGATCGTTGACTACGCGAACGAGCGGCGGGCGAAGGAGTCTCTGACCACGGATGCCTGGCAGCGTCTGGTCGATGCCGGACGAGCCCAGATCATTGAACGTGCCGTGAACGGCGTCTACCAGCTGGTGCGCGCGCTGCCGCCGGACGAGCTGAGGATCCGCACTCCCATGCTCGAGGTCATGGGGATGGACTATGAGCAGATGGCGGCGCTGGCGCACGATCGGCAGGATGCTGCCAGGCAGGAGACGGACAACGATCTGGTGTCGTTCGGATTCCGGCTGCGCAGTTACGCTTCGCGGCTGGATCATCACCGGGAGCGTGCGGCGGCATACCGGGACCTCATCCGGCAGTGGGAGAAGGCCGATGCCGCCGGCGTGGCGGTGGAGGACTCGCGACCCCTCTACGACTTCTATCGGTTCGAGGAGGAGTACCAGCGCCGGCTGATGGCGAAGTACCAGCACTTCCTGCCGTTCGTCGGCGACGAGCACGCCTGGTACGAGCAGCACAAGCAGGTCTCCGAATATGGGCAGCGCCTGCTGTCGCTGATGAGCCTTCGCCAGGACGTCTCCCTCCAGCGCATGAAGGAGGGTGAGGATGCAGAACGTCTGGGCCGGGAGATCTACGGCCAGCCAGGCGGACGACTGCTCACCGAAGGCGCAGGGGGCCGGGCGGTGCTCGATCATCGCATTGCGGCGATGCGCCGCTCTTACGACGCGCAGCTGGATGATCTGCGTGCGGATCTGGCAGCGTCGGGACTGGTGTTGCTGCCTGTGGCGACCAACACCGGGAAGCGCGGGCAGAACGTGCCGGCAGCGGCTGCTGAGGCGCTCTCACCTCTGGCGACCCGGATCGAGAAGGGCGCGGCGTACGACTTCGATGAGGTGAAGGCCCTGGACCTGCATCATCTGGGCTACGACTTCTTCTCGGACGCCGAGATCGGTGGCAAGGCTCGTCGGACGTTCGCTCTTGAAGCGCAGCACCGTCGACGGCTGCTCATCGGAGCGATGACCTATCTGGACGAATCCGGACAGGCCGAGGCCATCGCCGGACTTCCGGTGGACGACGTGGCGAGCATGACGAAGCTGGCAGCAAAGCTGGCTCGTGATGCAGCCGAGACAGGGGCCGGCCTTCTTCCGAGCCGGTTCGCAGAGCTTCGTGCCCAGCAGGAGATCGAGAAGACCCGACGACACGCCGTGACGTCCCTGGATGCCGGACTCGCGGTTCGGTTGCAGGGGCGGATCGACCAGGCGGCGATCGAGGCTACGAGTTCGTTCGATTACGAGGCAAACCGCGAACTGTACGGAGTCGGGTCGAGTCCTGCGGGCGACTGACACGCCATTCGATTCATCATTCAGAGTTGCATTCAGCTTTATTCAGTATTAGCCTTTGGATCATTCGCGGATGAGTCGAATGACACTGAAGCGGATGTGACAGATCAGTACCGACTCGTCACTCGAGTCGGGCAACGAAATTAAGGAGACAGATCATGGCACAGCTTCGGGGTCCGGGTTCGATGACCGGCGTCAACCTTCTCGCGAAGGTCTACGACAACGGCGTGACCAAGGACGGCAAGTTCCGCTTCGTCGACGCACAGATCGACGCCCGTGACCAGCGCGGTCCTGCGCAAACCAACCTGCACCTGACCTCCCAGCGGGTGACCGACAAGGACGGCAAGACCCGCTACAACAACGGCGCGGCCTACAGCACCGGTCAGTTCGAGGAGATCGTCAAGGCCGCAGGCCCGAACTTCGAGCCCATCACGAACAAGGATGGCGCGGAGATCGGCCGCATCTATGCCGTCAAGGCCAACGTGATGCCGTCGACCAAGGGCAACGGCCTGGTGCTCAACACCAAGTCCCTCGAGCAGTCCGACTTCAAGGTCGACGGCCAGACGCTCGACAACCAGTTCGAGTCCATGAAGGCAGCCAAGGAGGCCGCTGACGCCGCGAAGGCTTCCCAGGCCAAGGAGGCTCCTGACGCCGAGGCACAGGCGGAGGCCCCCGAGCAGAGCACCGACGTGCCGCTCTTCGAGGACGAGGAGCTCGGCGTCGGCTAGTCCGCACAGGGCTGAACGGCAGAGCACAGCACGCCTCATGAAAGGCCGCCGGATTGCGATCCGGGGGCCTTTCTGCTTCCCCATCACCGCCAGACAAGACAGAGAAGAGCAGAATCATGGCAGATCTCACGAGCTACCTCCTGGATACGGAGCTCAAGGCCGGGAGGCTGTATGGCATCAGGGGCACGGGCCGGGTGATCGGTGGCGCATCTGCCTCCACCGTGCGCTCGAAGGCCGTGCCCCGGACCGATGACGGCATCTACTGTGGTGCGCCGACTCCGGCGAGCGTCTCGAGCCAGGCCGGTCTCAGGGCTGCGGACGGGCCGAAGAGCGCCGCGCCGTCCTCTCCCCCGCCAGGCGCTCCTGGCCCAAGGTTCCGATGAGCCGAAGGCGCGGAAGAAGGTCCGGGCACCGACGGCACAGGAGATCTCCGCATTCGGCCGGCTCAGCCAGGCGGCTGTCGAGGGTGTCCGGACCGGTGCGCAGATCGCCAAGGCCACTCCGAGGCTCGGCCCGGTTGTCGGCGGCATCGCGGGCGGGGTGGTCGGTGTCGTGCGGGAAGCGGATACGAAGGTCACTGCGGACGCCGGGGTCATCGAAGCGGAGATCGTCGAGGATGAGCAGTCATCGAACCCGTTCGCGGCAGCCGAGGCACGGTTCGGCACGGCATCGGCAGGAAGCTCCGCTCCCCCGAAGTCGTCTGCAAGGACATCATGCCCTTTTCAGTACGAGGAGGAGAGGCAGAGCTGCGACTCTCCTCAGTTCGAATGAGCAGAGCGACGATTCGAAAGATCCCGCGGTTCACTACCCAGGGCCTTTCAAGCGCTTATTCTCCAGCAGTCCCATACGTCTATCGTGATAGGATTCGACTGATCTTCGAATGGAGCTTGAATGGAACGAAGGAGCGATCACGGATGTTCGCAGATGCCCGACCGAATGAGAACTACCCCCTACTGTCGCGACTGTCCGAACCGCTGAAGCCGGCGGAACGCGAGATCGTCGGCCGCGAGCGTGAGATCCAGCAGATGCTGGCGGGCATGGAGCGACCCGAGCTGTCGAATATCCTTCTGCTCGCGGAATCCGGTTCGGGCAAAGCAAATACGAACGACACACTGATTCCGGTGGCGGACGCGCGCGGCTTCGTGAAGATGGGCGACATTCAGATTGGGGACCAAGTCTTCGACGAGAAGGGGTGGCCCGTCACGGTCACAGGAGTGTTCCCCCAGGGTTCGCTGCCTGTGTTCCGCATGCATTTCACCGATGGGACCTCGCTGGATTGCAGCGACGAACACCTCTGGAACGTCCGCAGGTTCTCGCAGCATCATGCGAACAAGCCGTTCGACACGAAGTCCGTCCGGGAGATCCTGGACGACCCGCTCGGCATGCGAGTGCGCGACACGGGCACTCGTCAGTGGTATGTGCCCTGCAACGAGGCCGTGTGGCGTCCTAGGACGGCCCTTCCAGTTGATCCGTATGCGCTCGGTGCTCTCATTGGCGACGGCTCGTTGCTGGAGGATGCGCTGACGATCTCGTCGTCGGATCGCGATCTGGTTGAGCGCGTGGCATCGCTGATTGGTGCTGTCGGCGTCGAACAGCAGAAGGGGAATTACAACTGGAAGTTCCTCCGCGCAACACCCGATGGTCATGCGACGAAGTTTATTCAGATGCGCGAGCTTCAGGGTCTCGACGACGAGCTGACTCTCGTCTTCGGCCGTTCGAGCCTGACTCGCCGGATCCCGAAGGCATACCTGCTGGCGTCGATCGAACAGCGCTTTGAGCTCGTCCGCGGGCTCATGGATACCGACGGCAACGTCTCGGCGGACGGCCGGTTGCGCTGCACGTTTGCGACCAGCAATGAGGGTCTGGTCGAGGACGTCCGCGAACTGCTGTACAGCCTCGGTATCAAGACGACGCTGAACGTGGTCCACCGCAAAGCGAAGGTTGGCCGCACCGTGAAGGGGGGCGAGTCCTTCAACACGGAGTACACCGTGCGGCTGAAGATCGAGGACGGTCGCAAGCACGAGGTGTTCTGGCTGCAGCGGCACATTGACAAGATCGAGAAGCACATGCGCAGCGATCGGAAATTCGAGCGCGACTACGGTGACGTGGCGATCGACTGGATCGAGGACCTCGGGTACGACGCCGAGATGACCTGCATCATGGTCAATGGCGAGTCGCATCTTTATCAGGCCGGGCGCGAGCACATCGTCACGCACAATACCGCCCTGGTCCAGGCCACGATGCTCGAGGACCATAAGCGGCTCTATCTTGAGGTAGACCCTGCGCGCATGATCTCCGAGGCCGGCGACAGCAATCTCATGGCGGCGACGCTCAAGGGCTTCTTCGACGAGGCGGAGCGGTACGTCAAGCAGGAAGCACACGAGCTGGTGCTGTTCATCGACGAGTTCCACCAGATCGTGCAGCTTTCGGATGCCGCTGTCGAGGCGATCAAGCCGGTGCTGGCAGCGTCGGGCACCAGGGGTATCCGGGTGATCGCTGCGACGACCTACGACGAATTCCACATGCATGTCGCGCCGAATCAGCCATTGGTCGAGCGTCTTCAGCGCATCAGCCTCGCCCAGCCGGGCCGGGAGACGACGATCACGATCCTGCAGGGTGTGGCCGAGCGCTACGGCGTGGCCGAACAGTTCGTCGACGACCATCTCTTCCGTCAGATCTACGAGTACACCGAGCGCTACATGCCGGCGAGCTCGCAGCCGCGAAAGTCGATCCTGGTGCTCAACGCGATGGTCGGCTGGCACCGCCGGGGGCGGTCGATGAATCGCGACCTGCTCGCCGACGTGCTCCAGGAGTCGCTCAATGTCAACGTCTCCTTCAAGGTCGACGGTGCGAAGATCAAACAGCAGCTTGATGCGAAGGTGCTCAGCCAGGATCTGGCTACGAGAGCCGTGGCCCGCCGCCTGCAGCTTTCGGTGGCCGATCTGCAGAACCCGGGTCGGCCGATGGCCAGCCTGCTGTTCACCGGGTCGACCGGCGTTGGCAAATTTTGCGTGGATTCGACGCGGGTCCCGGTCTATTCGTGGGACCGCTCGGTCGCCTGGAAGCGGCATGGGGACCTTGTTCCGGGTGACTTCGTGTTCGGTCGCCACGGCCGTCCGGTCGAGGTTCTTGGTCACTTCCCCCAGGGCGTGCAGGACGTCTACCGGATCACACTGTGGGACGGCCGGACCCTCGATGTCGGTGGCCCGCACCAGTGGACGGTCTACACGGCAAAGCAGCGCTCGAAGAAGCATGCGGGCAAGGACGTCACCCCGATGACGCTGACGACACTGGAGATGCTCGAGCGCGGCGTTGTGCGCACGTACCCGGGCGACTCTCGCGAGCACCTGAAGTTCTTCATCCCGGCGAACGAGGCCGTCGACTGGCCGGACCAGGACTTGGACGTCGATCCGTACGTCCTCGGCGTGCTCATCGGCAACGGGTGCCTGACGCAGTCGCAGCTGACGCTCTCCTCCGATGTCGAAGATGCTGATCAGACCGTGTGGACGGTCGGCGAATGGCTGGGGTCCGAGCCGAAGAAGAGCGACGGCGGCTACAGCTGGCACTTTCCCGCTGGCTGGCAGCACCGCAACGGCCGCGGCGACGCGCTGCACCAGACCAAGGATGTGCTGGCCTCCGTGCCGGAGCTAATCGGTTCACACTCCGCCGATCGTCGGATTCCCGAGATCTACAAGCACGCGTCGGTCAAGCAGCGCTGGGAGCTGGTGCGCGGCCTGTTCGACACCGATGGCACGATCGACGGATCCAATGACCGGTTCAACGTGTCGTACTCGACCTTTTCCAAGGGGCTGGCCGAGGACGTGCGGGAGGTGCTGTTCTCGCTCGGAATGTCGAGTTCGCTGAACGCTTGGGAGCGCACGAGGGATGACGGCCGCGTTATGGTCGAGTACGACGTGCACGTGAAGGTCGGCAATGAGGACAAGGCCCAGTTCTTCGACCTCCCGCGTAAGTGCGGGATCAGCGAGCGGGCGGTGCTCGAGACCTCGGGCCGTGAACGGGTGAAGAAGTTCGACATGGTCGGCATCACGTCGATTGAGATGCTCGATCGACAGGAGAGTTCGTCGTGCATCTACGTGGCCGACGACGAGCACCTCTACCAAGCCGGCCAGTTCGTCGTCACACACAACACCGAGCTGACCAAGCAGCTCGCTCGCATCCTGTTCGGCGACGACCAGCGCCACCTGATCTGCTTCGACATGTCCGAGTTTGCCGAGGACTCCTCGCTGCAGCTGTTCCGCTCGGAGCTGACCAAGCGGGTGTGGGACCGGTCACATGCGGTCGTGCTGATCGACGAGGTCGAGAAGGCGTCGGCGATGGTGACGAGGCTCCTGCTGCAGGTGCTCGACGACGGCCGCCTGACGGACGACAACAACCGGCAGGTGAGCTTTCTCAATACGTACATTGTGCTCACCACGAACGCGGCCTCTGAGGTCTACAAGACGATCGCAGACTACGCCCCCGATGACACCGGCTCGGGCAAGGAGCTCATGGAGTACGAGAAGCTGATTCGGCGCTCGATCACGAAGACGCAGGCGGACAATCGCTTCCCGCCCGAGCTCTTGGGCCGAATTGACGCGATCGTCCCGTTCCAGCCCCTTTCGCTGGCGACGCAGCAGCAGATCGTGAAGAACAAGCTGCGCGAGCTGGTGCAGGAAGTGCATGTGAAGCACAACGTACGCGTGACAATCAATCCCCGCGTGCTGCAGTACCTGATCGAGGACCGCGGCGACACGGACTCCGATGCCGGCGGTGCGCGTGCGGCTGTGGCCAGGCTGACCAGCGAGGTCACCACGGAGGTTGCGACCTTCATCAACCAGTTCCCGGCAGAGCGTCGGATCGGAATCGACATCGAAGGCGAGATGGTCAGCGACCGGAAGGATCTGCGGACTTCCGATGCACATGTCGTGGTTTTCGCGATGCAGTGATGCCAGTGAGCCGAGCCGAGGAGACCCCCAGCCGCCTGATTCGACTGGGGGTCTTTGCTCATTCGATAGCCCATTGGATTGTTGCCTTCGATAGGTGCGGCAGACTATTCTGATAAACGAGGCGAATCGTGACTCACAACCGAAGGGATCGACAGGCATGAGCATTCTGACAGCACCGAAGAAGACTGAGAAAAAGGAGCGGCAGAAGAAGCCGGATGAACTCCTGGCATCGGTCGTGCGTGAGACGGCGGTCCCCGCGGCCGTTGAGCTGCTGCGCAGCAACGCACCGTTCGTCTTCCCCAGCGGCACCGCCTGGGCCATCCTGGTGCTCGCCGCCGAGCGAATCGGCGGACTGAGCCGCAAGCAGGGTCGTGATGAGGCCAAGGGCTCGCTCATCGAGCTCATCGAGGCAGACTCGATCTGCACGCTGGCAACCGCCGACATGCTTTCCGAGGAGGTCTTCGGAATCATCCCGACGACCGAGACCCTCGCGCGCATGGAGGAGTACTCGCTGCTGACCGCCCCGACGGCCGCTGACGGTAAGACGCCGCTCTACAGCTGGGCGGTCGTCTACCAGAACCAGAACGGCCTGCAGGTCGATCTGGTCGCAGACGCCACGTTCGCGATGGCGCTCGGCGTCTCCACGGGCTCGATCGTTCTCAAGGACGCCGTCGGCCGCGAGGCATGGGCGGCACACAGCGGTGAGACCGACGACGAGCCGACGGCTGAGGGAGATGCGGAGCTGGCGAAGACCAAGGTTGCTCCGGACGCCGGGGACGAGGGTGATCCCCTCTTCGAGGGTGCCTCCGATGCGGACGTCGACTTCGACGAGGAGCCGGCGTTCGGCGATGCGTTCGGCGAGACCGCAGACGAGGAGGCTGAAGCTCCGGCGTTCGAGGAGCACACCGATGCCGAAATCGAAGACGAGGACACCCAGCACGAGCACGCGGTGATCTTCGACGACGAGGACGAATACGACGGTTACGCCTCTCAGGGGTCCATGGAGAACATACCGGTCGACGACGAGCCCGTGGCCGATCAGGAGCAGGTGCGCAGCACCATCGCCCGGCGCTTCCTCACCGAGGATCTCGACCTGGAGGTGCGTCTCGACGAGTTCGCCACCTCGTTCGGGGTGGCCGCGCCGACGGTGCAGATCGCGGTCCCGGACGGTGCGAGCTCTTGGCTCGGCGATCAGATCGCCCAGCTCACCCGCCAGGCGAACGCGCAGCTGGCGAAGCTGCACGCGGACGGCGAGGCTGAGCTGCAGACCGAGTTCGTCAACCTCATGAGCTTGCATGCCGAGCAGGTCATGCGCGACGTGGCGATCGACCGTGAGGGCAGCGTTTACAAGGAGCTGACCACCGGAGCGAAGGCCGAGTACCGCGAGGCGCTGAGCGGAAAGGACGAGACCGCTCGGCAGGCTCAGGCCGAGATCGCCAAAGCGTTCGAGGCGGCCATTGCCCAGATCGGGCAGCAGGCGGCAACCCAAGCAGAAGTCCAATACCGCGAGCGGAACAGGGCCAAGATCCAGCGTGAGCAGCTCGAAGCCGTTGCCGCGATCGACGCGAAGATCGAGAACGACTACGCCCACACGCAGCAGGAAATCCTCGGGCTGCGCCGCAAGGATGCCGAGCGCCGCATGGCCATCGGCACGACCCGCATCTTCACGGTGCTCGCAGAGCGCCAGCAGGAGAACCTCGCGGCCGAGCGGGCACTGCTCGTGGAGCTGACGAGCGAGATCCAGCGCATCATCGACGAGAACCGTAAGAGCGACATCAGCCGCGCCGACGCCTTGGCCGAGGAGCAGTCACGCTTCGACCGGGTCGCGGCCCTCGAGCAGGAGCACTCGAAGATCGTCGAGCGTCTGCGCACCGAGCACACCGACCGCCTGCGCCGCACCGAGGACGAGTTTGAGAAGACTCGCCAGGCCACGATCGAGCAGATGCGGGTCCGTGACGAGGAGTGGCAGCACAACCTGAATCTGGAGAAGGAGAAGACGGCGTCGCAGACCAGCCGCGTGACCGATCTGCTTGCGCAGATGGACCACATGGGCGAGTCGTTCAAGAAGCAGTACGACGACCGGGTCAATGACCTGCAGGCCGACCGCCAGGCGTACATCAACGATCTGGAGCGGTCGAACCAGATGCAGGGCCGGCAGAACAAGCTGCTGACCACGCTGATGATCGCGATCGGGCTGGTCATGCTTGGTGCCGGCTTCATCGCCGGGGCGCTCCTCCTCTGATCAACAGCCCGTCGTCACGGCGGCGGGCGAACACACAGCACACAGCGACGACGGTGCGCGGCGGACACGCGAGCCGTTCCCCGGGCACCGTCGTCGTCTGCTTAACCGGAAAGACGAACGAAGGAGCGCACCATGGCGCGAGAGAAGCGGAAGGCGCGGCGACCCTCGGCAAGCAGCTGGGACAAGATCTCGGCTCGGGATGCCGGGCAGACGCTGACGAATCGGGACGTGCACGGCTCACAGCAGCTGGACCGCGGCGTCCGGCAGATGAAGAAGTCCAAGACGCCTGGCCTGGTCATGGGCATCGTCGTCGGCGCGGTCGTCACGCTCCTCGCCTGGGTCCTGTACTCGGTGATCGCCATGGCCCTGATGGGGCTGACCGGGGCGATCAACGGCGCAGGCACCGGAGGGAGCGCCGGCCCGAAGCAGTACTACCTGGAGTCGACAAGGACGGTCGAGGGTGGCGCGGTCGAGAAGTGCTACCAGCAGCTCGCCTCGAACGGACAGCCCGAGGGGACGTGCTACCCGGAGATAGCGAACGTACCTGTCCCCGACTGGTACACGGCAAAGCGCGCTTCGCAGGGTGAGGCCGGCAATCCTGGCACGAAGGCTGCCCACGCCGCGAACACCACGAGCCTGGGGGCGCAGCTTACCGACGTCACGCCCTTCAAGATGTTCCTCACCGTGGGCCTGGGCCTGCTGGTCGGTGTCGTGATCAGTGCGTGGTCCGCGAAGCGGGTCGACACCGCGAACCTCATGCACGACGACTCCGACATCAACTTCCACGACGACGATCAGCACATCGCGCTGCCCGAGGAGATCCAGCGCAAGTTCGACTGGTTCCCGGACGCCGGCGCGCACTCGGACGTGCAGGTCAGCTCGATGATCAGCCACATGATGCTGAAGCGGAAGGGGCTGCAGAATGTCGAGGTGTCCCGCCGGGCTGAAGCAGACATCATCGACCAGGACGGCAACGTCGTCTACTACAAGGGCGAGGCGATGGTCGACGACGACGGCAAGATCCTCTCGGATCTGCAGCCGATCATCGATGAGGCCTTCGGCGATGCGCTGTTCGAGGCGTCGGGCGTCCCCGATGACAAGACGCTGCGAAAGTGCTGGGACACGACGCAGATCCCCTACAACCCGGGGAACGCGAACCGCGACAAGCTCAAAGGCCCGGGCAAGGGCTACGGCACGGTGGCCGACCTCATCAAGAACGACTGGACGTTCCCGGATTACGAGATCCAACGTCCGGGCGGCGCGTACATCGTGGACACCGCGCCGGCGAACACGATGGTCCTGGCGATCACGCGAGGCGGAAAGGGGCAGACCTACATCGAGCCGATGATCGACATCTGGTCGCGGGAGAAGAAGCCCTCCAACATGGTCGTCAACGACCCCAAGGGCGAGCTGCTCGTCAACAACTACATTCCGCTGGTCAAGCGCGGATTCGAGCCGGTCCAGTTCAACCTCATCAACAGCATGAAGACCGACATCTACAACCCCTTGGGCCTTGCTGCCGACAAGGCGCGCGAGGGCGATATGACCAAGGCCGCGCTGTACGTCGGCAACATTGCGGAGGTCTTCTTCCCGACCGACGGCGGCGAGGATCCGGTGTGGCCCAATGCGGCGTCGAATGCGTTCAAGCGCATCCTCTACGGCCTCATCGACTTCTACATGGAGGAAGAGCGCGAACTGCGCAAGCGCGCAGCGGAGACCAAGATGGACCCCGCGACGCACGAGCAGAAGCTCGATGACATGTGGGGCAAGGTCACGCTCTACAACTCGTACCAGATGTTCGTGCAGCTGAGCTCGAAGAAGGTCAAGAACCCCGAGGCCGAGCTGGAGAAGAAGGTCAAGGCCGGCGAGTTCGAGGACCGGGAGGAAGAGCTCGAGGAGGCTCAGGCGGAGGCGCAGCGCCAGGCGTTCCTGTGGGAGGGCAAGGCCGAGCAGGATATGCTCACGCTCTACTTCAACGCGACCGAGGCCCTGCCGATGAACAGCATGCGCACGCTCATCGGCAACGCGCACAACGCCCTTCGGTCGATGGCCGGAGCCGAGAAGATGCTGGCGAGCGTCTACGGCATCGCCATCACCGGCATGAGCTTCTTCACCGACCCGACGATCTCGACGCTCACCTCGGGCAAGCCGTCGCAGAACACAGACCTTGCCGGTCTGTCGTTCCCTCGTCGCCTGGGCGTGCGTCTGGCGAACAACTACGTCAAGCGCGATCACCTCATCGGCAAGCAGGCTGTGTGGTCAGCGTACGGCGATCCGATGTTCCAGGAGAACCTGGGCGAGGACTTCGACCACGAGGAGATCGTGGGCCGAGAGGGCTGGGCACGCTACAACTTCAAGGGGAAGTTCCCCACGGACGAAGCCTGGCTCAAGCTGGAGCTTATCAACCCGCAGACCAAGATGCTCGTGCGTACGTTCTACTTCCACTTCCAGAAGAGCTACCAGCTCTCGCTCAACGGCCGGCACTACGTCATCGAGCCGGTCACCGGCAAGAAGATCGTGAAGAACGGCGTGCTGCGAGAGCTACGTCCGGTGCGAGATGGCCGCAAGCGGGACGGCGCGATCACCGGGTACAAGCCCGGTGACACGACGTACAAGGAAGAGCGCCTCGACCTCTCTGCCGGCGGTGCGCCCGAACGCGTCACGAGCGAGCTACGTGCGATCACGCAGACGATGGTCCGCTACAGCGAGTCACCCAAGGCAGTGTTTCTGGTGACACCTCCGCACCTGATGCAGTACGCCAAGCTGGTGCTCATCCTCGTCAAGCAACTCGTCGATGTCTCGTTCGACCAGTCCTACATGACGAAGAGCAACCAGAAGCCGCTGTACAGGACCCGGTACATGCTCGACGAACTGGGAAACCTGCAGTCGGAGGGCAAGGGCATCTCCGGCTTCGAGACAATGCTCTCGATCGGCCTCGGCCAGGAGCAGCAGTTCACTCTCATCCTGCAGACGCTCCAGCAGTTGCGCGACGTCTATGGTGAGAGCGTCGACAAAATTGTGCAGGGGAATTGTGTCCCGCTCCATACGAAGATCGCGACACCTACTGGCTGGACGACGATGGGCGAAATCGAGGTGGGAGACGAGCTCCTTACCCCGTTCGGCTCAGTGACCACGGTAACAGACAAGTACGCCGTCAAGGTCCGGCCGGTCTTTCGGTTGACTCTGCGGGACGGTTCGTCAGCCGAGGCTTGCCCCGATCACCTGTGGCCGGTGGCGCGATGGAAGTCAAGCATCAGGTACCTCGGCGGCAGGGGCGAGAACGGGAAGCGCCTGTATGTCGGGGCCGGACCTGATGGGGCGACGATGGAGCGCGTCGAGGAGATTATTAGCACTGAGGAGCTCAAAGCCCGCGTCGACAAGGGTCGACAGGTCGATCTGATCGTTATCGAGCCGGTCTTCTACCCGGCGGCGGAGCTGCCGGTTGACCCTTACGTCCTGGGTGCCATTCTGGGCGACGGGTACATCAACGCAGAGGGTGGGGTGTTCTTCTACAGCGCCGATCCCGAAGTCGTCGAGGAGGTTAGGCGCCGCGGCTACGCAGTCGTGCCGCGGAAGATCGACGAGGGTCGTTGCCCGAAGTACGTGATCAACGGCATTCGCAGGGAGATGCGTGAGCTCGGCGTGGCAGGTAAGCGGGCCTGGGAGAAGCTGATCCCCGATCAGTACCTCTACGGCTCGGTCGAGCAGCGTACCGATCTGCTGCGAGGCTTGATGGACACCGACGGCACGATCAGCGCCAACGGCGAGATGGAATTCTCCTCGGCCAGTCAGGAGCTTGCGATATGCGTGCAGACGCTCATCCGTTCGCTCGGTGGTCGGGTCGCAGTCAACGTCAAGGACAAGGTGTTCTACACCTCGCCGAACCAGGCGGAGCTCAAGCAGGCGCGGCCGGCATACCGGGTGCAGAACATCCGGCTTCCGCAGATCAACCCGTTTTGGTTGCCCCGCAAGGCCGCGCGCTGGCGCGACCGCACTCGTGGCTTCAACCGTGTGGTCTCGGTCGAGTACGTACGTGAAGACGAGGTGCAGTGCATCAGGGTCGCGGACGAGCGGCATCTTTACCTCGTCAACGATTTCATGCCGACGCACAACACCTCGAACATCGTGTTCCTGAAGAGCACCGACGATTCGATGATCGAGACGCTGGAGAAGATGTCGGGAAAGACGCATGTGTCCTACATCGACTCGAAGCAGATCAGCCAGGACCTGGACAAGATGATCGGAGGCCGGACGGAGGGGCGGGTCTCGTACACGAAGAGCACCGTAGAAGAGCCTCTGATCAAGTACAACAACATGGCGTTCATCCCCGAGCGCAACAGCATCGTCTTCCGTGCCGGCGACGCACCGGTCTGGAACAGGAACGAGACGATCCTGCCGATGTCGTACAAGCTGCTGCGCACCGACGCCAAGATGATCCACCCGGGCAACGACTACTCGCTGCAGACGATCCCGACGCTGAGCTCGGCGATGGAGTTCGACGTACGGATGAACCAGCCGGACTTCCAGAAGATGTTCTACAAGCGGCTGGGGCAGTCGGTGCACGCGGCCAACGCCAAGACCATCTATCAGGAGAGCTATGGCTACAAGGATGTCGACATCGCGCGTTTGGACCCCGACACCTACGCGGACGCGGTCATGGAGATCGTGCACATGCTGGCGAACGTGAAGGAGGGTAGGGACCCGCATGCACCGATCGAGGTGGATTCCGATGACTTCGCCTCGGCGATGATGTTCGACGAGGACCAGGTCGTGGAGAACGTGGAGGTCGCTGCGGCGGTCGCCGAAAAGGGTGCGCTGGCCGCTCAGCAGGCACGGAAGATCTACGCCGAGGGCACGATCAGCCAGGACATGCTCATCTCGCCGTCGGGTGCGGCGAAGATCAAGAGCCTGGACATCCAGATCACCGAGGCGTACAAGGCGGCACTGACGGAGCTGCATCAGGACCGGGACAACTTCTCGGTAGGGGGCGACGGCTCGCTGCGCAGCGCGGACGGTGCGTATGCGTACATCACGCCCACGCGTTCGGCCTCGTTCGCGGAGGCCGCGGCGAAGCTGAACGCGGCGGCGGAGGATGACGCTTCGCGAGTGTACGCCGACGAGGAGCTGAACGCCGAAGGCCTGCAGGCGCTGGCGACGGTGGAAATCTCGGCGAACTTCTACAAATTCCTGGCCTCGCTGCCGACATGGGAGCACCTGGCTGACGGCGCGTTCGACCGCGCGATGGCCCAGGAGATGCTCCGCGACGCCTGATCGGGCAGGAACGACAGCACCCGTGACCGGATCGATCACGGGTGCTGCTGTATCGGGAGGGTCCGACTACGATTCGAAAGCTTTTCTACTCGCATTGATCTCTATTTATTGTCGCATTCGGAATGGTCGAATAGGATCTATATGACAGTTATGATCCGATCACTCCAATGGAGGCGATAGATAGATGAAAAAGGGAAACGGCCTGCGACGTTACTTCTACGAGTACGTCACGTACGAGGCCATTCGACAGGCGCGCGAGCAGACGGGGCAGGTCATCCCGATCTCCCAGGCCAAGTGGATCCGCCAGCGGATGGATGAGCGTCTTTCCGAGGAGGGGATGTCGGTGGCTGACCACCGGCTGGGCGTCACCGCTCTGTTGACCGCGCTGGATGATTCGATCCAGGAGTCGGTAGCGAGCGCCGAGGCTGTGTTTACGGAGCACGCCACCGCGGATCCGCTCTTCCAGCGACTGCAGTCGCAGTTCATGCGTGAGGTCGGCCTGGGTGAGCATGCCAAGGGTGCTGCGGCTCTGCCGATCAGCCCCTACGACCCGGAGTGGTCGCAGCGAGCGACGGTCAAGAACATCGGCACGTCGCTGGCGTATCTCCCGGATCAGACGATCAACGAGATCCTCGACGGCGAGACGAGCCGTGCCGCCGATGTCGACCACGGGCAGATGATGCTGTGGGTCGTCGACGCCGAGGGCCAGATGGTCGAGGCTGGACCGGCGATGACCGACGAGGACGCCTCCGGCCTCACCGCGTTGCGCGATTCGATGAGCCTCAAGGAGTACGAGCAGGTTCGCAAGTGGGCGATCGACGGAGGCCGCGACCCGCGTACCAACCGGATTGACCGAAACCGCTTCATGTCCACGGCAGCACTCGAACGTTCCCTGGCGATGCTGCGTGAGCTGCAGGCCCAGGGCCTCGACTACGAGGTGCTGCGCGACCGGAACCCCGGCCAGCTCAAGGCCCGGATCGTCAGCACCGGAATGGAGATCCGCCTCACCGAGCCGCGTGAGCGCGAGGACTACGCCGGCGCGATGATCTACGACAACGGCGCGATCGTGCGGTACTCCACGAACCACAAGGTCGGTAAGGACGCGGCGGTCTACTCCCCCACGCCCGCCGAGGCCGTGGATCTCCTGCGCTTTGCGCAGGGTCAGGCTGTTGCACGGCAGGACCGGCCTGAACTGCCTGTCGGGACACTCGGCCCGACACACACGGAAATGATCCGGGCTACGGCCAAGAGCCCGCTCGAGCCCACGGAGGTCGAAGACAACTACCACGGCGCGAAGGACTCGATGTTCGCCGTAAGGGAGTATCGAGTGCCCGGTGAGCGCCCGCGCGAGGGTTCACTGGTGATGCTCCGCCGCGAAGGCAAGGAGCGCACGATTCCGGAGTTCTACAACCCCACCGAGGGCGGTCGGGCGGCAGCGGAGGAGTACATGGCCACGGCCGTGCGGACGGCGCGTGAGAATCTCGCGGCCTCGCTCGACGTCGACGGTCTCATCGCCTCGTTCGAGGAGCAGCGTGCCGAAGGCCTGAACATCGTCGAATTCGAGATCCCCGCGCTCTCCAGCGACCCCGAGGCTGCCGCGATCCAGCGATCCTATTGGGACGTGCTCGTCGGACAGCGCGCTCACCTGCTGCGGCCCGGCGCGACGCAGGAGATGTACGAGGAGCGCCTCGGGATGATCGGCGAGCTCCAGGTCGGTGACGGCAGCGAGTCGCTCGATTCCGGCAATCTCGTCTACGGCGGCACGCCGGAAGAGACGGTGCGCGCCCACGCGGACGAAGTGCTCGATGAGCTCGTGGGCACCTGGGAGCCGGAGATCCGTGTTGTCGGTGACGAAATGCTGGACCAGCGCTTCGATCCGATGCGCGTTGCCCGCTTCATGACCAGCGCCAAGGGGCAGTGGTCGAACCTCGACGATCTGGCAGCGGCTCTGCGCCGTGCCGAGATCGATCCGAGCGAGATGATAGGCGTCGGCTTCCAGACCGACCGTTTCAAGGACCGCCTGGTTCGCTTCGACGAGCAGACGGCGACGCCAATCGACGCGCACGAATCTCCGTTCATCCGCCGGATCGGCGAGACCGTGTGGGCCAGCCTGGCCCGCAACGCCACGGAGCCTACGGAGGTGCTCATCGACGACCAGGGCGTCCTTCGCTGGACGGCAGAGAAGATGCGCCGAAACGGCTCGACCTCAGAGGTGACCGGCCAGATCGGTCAGGTTTTTGATGTCGGCGAGCACGGCGAGATCGTGACGCGCTTCGTCGGCGGCGACAACGGACTCATCGTGCCCGGCTACGAGGCCCGCATCGCGGCCCAGCTGCCCGGCGAGACGAAGACTGTCGAGGAGCGCACGCTTCTGCGCGGCTACGAGCAGGCGATGACCGAGCGCATCGAGTACCAGATCGCCAACGACCTGCTGACGAACCGCAGCGAGGCCGGCGAGGGCTCGAGCCTGAACCGCGTGTACTCGCAGCTGTACGGCACGAAGCACCCGCTCGACTTCATCGAGCGTTCGCTGGATGCCGAGGGCCAGCTCGATTCGTGGACGGCGTCGATCCTGGCGACCGAGGCGAAGCGCGTGCGGTACAGCAACGGCATCAAGCAGGGTTCGACCGTGTACGCCGAGTACCAGGCGACCAAGAACGAAGCAGACGCCGCCGACGACAACCACTTTGACGCCTGGAAGCTGACCGGCGGCCGCAACATGGCCGTGCTCACAGGCACGGACCAGAACGGCATCGCCGCGCCTGCCGGCTACTTCGATCCGGTGATGACCGGCGGAGCGACCAACCAGGGCATCGTGCGCTACCTCACCGAGGACGCCCAGGTCTCCCCCGATGGCCGGATCGTCCCGGGCGACCCGGCTGTTCTGTCGGGTGCACGCGCACCGCTGATGAACAGGCCGGAGCTGGAGACGCTGCGTTACGACCCGTTCGACCGCCAGCAGATGACGGCCTCGACGCTCATGCAGTCCTCCAAGATCACGACGCCCACTGGTACGGCGATGATGACCTTCGGCGGGTGGACTGCCGACGACCCGATCGTCATCAGCCGCGAGTTCGCCGAAGCGAATCAGATCCGCGGTGCCGGCGGCGAGCTGCGCTCCCTCGTGGTCGGCGACAAGCTCTCGGACCTACATGGCAACAAGGGCGCCGTGTCGCTGGTCGTTTACCGGGACATGCCGCTTGCGGAGGCCGAGGCGCTGGATCTGGAGAAGGAGGTCGCCTGGTTCAAGGCCAACCCCGGCATGGACGTGGTGATGAGCCCGTTCTCATTGATCTCGCGCCGCAACGCCGGTTCGGGACGAGAGCTGATGAACGGCGAGGTCGCGGATCTCGTGGCACCCGATGGCGCCGTGCATGCCGGTTCGCGGGGTCAGATGCAGTTCATCGTTACGCACATGGCTGTCGACGAAAAGACGAAGGTCTACGACGACGAGGCGGTGCTCTCCGGCAAGGGCCGGAAGGCTTCTTCCCAGCTGGCCTGGGCGCTGGGTGCGCAGGACTGCCCGGCGATCATGCGTGAGTTCTACGGTCACAACAGCGGAGCCGAGGCGAACCTGCGCGAGTTCATGCTCAGTGTCGGGCTCGACATGGAATCGGACGGCACGCTGCGCGTCGTCGGCCGCGACGAGGACCACAGGGGTCTGAGCCATGAAGCCGTCGACGAGCGGCCCGAGCGCCGCTTCTTTCCGATGCCCGAGCTCGCGCGCACCGAGAAGGGCGTGGTGCTCATCTCGACGATGCGCAAGACCTTCGGCCAGCTCATCGGAGACAAGGGCGGCGACCTGGAGATCCCGTTCCCGCTGAAGTACCCCACCGGCGAACAGACCGAGCAGGTCACGGCGTCGTCGTGGAAGATGCCGGTGCTCTCCTCGCATCTTCGCTCCGGTCAGGAGTTCGAGGACGGCAGCTCGGTCACGCACGACTACACGAACCGCTACCTCGACGTCCATGAGCAGGCCTGCCGGTACCGCGCCGCGCAGGAGAAGCTCGCGGCCGGCCAGGTGACGCAGCGCGTGCGCCAGGAGCTGACCGAGGAGATGAGCAAGGCGGCGTCCCATGCGCAGCGGAAGTTCGAGTCGATCACGGCCGACCTTGAGCAGCGCGTGTTCTCCGGCAAGCACAACGCCTTCAAGTCCGGGCTCATGAGCTCGCGCCTCTCCGACTCGGCCACGGCTGTGTGGACCGCGGACCCACGTATGGACATCGATCAGGTGGCGCTCTCGCCTGTCATGGCCGAACAGCTGGGGCTCGCCGAAGGCGACCACGCACTGATCTGGCGCGATCCCGTGCTGCGTGACGCGGGCCTGCGCTACATGCGCGTGGCGATCGACGAGCGGCTCACGGGCGTCGCGATCAACCCGGTCATGGACCAGTGCTTCGACGGCGACTTCGACGGCGACGCGGTTGCGGTCGTGAAGCTGCACAGCGAAGCGGCCAAGCAGGAAGCGATGGAGAAGCTCTCCGTGCCGGCGAACCTGCTGGACACGGGCGTCGTGAAGAACGGTGAGCACCCGCTGGCCATGCAGGTCTCGCTCGATACGCAGGTCGCCGTATGGAAGAACCCGGAGATTGCATCCGATTTGACGAGCACGACTCGGGAGGCGAACAGGCTGCGGTTCGTCGATGATCCCGAGGATCTTGCTACAGGTCGCGAGGTGATCACCGAAGAGCTGAGTGCCATCTACCGGGATGCGCAGCGGAACGAGTTCGGCACGGCCCTGCGTTTCGACGACCTGCAGTCGCACTTGAACAGTGTGCGCGACGTCTGCGTGGTCACCGGGGCCAAGGGCAACCGGCAGAAGCTCATGGACTACGCCCGCTACCTCGGCGGACGCAGCGGCCGTTCCGGAATCAACCAGCAGGACCAGGAGGCGTCGATGTTCGCCACCGCGATCAAGTCCCACGGCACCGGTCTCGGCGGCTCGTACTCGCAGCGCGCCGTCCGGGCGTTGCGGAACGTGGACCTCAAGGCCGTGCTCGAGGTGACCTACCCGGTCACCCAGAGCATCCTCCAGGCCAAGCATGACGCGCGCGAGGCCAAACACAAGTACGAGATGCTCCAGGGTCCAGGTCGCGATCTGTGGCGCGGGCGTCTGCTCGAGCACCTTGGCCCGGGCCAGTGGCGTCCGGTCTTCGAGGATGGCGAGCCAGTGCAGGCCACGAAGGAGCAGTGGGCGGCGCAGTTCATCGAGTTCTACAACGCGAAGGACGGCTTCAACGTCACGGTCAACCCCGAGTACGTCGAGCGGGTGGCCCAGGCTCTTGCCGATCCGAAGACGGGACGTGTGCGCAACCTGGAGGTCGACACGTCGCTGCAGGGTTCGCTGATGGACCGAATGGCCTACGGCGGCACGCTGGAGGACCTGATCACCGCCGCGGACAACCACGAGAACCTCTACGACGGCGAGAAGAACGAGCAATTCTGCTCGGCTCCGACCCGCCGCGCGCGGGCACTCTCGACAGAGCAGCTGCTGGATATGAGCCAGGAGCACAGCGCCGAGCAGGCCATCGCCGACGCGCTGATCAAGCGGGACGTCTTGGCGGAGAGCCACATCGGTGCACATGCCCGCGGCGACCGCCGCCGGTCGCAGCATGCAGTCGTTGTGGGATCCACGCGGCAGGCACGTACGACGGCGCAGACGTACCGGCCGTCGATCGACATTGAGCCCGTGAACACGGACTCGGACACCGACTACGAGATGGGGAGCTGAGAGACATGGCGGATGAGAACAACCAGGGTGCCGGACGCGGGCGTAAGTCGCTTCCGGTGACGAGCGAGCTCGTACACCAGCCGGCGTACCCGCAGTACTCCGGCTCGGCACGGACTGAGCCGCCGATCGATGCCGAGTGGTGGGAGGACGATCAGGCCCATTCTTCCGGCCCCGGCTGGGGCGAGCAGGCACGGGGGTTCTTCAACACCCGTGCGCAGCGGCGGCGCGATGAACAGTCGCGCCGCCGCGCGGCGGCCCGCAAGACAATGAACGATCGCAAGGATCTGAGCGAGCGGGAAGAGCTGAAGCTGCTCCGCGAGAACATCCAGGCCGCGGGCGAGCAGTATATGGAGTCGCTGCGGAAGTCGGACATCCTCGTGCCGGGGTTCAACGACAACGAGCGCACCGAGAAGCTCAGCGCGATGCACCGGGTCTACGGCCAGATGATGGTCACGAGCGCAATGCGTCCGCTGCAGGAGGGCGTCAATACGGCCTCCGTGGTCCGGGTGATGTCGACGCTCTCGGCGATGTACCTCATGTCACCGACGTTCCGTCAGGTCGTGAAGGACAAGGCCGCACCGGTCAAGGCCTCGATCCAGGAACGGATCGACCAGATGGCCCAGAAGACGCATGACTGGGCCGCTGGCCAGGCCGACTGGCGGAACCAGAGCATCCGGGAGCAGAACGATCTGCGTGCCGCGCGGGGCAAGAAGCTGATCAAGGAGGCTCGGGCCGAAGATTACGTGTCGAAGCGGTGGCAGAAGCGCTATGACGACCTGAAGTTCCGGGAGCGCGGGCATCGTGAGATGTTCACGCCGCGCTCGGCGGGAATGACCGAGGTCGCGCTCACCGAGAACGCGTTCTCGGCGCTCCGGCAGCCTGGTGCACAGGCTGAAGAGATCATGGACAGCTACAACACCATGATCAGCCGTCTGTACCGGCAGTGCGATGAGGACGGCCTGGCCCGCGAGGAAGTCGCAGAGTCGTCCCGGGTCGTGCTGGGCGAGCGGATGCGCGAGGATCCTCGTGTCCAGGTGATGGTTGATGGCTTCAGCCACGGTGCCCAGCGCATGTCTCCTCCGCATGAGGAGCGGATCGCCGGGACAGATCAGGTCCAGCGCGTCTGGCGTGGCGATTACCAGGACTACACGGGCAGGCCCGTGGATCCGACCAGGTATCAGGACACGCCGACCGGACCGCGAGTGGTCGGTGCATTCACGCTCCGGTCGCAGATGGGTGCCGAGGAGCACAAGGACCGCATGGGCGGGGTCATGGCAATGACCATGTCGGAGGCTGCGGCCCGTGGTGACATGAACGCCTTCAACCAGGACCTGGCCGGCTACATGCTCGGCTGCATGGCCCGCGTTCAGGAGGTCGACGGCGAGGGGCTGGCCGGCGTGATGCCGGAGCGGCTCTTCCAAGGGCGCACGATGCGGGCCACCATGACCGCGGATGGGATGGGGGTGGAACAGCAGCGCCAGCAGTACTCGTTCGCCTATATGGACGCGCTGGATGCGGTCAACGAGGCGTATCCCGAGTTCGTACAGCAGTGGCACGCACAGTACGGCGAGAAGTTCCAGCAGTTCTCGACGAGGGTGGCTGCTTTTCCTGCCGAGGCCTACAAGGCGTGGGCGTCGCGCGAGCGGGGCGCAGCCAGCCGGCAGCAGAGCCGCCAGGCGGGTGAGCCGGTCCCGGAGCCGGCGGCCGATCATGAGTACCAGCCCTGAGCCGGATGACACCAATGACGAAGGAGGGACGGGGACTTGACTGAATCACGAGCACGGAAACAGCTCGCCACCACGGCTGGCCGCACGATGGGCCAGACGGGTGTGTCGAAGAACGGCAAGCGACTCGAGAGGGGAACGCCCAAGGTCGAGGCCGAACAGCGCGAGCAGAGAGGACTGGGGAAGAAGGTCCTCGCAGGAGCGGGCAAGGGCGCGATCGAGGGCGCGGGTCAGGGGTCGACCGTCGGTTCGGCGGTCCCGGGCCTCGGCACGGTGTCCGTGGGCGCCGCTGGCGGTGTGGCCGGCGCGGTGCTGGGTGCGAAGGCGGCGCGCGCCGAGACGGTACAGGAGCAGCACGAAAAGGGCGAGTGCATCTCGGACGCGGTTGCGCAGGCCACGAACGAACGGGCTGTCCGGGGGCTCCCGGCAACAGGTGCAGTCGCGCAGGGATTCGGCAATACGTCCCCGGGTGCCCAGGCAGCATGGGCAGGGCAACATTCTGCCCTGGAGGGCTCGATGTCGGCGCGCGATGCCGCCCAGTCCGTAAAGGCCCGGCATCAGGCTGCATCAAGGGCCCGTGACTACATGCCGTCGATCCCGATCGAGCAGCCGGTCGAGGACAACATCTGCGAGATGGAGGGCTGAGCACCATGAGCGGTCAGCAGCAGAGGGGCGGACTCCCGAGGGAGTCCCAGGTCGCCGGTGGCTTCGGATTTGTGACGGTCGAGGACCGCCAGAAGTGGGAGCAGGCCCGGCAGCTCCAGCACAGGCCGGAGTCGGCAGCGAAGGCCTTCGTGAAGGGGTTCATGTCGGGGGTCACGGAGTATCGGAGCAAGCTCAACGACGCCCGCCTTCGGGCCGAGCAGCAGGAAGCGGTCAAGGAGGAGCACGAAAAGATGCATGAAAAGACCGTCCGGCGGACGATCAAGGATGCCGAGACGGTCGACATTGAGCAGCGCGACCTGCGGGACCAGTTGGACCCGGGCTTCGAGTTCTGAGCCAAGCCCAGGCGTCGGATGAATGGCATCTCGAATCAACGACTAGACGAGTCGAGAGGCCATTCGGATAGACTGGTTTACAAGGCGAAGAGAGAGGTTTCGAGGAACGCCGTGCAGCGAGGGACTCGAAACAAGTCAGGATAGAGAGTAGGGCAGCACGTATGAGCATGGCGATGACCGCAGAACAGCAACGCATCTCGAAACGGGAGTTCATTGCCCGAGTGGCGGCGCGCAGTGGGTGGCCGATCAAAACGGTCAGCTCGATCTACGAGGGGATCTTCGGCGAGCTGACCGAAGCGGTCTCGCAGGGCGAGACGGTCGTGCTGACGCGATTCGGCCGCTTCTATCGACAGGCACACAAGGGGCACAAGGTCCGATTTGGCAAGCAGGACATCGACGACTATTCGGTACTGAAGTTCTCCGCCTCGCCCAGCGTGAACCGCCATCTCGACGGTGAGGACGTCGATGACGAGTTGATTAGACGACAACCTGGAGGAGTCGGACTCTCCGCGAGATAAACGACGGCTTGTCGGAGTGTGACAATCCGGGCGGAGCAAAAAAACGAGATCCCCGGGTGCATCTGCACCCGGGGATCTCTATGTGTTGGGACGAAAGGCTGGTCAGTCGTCGGAGATGACCATGATCAGGATGAAGATGAGCACCAGCGGTCCGAGCATGATGGCGGCCGCCGCCATGATGTGATCGAGCCCCCAGGGTGACTGCAGCCAGGTCGTGAACTCAGTCCACAGGCGGGTGACGGTGGAGGTGATCCAGGCGAAGAAGCCGGTTGCCCAGCCGACAAGCGTGCCAACGCTGATGCCGCCGATGATGCAGAGTGCGATGATCCGGCGCGTGGTGTTCGCGACAGCGACTCCGCGGCGAATGGTGTGAAACATGAGAACTCCTCGTCTGCCCGGAATCCGAATCAGGCTATTCTCCTATTGAATCGTCTTTTAGACTAATCCACGAGAGAGACAGATAGATGAACAGAAAGCCCAGACGTGACCATATGAATGGTCGAGTCTGGGCTTTATGCTGGCGAACGGGAGTAGTGGCAGGTCGTGGAAGGTGGCCGATCTTCGATCAGGCCGTCTGCAGGAGTTCCAGTTCTACCTGGAGCTGCTTGATCTTTGCATCTCGCGCGGAGCTTGCATGGTCGGAAATGATCCGGTGGGCAAGCCTTCGGCATTCGGCAGGCGAGGCGTCGAGGAACAGCGAAGGAATTTCCATCCGGGTTCCTGTGGGCTCGCCGGCCTTGAAATTGAATGGCGTCAAGAATCGTCGACTGCCTTCGGAGCTGAACCTTGCAAGCGAATAGCAGGCGCGGCGTGCCCACCTGAGCTGGTCCGGAACGATGACTTCGGGGCTTTCGGGAACGTACAGAAGGCCGTGGCGGCGGAGCACCTCCCTTACGGCGGTAGCCCTGTCTTTCAGATCTTTCCAGAGCAGTACGTGGAGGTTCCACGCGCACTGTTCGATGGGACTCGTTACTTCTGCGGGCGAAGTGTAGGTGGCCGGCATGATCGGTACCTCTTTCTCTGCAGGCCCAGCCTCTCTGGCAGGGTAGGCGGGATTGGTGGTCAGAATCTTGTTGGCAATTAGCGGAGACGAGAAAGCCCCTGACCTCGGAGGCAGCCCAGGGTCAGAGGCTTGTGTTTGAGCCGGCGTCCATCAGCTCAACGGAGTTGCCGTAAAGGCGGAAGGTGCCGCCTGAGGCGACGATGGTTGATGCAGGCACAGAGCCTCGCTTTCGGCTGGTAAGAGTCGAAAGTGGAAGGGCACCAACACAGGGCCACCGGGAATCCCCGGTGGCCCTGTGTTGGTGCGGCAGCGCCGATCAGGCGGTGACGAGCGCAGCCGCGTCCTTCTTGAGGGTGTCCTCGGTCTCCTCATCGAGAAGATCGGGGTCGACGCCGGCAGCGCGTGCGGCGTTCTGGATGTCGCGCTTGGTGAGCAGGTTGACGATCTGCTCGTAGCTCGACTCGATCGGCGGGTTCTTCACCGTGCCGTAGGAGAGGATGTACTCCGTCTTCTTGGCGCGGGTGAAGGCGACATAGAACTCGCGGCGCGATGCCTGCGACATCTTGGTGTCTTCCTTGTGCAGGATCACGACGTTGTCGAATTCCATGCCCTTGGCACCGTGGATGGTCGAGACGAGCAGATCGGCACCCGACTCGGCGTTCTTCTCCTTGCGCTCACGGTTCGCCTGGTTGGTCAGGCTCTGCCGCACCGCGTTGTGTCGGATCTCGAACGAGAGCAGGTTGTCCCGCAGACGTTCGAAGAACTCCTTGTAGGACAGCGAGCCCTGCATGCAGAGCTGCTCCCAGCCACGGATGGCCGGAGCGTTCTCAGTCCACCACTTGGAGACCATGCGGAGCACGGCCTGCTCGACCTTCTTGTTTCCGGCGTTGCGCGTGAGCTTGTCCAGGTTGTCCTTGATGCCCTGGACCACCACGAAGGCGGCGTTGGCGGGCTGGACCTGGAGGACATCGTTCCAGAAGTTCTTGATGTACTTCGAGAAGATGTCGGTCGAGAAGACCTTCTCGCTCACGAGCGAGGCGACGTGCCGCTGCGGGTACTTCTGCTGAAGCGCCTGCTGGATGATCGCGACCTCGATACGGGAGTAGGCCAGGAAGCAGACCTGCTCACCGCGGGCCAGGCAGTCGTCGACGTACCGGAAGATGGTGTTCATCACGATGCTGCTCAGCTCTTCGCTGATGAAGCCGCGCAGCTTGGGCGCCGCACGGTAGTCGAGCGTGACCTTCTCCTGGAAGCTTTTCGCCGTAGGCACGGCGAGCGAGTTCGCCTGCAGCTGGATACCAGCGATCTGGTTGGTCTCCAGGTCGCCGAGAACGACGTTGGCGAAGTCCAGGATCTCCTGGTTGCTCCGATAGTTCGTCGTGAGCTTGAAGGTCGAGAAGACCCCCGAGCCCTCCAATGTGTTGAGCGCGCGCGGGTTCGCCGAGCGGAACTCGTACAGGGTCTGGCTGGCGTCGCCGACGATGAACAGGGACTGGGCGTGCTTGGTGATGTACTTCAGCACGTAGATGAACTCGAAGATCGAGTTATCCTGCACCTCGTCGATGATCAGGTACTTGCTCTGCACGTGAGCCGGCTCTTGCATCGAGTCGATCCGCTGGTAGGCGATGATGATCTCCAGCTCGAGGGACGTCTGCTTGATCGTGTCGAGCAGCGACATCATCTCGTCGAAGTGGTTCTCGATGTATGTGTTCAGCGAGGTGAACGCGCCTGTTTTGTTCTGGGCGACCTCCATCAGGCGCATGCGCAGCCCGGCAGCGAAGTTGTCCGTCGGGTAGAAGATGTCGATCGAGTTGATGATCGTGTCGATGCTCGACAGCTCATGCGTCGGGTGATTCAGCTTGTAGATGTCGTTGATCATCCGGGCGATGGTCATCGAGCCGACGTTCGGATTCTTCGCTGTGATGTTGTCGGCCGCCGCGTTGGTGAACGACAGTACGGTCACGTCGGAGGCGGGCACCCCACAGGCTTCGAGGTACTTGATGCGCTCCAGGATCACCGAGCTGTTGTGCGTGACCAAGTAGTCCTTGGTTACGTACAAGGAGTCCTCGGCCTCAACCGTGATGCAGCGCATCGGAACAGAGTCCATGCGTTCAGCCTTCTTCAGGGCTCGCCGGGTCGGTCGCACTGTGCCAGAGACGTTGCCGGCGTGTCGGGCCGCGAAGAACGGGTCGGCGTCATGCAGGTTGATGATCCAGTAATCGCCACGAGAGTGCTTGTTCAATTGCTTGGTGGCGGACAGGCCGAGGGACCATAGCAGCTGGAGTACGTCGTCGGCAAGTTGCTCGCTGACCGTCGAGTACTGGGCGTATCCCCGACCGGTGCGGGTCCGACCATCACCGTCGAAGAGGCCCCGCAGAAGCCACTGACGCTGTTCGACATTCGAGACAAGATATTCGTTTGGAATGAACTTCTCATTCGATTTCACGTTGAGCCTCAAGGAACGCAGGCGCTCTTTCAGCTCACTGCGGTGTACATCGTCTTCGGAGTGCTTGAACTTCCACTGGCGCGCCGTAGAAGTGGCGCAGGTGGTCTCGTACATCACGAACCCGTCGCGGCTGGCGGCTTCATAGACGGCCTCGATGACGGGCTGCTCCGACTTGGTGTAACCCGCGCGCTCGTGAAGGGAACCGTCAGCGATCAGTGCCCCGAGAAAGTAGGGATCCAGCGGCAGATCCTGTTCGTTGAACTCCACGGGCTCGACGACCGGCAGGTAGTACTTGTCCTTCGATGGTGAGTCGATCCACTCCTGGGTGCTCTTGACCCGTGTCTGGACACCGGTCCGGGACTGGTTGTGCAGTGTCCAGAGGTGCTCATTACACACCCGGGTCGACGAGCCGTCACGGAATGTGAGTTCATAGCCGTTGAGCAGACCGCGCTCGTGCACGTGGGTCACCTTGGTGGGCTTGCCGTTGGAGCCGACGACAAAGTCGCCGACTTTGAGGTCGCCCATGGGAACCCAGCCGTGCGGGGTGAGCACAGGTTCGTCGAGAGGCTGGGCTTTGCCTGTGCCGGCACCGGCCTGCATCATCACCAGAGGCTCATGCGTGGTGACGCCGGAGAGCTGCTGGTGCGAGAGCTCCGGACGCAACGCCGGAGGCGTCAGCGGCTGGGGCGGCGTGTTGAGCTGCGGCTTCATGCCCTCGAGGTGTGAGAGCGTGTGGCTCATCAGCAGATTCAAGTTCTGCTTTGAGAGCGCCGCCGCGATGCCTTCGGAGAACACTGCCTCAATCTTCTTGTGGATCGAGCGGTAGGCCTCGAGCGGGACGTTGTAGGTCTCCAGGTACCGCAGCTGCAGCGCAAGCGCGTTGAGCAGCTGGTCCGCCGGGTTCGACGGAAGACCGTCGATGTAGGCGTTCACCTCATCGGCGATGCCTTCGGAGTCCCAGATCTCGGCCTGCCAAGCGATACGGTCGTGGACATTGAAGCCGTTCGTCAGCCAGTCGGCCAGCGCATCGGGGTTCTGGTGCGTCAGGCCCGCGCCGCGGAGCACCTCGACGATGTAGGCGTAAGCATGGCCCATGGGATCGGTGTCCCAATTGAGAAATACCGCAGCGTCATGGTTGCGGGGCCCCGTCGTGGCCGAGACGATCGGCACGCGCACCGGCTCGGCAGTGCCCTTCTTCACGAAGAACAGCTCCATCCGGTACTGGACGATGAAGTCGCGGGAGATGGCGGTGCCACCGGTGCTGGACTTGCCGTTGGCGTCCTCGAAGAGCCTCGCGCCCTGCGGGGTCATGTCGAAGAACACGTCCCAGTCGTTCGAGCCGGTCTCGATGATGCAGCGGTCGCCCGCCTGCGGGGTCGCGATCGTGAACGAGCCACCGGCCTCGGTCAGCGCGCTGCGCAGCAGCGGCGCAAACGGCAGGGACACGACTGTGATGCCGTGCTGGGTCGTGCTGGCCTTCTTCGTGATGTGGTCGATCGCCAGAGCGCTGTAGGCGGTGTTGACGGCCTTGTCGGCGGGGCGCAGCTCGCTGTGGAGCAGCCCGGTCTTGTGCTTGCCGTTGCCGGTGAGCTTCGAGGAGAAGAACTTGGGGTCCACGGTCTTGGTCGTGGCCTGAGCCGTGGTGAGATCGATGTCGTCGAGCAAGAGAGGCATGGTGCGCGCTTTCTGAATCGGAGTGAGTGGAGATTGACTGATGTGCCGCATAACCCCGATAGGTGATGCGAAAGGCGATTTGATACCCATTCTCCCCACTCGGACATGAGCAGAGCAATGCGTATCTGACAGGACATGAAAGAGTCCATGAAAGAGCTGTCGTCTGAGACGAAGAAGGCCACCGACTGTCGATCGAACAGCCGATGGCCTTGCTTCCTCTGTGCTCTCCCAGGTATCACCCGTCGGGGCCGTGAGGCCCCGAACACCGCGCGCCGGAGGCAGCGCGCGGTGATCCACACTCGGATCTTGCCGGCTACTCCCCTGCGTTGCCGGCTGCGCCATTGACTACGGCAGCGACGGTCACCTGCGGCGTGGCCTGGGCTGAGAGCAGCCGATCCTCGATCCAAGTGCGGATCGCACGCCCGGCCGGCCGTGCGCCGTGCTCACGGACGAAGGTCTGCTCGACCAACGCCGTGAGCTCATCCACGGGGATGTCCATCGGTAGCGCCTGGGCGAGCCGTGGCCGGGCGTCGATGATCCGCTCGCGCTGCTGTGCGTAGTGCGAAGCGAGGATCTGGATGTAGATCTGCTCGTCGATCGGGTTGAAACCGACTACCAGCGAGAAGCGGCCCAGCAGCTCAGCATCGAAGAACTGCGCCAGCGCCGTGTTGAGGCTACGGTGAGAGACGGTCTTCGGACCAACACTGAAGCCTGTCTGCTTGCCGTCGAGCGACTCGCGCGCGGCGTTGGTCGTCGCGATGACGAGCGCCTTGGAGAAGTCGATCCTCTTTCCGCGGGCCGTGGTGATGAAGCCTTCGTCCAAGGCCTGCAGGAACAGACGCTGGACCGCGCGGTCCGCCTTCTCGAACTCGTCGAGCAGGATCACGCGGTGCGGGTTGGACTCGAGCGAGTCGAACGGCAGCTCGGCGTTCGAGTTCGAGCCGATGTAGCCGGGAGGGGCCCCGACGATCCGGGACATCGACGACTCGTGGTGGAATTCGGTCATGTTCAGGATGATCGGTTCCTGTCCGGTCATCTGCTCGGCGATGATCTTCGCGGTCGCTGTCTTGCCGACACCGGAAGCGCCGGCGAACAGCCATGCGATCGGCACTGTGCGGGGGAAGACGTTCAGCTCTTCGCGTGCGACGCGGTCGATAAGGGTGTCGAGGATCAAGTCCTGACCCTTCAGACGCTGCGACAGTGTCGCAGCGAGATCCGAGACATCGAAGCTGTGCTTCATGGTGTTGCCGGTGAGCATGCGCCGGGCGACATCCGTGACACGGGCTTCGGTGAGGGGCACGCACTGGATCGCCTGCAGCGCCTGCACGGTGGCAGTGTCGCCGGCAGCCTGCGCCGTGGCGAGGAGTCGCTTCTGCTCGAGGACGCGATCGGCCATCGCCCGGTCCAGCAGGGTGATGGCGTTGTCGGGCCGGTGGGAGCCGGAACCGGAGTTCACGTTCTCGTCGGCGATCCGGACGATGGTCGTGAGCACGTCATCGGAGATGCTGATCTGATGTGCGTAGTGCGCGAGCAGGCCCGGACGGACCTTGCCGAGGACCTCGACGGTCTGCTCGGGTGTGATCTCGTCGACGACCAGCCGCGAGAAGCGCCGCTTGAACGCCGGATCGTCGTCCAGCGTGCGGGCTTCCTGCGTCGTCGTCGCGCCGATGACCTGCATGTCCCCGCGCGCCATCGCGGGCTTGAGAATCTGTGCGATCTTCCCGTAGGTACCGCTCTCGGAGCCGCTGGTGAGCTGATGCACCTCGTCCATGAACAGGATGACCTTGTTCTTGGGGTCCGAGGCGTAGTCGACGATCGACTTCACCTTCTGCTCGAGTGCCCCGACGAGCGAAGAGCCCGCGACCAGGTTCGAGAGCGGCAGCTCAAAGACCGTGTGGTGCTTCAGCTGGTCCGGGATGAGCGTGTCGCCGAGGGCGATGCGCCGGGCGATGTCCTCGACGATCTTGGTCTTGCCGACGCCGGCGGGGCCGACGAGAAGCGCATTCGGCTTGGTCTTGCCGATGAGGACAGACAGCAGCTGTTCGATGAGCCGGTCGCGGAAGAGCGTCGGCTCGGCGTTGACGAAGCGCTCGTTGTAGTTCACGAGCATCTCTTCGGCCGCGGCTGCGTCGTCAGGCTGGCCACCACCCATGGGCATGCCGGGGATCGGGAAACCGGGAGGGAACGCAGGCCCGCCGCCGGAGCCGTTGGACGAAGATGCGTCGTCGTCAGTACGACCGGTGAAGTTGGACAGACCCACGGGATTCTCCTTGAGAGGTTGGACGCTCGTATCAGAGCGTCGAGTGAAAGATTCGTCGGTAATGGAGTGGGAACGGCGGCGCTGTCGGGAAGGACAACGCTGCCGTTCAGGTGACTGATCAGACGATCATCCCGAGCAGGCGCTGCGGGACGGTCGGGTCGATGTGATTCATCGCCTTGGCGAAGTGCTTCGCAGAGCGGACCATCGAATCCCAATCCATGGCCCCGCACGGGGCGTAGTAGAGGTTCTTCGGGTGGTCCGCGCGAGTGCTCGGGACGCGCCACTCGAAGTCGGTGATGACCAGGCTCAGCCGGCGCTTGCGGACCGCGCTGGCATTGATGTAGTCCCAGATCTGCTTGTAGTCCGTTCCGCCGTCCACCTTGGGGACCTTGCGGAACTCCTGCCAGATCTGCGTGACCGACTTGTTCTCCACCTTCAGCAGCGTCTCCTGGGAGAGCACATTGCTGAACGAGTTGAAGTAGAGATTCACGTTGAGCTTCTTGGCGATCTTGATGAGCATCAGGACCGCCTCCTGATAGTTCGCCTCGGTGATTGAGCCGGAGGTATCCACGTAGATATGGATGTCCGGCATGTAGCTCACCGAGGTGATCCGGCCAGGCTTGTTGTAGTCGTCCGGGTCACGGCGGTTCGCCTTCAGGAACGTGGTCTTCGACTTCCGGAAGATGTTCTGAGAACGGTTGACCTTGCCCATCCGCTTCAACACCCGGGTGAGTGCTGCGAACAGATAGAGCTTCGTCGGAGCCTGCTTGCGGAACACGACCTGAGCCGAGCGTGTCGCCGGCGCGCCTGCCTGCTGGGTGGCGGCCTGCGCCTGGGCACGGGCGGTTGCACGGTGCATCGCGGTGAGCTTCGACAGGTTCTTGTTCGAGACCACCTTCACTGGAGACGCCAGGGACTTGTTGATGATGCCCCACTCGGCGGTCACCTTGCCGGGGCGTGCCCGGGCATGGGCCTCGACGTTCACGAACACCAGCGACTTCGGGCAGAAAAGCTCACCCACGGTGAATGGCAGAACGCCGGAGGTTGCCGGTGTGCCGCCGGGCTGGGCCTGCTGCACATTCTGCTGCTCGACGTACTGCATGAGCAGGTGCACGACGAGGCGGGCGAACGAGAGCTCCTCGTTGTTGTCGGTGTCGTCCTGGCGCAGCAGCAGCGACTCGGTGAGACTCTTGAGCTCGAGAGCTGCGAAGTCGCCGAGCAGCTTGATCGTCCCAGCGGGCAGCGCTGCGCCGATCGTCTGCAGCTGCTGTGCAAGCCACGCCTTGAAGTCATCGAATGCGGCTTCGGACTGGAACCAGAACCCCAGCGTGTCGGGGTGGTAGGCGTAGGCGAGAGAGGCGAAGAACAGATCGGCGTCGGTGGAGCCAGACAGCAGCCCCTTGGCGCTGGGGATCACGTCCTCGCGCGCGGTGTAGACGACCTTGCCCGGCACAGGGGCCGGAAGCTTGTGCTTCCGGCCGGCCTGTGCGGCGAAGAGCTCCCCCACCGGCAGCGGGGTCGTCTGGTCGTAGTTGACCATCGTCTGGCCGAGCAGCTCCTTCATGAAGTCTTCGGCCCCGGGCACCAGGGTGTCACTGAGACACGCCAGCAGTGCCTGCTCGATCCCGCCGCTGAGGTCGTGCCCCCTGGCGTCGGTGATGTTCGCAGGGGTTGCGGGGTTCAGCGGCGTACGCAGCGGATCCGCGATCGCGCTCGTGATCGCCGGCATCGGATCATAGGTGCCCGTGCAGGTGATCGTGTGGACCGGATCGAGCACTGCCGGCTTCTGGTTGGTGACGGTGATCGTCATGATGGCGGTCCTCTCCTTTCAGAGGTCGGAGTGCGGATTGCGGATCAGAGGAAGGCCGAGAGCAGCGGCTTCACGGCGTCCGCGACAGGGGTACCGCTGTTCAGGAAGGCCTCGACGTTCTGCGTGTCTGCCTGCTGGGCGGAGACCATCTCGAAGAGCGTGCGCGTGTGCGCAGCCTCGATCTGGTGCGTGTGCGCGGCGAGCTGCTCGATGAGGCGGGTGTTGTCCTCGCGCTCCTTGAGCGCGTAGAGCAGCGACCCGGACTTCTCCGTGTCGGTCAGTCCGGCGATCATCGTGGCGAGATCGCTGATCGACTGCGCCGCCTTCAAATCGGCGTAGCAGTTCGGCTTCGGCACGACGACCTGGTTGGACGTGTGCTGGCCGGAGCCGGACGCCAGATCTTCGGCGATGGCTGCGACGATCTGCACGGCGAACGGGGTGTTGCCGACATGCGACTCGACGACCTCGTTCAGCACTGTGGTCTCGCGATCGCCGATCGTGGTCGGCATGGCGAGGTAGCGGGCCAGCTGGTCGCGCTCTGCGCGGTTGAGCCAGCGCGAAAGGTTGTCGATCGTCCGCGGCGTGGTGAGCTGGTTCATCTCCTCGCCGGAATCGAACAGCTCGGCGAACGAGGCGGTGGCGTTGTCGTCGTCATCGTCCGCGCCATCGGCGGCGACGATGCCGGAGATCGACTTCTGGAAGACCATCGCCGGAAACTGGGTGAGGACCTTCTTCACCCAAGGGTTCATGTCGTCACCGAGGATGGAGATGAGCGTGGCCGCCTCAGGCTCGACCCGGTAGATCGAGAATCGCGAGAGGCTCGCTTCGTCCAGGGTGGTGACGTTTCCCTTGTCGTTTCCGGCGACGATGATGCGGAGGTTGTCGGGGAGGTCCTCGCGGCCGAGCCGGCGCATGGTGATCATCGTCAGGATGCCGGAGGTGACGTCGGCGGTCGTGCGGTTGATCTCGTCGCAGAAGAGAATCGGCCACTCGCGCGGGTTCTGCTTCGCGTAGTCGATCGCTTGCTGGACGACGTCGTGCGGGTAGAAGACCTGCTTGTGGCTCTCGGTGCCGTCGGGCTTTGTGTAGGGCACCAGGCGTGCGCCGGTGAGGTCTTCCTTCGCGGCCATCTGGTTCACCGCGAGGGTGAAGGCCTTGGTGTTCATCGAGTAGGCGAGCGACTCAACCCAGGAGGACTTGCCAATGCCGGGCTCGCCCATGAGGGCGGGGACGATGCTCATCTCGAGGTCCTGGCGGACGATTTCGGACAGGGTGTCATTGAAACGCATGGTTGGGTCCTTGTGTTCGGGCGAGAATGCGAATGAAAAGGTGGTGCGGTGTTGTAGTCAGATCGAGGTGTCGAGGATCTGAGAGGCAGTACGAAGGGTCACTTCGCATGCTGGCTGGCGACCATCGCCGCGGCTCGATCGAGCAGGAAGGGGCGGTTGTTCCGGCGTTCGTTGTGTTTCGGGCGATGGGGCAGCTCTTCGACGGCGGCCTGGTAGAGCAGCCAGACGAGATCGTTCTGCGAATACCCGGTCTGTCCGGAGAACTGGATGAGCGGTCTGAGCATCTCGCGGTACAGCGTGCCGAGAACGGAGAACTCCCATCGCGAATAGTCGCCGTGGAAGTCGTCGAGCGTTTTGAGGCGCCGCTGTGCCCTGAGCCTGGCCTTGGCGATGATGATGCCGGCGTGCGGGATCTCGGGGATCTCGACTGAGGTGTGCACGGCGGCCACCTCTGCACTCGCCTTCGCCTTTTCCGCCAACGAGGCGTAGAGATCGGCTACCGTTGCGAACTCGGGTTCGATCACGGCGGTGCCTTTTGCGTGTGCGAGGACCTCGGCCGCGACCGGGCGGCGCGTAAACGTGCACCAATGGTCGATCAGGATTTCGTACCAGCCGTGCTCTTCCTGGAGTTTGCGCTTGCCGGCCCCGATCGGGAAGGCGCTGAAGTTGGCGGGCAGTGGCGCGATGAGGTGATAGCCCAACCCGGACATGGACTCCTCGGTGTAGAGGATCCCCGGCAGGGCGAGCAGCTGCTGCGCGATTTCCGGCGGGCAGGTCTTCTCGATGTCGATGATGATGAGGCCGTTGGTCGCAGCTCGCAGGTAGAACGCGCAGTTCGCCGCCGCCGGAAGTCGTGTGCTGAGTTCGTCCAGGGTGAGGAGGCACTGTTCGTCGATCGCCCAGGCACCGCGAAGCGGGCCGACGTGGCGGCAGCCGGGATTGCATCCTTCGAGGAGGTGACGTACGTCGATCGGAGCCTTCCGCGTCGGCTCTTTCCCAGGATCGTCGGAGTTGAGTTCACCGATCTGGCCGGAGACCGTCCAGCGGGGTGTCGTGGCCAAGGAACGGATCGCCGGGTTGTCGTAGAAGTCGGGGAAGTACATCCGGGGGTCAGCGATGGTCATCGGCGGCCTTTATGGTCGGGAACGCGCAGGAAAGAGGATGACCCCGACCGGACGTCTGTTGCGGGTCGCGTGAAGCGCGATGTCTGCGTGGTCAGATGTCCGATCGGGGTCATGGCGTGGCGCTGCTGTCAGGCGCGGTAGGTGATGCCGGCGGGCTCGGCGTCCTGGCCGTTGTCGGACCAGGGGTTGCCCGGCGCGGGCGCGCCGATCGCGGAGCCGGCGTCCTTGAGGGCCGCGTTCTCGCGCATCAGACGGGCGATCTGCTCCTCCGGGGTCTCGGCGGGCTGAACAGGAGCCTGCGCGACGGGCTGAACTACAACGGGAGCCGCGGTGGCTGCGGGCTGCGCCTGAACCTGCACCGGCTGAGCGCCCTGCACCGGGGCCGCGGCGGGAGCCGGGAAGGCGAAGCCGTTCTCGTCGATCACTGTGCCGGTGCCTGCATCGGCGGCGTTGGTCGTGTCGATGGGCGCTGCCTCGCCGACGGGAGCGTTCTGGCCAGCCTGCACGGCCTGCGGCGGAGCGGCGAAGACGATGCCGCGGGCAGCAAGCTCATTGGTGCTGGTGTTGCCGCCGTAGTACTTCACCGCCTCGTTGACGATGACCTGGTCGAGTGAGAGACCGCGCTTGTTGTAGGTCTTCGGCTTGTAGACACGCAGCACGAGCGTGACGTCGAGACCCTGGGCGAGCTCCTGGCCGGAGGTGTCCTGGGTGACCTGACCCTCGCCGTTCGGGATCGCGATGACCGGGAGGTTCCGGCCCTTGGAGTCGATCGAGTAGTTCGCACCGGTCTCGGGCCGCTTCTTGGAGGCGTAGCGACGCTCGGCGACGAAGCGCTCCTCGAGCGTCGGCTTGGCGGGATCCTTGCAGATGACCTCGGCACCGGTGACGGTTGCGGTCGTGTGCGGCACGCCGACGGGGTTCATGCCGTTCTGTGCGCGGCGGGCGTCGGAGGCCTGCAGCTCATCGCCCTCGATGAGGCGGGTGAGTCGGGCGAAGCCCAGCTTGCCACGGACGAGGACGAGGGCCCCCTCGGTGAGCTGCTCGGCGGTAACGGAGTAGTTGGCCATGGTGAAGGCCCTTTCTTTTGGAGTGGGTGTTCTTACGGGGGTTGAGGGCCGGGCGAGTCGAATGGTCTATCAACTAACCATTCTATCAAGTTGGACTCGTATTGGAGTAGAATGAGTGAATGGATGTGCAATGGTAGGGAGTGCCATTGCTGAAAGGAGGCGCACGGCGATGACAGGCACGATGACTCGAACGGACCTGGACCACGCAGGGGTGGACAAGGTCGATCCGACGAGGTCCGGGCGTGATCCCGGTGCTGAGCGACGTCCGGAGAGGGCGAATCTGAGCAATGGTCCGGTGTTGGCCGCGGGGCTGATGGCTGCCGGCGGACTGCTTTTCGCCGGCTGGGCCCTTGGTTCGGCGGCGCACGATGACGGCGGGCTGCTTCAGGCGCTTGGAAAAAACCGGGTTGGAATCGCCGCCCGGGCGGCCGAGACGCACACGAAGGATCCGGTTCAGGACGGCACGGTCACCGTCACGCTGCCGGATGTGAATCACAACGGCACCCCGGACGCCTTCGAGAATGGTGCGGTGACGGGAATCGATCCCGTGACGGGCAAGCAGATACCTGTGAAGCCGACTGAGACGACCACTCCCCCGCCACCCAAGCCGAAGCCCGAGGTCTACCTGATCAAGGTCGACGACACGTTGACCTTGATCTCGGCCGAGACAGGTGTCCCGATCGACAAGCTGGTCGCAACGAACGGCATCGAAAACCCGAACCTGATCTATGCCGGGGCAGCACTGCTGATTCCGCCGGTGTGACGTCGCCGAAGGCAGCTGCGCAACAAGACCCCCGACTGCATGTCGGGGGTCTTGTTGCGTTCTAGGCCGTAACCGGGGAGGCCACGAGCCGATCGCGAAGCTCGCCCAGGCGCGCAATCTCCGCTCGCATCTCAGCGATGTCATCAGGCGCGTAATCCTGGGGGTATTCGAGCTTGTACTCGGAGAGCAACTCGATCTTGGCGTTGATCAGATCGATTGCCGCTTCGCGGTCAAGCAATTTCGCGACCGCGGTGAGCTGACCCTGGATGGCGTCTGCGAACTCGCGCAGGCCCTGTTCATAGTCGATGTCGGGGCCGAGCGCCCAGGCGAAGGCCTGCAGCGCGGACTCATCGTCGTGGCGGTTGATCGCATGTGCGTCGACGATCACTTCGGCCGCCAGTTCCGGGATTGAGGTTTTTGTCGTCATCGTCCAGCTCCGGCTGGCTCCAGCGAAAACTCAACTGCGAGGGCAGCGACCTCGTCATGCGTCTTGGGCATGCCTGTATAGAGGTCCTCACCGGAGGCGACGACCCTGCCGTTCTGGTTGACGCGGTACGCCCAGTTCCCCTGGTAACGGCGGCCGATGGTGCCGCCGCCAACCTTGTAGATGTGGACGAGATGGGCGTTGATCAGATGGGTGGACTCTGTGAGCGCCGGATCGAAGGTGCTGGCCATTGAAGCCTCTTTCGGTTGTTCGAACGTCTGCCCGTGGCGCTGGGGGAATCCGGGTCTATCCGGATTCGGAACACGTCACATCTCTTCCCCCGGGACCGACGTCAGTCGGTCCCCCGCTTTTGCATCACCTGTGCTCACGCGGTCTCCACGAAAACCAGAACGCCCCGCTGGACTTGGATCCTTGCGGGGCGTTCTGGTCAGCGAACAGCAGGTGACGAGGGTGCGTTCAGGCTGCGCCGGCATTGCCGGAGTCGCTCGGTCCGAAGAGGAAGCCTCGGGCCTCGCCTCGATTCATCAGATCCGGCAGGTGCGCCAGCAGCACCGCGCGCTGCGTGGCGCGGCGGTCGGCGATGAGATCGTAGGCGCGCAGTGCCTGCATGTTGATGACCCAGCCATACTCACGGTTGATTGCTGCTTCGAGTTCAGATCCAGGCATGACGGCCATGTTGGTGAAGTCGTGGTCGAACTCGGGTGCAATGTCGAGGTGCTGGCCGGGCTCGTCGATGTAGAGCGTGTCGCCGCGCAGCTGTCGGCCAGCGGCGTCGAACGCGGTGAGGTAGACCCGATCGGCCCGGCTGGTGTTGTCGACGTGTACAGCAGCGATGGCAACATCGGTGAGGAAGCTCGTCAACTCGAGCCGCTCGATCACACGAGCACGGATCTCGTGGCACCAAATGATGCGGCGTGCCTCGTTGAAGCCCTGGAATTCACTCGTAACCGAGTCACTGTTGACCATCCGCTCCCCCTCTTTGGTGCGAGCCCAGATCTTCAACCAGACTCAAATGTCCCTACAGACGCAGTCATGATCAGCCTAGCATCTACAGACGCACAAGCAAGTCGGTCGGTTTGTTTTGGCGCGTCCCTAGACGCGCAAAGCTCTCTCCATCGGTACCATAGATGTGCGAGCCCAACTCAAACCGGAGAGGCCGGTGCGAGTTGGATCGATGAGGAACACCAATGAATCAAGAGAATGATCCGGGCCAGCACCGACCAGACGAACTTCCGCACCTTGCTCAGCGGCTAGATCAGCTGTTCCGGACAGTGCCGAAGAGTGCGGAAGACCGTACTCTTCACACCTCGCAGTCAGTCGCTGAGGCGCTTCAGGCACAAGGGATTGTGGTGACCGCCAACCACATCAGAGCACTGCGGTCTGGTCGCCGCCGGAATCCGTCGTTCGTTCTCCTGGCAGGACTGGCGGAGTTGTTTCATGTCCCGCTTTCCTACTTCGCGGACGACAAGGCTGCGACTGAGATCCAGGAATCGCTCGAAGTCATCAACGCCATTCGTGATGCCGGAGTCAAGCGGCTCCTGACGCGTGCCCACGGGGTTTCGCAGGAGGGCCTGGGCTCCGTGCTGGCTGTGCTTGATCAGATCCGCAAGATCGAGGGAATCGACAAAGACAAGAAAGAGCAGTAGATCGTGACTTCAGGGAAGATGAGTGTCCTGGGCAAGCTGATGCCCTCGATCATGCGCTGGCGGAAAGCGAACAAGAACTACCTGACGCGGGAGGCTGTCCGTCTTCACCTGGATCATCTGACGCTTCATCCGCGATCGGTCAGTGCCCCCAAGCGGCATCGACCTGGAGTCCGTGTGTCCGCGGCGATGGTCAGCGGTTGGCGTGTCTTTGCTGTCTCTCCGGCGAAGGGTCCCTCACGAGGCACGATCATGTATCTCCACGGCGGAGGGTGGATTCACGAGGCATCTTCGTATCATTGGAAGCTGATCGAACAGCTGGCGGAAGAGACGTCCTCTACAGTGATCATGCCGGTGTATCCATTGGCACATGAGGGTGGAACCGCGGCAGAAGTTGTCCCTTTCGTCACAAAGCTGTCACAGCAGTACCCGGGCCCTCTGACTCTGATGGGTGACTCTGCTGGCGGGTCTATCGCCATGTCAGCCAGCCTTTTGCTGAGGAATCAGGGCTCTCCGGCGGCGCTTACGGTGTTGATCTCCCCAGCACTTGACTTGCGGATGACCAACCCTGAGATCGATACTGTTCAAACTTTGGATCCATGGCTTGTGAAACGTGGTCAGTTGGAGTTGGTTGATATGTGGGCCGGAGACGATGTCGACGACCCGGTTCTCAATCCATTCCTCGGAGAGCTCGCGGGGCTTTCCAAGCTTCTGGTCTTCAGTGGCACTCGTGACATCCTCAATCCGGACACACGGCTTTTCGTCGAACAGGCCCGGGATGCTGGTGTGGACGTTGAGTACCACGAGAAGGCGGGCCACATTCACGTCTACCCGCTACTGCCAATCCCCGAGGGTAAGCAGGCGCGGCGTCAGATTGTTCAGGCGATTCTAGGTATTCCTGCACCATAAGTAGACAGCTCGGGATTAATGCGGAACATTTGGGGACCCCACCTTCGATCGGCACTGAAAGCTGCCGAAGAGCTACTTCCGGCAAGCGGTGAGGTAGCTGACCTTTTGGAGGCTCTTTCCCGGAGTCGCGGGAGGCCGCTGACACTTCTGACTGAGGATCTGGGTTCAGCCCGGTCCGGGTTGTTGATCTCGACTGACACCGCAGACTATATCGTGGTGTCCTCTTCGACTTCACCGGAGAGAACGGCCGCCATAGTCTGCCATGAAGTGGCTCACGCTCTGCTGGGGCACGCGCATACTGCGGATCTTGCCGATTCCCTCATGGATTCAGGCCTGGTGACTGGACTTGACCAAGATCTGGTGCGGTCGGTTGTCGCTGCTCGGGATACTTACGAAGAGGGGCCCGAAGCGGACGCCGAATTGCTGGGAACGCACCTCTCGTTCCTTCTGAGAGAACGCGTTCTTCGAGGCGGTCATACGTTTTTTGACGAGCGCTGGCAGTAAGAGATTTGTTGATGGTCGACAAAGTCAACTGGGTCTTCATCGCTCTGGCCGGCGTGTCATTTTTTCTTGCCATCGAAAGGACTGTTCGCCTCAAGGACCAGAGAGAAACTGTGAATCATCAGGCGATGAGTGTCGCGCTGCTTACTCTGGGGATCGCGGCTACGGCCTATGGGACCATGACGCTGACCGCATCGTTTTTCAACTTCGGGTTAGCGATGTGGCACGGTCTGCTGGGTATTCTCATCGGGGCTCTCGAGGTGATTGTCCTGACTCTGCGCTTCGAACAGATTCCACCGTTGACCTTGAGGCGTGCTCTGGTACGTTCAGGTCTGGTTACTCTGGTCTTGTTTGCTACGTGGCCCTTGGGATTTGCCTGGGCACCCCCGATCAGCGCTCTGACCAAGATTGACCCACTCAATCCGGCGGTGGCGTTCCACATCGCAGTTTTTCACCTCTACATCATCTGGGGTCTTCTTCAGCTGCTGAGGTTGTCCTTTTCGCGAGTGCCGGGTGAGTTCGGCCGTCGCCCTATCAGTGCAGTAGCGCTCGTGATGGTTGGCTTTGGGTGCGCAGGTTTCATCTGGGTGAACGCTGTCCTTGGGGGGTCCGTTTTGATCGGGATCCACCAAGACGTCGCCATCATTCGTGCCCCAACAGGCATATTCCTCAGTTTGTGTGTCGGCGGAGCGGCGCTGCTGGGCTTTGGTGAACGAGCTTGGGCTGCCATCGTCACAAGATATCGACTCTGGCAACTCGGCAAGCTGTGGGAGGTTTCGGTTCATCTGTCATCTTCCGAACTCCGGCTCCGGATGCAGCTACCGGCCTCAGCTCGCACGCAAAGGGCCTATATTGAGATTTCCGATGCTCTGTCCACTTTGCGGGTTGATACGGAACGCCAGTTGACCGTCAAAGAAGTGGCCGCGCTCCTTATCCATGGCGAGACCACAGAAGATCGACTTGCTCCCACAATCTCCCAGGCGTTGCCGCCAAGATCCACACGGCTTGAAGATCTTCAGATGATCCACGCCTTGGCGAAGGAATGTCGCAAAGGGAAGCAGCGATCATTTTCTTCTTCGCTTCATGGGGGTCGTTGAACCCTTTATGCTGCGTGAAGCTCGAGGCTCTCACCGCTCCCCTTCCGTGAGCGAGCAGATCAGAGCACGGGCTGCGTCGGCCCGGCGCTGGTAGATACCGGCAAGCGAGTCGACGAAGGGGAAGAAACCCTGATGCGTCCTCGGTGACATTGGTGTGAGACAAGTGCCGCAGTCCGGCTGTAGTTAACAACGTTCGCTGCTTCTTGAGAGTGACGTGGGCTCGTCGGGACGGGTGTCAGCTACTCGTGTTCTGGTTCGACGCTCGGTTTAAGCTCGCGTGGATCGCAGAGGACGAAATGTTGGGCGAGGCATGTGCTTTGAAGGAACACGGAATTTGGGCACCCTGGTCAACCAGAGGCACCCACGATTCAACCGGAAGAAGTCCGACGTAAGGGGAGAGTACTGTGCAGTCGGAACCGCCAAATGAGTGAAACCCAGAAACCAATTGTTAGGCGCGTATTTTCAATACGCTGGGCACCAAGACGAACGTTCTGGCTCGCCATCCTGACCCTCATGTCCGCACTTCTCATTGCGAATGGAGGAATAGCAAACGCGATCACGAACGGAACGACGTCGGATCCAAACGCCTTCCCCTTCGCCGTCAGAATTTCAACGGATAGCAAGAACGGCCAGCGAATCGAATATTGCACGGGTTCGCTGATCCGTCCAAATGTAGTCATCACTGACGCGCATTGCGTCTACCAGAAGGCGTCGACAAGCACAGTCATCTTCCATTATGGATATCCGAATCAATATTCGCGGACTGCTAAGCAACAACTTGTCAATCCGGGATACAGCACAAACGGATGGGTCAATGACGTGGCGCTGCTTGTCCTAAATAAGGATGCAAGTCCCGGAGACACACCAGTGCGGATGTCTAACGATCTGCCTTCCGACGGGACGGCGTTAACCACCGCGGGGTACGGGTTCACCGGTCTTACTGCAGGCTTGGCCAATCAATTACAGCAGATGAATACCGCGGTGGTCCCCATTACCAACTGCCCGTCGGTTGACCCGGCGATACACTTTTGCACTCATTCGCCGACGTCGACCATCCTCGGAGGTGACAGCGGTGGCCCGGTCATGGAGCTCGTGGGCGGAGTGCCTCGTCTTGTGGGGCTCACGGACACCGACGAGCCTCTGGGAAACCCGCAGTGGGACGGTGTTACGTCAATCGCCAAGGAACAGTGCTGGATCGAACCAATGCTGGCTGCCATTGAGGGCGAAGTCCCTTCCCCATGCATGAATCAGCCACGGGCGGCCCACACCGCCACCCTCTTGAACGACGGTCGTGTTCTTGTCGCCGGTGGTGTAGGAGAAACCTCAGCCAACGGCTACGAAAGCGGTGCAGAGCTTTACGATCCAAAGGCGAACACTTGGGCCACCACTGGCGATCTCATCGCGGGGAGAGACGGACACACTGCCACCTTGCTCAACAATGGAAAGGTGCTCATTGCAGGGGGTGACGGCCTACACGGCCGAATCGCAACCGCCGAGCTATATGATCCTGCCACGGGCAAATGGTCAACTACCGGATCGATGTCCACAGTCCGTGCAAACCATGCTGCCGTCCTCCTCGCAAATGGAAAGGTGCTTGTTACAGGGGGAACAGGACTGCATGACCGTTTGGCCACGGCCGAGCTTTACGATCCTGCCACGGGTACGTGGTCGCAGACAGGATCAATGACGACGGCACGAGGCAGTCACACGACAACAATGCTTCCGAACGGGAAAGTATTAGTCACTGGGGGCTCTGGCCAGTTTGCCAATGGAGCAGTGCCATTTCTCGTAAGCGCCGACATTTACGATCCCGCCCTCGGTACGTGGATGGCCACGGGTTCAATGATCACACCCCGTTCATTGCACACAGCAGTATTGGCAAACGGCAAGGTGCTCGTAGCAGGCGGACTTAACAGCGAGGGAATACTAGCTAGTGCTGAGCTCTACAACCCCGGAACTGGAACGTGGTCCGCAACCGCGCCAATGGCTTCTGCGCGAATTCTTCATACAGCGACCTTGATGAAGGGCGGCACGGTGCTGGTTGTCGGTGGTTATGGCCAAGCTGGAAATGCCATTTCCGCGACCCAGGTTTATGACCCCAAAAAGGCTACCTGGTCAAACGGCAATAACGTATATCCAGCGCGAGCAGGCCACACCGCTACAGAGTTAAAGAACGGGTCCGTTCTGGTGGCTGGCGGTTTGGAGCTAGTGAACCACTCTGGCCGACCACTCGCTTTCAGCTCGATTTACAAGTGAAAGCCTTGACCCTCCCCATGGTGAATGCCGAGAATCAAGTACGGATGTACGTGGCTAGGGCAGGAATCCGATCGCGCCCGGTCGGAATCTGTGGCACCACCCGAATCGGCTTTGCCGATTTCGGATCGACTGAAGTCCTGGACCATGCGGCGGGACTGCTGGAATGCAGTCCCGCCGTCGTTGGCGTGAGGGTCACAGCCGTGTGGTCGTCCAGAGGTCGTTGAGGTCATCTCGGATCTCGTCAATCAAGGCGAGTTCGAGGCCTTTCTCGACGTCGACTGCCCGGATGAGCCGGTCCTGGGTGAGCTCCTTGGTCTGGAGCACCACCGGCATCCGCTCGTCCTGCGTGCCCTTGGTGATCAGCTGGTAGATGCGCACCGGCTTGGTCTGGCCAGTTCGGAAGAGCCTGCCGTTCGTCTGCAGGTAATGCTTCAGAGAGAACGGCATCGTGTACCAGATCATCGTGGAGCCGCCGTGCTGCAGATTCAGCCCTGCGCCAGCAGACGCGGGGTGGATCAGCATCACTTGGATCTGCTTGTTGCTCCAGCGCTGCTTCATCTCACGCGAACCGTCGAAGATTTCAGCCTTGATGCAGGCCTTGTCGAGCTTGAGCATGAGCTGCTCGCGATCGGACTTGAAGTGGTACACGACCAGCACGGGGTCTCCCCCGTTGTTGCGGATCAGGTACTCGGCCATCTGGATCTTCTCGTCGTGGAGGATCTCGTACTGGCCCTTGGTCGACGGATCGTCCGGGTCTGCCGTGTAGAGCGTGCCCGAGGCGAACTGCATGAGCTTGCTCGTGAGCACGGCCTGGTTCTCGGCGATGACGGTCTTGATGAGCTGCGCGTCAGGATCCTGGAGGAAGTCCTGGATCATACCGGCCTTGAACTTCTCGTAGGCGTCAGACAGCGCAGTGCCCGTGAGCGCCGCGAGATGGTCCCGGATCACCTGCGCCTCAGGCTGCGGCGAATGCTTCACCCAATGGTCGTAGGCCAGCTCAGCCTTGCGCTGCGCAGCCTCGTTGACGACGTCGATGACCAGCTCCCGCTTGAATGCCTTATAGGCGTCCATCAGGTGGGCGGGCAGCTTGACGTGAACGTTCTCGATCGTGAGCGGAGGCAGCACGACTGTGCTGTTCTGCGCGCTCATTACCAGGTGCGAGATCGCCTGGTGGATCTGTTGTTCTGCCCCGGGGTTCGGGTCCCATCCGACCGGGACGGTCTGCCCGGGGATCATCTTCGGTGTGAACCACCGCCGTCGGAATTCTGTGATCGTCGCACCGAGGGCCTGACCCTGATCCAGGAGGTACATCTGGCTCCAGAGATCCTCCAGTCCGTTCGGCGACGGCGTGCCGGTCAGCTCGATGAACCTGGTGATCGCCGGGCGGACCAAGCGCAGTGCTTTGAAGCGATTGGACGAGTGCGACTTGAATTCCTGGGACTCGTCGATGATAACGGTCTGGAATGGCCAGATGATGGTGTCGCGCAGCTTTCCATCAGGACCCCTGAGCTTCTGTACGGGCATCTGGTCGACGAGCCCGGTCTGGCAGGCGGTGCAGACGCGGCCCTTCAGCCCGTCGCCGTGGCAGACTTTGCAGCGCTTGTCCGGGGAACGGGTGATCAAATCCTGGTTGATGAAGTACATCGTCGGCGGGTCTACGAACACCTCCTTGATGCGCTCGAGCCGCTGTTTCTTCGAGAGCTTGCGGTCCCGTTCGTCGACGATCAGCGAACGGGTGCGGATGTTGAAGCCGCGCTCTTCGATCTCGTCGAGCCAGGTGGACCGTGCGATCGCGACGGGTGCGATGACCAGGATGTGGCCGATGGGACGGATCTGCTGGAGCGCCGACAGAGCCGTGATCGTGTTGTGCGTCCGTACGAAGCCGTCGGTCACGTACTCGTGGGACTGGTGTGCGACCCTGATGCACTGTGTCTCTTCGTATCTCTTGAAGGAGATCTCGGAGATCGAGGTATACATCGTGTCATAGGACTGCCGTCGCCTGTCGTTGTGGGGCCGCCGAGCATCACGTTTGCGCGCGAGTCGGAACGGTTCCATTGAGTTGGGCAACCGTCCGTAGACTCGGTGATAGACGTTCCCAGCGTAGAGTCCGGAACTGATGACCTTCCGGCACTTCGACGCACGCCCACCCAGCGAATGGGCAAGCCACCGGACGTCGTCGGCAAGCTGCTCGGACTTGAAGGTCACGTCGAAACCGGACTTGCTTGCGTTACCACCGGTGTCGAGCAGACCCTGGAGGAGCGCAAGTCTGTCCGAGATCGGCGCGTGCAGCAAGTTCTCCGGAACGAACTTCGTTCCGGATCCATGGCCCCAGACCCCGATTCGACGGAGCTCGTCGAGTAGGGCATTGTTGGGCCCTTCGCCCGAGTTAGTCAGATAGAAGTCGTCGGTGTCTCCTTTCTTTGTAGGCGTGACGCCTGCGGGAAGCAGCGCTGTCACCTGATCGAGGATTTCAGCATCTGGCATCGACAGAGATGGCGATCCGGTAGTAAGCCCGCCGTCTCCGAGGAGCGCACCGAGGAGCCAAGGATCAATGCTGCTGTCCCACTTGCCGAGGTCTACGGGATCGATCGAGGCGATCGACCACTTGGGCGATCCGCTTTTCTTCCGGAGGTCGTTCAGGAGTTGGAGAGTGGTTCGATGGATAAAGGTGCCCTTTGTCCGCTGCTTGTCGGTGGCAACGGACCAGATGTGGTCCTCGTCGGCCTGGATGCGACGGCCGTCGTGGAGCCGGAGTTCGTAGACGGGGCGCTCCCCCTGGGGGAAGACACCGTCGATCATCGAGACGTCACCGCTCGGGGTGACGATCTTGGTGCCGATCTTTGCCTCAGCCATCCGGATGAATCCGGTGGGCGTGAGGATCCGAGCGTGTAGAGGCTGGGCCTTGCCGGCCCCGACACCGAGCCAAACGCCAGAGGCCGGACGGCTTGCGATGAAGTCGACGGCCTGCTGCTGGTGCGGCATCAATGTGAAGGTGGACAGAGAGGGGGTCGTGGCCGGAGGCGCTGGGGGTAAAGGTACAGCTGGCGGAGGACCAGGCGGCACGGGAGGTGCCCCGGCGGTGGTGAGGATGGTCATGAGCGGTGCGAGCAACGCAGCAACGCTGCGCAGCCCTCTCCTTTCGTGATGATCGGGTGCGCAGCGTCGTGGTACTGCCGTGCGCTCTACGCCGCGAGTCCGGGCTTCTGGATCAGCTTTTTAACAGCCACAGACCGACGCCGATGATGACGATTGCGGCGAGCATGACGGCGATGATCGCGAGGGTCGGGAGATCCTTCGTTTGCTGGCTGTCGGGCGGGGAGCCGCTCTGTGCGGACTTCTTTTTGGGCCAGGGCATATCGGATTCGATCCTTCGGTGTGGGGTCATACCGACACCGGCACAGCTTTGTCGGCGGTCTCGGTCTCCACTTCTGCCCGGATGTTCGCGACCAGGCTCTTCGTGGCCATGAGCATGTCCATGCGATGGCCGCCCCAGTGCACCGTGTGTGGATTGGCACCCCTCGTAAACGTCAGGACGATCACCGGAGCGGAGGCGTAGCCGAGCTCTTCGGTGATGTGGCGATGGTCCTTGTCGCCGGGCTCGATGGTGATCTTCGTGTACGCGATCTTGCCGCGGTCGAAGAATCGCATAGCCTGTTCGCAATTCGGGCAATCTTCGGGGCCGTAGATCGTGATATCGGGCTCGGCGTGCGCCGTTCGCGGGATGTCGAGCATGGTGGTCGGGGGTGTCATCGTGTGCTTCTTTCGTTGAGGGCGGTGGGTGGTTCGCTACGCCGACTGCCTGGTCTGCGCTGCGTTCGACGCTCCGGAGAGGTACTGCATGAGCTGTTCGACAGCCGCGTGGCTGTTGACGACATGGACCTCGGCTCCGAAGCGGCGCATCTTGGCGTGTGTGGCGTGTTGCCGCGGCTCGGGTTCTTCACCTGGGCGCTTGACCTCGACGAAGACTGTGCCGTGTGAGCCGGGGGTGATGACGATCCGGTCAGGAATGCCGCCGCGCGCAGGGGACACGAACTTCATGCAGAGGAAGCCATTGGCCCTGGATTGCGAGAGCAGGTAGCGCTCGATGGGGTTTTCGCGGATCTCAGCCATCCGCTGCGTCGCTTTCTTCTTGATTTCGGCGAGGATGCCCGGAGGGCAGCTCTTCTGGCCGGTTCCAGAGATGGCCGTCATCATGATCAGCGCTCAAGCGGCAGCCCATGCCGTCGTTCTGTTCTTCGTCCAGGACCTCCTCGCAATATTGGCGCGGCAGGCGCGTTGCCGGGTCTTCCGGGGCCGACGATTCAGCTGTCTTCGCGACCGCGTGGGCGAGAATCGCCCGCCAGCTGGTGAGGTCGCGAGGGAATTGGGCAAGCCAGGTGCGTTCGGCCCCACCCTCTTCGCCGCGGTGATGACGCATCGGGGCGTACTCCACGATCATCTGGGCTTGGAAGTCGCTGTAACCGAGCTGGGCAGCCATCCGGCATCCGGCTGCGACGTCCACTCGGTCCACGTTCACGCCGGGGATGAGGTCAGGGCGCATCTGATTCTCCTTTTCGCTTGGGCTCAGTCGTCGTCAGTGTCGGTTGCGCGTTGGTCGTAGCTGTCGTCGCTGATGAGGCCTTCGAGCATGTCGATGGAGACCCAGCGCTTTGCGCGGTTGCCGAACAGGGACTCACCTTCTTCGGCGTCTTCGACGATGAGCCCCGCCTTGACGAGCTCGCGCAGTCGGGTGCGGATGCCGGAGTCGGAGGCGCGCGGGGTGCCCTCTTCGAAGGCGAGCAGGCGGCGGTACCAGTCGATCAGCTCGTCGTGCGTGAGTGGGCCGTGTTCGCGGACGAGTTCCAGAACCACGGGGCGGACCTTGGACGCGCCGAGCGCGGCCTTCATCGCCGCTCCGTAGGGGTCGGGGTCGCACGTACGGCGAGGCGTGAGGGGCTTTCGAGTGTTGAAGTAGACATGGTCAGTGCTCCTTTGCGATTGCAGTAGCATGCCTATTACGAGTCACTATTGAATCATCTATTCCATTCAAGTATGACGCGATTCTATTGCGTATGGAATGGCGGGTTGATACATGCGCGTATGCGGAAGGCCGGTCGGAATACTCCGGCCGGCCTTCCGGGTCCTGCAGCGGGGCGACGCTGTGCTGATCTGCCGATCAGGCGGCGTTCATCCAGTTCTTCGTGAACGTCTCACCGAGCATCTGTGTGTACACCTCGAGGTCGAGCGAGCTGATGAGCCCGGTCAGCCTCGAGACGTCCATGGAGTGCAGATCCTCGTTGCAGATGACCATCGACCACGAGGGATCGACGCCGTTGATCCGGCGCGTGGTCACGTCCTGGTCCTCCGGGATGAGGCGCATCTTCCGGTTCTGCGCGTACGCCCAGCTGTCCGATGCCCAGCCGTGGTGGGCCAGGATCGACTTGGCGATCTCGTCGCGTGCCGGAGACTCGGCGTTCTCGCGTCGCTTTGCCTGAACCGCCGGCGCGACCTTCCAGGCCCCGGCGTTGTGCAAGCTCACGGCATCCTGCGTGCCGGCCTGCACGACGAAGGCCCGGTTGACCATCTGCAGCGGCCTGGGATTGGTGATCGGGGCGGCCTCGTTGCTGCTCTCCTCATCGCCTACAGGCATGGGGTCGGCGGCGAACGGATAGGTGATCGAGCCCCGGGAGGCTGTGACCATGGTCTGGAACATCAACGCGGTGCGCACCGGATTTTCTGGATCGCGGGCCTCGTCGATGAGCTTGCGTCCCAGGGCTGCGTCGAAGGGCTCAGCCAGAGCGCTCTCCCCTCTGGCCGCGGTGACAGCCTGCAAGTATCTGGCCAGCGCGTGGTCGATGACCGCGGGATGGGCCAGCGCCTTGTCCGGCCGTGGACCGGCATGACAGGCGAGCGTGCCTCCGCCTGCGCTGTGGATCTCCCATTGGGCAACGGGCAGATCCTCGGATGCCCCGCGCGGCGGCAGCAGCTCGAGGCGGTTGTTCGAGTCCTTGCTGACCAGGAACATTGCCTCGGGTTCGATGTCCACGCCGATGAGCTCCGCCTGATCGGCCAGCACACGATTGTTGATCTCCGGGTCGAGGATCGAGTAGAGACCGTCCGTGTTCGTGCTGATGATTCGAGCGCCGGCCAGCGTCTGGGCCTGGCCGATGCGCCAGGAGAAGAGCTGCCCGATGATCCGCATCGAGATGATCACGTTGTTCATCCGGATGGGAGTCTTGTGCGAGGCGTCACCGGCACCTGATGCCGCGTTGAGGATGAGCTTCGTGCCGTTACGCAATGTGTTGAGCCGGGTCTTCAGCTCGGCGGAAATGCCGGGCTGCTTCATCTCCTTTCCGTAGCGCTCCTTGTCGAAGAAAATCGTCGCGTAGCGGTCCTCCCCCAGCTCAGGGTTCCAGAATGCGCGCATGTTGCGCAGCAGGTTCGGGTAGTAGCTGGTGAAGTCCTCGTGCGTGACGAGCCCAGCCGAAGTGTGCGAGTACTTCGGGTGGAGTTTCGTGGACGCGTCGGTCCTCTTTGCGGGGAACAGCTCAGGTGCCTGCTTCACCGGCCCGGTCCGGTACTCGGCGGCATTGGCGGTGCTTTTGGCTAGCACGAGCTTGCCGGTGATGACACGCACGCCGCCTGGGCTCATGCTGTCGGTGATCGCCACGTCGAGTGCCTGGGCGTCCGGGCGCTGAGTCGCCAGAAGCATCGCAGCATCCGGCACCTGGTGCTGAGCCCGTGCAAGCTGCTCGGTCTGTCCGGGGTCGCCCTTCTTGGCCTTGCGGTACTTCACCTTCTCCGGGTCGGAGCCCAGCAGCACCAGGCGCTTGTCGACGAACGTGCCGTCGGGCAGAGCGAGCAGGTTGTGCTGGCGCTTGGCCTCGGCGACGAAGTCCTTGGCGTCGGGGTAGAACAACTTGGCCATCTCGAGCATGGATGCACTCTCGCGGTGCGCGGCGGAGTCCCGCTCGAAGGTCGCGATGTCGACCTCGGCACCGTGGATGCCGCCGGTGGAGAACGTCGCGAAGCACGACGAAGGCCGGCCGTCCCGGTGGAAGTACCGCAGGTTGTTCGGCGTCTTCGGGATCTCGTCGAGCACCTGCGCAGGCAGGCCGTATCGCTCGGCATATTCCTCGGAGTTGTTGAAGTTCTGCCCCTCAATCGAGCGGTAGTACGCGACGATCTGCATGAAGTCGGCGTATGCCTTGGCCTGGGCGGCATTGGTTGCCCGGTCGGCTGCAACCTCTTCTTCGAAGAAGCGCACGCACTCGTCGAGCACGTTGACCGGCTCGATGTTCAGTTCCCTGGCGACCTCGGGGTGCGGATAGTTGAAAGAGACAGTCCTGATGTCGTTCAGCGCCGTGAACGGGGCGAGGATCCGACCCACGAACTTCGCCGAGGACGAGTCGATGGCGAGGCGGTCGCGGCGCACAGTCTGCTTCATCGTGAAGACGGTCTCGGAGTACTGGGCCAGCAGACCGGCCTTCAGGTCGAAGGCACTCGAGTACGTCGGGTGCCGGAACAGCTGTGCGAGACCCAGGCAGTCGGCAACGTTGTAGGCCAGCAATTCGTAGAGCTCCTCCACGGTGGTGATCACCGCGTCGTGGCCCAGCTTTTCGGACTCCTTGATCTGGTGTCCGAGCATGCCGAGCAGGTGCTTGAGTGCCACCTTGGACTGCAGCTCGTTGAGCCGGCTGACGTCGAGGTGGCGACCCGAGTGGATCATGGCGCGCCGGATCTTCGCAGCAGGACTCTCCCAGCCGATGTAGCGCGGCATGTAGTCGATGTTCTTCTCATCGAACAGCTGGTCGTTGTGAGCGCGCAGCGTCTTGGCCGTGACCGGCCGGAACACCGGACGCTGCGCGAAGACCTGCTCCAGGAGTTCCTCGGCGTCGGCGATCTGCTGCGGGGTCCGCGCGTAACTCCGCATCTGCTGGGCGTCGGTCAGGCGCTTGCGGTGTCCGACGATGTCGGAGAAGACTTCGGTGAGGTACAGCGCGAGCATCGTGGTGTCGTAGTTGAGCGAGTTGTATCCGGCCAGGAATGGATGTGCCGCCGGGTCGAATTCGGGATCCGTGTCACAGACGGGACGCAGATCCCGGGGGTAGGACGACTCCTGGTCATGGTCGCAGACCTGGTCGGCGTCGGAGAGCCCGATGAGCTGGGCGAGCCGGAGGTTCCCCTGGATGGTGTGCAGATCGCGCAGCGAGACGTCGACCATCGGCAGACCCGGGTTGCCGGCGCGGATCGCGGAGACGAGAGCATGGGGATCGAGGGACTGGGCCAGTACCGCGTCGTCGACCAGATAAAACACCTCGAGCTCGTCCACGGCCTCATCGGTGCGCGGCGTGTAGACGACGACGCTGAACACGTTCGACAGCGACTCGATGTCGTAGAAGCTGAAGAGCGACGAATCGGCGGTGACGGGTGTGAGCGGACGAGGCTTCGGCTTGGTGCCGGCGTCGGCGAAAGCAGGCATGGGTCTCTCGTTTCGGTTCAGGGATCGGGCACGCCGGTGGACACCTGCGTGCTACAGGTTGTGGTCACGCAGGTCGCGCCGACTCGGGGCGTCCATGCGACGACGGGCTTCGGTGAGCAGGCGTGTCTTCTCGGTTTGATCCGTCTCAATCTGCGATCGGACGATCAGGTTGGTGATCCGCTGCTGTTTCGCGGTCTCGGCTTGGATGTCGGCCATACGGCCCTGCTCCTCAGCGAGACGGAGCAGGGCCGTGGCGACGGACTGGATCGCCGTGGTCATTCGGGACATGGGAGAAACGACCTCCTGGTCGGTGATGCAGATGGACGAGTCCGGAGTGCCGGAGGCCGGTCAGTCATCGGTCGAGACAGACGCAGCGGGTGCCGCGGTACCGCCGAGCGGGACGATGCGCAGCAGACCTCGGTAGTTCGGCTTTAGCAGCGGGATGCCCAGTCGATTCGGGTCCGTGCCGGTGTAGCCGGGCGTGTACCAGTCCTTCAGCTCGTACTCGGCGATGAGCGGCTCGGAGAGTGCCATCTTGCTGCCGGGGCGAATCGTGCGGGCTTTGTCGTTGCAGTGCCACAGAGGGTCGTTCTGCACGATGCCGAACAGGTCGGTGATGAACTGCTGGCGGCCGACGAGCTTGCCTGAGGGCGAGACGCGCGTGAACCACACCCGGTACAGGTCGTAGAGGAAGAAGAACGGCAGCAGGTCCCAGACGAACAGCCCGCGGAACTCGGTCCAGAAGGCACGGACGGGGTCGTTCGTCTCCTTGTACTCTGCGAGCAGCACCTGCGTCGCGGGCGGCTCGGAGAGCTCATAGTAGCTCCCGGGCGACGCGGCTCCGGCGCAGTTGATCACGTACCAGAGCACGTACTCGAGGACCTCGCGGCGCTTGAGGAAGTCGTTCTTGATGTAGCGCTTCTCGGCTCCCGTGAAGCTCTTCGTGAACGGCAGGATCAGCTGCCTGCGGTACAGAGACTCAGACTTGTCCTTGAACTTCGGCAGGTCGTTGACGCACTGGATCATGAAGCCGTGGAACTCGAAAGCGATCGGCACCCGGTGCTTCCGGTTGATCTGCAGGGTGTCGTTGGTGACGACGGTCTTGTAGTTGCCGGCCTCTTCGACGAAGATCCCCACCGGGTTCTCGTCGACAATGATCGCGTTTGACTTGATCAGGGGCTCAAGCGCGAACTCCTTGCCGAAGTCCTTGATCGGGATCGAAGTGTGCGCACCGGATCCGAGCAGGTTCCGGCCCAGCGAGCACAGCGTGCCCTTGCCGTTGTTGCCCTGCTCGGAGTGGAACCAGGCAGTCTTGTTCCAGCTGACATGCGGCCGCACGAGCGCACCCAGGACTTCCCAGGTGAGGGCTGCCAGCCCGGCGTTCCTGGTATTGAACTCCTCGTCGCCGTCTGTGTAGAAGAGGTCGTGGATCCACTCGCCGACTTCCCACTCGCCGTCGGCGGGGTCGGGATGCGGGATCCTGACCATCGGCGCGTCCTCGACATAGTCGATGGCGCTCTTGACGGTAAAGACCAACGCAGCATCGAAGGGGTGGACCTTCTTCGGTTCGAAATGGAACTGCTTGCCGCCGAGCGTGATGTCCAACGGCTCAGTGCCGTAGTAGACGATGCCGTTGTTGGCGGCAATGAGATCGCGGTGGGAGTTCAGGTGCACCCGCGGAGCGTCTTCACGCAGCACGGCGACGACCTCTTTGAAGTCGTTGGTGGTGAGCTGGGTGTTGTAGCGCCTGGCCGTGGTCCGCAGGTCATCTTCGCTGGCCGTGTAGATGCCGCGGCTCGGACCGTGCCTGATGTACATGGCGAGCATGTCGTACTCGCGGTCGGTGTTCGCATCAGTGGGGGCGATGCGCACGACGTGGTGCAGGCGCAGCAGAACTTGCGCGACCTGCCAGGTCGAGAGGTGCCTCGGGATCGGGTACACGCCGTCGCCCTTGGGGATCTTGAGGTTCTCGTTCGTCACGATCCCGTAGCAGGAGGCGAGAAGCTCCTGCTCGAGCTGGCGAGGTGCCGGCGGCGCAGATAGATCCAGGCTGGCGAGGTACTCGTCCGTCACGTGGGTGACGATGAGGTTCTGCGGGGCTGCGACGGTGCCTCCGCCCGGGCGGTTGTCGAAGAAGGCGAGCAGATCGGCCTGGAGGTCGGTGAAGGACCGCCCAGCTTGAGCCTGGGCCTGAGAGCTGTCTGTGCCAGAAGTGCTCATGCGTGTCTCTTTCCGTCTTGCGGAGAGTCGTGCCGGCGGCGGTTGTGGGAAGCCGACGGGACTCGTATTCGAATGGAAGTCGTGGTGCAAGCCTATGGCATTCAACTCACCTATCACAACTCATTCGGAATCGAAACTGAGACGAGTCGATAGGGCGGCTGGTGTCAGTCGCGGGTGCGCAGGGCCAACAGGCGGCTCGGTTGGATTGCCACAGCGGCTCGTCGACACCCGGGCCTTTCCGCGGAGTCGCGAAGGGGCAGCGGGGCAGCACAGAGGTTCACCCGTGGGCGGCGTGAGCCACCCGAAGCGCGGGTCCCGATTCGATCGAGCGGGGTGTCGCGGGAGAGGTGGGCTGCGATGGCGGCGGGCCCCCTGTTGTCCGCTTGGATCAAGAGCTGTATCAAAACGCCTGATACAGGCTGTCTTGCCTGGTCAGACGGGGTTTTCGCACGGTCGCGAAGCAAGCCTGTATCAAACCGATTTGAACACTTGATACACCCGTTTTGCCTAGTCAGACGGGGTTTTTAGGGGTTTGTATCATTTGTATCAAGATAAATGAGGTTATACATACGCGATCTCTCCTTGATCCGCCCCGTGGCTTGCCTACCTTGGACGACCCGTGGTATCACGCGCACACACGCGCATGGAAATCAAGCTGTCGATTCTTGATGCGTTTGATACAAGGGGTGTTTTTCCAAGGCTGACCTGGGGAAACACCCGTATCAAGGTCTTGATGCATGCCATCGGGTTCTCGGGTCCGGTCCCCACCCCTGGCCAGGGGAAACGCGTGCATCGCGGCCGATACGCTGTTTTGATACAGGCTTGATACACGGGAGTCGGACGCGGCCAGGGGAAGAAAATGCCCCGGATGAGACGGGGGCGTCTCATCCGGGGCGAAGTATCCGACGGATTATCGGATCGGGCCTGGCGGGTGCGGGTCAGGCGCTATTCGGAGGCGTCCGTGTGCTGTCCCGGCTTGTTGAACAGCGTCAGCACACCGGCGGCCACGAGCGCGAAGCCTGCGAGGCCGAGGAAGAACGAGCCGAACGACGGGCCAATCGCAAAGAGGTTTCCGAAGCCGTCGAGCAGCGCGCCGAGGCCGACGCATCCAGCGCCGATCCCCGCGGCCAGGCGCAGCGACGTGTTGCCGGACTTCACGGTGAGGTTCAGCACAGCGGCGATGATCGTGAGGATCGCGAGGACGAGCAGGATCTTTCCGTCCGAGCCAGCATCCATGTAGCTGAGCCCGTAGCCGTGGAACGAAGCGATCGGAAGGTAGAGTCCCATGATCGCGACCAGAGCGGCGATCGGGATGGCCTGGGGCCCATAACGCCTGGCCAGCGCCAGAGGGCCGCCGGCCTCGCGGGTCTTTGCGTCGATCCGCTCCCGCGCAGTGCGCGCAGCGTTCTTGACGGCCGGGGCCACGTGGGCATCGAGGTAGTCCTTGGCACCTACGGCGACCTTGCCAGCCCCGTCGACGAGCTGATTGGCTCCCTGGCGCATCTTGTCGCCATTGTCCTGGGTCCGCTCGGACTGGGGCTGGTCGTGGTCGCTGATGCTCATAATTCGAAGTCGCTTTCGATAGGGAGTATCAATGGCTGGTTCGGCTTGTGGAGTGGCCTTTCACTCTGCTAGTGTTTCATGTGTGCGATAGGCGACTGTCGTAGTCACCCCGGCACTTGCCGAATGGAAACGTGAATACAGAAGGATCGGAGCGACACTCCCCGTGGGAAGGGAACGCTCCGGTCCTTCTGCGTATCCTCGGTGGGCGCTGGATGCGTCGCGCGGCTCACTTCGAGGACAGCACAGCGGCTGTCTCGGGCGGGAACTGCAGCTTCGTGAGGTCCAGCTGGTATTCCGGATACGGGGAATCGGGATTCTGGGTACCAGAGCCAGTCTGCTCAATCACGTACATGATGGTGTAGATGACCTTGAAGTTCTGGTTGGTGCGGATGTAGTCCTCGATCTTGTCGATCTTGGTCTCGCGGAAACCCTCGACCAGGCGCATCTTCTTGTGGAAGCGGTCCAGCTTGCGCTTGGCGTTGCGCTGGGCTTCGTCGAAGGTCAGGCCGTGGGCAGAGATGCGGAAGACGTGGGCGTAGCCGATGTCGAAGGTCGGGAAGAACTTCGCACTCGGGAAGGCCAGTCGGGACTTCGCCCGGAGGGTCGCCAGCAGGTCAGAGGTCTTAATCTGACCATGGTCGGTGTACGTGATGCGTTCGATGACAGCCATGATCAACTCCTTCGCTGCTGTCGGTGTCTCCAGGGGCTCTCTTGAGCTCCTCTTTCAACCAGTCCCCCGGTGACCGGTACACCCCGGTCACCAGGGCACACGTATCCCCGACGTCGCACCAGGCCGTGCTGGGCGACGACGGGGTTCGCTTCTGCTCTCTTGTCGAGCTATTCGACCCTGACCCGTGCTCGTGGTTCACCGATCTGGTCGGTGATCCCGGCGGACAGGACCTGACGGGCAAGAAGCACAAGGAGGACGGCCCAGGCTGCGCTGAAGAGCCCGATGCATAATGGCGTCGACATCGCCTGGATGGCCGCCTGCGGCAGCATCATGGCGGCGAAGTTGTAGGCCAGGTGCAGTACCACGCAGGGCCAGACCCGGCGCGTCCGTTCCGCGACCAGCGCGAGCAAGAGCCCCAGAGGGATCACGGCCACGGCCTGCACAGAGTTGCCGTGCATGGCGGCGAACAGCAGCGAGCTGAGCACCGCAGCGACCACAGCCCCTGCCTTCTTGCGCAGCATCGGGTACAGGAGGCCGCGGAACAGCGATTCCTCGACGATCGGGGCGACGAGCAGCGATACCAGCAGGCTCGGCACGAAGCCCGAAGACTGCTGGGTCTGGACATGCTGGTCGAAACCCGTCGAGCCGAGATGCGTGTAGATCCACGCTGCGGCTGCCTGTCCGGTCAGGAACATCAGCACCGCGGTGAGCGCGATCCGGGGCCAGAACCGGGGTGTCGCTGACGCCGGCAGAACCTCAGGTGCGAAGCTCAGCCAGGCGGGCTTGAGCAGCCGCACGCCGCCGAACATGATAACGACGACCGCACCCGCGATCGTGCCCGCGAGGACCGGGCTTGTGACCCACGCCGAGCTCATCAACACGAGAACGAGGTAGCCGCCGAGCACGGCGACCGGGACGAGCAGGCACCAGATGGTGCCTGCCAGCCCCCGGTGCAGGGTTGCTCCCCTGCCAGCCTCCTGCGATCGTACGGCGTTCGGCATCAGATCGACCTCTCAATGACGGCCTGGAGACGCGTCTCCCCCAGGAACTCGTTGAGCTGCAGCTTCGCGAGGAACCGTGTCGGCTGGGCCGTCGTGTCCTCCGCGATCTCCGCGAGCCGCTCGAGCTGCGCTTCGGCGGCGTTCCACCACAGGCACGCGAGACCGGTCGCCGTGGTGAGCCGCAGGTGCTGCTTCTCGGAGCCGATCGCCTTCACCGCGAACCTGTCGAGCACGATCTCTACGACAGGTTCGGTGAACTCGTGCCCGAAGGGCCGGAGCGTCTCGACCCGGCGCACGAGCTCGACCAACGGCTCCGTGTCGTCGAGCGTGGCATCGCAATCGGAACCAGCGCCGAGCACGAGGTCGCCGGCCGGGCGCATCGCATCACCGGCGGTGAGCATCGCGACACGGGTGCTGTCCTCGAGGATAGTGACGAGCTGATCGAGCGCCTGCGCCGTGCGCAGCTTCACACCGCAGGCCTGCTGGTGACCGATCGCGTGCAGCTCGTCGTAGCCGTCGAGCGTGGTGATGATGTCGAACCATCCCGGAGCGCGACCGGAGCCGCTCACAGGCTCGTCAGGAGTCGTCGGCCGGTTCACCACCACGACCGGGTGTCCGAGCTGCTCCATCATCTGGTTGGCGAGCAGGCCATACATGCCACCGGGGGCTGCCGAGAAGTACACCCAAGGTGCCAACGGCTGGTCGCCATCGGTGAGCTCCGCCAGGTGCAGGGCCGTGAGCTCCTTGCGGCGTTCGTTGTTCTCGATGATCCGGTGCATGGCCGCAAGCCGCTCGGCAATGCAGGGTGCGGTGAACACTGCGAAGCAGTCGTCGATCGGGTATCCCGTACGCCGCGGGCTGTTCATCGCCGGCGCGAGGTAGAAGCCGTAGAACCCCTCGTTCACGCTGTCGATGTCGCGAATCCTGCCCGCCTGGGCGAAGGCCTTCAGGAGCGCGGCGAAACCCTCGAATGCGGCGACGTACGCCGGGTCGTGATCCTCGGTCGCGAGCAGCTGCAAGAGCGTCGCCCGTGCGATGTCGATGGCGTCAGGGTCCGGGTCCATCCCACCCCAGGGGTTCGGGATCGTCTTTGGAGCGGAGACATGCAGCAGCCGTGCGATCGACAGCGAGTCGCGCACGAGCTGGCGGTTCTCGTAGAGCACCGGCATGACATCGGAGACGGTTCCGAGGCCGGCGAACAGACGCAGCAACCGGATCGCCCAGAGCTTGAAGGGCTGATGGGCCGCAGCGTAGGCCTCGAGGATCTGATAGAGCACGTGCGCTCCGCAGATCCCGCGCAGCGCATAGGTCTCGTCCAGCCGGCAGGGGTCGACGGTGATGTCGGCCTGGCTTCCCGGTTCGAGCTCCTGGTGGTGATCGGTGACGAGGGTCTGCCAGCCGAGCATCCGTGCCGCTCCAATGCCGGCGTGGGAGTTCACTCCTCCGTCGCAGGTGAGCAGCGCGGTGGTGCCCGGGAAGCGTGCGTTGATCTCTGCGATGTCCTCGGGCGTCAGGTCATGGCCACGACGGTAGTCGGGGATGTGGAGATTGACGTTGAAGCCAAGCTCCTTGAGACCGGCGTAGCCGAGCACACCGGAGGAGATGCCGTCCATGTCGAAGTCCGGGGCGATCGTGATCGTGCCCCCGCTTCTGCGGATCTCCTCGAGCGCCGCGACCATTGTGTCGAGGTCTTTGAGCACGGCGTGCTCGCTGGAGTCGATCGCGGTGAGGTACTCGTCGGTCCAGCCCCGGCGCTGGCAGAGCAGCGCGAACAGGTCCGCGGCGGGTTCGGTCTCATCGGCTCGCCACTGGCGGGCAGCGTCGGGCAGAGTGGTTTTCGTGTTCATGGTGTCCTTGCTGTTCACAGTGGGAATCCGATGCGGTTTTCACAGCATCAAATTGGTTAGTCTGCTGATATAGCAGAGCTTACGGGCAATGGCAAGCATTTGCAGTCGAATGGCTTTCCAATGGGCCATCCGATGAGTTAGCCTCAGTGGTATGGCGATGAAGAAAGTAATCGAATCGGACCTTAGTGGTCGACAGGATGCCGAACGGGTCACCTTCGGACTCGGTGATACGTGGTACGAAATTGACCTCACAAATGACGAGCGACAGGGGCTCGAGGCGGCATTGAAGTCGTATCTCGATGCCGGTCGGAAGGCGACTCCAGAGCCACCGAAGCCCCGGAAGATGGTTCCGACGACGACGCCGGAGGAGCGTGAGAAGATCCGCGTGTGGGGTCGGAAGAACGGCTTCGACTTCGCGCCGTATGGTCGCATCCCCAAAGAGGTCATGGCTGCCTACGACTCGGCACACAAAATCACGCGCACCAAGTAGTCACGGGTTGCTCGCCTGATTCTCGACTCAAGAGCCCCATCGCCAGCTGGCAGTGGGGCTCTTTCGTTGTGCTTGCAGTGTCAAAACGGCGGGAGTGACGAGTGGATCACGTCAATGGTCTCGAGTCCGGCTCGAATGACCTGCGTCCGGCAGTGCATGGGTAGGGGGTCAGCGAAGGCCGGATGTTTTGGTGGGTGGTCATGCGGATAGTCCTACCTCTCGATGGGAATGATTTCAGGAATGATTCGCTGAATGAGCGTGGTGCACAGTCGGGGTGCGCTAGCTGCGGCTGATCGGATGGCGCGCTAGGGCTGTATCGCAGGGGTCACCGCAGCCGTGCGGTCGCCACTCGCAGGCTCGACAGCCAGGCATCAGGCAGTTCCCTGCTGTCGAGCCGACGGAGCGAGTTCAGCTCGTCTGGGCGCGTTCGAGCCGCAGCTTCTCGTCGCTGAGCGCATCGGCGTGGGATTGAAGCTCCTCGGAGGAAACGTCGTAGATCGGGCCTTCGTTCTCGTTCAGGAAGTAGAGGCGCATCGACTCGGCCGCGGCCTTGGCACCACGGATGAATTCCTCGGATGCCTCGACGGGGGTCTGGTCGGTGGATGTCTCAGACATGGGTGCTCCTTGGCTGTGGGATGGGAATCGGATGAAGGGTGGTGCACCGTGCAGTGCCGAGACTCGTGTGAGCCGATTACAAGCCGGGAAAAGATGCGACAGGTGCTGAGCGTCTACCCCCAGCAAGGTGCAGCCCGGCTGGAGAAGCATCAGCAAAAAGCCAAGCTGTTGCAGGCTTTCGCCGGGACGTCGCTCTATGATGCACACACTCAGGGCTTCCCCTCGATACAAATTCGTCTTCCGGCGCCAACGAGTGATCCCAAGATCCTCGTCCAGGCAGCACAGCACCTTCTTCCCCGCCTGACCGACGGTCTGAAGTACGTCAAGGCCGGAGTGATGCTGTTCGACCTCTCCCCTGCCACCGGGCAAAAAGCCTTCGAGCAATTCCGCTTCGAGCATGAAGAACGCGGCATTGCCACTCTCGTCGACCAGGTGCAACGACGAATCGGCAGCGACATGATCGGACTTGGGCACGGAGGTCTCCGTCCAGGGCTTGCTTGGCAGATGCGCCGGGACATGCCTTCACCCAGAGCAACGACCCACTGGAACGAGTTTGCCATCGTCAAGGCCAACTGAGAGGAAGAATGGAACCCGTGAAAATCTGGCTCACCGTTCAGGACCCCACCGGCCGAGAGGCCACCCCACCTCGCTTTGAATACGTCGAAGCCGATGCAGAGGACTACCAGATCGCACTGACCAACGCACTCGCCCTCGTATCGGACGGATGGAAAGTGATCAACATCCGCGCCAGTGAAAACAGCAGCGATCCACGAATCCCAATCAACACAGAAGCAGTCATCGCCGCTGCTGAGCGCTGACATATGAGCAACCTGGTCGGGCGGATGACTATCGGGGTTGCCCAAGACGGTGAGGGACTGCGGGATTGCTGGGCAGATAGAGCCTGATTTGGCGAAATTGGGGCGCATATTCAAGCAGTGATTCCCTGCCAAAATTCAATGCCTCGTCGAAGCCCCCCCACTTCCGGCTTACATCCGGCTCTCGATCGTGGCGGTTCTTCGTCAAGACCTTCGGCAATTGTCGAATTTTCGATTCCGCGCTTTTACCGCTCAGGCAGGATCCTGATTCTCACCAGGATCAGTTCTGAAAGGGGTAGAGCGATGGGTACCGAAGTATTCAACCCAACACCGTGGATTTTCGGGATCATTGTTGTTCTTGGAGGCACAGCATGGTGGTTCCGATATCGACGACCGCATGGCGGCAAACCGCGCCAGAAGGCTTTCATCCGACGTGTGTCGACATGGCTGGGTTTGACACCTGCCGAGAAAGACATGAAGACCGAGACCGTGGACACCGTGTCGAGGACGATTGGGGCGCCCTTTGACGGTGGCCAACTGACCTGTGCAAGCCACATTCACTTGCGAAATGAGGACGCACCGCTCTTCCAGTTAAGAGAGCAGTTGTCCTATTTCGCGCGGGTGGTCATGAAGGAAATAAATGAGCGAGGCCGGGCGCGCGCGCGGCGAACCGGACAGGTCTGGGCTGGATGTCCGGACCTTATATTCCACCTGTACACCGGCCCGTTCGCCGTTTACGCCACCAGGGACGAGACTGCCCTTCCCATTTTCGACACGATCGAAGAATCCCCGCCTTCCGGGATGGAAGACGGAACCGCCCGCGTTCGAATCATCGAGCACGATCGATGCTCGGAACCTGTCGAAAGTGTCACAGGGGAGGACGAGAGGATTCCCGTCACGGACAAGGCCTCCTCCATTCCGCCCACGGAAGGATGCCCCCCGCTGTACACGGTCATCCTTAGCATCGACGGGGAAGAGGTGGATTCCGTCGATGTGCCGTTGAGCGCCGAGCCGCTCGACATCAGACTGGGCAGGGGAGCGGACAGCGACCTGAAGGTGCCCGGGGGGCTTTCCCGGGTGTCCCGCGATCATCTTGACCTGACTTTCGCTGCGAAGGGGATTTACGCGACAGATTTGTCGACGTGGGGCTCCTGGCAGGGAGCAGAGGGGAATAGGCGTCGGTTGCCCAAGGGAAAGCCAACCTACGTCGACGTCGACGATGTTTTGGCTTTGACAGGCGACGGCGGCGTGCGCGTGCGCATAGTGGCAGCAACTAAACGGAGCGAAGCATGAACTGCGCCCAGATCATTGAGCCCTCCATCACACTGTCCGTCAGCACCAAGGCGTATCCCACAGCATCCCGCGGCAGGTTGCTTTTGCATGCACTCCTGTGGGGCGCCGCGGCGGCCGCAATTTCCACTGCCACGGTACCTAAAACTCATTCGGACTGGACAGCGCTGAGCGTGGCCCTTGGCGGAGGCGCGTTCGCTTGCTGCTTCCTGGCGGCTGGGGCGCGGCACCAGATCGGAACGCTGTGGTCGCTGGCAGCATTGGGGGCAACCATCCAGGTGAGGCTGGGGGCACCCATTTCCAGGACCATCCTCCTCCTTCTTGCCGGAGTGGGCGCCTTCATAGTCCTGACGGCGCTGTCACGGCGGTTAGCGAGGCAACCCTGGCCGCTTCAGAGGCTATACAGGGCCGGCATGATTCTCAGCAGTCTCAGCCTTTTCCTAAGGCTGCTTCCGGCGTCAGCAGGGAACCTCGACAACGGGCAAATCAATCTTCCCCTCGGCGGTTTGAGCCTGCAGTCAGGCGAGTTCACCCGCATTCTCTTCATCATCGGCATGGGCCTTATCACCTTAGACCTTGTCGAGGCGAGCCGGGCAGGGGCGTTCGGGCGAAGCGAGTACCGACGACTGGCCGGCGCGCTTCTGGTTGGGATCCCGTATCTCGGCCTTCTTGCAGTCGTCGATCAAGGACCGGCGGCCCTCACGGTGGCGGGAATCGCCTGGATCGCTATCGCCTCCGCCCGTATCAGGCACTGGGTAATAAGACGCCGGGCAGCCGCTGGCATGATGACCGTCATAGCGGCTCTCCTAATCTTCGCCTCTGCGGGTCTGTTCAGTCGAGCTCTCCAGCGTCTCGCGGACGTCCTGCACCCGCAAGGACAACTTGATGCAGGTTTGCGGGCCATGAAATTCGGCGGTCTTGTCGGTGGGGGAACCGGCTCCTCGCCTCTGATCGGATGGGTCCCCGAAGTGGGGAGCGACTACGTTCCGGCCGTGGTGGCGGCCGACTACGGCCTGGCGATGCTCGCGTTGACCGGCTCCGCACTGTTGATCGCTCTGGGCAGTCTGATCATGCGACTGAGGTGGAAGGAAGGGGTACAACCATTGATCGCTTCCGGTCTCGGGTTCTCCCTGCTACTCCAGAGCCTGCTGTCCCTCTTCGGGGTGCTCGGTGCCATCCCGTTGACAGGGATCAGCGCCCCCGCGCTTGCTATCACCGGCTCCGCTTTCCTTCCCACGATGATCATCCTCGGATTCCTTGCCGGCACATCCACGGAACAACCCCCAGCCAATCAAACCCGAATCGCCGGGACCTTCCCCCTGCGCTGGGTTGCCGCGGTCTTCGCGGTCCTGTGCGCGGTCACAGCCCTCACGCCTGTCGATCTAACCCTGCGTGACCAGCTCATCCTGCCCCGCGGAGACATCCTCACCGCAGACGGGCAGGTAATCGCCGCCACAAGCAGTGACGGCGGCAGGCTTTACCCTCAGGGAGCCTTGTACTCGGAGATCGGCGCCTCAATTAAAAACTACGCAGCCTACGGGTTGGAAAGCGTCGCCGGTTACCAGCTCGTGTGCGGGGGACGCCTTAGCTTCTGGGATCACTTTGCCAATCTGCTGCGACCCGCCCCGTGTCGCACGGCCGCCCTCATCACCTCCTTGCAGGAGAACCTGCAGGAAACCGCGGCGAGAACCCTGGGTACTTCTCCCGGGGAGGTCGTCGTCCTCGATGCCCGCACCGGCGCCGTGCTTACGCTCTACAGCAGCAACCAGGCCGACCCCGGTGCATTGCCAGCTGGTGCGATCCCGGCATCGCCTTCGCGGCGGGGTGCCTTCGCCCCCGGTTCAGTATTCAAGCTCGTCACCGGCGCAGCAGCACTCATTGACCATCTGGACACCTCCCAGGCCCCGCTAACGGAGCTGAACTTGGAGAAGACCGTCCTACCGAACTACGCGGGGTTCACCTGCCCGGACAACTCGATCGCTACCATGCTGTCCCGATCCTGCAACACCACTGCCGGGTACATCGCCAAAAACCTCGGCCAGGAGCGGCTGAAGGAAGTTGCAACCCACTACTTCGGCACTGACTCCGCCCCCGGTTACGACGGCGGCGATGCGACACCGATCGTGACCGGTCTGCTCACGCCCCTCTCCACGGACCAGCTCGTCCGCACCGGCATCGGCCAGGAGAGCGTGACCGCCAACGTCCTGAACATCGCCGCTGTGACGATGACGGTCGCGCGTTCAGCATCCGAAGGTTCCCCGGCTCAGCCGGTGCCCTCCCCGCATATCGTCGGTGGCTATTGCAGCTCCTCGGGCTGGCAAACGGCCGAGGAAACGGCCACAACACACGACCCGCTACCTTCGTCGGCGGCCGACGAATTGATGAACGGGATGCGGCAAGCCGCCCACACCGGAACCGCTGCTGCCCTTGGCGCGGCGTTGCCTCCCGGCATCGATATTGCAGCCAAGAGCGGCACTGCCGAAACCGGAACTGACGGCCACTCGATCGAGGGCTGGGTCACGACCGTACTGAAGAACCGTTTCGTCGTGACCGTTCACGTCCACGGCGCAGACACCTCCGCGGACGCAAAGGCCTCCACAGTCGCCGCCGCCGTGCTACTTTCCATCCAACAGAAGGAACCGGCAGCGGCGACCGGCTGTCCCGACATCAAAAATGGGGGAATCCAATGACGACATTCGTGATTGAAGCCTGGCTGATGGCAAGACTGGAAATAGACGGAATCGCCCGGGGCGTCAACGGAATAAGCAAGCAGAAAGTACCGATACCACTGCTGGGCGATGATAAACAGCACCGAATGAGCGAAATAGGGGACAACCTCGTCCTCGGCCGGTGGGGTTCCTCAGACGGGGAGCTCCGTGCGGCTATCCCGGAGTCCTCGGGATTCGGCACCACGATGCCCAGCCGTGCCCTGGTCCTCGCCCTGAAAAGGAGCAGGACAGGTGCTCCCTACCTGACCGCTGCATCCGAACCGTCAGAGAAAGAGGGCTGGCGATTGCTCATAGGAAATACCCCAATTCCCGCCGGAAGTCCCCCTCATCCCGTTGCGCCAGCGGAAACGGTGACGTTGCAGTTCGAGATCGAAAGCGGCGACTGGGTGAGCGTGCTTGCCGCGCATATCAAGTCCGTCCTGAGCGGGCCAAGCGAAGACGTCCAGGTTGATCCCACCACTGATCCTCCGCCGGTTTCCGTCCTCCGTGACGAGATAGCGCAGGAGGTGCACACCAGCCTCTTTGGCAATGCCACGGAGAATTGGCCCGACTGGGCCAAAGCCATCGCCGCCCTCACCGTCCGTTACCAGCGCTCCGATCTGTTCAACGCTTATCCGCACCTAAAGCTGGCTTCCCGGATCAACTGGATGGACGCTGTTACACACTGCATGGGCCGCACACAGAAGAACGCCCCGAAGTATACGGATCCGGAAGATATCCTCAGCTGTCTTTCCCGCCCCCTCAAAAGGCACAACTACAGATTCGATGAGGTATTCACCCTCTCCCCGTCCACTTCCACAGACAGGGGTGTGTGGCTCAACGAGCTAACCGCCCTCCTCGTGAAACGGGCAATTGTCACCGAGGATGCTTTCGAAATCGTCGCCCTTGCCTTCGCCGCCGCAGACGAGCACGAAAAGAACCGACCAGCCGAGCTGGAAAAGAAACGACAGGAGAAGAGCCGGCGATGACACTATGCAATCCCATATTCGAATTCGTCGCAGACGGAGCACAGCTCAAAGGCCCCCGCTCTGAACAAAACGACGCCTACGCCTTCAACCCACAATGCCTAGTGCTGGCCGACGGCATGGGAGGCGGCTACGGACCTGGCGCCGTAGCCGCTCAAGTGACCGCCTACTATGAGTCCCTGCAACCGTCCACTCCATATTCGGGACGACTCGAGGAAACCCTTCGCCAGGCCCCGGGCGACCTTGGACATACATTGCTGGGCCTGGGCCTCGATGACGGCAGTACCGTCTCCGCCGCGCTGCTCGACGCCGATGGCAGCCTGTGGCTCACCAACGCCGGAGACAGCATGAGCATGCTGATCCGCGGGGGCGAACTCGTCTACCGGAGTCCACTGCACAATGCCACCTTTGCGGGCAGGGAGGGTGCTCCGCCGTCCATCAATCCCCACAGTCTGGCCAAGTTCATAGCTCCGATGCGCTCGTTCACCCCCGAACTTGTCCGCTTCACCCCTCATGAGAGCGACATCGTCATCCTCATGAGCGACGGCATCCACACCAAGGTCACGAAGGGAGAGGTCCTGCAGATCGTCGCGAGCGAACGTCTACCCGGTTCGATCAGCTATGAAATCCTCGCCCGCGCAGCGTCAAAGTCTCTGAAGGACAACGCAACATGCGTCGTCGCAGCCATCCACCAGACGAACGGACATTCCCGATGAGCGATGCCCGAACCGATCCCCTGCCACACGCCGAACGCACTGAAGAGACAGCCCGTCTGGGCAAATATGAAGTGCAGTATTCGCGGGACATAGCCAACAGAGCAAACCTGGCACATGACAAGTCCCCGTTCCTTGCGAAATGGCAGGGCAACCTCCCCCCGGGGGCCCCCGACCGCATCGTCTGCAAAGAGTTCCGTCTCCCTGAAAACGGCCCGGAAGAACAGCAAAAGGTGAAAACGAACCAGGACAGGGAGAAAAGGGCGTATGAGATCATCCGGACCATCCCACCGAACGGCGGCGGCCGCTGGCTGATGCGCTGTTACGGTTGGGACACAACGGACCCCGCCGTGTGGAAGGCGGTCTTCGAACAGGCCGGGCCGAACAGTATGGCCTACTCGCAACAGCTGGACAGATCTGAGCTGGTCAGCTTCGTTGAGGTTGTCCTGCTGTGTGCGCTCGACGCTGTCACCGAACTCGCCCGTCACGGGGTGTACACCCGGGACATCCACCCTGGCAACATCATGCTGCCCCTCGGCTACACAGAACCGGGTCAGCCGAGTGTACCCGACCACGTTATCCTGGGCGACTTCGACCATGCCTACATGATCGACGATCCCGTCACCGAAGGATTCGGAACCGGCATGGCCGTCACCACCTCCCAGGAATCCCTCCTCGATTCAGTTAACCAAACAACCGACCCACGTAATGGAGAGATCGATGAGCTCTTCCGCATAGCCGCCACCTGCCACATCCTCCTAACCCAGGGAAAAACTGTATGGCGCAAGAATGAAGAAGCCATCGAATACAAACGCCAGAATTTACGGGCGGAGGATCTGCTGAAGCAAGAATACGTGCTGTTTCCGGATCAAGAGGCGCTACGGGATGCCGGCGCTGACCTTCATCGAGTCCTAAACGTTATGCTTCATGACAAGCGAACGGAGCGGGAGCGCGCTATCCAGGGCCAGGACTACAAGGCCGCCCTGGAAAACATCAAGGCTCGGAATCGGAATCGGCTTCAGGGAAGGGCCAATCTGTCGCGGATCGAAGAACCGACCCAGTACGTCGGGTCCTCGCCCTGGAGCGACGACTATTCCCAGTGGTACATCCCGTTGAATCCGGCGCGGCGCCGCGCCCAGTCCAGGAGGAACATCGTCTGGGGTGATGGCTTATGGGGACGCCTCAGCCGATTTGCCCGCGTCGCACGCGGATGGTCTTTTCTCCCCGCCCTGCTCATCCCCCTGGCGGTTACTGGAGTCCTTACCTTCTGGCCGGGCATCGGGCTGCTCAGTTCTGTCCCGCATGGACTTCCCGACTGGCCCGGCGGCGCATGGACTCCCGTTCAAATCATTGTGGCGCTTGCGATCACCGGGGCATCTTTGCTGCTCGCTCGCCCGGCAACCAGGTGGCTCTGGGGAGCGGGCATCGGAATCATCGGGGGCGTGGGCGCGTTCACAGTACTCCTTGTCCCCGGCCTCCTGATAGCGGGATTGGAGCAATTTTTCTACGGCCAGATGACTTATTCATGGGAGCACCAAGACTGGCTGCCCTGGCAATGGGGGTTTGTGGCAGACGCCGGAGTAATCCTTGCACTCCTCGTCATGCTGGCACGATTGCGGGCACGACCCCGGGCCCTGAAAAGCCTTCTGGTGCTACTTGTTGCATCGACGCTCATCGCTGTTGGCGGCGGGATTGCCGCACCAATCGTCAACGCCAACACCACCACACTGCTGGGCGGCCCTGCCTCCTGCGTCAACCCCCTGAACTTTGTCATAGTCTCCCGTAGATTCTGCGTTCAAGACACCGGTACCTGGACAGTTGTTACCGCTTCGGCTTCGTCCGACTCCATGTGGAAAGCGTTGACATGGGGGGCTGCTTTCAAGAGCTCAGGCAATGATCCTGTGAATGAACTTCAAGTGGCCCTGTTAGATCCTGATATTCCCTGTCTGACGGAATACGTCTCAGTCACAACGGCCACCCCGCAGCTGCGGCTACCGGACCATGTCTCGGCTCCACTTCTCGACGGAAAGGACCAAGTGCTCAAGACCGTCAACTTGGTGCGAACAACCGCGGACGGCAAGGAGCAGCGCGTGGTTGCCGGGGCGAACCACTTCGCCCATTACACAGGCGAAAGCGTGCTCGAAGGCTCAAAGGTAAGTTCAGTCGATGTCTACTCACCTTATGCACTGTCCAACGGCAGCTCCGGACGAGGGTTTTACGGTTCGACCGACGTAGGAGTGTATGCCGTGCAACGCGGGTGCAACGCAGCCGATGCGATCAAAATAGCAAACCAGACCAACGAGTTGCTTTCCAGCATGAGGATGGGAGATGACGGAGGCCTTGACAATACCTACTTCCGATCGGACCCCGACGCGCTGAGCCGCGCAGGAATGAAGCTGGATTATCTCTTCGTCCCGGTGGACGGCTCTATTCGGCCAACCTCGAGAGATTACAGTCCGCCACCATTGGGTGTGCGAAATCAGATCGCGACTACCGAAATCAAACTTTCCGGGACTGTGGCGATCCTTGCCCTTGTTCCTTCAGGAGACAACGTTAATTGGGGGGTGCCGGACGCGAACCATCCCGGGTGGACCTCTGTTCCATCATCAACTAAGAACAACAAAGAACCAGCGATACCTGACACCGTCTTCTCTAAGTTATTTGACACAGAGACGGGAAAAATCCGGGTGACTGTTGACTTCCCAACCGATCCCGCGCCGACAGACTCCGCCAAGAGCGCTCTGAGCAGCCTGCTCTCGCGGATCGAGGTCAGGATTCCTGCGTCCGCAACTTCCGCTACCCCCACCAACTCCAAGTAGGAATCATGGTTCAAAGAAGACTCGTGTGTACCGTCTGCCTCGAAGCTGACCTGGACATAGAGAAATGCAAATGGTCAAATCCTCTCAAACAGGACGAAGGGTACGCCCCTCCCGTCAAAAAGCGGACCCAAAGCCACGCGGCAGCCAGCGGTGCGTATGGCGCCTGGAAGAGCAACGGCTGGGTTCTGCACTGCCCGAAGGGCCATCTGCTGCCGCCCGAATCGGATGAGCGCGAGATGCTGATCATGGGGCTTTTTGGAGAGAGCGCCGCCGGAAAGACTGCATTTCTGAAAGCAATGGTGCGCCAACTGGACATCGAAGGCGCTCTGGAAGACCTGGGGATATTTGGTCGGCTGGCGCCGGCCTTCAAACAAACCTATAAGGATGAATATCTCAACAATAACGAACCCACCCATCCGGTTTACGACGCTCCGCGGAAACCGGTCATCATGGAGCTCACCATCGAAGGGCGCGAAATCAATCTCCTCATTTTCGACAGCTCCGGTGAAGAAGGCGAGACCGATTCCAAGGCACACGAACAGTGGAAATTTGCCCCCGTCGCGGACGCACTTCTGTTCTTCGCCCCTCCAGCAACGCTCGGCGATCTCCCCGAGAGTGTTCGCCAGCGCGGAGGCAACGCAACCCAGACACCGGAAGGCACTCGGAACAAATTCCAAGAGGTGCTCACAGTTGCCGAGAGCAATGACCGGTCAGACTCGCCTCGGCGGAAGGGCGTCCTGCCGATATTCGTCCTGTCCAAAGCTGACCAGCTCGCTCATGCAACCGGATTTCCGGAAGGCCTCTTGAGCTCTCGCAGGCATAGCGGCCGGACTGTTCGCGACATCATGGGGGACATCAATCGTGAGACTCCGCAACTCCTCGATTTCGTCCGGATGGGGGGCGGGGATTCGCTCTTAAGGAAAGTGCTCAGCTTCAACGGCATAGGTCGCTGCATGACTGTCAGCGGGACCGGAACCGACGATGGTTCTACAGGGAGTGGCTCCTCAGTTAGAACAGGCGCTTCTGACCGCTGCCTGGATGCTTTGTTGATGGTGCTGTGGGAGCGCGGGTTCTTGAGGGTGGTGGCCCGATGACTGGCGTCCTTTCACCCGAAGCCACGCAGAACGTAGGTGAGGTGCGTTTGGAGCAGCTGATCTACACTTGGGCCAACCAAACTCTGACCGGTCAGGGGTTCGGTGTTGTGGGTTGTTCGCCCGGTTGGCCTATCCGCGGGGAGCACAATCAAGGGGGCCTAGGGGGCCAGGTCAGATACCTCCGGCAAGGAGCGGCGTCGCTGATTCGCGAGGGCAACGCCGCACCCGAGGCTGTTGCTTATCGTACGGACCCGGAAATAGGCCGGATCCTGCTCGTCAAGTTATACCTCGGCCAAGACTCCCACGGCCGCGACGGTCGATACCTCGTCCACGCCCTCGCCGACCGTGGCAACGTTCTGAACCCGCTAACGGCACTATTGCTCGCCTGCTCCCCTGCGATAGTACGGTCCTGGCCTCTCGACGCGGCGCCGAACAAACATCTCCCGCCCATCATCCTGCCTCTTTCGCCCGCTCCCGCTCCTCCCCTGGAAGCGGAAGAGCGGGAGCAGGTACGAGTCATTCTCGAGGCCCTCCTTGACTACATCGCCGCAGGCACGCGCTCAATTGTGATTTCACAAAATGCAACCCGCGTCCCTGTCCTCTTAGCCCACGCTTTGGGCTGTTTGCCTCACCGGATGCAGGACAAAATATCCTTCTCCACTTTTGAAAGCTCTCCACGAGACTGCGGCGATGCACTAATCTTCGCTTCCCCTTCCTACAGCGACTGCCGCTCCATCGGGCGTGATCAGACCATACGGCATTTGCCGGCTTCCCCGGCAGACGTGACCGAGTCGAAATTCACGGAACTCAGCCGCGATCTCATAGAACGAACCTCCGAAACGCGAGATGAACTTCCGGACCTCGAGACCGTGCGCGGGCTCGAAAGCTATCTCCGGGCCGAGACATATTTCTCTAAAGAAATCCAACAACTCAGCCCGGAGCAGACCATAGAGTTGTTCGGTTCGCCGCTCGCTCACCGCTGGCTTAGCAGACCCCATGCCATCCAGGCAGTGCTGGCGGCAATCAAGAGCCAAGATAGACCAATCCGTTCCTGGCTTCGACCCGAACAACTCGAGCCGAAGTCGCGACGGGCTCTTAGAGAAGCTCTTCTCGAAGCCATCATCTCCCGTCCCTTTAGTTCCAAAGATCACGGCACCGGTGAAACAGATCTCGTACAGGCTTTCCTCACGCTCGGTGGGTCAACGGTCGAGCTCGAACAGGCGGTCTGGGACAAAATCATCGAACCCGCCATACTGAATCGCTCGCTAGAACGCGCAACGATCGACCGCTACCCCTGGGTGATTCAACAGAATCTGGACCGCTTCCAAGGGCCGATTCTGGAAGCGAGCATTGAGTGCGAGAGCCTGATTGCCCTCACGAAAGATCGATGGCACCCCATGAGCCATCGGATGATCTTGCGTTCCTGGGTAGACCCCGGCTATGCGCGCTCGTATGACAAATATCTGGAACAGCTCTATCAGCGGTTCCAGCCGGAAATCCTTGGCCTCCTCGAGGCCGAACTCCAGAACACACCCACCGCATCTCGCTGGGCGGAGAGGATTGCGGCTCTACCGCCGGAACAATCCCACGCACTCATGTACCTGCTGACAGAGCACTGCGACCTCGGTCAGGGCTGGTTGTTTGACCTTGTCCGTTCCCCCGACCTCGACCGGTCCAATTCCGTGTGGATACTGGCCGGGTATTTGACTCGCATCCTCATGGAGGAAGGCCTCGCCCCCGCTGAAGACAGACCAACCCTTCCATCACACGCGCGCCAAAAAGTACCTTGGACACGCCTCGGCATCATCTTCCTGTCCGTCGGCATCGGGATGATCATTGCACGAACTTTTCAACCTTCAGGCACGATGGTGACACTGGTTTTGGCAATCGGGTTTGGCAGCTTTGCGATAAATCTCCTGCTTCGTCCACTCATCAGCCGGCGGCTCCGAAAACCTCGAATGAATCGACGCCGGTAACGATGGCAAGACCGGCGTCATAAGCAATGACCGTAAGCACGATTCTTCGGTTTTCATTACGCATCAGGTGCAACACCGCTTTCAGATCCAGAGGTTGCGCGAGCCCGGAAACCCGGTTGTCAACCACCGTGAGCCCATGAGGAGGATCCCGGTTCGAGGCAGGAAATGTGGCAGTCCGGCACGCCGGCCGTGCTCGAGCAATGTCTGCTCCCAGTCAATGACAGGTGCCGTGATGATCCAGCCCATGACGATGGCGCGATGCCGAGACCCAGCCAAGAGCTTCAGTGCAATGGTCGCTCCCATGGACCAGGTGGACAAGAGGACCTTCCTGGCGCCGTGGGCAACAGCAAATTCGAGCGCAGCGTCGAACTCGCGCCACTCATCGAGCCCGAAATAATGACGACCATCCTCCGTCGGTGGAGCGTCCCGGTCCCCGGAGTAGCAAACGACCATCTGCGTTGCTCCCAGCTCAGCGAACACCGGAGCCGCGCGTAGACATGCTGCCTGTCGGCCGCCCAGACGATGCACATGGATGACCCATATCTCCGGGTCGCCGACAAGAAGCCAAGCCGGGGCGGTCCCTCGTTCTACTGGGATGAATACCTCTTGATAATCCATGCCAAGATCGCCGGGGACCTCGAAGCCATATCCGGACCAGTAGCCGTGAGTAGCTGAGCGCGAAGCAGGCCTGTAGACGGACTCGACCTCACGAACCACGCTTCTCGAGGTGAAGGAGACAACTCGGCCGATGCGGGCGTGACCCGTTCCCTGGCCCGTGTAGAAGCTGAAAGCCCCAGGAGCAATCGTTCCCGGCGTTCTCGTCAGCTCAACGGTGTTCGCATTCCACGCGATGATCGGAAGCGCGTTGTCGCGCTTCGAAGCCGAATGAATTGCACAGGGGGCCAGAGGACCTCTCCGACTCCTGTTTCCTCCCGTGCCAGCTCTGCTGGCTTTGAGCCGTCTACCGCAGGTTCAGCGGTCGTCGCCCCACTCTTCATTGGTGCGCCCGCAGGGCGTCCACCTGTGGATACCGGGCGACGAGCGCAGTGGCTCATCTTCTCTGGGCGAAGCGAATGGGCATGCCGAGCCCAGCGAGGTGAGGGAGCGCCAGCGACCGGGACAAACCCGTCGGCTATGCCGACCAACACGTCCTCGAAGCGCAGCGGAGAGGCTGAGCGTAGCGAGGGTCCGCAGGACACGTGTTGCCAGGTTTGCTTATGCCCTTTGCGTTTACAGCCGCTGTTCCACGGCCGGAGCGTTAGCGGAGGTCTGGAACGCACGTTTATCAGGGGAATTCGTTGGTACGTACCGGTTCGGAGATCGTCATACATTTCGCGAAGCGAGTGTACGAACCGGGACTGTTCCCCTGCTATCTGGCCACTTTGTTTGTTCGCTCTTGTGGTGCCACTTGGCACCGCCGTACGAATGCCTGTTCGTGGCGTCGTGAGGAACGAGCGACGGTTCTCATCACCCTCGGAACGGGTCTGCTCCCCTGGGCGCTGCAGCACCTGCTGGCACGCAGTGCCGACGCCCGGTGGCCTTGCCGTCACAGCCGTGCCGCTGGCGGCTCCACCCTTCGTTGCGGCTGTGGATAACGCTGTGAAACGACCTCTCTTTGCGCCGCGCAGCGGCTGTCGCTCCATCGTTCCAGCCCTGCTGGACCATCTACACCGTATGGGTGCCGTCGTGGTTCCCCGGCGTCTGATCCTTTTGCCTGGCGAGCTGTGCGAGCCGCGTCGCCGGGGAGCCTGAGCTCGGGCATCGTGCTCCGTCACTGTGGTTCGTCTGCGTTGTCTTCGCCCAATGTGAGGCAACGCTTTTAGCATCGCGCCAGAGGTCGAGTTCGCGCCGTCCGATAGGACGACATGTGCAGCTTGCGACCCGTCCGTGCAGAAGTCGTCGGCGCATCATAAAGAGAGAGCTACCAACTCCTGGGCAGCTCTGCTCTGTCGTCGGCACCACCACGCAACGGCCTGCCGATCCGAACGGCCACAGGGGTGTCTTCCAGCTGCGCCAGGGAGGAAGCAGTGCGCTTCCACGGGTCGTCGCTTCCTTGTTTCCTCCCTGGCACAGCGGGCTGCATGCGTCGGGCGCAGCCCGGTCGCGCTCTGTGTGCGGGCCTCCGGCCGAACGGATCGCACCCAGCCATCGTGGTCGCGGCAATCTGCCATGCGGTGCTGGGACAGTTGGCTGCACGCGGTTCCAACTGCTGGTCTATGTCAGGGCTCATGGTGGCCTCTCCGAGCCCACCATGAGCCCCATAAGTGACCAACCACCACGCGATGCCGGTCGTCCAAGGTGTCGATTTGGCGTTCTGTAAGGTGTCTGGCCATATCTGGGTCTATTCATGGTCCTAATTGAGACCACGCTGCGTGACCATGGGCCGCGTGGTGTTATCGCCGGGACCACCAAGAGACCACCGATGGCGGGAGACGTCGGCACTGGTCTTTCAGAGACCATTTGATGGCATTGCGAAAGACCACTGAATGGTCTATGCTCGACCATATCGAATAGCGAACCTAATGGATAGTGAATCGCGAGCAACCAGTGGGGGGTTGATGCTTCATGGGGAGCATGAGTGAACGAGCGGCAGCAGCGGTGGTCTCGGTTGACCTCCCTAACGGAGACCCTGCGGTCGCCTCATGGCTACGCGCGCAGACGGATGTGGCAGCTTCGTTGCGGGTGCTGATCAATACGGATGTCGCCGACTACGGACAGCGTGATGTCCTGGCCCGCGCTGTTCTGCCCACACTGGCGGTGGCGCGATGACGAGTCCTGAAGAGCTGCGCCGCCTGCGTTGGAGTGTCCCTGCGGCAGACGTCTCAGTGAATGAATGGCTTGACGCACAGGCTTCAATCTCACATTCTCTGCGGCTGCTTATCCGCGAGTCGATTGAGCGCGATGGGTTTATCGATGTGACGTATAGGCCCGTGAAGCAGCTGCCACGGCGTGGTCGCCCACCGCAGGGGGAGGTCGATGAGGAGAGCCGCGCCCCGCAGGATGCCGGGCTTGATGACGCGGATGTCGAACCAGTCGGCACTGCGCCTGAGCCCGAGGAGCAGCCAACGCCGCCTGTAAAGGAGGAATCAGTAGAGCTTGCGCCGGATTCCCCAGCACCACAGGAGCGCTCCGGGCCGCCAAGCGGCCTCAAGGACATGCTCGGCATCTAGCAGAGCGACCGACTGCTCTCCCCCGGTGCACAGCAGCACTCACGTTTCCACTGCGACAGACGAGACAAAGGACTTTCACTATGAGCACGAACACCATCCATCTCACCGGCGGCATCGACGTCGGCAACGGCTACGTCAAGGGCACGATCCTCAATACCAAGTCGGAAGCCCGCGACACCATCGATCTGCCCAGCGCGGTGGTGGCTACTCCGCGGCAGAGCCCGAAGGTGCCGATGGAGGATCCGACCGCGGTCGAGGTCATGGCGGACACGGAGCTGGACTTCTACAACCGGCTGGACTGCTCGCTGACGACGCCGCTGATCAGTGACAGTGACCGCCGGATCTTCGGCCGCTCCGCCCTGAGCGTTCGAGGCTCCTCGTTCACCGAGTTCGAGGTCCACGACGGGCACGCCAGCAAGGCCGAGCAGCACCTCAGCAAGATCCTGGTGCTCGGCGTCTTCGCGGCCAAGGCCCTGCGGGATTACGTCCGCGAGCACGGCGCGCTCCCCGATCACGAGCTGCGCGTCAAGGTGCGCACTGGTCTGGCGCTGCCGATCTCCGAGTACGTGGCACGGCGGTACTCTTATGCTGCCGAGTTCACGGGTGTCCTGGGCAGTCAGGACCCGACGGTGCACCTGGTGACCATCAAGAACTTCAACACGCCGGTCTCGGTGCGCCTCGAGTTCGTCGATGTTCGGGTCATCGCCGAAGGCGCGTCGGCGCAGTTCGCGATCACGGAGAAGGGTGCGCCGCTGGCGCAGCTCCTCTTGGAGGATCTGCGGTCCCGCGAGGCAGGTGTCCTTGAGGGGGTGACCGCCGGCGACCTGGTCGCCGCGCAGAACACCATCGGCGTCGACGTCGGCGAGGGCACGGTCAACTTCCCGGTGTTCACCGGTGGCCGGTTCAATCCAGAGGCGGCAACCACGTTGGACATGGGCTACGGCACGGTGCTGGCGAATGCGATGGACCGCATGGATGAGGCCGACCTGCGGTTCACCAGCCGCAAGCAGCTCGCGGACTTCCTGCAGCTGGTGCCGTCTTCGCTCCAGCGTGGCCGTCACCAGCGCGCGCAGGCCCTCGTCGAGCCGGACGTGAAGTACCTGGTGCAGGCGATCACGACCATGTTCAGCGAGGCGCTGGTCCAGTCCGGCGAATCGACGGAAGCTGTCTACGTCTATGGCGGCGGCTCCGGTCCGATCAAGGAGCTGCTGTACCCCGCGCTGCTGAAGGTGGCAGCTGACATCCCGGTGCTCTACCTGGATGCCAGCTACAGCCGCTACCTGAACCGGGAAGGTCTGTTCCTCGCGGCACGCTCGGTTGAGCAGGCTGCCGAGGCGGACCAGTCCACGCCGCAGACCCGCCGGGCAGCCAAGAAGCAGGAGGCGGCCTGATGAACAGCAATGAACTGGCACCGGAGTCCAACGAAGAGTTTGTTCGCCTCTGGAAGCGTGACGCCGAGCGTGTCGCGAAGACGTGGCTTGCCGACATTCAACGCAACCGGGTCCAGCGCGGCGGTTCGCCGTTGCTTGAGGACCGCGAGCTCGAATTCCTCAGGTCGATCGTCCGGATCTTCGGGCAGCTAAGCCCGGCCAGCCAGGAGCTCTGGAAGGCGACGGCCGCCATGGCATCCATCGTGCAGGGTCAGCTTCCGGAGATCGACGAGGCTGAAACCACTGTGGCGCACAGAAGTATCGAGATCGGCGGCCATGTCTATCTCGACGAGGACGTTTGCGATGGCACGCAGGTGCCGCCGCGGGCCTATATCTTCGAGGCGTACGACTCGGATGCGCCGGCGGATGCGAACTGCACCATCGTCGATGTCCTGACCGGCGACTGGACTTTGCGTGGCTTCGGCGAGCTGGTCTCTGTCAACCTATCAGTCGAGGCGCGCTGAGCCGTGGCAGCGCCGGTCAACTACACGACGAAGATCTCGGCGGCGCAGACCGTCGCCGAGATGCAGGCCCTGCTGGCGCAGCACGGGGCACGCCGGATCAGCGTCGACTACGACGCCTCCGGCGTGCCCAGCTCGATCGACTTCGTGCTGGGCACGCCGCACGGACAGCGGGCCTTCTCACTCCCGGCCAGCGTCGATCGCATGCAGCGGCTCTTGGCCGCCGAAGACACAGCTGGCCGCCTGAAGTCCGGGAGCAAGGCCGAGCGCACCAGCCGCGCCCAGGCTGAGCGGGTGGCTTGGCGGGTCATGAAGACCTGGCTCGAAGCGCAGCTGGCGCTCGTGGCCGCAGAGATGATCGACGTCGACCAGGCGCTCCTGGCGTTCCTGCAGGTCGATGGCACCGGCCGGACACTCTACGAGGTCTACAAGGAGCGCGAGAGCCTGGCGCTCTCCCCAGGAAGCAACGACAAGACGAAGGACTGAACGAATGATGGCTGATCCCGAGCACAAGACTCTGGCCAAGGCGTTGACCGACGAGTTCGTGAGCGTTTCGCTCCTGGCAGTCGCGCGGATAACCGACGAACGCTCTGCTGTGTTTGTCACGACCGGCGGCGACCCCGCTCAGGTCCGGATCACCGTCGACGAGCAGCGCTATGCCCGACAGATCGCGGACCGGGACCACGCGCATGAGCTGACGCTGGACACGCCGGCCCCCGACGTAGAGCACAGCTGATGGGCGACTACCCGGCGATCACCTTAGCCGGGCGCAACTGTCACAAAGTCATGCAGAGTGGACGGAAGGCCAACACGCATGATGTATCGAGCGAAGGCTTGAGCAAGGTGCTCCTTGTACGGCGGGACGAGTCGCAATCGCTCTCCACTCTTGAAAGCAACTTCCGTCAAAAGAGTTTTCGGCATCGAAAACAAGTTGTGGAAATCGACCAGTGACCAGGCCAGTCCGGGGGCCATTTGCCGCTCTTGTAGCACCGCGTAAGGCGGCAGAACACCGTCAACGGCAGCCTTACGGAAATTCTTACTCTTTATTGTGGGGTTCCTCTCCCCTTCCCTGGCGACGAGTTCGGCATAACTCGTCACCGTTGCAACTAGAACCTCATCAACCTTATTGTTCTCTAGGTCGCACGTTTGTGTTAGAACGATCACGTCAATCTCTTCTTCGATCACCTCCGCGATTGTTTCACCGTTTTCGACGAGAGACCGTTCAACGCGATAAATGGGGCAGCGAAAGAAGATGTCTCCTTGTTCGAGCCCCGCTTCGTGCACAACTTCGTACCAAGATTCAGACATTCTCTGCCCCGAGCCAGGTCTCCAGTTCCTGCTGACTCTCAGAAAACTGCAACACGCGCTCACGCTTCACAACTCGGGCGCGAAGCTTGCGCAATCGAGTTGGAGCGCGAGAGACCGTGACGTCCTGAGGTTCGAGCTCGGTCGCAGCCCCGAAACGAAGCACAGAATTCGCAATTAAGAGTCGATAATCAACTTCCGAACCCAACTGCGACAGCGCAGAGCTTGCTGCCCGAGTGTAAGAACCTTCCTCACTAGGGCGCACCGTGACAACAGTTCCCACGACAAGACTTGGCAAAACCGCCATGGAAATCGCGTATGTTCCAACTTTGGAGAGGGCCCTGCTGGCCGGGTAGCTGCTTCCTTCCATCACTTCAGTCGATCTCACCGAATTGCTCCCTCAGCCGATCCCTAATTAACCCCTCGAAAGCCTCTGTTTCTTTTGCCTTCAAATCGTTCAACGCAGCCCGCGCTTCCACAAAGTTCAATGCCTGATCGGGGCTAGCAGTGAGGTCAAGATCCAGAATAAATCTCGAATGTGTATCTGTCGATTGGGTTGAAGCCCAGGTAAACGCCAACTTCGCGGGTGCGTCAGGGTAGACGACCTCCACACGGTCAAGAAATCCCGTGAGTTGCTGCGGAAAGGAGGGTGGCAATTGAAAAGATATTGTCATGTATTTGCCTAGATCAACCTCGGACTCAGCGATTTCAACCTGATTGATATACCTAACACTCGTTTCGCTGAACTTTGTTTCGGGAGGTAGGACGTCTGCTAGTCGGTTGAGATTTTCAAACAACCGGCCTTCAAGAGATTCCCACCCTTCATACGGCGGGAGAGAGTGCACAGATATCGCTTCTGGACCGACTACCAAGAGGCGATCGCGCGCTCCCGTAAGAAAGACCATTTCCTGGGGGCCCGTGCTGAAAGACAAGCTAGCGCCTGGACCGGTTCCCTCTCCACCAGCCTGCGCCACATCGGCGCGCATCACGTTCCTAGCTTCAGGTGCAGCAGGATAAATGTCCCGAACTCTCTCGTAAAGGAGGCCCGGGGTCGTAATGGCCCATTCCAGTGGCTGAGCAAACTTCAAACGAGCGATTGCTTCAACCACCGGCGGCTTCGAATAGCGTCTACGAACCTTTTCAGCCTGAGTCGTCACAGTATTCGCACCCACGTCCAGATCATGCACCTAGACTACATCGACCCGAACGAGCCCAGACGCGGCGCGCAGACGCTGGTCTACCCGTTTCCCCGCTTGGACGATTTTGGACGCCAAGCACTTCCAACCCACATCGGCCGCAGAAGGCACAGACCCCGCCCCTCCGGGGTCCACCTGAGCTCCAATTCATGAGCCCTCGCTACGGCCACCACGCGTGAACCGGGGCGACGCAACCTGGGAATGCGACAAGTTGTAAATACACCGCCGAATACGGGGAATCTGGTACGCAAGCCAAACATGCAAGACACTCTCTTTGGCGAGTCGCCGGCGGATGCCACTTAGGGGATGGGAGAGTACGCTTGCCCTCGACATTCCGAAAGAAGAGACGTCTACAGAAGGGATACCGCCATGGCAGACCAGACTCGTAAGCCTCCGGTAAAGCGTCAGATGCACTATGACCCAAGTGTCATGGGGGTCTGGAAGGGATTCGGAGGCGACCTGCACCCATGGTGCGGTCAGAGCGAGTCCATCCTAGTCACTAACGTCACCGAAGCGGTGGATTGTCTGAAGTGTCTTCGCAAGATGGAGCAGTCGGCTACCTAACTGAGGATCCGCTGAACAGTCGTGCCAATATCGTTGGGCATGTAGATGATTCACGCCTGGATGTAGGCGTTCAAGGCGACTGAGCCGATCGAGAAAGGCATTGACCAACGCCCCAAATTCTCGATTCGCTGCCCCTCGCTAGCTATAAATCCCTATTCGGGCGGTAGTGTCGCCACATGGACTTGGAAGACATTGCTGCGATAGGTCAAGAGCCAACACCTTCGGCAATTGCGTCATTCCTCGTGGCTCATCTAGAAGTTCATGGAGCTACGTCAAGATCAGATCTTGTCCTAGCGGTAGAGCGAGAGTGGGCCTCCGTGGGCGGTAAGGAAATTCCGCGGGGTAAGACGACGCTGAGGGTGAAGAAGGCGCTGGCCATGCTTGGGGGGCAAGGAATAACTCAAAATCCAATGCTTGGTATATATCGATTAGCGGTTCGTGATGAGGGCCCTGTGGATGTGAGTACTTCAAACGTCGAGTTGCAGACCAATGGCTATGCGGATTCCTCCAGTACAGACTTTTCCGAGGAAGTGTTGGCCCAGGACACCGAGGCAGAGTCTGAGGCAGATGCGTGTGTTGGCACCGGCGACCAGTATGTATATGCGTTTTACCTCCCCACATATCGGCGCATAGCCGAAGTGGAGGGCCACCTACGGTGGCCAATAAGAGTTGGTATGACAACTACAAGCGTCGGGCAGCGGATGGCTGCGCACCGGACTTCTTTGCCCGAACAGCCCCGCCTAGGATTGATTGCTCGAACGGATAATGCAGCTCTTCTAGAGCGAGTAATTCAAGGCATCCTAACAATGCGGGGACTTAGGGCGGAAGACGCAGGAGGGCCGGATTGGTTCGAGACTAACCCGGACGAATTGGCGGCGATATACGCCCAAGTGGTTGGAACGGGCGACGGCGCCCCCACCTAATCAACATTCTCGTAGACGAGACACTTCAGCAAGGCGAGCTTGGTGGCCCCGCTAGCCTGATGGGGTCATATTTACAATTTGTGCCGAAGGCGGCCCTTCTCTGCCGGAAGCCTTCCTTGATGATTGCTCGAGCGTTCCTTGGCTCGAGGTAGAGCCGGATCGCGGTCATGGCGTTCTCGACCATGAGCCGGATCAGCGGCATCGCGTGGAGCATTCGGTCCGCCTCGGAGAGCTCGATGATGGTCCGCATCAGGTTGACCGCATGGTTCGCGAAGCTCCAGATGAACGGCCCCCCCGCTTTGGACGTCGAACTCGGATTTCATGTTGAAGGGCTTTTCCCGCGACCGGTCCCAATGACCGATCATCTTGCGGGCGTACGCGCGCATCTCTGAGAGATCAGAGAAGCGCGCGTGCATGATTGCTTCGTTGTAGATTTGGCCGCTCAACCTAGCACTTCCGTTATCGACATCGCTTCGGGCGAGCATACATTTCTCGACCGCAACCATGATGAAGCAATGGCTTTCCCAATATGGGGACCTCCACCGGATACTTGCGTTTGCATTCCACATGAGGCCTTGTTCGAACTCAACCGATCCGACACGCTCCTTCCTCCCACACGTTTGGCCGGACGAGGGCCAATCTTGGAGGCATGGCAAACTTCAGGACGCGTGAAGAGGACCGGAAGCTAGTTCGGGTCGAAGGCCGGGAGGACATCGGCGAGATCATTGACCGTGGACACAACGTCGGGACGTTGCAGGGCATCTACTGCGTTGGGGTTCACTTCCCGAAGGACGGACTTTGCGCCTACTACGCGATTGACAGGGTGACCTACGTCACCGCCGACGGCACTCCCACGAGTTGCTGACGGCGTCGCCGCGGATGCGATTGTTCTCAACGGCCATGTGCTCGTTATGGAGCGCCTGGCTCGCGATGCAGATCTCCACCAGCTCTGTTACCTCAGAGACCGGAGCGTCCAGCGGGAGTGAGTGGCTGTATTGTCGATCCGCGATCTGCCAGGTCAACATAGCGGATCCATTCGGAGACGGCGATGGTCAATCGCTTTGCCCTCCGGCAGAGCACCAGACCAGAGCACCCGCTGGTGGTGCTGAGCGATCCGTTCGAAACAGCGCGCTCATGCTGCTCCTCACCTGCGTAGCTGCCATCGCAGGAGCGGGCTGCAATATCATTGTTCTTGCACTTCTCCTCCCCGTTTGGTTCCTCCTCATCGTCTTGTCCGCGAGCATTGGTGCGACGCTTTGGGTCCGGTACCAGCGACTCAGAACGAACCGGACCAGAAGACATGATGCGCGGGTGCTCGGCCGGTTGGTCCCGTCCGAGTGGCAAACAGCTCCAAGTGCACCCTCATCCGGACCTCCAAGTGTTGCTTACATCGGCTAGAAGCAACACTGAGTGTGGTCCTGATTCAGACCGTCTCAACCAACCGGCGAGTCGTGAGGTGGTCCTGATTCAAGCCGTCACCCCGGTCCTGAATCAAACTGCCATTTTCAGATTTGGGGACTTGGATGAGACAAGACTCGGCTGGAGTTTGTCAGAGACCTGGAAGCCACGGTTCTGAAGCGTTTGTGTAAAAAAACGCGGCGCACAAAACTAACTCAGCCTGACGGCGTATGCTTTACGCATTTAGCACAACTGGTCATCTGGAGTGTTTATGCCGCTAGAAGAAGTCAATGCCGAGATCGGCCTCCCGTGGGGGCTGGGCAAGGTGGGTGGCACTTGGCGACCGGATGACGCCGAACGTTCAGCTGCGTGGGAGATGCTGGTCGAGCTCTCCACGCGCATTGCCCTAGCTGAGATGCGCCCGGGAGAAGGGCTGCTCCGGGAGGCTCTGACATCGCATTACGCCCTTTTCGATGTGACGCGCGACGTGCTCCGACGGCACGGGGCGGCTACAGCACACCCGGACTTCGCCCGGAAGAGTACCGTTTCTTTCGCTGCGCTGTCGATCTCGATGCTGAATGGCGCCATCAGGCCCCTGCTCGCATATTGGCACCCAATGCTGCGTGACTATGAGGAGCGAAAACCTGCGGAAATCAGTTCGATCGATTGGGAGCGGCAGTGGGATAGGGCCGAGATGCTGCGCAAGGAGCTTGCTGATGTCCGTAGCACGCTCCTTTCTTACGCCGGCCTGATCGCGGACGTTTGCGATGCCCGGCCCGTCTTAGGAGCCATCGATTTCACGCCGCCGCGACCGCCCGGCCAGTCGAGGAATGATCCATAAGCTGGCCCCGGTTGTCGGCTGAGCGTTAGGCAGCTCACACCCATCCGGTTTCCTGACCAACGTCTGCAGCCACCTGCTGCTGGAGCTCTTGATAGTGGCGCTGCTCATCCGCGCGGCCCAGGATGCCGAAGGATTCTGCGAGATCGCCGAGTGCCTCGGCGTAGAATGCACTGTTCTCGCCGAGCTCCTTGCGCCAATATTCAGTCAGGTCTTGCTGGCCCGGAATAGCTTGCTGCGGGCCGCCGCCTCGAGCCAACATGATGAGTTGCTGGCGCCGCGCCCGAAGCGTCAGCCGGTTTTTGGGGCCGAGCGCGTTCATCATCAGCGGGACCAGGTCGTCGAAAATGGCTGTCGCCGTCTGCGGAGCACCCGCCGTCCCGATGAGGGTCGCGCGATTGTGCTCAGCCAGCAGGGTGGCGCCGTCATCGGCCGGCAGTCGAACCGAAGCGGTCCTGCAAGCTAACTCGTGCAGGTCGAGGGCACGCTCGTACCGTCCCGCGCGACGTAGCATCTCCCCTGCTGACGCGAGTGCGTTGACCACGGATCTGGGGTCAACTGAGTCCGGAATCGAGTTAAAGGCAACTAGTTCATTGTGGATTTCTTCGTCCGGTGGATCGGGCAAGCGGACTAGTACGGAAAGCAGACGGACTCTAGCCGTCCAGGTAGCCCCGTGGTCCGTGCCATACAGGGCGCGGCGACATTCCACTAGTTCGCGTGCCAAGGGTAGTGCCTTTGATGGATTTCCGTCGCGTATCAGTCTATCGATGAAGTTGCTAAGGCTGGTCAGCGTCGTCGTGTGGTTCTTACCGAGCACTTGGGTGCGGCGGGCAATGAGGTCGGTATACGCCGCGATTGCGTTCGAGTACGGCTTTGGAGTAATCCCTTGGGCGAGCAAGCTATGTAACGAGAACAGGGTGTGTGGATGCTCGGAACCCAGCGTCCGAAGTCGGCGCTCGTAAGCGTCGAGGTGAAGCCGTCGAGAACGGTCTGGGTCCACGCTGAAGGTTGCGTTGGCTAAGTTATGTTGAATAGTCAGCGCGTCGACGTCATCAGCCCCATATAGACGCCTCATTGCCTTTAGTACCACCTCAAGATCCTTGGCTTCGGAGCCGGGCTTGATCTTTCCGAGATCGAGTGCCAAATCGGCTGCCACGGTAAGCGATGACCGCGTTTCCGCTCCGCCGCTCTCCAAACGGGCCTTCTCGACCGCCAGGCCATGGATCTGCGCGGCCTCGGGGTAGCGCTGCTCGACATGCAAGAAACGGCCCAAGGCCCGCAATGTGCGAAGGTCAAAGGTGTCGTCCGGTGACCGTGCTTCGAGGGCAAGGGATGCTCCGAAAGCGGCCAGCCGGAAATTATTGCGATGGGTGACGATGTCTTCGACGTCCCCAAGGCTTTCAAAGATCTGGGTTGATACGTCCTCAACGACGGCAGCGTGGAAGGCCTCAGGATTTTGAACGTACTGCAGGGCAGAGAGGCCGACCAAGCCATGCAGTTCGATGGTATCTGGATCCAAACCGCGGACTAAAGAGAGATTTAGTAGCTCGCCCAGCGCTTGGCGAGTCCCGGCGGTGGATAGTTCCCCGTTTGTGAAGTGCCGCACTACGGAGAATAGAGTTTGCACTGGCAGCGGTCCCACATTAACCGTCGCGGCAACTGCGAGAAGCATGAAAGCATCCTCCTTAAGCCGGCGTATGCTCGGCGTAAATGTGGCCATCACGCTGCCCGCATGGCCGGTCGGGGAGACGGAAGTCCAGGCATTGCGCGCCGCCTCCTCAACTAGGGATAATTCGTCTCCTGGCCTACCTAGTTCGGCAAGCAAAGAGCCGGCGGAAGAGCCGGGCATGGCGACTAATGCGCCGACGACGTCGACCGCCAGTGGCAGGTTACCTAGTTTGGCAATCAACCTGAGGGCATCGTTCTTGTCTGCATCCTCCGCATTGTGCCTCTGGGCCAGGAGCAGCTCGATGGCCTCTTCGTTGTTCATAACCTTGAGCGGCAGATTGGGCACGTGCCGATAGGTAGACCCTTGGGTAGTGACAACAGTTCGGCCACCTCTGATCGGTGGCAGCACGGAAGCAAACTCGGCGGCGGATAGGCCCGGTGGGAGATCGTCGACAACCCAGAGGAAGGCCCCGTCGAGAGCGTCGAGATGACGGGCGATGACATCGTCATGGCTCGGAGGCGGGACGTTCACATCGGTGTCACCCGGACGGATCTGGAGCGGACGCAACTGACGTGCAATGAGTCCGAGCTGAGTCTCGAGTATAGGCCGGATGTGCTTTGGACCTTGCACAGCCTCGACTGGGGTGTTGAGCCGGAGCCAGAAGATTCCGCCTCGGTAGGCTGCGGCGAAGCGGCTGGCGTATTCACGTACTAGTGCGGTCTTGCCCAAGCCACCCATGCCCCGAACGACGACAGCAGGGGGTACGGGGTCTCCACCCGCAACAGCAGGCGGTGGCCGTAGCAGGTCGTCCAACCTCCACAGGTCTGACGCGCGCCCCACAAATCGATGGAACCTTGACGGCGGGTCACCGTACCAAGGCACCGCATCCGCATCGATAATCTGTGTGAAGGTGCCGTGTGTCGCATGAGCGCGATCGGCAATTCGACGGGTCAGCGCAGCCCAGCCCTCCTTGTTGTCCGCGAGCGGCACCTCCACAATCAGGTTCGCGCGCAGGGACGTGGGCAAGATGTGTTCGATGGCGGGCTCGGGGTTGATAACGAAGACGCGAGAGGGATCGACGGCTACGGCAGCCGTGAGCTCCCAATGGCACGCCCTCCGGCTGGCGTATGCGTCAGAGTACCAACACAAGAACAATGCTGACTCGGCCATTCCCGCCCGAACTCGATCTCCGATTGCATCAAAGTCCTCAATATCGGCGTCGTCAAAGAAGACCTTGATTCCTAACTTCATGAGACAGTCGCGCAGCATGGGAGCCAGCCCGCGACGCGGGTTCTCCGCCACGCGCGATGGACTCTGATCGAGCCAGGCATGGCTCAGGAATACGACTCTAGATTCGGCCATACCGCCTCTCTCGATAAGGTTTTGAAACAAATCTTCCAAGATTTCTAATCCGGTAAACTCTGTCCACCATGCCGATCGAAAGATCCGCTGGCCAGCAACCGGCACCAAATCTATTCGAAATGGTGCACTCTGCTGGCGAAGGTCCAAAGCGTGGTCGTGTCATTTTGGCGTTGACGCTTGAGGAAGAGTGAGCGCGTCCGGTCGTATTACGTTCACCAAGCGTCGCTCCGTCCCTGAGATCGAAATGTCCTTAAGCCGTTGCTGTCTCGGATAAGCGGCTTGCCCTGCCTTTGCTTCAATGAGCTCCAACAATTGGCCGTTCTTGTAAATGCCTAGGTCAAGGATGCGAACGCCCAGGGGGGTTTCAAAGCTCATCTGCGGCTTGACTTCGAAGCCCGCTTGTTCGTAAGCATTCTTGAGATCTTGCTCGAATTTCTTACCTTCGGCCCGATTGAGCTGTACCTGCTGACGTTTCGCCGCTGACACGGTTGGTCTGTTCCCTCGCTCGGTCGCTGGAGACTCGATGTGTTGACTAGGTCTCTCTCTTTCACTTGTACTGCGCAGTTGTACAACGAGATTTCCAGTCGACCTGTAGAGAAGGTACTCGTGATCAGTGATGACGCCGTTTTTCCAAGCAAGATCTACCTGTTGGTGCAGCCGTTCGGCTAGATGATCAGATCGCTTTTGAGCACCGTAGAGTTCTATTGCTGATTTTCCAACTCTGTACAGGCTATACACGCCTATCACAGCGGAAACGACAGCGACGGCGGGCAGCGCGACGGTAGCAAGAACGCCACCTGCCGCTCCGCTGGGCGCTGCCGCACCTCCCGCAAGTATTTCAGCCTCCACGCCCCAAGCCGCAGTTGCGCGTGCTAGGGCGGGCCCCGCCTCCGTCACAGGCAACGTGACAGCAGGCACAGCCGAGTGGCCAGTTGGGTCCGTCCAGTTTGTTGGATTGTCCTTTGCAAACGCATAAAGATTGGGCCCGTCCCGCGACACACCGGAGGGGTCGCAGCTTGTCCATCGGGTTAGCCAGGGCGCGTAGTAGCGGGCTCCGTGGTAGTACAGGGAGCTTTCTTCGTCTCGCTCCTTTGCTGTGTAGCGGTACCGCTTTCGTGCATAGCTACCGAAGGACGTTTCTCCGTACGGGGTGTATTCCTCCCGGTTCAACAGCACGCCGGTAGGGTCAGCAACGACCGTGCTGCTACCGAGGCGGTCGGACAGGGTGTATGTGATTGGCGGCATGGGATCGCCGGGGATGGGGTCGCCGCGACGGATGGAGGCGATCCGGTTGGCGGAGTCGAGGATGTGCAGTGTGTCGTGAGTGGTAGTGCCGGCGGCTGGTTGAGTGTAGAGGGTTCTTTCGAATCCGGCACCTATGTAGATGGTCACGCTGTTGGGCCCATTCTGGTTGCGAACGAGTTTGATCACCCGTCTCCCGGAGGCGTCGTAACGGTACTGGGCGTAGACGGAGGGTTCGGCCCCTGCCTGAGTGCGGTACGTGGCGAGCCGATTTGCGTAGTCCCATTCGAACAACCGGCTGGTGGTTTCGGCGATCATGTTCCCGGACGGGTCGTAGCCATAGTTGGCGGTGAGCGTTCCGACGGTCATGGTGGCGAGCCGGTTGCTTCCATCAGCCTGGATGTACGCGCGTGTGTAGGCGCCGGTCGACGTCGCATCCGTGGTGTGGCGCAGGTTGAGCAGGCTGCCGACGGGATCATAGCTGTAGGTTTCGGTGTACGCCCGCGTGCGGGTGATGTCCTGGCTTCGGGGTGTTTCCAGCCATGGCTGATCGGGCATGATATCCGTTTCCCGTCCAGTGGCGGCGGTTAACCGGTAAAGCGGGTCGTAAGCGAACCTGCGGTCGAGCTCGTTCGGGTCGGCCGGAGCGATACCGCAGTCGGGAGTCCTGTCGGCGAGGGTCAGGAGATTGCCGGACGGGTCGTAGCGGTAGCTGTGGTCCTGAAGTACGGGTCCGTTGGGCTGCCAGCTGGCTGGGTTGGGCTGGGTGGTGCGGACCGCGTGTACGCGGGCGAGGCGGAAGCTTCGGGGGTCGTAAAGGTAACGAAGGAGCAGACCGTTGCCGAGCTGAGCCAAAAGGCGGCGACCGTGGGCATCGTAGGCGGCCGTTCGAATGTGAGGGGTGCCGTTCAGGCTAATCATAGTGATGCCGCCGCCACGCCCATAGCTATAGCTGTACAGGCAGCGCGTCCCGGTCGCATCGGTCGGGCCGGTCTCTGAGATTGTTCGGCCCAGCGCGTCCCGCACGGTATCGCTCTTGTATCCGGATCCATCGAGCCGAGTATCTGCGTGAACGGCATAGGTTTCGTCGCCGGCGGGTTGCCAGTCCACGGCATAGCTGGTGTTGTCCCAGACGCCGCTGGCCGTACCAGGGCCAGGGAGGGCGGAAATAAGAAGGTCGGGCCGCAGGATGCGACGTGTGACGGTAACCGGTTTGCCCTCCAGATCGTAGCCACCGGTGGAGTAAGCGCCTGCCTCGTCCAAGGCGAGAACAGGTTGGCCGAGAGCGTTGGCAGCCAGGGCCTGATCGGTGGTTAGTCCGGCACCGGCCGGGTCATCGCCATAGATGGTGACGAGGCGAAGGGTCGGTGTTTGGCCAGCGCGGCTAGCGGCCCAGCCGAACCGCGGCCGATGCGCCGGGTCGAAGTCGGCCAGGATTAGCGCGCCCTTGTAATCCCGCTGCTCAATCGCGGCTCCCGTGGCATCCCTGATGGTGTGGGTGGTGCCTGCGTCCAACAGCCAGGTCCGCCATGGCTGGCCCGCCATGTCGTAGAAGGTGGCCGCGCAATCCCGCCCCAATGGGTCAGTCACGGTTACCGGATGGCCGTCGATGTCGTACCCGGTGGTTGTGACCACGGGCTCGGCGCCGTTGCGCGTAGTGGCCGCGATGGTTCGCCCGAACGCGTCCAGCAGGATACTCGAAGGGGTGTTCCAGTGCGCGGCGAAGAACAGGCTGACCGTCGGGTGCGTGCGGCCCGCGTTGTCGTTGGCGTCGTAGGTATAGGTCTCCCAGGCGGTCGGTGCTGCGCTGTCCGGATCCTTCAGGTCAGACGGCACCCCGCGGAGGGTAAGCGTTTCGCTGCCGTCCGCGGCGATGGTCCGAACGCACAGCCCGCGCGGGTCGTAATGGCGGACGGTCCGGGCCAGAGAGTCTAGCTTCTGGTCCCCGGGCGCCGCGTAGTCGTAACCGGTATCGAAGAACGGTTCGTAGCTAATGACGGCGCGGCCCTTGTTGTCGTAGATGGTCCAGCTGCTGACGACCACGGGCGGAGACCCGGGCGCGGCGGGGTGGCCGGTGACCGCGCCGGCCGCCACCTCCGGGTCGTCGGCCACGCCGAGGTCGTCGATCACAAAATCGTCGGCTTGGGTACGGATCTGCAGCAGCCTTCCAAGGCCGTCGCTGAACTCGACCGTGTGGATGAACCGTTCCGGGTGGTTGGTCTGTTCGTCCGGGCCGAACAGAGCGGCGATTTCCGATTCGGTCAGGGGCGGCTGGCCGGCGGCGGTGCGGAGCGCGTTTTCCTGGTCGACGATGGTCCATCTGTGCTCGACCCGCCGCACAGTCGTGACGCTCATAGGCTGCCGAGGGCCGACCGGGGAACCTCCCGTGGGTACGCTGTCGTCCCAAGCAGTCAGATGGTACTGATAATAGACGGCGGGCTGCTCGAGGGTGTCCCCCTGGGCGACCCCGTCCTTTCCAAGCTTGGCGGTAAATAACGGCAGGCCGAGCGGGGTGTACCCGGCCGCGGTGCGGTTACCGTTGGGGTCGGTGATCAGGATCGGTTTGAGCAACCGGTAGTCATAGCCAGCAGTGGTGGTGAGTCCGGCAGGGTCGGTGACGGTGACCGGCAGCATACTGTATTCGTCGTAGCCGGTGGCGGTGTCTCCACCCCAGGGGTCCCGGGATACGATGACCAGTCCGCGGCCGGTGCCGGTGGCCTGGATGTCGTAGCTCAGGCGGGAAGTCTGAGCATAATAGCCGGCAATGTACCCTCCGCCGTCGGGATGCCAGACGTACCCCAAATGCTGGCCGCGGGCGTCGGGGGCGCCGGTGATAGCCTGCTGGAAGGCGTCCGGGTAGTCAGCTGGCCAGGTCGCCGGCGGGGCGCTTCCGTCGGCGCTGAGGTAGGGCGGGAAAGGGCTGCCCACACCGCCGCCGGGGCCGGGTTGGCAGGCTTCGGCGAGCAGCGCCGGGGTGATCACGAGGTGTTCGGTACGGACCGCCAGCCCGTGGTCGCCGAGCTGGCCGGGGTCCAGGCCGTCGAATGCCGGCCCGTCGTATCGGGTGAGCTGGAGGCCGCGCAGATCCGTGTTGACCTCGCGGGTGAGTGCGGCCGCCCCGAAAGGGAGAACGGGGAGGGAACCATCGTCATGGCATTCATAGCGGGCGGTCCGCGATACCCGGTCGGTCAGGTAGAGGCCGGCGTCGTCGCGGGTGGCGAAATCAGTGGTGGTGAGGGTGGCCAGGCACGCGGAACCTGCGGCGCGTGGATCACGCCCCCGCGGAACACCGACATCGACACTGGCGTGCGGACGACCGTAGTCGTCGTAGCCGCCGGTGAGTTGGAGCCTCGTCATGGGTTCGGTGCCGCGTTCCCAGACCGCCGACCGGGACAGCGTTTGACGGACCGTGACCACGGGCGCCGCCTGCCAGCCTGCATCTTCGGCGCTGCGACCGTCAAGCACAGGCGCGACCTGGTAGGAGGAGTCGTGCACCTCGTACGGCCGGGGCGCCCGGATGGTCCCGTCGTCGGCGTAGGTTTCGGTGCGCAGCACCCGGCCACGCATCGCCCGGACCGCTTCGCGGAGCGACGGGCGGGACAGCGCGCCCGGCAGCGCGGTGTAATCGACGTGTGCTGCCAGAGGCGGATCGTCCGGCCAGTATTCGGCTCTGAAGTCGAGCTCTGTCCATGCGCCCTGCGGGGGGCCGACGGGGCCGGGATGGAACCAGGTGACGGTGCGCACCGGCGGGCTGTCCACTGGCTCTACCGGCCCCGACGGTACCCGGACCCACGCGTGGTCGACGTAGAACTCGGCCCCTTCTGCGCTGGCTGAGTAGATGACGATCTCATTGCCCGGGCCGTGCTGGTTGCCGGCCTCGACGAGCATCCACTGGCCAGTATCGTCGCAGACAGCGTCGCTGGCGGTATTGCCCCCGTCGCCGGTGCCGATCATCACGCTGCCCCGCAGCACATAGATCCAAGCAGACGACACCACCTGCGCGGGGCCGGTGTTCGCGGGAAGGAATGTTTGCACCACCCCGCACCCGGCAGCCCCTGTGGTGATGTGGACCATGGACCCTCCCCTGCCGTAGGGCAGGGTCGAGGGCAACAGGTCTGTGGTGGTCGTCGTGGCGGCGATATTCCATGTGGTCCAAGAGTCCGCGGCTGACCCACCGCTGCCGAAGGGCTGCTCGACGGAGGTGATCAAGGTGCTCGGGCCGGCCGCAGACGGAGTGTCGAAGCTGAAGTTGGCAAGAAGGTTGCCCGCTCCGGCAGGGTCGAAGCCCGCCGGAACCGACGTCGGGGTGGCTAGCGGGTCGATCGGCTGGATTGTTGCGGGGGCGGGTGGAGTGGGTGCGGCTGGTCCCAGCGTGTCGGTCTGTTCGACGCGGGCGAATCCGCGGAATTCCCGGTCGCCCGGGTCCCAGTAGCCTTCGTGGTAGCCGAAGGCAGTGCTGAGGACCGTGTCGGCGAAAGCGTCGTTCGTGGTCACGCTGGCCACCACATAGACCGGGAACGGCAGGGTGGTGCGCCACGGACTGCCCGCGTTGCGATCGCGGGTGGCGTAGATGGTGGAGGTCGCGTACGTCATCGTGGTGGTGGCGCCGGCGTGGTTATCGATGCCGGTGAGCAGGTACGGTTTGACTCCTCCGGTCAGGTCCAGGAAAGCGGTGCGTCTGTTGGGCCCGACCCCTGACCACAGGATGCCTGGCACACCGGATCCGTACAGGTCGGCGAGTCGGACCTGGGTAAGGTCGCTGGTGCGGGGCGTTCCGCGGATCACCACCGGCGCGGCGAAGCTGTTGCCCGATTGGTTGACCCAGACCGTGACCTGTCCGTCGCCCATGTAGAGCGCGTCGGCGGTTCCATCGCCGCCGACGTCGCCAAGGAGCAGCCGGCGGGGATCGAACCCTGTGCCGGTGTAGGAAGCAGCGTCGCTGAAGGCAGGGGCACCGCCCATGGACACGGGCGGACCGAAGCGACCGTAACCGAGGTTCGGCCAGTACGTCACCGCACGGTTGTGGACAAGAACGATATCGGTGAGCCCGTCACCGGTCATGTCCGCCAGCTGCACCCGCGGGTCCGTGAAATCCAGCTGCGGCAGGTTGCTTGCCGCGGGCAGCCGTTGCAGGCCGGAGAAGCCGCCGCGGCCATCACTGAAGGCCATCAGCGGGGGGTTCCCGGCGCGGAGCAGGTCCGTCCTGTGGTCGCCATCGAGGTCGAGCAGCCGGACCTGGGGGTCGGTCAGCGGGAATGTTGGGGCCGTGCTGGTCGTGTAACTGGCGGGGTCGAAACCCGCCCGGGCTCCGGGCACATCGCCCGGGGCGGCCAGGGACCAGGCTGCGGTCCGGGTACCCGATGAAGTGACGAGTTCGGTGCGGCCGTCGCCGTTCAAATCCGTCAGACGTGTTCCGGGCTGGTCCAAGGTGACCCCGGCCGGTGTGCCGGCCATAGAACGCGGCGGGTCAAAAAGCCCGGCGCCCCGGTTGCGCCAGTACTGTGCGGTTCCGTTGAGCTGCAGCAGAGAGGGGAGGCCGTCGCCGAACAGGTCGACCATTTCCAACCCGCCGGTGCCCAGCGGGACCGCCGGCAGCCCGAGCCCGACCAGCCGGAACCGGCGTGAGGCCGGGTCCCAGCCGCTGTACGCGAACTCGAGTGGCGGTTGCAGCTCGTCATTGCCGCCGTCATGGCCCTGTACTTGGATGCGTCCGAGCAGCGATACGCGGTTGCTCGGCGCCTGGCTTATCTCGTCGATGTAGTCGAGGCGGACCGTGGTGGCCTTGACGGGTGTGCTGGCCTGGGTCCAGATCTCGATCCGTTTCGCTCGCAACGTGGTGCGTAGCTCGAAGCCGGGTCTCCGGACCGAGAACGGGTCCGGCCGCTCAAGGCGCGCGCCCGGGTCCTCATCCTGGTAAATGATTCGGACGTTGACGAGGTATGTGGGGTCTGCTGGGTCGCCATAGTCGCCATAGCGCACCTCGCTGAGATATCGCTGGGACCCGGTGGCCCCGGCCCGGTAGGTGTAGGCGATCCGGTTTCCCAGTGGATCAATGGTTTCTGTCAGCAGCCAGGTGAAGATTCCACCCCCGGTGTTGACGACTACGGCCGGGTCGGTCCAGTCTGGCGGTGCGCCACCCGCCCGGGGCGTGCCATAGTAGCTCCGCAGCCCGTTCGTGGCCCGGACGTCCCAGTAATCGCCGTTCCCGCCGGTGACGTGGGTGATCCGGGCGAACCCGGCTTCGGTGCGCGGCCGGTAGCGGCTCACCGTCACGGCGCTATTGGCTGGTGATGGGGCAGCCGTTCCCACGGGTACCGGCACCAGTTCTTCGGCCCCGGAGAGCACGAAGGTGTCGAGGGTGTCCTGGTAGCGGGGGATGCCCCGGTCGGTGCGCCGGCTGACCTGCGGCACGCTTAACGCCCAGCCGAGCCCGAACGGCCCGTTGCCCGCACCGGTGCTGTAGGACAGGGACAGGGAGGGGGTCATGCCCCGGCGTCCGGGAGGCAACGGGATGGGCACCGTGAGGTTTCCGGTACCGGTGTGCAGGTCGGGCTGGAAGGTTTCGCCGAGTCCTGAGAGGGCGCCGCCTCCTTTCGGGACGGCGATCTCCGGAGCTTGAGGTCCGCTCATGATCCAGCACTCCCGGCTGCCGCAGGCGGCGCCGAAGGCTCGGAGGGCTCGTTGGCCGGGCTCCCGTTGTGAGTGACTGTGACTAGAGTGACCATGTCGGCACGGTACCGGTGTAGCTGATGATGAGAACGATGTCCTGCAGTGTTCCGTCCAGCAACGCTGCGGCGTCCGCGGCGTCGACGGTGACTGTCCAGTCGCCAGCCGCGGGGGTGTTCCGGATCGATTCCCAGGCGGGAGCGTTACCGCGGCGGGTGCCAATCACGCCGTCGGAAGCCTGGCCCTGGCCACCCCTACCGTTATGGCGCAACGTGATCCGAAACGGCGCACCGGCTGCGCCCTGAGCTGAGGCCGGATCGGATGGATTGGTGGGCAGGTACACCGATATGTCGGCGACTCTGGGCAGATCGGTGAGGCTGCTGGCGAAATCGCTGGTGTTCAGGCTGAACGTGGCCGTGTGTGCCGCGGTTGGGTCAGGTGGCGTGATCAGGGTATACCAGGCATCAATGCGGTCCTGGCGGATGCTGATCATACGGTCGGCACTGAGTCGGGCGGTGTTCAGGCCGCGTACTACCTGGTCGCGGTAGGCCGGGTCTGCAAGCGCGGTGTAATCGAAGGACAGGAGGACGTCGGCGATGGAGCCGTAGTCGAAGGGGTTGGCCGGCAGTGGCATCTCCAGCCTCCATCCGGTCACCACGCCGCGGGACTGGAACGGTTGCAGCATCTCCGATTGGGTGTCCAAAGCAAATACGCCGGTGGCCCCGGCGGGAGACGTGAGCGCTACTGTCTCCGGGGTTCGCCGGATCACGACTTCCGAAAAGGTATCGCCGCCGGTTACCACGCGTGATATTCCTGAGTCGCTCATCGTGGCTCGGATTCCCAGATCAGGGGGAATGAGTGCGATCACGGAGACGCGGACCTGTTGAATGAGCCGCAGGTAGTGTCCGGGGAAGGCCCGGTCGAACCAGTCGGGCAAGGTGGCGAAGTCCAGGACGCCCGTTTGACGGAAGATCGTGAATGGAAGCGGCAGAAGGCTAGCCAAGGAGAAGGTTTGCGTCAGGTTCAGCCTCCGCTGGTCGTTGTTGAAACTGAACTGTTCCAGCGTGGCCAGGTCCTGCAGCAGCCGTTCGGCTCCGGTGAGTCCGCGCAGGTTCGGAGTGGGTGCGGCCTGTTTCGCCCCGGCGGCGGCCAACTGTCCACCGGCATCCGTCCAGTAATTGCTCTGAACCAAGGTCGGGACCGGCATCTGCCGCTCGAACGCCAGTTGGGATTGCGCCTGGCGTCCGACGGCCGCAGCTTCCTGCAAGAGGAAGGCGTAGACCTCGCCGAGGACGCCACTCATGTACTGGTACAGATCGGCGTTGGTGAATTGTCGGTCGAGGAAGTTGAGAGTGGTTTGGGTCTGCCTGAGTTGAAGTTGCGAGATCGCCGATTCCTGGGTGGCGATCGTGAGCTGGTCATCGGCGATCGCTATCTGTGAGTCGCCGATAAGCGAGTCCTGCTGTGCCAGCTGCAGGGTGTCCTGCCAGGACTGGACCTGGTTTTCATGGCTGGCCATCAGCTGATCGGCCTGCAACTGTGCCTCGGCCTGGTCAAGTAATCCAGTAAAGACGGCTTTGCCGAGAGCGGCGCCGCTACCCACGATGGCTGGCACGGACTTGAACACGGCCTCGAAGCCAGCCGTTTGTTGCGCGAAAGTTGCCACAGTTATTGCTGCGTCAAGCCCGCCTATGAAGTCCTTGAGTGAGTTCGCCCACCAGATGTCGGAGAGCATGCTCTGCTCATATATGTTGAGGCCCGCGGCGATATGTGCGGTCATCTGGGCCGCCTGCAGATCCGCTCGTGTTTTCTGCCTGCGGGCGAGGCCGATGCCGTCCTGCGCCTGGGTCTGTTTGTCCTGCTGCAGGAGTACCTGCTGGGCTGCCACGTCGATGCCGTTTTGCGCCTCGAAGCGGCGGTAGGACCTGTCGTCATACTGTTCGAGGGCGTGCAGGTAGGCCGACTCGGTCTGCTGGGCAAGGGCAACGAGCTGTTTTGCTCGGTCCAGCAGCGTCCTGAAGTGGTAGGGCGTGGCCTGCACGGGGGGGCCTGCCGAGATCACTTGCGCGATGTCGGTGACTAATGTGCGGGGCTCGCCGGTGATGTATCGGCTTAGCCGGAGTTTGGTGAGTTGAAGGCGGACTTTCTGTTGCAGCCCGGCGAGAAAGGGGTTCGGGAATGCCACGTCATCGGTCGGGGACCGGACCGGAAGGCCCAGGGCGGGAGTGTTCAGGATCTCGGCGGCGGTCTCGTACAGTGTGCGCGCCTGGTCCAGCGTCTCGCTGGTGTCCTTGGCGAATTCGCTGGCGCCGTAGTCGCTGAAGCACCGCCCGAGCGATTGGAGGGTGAAGCGGGTGTAGGCATTCGGCCGGGTTGCTGCGATGGCGTGCGGGTTGAGATGGGCCGCCCAGTCGCCGGTGAGCTGTAGTTTCGCCGCGGTGTTGCTCTCCAGGCTGAGCGGGTAGTAGATGAAGCGGCGCAGCCGTGGCCGGTGGTAGGCGTAGATGGTGCGCCACCAGTCCAGGGCAGCGAGAAACTCGCCGGCTGCCTGCAGCCGCTGCGCGAGCAGCAGCGGAACGAAGTAGAAGAGTTCGGTGAAGACGGCGCCGGCAGCCTGAACATACGGAGGCGTCGGATTGCACAGGTTGGTCAGGATTCGGCTCTCCATTGCGGCGAGCCGGTCCAGGCTGGCGTCATCGAGCTGGTCGGTGAGGCGGAAGGCCAGTACGTCGGTTTCGTCGGGATCCAGCAGCTGGCGGTTGTAGACGCGGACTTGCTGCAACATGCCCAGGTATTGGCCGTATCCGTAGGCGTTGCCGAGCGATTGGGGCAGTGCGTGCACGGTCTTGGGGCTGGGGTTGCCGGTGGCGACGTTCCTACCGTTGATGTACAGCCAGGGGGTTCGATTGCGGTAGACCACGGCAATGTGGGTCCAGTCACTGATGTCGAGGCTGTAGCTGACGACGGGGGCCAGGTATTTGTCGCCGTGTTCGTAGACGCTCACCCCGTTGGTGCCGACCGATACTCCGGCGCCTACATGGTCGGTGCCGTAGCCGCTTGCCTGTAGAGGCCCGTAGGCGTAGCACTGCCCGGTTAGTCCTGCGGTGATGTTGCCTCCGGGGGCGTTGATGACGATCGGAGCCGTGGGGAATGCCCAGAAGCTGATGGTGAAGTTTTGTGAGATGTCCGGCGGTGCGCCCTGTACGGTGACATCGAAGTCGATCGCCGCATTGGGTTTGTTGAATTGCGCGGCCGGGCCGAAGAGTCCGTCTGTCCAAGCGACGTTGCCGTTTAGCTTGCCGGTCCAGCGGGTGACCGAGTCGACGGCGACGGCACCGGAGCTGTCGGTGAAGAGCAATGCAACCTGCGGGTTGTTGACGAAACCATGTGACGCGGGACCCTCATACTCGGCACGTTGGGTGGCTTGGAATTGGGCGGCAAGCGCCCGCGCGCCGGCGGCGTCGAGGTTGGGGGCGGCACGCGTTGCCCTGACCAGTTGCTGGAACGCTGGGCTCGGGTCGGTGCGCAGGGTCGGATCGAGCCAGCTCTCCGGGTAGAGGAAGGCGGTGGCTGCCGTCGCCCACGCGTTGCTGTCGCCGAGCCAGCTCCACTGTTGGTCGAATTTGTCGGTATCGGTGACGCTCCATCCGCTGGCCGGGTGGCCAGGGGGCCACAGTCCACTACGGGTGCTGAAAAGAATTGTCTGTAGGGTGTCGGTCGCGGCGGTGATCCGGGTGGTCTCCTGTGCGCCGGACGCTTGGAGATTGACGGCGAGGCTGCGGGTGAGTCGTTCCGAGGCATCGTGGGCAACCTCGCGGCCGGCGATCGCTGCGACGAGGGTGTCGCGTAGCAAGGGCAGCACCCGTTGTTCGACTCCGGCGAGCAGTGCGCTGTGCCCGTCGCGATCGGCCCCGACTTCGTTGAGACGAGACTGGAGCAGGTTCTCCCACGCGGTGCGGTCAATCGGTGCAGCCCGCCAGGGGATGAGCGTCGGCGGGCTGTCCGAAGGGTGGAACAAGGCTGGGCACACGGAGATGCCCTGTTCCTGGGTGTGCCATGTGTCGTGTTGGCCGACTTTCAGGACCTGTGTGAGGATTTGTTCTGCTGTCGTCCACTCGTCGTCGGTCACCGTGCCCGCGTTGCACAGTTGCTGAATCTGGCTCAGTGTGCGGAATGCCGGCAGCGTCAATTGTGCCGATTTGAGGTCGTTGGCGATGTTGACGCCCTCGCGCAGGTGTTGGCCGATCGCGTCCAGGGTGATGTCCGCCGGGAGGGCGTAGAGCAGCATGGCGCCGAATTGGAGGGCTGCCTTGTCGGAGGTCGTGTGCAGCGCGTGCAACTGCGTGGCCCAGTCGAGAACTTGCTGCTGCCGTGCTGCCAGGATCTGGCCGGTCTGGCCGGTCGCGGCTTGCTCGGTCAGGTCGGCGGGGCTGAGGAGGTCAGGGTCAAGGATCACCGGTAGTGGCCGCGTAGTGGCGTCTTGGTCCTGCGCGACCCAGCGGGCTGTCATCGCGGTTTCTCGCCATTGCTGTAGCAGGGGTGTGGTGCGGGCTCGAAGGGGGTCCAGGCCCGGGTCGGTGCTGGGAAGTCCGAAGAGTGTTTCAAGGCCGGCTTCGGTGACGGCTGTTATTGGCAGGATGGTCAGTTGGGTGAGCTGGTCGGGGTTTCCGGTGAGGTCAATTCCCAGACGGGAGGCGAGGGAGGACCGGGTTGCATCGTCGGCCCCTGCCGCCAGTCTTAGCTCGGCGTAACTGGTCCCGATGGCCTCGAGCAGAGATTGGTATGCGGACTGCCGGTAGCCCTGCATGCCCGTTGTTGCGGCATCCGTTAGGGCTGACGGCGGCTGGGTGTCGGTTCCGGTCGCGAGTCGTGGGATGGTGTCATCGCTCAGAGGGAGTTCGTAGATTCGGACCCGCCCGTAGAGGCCGGCAGCGCCGGTGGCCTTTGGGTCGGGGATCCAGCCGAGGTAGAAGCTGCTCTGGTCGGTCTTCTGGAAGTCGGGCACCGGGTCGTAGCTCTCCCGGCCGGCGAGAACCCCGTTCAGGTATATCCGCACCTCCTCCGCATCGCAGATGCAGACGATGTGTGACCATTGGTTCAAGGGAAGCGGCTGGGATGTGGACACTTGGCCTACGGAGCCGGTACCCGCGAGGAAGTGCAGGGTGTTGTCGGCTTCGCCGAGCCAAATGGCGAAAACACCTTGGGGCTCTTTCGTAAATTTAGTGAGGAGGACTCGTGGTTTTCCGGAGACGGGCGACTGCGGGTAGTAGTCAAAGACGATCGAGTATCCAGCTCCGTGGTCTCCTAGCCCGGCGACGTCGCCGGCGGTGCTGGCGAAGCCGGTGTTTGACCCGTCGACACTGAGCACCGGCTCCCCGTTCGGACCGGCTAGCCGGATCGATGCGTTCGCTTGCAGGGTCAGAGTCTGGCCCCAGCCGGACAGGTCCGGCACGGTTTTGGTGAGGCCAGGGGGCGTGAATGCCCAGTCAGCAGCGAGTAGTCGTGGTTGGAGTCGACGGATCAGTTCGATGGTGGGCCGGAGTTCATTCACGGCATCCGTTGCCGCGGTCGCGGCGCCCGCCAGCGGCTGGGCCAGCGCTTCGAATGGCTGACTAAATACTGTTTCCAGAGTATGCCCTGACACCTGGCTGCCGTCAGCGGCCCGGACCTGATCATGGCCAAAGGTCAGCAGCGCGTCGAGGTAGGAGCGGTCATCAAGTCTTTCCGCGAGCGAGCCTGGTTGGTAGGTTGAAACGATCTGGAAGGGCGCTGTGGTGTTGGTGCGGTTACCGGCGGCGTCGAAAGCACGCACCTGTGCCGTATAGGCCCCGTAGTCGATGAGCGGCACGGTTATGGTCCAGTTCGCCCACCCGTCAGATGTGCTCGCTGCTGTGTAGTCGGTGTCCCTGCCAGTGAGGGACACTTCCACTTTCGCCGGGCCGCCCATCCCGCTCTGCGTGTCGCTCGCGGTCCCGGTGATCGTGATGGTGGCCCCGGTTAGGGTCGCGACACGGATGGTCTGATTCTGGTTTGGTTGGGTTACCCTCAGCGCGGGCCCGGTAAAATCCCGGATATTGACCGGGATCTGCACTGTCTGGCTGACTTGCGGATGCTCATCGCAGAACACGCTCACCTGCAGGTTTTGCGGACCCAGTGGTAGATTCTTGGCTGCCACGGATACCGCTACCCGGCCCTGCCAGTCAAACCGTGTCGGCGAGTTTGCGGTTGACGCGTCTTCGAAAGACCAGGTGAGGGAACGGGGTCCGAAGTCGGCCGCGGTAGTCACGGCCAGTGCGAACCCGCCTCCAGCCAAGCCGATCGGGACGGAGTCGTTGGACTGGGGCGTGTCGACCGTGAAAGCCGGGACGGCGCTCTGCAAGGAGCTCACCGTGACAGTGGCCGTGCCTTCTGCTTGCATAATGCTTCCGGTGTACGCGTCGGTCGCTGTCATCGCGCAGACAACAGGAAGGTCTCCGGTGCGATAGACCCGAGCCGGAACCTCCCATCGATCGGCGTCCACAGGATCCACGGGACCGCTAGTTACTCCGTCAATGGTGAGAACGACTTGAGCATCGACAGGTTGGATGTCCTTACGGAACTGATAGGTGCCCTTGATGATTACCGGGGTCCCCGGCTCATGCCCCTGCACCGAAGCGGGCGGGTCGATGCTGAGGCTGAACGCGGACCCGCTGAGCGCAGGCATCGCCTGGATCGGCCCCGAATCCGCAGAACCAGACGGGAGTGACGGCCGGGCAAATGGTTGCTGCTGTGGCATCAGGACACCTGCGGGCGCGACAGAAGGCGTGACCGGCTTGTTCGCCAACGCCGTAAAACGCGCCCTCGCGGTCGCTATTATTTGAGAATTCAACCCACCGGCCCCGTCCGTGGGCGAGTGCAACCCGGACCTATCGATCCCGACGTCGTAGACGCTGAACGTCGTGCCCGGCAGCGCCGTGTAGAACACGACCTGGTCGGCCGGCGGGACCGCCGGGAGGCTGAACTGCTGCCATCCCGATCCGCTGCCGAACCGGAGACTGTCGGTCGTGGCAGCCCCCGCTCCGGCGCCGGCCAACACCGCACCCGCGGCCACCCGCTGCCAGCCGCTGACCTGCGTTGCCACGGACACCGGCGCGACCAGGTTTCTGAATAACCGGGTCCCGGGGTGAGATGCTGTCACCTGCAACACAGGCATACTGTCCGTCGGGCCGTCGCTGACCACGACCCAGTCGGTTCGCGCCGCCGGATCCTGGTTGTAAATGACCCAGCCAAGTGCGGCTTCCTCCTGCGCGATTCCTGTCACCAATCCACTGCCTGGCAGGTTCTCTGCGCCGTCTGTTTCGTTCATCGCTTCTACCTCGGCGGTTTCTTGGCTCCCGTGTCGGTCACACGGTTGATGAGTTCTGCGAGTTTGTCGGTCATCCGCTTACTGAACAGCCCGGTCACCCCGGCGACCGACGAGACCGTGAATAAGCTAACGCCGGTCGACGACGTCGACTGACCGGTGCTGAGAAGACCGGCAGCGACTGCGGCGATCACCAAGGACGCGAGCAGACCGCCTTGGAAGGGTGCGGCGACAAACCATACGGCACCGTGATATCGAGGTCCGCCGCGTTTGCTTTGTCGTGTACCTCTAGACTGGGCCAGTTCCGTAAGGGCGTGGACAAGACTTCCGAGCATGCCCCAGAGGATCGCCAGCAGGAGGACGCCCGCGTCTGCGGTAAAAGTAATGTGTATGCCCAGAACATTCAGGTCCGGAAGAATCGGCGGCTCGGCGGTGACGGTTGTACTTGCCGTCTGCCGGGCGACCTGCTCAACCTGCTCCAGCGCAGACAGCAAGGTAACACACGCAAGGCCTGTGGTCGCGGCGACCACCAGGAGCCATCCGAGGACGACCCACGACGCCCGTGTGCTGAGTGGTCGTAAACTTCCATCGCCTTGGTCGAGCGACTCCCCTAACGCCGCGTTCACAACGGTGTCCGGAGTTCGACCAAGCATCGCAGGGCCGGCAGCTTCCGGATTTGGTTGGTTGTCGGGTATCGACCTCGGCGCTCCGCGGGGAACGCCAATCACACGTGCAGGCATGCTCATGACAGTGCATCACCCTCTTGCAATTACTTCAATACAACCCGCGTCACCAAATATGGCTACGGTTCGAAAGGCATGAAGAACAATGCTGAGAGGCCTAGGATCCCGCACTGTATGAAATCCGTCAACTACCCCGCGGTGGCTTGTCAAAGTTGCCGTTAACTGCGACACGTTGATGCACAACGCGGGAGCTTTTCAAGGGCAACTCTGACTCGTCGAGGGTGGAGACCAACGATATCTTCTGGGAGAGATTCACTTTAGTATTTCACCCGCTGCAACGGTTGTCGCAGGCAGGCTGCGTGCTTGTTCGGCTACAGGGCCTGCAGGACGAGGCGAAGGAACGATCCAGTCTTCTGCGCTTCGTCGTGATCAGTGGCGTGGCTTGTTCGAGGAAAACGATGCTGTTGGAGCTGCTTTAACGTCATCGCGAAATGACGCAATCGCGGCCCAGATTTTGGCCCGACTTCCTAGCCCGGGCCCGCCCCATCGGGCCGGGAAGCATCTCCCTGTTCAAGACCATCGAACGAGAATTCTGGGCAAACCGTCAAGAACCGGGCCGAGTGGGCTCTCCCCGGAGACTAAGTGGTTCTTAAAAAGACGAGTACCAACCACTCGTGACCCATCTGTTGCCGACCTCGTAGGCTACCGGTCGCGCCGCCATCTCAGCCATTGTTATGACGAAGTGCCCGGTATGGATTCCACGCACAATGGTGTGCCTTTCGGTCTGGGGGACTGTTTCGGCAAAGACTCATCACTTAAACCCCCGCAAGAAGGCTCAAGCCATGCTGCAGCCCCATCCCCTGGCTCGATATCTGTCTTTACTCGCAGCGTGAACCTATCCAGCAACGGATTATTGAAAGAAGGATAGCCATGGAAGACACAGTTTCGGCCCTTGAGGCTGACTTGGTCCTTGAGGGCGGGGGTGTCAAGGGAGCAGCCCTTGTCGGATCGCTGAACGCTCTGGAAAATCACGGCTACGCCTTCAAGCGAATCGCCGGGACGTCGGCGGGGGCCATTGTAGGATCGATGCTTGCCGCGGGCATGACGCCGGCAAAGATCAAGTTGGCGATGGAGGAGGACTTCCGCCAATTTCAGGACGTTGCCAGGGTCTTCAAACACGCCGAGGGCGCTGGCGAAGCGTTCGGATTGTTGTTCAAGGAAGGCATGTTCCTAGGAAACCGACTGCATGAGTGGATAACCAAGAAACTCTCGGACAACGGCGTCAAGACTTGGGCGGACCTCAGGGATGAGGACGCCGAAAGTGCTCTGCCGCCGGAGCGGCGATACAAGCTTGTGGTCATCGTCTCTGACGTCTCGCAGGGCAGGATGCTAAGGCTTCCCTGGGACTACAAGGAATTACTGGGAGTGGACCCCGATGAGCAGCCGGTTGCTGATGCCGTGAGAGCATCCGCTTCAATTCCATTCTTTTTCCGACCGTTCAAGTTGCCCGTGGGTGGTGTGTTTGCGAAGAATGGCGACATCCTGTGTGTGGACGGCGGAATGTTGTCCAACTTCCCGGTGGATATCTTCGACAGGGATGACGGCAAGGATCCGCGCTGGCCGACGTTCGGTATCAAGCTTTCGGCCAATGCGGCCTTGGCCGACGAACAGTGGGCACCCACTGCAAACAACCTCGAATTTTCAAAGTCGCTCCTTAGCACGATGATGGGCGCCCACGACCGCGCACATGTCGACGACCATCCCGGTGTACAAAAACGGACAATCTTTGTCGACACCACTGGATTCAAAGCGACCGACTTCGAGCTCACGGGCCCGCAGAAGGTAGAGCTGTACACGAGCGGTTGGACCAGCGCCCAAAAATTCCTTAAGGGCTGGACATGGCCCTGACGTCCTCTCCGGGGCTCAAGCGGACACTGCTTGGGGCCTGGACCTTAGAGCGTCCCAGACGGGAAAGGCCGCCGTGTCGTGGCCTTATCGACACACACAGAACAGGCATGGGTGCCGGCCTTGACGCGGCAGCTATAGCCACGAAAACATCAAGCTTTCGAGTCACTTCCGACCCACGGCTTCCTAGCAAATTTTTGACCGGTAGCGGGTCCTGACCTCCAGAGACCGCGCTGGAGCATGATGGGCAACAAAATGGCAACGACAAAGGTCGTAAATCAAGCGAAATCGTCAAGCGGCGCTTTGTGGCCGTGGACTAGTCGCGCAGCATTGTTGACAGTGCCAGTGGTTCTGGTAGTCCTGCTATTTATCTATGGATTTGCCAAGGCAGCACTGGGTTGGCCGGACAGCCGCTACGAAGGATGGGTTCTGCTAGGGGTAGTGTCACTCAGCCTCCTGTCAGTCTTTCTACTCGTCGTTCAAGTACTAGCTGCCTCCGGCGCGCGAATTGAGGTGCCCGGCGGCATAAAAATTTCGTTTGACTCGGCGTCAGCTCAGGCCGCTTCGAGCACACGCAGTACGACGCTGAGCGAAAATCTCGGGACCCCCGAAAGCGAACCCGTTCCCCAGAGTTCTGTTACGAGCATCTTGCGATCCTTGCGCCGCGCGCAGAGCAGTGATATCACGGTGGTAGACCTCGGAAACGGGCAGAAATGGTGGGAGTCTCGCCTCTTTATCCTTATTGCAGGTGCGGCGAGGCGTACTCGGCCACAGGCTATCGCGTTTATAGGCGACCGTAACGGGGCCCCAGGGGTCTTTCTAGGCTGGGCCGCCCCGTCCGATTTGCTCGAACAAATTCTTGCTTCTAACGATTCTCTTCGTATTGCACATCATGCCGCAGCCGCGATGACCGCCCGATGGCAGATTGGCGAACCGGTGAAGCCGTCTCCCGGTGCATTCCCTCAGGTGCTCTTGCCTTGGAACAATCAGCCGTTCTTCCTTCCCCCAAGCAACGAAAGTCCAGACCCCGACTTTGCTTTTGAGCTTTTCCTACAGCAAAACGTGGATGTTCCGGACCTTTCAAGTCTCCGCCGACATGTGCACGTTCAACGATTGCGTGATCTCTTTGAACCGGTTCTGGTTACTGACCACGCCGATAAACAAGCAGGCGTCGGTGACTGGGCAAACCTCTTGACATCCAGTCCGCGAAGATTCTTCGCACTGACTTCCGCTGGTCGGTTCCAAGCCCTTGTCCTAAGAGACGCCCTCGTGAGCGCCTTGGTCGCGCGTTTGGTTGCTGAGGCAAGCACCGACGAGCAGAACGACAAGAGCACCGGTGGCTGAGTCTTTATCCAAGCCGGTGGAACCAAAGCGCAGGTATCCAATAGAAGGTCGGCCGATGGCCGTTGAAGAATACGGCCAGCCGTATCTCACGCTTGCGCCGCGGCCTCATGATGAATGATTGGCGAAGTCGAAGCGGCGTCCTGCACAAACCATTGGAACGAACACATGCTTTCACCGATAACCCTTACAGGTTTGAAATGGACATCTCGGGCCCCAGTTCCACCAAATACTGGACCGGTCACTGGACCAACGTCTGGCAAGACACCGCTCCCCTTCTGGCCGGAAGCACCTACTGCGCAGTCGTGCACGTCTATGGCACCAGGGGCGAATGACTCAAGTGGCAATTCCTCGGGTGCTTCAACACCTGATAGCCGATCACTAGGAGCGGCAGGACCGCCAAAGCTGCGCCGCGAGACAAGGATGGCTTGTGCATGAGCCTAGGGGGCTGAACATCCGAATGGGTGCCAGTCCCCCGGGTTATCTTGGGCCCTTGGTATTGCAAGGCGCAGAAAGGGAATGATTTCAGCCCCTGAAGCCTTGACCGAAAGGAGGCTCGGCGGGACAATTCCCGCAAGCAACCTTGCGTTCTCTGCCTTGGTCCAATCAACTGCGCCAGGGCGAGGAACAGGACAACCCGACGGCTGCAATTTTGTGTCCGCTTGGACCGTCGGTGACACCAGAAAGCCCTGGTCCACGGGTAATTCTCTGAATAAGTCCCACCCTCAGTTAGTGAGGTCCTGTGTTGAGATTCCGCATTGAGATATCCCTATCTGCCCTGTTCGCGGCACTGGCCGCGGTTACGATTGTGTATCAAGGTGGGTGTAGAGATGAACAGCCACAGAGCCACTGAGCAACGGTTATCCGGATGGGGTCTCGCACCGCTCCTCGTTGCCCCTCCATTGTCCATTGCCTACGATCCTTACGACGACCCGTCTACGAACGCTGTGCGCACCATAGCACTCGGGCTGATTCTTGGCGCATTTCTTCTCGCTACCTTTGGCCTGCAGTCTGCATGGAGCTCTCAACGAAGAGATAGATACATGCTCGGAAGAATATCTAACGGACTCGACGGCTTGGAACGCCAGCAGAGCATGCTCCTTATGACGAGGGAGAGCATCGATGATGATGCCGAGTGGCGCGTCGGCAGAGAAATCGATAAACAGATAGTAGGGCTTAGGAGCATGGCTCTCGAACAAGCGCGCCACAGTTTCTATTCGGCCCAATATGCGATGGGCGTTGGACTCCTTGCGGTGATCGGTTTCGCCACTATAGCTGTGCTTGCACCCACCATTGGCGGAGTTGTCATTGCTGGCACCGCTACTGCTGTTATTGGTGGGGTAACCGCATATATCACCAAGACATTTCGAAAGGCCCACGATGTCGCTTCTGAGCGAGTCAAGGAGCTCTATGACTTACCGGCTAATATCGCGCGTCAGATGCAGATTCGTAATCTCATTCTTTCAATTACCGACGATGCCGCGAGGGCCGATGTTATTAAGAGTTACGTAATCCAAGAGTATCCGCGAATTAGCCACCTTGCGGAGCTTGAGAGCAATGGAAAGAAGCGCCGTAGGACAAAAGATCAGGACACCAGCGCTCCGTAGCCCGCTAACCTGACACGCAACAACAGCTCACTCCGAATCGGAGCCCAGCGCGTTCACGCACCCGCCCCCACCGAAGATTGTCGGAAGACGCTGAGATCTGATTGATCGTTCCCCGGCGGCCGATGGCCTCGACGTGGAAGGGAAGTGTCGTAGGCCGTGCCCGCTGGTCCGCAGCGTAGTCGGTGAAGGGTTAAGCCCATTGCCAGGATTTCACCGCACAGTTGGATTCGGCGGGGTCAAGGCGCGCCGGGACCGGCTCGAAATTGACCGCACGGATCCCGGAAAGGTGGTGCACCTAGTGATGGACAACTACGCCAGGCACAAGACCCCTGAGGTCAAGGTATGGCTTGCAGCCCATCCCCGCTTCACCGTTCACTTCACTCCCGCTTCGGGATCCTGGCTGAACCTCGCAGAAGTCGGGTTCGGCATCATCGACCGGCAGGCCATCCGGCTCGGCGTCTTCACCAGCGTCAAAGACCTCAACCAGAAAAACCGCCGATTCATGACCGACTGGAACGACCGCCGCCACCCGTTCGTCTGGACCAAAACCCCGAACAGATCCTCGCCAAAGCCAACCGCTTTAACTACTTCAGAAACGCTACACTAAAGCTTTCTTGGCCCACTGGTGCGTGAGTTTTGGGTTGCGGTATCCAAATCGAGGTCGGCGGGCTGTCCTTGTCCACGAAGCGGCCCGAACCGTCGCAGGCCAGGGCTGCATCCGTGAGCAGCTCATTCGAGTTGTTCAGACAGGAAATAGAAGACCCCGCGGCGCCCAGGATGAGCAGCCACGGGGTCAGGGGGTGATGAAAGAAAAGCCGAGACGACCAGAATGGAGCGACGATCAGTATCCGTAGCCGTCGTCCGGTTCGTTTGGCGCCCCTAGTAAAGATAGGCAGAAGGATCACGAAGGCCTGGCTCCACAGAGCGTGCGCGGGGAGCATCATGCTGCCGCACTCTGCGGGATCGCCGCTTCGTGTTTGGCTGCCTGCCGTGCGTCGCTCGCAAGTAATCGGGCAATCGTGAACGGGGTGTCTGAGATAGGGTGCACAGCACGGCCTTCGGGGCCAGTGATCTGCAGAGCTCCACGAGTGGCATGGATGCAGTAGACAACCTGGTTATGGATGTTGCGATCTACGCTGAGCTCCAGGACGGCGTCACGGATGTATTGGTCGCGAAGAGCCTTCTTGAGGTCCGCCAGGAACAACAAGGCCCGGGCCTCTTCGATTTGTTGGTTGGTGGGTTCGCTTAAGCGGATCATGATTCTCCTCTCCTCATTGAGTGGCTGATGCTATGCAAAAGAAAAGAACCGGTGGGGTTCTCAGACGGTCAGGGGTCAATGTTGCGAATGACAGACCCCCGGCGGCAGCGCTCTTGGCGCAGCCACCGGGGATCGGCTATTCAGTTGTCAGGCTCAGTTGCCGAAAGGCAGCTCGTCCTGGACGGCGGAGCTGTCACGCGCGGCGACGCCGGCGGGGACCGGAGCCGGTGCAGCGGCAGCCGGGGCGGCCTGGACCTCGCGGTTTGTCTGCTCGGCGGCGCTCACGCGCTGGGCCAGGCGGTTCTGCACAGTATGGCGGGACTCAAGGAAGGTGATGCCGGTGGTAATGACCTTCAGATCGCGGACGGTCTCGCCGCCGCGCTCATACTCGTTCATGCGCAGCTCGGTGCCGACGGCCACGAGGTCACCCTTGTGGACGTTCGCGTACGGGGTCGCCTCGAAGTTGGCGTCCTTGTTGATGAAGGTCTCCAGCGGAATGGCGTCCGCAAGGCGCTCACCGGCGCGGTTCTTGTAGTTGCGATTCACGAAGACGGTGAAGACGACCTTGGCGGAACCGTCCTCGTTCGCGAAGACCTTGGGGTCACGGGCGAGTCGGCCGATGATGGTTCCGTTGTTGGCGACGTTCGACATGGTGTTCTCCTTGAATTGTTCGATGGTTACCGCGCCGCATCGACGCCGGAAGGTGTTGTTCCCGCCCGTAGGCTTGCCGGAGGGCGAGACGGGCTTGTCTGTCAGGGCACACCCCGAATCGGCTCTGCCGATCGGATGCTCTTGCACTGCTTTTGCTGTTCCCGTATCAGCTGCGCTGATCGGTATCCGTGCTTTCTTCGCCGAAGGCGGTGTTCTTCAGTAGTTCAGGCGCGTTGCGATGTTGCTGCTGATCTCACGAAGCAGCGCGGTGTTGCTGCCGCTGGTTGGCAGCGCCTGCCTGCCCTGTGCTTCGTTCTCCTGAACCAGCTGGTAGAAGGCGATCATGTTCTGCGTCCGAAGCTCGTCGCAGATCTTCGTTTGGACGCGTGCCAGCTCTTCGGAGATATCGGTGAGCCGGCTCTGCTGGACATAGCAGTCGAGCTCGAATTCGGTGGGCTGGCGCTCAGGCATGGCAATGTCTCCTGTAGACAATGGATGGTCTCTGTCAGGGCGGGACCCGGATCAGCTCTGCTGATCTACGCGGAGTCGAACTTTTCTCGGGAGGCAAGCAAGTACCCCGGGACGTAGCAGGGGCACACGGAATCCGTGCACCCCTGCCGTAGGTGGATCGATGAAGGCCTCAACCGGCACCATTCAGCGCGATGAGGCGAGCCCGCTCCTTCATGAGCGTCAGGCCGAGCATGTTCAGGCCCCGGCCGTCGGACACGTCCACACCCAGAAGCGGTCGCCCCAGGTATTGCCCTCGACGAGGAGAGCGTCAGCGGTGGCGATCAGTGCGAGCTCCAGATCCCGGAACTTGCCGCGGACAACCATCTCCATGGCGGAGAGCCGCAGGTCGTCCCAGCCGGGACGCAGCGTCACCTTCCGCCCCATGCGCTTGGCACGGCCCGGGGTCTCCCAGGCCAGGACAGCAGCGCGCTCCGCGGGGTCGACGGTCTTCAGGGCCTGGAAGGCGTGCTCGGCGCTGGCAGCCTGGATGACTTCCAGGCCACCCACAAGGCCGATCTCGAAGCCGCCGGCGAGGCCAGGGCGCAGAGCCGGCGCAACGAAATGCACTTCGAGAGGGGCAACGTGGAAGTTCGACAGGAAGCGGTGCTCACGGTCGAAGCGGGTGATGGCATCAGACATGGCGCTACTCCTCCTTGAGGGTCTCCCAGACTTCCTTGCATTCAGGGCAGACCGGGTACTTCTCCAGGTTCTTGGACGGCGTCCACTTCTTGCCGCGAAGACAGGCTCCCCCGTCATGGAGGAGCGGACGATGTCCTCTTTGCTGACGTAGTGCGACAGCCTGTAGTGCTCGCCCCCGCCGTCGTCCTTTACTCGCTCCTCGTTCTCGACGATCGAGCTGAAGAGGGTGTCGACGTCGATCTCGGTGTCCGTGCTGGCGTTCTGGAAGGTGGTGCTCATCAGGGTGGGTCCTGTTCTGTGCTGGTTCAGGTGGCAGCTCGTGATCAGACCGGATCGCCGTCCTCGTCGTACTCGGTGCTCATTTCTTCGGCATGCCAGGTGCGCACTGCGTTGAGGGCCTCGTCGAGGCTCTCGAAGTGGTGTGTCCGGCCGGGGCCGAAGACGTAGGAGTAGACCGTGACGCCCAGGATCTTCAGAGCGCCATCAGCACCGCCGCGCCGGTTCCAGAAATTGCCGAACTCGAGAGCAACGTGGCCCTCACTGAACTTGCAGTAGCCGGCGCTCAGCTCGAAGTAGTGCTTGTACGCCTCGTCGAGCAGACCCTGGAGCTCCTGGAGCTTTGTCAGCTCGCTGTCGTCGATAGCCGTCATGATCGTAGGTCCTGTCCTTTTCGTTGTGTGAGATGTTCAGAGGATCACCAGCCGGAAGCTCTGGCTTTAGCGGAGTCCCTCTTCTGCTTTGCCGTCCATTCGGCGACCGCTGCTTCGCCGGTGTTGCCGGCGATGGAGCTGTCGATCGGCGACAACAGTCCCAGCCACTGGGCTGAGTACTCGTTCGCGTGCTCTTCGACGGCGAACCGGGCGATCGGGTGACCACCGGTGTTGACCACCAGGTACGGGAGGGCCGGATCGTGCTCGGAGGCGAGGGCGCTCATGAAGGATTCCTGTTCTGCTGAGGCCGGCAGGTGCGGCTGCCATGTCTGAAAGTCGGTCAAATGCCTGAGCCATCGAGAATGATCCCGAAGCAGCTTTGCTGCTGGCAGTACTCAATGCGGCGTCACATGCTGAGTTCCGTGTCCGGCAGTCTTGCGCTTCTCAACACTCACCGAAGACACATTTTTCCGGTCCCTGTGAACGCCATGCTTAGAATCCAGGCATGGGAACAAAGACTGTCATCCATCGCTTCAGCGATGTTTCCGGTGCGACCCTCGATAGCTCGAAGAAGCCAACGCTCTTTTCCGTTGACGACAAGGGCTACGAAATCGACCTCACCGATGCAGAGTTCAGCGAGTTTCAGGAGGTTCTGGAGCGATGCGTGAGCGCCGCACATCAGCTCTCTGGAAAGCGAAGCGCTGGCCGACCACGGCCGGCTAAGCCGGATCTGGCGAAGATTCGCGAATGGGCCGAGGCGAACGGTTATTCCGTTGCTCCGCGAGGTCGGATCGCACAGAACGTAGTGGACGCTTATGACAAGGCGACGGCCATCGCCTGAGCGCCTCGGCTGGCTGTTACTCTCGATCGCATGGCGATGTGCAACGACTGCAAGGCTTTGACCGGACTCGGAGTGTCCGGCCGGAAGAAACCGCCACACGCGGCGCTGGTACCGGTCGGTGAACTGCGAGAGATCGCTGTGAAGGGTATGCGCGCCGACGAACAGGACTACCGCTGCACGGAATGCGGCCAGCAATGGATTCATGAGACCGGCAACGCGGGCCAAGGTTGGATTGCCGTCAGGCGCAGCGACTGACTGATGCTTTAGCGTTATTCGCAGCTTGCGATGTCGTTGCGTACGTGCAGGCGCTTCGCGAAGAAGCCCGGCCCGACCGCGAAGATGCCGCGGTGTACCTCGTAGAGTGCCGGGCATACGGGACCGGAGGCCCAGGCCTGGATCTCCTCCGGGAACAGCGTCCGGCCGTCCCAGGCGAGGTGCCAGGCCTGGCAGTAGTAGACGAGCTTCTGCAGTTTCATCGTCGACATCGTTGGATTCTCAGGGTGCTCTACCGCGTTCTTGGAGAGGATGTACTCTGCGACATCGAACACTGTGGTTGTGGTCGGCGCACTGGAATCGGACAAGATCTCAGCCATCGCTTCAGCCCTTGCCCTGCTCGAGCGTGCGCCGATGGAACAGCCTCAGCGTCTCGTCGTCCAGCTCCTCCGGCATGACAATCAGAGTCCGCCGGATGTTGCCGTTCTCATCGGTGCGCATCCCGCACGAGAGCTCGACCTTCTCCCGTTCCGGGTCGATGATCCAGCTCTCGTGCGGGATGCGGATCTCGTCGACGAGGTAGATCGTCTCGAAGACGTTGGTCTCCGGCTTCATCCACTCGAGGACCTGCTCGCTGTCGAGTGCGTCCTGCGGGATCTGGAAGATGAACAATCCGCCCCTGTGGCTGGACTCCCAGTACATCAAGCCGAGCAGACCCTGCTCAACGCGGCCGCCGTACATGAGCATCTTGTCGAGCCAGTCGAGGTATTCCTGCAGCGTGCCGGTGAAGCCCGGCTTTGCCTCGAGTTCGCGACGCCCCTGCTCTGTCTCCTCGAAAGGCGGCAGCGCGGTCATACAGGTCAGGAGCTCGCCGTCGTCATGCTGTTGCTCGGATTCTGCCATGATGGTCAGCCTTCCTTCGTGATGAGCCGCAGCCGGACGGCGCGGGAGGAGAACGGGCCGACGAAGTGCTCTCTCACGAACACTACGACGCCGGCGTCGATGAGGCTCTGGGCTGTGCCCTCTCCCTCGGACCAGTCCTTGACGAGGACTTCGTCAGCGGTCTCGGGAAACAGCCCGTACACGGCGAGGTTCACCGTGAGCACTTCTTCGGGCTCGCCATCCTCGGTGCCGAGGACAAGCACGGCAGTCCGCGGGTCGAACAGCAGCTTGCCGGTGAGCTCGAGCGAGCCGCCGCAGAACCGAATGGTGACCGCTTCGGCGACGACGTTGAGGCGGGGCGCTTCGCTGAGGGTCATGGTGTCTCCTGGGATCGGGCGTGGGTGGAAACGCGGCGTTTCCGGTCACGAGCTGGGCGCGAGAGGCCCGGCAGAGTGATGGGCATGGCGTGTGCCTTGTGCTTTCTGGTGTCAGAGCCCGTGAACGGCGTAGTCGTAGACCTCATCGCATTCGGGTCGGCATTCAGGGTTTCGGCCCTGTGCAGCTCGGCCCGGCGAGTCCTGGCCTCGGCCAGGTCGTGCACTGTTGCGAATGGCCCTTCGGGAGCCAGGCCTGTTACGGCCGTGCTCTCCGCCGTCGAGCGCCTGAGCTGACGGAGGGTCAGCCAGGTGTCGAAGGTGACTATGAGATGCACAGCCAGGCCGACGAGGATGAAGACCAGAAGCATGGACGCCCAGCTCTGGGCGGGGGTCATCGTGAACATGGCGTGGTGGCTCCTTACAAGCGGGTGGTCATGAGATGTGGCTCGTTGGAAGGATGCGGATGACGCGTATCGCCTGCCGGCAAAACTGGAACCGGGCGTGGTTCCGTCCATGCCGGCATGGGGAAATACCGTCGGCGTGGACGTTGTTCAGCGGGTGCGGGATAGTGAGCTTCGCCGCGAGCGCGCGGACCTGCGGATCGCGCATGCGCTTGTCGGCGTCGTGGAGGTCAGCGAGCTGGGCCATGTTGGACTCCTCGTGAAGGTGTGTTCCGGTACAGAGAGATGTCTCTGTCGATGAAGATCCCGGGCCAGCTCTGCTGGCCTGGTTTGTCCTGCTTGACACACCGGCGCACGCTTGCGGGAGGCCAAACAACACCGGCGAAGCCGGAGCCGTCACACGAACGAAGCACCGACGCCTCTTCGGCATCTTGACGAGCTGACTATTTTTGGAGAAACCGGCCCTTCTCCCCCGTCCCCATGCGCTCGTCGACGGCGTGCATTGCGGGAATTACAGGAGTTCAGCGCCGGGCATTCAGAGCAGGGCATCTGCTGATACGTGCGGGCTGGCGATCATCGCCGACGGTGAAAGCACGGCTTGGCGACGTGACATCCAGGCTGAGCACGTTACGGGTAATCCCAAACTGTGTGGCCGGATTAATGAAGCGGGAACCAAGTAACCGGCACTCTACCGGCATCCCGTTCATGGATATATGAATTGTTGGGCCAGACCGGTCCCAACGCTGCGTCACAAGGCAATAGCGCCGTCTGCGAGCGTCATGCCCGCACAACTGTAGGAGTCACGCAATGACCTTTCCAGACCAGCTTCTGGGGCTTCAGGAAGTCGGAAGCGAAGTACAACCCTACTGGGCTGTCGGCAGTCCGGACGGCTCACGCTTGCAGCTCGAAGCCGGCGAGTCTGTTCAGTTCACGTGTAGTTGCCAGGTATCCGGGCTCAAGCCTGCCAGCTGGAAGTTGCCGGACGGGACCACTCTGATTGTCACTGATCGCCGCATTGCATTTCTCACCATGGACTTTGACAAAGGAGGAGGATGGGTGGGGCTTGGAGCAGTCGGGCTTGCAGTTGCACTCACAGCGAACGCGGTGAGCAAAGCCCGTGCAAAACGACGAAGTGCGGGACTTGTCGCGATCGGAAACATTAGGCACGAATGGATCGAAAGTGTGGTTCTGCGAGAGCAAAAACCGCTGATTGGCGGGGCCGACCATTACATAGACATCATGGTTCGAACATCCCGGGGGCTAGCAGGTATCGAGCTATGGAGTGGTCGAAGCGTCGTCGTTCCGAAGCTGGCACTCTGGCTTGCGGCCATGATCGCTTGGCATCGGGCCTCGATATCGGTCCCGTTTACCGTCGCGGAGCGCTTTGAATTGGAACGGCTCAAAAGCCTCGCAGAACGTGGCGTGACAATACCAGCCGGCAGTTTCACACTTCAGATTCCCGGGAACGTCGAAGCGTCAATCACAGCCATCCAGGCGAATGAGCGGTAAAAACGTGACAGATCGTTCTTCTTGCAGGCGGCGCCGACGTTGACGGGAGAGAAGCCTCAGGCGAAAAGCACGCCCGTCCCATGGGCAAGGTCGCAAACTGTTCATCATCGAAAGGGGACCCTGAACGGTATTAAACGATGGAAGGACGAAAACTTTGCACCCTCAACCAGCAACGCACCCTTTGTGCTCCCTGGTCTCCAAACCGACCATGGCGTTCGTAATACTTACAACCGCCTCCCAGGCTGTTCAGCTTCCGGCAACCGGACGTGCGATCAATACGCTGCCAGGTCCTATGACGATAAGCAGTCGACACTGAAATCGCTCCTTGCTTTGCACAAACTCAAACAGTATGGCCCGGGAAACACTGTCGGCGTTGTTCAGGCAGTCAACACTTTTTGCGGGGTCACAGGCCTGGGTGAGGGGAAAAAAGCAAACCGCAACAACTCTTCCTCAATTGATAACGCCGTTGATTGGACGTCTAAACAATGGACGATCGGATCTGCCGGCTAAGCCCGGAGCCGCCCAAAGGAGGGCATCTTCCGGTGCAGTGGCGTGAGTCAACGGTTCTCACTTACGGTGACAAACGGGCAAGGAGCTTTACATGAGCCGACGGACAATTTTCATCAGCGGTGGAGCGGCCATCGCAATATTTGTGGTCGGTTTGCTTTCGTGGTGGGTACTAGCCGGAGCACGCGGAACGCCGACCCCGCCGGTGGCGACGGCGTCTGCCACCGGGTCGTCCGCTTCCCGGACTAGTTCGCCCGTCCCAACTGAAGTTGCGGACGCCATCAGCAGCTTGCCGGCGGATCCGGCAGAATACGTCTCGACACAGAGCCCGGTCCGGGCAGAGTACGGTCAAGCCTTTCCGCCGGGCACAAAAACCCATGTGGTCGAAAACAGCTGGTCGACGTCGGGGGCCTCGCAGGGCCTCGTTCAGGTGGAAATCAGCAAGCCCAACCAAGCTGATCAAACGTACGCCGCCATGATGGTTCTGGAAGACGGCAAGTGGAAAGTCCTCGCAACGGTACCGGTGACAAGATGAAAGGTGACCGCGCGCGATTGCTGTCTGCCGCGTTAACAGTGGCTGCTCTCGTTCTCATGGGTGTAATGGCAGTCCCGTTAGCCGCTGCGGAAACTCCCTCTCCCCCGGCAGGTTTGAGCACTGCCGCCAACTTTCGCACGGACACCTGCAGCCAATACGGTGTGACCGCGGCACCGGACGCAGACAAAGACGCGAAAGGTCAGCCCATCGTGTCGAAGCCTGTCGACGGTAAAAGACCTGTTCCGGTAATTTTGGTCCATGGGTGGAACGGCTCGACCGGAACGTTTACCCAGCCCATCGATCTGTTTGCCGACGGCGGGGACGGCGGAGACGGCGTAAAATTGCCGTTCTCCCTTACCGGCCAGCTGGAAAACATTCCAGGTTTGGCGATCTATAACTTTGACTACAGCCAGTACTCGAACCGATGGGTGAATGATTCGAATATCGGACCACGGCTCGCTTCCGCGATTGAATGCCTTACCGACTTCTACGGCACCAAAGCTGAAATCATCGCGCATTCGATGGGTGGACTCGCCGCACGCTTCGCCCTAGACCAGAAGGCAACCAAGGGGCCGGCGATCAAGGACCGCGTCAGTCAGGTCGTCACCTTCGGAACGCCCAACACCGGCTCCGCTGTTGCAGCATTGGCAGCGAAGGCGATCGCCAACGGAGCCGCCTCAAATCTGACCCGTCCCAACGTCGCCAGCGGGGTCGCCCTAGCCGCGTGGATCATCACTTACATATGCGGACGTCAGATGACCCACAGCACTACGGACTTGACCTTCCCGTGCGACAATCTTCCGTCCTTCATCACAGGATTCGACTCGGATGCAGGCCAAGCCTTGCGCTCTGGTTCCCCGCAACTTCAGGCTTTGGCCGCTTGGCCGTCCACCGTCCATGTCACTGCGGTCGAAGGTTCCACCATGTTTAGAGGGATTTCACTGTTCGGCGCCGGAACTGACGGGCCCGGAATCAACGGAGGTGATGTCATCGTCGCCAATGATTCTGCCTCCGCTGGAAGCGGAACAGTGAAAGACGAATCATGCGGCTTCGCGTTGGCGGCAGGAGCGGATGGAGGCGACACTTTCCTTCAAGCCTTTGGCCCCACATTGGGGGCCGTAAAAGACGGTTTCATCGGGCACGTCTTCGGTAAAACCAACCCGTGCTTCCACATGAACCTTCTGCGGACGATCAACGGCACCAATGCTGCGGTCGGCGCCGTCAAGCCCGAAGCGGCCAACGCATCCCCCATCGCAGGCATCAAGGGTACCTACACAGACCGGTCTCCCTCTGATCCGGTCCCGGGAAAACGAGCGGCCATTGTCACGATCACGTCGGTGAGCAAGGTTTCGCCATCACAGACGCAGACCGTCATCATCTCGGGAAGCGGGTTTGGGAATCAGGCTCCGTTCAACGGTGACTTCCCGTGTATTGAAGTTTCTGACTTGACGGCTGGGTGGAACGCCGGGCACGGCGATCCTTCGTACGCGCCCGGCACAGACACCGGGGCGTCCTGTGGCACCGCCCAAGAGTCCGCCGTCGACTTGGTCACAATTCGGGTTACAAGTTGGACCGACACCGCCTTTACGATTGCCGGATTCACAGGCCAATACGGGAATCCTTATGTCTTGACTTCTGGCGACCAGGTAAGGTTCCGGGTTTGGAACGCGCAAACAGGAGCCGGCCCCGCCTCCTACACAACGACTGTGCAAACCACGGGTTCGCCTTACTAGGAATTACGAAACCGCGCAAGAGTGCGGCTTAGCTCAGGAGGTCTCCGGTGGCCCGGCTCATCACCTAGCGTCCGCACACGCTGACCATTCTGCACCGCGCCAGGAAATGTCGACGGTCTGGTCTGGTCTGTTTTGGGTACGGCCGTACGCTTGCGGGAGGCCGAAGAACACCGGCGGAGCCGGAGCCGTCACATGAAAGAGAAGCCCCGACGCCATTGGCATCGGGGCTTCTCTTGGTGGTGACCAAGCGGCAGTGAAGTTGATGACGCGCCCCGTCCAGGGGACCTCGGCCTCGCGAGTATGAGGTCTGCAGGCGCTAGCCTCCTGCAGTACGGAATCGAACCGTTCGCATTTGGTGGGTCCGACAGGATTCGAACCTGCGTTTTCAGTGCGTCGCGCTGTGCTGCCGCGCCTGTCGTCCGGGTCTCACCTGCCGCTGGTGCCTGGGGAGTCGAACCCCGGTGAGTCAGAACGCCTGATGCTGTGCCGTTGAGCCACAGACCCTTGCGCCGGGGTACTTTCCCCGGCTGGTCCTGATGCCCGCAACGCGATAGTCGCAGCTCGGGCTTCAGAAGAGTGTGAGAGAGCAAGCGCCGCCTGTCCGGTTTCGCAGTTCGTTGGCCGCCTCGTAGCGTCGGGGAGCTACCCCGATTCCCCTAGCATTCGGATCCGCGCTCAGAGGTCATGCCTCGTCTTGCGCTCGTCGTCTCTTCGCTCGCCGTGCGGGTTCTTGTCGTCGTATGCTCTCCGTCCGTAGGCTCGCCGGAGGAGCGGCGAGCCTACGGAGGCGAGATTGGACGAGCGGCCCTCCAGTGACCACGGGTGCGAAGCTCTCTTGCTACGTGGACTGTGCTGTGTGCCTGTTACCGGCCGCTGGCAGCTCAGTCCCTCGTCCGGCGTAAGCCGGTCCGGTCGGAGTTCTCGCTCGTCTTCTCGAGCCTCGAACTCTGTCGATGATGTTCCCGAGTCGGCTGTGCCGACTCTGTTTTATTTGCGGCCGAGGCTCTGACAGTGCTCCGGTGCTCCGTATGCGCCGGTCTTGGCGTACTTGGGCAGCTCGGCGGCGGAGAGGTAGTCGTTCCATCGCTCGGGCTGAGCCGCGCTCTTGGGGATCCAAGCTTCGGCGTAGCCGCTTTTCAGCTGGGCCAGGTTCACGTCGGGAATCGCAGCCGTGGACACGTACGCGAGGGATCGCCCGTAACGGTCGGTGCGATCCACGCCGGGAGCCTGGTCGTGGGTGATCGTGACCTCGGTGCCCTTGGGCAGCAGCTCGGTCAGATGATCAGTCGCGGCCCGTGCACCGCATTCCGGCGGTGCACCCTTGCCGTAGTTCATCTCCGGCGCATCGATGCCCAGGAGCCTCACTATGTGCTGGGTCCCGGCGTCGTTGGTGGGCTGCAGATCGGTGATTACCTGAACCTCGATCGTGTCGCCGTCGACGACACGGACGATCGTGGTCTTCACAGCCTTGGCCTGCGCCCCGGCCGCTGAATGGGTGGGCGTCGCCTCCGGCTGGGCCGGAGCAACCGGGCTGATGGTCTGGTTGGTCGAGACGGGCTGGCTCGGCACGCCCTGGCAGCCGGTGAGGGCAAAGATCACGGTCAGGCCGACGAGGATCGTGAGCGCGCTGTGCCGGCCGTACGCTCCGCCCGTAGGCTCGCCGGAGGGCGAGCGGACCGGGAGGCCGGAGACAGGGAGCGCGCTTGCGAGGTACTGGGTCATGACATGGTGGCTTTCTGTCTCAGATGAACAAGTGCTCGTGTGCCGGGGCGTACGCCTCCAGGAAAATCGCGTGATAGGTCGCCGGGAAGTCCGTCCAGCGGACGCTCTCGCAGACGCCGAAGTGCATCCGATCCCGATAGGCGATGACGTAGGCGGCTGCCTGCTGGTCGACGTATCGTGCCGTCTCTCCCTCGAACTCGATGTCGTGCCATAACTCGCCGTCGAGGCTCATCGGCAGGGTCATCGTGATCAGGGCCGGGTCCGTGGCTGTGCCGTTGGACAGAGCGCCATCGGGCAAAGGGCTCTTAGCGGTGTTGTCGCTGTGTGACATCGGAAGTGCTCCTCAGGTCAGTAGTCGGTTCTCGCCGTACGCTCGCGGGAGGCGAGCAGCAGGCGCAAGAGACGGCGCTGTGTCGGTTTCACCACGCGGCCCGCCGGAGGGCGGTCAAGCACGCCAGGCGTACAGTGGGAACGAATGACCCGCCTCTCTTCAAAGAACACCCCGGATCGACTTCGTCGATCCCGACCGGCCTCGCCTATCGAATGCCACGACGACGACTGCGGGCCCCCTGGTGACATCAAAACCCGTACACCCAGCGCCTGCTTCCCCCGGCGTCCGCGCCGAATCTCACCGCGGTCTACAACAGCAAGCCGAAGGATGAGATCACCTCGGTCTCGCAGATCAGGCGAGGGCTCGTCTCAATGCTCTCGTCATTCACAAAGACCCCCGAGCAGAAGACGAAGATCGCGGCCGCTGGCTCATGCCTGAGCGACGCGGCGCTGCACGCGGGCTTCTCGGCCGGATCGCTGCATTTCTTCGTGGGCGGCGCACCCCTCGGCTCCGGATCGGTGGTCGAGCACCTTGCGACTGGCAAAGTCAAACAGCTGTGGACCTTCACGTCGTTCACAGGCATGATGTCGGGCTGCCTGCGAAGCGCCTGAGCTGCTGTGAGATGAAGAACGCCCCGGTCGCATTCAGCCGGGGCGTTCGTGTGTGAAAGGGAAGGTGAGGCTGCGATCCGCGCGGCGCAGTGGACGCCGCCCTCAGGGGGAAGAGTGGAAGTCGTGCACCGCGCGGACCCCAGCCGTACGCTCGGGGGAGGCGTGCAAAGCGGAGGCATCTCGTGAATCTAGTCCGACGGTAACACGATTCGATAGAACGTATCGAACCACTTGCACAATCGTATTGAATGATGAGTAGAATGGATTCATATACCAATCGAATGCGAAGTGAGAGACAGAGAGCGGGGTCAGACATGACTGAGTCCTCGACGACCACCGTCAATACCGACAAGCGCGAACGCGCGGTGCTCCGGCTGGGCCGTGACATGAAGCAGCGCGCGGAGTACTGGGCGCAGAAGCGTGGCTACTCCTCGGTGAACGAGTACATGGCTGATGCGGTGGACGAGAAGATCCGCCGCGAGAATCTCGACTACGACCTTCCGACGCTGGAGATCGCCAGGCTCAATCAGCTCGTCGACGAAGTCAAGGCGCTGTCGACAAACCAGGCCAACCTCGAGCGCGTGATCACCGCCGGGTTCGACTCGCTGATTTCTCTGACGCGCGGCGACTCGAATTATCTCCTCGACGAGGACGGTGAGCTCTGATGGGCATGACCGGTACGAGCTTCCGCGACCTGCTCGAGGATGCCAAGACGAGCGAGCCCGCCGAGGTCGACACCTCTTTTCTCGACGAGTACCGCAGGACGGGCACCGTCCCGAAGGGGCGACAGGACAGCGCAGCTCCACACCGGCAGGTGGAAGAGCTGGCACTCGAGCAGGATGCGGTTGAGCCTGAGGTCACCGTCGAACGCCTGCCGGAAGCGGCAAAAGAGGACAGGCCGGAGATTGTCGACGACCAGGTGTCGGTGCAGGAGCCGGAGACCGGTGAGCGCGATCGCGACGACGAGCGCGAGCGAGATGACGACATGCTTCAGTCGGACGAACCCAAATCGTCAGGCGCGGGCAGCCGGGGCGGCTCCGGGAACGTTACAGCTGCGCCGGGCGGAGGAGCAGCGCATCCCGTTCAGGACGATGGCATGGCACCGGTTCCTGTTTCCCCGCCACCGTCTCACAGTGATGGCGGTGACGCCGACCTCGAAGCGCAGCTGGACGAAATGCTCGACATCGAAGACGCGCAACGCCGGGAACGTGATCGCGTACGCGACATCTCGGCAGGTCGGAAGAGCGACCAGCGCGACGCGATCCAGGCGGCGGCATCGGGTGTGAAGGGTGGTGCTGCGAACGGCACCGGTGATTCGCTTCCCGAGTCCGGCTTCAAGCTCCTCGGTGCCGAGAGCCAGCTGATGGTGCGCAATCTCCCTTTCCCGCTGATGGAGGCGATGCGCGAGCATCTCAGGACCGCCGCCGTTCGGGAGCGCAGGGTCAGCGACAGCACCGCGAAGGCGTTCAGCAAGCGGCTGAGCCAGCCGGCCCTCGTGGCGGCGTTCCTGCTGGCGCATCTCGACGTGCGGATCAACACGGATCAGGCGACGCAGACAGCTGCCGAGCTGTTCCGATCGCAGGACCCGCTCCTGGGCTCCGCGGTAGAGCGGATGGACGCACTGGAATACCGGGAGAACGAGCACAGCGCGCAGCTGCAGCGACTCCAGGATGCCCTGCAGGTCGTACATGAGACCAGCGCGGCGATCGAGCAGGCGATCGCATACTCGATCGCGGACAAGACGGAGAACTTCCTCCGCGGCTCGCACAACATCCACGAAGCGCCGTTCACGCACAAGGACGCGATCTTCGTCCGCGACAAGGTCCGCGAAGAGACGAGGAAGCGCGCGAAGTTCGAACGGGACAAAAACGGGAGACCGATCCGATGACGGCAATTGAAACTCCCGGCGTCACCGCTCCTGCACAGAATCCAGATCCGGCCCTGGAGGACGCCGGGTCGTGGGTGTTCAGAGTGGCAGAGCTGTGGCTCGACCGCCGCGGGAAGTCCCGCGGGGCGTCTTGGGCTGCGCTTGTCGAGGAGCATCAGTTGAAGGCTCCCCGTCTTGGTGTGCCTGAGCGGATCAAAGTGGTGGAGATGTTGAAGCAGCGCTCCGGCGGGGCGATGTCGAACCGGGCGATCGCCGTCGTGTTGGGTGTCTCGGACAAGCAGGTCGGCGCGGATGTGAAGGAGATCCTGATGGCACGGGACCCGCTGTCGGCTTCCCTGCGGGCGGTTGAAGATGCCGTACGCGGGGCTGTGGATGCCGTATCCGCCCGGGAAGTGCTGGCCGAGGTATCAGGCAGGTCGCCTCGGGCACGGGATGCTCTGGCGCGGGTGGACGCCATGGTTCGGGATCTTTCGGGGCTTGGGGTCCTGCTGAGGGAGTCTCTGTCATGAACTTGATGACACCTAATGCCGACCTGGCTTCCCTGGTGGACGCGTGGCGCTCCGCAGGCAGGGATGACGCGCTGGCTACGGAGCTGTTCGACGGCTTGGCGCAGCTTCTGGCCCCGCTGGTGTCCAAGTACGGCGCTGACACGTTGACCGAGGCCTTCCTGATCCTGAAGACGACGAAGGCTGCTCCGGTCAGTTGGGCCGGGTGGCTCTGTACAGCGGTGAAGGCCGAGCTGGAGCGCTCGGCCGCGGCGTGGGAGTCGGCCAGCTCCAGGCCGGGTGTGTCCTCTCCGCTGGAGCCCTATGACCTTGCTGCCGACGCTCCTGCATCGGCTGCTGTCGCAGGCAACTGCCGGCTGTATATGGAGCTCGAGATGCTGCTTGTCGAGGAGGCCTGCTGGCCTGCGGAAATTGCCCAGGCCTGCGTTGACGAGCTAGTCACGTACATGGACGGATGCCGCGGTCGCGCCTCGACAAAGGCGCTGCGACAGCGGCTGACAATGCTTCCCACGACCCGGCGGTCCGCGGTGGCGCGGGCCCTGCTCGACGAGCGGGGCTACCTGGGATTGAGGGCGCAGGGCTTGAGCACAGCAGAAGCCCGGGCCGAGTGGCAATCACAGTATGGGTTCTCAGAGCTCCTCTGGCTCAGTCTCGCCCCTTGGGCGGCGTGGGCTTCGTAGACGCTGACTCTGGGGCTGCCTGGTGTCGGAGCCGCGCCGGAGGAGCTGGTCTGGAGCAGGATCCACCCGAAGAAGACACGAATTGCATAACAGATGATTTTTCGAAAGGACATCCCACCATGAACGAACCTACTCCCACGGATCCAGCGCAGGAGGCCGCTGCAGGACCAAAGCGCCTGGTTGCACGATTCCGGACCTTGCCCTTGCGGGTCAGGGTCATCTGGGCAGCTGCTGTCGCGGCAGTCATTCTTATCGGGATTCCCGCGGTGGCGATCGCCACCCGCCCCGGCAAAGTCGAAAATCCGGCACCGGTGGCCGCCGGGTCTCCTTCAGCCAACCCCGTGCTCAGTCCGAGTCCTACGTCCACACCCAGCGTCTCAGCAACTCCGAGTCTTGGTGATCCGGAGCCCGCGTCTGTACCGAGCGAGCCGACAGCGGGTGGCGGGGAAGCCGCAATGCCCGCCCCGGACGTTCCCGAGGCCGCAACAGATGCCGGCTCAGGCCAGCCTGCGCCTACAGCTGCCCGGCCCGCACCGGCCGTTCCTCAACCTGTCGCACCGCAGCAGCCAGCAGCGCCCGCACCCGCACCGTATGTTCCGCCTGCACCTGTCGCAGCGCCGTACGTTCCACCTGCGCCGGTTCCGGCTCCTCCTGTGGGACGCACGGAAGGTTTGAACCAGTCCTACGCGTCCATCAACAGCCATCGCGTGGCCAGCGGTGTGCCGGGCTTTGTCCCGCTCACAGCTGCTTGCTCGGCGGTGGCTACCGTGACAGGCACCGCACTGGACAGCTACCAGCACCAGGACGTCGTGCTGGGAGTTTTCGGCAGGACAACAGGGGCGGCTTTCTCAAAGGGAATCGATTACGACACCCTGACGGTCTATCGCTGCAGCTGAATGAACAGGGTTACGTGAGTGGGGGTTGGGGGCTGACGCTGTTGGTCGGTCCGTGTTGCCGCAGTGCTCGTTATTCTGGCCATGCAACGCTGCCTGGTCGGGATGAGAGAGCTCCTGGCAGAGAAGGAAATGACCTTGGCTTAGCTCAGCCGGAAGACCGGCATCAGCCAGGTGAATCTGCGTGTGCTGAAAAGCGATCGGGCCGGGCTATCCGCTTTTCCACACTGACTGCGATCTGCGAGGGACTGAAACTGTCAGGTCGGCGACCTGCTGATCCTTGCTCCCGGACCATCTGCTCAATAGGTACGTCCCGGACACTAGAGCTCCGGGTCCCGGTCCTCGATCGGATCATGGAGGGCGGGCGTGCCGGCGACGGCCAGCGCGATCGCGCCGATGACGGCGACGAGCGACGTCGCGTTCTGGAACGGGACGACAATCATGGGGCTGAGGGCGAGTGCGTTGGCCATGGCAGAGGACGCAAAAACCGTGCCGGCGAACCTCAGATGCTTTCCTGGGACAAGGGCGGCCGCCAAAGGCAGCAGTACTCCCAGCAAGGCCAGGAGTATGAGTATGGTGGCTTTCGTGGCCACCGGGTCCAGGACTCTCAGCCCGTCGGGAGGGGGCGCAGCCCAGAGCAGTCCTGCGGAGATGGCCGAGCAGGAGGCCACAGTAATTCCGAGGTACTTCAAGACAGCCGGATAGTGACGGGCAATCAGCTGCGTATTCATGGGTTCCCTCCAGATCGCATGACGGGTAGGCCGGCATGCGGCTTGTCGCTGGGGCTCTTTCGGTGCGCTCTCCCCCTTCCTTCAGGATCAGGCACGCCAGACCCTGGTGAGTGGTGAAATGCCGGGATTGAGTGTCCACTGACCTTGAAATTGAGTGGCGACGATCGCTGATTGCGCAGCCGATGAGTGGACTGCGGTTGGCGTACCGGGTTCCTGTGGATGGCCGAAGCTTGGTTGTTTCCGCTGGTGTCCCCTTGCCGGCCCGACAAATCTAGGCTTGCGTTGTGCCTTCTCCTTGGACCCTTCTGATCATCTTCATGCCGTCGCCGCGGGTTATTCATTGATCTTCGGTGCCGTCAAACTGCTGCAGCGCCGGAAGGGTGGCCAGATCCACAAGATCATCGGGCGGATCTGGGTCGCGGACATGTATGTCGTCGTCCTGAGTTCTTTCGGGATCCGGACTCTCGATGGGGGCTTCAACTGGCTCCATGCTTCCGCTGGACGATATTCAGTTTTCGTCAAGCCGATTCGCTGGGAATTGTCATGCGTCCGGCAAGTAAATCCAACTTTTTGTATGTCAATTTGATTTTTGGAATACCCGAGTCTCGCGTGCCCCGCAAAGACGGGTACCTCACCCTCTTGCCATCGCCATTTCGAGGTCCGATTATCACCTTGGACCCACTGTTGGGCCCGGTCTTAATCTGGGGTACACCGAATGTCTGGGAGTCAGCATGCGTGCTGTTCGGGCGGTTCTTTGCGGCCTTTTTAGCCTTGCGCTGCTTATTGCAGGGTTCACCCCACCGGCAATAGCAGCCACGATGAATGCGTCAACCACGTTGCCCGCTCAGTCCGCATCGAAAGATGTGCCAGCTGTCGTAACGCCGGCACATGGAAGTGAAGGCCGCGCAGGCCGTTGGGCGAGTGGCCCTCACGCCCGAACCCCTGTTTTGTACCGGGTAGGAGAACAAGCTGAAATGAAAGCAATTATAGGATCGGCTATTGGTGTCCTGGTGACGATCGGCGTCGCAATCTTCGTGATGTCGCTGATGGTTCCTCCGAGTGACCCCGGGTTTGGAGCGGGCGTCGCGGTGATCATCTCGGTATTCATCCTCGTAGAATTCGCCCGAATTCTGATAATGCGCCGAAGACGCCGGAACATCATTACCTAGCCTCTGCGTTCCATACAAGGTTCGGAATGGTGAACGGCAATCCGGTGAGTCGGCGTACCGTCCACCTCGGGATGCGCTAGAAGAACGCACCTGACCCAGGAGTACCCTGAGCGGAGGCTCAGCTTCGCAAGAGGAGGAAACAAGATGGACCCGGGACTGGTGTTCGGACTTGCCATAGTGGCGCTCGGGTGTGTGTGTTTCGCAGTTTCGCGTCCTTTGAGCGCGGTGTCAGCGAAAATTCGCATCGAGCTTGGTCAGAAGCTGGACAAGCAGGCATTCATCAGCAGGAATGGGTGGGTGCTTCGCATTATGGCACTCGTCTTCGTGATTCTTGGGCTGGCGATCGCTATCCTCGGCGAAATCGGTCGGGGAGCATGAGAGCCATTCCCATCATTGCGCTTGGCGCAGTGGCGCTGTTCTCGATCTTGGCCCGCAATTTTGTCGGGAAGTTCCTGTACGCCGTCGTGCATGAGATCCCTGCCGTCAATATGCAGGAGAGAGGATTTCTGAAAGCAATGTCGATATTCTCAGTGGGTTTCGGTGTCGTGCTGTTTTGCATGTCCATCTTGATGGCCAGCAATGTTATCTTTCCCTGGTGAAACAGGAACCTACGCGGCACAACGCTGGGAATTTATTCCAATGATCCACGACGATGGCACTTCGAAAGTAAAGGTTGTTCCACCAGACGGATGGGACACCTTGCCGATCCAGCCAACCGCCGGTTACTGGTGGCGGATTGTGAGACGCCTCGGGATCGTGGTGCTTGCCGCCATGGGTACGTTGGTGATTCTGGCGATCTCCTCGATAACCGTGGCAAGACCCGCTGACTGGCTGCTGTGGGCGGTCCTTGCGTTGCTCTTGGCTCCCGCGTCCGCCGCTATTGTCGTCTGCATAATTGCCGCCCGTCCTTACAACGCTGAACGACGCCTCGGGTATACGACCTGGCCTTCAGCACGCGAACTCAAATCCGGTGGCGTTGAAGGAACAAAATAAACAGTCCTTCCGACGGAGACCGTCCCAGCGCGAAAGGAAACCAACGGCAAAATGCATGGGTCCCGCGTCTCCCCATCCAAGGCTCGGATGAACGGCAATGAGTATCACAGAACCCGATGATGAGTGGGATCCGAGGATCGGAAAGGAGGCGGCCCGGATGCGGCAGGGTGCCTATCAGCATGTGCGGTATTTCTTCATTTCGGGCGCCGTTACGATTGCCATGGCATTCATCGCGATGATGTCGCAGGCCATGCCTCTCTGGCTGAGCGTCCTGAGCTCAGTCGTTGTCCTTACCTGGGTGTTCTTCGTAATCCTTGCCTGGTCGACGTTCTCGGTCCGGATGAAGCGCGCCGGACGCCTGACCTACGAGTACCTGGGGCGGCCGCCACAGCTCCGCAAGGGGATATTCCCGCCGGTGATGCTGCGCGAGCCGGCGCGGTTCGACAGTCACATGGCGCTGAGAGGCATACCTCCCAAGGGGAACTACGTCCCGATACGCGACGCTGCGACGGACCGCATCCTTGCAAAGAGGAATAAGCATGATCGAGCAAGGTAGCCCCTCGGGAGGATCAGGAGGACCGTTGACATGACGCCTAGGTCAACGACCAGCAGGTACACACGACAAGCCATGTACTCGATGTTTTGTCCGTTCTGACGTTCTGTACCCTGAGTCTTGGACTGTGGGCTGCGCGGAAGGGCAGGATCAAGGCACACACAGAAGCCTGATGAGGGGCAGCTACTTCGGTCTTCCGGGAGCATTTGTCGGCGTCGTTGTCGTGCCCACACGCCGCATCCCGGCCATGGCCGTCCACGACCTCCCTGGTCTATTGATCTGGGTGCTGCTGCTGGTACTTACTGCCAGCCTCGCCATAGCCGGGCTGCGCCGGCTCAGTGACGTGAAACCTGCAAACCACTGAGCCGCGGTGTCCTCCGGCTTCAAAACCGTGGAAGGTGAAGTCCTGCGCCCCGAGATATCCACAAAACGAGTCCTGCCGCGTGATCAGCTTGGCGTGATGGGGTCTCATGGCCAAGGGATGGCAGTAGCGATGGTGTTGTTGGCGAACTGGGTGTGCCCGGCAACGGGGACGAAGGGGCTGGCCGGATCACAGGTCACGAGACGCAGCACTGGCGGGCCGTCGACAGCGAAGGTATCGGCAGACAAAGACGTCTTCGCCAGGGATTCCAGACTGGTGACTCTGTAGCGGCAGGTCATCCCGGCTTTGTCTGAAACATACAGCGGCATGCCTTTGGTCACCCGGGCCAGAGAAGCCATCGGGGCAGGGGTCCCGTCAGGGAAGTTCACGTGACCGGCAAGCATGGTCGCTCCCTTCGTGGCGCAGACGGCAGCCGCGCCGGTGTACCGGGCAGCCTTGGAGGACTCCGGGATGACCAAGTAGCCGGAGGCGTCACGGTCCTCCCCCACGATGCCTACTTCGAGGCCGACGGCGGGGATGGAGAGCGTATCCGGCGGAAGAACGGGAATTTCCACAGGACCCGCGTAGGTGTCCGGACCGGTGTCGGCGAAGGGCTTGAGGACCGGAGCCTGCGGCACGGGTACGAGGGCTGGTTGTGCTGTGAAAGCCAGGACACCTGCGGTCGTCCCGGTCAGGCCAAGAAGGAACATGGCTGTGATGGCTACGCGGGTCCTTCGACGGGCCCTGGCCGAGGTGCGTCGCAGAACGCTTCCGGTGTTCATGGTTTTCCTTCGGGTAAGAAGCGAGGGATACGGCGCGGGGCACCCGGATCGATCAGCCTGGGGGTGGCTGGATCCGGGTGCCCCGCGTCTATTGGGCGGTGCCGGTCAGGGCGTTCTAGTGAGCGGGCTCGTCCGTGTGGACGCTGACCGCTTCAGCTCCGTTGTTGGCGAAGCGTTTGCGGTAGAACAGCCCTGCTCCGGTCAGAAGAGCCACCGCGAGGGCGCTGCCGCCCGCGATCAGCAACGGCACGTTCGGCCCGGTCTCCTGTGCTGAATCAGGGTTAGGAGCGAAACCGGCGTTGATCATCAAAGCCGGCTTATCCGGGGTGACAGTGACGGTTTTGGGGAAGGCGATGACGCTTTCGTTCTTTTCGCCGCAGTTGCCCTTGTGCAACTGCGCGGTGAATGGTTCCTTGCCCTGGCCCTTGTCGATTGTGAGGTTCATTTCCTCGACGTACCCGTAGGTGCCTTTGTGGGCGATGGTGTGGGACGGGTAGGTGATCTCACCGGTTGTGGTGACGTCCTGCTCCGCAGAGGTCCAGGATGGATTGACGCACACCGCCTGGGCAGAACCATCGGTCGAGTCGTCAAACTTGTACTGCGCTACCTTCGTCGTGACCTTGACGCCAGTCCCTGACGGGATCGTACCGGAGACAACACCCGTGTCATGTGCCACGAGCGGCACGGTGCCGTTCTCGGAGGCCTTGGTGACGATCGAAGGTTTCTCGACTGGGACGGTTTCGTTGGGCAGCAGTTCCTTGCCGTCCCAGGCCTTGGTGGATTCGGTACCTGCGATCTTCTCGGAGAAGTACAGATTGGCTTTCAGGCCCTTCGCCCACTTCTCGGCGACAATCTTCTCCCACGGGACATCAACGGCTGCGGTCTTGAATTCGCCGGTGCCGGTGACCTTCGTGGTGACGGTACCGATGATTTCGGCATCAGCCGGAGCCGTGTCGGTGCCGCCGGCAATGGGGGCAGAGGAAGTGAGGACCAGATCCGTTGTCACGGAGAGTTCCTTGCCGGGCTCGTTGCCGGTGACCGTGATGACGTCGAAGACCTTGCCGTTTTCGATGACCGATGCCTTGGTCACTACTTCGGGCTGGTATCTCTGGATTGTCTGTTCGCCCGGGTCGTTGAAACCAGCGGTCCAGTCGGCGCGGAAGTATTGCTGCAGCTCGTTAGGCTGGGCCGCCTTGGAGAAACGCGCCACCGGGTAGTAGTAGCCGGCCTTGTCAGCTTTCTTGTCGGCGGTCACTGTGACGTCACCCGGTCCCGTTGCCGTGCCCGTGCCGGAAGCGACCTTCACAATCGACGTCGGGACACCGACCGACGGGGCGAGCCTGATCGGGCTATAGTACCAGTCCACGTCGAAACGGGCTGGAACATCCGCGCCGTTCACGAACGCCCAGTCATTGGCGTTTCCGCTGGATGTGTTCACGTGCAGGACGTCGACCAGGGTCTGGCCGGTCTCCACATACTGTCCAGCATTCGAGGTTGCTACAGGCTGGAAATCGAAGATGACCTTGGCGTCGGCCGAGGTTCCCGCGACAGGCTGCGCCCCGCCGCCGACGAGAAGGTTCTGGAACCCGGGCACTGAGTAGGTCGTTGCCGCAGTTCCAGGGGCGTCGATCGTCAGCGTCACGGACACGGTTCCGTTTCCGGTGGCCGTGAAGCCGGGCCGGTCTCCGGTATGAAGATTCACTGCTTGGGAGTTCGTCCCGGCCCACACGGCGGGGCCGTTCAGGACGGCGCGGGCAGAGAAGCCAGTCAGCCTGTTTCCTGCCGAGGAAACCAGCTCCGTCGACGTGACCGTGCCGCCGCGACCGTTCGCGTCCATCGAGAGCTGTGGCTGCGTCGAGTACGGCCCGGAGTTGGCCTGGGCATCGGAGAGCATCGCTGCGGCCTGCGCGCGGACACCAGCAAGTTGCGGGTCCGTAGAGTCCCTGAGGTTCGGGTACGGGTCGCCGCTACCGTTCCATGGATTGTTGAACTTGGGATCGGCGAGCTGATGTGCGAGGTAGGCAAGGGCCGGGTGGTTTGCCGGATCTGACTGATACTTCTGGATCGCGTAGTTCAGCACAGGATTGCCCAGCGATCCCACCGCGCCGGATCCGACCGGCCCGGCGACGGTGCCCATGTCGAAGCACCAGGCGGTGCCGCCGCCGGCCGTGCCGTTGAGGTTCATCGACCCGAGCCACATGCCCCAGTCGCCGAAGGAACCGGCCGGGGGTGCCTGGACGGTGATGCCGTAGGCGTGCATCCCGGGAGCGTCGGTGGCGGCGTGGGCCGCTGGTGCCGCCGCGATGCCCATGACAGCGGCTCCGCCTCCGCCGAGCAGTACTGCGAGGGCCAGATATGCGGCTGTGGTTCGTTTCCCGGCCCGTGGCCGGTCCTTGGTGCGGGATCCGCCGTCTGCGGGCCCGCCAGAGTCCAGAAGACTCATGTGTTTCCTCCTGATAGGTGGGTGCGGGCCGCCGCGATTGGCGGCCTCTGTTCCTAAGGGGGAACTTCGGTTCAACTGCGAAGTTCGCACTTGACCGCGGGTGCGCCCTTAAGGGGCAAGAAGGCATTTCAAGGCGAACGGAGACGGTTCATTGGCAGAGGACGGGGAAGACGGCGGCAGGGCAGGGCTGGTGCGTATCAGTGTCCGCAGGCCGCTGACGGCGATGATGGCCGGATTGCTGGGCGCGATCGTGTCCCGCAGCACGCTGGGAGTCTTGGCTGCCCCTTCGCTGGACGAGGTGGCTGCCTGGCTCGAGGAAGACGAATGCCCGTACTGGGAGAAGGCACCGCGGGTCCTGCTTGGGATGAGCGTCGACGGGCTGCACCGGACAGGCCATCTGGAACGGTTCACCGCGGTGGACGGGAGGGAGTTCTGGGTTGCGCCATGGATCGACCCGGACGCCTCACCGGCGACGCCGCTGCTTGGCGTGTCGTGCCTGCCGTATGACCTTGAGCCATCGGATGGGGCAGCCGTGATTCCCATTGGTTCGGCGCGATCGGCGGCTGGGCGGGAATTCCTTGTCTCGAAGGGCGGCGCGCGGTGAGGCGATCTGGCTCAGGCTGCGGTGGCGGCAGTAGCCGGTCGCTAGAGTCTAGGTATGACCGAGCCGCGCTTCCTGACCATCGCAGAGGTAGCCGGGATCCTCGTCGTGAACGAATCCACAGTGCGCGGGCTCATCAAGCGAGGCGATCTCCGGGCATTCCAGATCGGCGGGAGGGGGATCTGGCGGATCGGCCGCGACGACCTTGAGGCCTACATCACCGATGCGTACCGGCGAACCGCGGAGCGGATCGCCGCAGGTGAATTTCCCGACTGACAACCCTGCATTTCTGATTGCCTCCGACCACGGAGAGTCGGTGTTAGCGTGGGCGATGAAAATGCCCGCCGGTGGCCATGAGATCTACCCACTTCCTTGAACCGACCGCCCTGCCTAAAGCGGAAGGTCTCCCACCGGTGTTTGATGCTAAGGCAGCTTTAGGCCCAGACCCCTTTGTGCGCTAGGAATACGGTCGCTCTCTCCCGGAATCTAGGAGTTTTGCAAGCAACGATGGGCGATGATTTGTCATTGGTTGCCGCTGATTAAGGTGAGTTAAAGGTGAGTCGGTTGCAATTGCGGTCCCCCGTAAGAACCCACCAGCCCGCGTCTGTCACCAAAGCTAGCCACCGCATTCCTCTTGTCCGCCGAGAGGACTTCCACAGCCCCCAACTGATCCTTCATGGTCGACGGTCTCCGATGCCGCATGACCTTGGCTGAGCTTCAAAAATCACATGCGAACGCGCAAGGCGACGACACGCGGGATCGTCACCACGGCAAAACCCTCGCGTGCTTCCCCTGAACTGCCCTTCTAAGCACCGGAGGTTCAGGCCGCCGGGCCTTTTGCTGGTCTTGCTTCTCATCCAACGAGGTGTTTTTCATTCATTTCGCCTAAGCCACCAGCGGTGGGTTGAGAAAGGCGGCGTCGGCCAGTTCGAACGAAGCCTCGGAGAAGGTCATCCCTGTCGGGCGGAAAGGACTTCTTTCACTCGCTTCAGGTAGGTGCGTGCGTGGGGCTCCCACCACTGCTCCGGGTCTTCGGCAAATTTGAAGCCTGCCGGCAGTTCCATGACGATCCCCATTGTCATGGTGCATCCTGTTGGCGTCGGTTCCAGCGTGTAGGTGGAGCGGCTGTTTGTCTTGTCGGGCGTGACAGACCTTGTCGCGGCCCACCTCGGGCTTTCCTCACCAATGATTTCGATGATGGACACAGCACCGTCGCGTCCGATGAAGCATTGCTGCTCCCCTACCCCGGCTGGTGTTCCGGGGACGGTGAAGGCACGCTGGGCGTCTGAGAGCAGAACAGCGCTCTCGGCGGGCCGAATAAGCGCCCACACCGTTTCAGGGTCGTGATCAAAGGTCTCTGTCGTTTGCGCGCTGTACGTCCTTGGCGGAGCGGAAGCGCGGGCGGCCTGAGCTTTTTGCGCTGCTTTGAGGGCCCGCTTATGGCGCGTGTTCACGATGCCTGTAGCGACCGCCAGCATCAAAGCCAGGGCCGAGGCAACGATTAGGACACTTAGTCCCAGCTCCGGCTTGCCGAAAGCGCTGATCACTGTAGCGAGAGCACAGATGGCTATAAAGCCGCCAACAAAGAGGATGTTCTGGAGGACTTTCACGAACATGATCACGTCGTCATTATGACTGCCATAAGTTCTTGCGACCGTGAGTTTGGCATGCGCGTGTGGCAAAAGTCATAGTCGTTAGCCGGTCGATCAGGGGATGCGGCGCTTCCGTGTTCACGCAGCAAAGCGCTGGAGGGGCGTGATACCGACGGGTTCGCACCCGCCACCTGGCGTCGACCTTACATCGATCGAGGTCCCGCCGTCCCGGTCGAGCGCGGAACATTGTCTTTCGCCGAACTCGCCTCGATGGGCGCGCTCTGGCACTCATGTCGGGCATTAGAGTCCCGCGAAGGGCGCAGGACCCCGGTGTCGTGCCGGGCCGCATGACGTTGACCACGGGCAGCCAGAAGAATCTTCGCTGTTTGCCATTCTGATGCTCGATCATCGCCGGGCGGGACCTCCGCGCAACCAAGTCGCTTTTGCGCCGGCCCCGATCCAAAACTTCGCTCGGCGCTCCACTTATTTCCTCCCGAACTTTTGGATCATTGCCGGTTACGCAAGTTGCGCTCCGGCCCCTTATGCCCAGCAGCGGTCCCCGTATCAGAACGACGCCGGAACCTGACGCCCACGGCCGACGCCGCATCTGAGAGAGAGCTCATGGAAACGCTCACCATCAAAACCCCTGCCGATGTCCTCAGTTTCCTCGGCCACACCCTCGGCTTCTGGCCGCAGGAAAGCCTCGCGTGCATCACCCTGGACACCAACCACATTCGCGTGACCCTCCGCGTGGATCTGCCCAAGCACGCAGGCGGCGAACGCGCTTATGCTCGGACCGTCGCCGGCTACCTGGCGAACGACACGAATGCCACCAGCGCCCTGTTTGCCGTTTACACCTCGGCCCCAACAACAACCGGCCCAGCTCTCGAGGCCGTCGTGCTCCGCCCACGCGATGGCCAGCGTCTCGACGTGGTTCTGCATCTCTTTCTCCCTGGTCGTCAGCTCCGAGGGGAACTGACAGGTTGAACGCAGAACGTGTTCCGTAAGGTGAGACCGAACGGCCGTTGTGTCCCGTCTCAGCCTTGTTGGCTGAAGTCTCCGTCCGGACTGAAGTGCGCTGGGTCGGGACCGGACATCCCCGGGGCGGATTATCGGACGCCCTGCTGGAGTCGGCCGAGGGCTGTGGTGGATTCGTGTGTCGCATTCGAACTTCCGGCGCCGGACACTGGGACCGTCGTATTCCGCCAGGGCTAGCCTCCGGTGGTTGATGGATTCTTCGCCGCTGCACGGCGTGGCCATCAGCCGCTACGCTGGCAACCTTTTCGTATTCCTTCGTCTTACTGGAACTACGCCAGGTTCTTGGACTTGAGCCAGTCCTGGGCGATTTGTCCCATGTCCTCGAACTTAGCGGTCCTGCCGTTCATCTGGATCAGGTCATCGGTGGTCAACGCGGCGGAGACTTTGTCCAGCACGCTCTTGACGGTGTCGCTGGCCTTCTTCTGGTTGATGACTGGGACGATATTCTCGGCGAGGAATAGGCTCTTGTTGTCTTCGAGGGCAACCAGGTTGTTGGCGGTCAGGGCGGGGTCGGTGCTGAAGAGGTTTGCAACCTGTACCTGACCGGAAAGGAGGGCGTTCAGCGTGAGCGGGCCGCCGGCGTCGAGCGCTGAGAATTCCTTGAAGTCGAGGTTGTAGACCGACTTCAGGCCAACAACCCCGTCAATGCGGGTCTTCCACTCCGGCGGGCCGCCGAGAACGAGATCCTTGGCAGCAGGCTGGAGGTCGCTGATGGACTTGAGGTTGTACTTGTCGGCGGTTTCCTTCTTGATGGCCAACACGTCCTTGTCCTGTGCCTTGGATGCTGTCAGCTGGGTGAGTCCGGACGGGATCTTGGTGTTCAGCTCTTTCGTGACCTCTTCCGAGGTGACCGCCTTGGTGGAGGGATCAAGGTACTGCAACAGGGCCCCGCCATATTCCGGCATGAGGTCGATGGAACCGTCCTTCAGTGCGGGGATGGTGACTTCGCGGCTGCCGATGCTGGGCTTTTCCGTGACCTGGACGCCCTTGGCTTTGAGGGCCTCGGCGTAGATCTTCGCGATGAGCTGGCTTTCGGGGAAGTCCGCGGAGCCGACGATGATGCTGTCCGTCGATCCTGCGGCCTGGGAATTGTTGTTGGAGGAGCTCATGGGATTTGCACCGCCACAAGCGCTCAGGGCGATGGCGGTGGCTGCCGCCAGGGCGAAACCAGTCAGGTACTTTTTCATGTCAATTCTCTCTGGGGAGGGCCGTTGCAGGGCGGGCGGTGGCCGGGTCGGCGTGAGTTGAGCGGTACATCCGCGCAACGGTGAACGGAACTCTCGAGCCCATGCAATGTCGAGCTGCGCAGTGGAGCCTCAAATGCTTATCAATTTGTAATGTGGGTTCCATTGCTGGAAACGTACACTCGGTCCTCGGGCTCAGCAATGCAGATTCTCAGTTCATGAGAACATCCGGCCCGGCCTTGTACCGGGCGCTGATAGGGAATGGATTAGCGTCGGGCGACGGAACCAGGTTGCCGCGCCTAATCCGCCAAACGGGTTGGCCCTCTTGAACGGCTAGGCGCTCCTAGACTGGCCGCCGTCGAGATCGAGTTCGGTCACTTTGCACGCGAGATATAGGGCCAAGTACGCTTCACTCTTCCGTTCTGTCCAACCTTGCAGCTGCTCAATTTTCTCAAGCCGGTGGATGAGCGTGTTCCGATGGATGTGGAGCCGCCGTGCAGCTCCCACCAAGGAGAAGCCACTTTCACACCACGCCACTACAGTCGCCTGGACGGTGGGCCAGTCGCCCAGCCTCAAGAGTCTGTCGGCGACGGCGGTGGTGTACCGCTGCCTGGCCCGCAGGCCGACGCCTGACAGCAGTTGCTCGATGCGGACTTCATTGATGGTGGTGATGCTTCGCTGCTTAATGCGTCTGCCCAGCCGGAGCGAATCGACGGCGTCTTCGTAGGAGTTCCGTAGCCCGGCCGGCCCCGCGGCCACCGTTCCGATTCCGATCTCGACGTCGGAGGCCAAATGCGTGCGGAACTGCTCCACGCACTGTCCGGCCTGCGCCACAATTCCGGGCACCCCCTCCGCGGTGGGGTGTGCAAAGACAACATAGCGGTTGGCTGCGATCGAAACGGCGATGGTATGCCGATGTGCGAAGCTCTCGCGGAGCATGACAAGGGCTCGGGGCAGCCACTCCGTGGTGGTCGCAGGGCTCGTGGTCCGGCCAAGGACCTGGACGGCGATCCCCACTCGGCTTGCCGCCAGGTCAACCGCCTGCTCGTTCGCCTGGTCGAGGAGCGCTTCAGCCTCGGTCATGAGGGGATCGAAGGCAAGGATCTCCCGGACTAGGTCCTCAAGCTCGCGTTCGCGTTGGAGAGTCGAGCGCAGGAGCGATGCCTGATGCAGCAGGATTTCCGTCTGGCGTTCCACCATCAAGCCAAATCGGGTCACCTGCACGGGCGAGCCGGTGATGCCAACGGTGCCCACTGCGTGCCCGTTGAGCAGGATGGGGAGTGTGACTCCGGGCTTGACGCCATGAAGGGCCCGGGCTTCTGCCGCCGAGTGCGTGGCAGGCTCTTTGGTTCGGATTACGTCCAAGGAAGCCTCATGGAAACTGCCTACCCGGCTGGTGTCGCCACTGCCAATCACCATGCCGCGGACATCGGTGATGAGGATGTTAAACCCCACGATCGCGCTGGTTTCACCGGCAATCTGCTGCGCGAGGGCAGGGGTTAGTGCCCCTGCCGCCGCACGAGTACTGCTTTCCCCCGCCATGACACCTCCGATTAGTTTTTTCGTACATCTGGGGACCCAAAAATTGGCCACAAGCTGGACGAATAGTCCAATGACTTTCGTCACACCCAAGCCTACGGTTGATGTTAAGCGGCACAAAGCCGGACCCGCAGAAGGTGTTCTGCCAAAGCGATAATCCATCGAAAGGTGGAAACTATGTTTAGTCGCATCGATAAACCACTTCGCAAAACGGCATTGGCGGCAATCGTCGTCGTGGCCTTGGCCTTGACCGCTTGCGGCGGCGGCAGCGGCGCCGCATCAAACAGTGATGCCCTGGATACGATCACGCCGGGCAAGTTGACAGTAGCGATCGAGCCCTACATGCCGTATACCGCAATGAAAGACGGCCAAATGGTTGGTTTGGACGCGGAGATCCTCCAAGCCGCAGCGAAGAAACTGAACCTGACAATCGAGCCACAGGTCACCGACTTCAACGGCATGCTGGGAGGTGTTCAAAGCCGGCGCGTCGATATCTCCATAGGGGGCATCGCCTGGACCAAGGAACGCGCCAAGGCTGGTCTGTTTACCGACCCTCCCTACTACTCCCCGCCTGCCATGGCTGTCAAAGGCTCCCAAGACGTGAAGACTCTTGCTGATCTCCAAGGCAAGAGTCTCGGAACCGTGACGGGCTACGTCTGGGTAAAGTCCATCAAGGCGGTGCCGGATGCCAAGCTCAGTTCGTACCCGGACGCCAACGGGCTCTTCGCCGACATCGCCGCGGGCCGCGTGGACGTAGGGTTCGTTGATCCGTTGCTGATTTCCTACACACAGGCCCAGCGGCCAGACCTTGGATTGCAGACCAAGTATCTGACGCCGCCCACGGACGAAGAAGTCAAGAAATCCCCGGACCTCGCGTACTTCCAGCCTTATATGACCAGCTTCTACGTCCCCAAGGAAGAGCCAAAGCTGGAAAAGGCGATCTCCGGGGCGATCCGCGATATGTACACGAACGGACAACTGGCCAGCCTCATCAAGAAGTACGGCGGTGATCCCGACCAGTATCTCAAGCCGTCGCTGTCCATGACCAGTGAGCGGCAGGCGACGGACCGCCCCGCAGACTGGAAGGCCCCGTCGAACTGACGCCGTCCTGATCCATGTGCTCACCCCAAGACAGGAAACAACAATGAACCCCGCACCCGGCCTCTTTCAGGTGCCATGGCAGGACTACCTTCCGGCACTAGTCGACGGCTTGCTGAAGTCCCTCGGTTACACCGCCGCCGGGTTCGTCGGCGCAGCCGCCGTCGGACTCGCCGTCGCACTCCTACGGATAAGCTCCAGGCGGCTACTTCGCATACCTGCGGCCATCTATACGGAATTGTTTAAGAATGTCCCCCTATTGGCCATCATTTTCATCACGTACTTCGGACTGGCATCCGTCGGCCTCCGGCTGGATGCCTTCCAGGCGGGAACCCTGAGTCTGGTCATTTTCTACGGGGCCTACCTTTCGGAGATCTTCCGGGCGGCGCTCCTCGGAGTCCATGCAGGGCAGCAGGAGGCAGGGCAGGCCCTGGGGCTGGGGCCCGTGGTGACGTTTACAGGCATTATCTTCCCGCAGGCGCTTCGGCTGGCACTTCCCGGCACCGGTACCATGCTGGTGGATCTGCTGAAGTCGACGTCACTGCTTGTGGTCATCTCGGCGGCCGAACTAATGTCCCAGGCCCAGCTGATCGCGAGCGAAACCTTCCGGGCTCTCGAGGTCTATGTCGTGATCTCGGCGATTTACTTCGTAGTCTGCTACCCGCTCTCGCAGCTCGTTCTCCGGCTCGAGCGCCGGGTCCAGGCGGGCGCACCCCTGTCCCTGCGGCGGTATCGCCGGCTTGCCCATGCGCGGGCATTGTTGGCAGCGGCAGAAACCAAGCCATACTCGGAGGTAAAGCCATGACTATCGGAAAGATTGAATCGGAGGGCTCTGCGGTGACCAGCACCCTTCCAGTGGTAGAGATCAGGTCCCTTGTAAAGTCGTTCTCCGGCCGCACCGTGTTGGACAACGTCGACTTCACAGTCAAGCCAGGAAATATCGTAAGCATCATCGGGCGAAGCGGCGGCGGCAAGACCACCTTGATGCGCTGCATCAACCTGCTTGAGAAACCCGACTCAGGTTTCATCACCCTGCAGGGCGAGCCTGTGTTCTCCGGCGACAAGACCGTCTGCAAGGACCTGGCCAAGCTCCGGCAGCGCGTGGGGATGGTATTCCAGCGCTTCTACCTGTTCCCCCACCTCACCGCAGTTGAAAACGTGATGCTGGCCCAGATGAAGGGATTGAAAATCCCGGAGAAGAAGGCTCTTGAAACTGCCCTCGAACTCCTAGCGGAGGTCGGATTGACACACCGGGCCCTGGCATTCCCCGAACAGATGTCCGGCGGGGAGCAGCAGCGCGTGGCCATCGCCCGGGCATTGGCGCTCGGACCAAGCCTTTTGCTCTTCGATGAACCGACATCGGCCCTTGATCCCGAATCCACCCGGGACGTCCTGGCCGTCATGCGGCGCCTGGCCCGTTCTGGAATGACCATGGTGATCGTCACCCACGAAGTGCCGTTTGCTCGGGAGATATCGGACAAGATCGTCTTCATCGACGGCGGCCACATCATCGAGCAGGGACATCCGAGCGAGGTCATAGACAACCCTCGCGAAGATCGCACGAAGGCCTTCCTTCGGTCCTACAAGACCGACGGGTAACGGCTTCCCCTTATTTCCTCCGGCACGCCCGCTCCTGCGTCCGGCGTAAGCACACCTTTGCCCGTTTTCTTCCGAAAGAGACCCATGACTTCAATTTCCAGCCCCGGCCGTACGGTAGACGTGGAGGGTATTACGACCGCCGGCTCGCTCTATCCTTCAGCAACCCGGGTGGGTGACACAGTCTATGTTTCTGGCCAGGTGTCATTTACTGACGACGGACGGATCCACGGCGAAGGGGATGTTTCTGCCCAGACCCGACACTCGGTGGCAAGGCTCGCTCGTGTCCTCGCAGTCTACGCAGCGACCCTCGACGATGTCGTTTCATGCACCGTGTACCTTAAGGACGCAAGCCTGGCAGAGTCCTTCAATGCTGCCTGGGGCGCCGCTTTTGGAAGGCATCGGCCGTCCCGGGCCACAGTTGTTGCCCAGCTCCTCGATCAGCGACTTCTCGTCGAAGTGCAAGCGATCGCCCGGCTACAGAGAAGCAGCTCAGCGGACGCGGGGCGAGAGAAATGAGGCTGCTCGTGATCGGGGCGGGCATCATCGGAGTGACAACGGCCTACGAGCTCGCACGGCGCGGGCACGAGGTCCAGGTCATTGACCGGGAAGCCGGAGAAACCCGTGCGACCAGTGACGCAACCGCGGGACTAATCGCCCCAGGCCATTCCTTTGCCTGGGCTTCGCCATCAGCCCCCATGGAACTCCTGAAATCCCTGTTCACCTCCGATACTTCAATTCGGGTCAGGCCGCGTTTCGATCCCGAACTCATCTCCTGGGGGTTGAAGTTCCTGCGCGAATGCACGCCGTCGCGGGCGCACGACAACACCCTGGCCAAGCTCGGGCTCGCTCAGCGCAGCCAGCAGCTCTTCAACCAGATCGTCGCCGATGAGGGCATGGACTTCAAACCCTCCGCGGGCGGCGTCTTATACCTCTACCGTGACGAGTTAGCACTGCGCCGGGCGATTGAGCACGGACGGATCATGCGCGAGAACGGACAACAGCAGAACGTCCTGTCCAAGGACGAACTGTTCCATCTCGAACCGGCATTGACCAGAAGTCAAGTTCCCTTCGTCGGAGCCGTTCGTGATGCCACCGACGCAACCGGGAATCCTGCATTGTTTGCTTCGGAAATCCGGAAACGGTGCGAGGAGATGGGGGCACAGTTCACCTTTGACACGACCATCCAGTCCATCAATATTGACGGCGACCGCGTAACCGGGCTCAGCAGTGGAAAATCGGATTTCCGCGCCGACGGCTACATTCTCGCCAGCGGCCCTGACAGCGCCCGGCTTGCCCGCACGATAGGAATCCGCCTCCCCATCTACCCCGCCAAGGGATACAGCATGACGGCGCCGGTAACCCCAGGCGCCCTGGCCCCACAACTGGGGGGAATTGACGAAAAATCGCTCGTGGCCTGGTCGCGATTCGGCGATCAATTGCGGATGTCTGCCACGGCCGAGTTCACGGGATACTCTTTGGAATACTTAGCCAAGGACTTCAGCAGGATCCTCAAGGCCGGAGAGGAACTCTTCCCGGGGGTCTTGGACTACAACCGTGCCACTTACAAGGTGGGGCTTCGGCCCATGACGCCCGACGGACCGCCCATTATCGGCAGAGGAAGGCCGCGAAACCTCTACATAAATACAGGCCACGGTCATCTCGGATGGACTATGGCCTGCGGCTCGGCCGAAATGCTGGTGGACATTATCGAATCCAAGCCTTCCACTCTCCGGACCGACGCATACGCGCTGAGCCGTTAGAGGCATGCCGTACCGGATTTCCGTCAGGTGCATAGCGTATCGAGTGCAGCCCTGACCCGTGGGGAGTGTCTCCTAAAGAGGCCAGTCAGATTCTGACGGCTCGAAGAACGGCTCCGCCGCGGTAATTGGGAGCGAGTTTGTCCTAGCGGGTTGCCAAATCACAACTTCCGACGGACGCCACGCTGCCTTACGCGGGTATCAGGCGGACTGGGATGGATTCCCAGCCTCGTAGGGTGTTGTGCAGCAGGGGGACGGGCTGTTCTGTCAATTCGATGCTCTTGACTCGCCTAGCCAAAGCCGTGAAAAGTACTTCCATTTCAAGTCGGCTAATCGGTTGCCCAACACACTGATGAATTCCCATGCCAAAGGCCAAATGTCCGGCAGCCTGGCGGTCGAGGCGGAACTGGGCCGCATCCGGGCCCCAATGAGCGGTGTCTCGGTTGGCAGATCCAACAAACAACAGGACCTTGGTTGCAGCAGGCAAGTTGATGCCCCGGAATGAAGTATCGCTCGAGGTGGTTCGATAAAAGGACTGGAAGGGCGACTCAAACCTTAACGCCTCGTCGATGGCGAACTTCACAAGCCTGGGATCTGCGTGAAGTGCCTCCCATTGCGATGGATCGCTGGCCAAAGGTACCAAGGTGTTTCCGATCGAGAAGATCGTCGTGTCCAGACCTGCGGAGAGCATCGCGCGAACCAGCAACGGTGCTTGGTCTGCTGATATTTCACCCCGGTCGGCAAAATCCCAAATCTGCTCACCAAGACCACCGGGGGCGAGGTTCTCGCGAGAAGTCATCTCCATGACCCACTCATGGGTTCCGGCGCCCTTCTCAAAGTACAGCTGGTGACGGTCATTCTCTGGGCCGAATGCGCTGAAGTTCATTGCGCCGTGAGGAAGAAGATTCTTTTCCCGCCCTTCCCTGGGGATACCGACGGCATCGCCAAAGACGCGGATGGGGAAAATCTCCGCCAGATCGGTTACGCCGTCAATCTCGGCCTTCGCGAGAACATCGTCGACCAGTTCTTCGGCAAAGGCCTCAAAACCGGTTCGGAGGGATCGAACTCCTCGTGGGGATATGACACCGCTCATCGCGGTGCGCATGGCCGTATGGATCGGAGGATCCAGCTCCAGGATTCCCTGAGGTCGCCACGGCGGGTCGTCGTGCAGGTTTTTGGGACCAACGCCTGCTCCCGAGATATATGTTCGGTAGTCGTCGAGGATCTCGCGGCACTCATCGTAGCGACTAAATGCCAGGACTCCGTACTTCTCCAACCAAACAGCCGGCCCGGAAGAACGCATGCGCTCAAAAAGTGGGTAAGGATCTGTCAGGTTCTCGTCGGAATAGGGGTCGTCCGGAAGCGAGACAACATCCGCACCCGATAGCGTCATCTTCATAATGAATCCTAGGTTGCTGAGAATCTTTGGGCACGATCAAAGTATCGATAAGCGGGACAATGAACTAACAGCATTCTCATTTTGCGGGAATGCAAATTGGTTCGTCGCATCGGAACCTGCACCATCGAAGAACGAGGCACTGAGGAGGTCACGATGGCTAACACGTCATTGGAACGGGGGCTTACGATTCTCGCTGAAGTCGCTGGCGGCGCTGACACGACAGTCGAGGGTGTCGCCTCGCGCTTGGGAATTCCCGTCAGCTCGACTTATCGGTACTTCAAGACGCTCAAGGCCCGAGGCTTCATTGTCGAGGATGCAGGCGCCTACCGGCCCGGTCGGGCGCTGCTGGCTCTCGGCGGTCAGTATTCCGTCCAGAACCACCTTGCTGAAGTCGGCACGGCAGTCCTGCGCAGCATCGTCGAGAATGTCGGTGAAACTGCGGTGATGATTATTCGCGTCGGAGCCAGCGCGATGTGTCTTCGCTGCGCCGAAACGGATAAGGCTTTTAAGTACACGTTTGCCGTGAACGAGTTGCTGCCGTTGTACGCCGGCGCCGGGCAACGCCTGCTACTTGCCTGGTCTCCGCCGGACGTCACGAAACAAGTGCTTGATGGAGAACTGATCCGTTTCACCAAGAACACCCTGGACGCGGATCAAATTCGTTCAAGTCTCATTCAGATCAGGTCGGCTGGCTGGGCCATTTCGCGCGGCGAATTGGACCCCGGCTCAGTATCCGTTGCAGTCCCCGTGTTTGTTAGCGGAGAAGTCGTATGTTCCCTGAACGTTGCTGGGCCGGAAGCGCGCTGCGGGTCAAAGACCTGGGTGACTTCTGCCCTGAAAGCCCTAAATAGAGCAGCCGAAAATCTATCTCTGAGTCTCGAATCTCTATCTCCGACGATCAATACTCGAAAGGCACTCGATGCTGACTGAACCACCAACACCATCGGTGACTCCCCCAACACCCCTGACCCCACACGATCCATTTCCACAACGAGCGTTGATCTCAGTTCCGATGATGCTTAAGACCCTACGAGGTACCGGAAATGAGTGAGCAAACACTGCACGCCCCCGGGCACTTGCTGCAAGACTTCTTCACACTCCAAGTCCGAGACATCCAGCAGGAGGCTGCAGGTGTTTCATCCGTGCTCCTAGCCCCGATCGAGTCATCGGCACTCCCCCAATGGACTCCAGGGGCCCACATTGATGTGATGCTCCCGAACCAAATGTTGAGACAGTACTCCCTGATTTCAGATCCTGACGATCATAGCGCCTGGCGAATTGCAGTTCTGCTCGACAAAGAAGGACGCGGCGGCTCACGATACATTCACACAGCGCTACAACCCGGTGACAGCCTTGAAGTAAGGGGTCCAAAGAACCACTTTCCCATAAGGGACTTCGCAGGGCCGATTCAGTTCATTGCCGGGGGCATCGGGATCACACCGCTGCTACCGATGCTACGAGAGGCTGACAGGAAAGGGGCGGATTGGAACCTCCTCTACCTCGGATCGGACCGGAGCTCTATGCCGTTTCTGACCGAGCTGCAGAAGTACGGAAACAGGATCCGCGCGCATGCGAAGAGCGAAAGCGGTGCGATGAACCTGACCGCCTTTGTCGGACGACTGGGGCTTCAATCCGCTGCTTCGACCTATGCCTGCGGACCGTTCCGAATGCTGACCGAACTCGGGGAGCTGTACCGGGATGGGACCCATGGCGAGTACTACCATGAGCTCTTCGACAGCGCTGCCTCGCCAGTGCCTGAATTCGAAGACAGCCTTTCGTTTGTTGTCGAAACCTCCGATGGTGCGGAAGTAGAGGTCGCCGCCGACGAAACCATCATCGACGCTTTGGATCGTGTCGGCGTCCGAACGCTCAGTTCCTGCCGCAAAGGAACCTGTGGAACTTGCGAAACAGAGGTCATTGAGGGCATTCCAGATCATCGGGACGCGGTTCTGAGCCCCGAAGAGCGGGCAGCAGGAGAAACGATGATGATCTGCGTCTCAAGGTGTGTCGGCGACAAACTCGTACTAAACATATAGACGATGCGATCGGGCCGCCTAGCCTAGTAGCGGAGCTTTACGAAAGGACTGACCAGTCCTGCCGCACTGTTCGGAGCAGCCAGGCACGGGCTCCTCCGTGTCAAGAGCACCCCCGGTTTTCCTCTGGGGATGGCATACCGTCTCTGCCTCCCGTAGAACAAAAGATGAAGGTCCAGTGATACGAAAAGCTCTACCAGCCGTATGGGGCGAACAACTGATGCTAGGCGTAGACAGAGTCGCTCAGATAGCATCCACTAGCCGTGACAGGCGCATTCGATTACGAGTAGAGGAGCCACATGATTGTCCTTTCCGGGTCAACCACAACCGCTGAAATCGTCGCCATCGCGCGACGACGAGCAGGTGTGGCGATCTCATCCGATGTCATCGGTTCGATCCGGTTGGCGCATGAGGAAGCGGCTGCCCTTTCGGCACGGATCCCGACATACGGCCGCTCGACTGGTTTTGGTGCCAACAAAGCGACCCAAGTCGACGGGAATGACCTAGAGCATGGCATGCGGCTGCTTAGAAGTAGCGCAGTCGATTCCGGAACGGCACTAGCCGAAGACGCCGTCCGATCGATGCTTGCAGTGCGCCTGTCACAGCTTTGCACTCCAGGAGCCGGACTTGAAGACCGTATATTGCCAGCCCTCGCCACCATGCTTAACTCCAATTCACTCCCCACAATCCGGGAGTTCGGATCCATTGGCACTGCCGACCTTTCAGCACTTTGCGGTACGGCCCTTACGCTACTCGGTGAGCGCGCCGCCACCGGCCCGCTCGATCCAATGGCCCCGTGGGGAAAGGACAGCGCATTACCCTTCGTCTCGAGCAACGCTCTGACCATCGGCCGTGCGGTCCTTGCAGCTCATGATCTCCGTCAGTTAGTTGATGCGGCACTTATGGTCTACGTTCTCACCTTCACCGGCCTCTCGGGCAACCCTTCTCCGTTTAGCGCGGCTGCGGCGAAGGGCACCGCAGCCGAAGATGTGGACGAATTTGCTCAGAGAATGCGAAACATTCTTGGCTCAGGTCATACGCCGTCGCGCATCCAAGATCCATACGGGTTGCGTGCATTTCTGCCCTCCACCATTGGTCTAATTAATGCTCTGGACAAAATCGAAGCATTACTTTCGCGACTCATTGTCGCGGCTCAGGAGAACCCTCTCTTCGTATACGACGAAAACGGCAGGGGTGCATCTGTTGAGCACAGCGCCGGCTTCCATCAGGCTCCCTTGTCGTTGGCTCTCGACGGCGTCAAGATTGCTTTGGCACAGACCATTCCCCTGAGTATGTCCAGAATTCGGATGATGACTGATCCGGAATATACGCTATTAAATCCTTTCCTAGCGGTCGGGGCCGACAGCGCTTCAGGCATTATGACCATTGAATATGTAGTGGCCAGCGCCTATGGGGCAATACATACAGCCGCCCACCCTAGCAGCCTAGCTACGGTGGTTCTGTCGCGAGGGACGGAGGAGGACGCGAGCTTTGCGAGCGAGGGAGTTGTTCAGTTGGAGAGAGCTGTTCACAGCTATCGTTCCGTAGTCGCCGGTGAGCTCATTATCGCGACCCGTCTATTGCGGCAGCGGGGACTTTTGCCATCGGACATGCATTCTCGCGCAGCATCAGATGCATACGAGCTGGCCCTGTCATTGCCCCAGGATGATTCTGACCGCGATCAGAGAAAGGATCTGGATTCAGCGGAAGCCATCCTTGAAGAATTGGCCCTTTTGGGACGTTAGAACGGCCCAAAGATGCCATGTGTGTCATGCGGGGCAAAGCTCCTAAACATCTCACCTCGCAAATGGGTTCATCGTCGTTGGCCCCGAGGTCCATTATTCGCTCGCCTCGATTTTGGCTGTGCCGGCGCCCGTGCGCAAAGGCCCGTGGGTCCCAGACCACTGGCAGACCGGACGAGAGGTCCCAATTCCCAGTGCCGACAGCTGCTCCTTAAACGTCGACAGCTGCTCCTTAAACGCAGACGTTTCGTGAAGATTGAAGGCTTCGTGCTTCGTGCAGGAAGGTGTCCCGGATGAGTAACGCTGTCCGGACGGTAGCAACGACGGCCGAGCCAGGACGTCGACCCTGTCGACTACCATTGGAGTCAGGGAACGAAGATGCCCAAAGGCGCGTTCCTGTTCCCGATGGCGTGGTCCGGCGACTGATGATCACGCAGCCCGCATAAAAGGAGCGTCCGCTGCCTGAGATCCCTTCACTCTCTCGACATTTCACCGTCCGGCGGACAGCGGCTCCTCCGTGACCAGGAAAGCGCGCGTGCCGATCCCGGCATCTTCAGTGCCGAAGGTTGGACGGAACGTCTGCACTCGATGAGCAGTCCTTCTGCTGTGCGTCGGCCGAAGGATGCGGCGATGACCCGTTTGGGCGAAGTCCCGAGTTGCCGTGGGCAAAGCCAGTCTTAGCTCCTGCATTTCGCGCGGTAGCACGCTCCGGTTCGTTCTCGGACGTGTTAGCCATTTCGCGGATAGCCGATCCGGCGGCAAAGACCGTTTCGCCCGAACCTTTTAGTTTGTATGCGTGCATGTGAAAGTCCGGATTGCATTTGTCGCTTACTACCTCGGAGCCATTCGCAGGGCACCGTCCATGCGGAATGTTTCCCCGTTCAGGTAGTCGTGGTCGATGATGGCTAGGGCAAGCTGGGCAAACTCGTCAGGGCGGGCAAGTCGTTTGGGGAAGGGGACTCCGTCGGCCAGGCTCTGGCGAATCTCATCGCTGACGGCTTCCATCATGGGTGTTTCCACGATTCCAGGGGCGATGGTGTTTACACGGATTCCATATTGTGCGAGGTCCCTTGCCGCGGGGAGCGTCATCCCAACGACCCCGGCTTTCGACGAAGCGTAAGCAACCTGGCCAATTTGCCCTTCGAAGGCGGCAACAGATGCCGTGTTGATGATGACTCCGCGCTGGCCGTCTTGGTCAGGCTCGGTTTCAGCGATGGCACCTGAGGCGGCTGATAGGACGTTGAACGTTCCCACAAGATTTACTTCGATGACTTTGGCATACAAAGCCAGATCGTGGACTCGCCTTTTACTGAGAATTCGCTGGGAGGGGAGGATGCCCGCGCAGTTGATGACAATCCTCAAAGGCTTTCCCGAGGAGGCAGTTGCGACGGCTTGCCGGATGTCCTCGGCACATGTGACATCAGCCTCCAGGTACTCGACGCCGTCGATCCGTTCGGCTTTTTCGTTTGCGGCGGCGAGGTCGACGGCCACGACGCGAGCACCCTGCTTGGCCAAGGCCTGGGCACAGGCTGACCCCAGGCCTGAGGCTCCCCCCGTGACTAGTGCTGCCGTATTCTCAATCTGCATTGGAACTCCTAGTTTTGAGGCACACGGCCTCTGTGGCCGCGCCGCTAGCGATAGGCCGCGGCGTCGATTCGATAGTGGTAGAGGGCTCCGTGGTCTGGAGCGTCTTGCTCAGGCGAAGGCCGAGATTCCGGTCAGGGCACGTCCGACGAGGAGGGTGTTGATTTGTTGGCTTCCCTCGTAGGAGTAGATGGCCTCTGCATCCGCGAAAATCTTTGCCATTTCGAAATCAGTGCTGATCCCGTTCCCTCCGAGAATGGACCGGCCCAGCGCCACGGACTCTCGCATCTTTTCGGTGCAGGTTGCCTTCGCCAAGGCCGCGTGGTCCATAGTCAGCCGGCCGGACTCCTGCAGTCTTGCGAGCTGGATCATCAGTGACAGGGACATGGTCGCGTTGCCCAAGATCCTTACTAGTTGGTCTTGTATGAGCTGAAAGGCGGCAATCGGCCTGCCGAACTGCTTCCGTTCAAGGGCATATGTCCGCGCCACGTCAAACGCCGCAAATTGCTGGCCGACTGCCTGCCAGCTGACCCAGACCCGTGAGTTCATCAGGAGCGTGTTCGTGTCCCGGAACGTCTTGGTCCCAGGCAGCCAGTTGGTCAGGGGTATGCGTACATTCCGCAGGATGATGTCGGCATTCTGGACGATGCGGACCGAGATTTTGTTGGCAATGGGTTGAGCGTGGAATCCCTCGCGTTCCCTTTCGACAATAAATCCCTTAATTTGACCGTCCTCGGTGTCTCTGGCCCAGATCAGGACGTAGTCCGCGAAGGTCCCGTTCCCGATCCATCGCTTTGATCCGTTCAGGACCCATTCGTCTCCGTCGCGGGTGGCCGTGGTCTCGATCTCCCTGGAGATGTCAGAGCCGTGCAACGGCTCCGTCAAGGCGAAAGCGCCAATCTTTTTCAACCTCAACAAGTCGGGAAGCAGCTGTTCGCGGTGCGCGTCCGAACCAAGGTGTTCAACGGCAGCGGCGAACAGTTCGTGGTGGACGCCAAGAAATGTCGAGATGGAGGTGTCTGCTCTGGTCAGTTCCATCTGGATGAGGCCCGACAGCAGGTGGCTCGGAGGCTTGCCTCCTGCCAGCTGTTGAGCTGCCAGTTTGGGGAGCAGATCGAAAGGAAACTCGGCGCGGTTCCAATATTTGACGGCGATGGGACGTACTTCGTTCTGGAAGAACCGTCGAGCCGAACTGAACCGCTCCTGCTCCTCCTCGGAAAGCAGGTCTTTCAGGAAGAGAAGATCGGCTTCCGGATATGGTACCGAGCCCTGATGCGACGGGATCGATGTCTTCAACTCTTCTATGAGGGGAATCATCATTGCCTTTCCGCGGCCTGGCCACCAAGCCTCAGTGCGTTGAAATACGGATTGCGCAAGGTTGGCGCTCCCGTGCGTGTCAAAAATGTTCATTCGGTGTTCGTTTCTGAGGTCGTTTCCTCCGTCATGGTGAGCATCCAAGAGCGAAACATATCCGAAAGCATCGGATTGAGTGACGCGGAAGCCTATAACGCTCCGGTCGACCTCATCGTCGGCGAAATCGGCGTCGACTAGTTGCGGTAGAGAAGGAGTGCCTCGCCCTGTCCGCCGCCGCCGCAGAGCGCAACCGCCGCTCGGCCCGATCCCCGGACCTTCAACCCGTTGGCTGCGTGCAGAGCGAGCCGGGCGCCGGAAGCACCGATCGGGTGGCCCAATGCGATAGCACCCCCGTGGATGTTGCACCGTTCTAGCGGAATTTGCAGTTCCCTTAGGGACTGGACCGCGACGGCGCCGAATGCTTCGTTGATTTCGACGAAATCCAGATCCTCGGCATCCCAGCCCGCGCGGGTAAGTGCGGCGCTAATAGCATTGGCCGGCTGGGAATGCAGGGAATTATCCGGTCCCGCGACCTGCCCGGGGGCTCCGACGACCGCGATAATATCCAGGTCCAACCTTTCCGCATTGGCCCGGCTGGTGAGTATCAGAGCAGCGGCGCCGTCCGAAAGGGGGGACGAATTGCCGGCAGTGATAGTCCCTCCGGCTGCAAACGCCGGGCGCAGGCCGGCAAGCGTGTCTGTGGTGGTGTCGGCCCGGACGCCCTCATCCGTGCAGAGAACCAGCGGTTCACCCTTGTGGCGGTTCACCGTGACGGGGACAATTTCGTCCTTGAAGAGGCCATCTTCGGCGGCCTGCGCAGCCCGCCGGTGGGAGGCAGCAGCTACCACGTCTTGCTCGAGACGCCCAATCCCGAGGTTGGTGTTACCGCGCTCGGTCAATGAGCCCATTGATTCCTTGCCGTGGGCGTCCGTGAGACCATCGTGGGCCACGGAGTCCACAACCTCGATACTGCCGTAAGTCCATCCCTGCCGCGAGCCGGGCAGGATGTGCGGGCCCTGACTCATTGATTCCTGTCCGCCAGCCACAACTATCTGGGCATCACCGGCACGGATGAGGCGGGCAGCATCAATGACGGCAGCGAGTCCGGACAGACAGACCTTGTTGATCGTTACTGCGGGTACGTCCCAGGCGATACCGGCCTTCAGGGCGGTTTGCCGTGCCGGGTTCTGTCCGGCACCCGCCTGTACGACCTGTCCAATGATCACGGCGTCAATGAGGTCGGGGCTGAGCCCGGACTTTTCGAGTGCGCCGGCCACGGCTAGGGCACCGAGTTCGACAGCGCTGAAACTGGCAAGTTGGCCGTTGAGACGGCCCAGCGGCGTCCGTGCACAGCCGACAATGACGACGTCACCGGGACTGGGGGCGAATGCTTCTGTGCTGTTGATTCCCATGCTGCTGTAGTCCTTCGTTATTGCGAGATCAGGTGTTGACGTTGCCGGGAGGTCGCGGCAAGAACCTGGTCGGTGATCAGGCTTCGCCTGCGGTTTCCTTACTGGGCAGCGGCGCGCTGTTTCCTGAGGATGAAGCGCTGGAGCTTGCCCGAAGGTGTCTTGGGCAGTGCCTCGATGAAGTGAATCCGTCGGGGAAAGGCGTGGGCAGCGAACTGGGTCTTGACCAGCTTCTGGAGTTCGGCAACTAGGGTGTCATCCCCTCTAACGCCTTCGTTGAGCACGACGTACGCTTCCAGGACTTCCCCGCGGAGCTCATCCGGGGCGCCGATAACGGCGCTCTCGAGCACGGTTGGGTGAGTGGACAAAACACTTTCCACATCGAACGGGCCGATGCGGTATCCCGCCATGATGATGACATCGTCATCCCGGGACGAGAAGAAGTAATACCCGTCCGCGTCTTTCTTGCCCGCGTCCCCGGTGATGTACCAGCGGCCGTCCTGGCTGAAACGTTCAGCTGTTTTTTCGGGAGCGTCTTTATAGCCGGAAAACCACATCATCGGGCTTGCGGCGGCATCGACGGCGACCCGTCCCATTTCGCCGGGGGCTGCCAGTTCATCCGATCCGTCCTTCAGGACCTGGCAGGTCCAGCCCGGCAGCGGGTGGCCCATCGAACCGGGCCTTAGTTCTTGTCTCGTATCATCGTGCCAGGCGTTGATGATCATCATGCCGTGCTCGGTCTGTCCGTAGTGGTCGCGTACGGGCACACCGAATGTCTCTTCGGCCCAGGAGATCACTTCCGGGGTCAGCGGTTCGCCGGCTGAGGAAGCCCGGCGCAGCATGAGGTTCTTCGGCCGGTTCTCGGGTTGAGAACGCATCGTCCGGTAGACCGTCGGGGCGGCTGCGAAGTTGCTGACCTTGAACCGTTCCAGCACAGCGAAACTGAGCGAGGGAGAGAACCCCGCGTGCAGCAGCAGGCTGCGCCTACCGGCCGCGAGCGGTCCGAGGATGCCGTAGTACAGTCCGTAGGCCCAGCCCGGGTCCGCCGCGTTCCAGAAAACGTCATCTTCGCGGACGTCGAGACCGAGCTCGATGTATTGCCGGAATGCCGCCAGGGCTCGGAGCGGAACCGGCACGCCCTTGGGCGTGCCCGTGGTTCCGGAGGTAAAAATCATCACCAGTGTGCCGTCGCCTCCCACGGCTTCGGCAGGGATGCCTGGCTGCTGGGCAGCCAGCAACGGGGTGAGGGCCAGGGCCGGTGCCTTGGCCTGGTCGCCGGCGACCAGGATGGTGGCAGCAGAGTCCTTCAGTTTTTCGAGTTGATCTGCGTCAGTTATAACGACTCTTGCACCGGAGGCAATAAGCCGCAGCTCGATGGCCGGCCAGGCGAATGCAGTAAACAGGGGCACATGGATGGCTCCGCGGCGCCAAATGGCCAGGAGCATGACGGCAAGGTCGGCGGACTTGCCCATTAATGTGGCGACGGTGTCACCCGGTCCGACGCCCAGGTCGGCCAGTGCGGCTGCCGCCCGTTCTGAACGCTCGCGCAGCTGACCGTAAGTGATGTCCTCGCTGCTGAGGTCGGCTTCGATGATGGAAAAGGCAACGGCGTCCGGGTCGTGCCCGTCGCAAAGTAGCTCAGCGGCACACGCATCGGAAGTGGCGTATTTGCTGATCACAGCCTCAACGGTGAGGGTGGATGACGGCATTCGTGTCTCCTGTAGATAAACATGCTGATGATGGGTTGGCGTCCCGCCCCTAGCTCTTGTGTAAGGGCGGGACGCGCTGGGCCTGTTCGGGTCATGGCGGTGCGCCCGGACCGTCGGGTTACCCTTTGTTCAGGATCACGGTCTTCGTCTCTGTGTAAGCGTCAAGGACTGCGGCGCCGTGCTCGCGGCCCCATCCGGACTGTTTGTAGCCACCGAACGGCAAAGCCGGGTCAAGAATGTGGTAGCTGTTGATCCAAACGGTTCCGGCTTTGAGTTTTGATGCGACGTTGTGGGCCTTCGATACGTCGGAGGTCCAGACCGCTGCAGCGAGACCGTAGTTAGTGTCGTTGGCAGTGCGGATGATGTCGTCGACATCATTGAATGGCATCGCGGTGACTACGGGTCCGAAGATCTCCTCCTTCACCACACGCATTGACGGTTTGGTATCAACAAGTACCGTTGGTTCGACGAAGTATCCGACATCTCCCTTGCGACGTCCACCAGTGACAGCGGTGGCCCCCTCGCTCCTGCCGCTTTCCAAGTAGCCCAGAACCGTGTTGAGCTGCTGCTCAGAGACGAGCGGACCCATTTGCGTGTCAGGCGCAAGGCTGTCGCCTACCTTCATTTCCGAAGCGATCTTGGCCACGCCCTCGACGACCCGATCGTAAACCTTCGACTGAACGTATAGGCGTGAACCTGCCTCGCATGCTTCGCCTTGATTGAAGAAGATCGCGTTTGCCGCTCCTTCGATCGCGGCGTCGATATCCGCGTCCGCGAAGACCACGTTTGGCGACTTGCCGCCAAGCTCGAGGGTTACCTTCTTCAGATTCCCGCGCGCCGCGGCAACGATCTTGCGGCCGACCTCTGTTGATCCGGTAAAGGAGATCTTGTCGACGCCGGGGTGGGCGGCGAGTACAGCGCCGACGTTCTCGCCATCACCCTGAACGATGTTCACGACACCGTCCGGGACCCCGGCGTCACGCAGAATCTCGCCCAGCAAAGCGGCGCTGAGTGGGGTCTGTTCCGCCGGTTTAAGGATGACGGTGTTGCCTGCGGCCAGCGCAGGGCTCAGCTTCCACGCAGCAAGCAGAAGAGGGAAGTTCCATGCCACGACCGCCGCAACGACACCGACAGGCTCCCGGACCGTGTATGCGAAGTAGTCGCCAGGGGTGGCGACCGCCGAAACCGGGATGGTGCTGCCCTCGAGTTTTGTGGGCCATCCCGCCATGTAACGGAACCAGTCGGCTGCGAGGGGAACATCGACCAAACGCGCATAAGCCAGCGGCTTTCCGTTATCGAGCGCTTCAACGAGAGCGATCTCCTCCAGTCGTTCCTCCAGAAGGTCGCCGACGCGCCACAGAATCTTGCTCCGTTGGGAGGGGCTCATTCGACCCCAAGGGCCGTCGAGCGCCCTCCGGGCCGCCGACACTGCACGGTTAACGTCCTCGGTGCCACCGAACGAAACCTGCGCGAGCGATTCGCCGTCACACGGATTGAAGGTGGTGAAGGATTCACCAGATGCCGAAGGAACGTTTTGCCCGTCGATCAGGTGGCTGACGGGTCGACTGAGAAAACTTGCGACCTCGGGCAAGATAGCCGCCAACGGCGAATGGACTGTAGATGTCATGATAATTCCTTTAGACTCAAGAATTTGGCGTGCGGGAAGAATGCCCGCGAAGTGATTCCGCGAGGCGGAACTCATAGGGGTGGGTAGTGACGAAAGCCCCTAATCGTGAATTGAGTTAAGTCCAGCGGCCACCGCGACCGGGTCGTAATTGGTGTTCCGCATCATTTCGTGCATCTGACGTCGCCGGACGCCCATGTTCCCTCCGTCGTAAATTGGGAAACACAGCACGTCTTGCATGATTGCCGGGATCGGTGAGAGGTCAGAGTATGCATCGACCCCGATGAGACGCATCGCGTCATACACGGCCTGGACTGAGAGCTCCGAATTGAACACCTTGGAGATGTTGGCGAGCTCGCGATCACGGCCGCCTGTCTTGTCATACTGGTCGGCTGCCTTCCAGGCGAGATAACGCGCGGCCTCGATCTTCATCTTGATATCGGCCAACATGTACCCGACATTCTGGTAATCAATGATCGGGACAGGGCCGGACCGCTTTTCGGCTTTCGCGAACGCATAGGCCGCGTCAAACGCGGCGCGCATTCGCCCGACACATGCGGCGCCAATGAGAGCTCCTGTCCATGAGAACGTCGTCTCCATGATTTCTTGACCCTGTCCGGGAACGCCAATCATGTTGTCTATTGGGACGCGCACGTTGTTGAATACAATCTGCGGAGAAATTACTGCCCTATGGCCCATAGTGTCGATAATCCCGACTGTTTCTACGCCGGGTGTGCCCTTTTCAATGATGATTACGGCGAGGGACTCGTCAGGCGGGAGGTCTGCAGACGTACGGCAAAGGACAGTCATGAGCTCGACACCTTCACGATTCCAGCCGGTCCCGTTGGTGGTGTAACTCTTCTTGCCGTTGATGACCCATTCATTACCGTCCCTTGTGGCGATCGTCTGAGCACCTGCGCCTGGTTCGGGAGAGGCGTAGTTTGCCCCGCCCGCCGACTCAGTGAACGCCAAGGCGCCGAGGGCTGGTTGCCCACTGAGGAACGGCGAGAAGAACCGTTTTTTCTGCTCAGGGGTACCGAAGTGGATGATCGGCTGAAGGGAAAGCCCGGTGCCGAGAATAGCGCTCGGAACATTGACGTCTACCCGTGCGAGTTCCTCGCACGCCAGTGCAAAAGACAACGAGGACATGCCCGTGCCCCCATCGGATTCTGGCACCAGCGCGTTCACGAAGCCGGCGTCGACCATGTCCTGATAGAACGGCTTGAGCTGGTTGAAGCGCTCCTCCGGAGTTCCGTAAGGAGCTATGGCAGCTTCCACTTTGGAGAGGATGTTTTCTGCGAAAAGGCGCGCACCCTCCCTAAGCTGTGCTTGCTCTTCGCTGAGACTGAAACTAATACCCACTCTGATTTCTCCTTCTAGGCGTGGAGTCCCGTAACTGCCAACTCAACCGTGACCAATTCCGGCGTCGACGGCGGCTTGGTGATGGTCGATTTGCCCTACGATTGCCGGGGACTCCCACTGGCACTCTTTTCGATGCAAGATCGACATTAGTGGCTCAGGTCACGAGAAACTGTTCAAAAATTAGACGGTCTGATCAGTGATCTTTAGGGCCCGGATGCGGTTGTAGAGTGTGGTTCGAGTGATCCCCAGATGCTTCGCGGCATGCGTCTTGTTGTCGTTGAATCGCCGTAGCGCGTCGATGATCACTTCACGTTCGGCCTGCTCGCGTCCGGCGAGCTTTGGAGTGGGGCGGGAGCGGTAGTTCAGGGGTAGATCCCCTACCTCGATGGCGCCGACGGTCCGCTGCGACACGGCAGTGCGGAGGACTTTCTTCAACTCGGACAGGTTTCCTGGCCATGGTTGAGCCATGAGGATTCGGGTCGCTGCGGGGCTGAGTCGTCTGTCGTGATCCGGATCGATGGTCGAAAGCATTGATGCTGCGAGAGCTGGGATGTCGTTGCGACGTCCGAGGAGTGGGGACAGGCTTATGACGTGATCGCATCTTGCCAGTAGGCCCCGCATGTGGGGAGGAAGCCACTTATCGGCGTGCCCGGTTAGAACGATCGTTTTGTCAGGAGCCGCACCGAGGACGCCTTCGACGAACTCGATGAGTTCGGGCGAGAGCACATGAACACTCTCGACGACCAAGGTGCCGACCTGCTCTTTGGCTGCGCTGGAAAGTCTCTGGGCCCAACGTTCGGATCCGTCGGCGAGTGAGTCTCGGGCATCCATGGACGTAACTGGCCTGCCTTGGGCCAGCGCGTGCGCTGTGGTGGTTCTGCCTGTTCCAGTCTCGCCCCCGACGTAAATGTGGTGGAAGGAAGCGACGGCTGCGGCGGGGCGCTCTCCTTCGTCGTCAGCGACGTCGTAGCGGATTCCTCCGGTGAGTAGTTTGGCATGCGCGGAGGGGCGGCGGGGTGTGAGCCGTATGATCGCTCCATTCGAGGCTCCTGTCAGTCGTTCGATCTGCGCCTCGAGTTGAGCCCCGGACCCAAGGCTTATTGTGCGGGTCGCGCCATCAGGTGTGACAGAGCCATCGGAAGCGAGTTCGCGGAGCATCGTGACATCGCTTTCGTCGACGAGGCCCAATGCGGCGTTGTTCGCAAGCATCACATTATCGTTCAGCGCGATGACCGTCCGCCCGGTTCGGCCAGCCTCTTGAAATGCACGGAATAACTGGGTGTCGGATGCTCGCGAAGATTCAAGTAGGCGCACCTGGATGTCTTCAGCTGCCCGGATGAGCATAGGGGCGAACAACGGATGGGCGTCTCCTGGTCGAACCGTAATGTTCAGGACGCCCTCCAACCGATGAGTAATCGGATGCACAATGGGTTGGCCGTAGCAAGTGAATGGACTGAGGATCCGCGCGAAGTGTTCCCCGCCCCGGATCCAGATGCCGCTTCTAACCTCTAACGGTGTCCCGAGGCCATTTGTGCCCACATCGGACTCTCTCCATTTGGCCCCCGAGACTGCGCCGGCTCGTTCAAGCGCTTGATCGACCTCGGGCCTATCGAACCACCGCCCGACGATGCAACTGTCTGAATCGCCCAGCAGCAATGAGTATGGCAAACCGGTGAGATCGAACGCGACTCTGTCCAGGACAGGTACGGCAGCCTGGATCAGCCGACTTGAGGATTCGAAGTCAATGACCTCTAGGCCCTGGAGGTGGCTGCCCGGCGAGACGCCCGCAATCTGTGAACGCTTCCAAGACAGTGCGATTTCTGGCCTGAGGTTTAGTGGACCGTCTGGAGTCGTGACACCCTCCAACGAGTTCACCCCCTCCCCTGTGGCGCTAAGGGTCCTCTGGTAGTAGTTATGCCATTTTACTTCTTCTTATTCTGGTCACGCGAACGGTTCCCGGAATGACCGACGCTTGGCCGAGATACCGCTGGTGTTGAATTGATCGCATCTTAACGTTGGGACAGCGTCGACCACGGTATCCAACGCAGTCCGGTGGGAGGCCGCTGCTTCCTCACAAACGCCGAGCACATCCGAGGAGCGTGTTGTAGTCCGTGTCCCAGGGGGTCCTCACTTAGATCTCGCCATTGCACATGTTGCCGGGGCGGCCGGGGTGGCTGTGCCGCCGGCGGCGAGCAGGACCACAGGAAGCTCGCCGGTGCTGGCAAACTTCTTTACCAGTCCGTACAAACCGCGATGGAGTGCTCATGGCCCGGGGGCGTTGAGCGGGCGCATTTGGTCTACCCCGACTGTGCTCCCTGACGATTGTGATCAATCCGTTCACTCGCAACTGGGGTCCCCGCCCGGCTTGGCTCCGACGCTTTCTGAGTCCTGTTTGATACGCCGGACTGCGGACCAGTCACGTGGATGTAGGAAACGGGGAGTCATCGCGGGATCAGTGATGAGACCGTGGCGCCGGAGTCGATGGCACAGAGAGCGCGATCGGTGACTTCGTGAATTGCACCGATGCCGTCGACCTGTCTGAGGATGCCGCGCTCGGAGTACCTGGCCACTACGGCCTCTGTCTGCTCGTGATACAGATGAAGGCGGTGCCGGATGACGGCTTCCTTGTCGTCGCTCCGGTTCGCCTTCTCGGCCCGTCCTAGGAGGCGGGAAATCAGCTCTTCATCGTCGGCCGTTAGCGTCAGGACGAAGTCGAGCTTCTGCTCGCGGGTCGCGAGGATGTTGTCGAGATAGTCGACCTGCGCGGTGGTCCGGGGGTAGCCGTCCAGGAGGAAGCCGTCGTCGACGTTGGGAGCACTGAGCCGATCGCGCACCATCTCGTTGGTAACGCTGTCTGGGACGAAGTCTCCAGAGTCCATGTACTTCTTGGCCCGGACACCTAGAGGGGTCCGACCTTGGACGTTGGCCCGGAAGATGTCACCGGTTGAGATCGCTGCAACGCCGAGCCGATCCGAGAGGCGTTCCGCTTGCGTGCCCTTGCCGGAACCGGGGGGTCCAATAATCAACATTCTCATCTTAAGGATGCCCTTCGAGTCTCGGGGGTGGGTGGGGTAACTCTCAATAATCCGTGTCAGCTGCTCCGATATCGTCGTAGTCGAATCATCTGGCTGCAGCCGGCAAGTCCTCGGGACGAGCCAAAACCTTGGCGGCACTGAACTCATGAGTCAAAAGGGGAAGTTTCGGACTGAGAGGAGGAAGGGATGAGCCGGGAGGAGGATTCCATGAGTAACGGGCAAACACCTGTTTGCCGTCAGCCCGTTCGACCATTTCTCGAGGGAACGGGCCGTCGGCAGAAATCCAAAGTATCGAATTGTCTGGCATTACGGCCTCGACCACTCCGGTTCGGAGAGTCTGACCAATCAGCCGTATCTCTACGAATTGACCCAAAGCGCGATGCCAGTCCGATTGCAGGTGAAGGTCCACAGACTCCTCCTATCCGTTTGTCGGTCTTGAAGTATCCAGCCACATGGAATAGCAGTTGGAAACATGAATGCGGGTGCGCCCAGGAGTGGCACCCGAACGTTGCGAAAGTCGATGGCCCTTGACCATCCGGTGCTCCACTACGGATCCTTGGCCGTCCTCGGCCACGGTCATAGAGACCGCTGTTCCACGCCGTTGTAGGCGCTGAGGGGGCGTATGAGGGAGTTGGAAGCGGTCTGTTCCATGATGTGTGCTGTCCAGCCGGTGATCCGGCTGGCCACGAAAACAGGAGTGAAGCTCTGCGTGTCGAAGCCCATGAGGTGATAAGCCGGGCCCGAGGGATAGTCGAGGTTCGGCTTGATTGCCTTGGCCTCGTCCATGGCCTGCTCGAGGCCGTTGTACAGGCCCAGTATTTCGGGCCGGCCGTAGTGGGCGATCATCTTGTCCAGTGCGGCCTTCATGGTGGGCACCCTGGAGTCGCCGTGCTTGTAGACGCGGTGCCCGAATCCCATGACCTTTTTCTTCTGTGCCAGGGCGTGTTCCATCCAGGTCTTCGCCCGGGCGGCGGCCTCTTCCAGGGATTCTTCGGTGCGGATGCCGATTTCCTCGAAGGTGTGCATGACGGCCTCGTTGGCGCCGCCGTGCAGCGGGCCCTTGAGGGCGCCGATCGCCGCGGTGACCGCGGAGTGCAGGTCCGAGAGGGTGGAGGTGACCACGCGGGCCGTGAAGGTGGACGCGTTGAAGGAGTGCTCGGCGTAGAGGATCATCGAGACGTTGAATGCCTTCACGACCTCGTCCACCGGGTCCTCGCCGAAGGTCATCCACAGGAAATTCGCTGAGTAGCCCAGGTCGTCGCGGGGTTCCACGACGCCCTGGCCGCGCCGGCGGCGCTGGTCGTAGGCGACCACCGCGGGCATGGCGGCGAACAAGTCAATGGCCTTGGCCATGTTGGCTTCCGGCGTGGAATCCTCGGCCAGCGGGTGCCGTGCTCCCAGCACCGAAGCGGCCGTCCGGCAGACATCCATGGGGTGGGCCGTCGTCGGCAGCGTGTCGATGACCTGCTTCACTACGGGGTCAAGGGCGCGGCCCGCGCGCTCGCGGGCTGTGAACTCTGCAAGTTCCTCCGGCGTGGGCAACTCACCGTTCCAGAGCAGGAAGGCGACTTCTTCGAAGCTGCACTTGGCGGCGAGTTCCTGCACGGGGTAACCGCGGTACAGCAGCGAGTTGGTGTCCGGGTTGACCTTGGAGATCGCGGTATAGTCAACCACGACGCCGGCCAGGCCTTTCTTGATCTCATTTTCAGCCATGTTGAAACTCCTTCGTTTCTTTGTGCTTGTTTGCCGGCCGAAGCCGGAAGTGCGGGATGGGTGGGGGTCAGTTGGTACATGAAAACGCTCGTGCCGCAGTGGTTGTAAGCCTCGTAGTCCACGAGGTCATAGAGCCGCGCACGGGTCAGCATGTTCTCCACCTGCGCCTCCTGCGTTCCTGTGGCCTTCAACTCCTCACGGGCAAGGTTCTCTTCGCTCTTATAGACGCGGACGGAATTTAGGGCAGTCATACCTGTATGCGCGGTCACTTGCCCTCATCAAGCACTTCCTTTTGTTTCGCCATGTCCAACTTCCTCAAGCCTTCCGTTTCAAAGACCGCGGTGGGGCTGGCTTCTGTTGCGATTGTCGGAATCCCGGGTGATCACATGAGCCACCCCGCCACGGTCTTCAGACTTCGGTCTTCGCAGCATGGTTGGGTGTCATGGACACGACCACCTCTTAATGTATACATTATAAGGTGTTAAGATGGCAACAACTCTTCATTTTGGCAATATTCCTCCATTTATGTATACATACGCCGAAATCAACTCTGCGTCCTGCAGTGGGCTGAGGTGTGCATTTCATCGTGAGAGTCATACGTACATCGCCCTGACCAGCAATTGCGCGGGCCGGGTCTGCGGGGTACCGCAGCACGGCGATCGACCGCTTAACGGGCGCCTTCGCCCGCTGATATTCCTTCTGTCAGGGCTTTCGTAAGGCCTCGTCGCGGTGTAAGAAGTGTGGCGGGCCCTGAGGCATGTCTCTGGCCAGCGGGTCCGTGTTCACAAGCGAGGGAAGCGATTTGGCGAAGCCTAGACCGACCGGACGTCCCCGGGGTCCAGCTCGGGCCGGAAACGAACCAGCCTCACACTGTGGCGGAACGCCAGCCCCGAGCGGGCCGCGTCGGCCGAGATCTCGACGACGACAGGTTCCACGAGGGTCAGGTGCACCAGACGCTTCTCCTTGGCGAAGCGGTCGAGCCACGTCGACGGGACTTCCTCCGGCCAAGGGTGCTCCCCTGCCGGCGGCCTTAGGAATCCCGCGGCTTTGGCTGCCTGATCCGATGAGAGCGATCCCGTACGACCCGCGAAGCGGAGGCGCCCCGAGTCGTCGTGCAGGCCGAGGACCAGCATCGTCGGCCTCGAGCACGAGCCGATCACAGCGGCCACGACGGCTTCTGTCGTGTCGCGTCTCTTGACCTTGAACCACGCCCGCACCCCTCCCCTGCATGGTTCGTCCAGTCTTTTTGCCATGACCCCTTCCACACCTGTGTGGGCGAGGTCGTCCCACCATTGCACAGCGACGGCCCGATCATGCGTTGCCGGGGACAGCTGTAAAGGAGGGGCGAAATCCGTGGCAAGTTCCTCGAGGAGCCTCCGCCGGTCCGCGAGTGGCAGGGAACGCACGTCGCGGCCGAGGACGGCCAAGACGTCGAACACCACCAGAGAAGCCGGCTGCCGGGCCGCGAGCCGGCGCGCCAGGGCAGCTCCGGCTCCCATGCGGCGCTGCAGCGCGTCGAAGTCGAACTGTTCCCCGTTCCAAATCACCGCCTCGCCGTCGAGCACGAAGCCTTCGTCAACCTGCTCAGCCACAGCCTGTTCTAGCTCGGGCAGCCTTGAAGTGAGGTCGGTGCCGTTCCGGGACCAGATCCGCACCCTGCCGTCTTCTATGACAGTCCCGGTCCTGAAGCCATCGAACTTGGGTTCGAAGAGCATCTGCGGTCGGTCCGGGATCGTGGGCACAGCCTTGGCGAGGGCGAGGTCGAAGGGCCCGCCCAGCGCTCTGGAATGACCGGCGCTCATGCTCCACGGTAGTCCTTCTGCCGCCTGCTAAGTCTCCCCTCACGCACGCAGGCGTTGTAAGAGCGATTCGCCGATCGCATCGTGCAGTTCTCGCACCCATATTGCAGTTTCGGGTCCCTTGCGGTGTGCCGATCAGGTGACTCGCAGGATCCGACGTTGTCCGCGATGCCCTCGTAGCCAGGCTGGCGATGCGACTCCACCGGAACTGCGCCTCGCAGGTGCCGCTGGAACTGGCTGGCACCGTCGAGCAGACGCGGGGCCGTTCGACGCCGATCGTGTTCACAGGCGTCGCCGATGCGGTGCACCAGGGTCAGGTGTATGAGCTGAAATTCGTCTCTGAGCTGTCATACGTGATGTCCCTGCAGCTCGCGCTCTACCTGGTCGTAGGAGGATTCGACTCAGGCGTCCTCTGGAACACGCGAACGGACGAGCGCTGGTCGGTGCAGGTGCCGGATCGCGAGCGATATCTGCACGCCGTGGTGCGCTGGGTGACCAAGCAGTATCGGGCGTACGCGAAATGAACCGGCGAGCCGGCCACGCTGTGTGATTGGTGCTTTGATCATGACTTACCTCGGACTGGGCGCGGCATTCGTCGTATCAGCGGGTCAGTCGACTATTTTGGGCTCTTGTAACGCCACAACTTCACGGCTTTGCCCAATGCCTGGATCCGGCTTTGGAAATCGATCCGCTTGACAGTGGCTGAGCGGTTGTGACGGGAGGTACGGCCGGTGCGTCGAAAGAAGGGTCAGTCGCGCATATGCCTGACGCTGGATTGCACGCGGATTACCACCAAGGGACTGTGCTGGGTTCATGGGCGATGGCCGGGGCGTCGCACTTTGCCAGATCCATTGGACACAGAGCCATCTCCGGAACTGGCATTGTGGTGGCCGAATGCCTGGTGGCGCTATCAACAGCTGGAGCACATCAGAGTTGATCACTCAAGGTCTTGGCGCGCGCGTGATGCTGCTTCCGACGAGCAACGGCAGATTTGTGACTTTGCTGTAATCCTATGGATCCCAATCGGCGTCGCCGCCTGGCGCAAATTTGGCAATCGGCCGTCGTGGAGATTGCCGCCGGATGGTTGGCTGTTCGCTCAGTGGGCCAAGGAGTTCCCCGAGCTGAAGTTGACTGAATGGAGCAATCCGCCCAACACGGAATCTGGGCGCTCCTTTGGTTACCGGCTGTTGCCGTGGATGGATCACTATGCGCGACAACTCCAGGCGACCCACCAGAGGACACAGGCACCGTTTCTGCCTGTGGACATGCATCGGGCGGACGACGAAAATTCGATCACCAAGCTGCGGAAACAGCAGCGGACGAATCTGCCCGTGTTCGTCCGACATGCAAAAGCGATTGTCAATCACAAAACCGGACACAGCAGTTCCGGCATGGCCGGTGTCCTCGCCGATCCTGATGTTGATCTGGAGGTTCCATCTGGAACTGTCGTCTATCACCAGATTGGTGCCCGGACTACGGGTCCGCCCGCTCTTGCCATGCATCTTGCCCTTGAAGTAGGCGATGTTGTGCAGTACAACCACATTCGTAGTGCGACGACGAAAATTTGGTGGTTCGGCTCATTGCATCCGACACCGCGGTGGTTGAACTCGGACGGCGTGGAGACAGGCTTGCGTCTTGAACTTGCACCACGACAAGGCGTCTACATCGACGAGCAGGCGCGCAATGTTGTGAATATCCATGTATTGAAGGAGAACGAGTTGGTTCTGCCCGCAGGAACCGTCTGGGAGGTCGTGGGGATCGCTGACGTCGTACAGTCGGATTCGCGTATATCTCGGTTTGACAGCTTCGAACGGCTCAGGGCGATTCAAATGCGGGAGATCGCACCGAGTGAGGTCAGTGGTCGTCCCGTGAAGCTCATGACTATATGACCCGAAGCCGCGGCGCTGATTCAGCCGTCGGTTTCAGGCACTCAATCGGTGCGGATGTTCAGGACGCGGTATCCATCAGGGACCAGGCCGCGGGCATTCTGGAGCGCCGTGTCGTAGTCGGGACCCTCGGCTTTCACTTTCTGATACGAGGCCGGATCGTCTTGCTCGCTCGGGTCCGTGAGCGGTCCGATGGTGAGAGTGATTTGCATAGTGGTGATTCTCCCATTTGTCGCTTTGGACCCTCTGGCCGCGCTATGCGACGGCGACGGGCAGTTCGTCCCAATTCGTCGTGCATCGCTTCGAGAGCATTGCCCGTTTCATCTCCCAGCTCTGCGGTGTCTTCAGACCGCCGAGGCCGACACCCACTGCCTGGCCGCCGAGCTTTCGGTTGATGGCATCGAGCACCTGCCCTACTCCCCTGCCTTCGAACTCCGGCTGGAACAGCGGCAGGACCTGTGTGCCGTCGGCTGCTCTGAGATCCGTGAGCACGACGCCGGCCCGTGCATAGCGGATCCCTGGCACAGGGAACAGCTCCGGGAGCAGTGCACGTGCAGCCTTGGTCAGCGTGATCGGGTCATCGCTCGGGTTCGGCAGCGGCACGGCCACGTGCGCGCTGTGGGCCACCGTGCCCTCATCGGCCCAGCCGGTCGACGCCCATGCCGAGAGATGCCCGGCGACTGAGCCTTGTGACCGGAGTCGCGCGGACACACGCTGGGCGTAGATCGAGAGCACCTGAGCCATGTCGTCGGGATCCGTGAGTTTCTTGGCGAAGCTCCGCGAGAAGATGAGCTGGTCTTTTGCCGTCGGCGGCTGCAGCTCGAGCTCGATGCACTTGATGCCGCGCAGCTCCAGGATGGTGCGTTCCATGACGACCGAGAAGCACTTCCTGATCCACTTCGCATCAGCGTCACGCAGGTCTTTCGCCGTATGGATGTCCATCGGGGCGAGCCTTTTCGTCGTGCGCCCGGCGACGCCCCAGAGGTCCTGCACGGGGATCGAGGCCAGGATCCGATCCAGCTGTTCTGCCGGGTACCTGCCCAGGTCGAGCACGCCATTCATCGCGGGGCTCTTCTTGATGCCGAGCGCGGCGACCTTGGCGAGGGTTTTCGTCGGACCGATCGCGACGCGCACCGGGACACCGGTCAGGCGCATCACCGTCGAGCGGATCTCATGGCCGAGGACCTCGAGGTCCTCAGGTGTGCCGCGGAGCTGGAGAAAACTTTCGTCAATCGAGTAGACCTCCTGCCACGCCGAGAATCGCGACAGGATCGTGGCGACGCGGGCCGAAAGCGAACCGTAGAGCTCGTAATTGGATGACCGCGCACTGACGCCCCTGGCCCGGCACCAGGACTCGACCTTGAACCAGGGCTTGCCCATGATTTCAGGGTCCATCTGTTTGGCCAGGGGGTCGGCCGCGACCACGCATCCGTCATTGTTACTCAACACAACAATCGGTCGATCGCGGAGCGACGGATCGAAGACCCGTTCAGCACTGGCGTAGAAGGAGACGCAGTCAACGAGTGCGATGGAGGTCGGAACTTCTGGTCGGATCGTCACGGTGTGAAGCATAGGTAGGGCGACTGACATCGGTTTTGTGCAAGACCCAGGTGACAACGCCCCAGATCGTCAATTCCGACAATTCATGCAGGGTGAGATCGGGGTAGGCCGGATTCTCACTACGGAGTACTGGCCGCCCCTGCACCAGATCGAGGCGTTTGACGGCGTACTCCGCGTCGATGACTGCGATGACGATGTGTCCAGCGACCGGAGTGATGCCTCGGTCGACCAGGAGCAGGTCACCGTCGTGAATGCCGGCATTGATCATGGAATCGCCGGCGGCGCGCCAGATGTAGGTGGAGACCCGGTCCCGGATCAGGTGCTCGGCGAGGTCCAGATCACCCGAGAAGTAATCCTGGGCGGGAGACGGGAAGCCGCACTGGACCGCCTCTGGCGCGAACGGCAGCATGACGGGCTGATCGGGCACAAGCGGCGCTACGGGTACAGCGCGCATCGGGTGAAGCTCCTCCTCGAACATATGTTCGAATATCTAGACTACGCTGCGCACCGTCGGGGTACAACACGGGAGCGGAAGCCCGCACCCTGTCCGCCATTCGATAGACCATTCATAATGCCTTTCAGATAGACTTCCATTCATATACGAGTCGCCTATCGAGAGGAGTGCATCATGGTTGCGACTATCGTTGCAGAGAAGCCGAGTGCAGCACGGGCCATGGCGGCGGCACTGGGAGGCCCGAAGGGTCAGTACCAGGGCACCGACTACGAGATCACGAACCTGAGGGGTCACCTCTACGAGTTCGTGGCTCCCGACAAGATGGTGGATCCGTCGCTCGCGGACAAGTACCAGAAGTGGGATCTCGGGAATCTTCCCTGGGACCCGGACGACCTGACATGGAAGCGCGCACCTCAGCAGAACGTCGGCGACGTCATCAAGAACCTGCGTGCCGCCGTGCAGCGCGGTGACGAGATTGTCATCGCCACCGATCTGGATCCCTCCGGCGAGGGCGACCTGCTCTTTTGGGAGGCGATCGACGAGCTCGGCTTCCATGACAAGCGCTTCTCGCGCATGGAGTTCATGGACGAGGCCGCGGCCTCGATCCAGAAGGCGTTCACCTCGCGCCGGCCGGTGAAGTCGATGAAGGACGAGGGCGACTATCGCAAGGCGATGTACCGAACGCAGTTCGACTTCCTGTCGATGCAGTGGAGCCGGGCCGCCACCAACATGGCACGCTCGTCCGGCAAGGACACCGTCCTGCGGCAGGGCCGTCTGAAGTCCGCGATGACGCAGCTGGTCGGCGACCAGCTGAAGGCCTTCAACGACTACGTCAAGATGCCGTTCTTCCAGAACCGGTTCCGCGACGAGAACGACGTGATGTACACGAACCCGGAGGAGCCGCGGTTCGACCAGAAGAGCCAGGTGCCCCAGCAGTATGTGGCCTCCCCCGTCGTGCTCGACAGCAAGACGATGAAGCAGACTGCGCCCCCTAAACTGCTCGACCTCGCGGCGCTGGCTGCCCTGTTGGTCGGCAAGGGCGTGAAGGCGAAGTTCGTCCTGGAGACGTATCAGAAGATGTACGAAGCGCAGGTGGTCTCGTACCCCAGGACGGAGGACAAGACCATCACGCCGGAGCAGTTCAACGAGCTCGCACCGCTGGTCGACAAGATCGCATGTGTGGTCGGAGTCGACGTGACGCTTCTCACGCATCGCACGCCGCGCAAGACGCACGTCAAGCCGCAGGGTGCGCACGGTGCGAACCGCCCGGGACCGAAGGTGCCGGCCTCGCTGGCCGAGGTTGAGCAGCGGTTCGGTGCGATCGGGCGATTGATCTACGAGACGCTGGGCAAGAACTATCTGGCGACGATCGCCGAGGACTATGTCTATGAGCAGCAGAAGGGTCACGTCCAGCGCTACCCCGAGTTCGTGGGTATCGCGAACGTGCCGCAGAGTGCCGGTTGGAAGGCGGTCTTCGATCCCAACGCGGGCGACGATCCCGCCGACAAAGACGGCTCGAACGATGGCGATGCCAGTGAGTCAGCCAAGGGGCTGGGCCTGAACGCCGAGCCGTTCATCTTCGAGGGCGCGAACAAGCGGCCCGAGCATCCGAGCATGAAGTGGCTTATGAAAGAGCTCGAGAAACGCGATGTGGGCACCGGCGCGACCCGTACCTCGACGTACTCGGAGGTAACGAGCACGAATACGAAGTATCCGCTGCTCATCGAGAAGGGGCGCAAGCTCACCCTGGCTGAGGCCGGAGAGATGAGTTGGCTGCTGCTGCCTGGCACGCACATCGGCGATCTCGCGCTGACCGAGAAGGTCTACGAGGACATGAAGGACATCGCCGCGGGCACGGCGACCGCCGAGGAGCGGCTGGCCATCGTCGCCGAGTGGGTGCGCAATGACATCATCACGATGACCAAGAACGCAGCGTCCGTGCGATCCGCGCTGGGCCTGAAGGAGGAGGGCGTGGCGCAGAAGGAACGGGTTTCGGGCACCTGGGGCACCAGGCAGGTGACGTTCGCGCGCGAGTTCGGTGGACACCGCTTCAGTGATGAGGAGGTCGGGAAGCTGCTGGCCGGCGAGACGATCGACTTCCAGGCCACGAGCCAGCAGGGCAAGACCTACGACGTCTTCGGCAAGCTGGGCGAGGGCACCTTTAAGGGCAAGAAGTTCGTGGGCTTCCAGAAGCTCGGCTTCGGACGCCGTGACGCGTCCGGTGCTGTCCTGCCACCGAAGGACTGGTGCGGGCACGTGTTCAATCCAGGCGAGATCCAGAAGCTCATGGCAGGCGAGTCCGTCGAGGCCAGCGACTTCGTCAGCAGCAAGACCGGCAACAACTTCAGCTGCAAGGTGAGCTGGGACGCGAAGACACAGAAGATCGTTCCGGACTTCGGCACGAGCGGAGACGGGCCGCCGATGTCCTGGTGCGGGGTACAGCTTACGGAATCGCAGCGCAGGGACCTCGCCGCTGGCAAGACGATCGAGGGGGCCGGCTTCGTGTCCAAGAAGACCGGAAAGTCGTTCAGCTGCAAGTTGACGTGGAAGGAGGAGAAGGGCGCGAAGAAGCTCGTGCCCTCGTTCGGCTGATGCCGAAACGGTTGACGACCGATGAGTGGGTGGCGCGGGCCCGCGCCACCCACGGTGACCGGTATGACTACTCGTTGGTCGAGTATGTGAAAAAGAGCACGTTGGTGCTGATTATCTGCCCCAATCATGGAGAGTTCTTGCAGAAGCCAATTGAGCATTCATCCCGGGGTCACGGTTGCTGGGCTTGTGCAACAGCGCGCCGTGGCATTGGCAGACGGCTTACCACTAAAAGTTGGATCGAACAGGCTCGATCTGTTCACGGATCGACCTACGACTACTCGAAGGTGCGGTACACGCACTCGCTCGAGAAGGTCTTGATCGTGTGCCATGAACACGGAGATTTCTGGCAAAACCCAATCAGTCACACTCGAGGCGGTCGGCGTTGCCCGTCGTGTGCCGATCGATCGCCAACGACCGATGAATGGATCGAGCGGGCCCGCGTTGTTCACGGTGATCGTTACGACTACTCGCAGCTCGTGTATACGACCAATGACGTGAAGGTGCAGATCATCTGCCCTGACCACGGTCCGTTCGTACAGCGGGCGTCATCTCACCTGAATGGCTGCGGTTGTCCGGGTTGTTGTCAGTCAAGAGGTGAGATGGCGGTCGTGCGGGTTCTGGTCGAACTCGATGTTCCGTTCGTGAGGGAGTGGAGTCACACGACCTGCCGGGACAAGAAGCCCCTCCCGTTCGATTTCCGTTTGCTCGCCCATATGGCATTAATTGAGTTCGATGGTCCGCAACACTTCGAGCCCGTGCGGTGGCCGGGTATGGATGCCGCCGCGGCTGAGCGTGCGTTTCGCGGGGTTCAGCGTCGAGATCAGATCAAGACTGATTGGACCAAGGCCAACGGCTTCGCGCTGCTCCGACTCTCGGACCTTGACACGGTCGAGGTCGATGTGCAGCGATTTGTCGCTGAACTTGATCGCAGATCAGCAACGGCATCGTTCGGCTGACGATGACGCGACCGGAGACCCGTTCGTGGAGCGATGCGCTCTGCGGACGGGTCTTGTTGCATCCGGATACCATTCAAATGCCCTATGGAGTCGCATTCCGATAGCGCGTAGACTGGCTACCTGACTTCAGTTCGATTACCAGGCGAAAGGATGCGATTCATGGCGATGACGTCCACTGCAACCACCGCGACACGACCGCGCACTGTGGACATGACCCCCGCCTTGGGCGGACGTGTCGGTTTGATGGGTGATGTCCACGGTGATGCTGCGTTCCTGCGCAGTGCAGCGACGCTGCTGGCCGCGAAGGGTTGCACGTCACTGGTCCAGCTCGGCGACTTCGGATTGATCTGGCGCGGCACCCGGGCTGAAACCAGGGCCCTGGCTGAGCTGAACGATGTACTCACCGCCCTGGGGCTGCCGCTCTATGTGGTGCTCGGGAACCACGAGAACTACGACCTGATCGACGCACTGCCGCGTAACGATCACGGCGTCGCGCGGCTCTTCTCACATATCGGACTCCTCCCCCGGTCCGGGATGATCGCAGCTGGTCGAGGTGGCCTGCTCGACACCGTTCACATGGTGGGCTGGCTCTCTGGAGCCGCAAGCATCGACCGCGGGGTACGCCTGCCTGGTGAGAGCTGGTGGGAGGCGGAGCTGACCACTGATGAGCAGGCGCAGGCGCTGTTGTCGTCAGCGGTCGCGCCGGACGTGGTGCTCGCCCACGAAGCTTTGTCGACGCCGGTGCTGCTCGCGCGACTCGGCGACGGATTCGGCTGGAACCCGCAGGATCTGCAGTACGCGCGCATGGCACAGAGGGAACACACAGCCCGCGTTCTTTCGGTGCTTGACCCAGGGAAGGAGACTCTGCTGGTGAGCGGCCACTACCACTTCCGTCACTCGGAGCGCGCCATCCTGGAGCGCCTGAGCGATGGCGAGGTCGTTTCACTCCCGGTCCGCCAGGAGATCCTTGATCGCGAGCGGATGCCGGGGAGCCTTGCGATGCTCGATTTAACTGGCGACGCGCCGCAGCTGGAGGACGTGCGTCAGTAGAGCTGGCCGCACTTCCGGCGGGAGCTGACCCCCGTGCCTGGAGAGATCAGGGCACGGGGTTTCGTCATTCAATACACCATTCGACACGTGAATCGAATTGTTTTAATACGGTAGTCTGGAGTCGTGATTGACTCGTCTTTCAGGTCATTCGCATAGGAGTTCACGACAAGACCAAGGAGTAAGGACGATCCCGATGGCGAAAAGTTCGTATCGCATCACAACACCGCTCAACCGCGGCTACCTTGACCATGAGATCTCGTTCCCGATCTTCGGCTGGCAGATCCCGGCGACGCCACTGAAGCAGCTTGTCTTCCTCGGCGGCGGCATGCTGGTCGTGGTCTGGGCTGCGATGACGACGTTCATCAAGGATGCAAACCCCGGACTCATCGCGCTGTTCGTGATCTGGGGTTTCATCGCGGTGTTCTACCTCGGTGGCCTGACGAAGACCCGCGAGCTGCGCTTCAGGACAGTGCCTGCCTTTCTGGCGTACGCGCCGAAGCGCGCCAGGCATGTCGTGACCCGTCGCAACGCGGACCCGAGCGAGTTCTACTCAATCGTCGGCATTGACGATGTGACCGATGACGGAGAGATCCGCTATGCCGACCGCAGCGTCGGACAGATCTATCTGGTGGTCGGCTCGGCGAGCTATCTGCTCTTCGACGAGGACCGCGTCGCGATCCTGGACCGCGTCGACTCGTTCTGGCGCAAAGTGCAGACGACGTGCGAGTACGACTTCATCACGACGAAGGAACCGCAGCGCATCTACCACCAGCTCGCGAACCTTGAGCGCCGCAACCAGGCCCTCGAGATCCGTGACCCGCATCTGCTGGAGCTGCAGAACGAGCAGCACGACATCCTCACCGAACATGTCGGCGGGAAGTTCAGTTCCATCCACCAGTACGTGCTGCTCAAGGGCAAGAGCTCCGAGGCGCTGCGGCAAGCACATCTGATCCTGCAGGCCGAGGTTGAGCAGTCCTCGCTGATGGTCAAGGAGGCCACGGTGCTTGACCGCGAGGAGAGCTACCAGATGCTGCGGGTTTTCTACCAGGGCGTAGATGGGGCATGAGCAGGGGGCAGCACAGGAACATCGCCCGCAGGCTTGCCGGAGGGCTCAGGAAAACCGACAGATTCACGAAGACGACGAGCCGGAGATGCAGATGGCACTGATGACGAAGATCCGAGACCGCCGGGGGCGCAGCGGGCCCGCGTCGGAGCAGGCACCGCCGTACGCTCGCGGGAGGCGGCAGGAGTCGACGCTCGATGAGAGCACGAGTTCGACCGGCGACAGCGAAAGCCTGATAGCCGAGGCCGTTCTCTCGGAGGGCGCGGACAACACCGCGAACGGAGCAGTCGACGACGAGCAGGCTGCACCGAAGCAGAACTGGTGGCAGCGCCGCCAGGAGATGAAGAAGCTCGAGGGCAAGTTCGAGCACTACCCGCACCTGTTGGCTCTGAAGCCGAAGGAGCGGCATGTCTTCCGCTCGGACTACTTCGAGGTTGATTCCTCGGTCGGCTGCGTGCTGTCGTTCTTCCACGACTCGGCGGCGCAGGACGGCTTCGCGGCGTTCTGGGGCATCGGCCGGATCCCGGACGGTCTCGACGATCGCGTGACCGCGGTCGTGCTCGAGCAGATTGTCCGACGGGACCAGAAGTGGATCGACCAGTACACCAAGCAGTCCGAGAAGCTGGACAAGCTGGAGAGCGGCGAGCAGGCCGAGAGCGGCACGACGTCCTCGCGTCGCAAGGCCAAGAAGGTCGCCGGCGACATGGAGACGGTGATCGGTGAGCTGCAGGACGGCGCGGCGTACCTCTCGGTGCAGAACCGGCTGCTGCTCAAAGCTCCGGATCTGGTCACGCTGGAGGAGACGATCGAGCGGATCTCACGGCTCTACATCGACCGCTTCGGAACGATCAAGGCGGCTCCGTACGCCGGCGAGCAGCGTCAGGAGCTCTCGGGTTTGTTCAAGAAGAACGACAAGAAGCGCGGGCCCGGATTCCACTTCACCTCGACCGAGCTGGCCGGCTCCTACTCGCTGGTGACCAACGGTCTCAACGACTACTCGGGCGAATACGTGGGTTTCATGATCGGCGACGTGAACAACAGCGCCGTGCTCATGGACACCAACGGGTACAGCCACCACGTGGTCGTCGCCGACAACGCCGTCTCGGATTACCTGGGCCGGGAGCGGGTCGCGAATATGTGGGGCTCGAAGCTCTCGCAGTCGTGCCTGCTGGCCAACGGCTCGGTCGTGCACCTGGTGCTCGACGGTGCGAACCTCGACAAGCTCGGACCGAGGTTCGATGGCCTCACGGCCCGCGTCGATCTCAACAGTGGCGACGTGAACATGTTCGAGATGTTCGGCGACGAGGATGATGAGTTGTCGATCTTCTCGTCCCAGATGAAGAAGCTCACGCTCATGTTCGAGCAGCTCTACGAGGCTCGGGATGCGGGGATGAACTCGATCATCCGCGACAACCTCGAGACGATCGCCGAGCAGTTCTACGTCGACCAGCGGATGTGGGTGCGCAACGCGAAGGAGAACCGCTCCCGCCTGCGCCTGGTGGGTATCCCCCACGACCAGGTGCCGCGCCTGCAGATGTTCATGTCCTACCTGGACACGGCCCTGAAGGAGCGCGAGAACTCCTCGAAGAACAACCAGTCCACGCTGGACGCACTGACGGTGCTGACCGGTGTCGCCCGCAATCTGCTCAACACCAACGGCGACCTCTTCAACAACTTCACGGCTGAGGCCGTCGACGGCGTTCGTGACGCCAAGCGCGTCGTCTACGACTTCTCGCGGCTCATGCGCCGCGGCAAAGGTGTGGCGATGGCGCAGCTGGTGAACATCGTGGGCTTCGCGATCGGCAAGCTCCAGCACGGCGACACGGTGATCATCCACGGTGCCGAGCACATCGACGAGCGGGTCAAGGAGTACATCCAGGGTCAGTTTGAGCACCTGTTCCACCGCGGTGGCCGGGTCGTGTTCAGTTACAACGACACAGACAAGATGCTCGAGGACGCGGAGTTCAACAAGTTCGACGCCGCGGACTTCACGATCTTCGGCACGATGCGCGACAAGACGGTGGAGGACTACCAGAAGCTGCTGCATCAGGAGATCCCCAAGGATCTGGCCAAGCTGATCACCCGCAAGGGCGAGAACCTCTCGTATCTGCGCCGCGGGCATTCCAACGTGGTGTTCCACCTGGACCTCGCCCTGGGCATCAACCCGAACCGCGAGAAGCAGCGCCGGGAGATGCAACGCAAGGCGCGGCAGCTCGAGGAGAGCAAGCGGCTGGCTGCGGTGATGACCGAGAAGCCGGTCCCCGGTGCGAACACGACTGGTGGCGGCGGCAGCAACGAGGACCGCAAGCAGGCTGAGGCGCAGCGGGGCGCGCTGCCTGTTCGCATGCGCAAGGCATCCGGGAAGAAGACGCTCGCGACTGCGGGCAAGGCCAGCATCGCCACACGCTCGCGGGAGGCGACGAAGGAGGGGCCGCAGATGACGATGACCACGCGACGAGACGACGGGAGTGCACGATGACGCAGAAGACGGGACTGGCGATGAGCCCAGTGGGGGCGATCATGGGCTTCCGCAGCAAAGGCCTCGCAGCACTGCGCACTCGCGCCGCGGCGCAGCCGACCTGGGTGCGCAAGCTTACCGGCGTGCTGCTGTTGGCACTGCTCGTGCCACTGATGTTCTTCATGGCTACGCCGCTGGCGCATGCGGCTGATCAGAACAATCAAGACCAGAAGGATTACTCGCTCTACCATCTCGCGTCAAACGCGAATGTCTACTTCACGTTGAAGAGTTCGCCGGATCAGGACGGCATGGGTGTGCAGGGCGACTGGATGAAGGTCGCTGCAAATCCGGCGCAGGCTGGATCGATGATGGGATATCCCGATGACGGCAACGTGGTCAACTGGCTATTTTCGAAGGTCTCTGGCGCATCGCACACGATCAAGTACTCAGCGTTAGATGATAAGGCGTCGGGGATGAAGAGCTACGCCCAGTTCGGCGCAGCGAACGCCGATCTCGGCCTGGACAAGATGTTCTCGTCCGCGGGCTTCGATCCGATCATCCGCGGTGTCGGCGGCGCGCTGATGTGGCTGGTCTACATTCTGGCGATCGGCGTGGGGCTGCTGTTTTGGGGGTTCATCCAGATCCTGCAGTTCATGAATCCGTTCCTGTGGTTCCACAAGGGACTGGCCGCCGTGTCGCCGGCGTACAGGAATTTCGCCGACGGCATGGTCACGACGAACACGAACGGTCAGGAGACGGTGCACGCTGCACCGTCTGGTCTCTCAGGGCTGGAGAGCTTCATCTCTGATTGGTATGGCACGCTGGTCTCAATGTCCTGGGGTGTGCTCTTGCCTCTGTTCATTGGCTTCCTGCTGATCGGCCTGGTCTTCTTCAAGAAGATGGACCGGGGCTCGGCAGTTAAGAAAATCCTGGTGCGCGTGCTCTTCCTGGCGTTCGGGCTGCCGATCTTCGGCGGCATGTACACCTCGATCCTGACGCAGTTCAGTGAAGACCTCGGCACGCAGAACAGCGGACCCACACAGGTCGTCGCCTCGACGTACGTCGATTTCGAAGGCTGGATGAACAAGGACCGGCTCCATGTGCCGGACAACGCTTCGATCACCTGGGACGAGAAGACCAGTCACGCGCTGCCCATCTCGACGTTCTCAGTCAGGAATACAGCGCTGGCGATCAACAAGCAGGTGCACTCTGGCGAGTTTGCAAACCTCAGCGTCGCGACGGTGGACAAGAACAGCAGCGCATCGTCGGTCTGGGCGAACACGCCGAACATCAACGGCGAGAAGGCCCAGCAGTCCGACGCATCCGGCGCTGGCATGATCATCGACATGCTTTGGCGGTACATGAGCCACCAGACGGTCAGCGCATCAGACTTCGAGTCGAAGATCCAGGCGTCGATCACGGACATCCCGAAGGATGCCGTGAGCTGGGAAACGAAGAAGAACTGGTTCATGGGGCAGAGCTTCAAGGGTGACCCTGTTGCCAAGGACTATGGCGAGGGCAACAATCCGGTGTCGCCGAATATGCACCCGCTTTTCGCTACGAAGGGTGCTGGCCTGACGGCGTCGCCCGTGGACGGTGGAGGCACTTCGTTCACGTCCGGCGGCGTGGTGGACTGTGGATTCCGTGTCGTCGAGCCGGTTTCGGCGACTCCGGGTGACTGCAACCTGTCTCCCCTGGCCGCGTACAACTATCAGAACACGGAGTTCAACGCCGACTCGATGACGATTTACTCTGCTCAGCGAGCCTCATCCGGTTTCACTCAGTCGTTCCACTCCTCGGTGGCCCAGGTCGGCACCGGAGCATCAGCCTTCATGTACTGGGCCAACGCCTTCGTGCTGCTGCTGTGCATCGCCCTGCTCGGCATCACCTACGGCCTGGGCATGCTTACCGCGTCGCTGAAGCGCGGCTTCAGCACCATCGTCGCGGTACCGTTTGCGACCCTGGGCTCGATCGCGAGCATCGCCAAGGTCATCATCTATGCAACGGCGATGATCCTCGAGGTGCTGGTGACGGTCTTCGTGTACCAGTTCGTCTCGAAGCTGCTGATCTCGCTGCCGCAGCTCATCGAAAACCCCATCGCGAACCTGCTGAAGCCCTCGAACGGCAACTTCGTCAACGTGCTCGCGAGCTCGACGCTGGGTCCGGTGCTGGTCGTCGTCATGACTCTCGTGTCGATTCTGCTCATCTTGGGCATCACGATCACGCTGATTCGGGTGCGTGGCTCGGTATTGAAGGCGATGGATGAGGCCGTGACCAAACTCGTGGACCGGTTCCTCGAGACGAACACGCCGCCGAAGGCCGGCGGTAGGCTCATGCCTGCGATGGCCAGCGGTTTGGGTGCGGGTGCAGGCAGTGCCATGGCAAGCCGCCTGGGCGGCGGCAGGGGCTCCTCGTCCATGAGCAACGTGGGCAAGACTGGCGATCCAACGTCGAAGATTGGCGGGCAGTCGACGAATGTCGGCGGCACGAATGGAACCTCGATCGAGGGCGGTCAGCAGAAGGGCGAGCTGGGAGCCGGCACGACCGGTGGCAACCCCGATGACGGTGGGAACGCCGGTGGCCTGAACGGTTCACCTGGTGGTCCCGGTCTTCCGGGTGGCCCAGGTTCCAACGGCACAGCGATGGCCCTGCCCGGCGGCTCCGGCTCCGGTGGTGGCGACACCGGGAACAGTGCTGACGGCTCCGCACCGGGCGGTCCTGATGCTGGTCCCACCAGCGGCAACGGCCGTGGAAGCACGGCCGATCAGGGTTCGACGATCAACGCCTCGGACCACGCGGGCCAGGGTGCTCGTTCCCTGGACGACCGACAGCTCGCTCAGCGCGTTGGGCAGCAGGGTGGTCTCACGCCGCTCGGTATCGGCAGTGTCGGGACCGGCGGCAAGACCACCGGCGGCAGGGTCAACACCAACCAGCCCAACGGTCAGCAGAGCCAGGGCAGCCACGGCCGTACGCTTGCGGGAAGCGGCAACCAACGTGCAGGCCGCGTGCCGACCACGGGTCAGCCCAGTGGCCAGCAGAGCCAGCTGACTGGCCGACCGTCGCGGCCGCGTGCTGGTGGGCAGAAGGCTCTGTCTTCGGCTCCCCAGCGTTCGCTCCCGGCTCGCAACGCCGGTCCCCGGCAGGGCCAGACTCCCCGACAGGGGCAGTCGCTGCCCGCGAAGCCGCAGCAGGCACTGCCAGCGATCCCTGGCAAGGTGCCGACCGGCAGGCCGGCAGCGGTGCAGCGGGGCAAGGTCGCGGAGGTGACTTCGACGCGTGAGTCGCGTCGCCAGGATCCTTCACGGAAGGATGACCGCAAGCGCTGACTCTAAGAATCGATACAGAAGAACCCCCGGTGGATTTTCCACCGGGGGTTCTTCTTTGGCGCTGTGCTCTGTTGGCTCAGAGCTTGCAGCCAAGATTGGCTTCTGTAGCCTTGGCGGCGTCGCTGCCGCGCTTGGCGTATGCCGAGCCGGAATATGAGACCGAGTTATCGGTGACCGTCATGCTTTCAACCATGTTGTCTGCCATGTTCGGTTTTGTCGTCCAGGTCACGTGGGTGCGGCTGTCGTCGAGCTCACCCGTTCCAGGTGTCAAGCTGCCGCCGGCGACTCGGGTTGTGCCATTGCAGTAGTAGAACTGCATCGAAGCCTGCTTGCCGTCGACGGTGATCACTCCGAGCGCCCCGCCACCACTCCCCGTCGACGCGACGTACTCTGTCTTCGAGCTTCCGGTTGCGGATCCACCGTTGCAGCCGGCCAGTGCGAGCATCAGCGCGACAGCACCTATGGCCAGGGCGGGCGTTCCGCGTCGCTTGTTCGTGGTGGTCATGGTCCGTATCCCCCTGGTATTCGTCCTGCTGTTCGGTGTGCGTCTTGTGCGTTTCTGCGTCCATTCAAACACAGCTTCGAATTTGCTGTCGACATGATCACCCGAATCGTGGTAAAGGCGATTCGATTCGGATTCGAGTGCAAAACTCTCGAAAGTGACACCATGAGGGGATGCCAGCGCAGCAGCCCTCTTCGCCCTCGTCCCCTGCTACTGCCCGCGATGTCGTGCATCACCTGTACGTCAACGCCGGCGACCTGCTGCCGTACTGCGGGGTGATTCCAGGTCCGGATGCTGTCACGGGTGATTGGCACACGGGCCACGACCGGGACACGCTATTGGAGACAGTGCACTTCGGACTCCCCGGCTGTGTGACGTGCCTGTCCCCCGCGGCTCTCGGAGGGTTCACGCCGCTCATCATTGACGATGACGAGGAAGTCATCACGTTCGACGGCGATGTGCCGGTGTGGGGCGACGACGAGCCCGAGGTTGGCTGAGCACTACTCAGCCTTGAGCTCGGGCTCCGATAGGCCAATGCACCCACGTCCCCATCGCGGGAGCGAACAGGACGACCCGTCAGGAATTTGGCGTGGGCCCGGGGTGCAAGTGCCATGGCTGTCGGCACATTCCGGCGCCCACCCATCTCACAACATTTGGCGTTTCACCCATATGGGGCTTCATAGTTCGCCCCGCTGACCGCCGTGAGGTGGGTTGTGCCGGTGGTTTTCATCGCCGCCTCCAGGCCTTCGTCCAAGCTGGTGGTGTCGCCCGTGACCATTCCGGGTAGGAGTCCGGCTGCGTCGCCCCGCAACCATTCGGCGGCGGTGCGGAATTGCTTTTTCAACTGCGCTGGACCCTGGGGAATGTTGCCAAGTGCTTCCGGCTTGTGCCGCGAGTCTGGCCGCATGGGTGGGGTGGCGGCGGCAAGAACACCGGCCTCGACTTGTCCTGGTTTTGCCGGCTTCAGTTTTCCGGCGGTTCTTACCTCCTGTCCCGTGACGACTCGGTCCCAGCCTTCGCCTCCGGTCAGCAGAATTCTTGTGCGGGAACGGATGAGCATGCCGTCGGCCGCAATATCGATCACTTCGGCCGGTACGGCCCACCGTCCCGATCCACGTGAGTCCGTGCCTAGTTCGCGAGGATCACCCACGATCAGCACGTGGATGACAACCGAGTCGCGCGCCGCCGCAGCGTCGGCAACCGGCCCGTCCTGGCGCGGTCCGGCTTCCGCTGCGGCGTGGGCGGCCACGGCCGCACCGAACAAAAACGCAACGGCCAGAGTTGCAGGAAACGTCCTCCGGCTTCGAGGGACCCCGGCCCGAGCGGCGAAAAGGAGACACGCGGCGACGGCCAAAGCCGCGCACACAACTCCCGTCCACAGCGGAGGCAGATAGGCGGCCCCAAGGGAAACAGCCCACGTGAGAATGGCAGAGGGGGCCAGCCGAAGATCCAGGCGGCCCGGGCTCACCTTGGCCACATGCACCTTAAACCGTCACCAAAGGCAGCAAGGATTCCATCATCTTGGGACCGACACCATCCACCGCATCGAGGTCCTCCACCGAAGCGAACGGACCGTGCTGCTGGCGCCATTCGACGATCCGCTTTGCCAGGACGGGGCCAACCTTCGGTAAGGCATCGAGTTCCTCAGCCGTGGCGGTGTTGAGATTCACTTTTCCGCCAGCAGAAGTCCCCGCTCCCGTGTTACCGGCCGTTGGAGTACCGCCGACAGGCCCCGCAAGCTGCGACGAAGCCTCCTCCCCTGTCCGCGGAACGTGGATCTTCGCGGCATCCTGCACCACCGCCGCAAGGTTAAGGCCGTTCAGCTCGGCTGCAGGATCCGCACCACCGGCAGCAGCGATCGCGTCAAACACCCGTGCTCCGGCGGGCACCCTGACAATCCCGGGATTCTTCACGGCACCTGCAACGTGGACAGTAAGCAGTTGGGCTCCTCCATTCTGTGGTTCCGGAGCCTCGTTGACACCGCCTCTCCCACTTCCCGTACCCGCTTCTGCAGTTCCTCCCGCATGTGAACTTCGCACGAGTGGCTCAATCGTCGGCTGCCCGGACCAGGACTGCCAGAAGAGCCACACGACCAGCAAAAAACAGGGCACCGCCAACAACACGGCTACGCGCCACGAGGTGCGCCACCGGAGCCTCGATGGATGGCCTGCCTCTTCGGACAGGTCTTCGGTGCCGCACTGCTCCCCCGCAACGGCCACAACCGAGCCGGATGTCATCAAGGTTTGCAATGGAAGCAGAGGTTCCATTGTGTTGTCGTGGCCCGGCTGCTTGGCGGCCTCCCGGCCCGACGGCGGTGCAAGACGAACAGCGAATCGGAGCCGGGCGGCACTCGCAGCATCGTCCGAGGGTGAGGCTCGATTCCTGCGTGGCATATCCACGAGCCTAGAACGTCCGAACCCGCGGCAGCAGCTCGGAACGGCGCTATGTGGACAGAGCCGCAGCAGAGTGCCTGTGGAGGATCGGTGGGCGCAGGATCGGGCCAACTCCGGACTCATATCTGGAAGTAGTGGTTTCTTCGGGGTTTCCGGTGCGGGTCGGTATGGGGTGGCGGGATAAACCAGGGAATGCCGTTGCGGACCTGGATGTGCCAGTCTTCCTTGTGGATCAGGTGGTGGTGATGGCTGCAGAGCAACGTCCCGTTCGCGGTGCTGGTGGGTCCGCCCCGGGACCAGTACTCGATGTGGTGGGCCTCGCACCACGGGGCCGGCATCGTGCACGAAGGAAACGCGCAGCCTTTGTCCCTGGCAGTGATGGCCTTCCGGATGTGGGCGGGGAAGACCCGTGAGGCCCGTCCGATGTCCAGGACCTGGCCCTCGCCGCCCAGGACCACGGGGATGATATCGGCGTCGCGGCCGATCTTCCGCAACGTCGCCGCCGGCACGGGCCCGGTGAACGTGAAGGACCCCATGCCGCTGAAGGACCCAGTGCCGCTGCCCTGCCGGGGCCGGTTGAACAGGTCAGGCCGCCCGGACTGTGAAACTTGCCCGGACTGCGGATCCGGGCTGTCTTGGGGGAAGAGTCCGCGGTGGTCGATGGTGGCCAGGATCTGCGGGCGGTGGCCGCCGGTGGAGGGCAGGGACCCCGTGGCCAGGGCGAGCCGGCAGGCGCCGACCAACCCGTCCAGGAGCTTCTGCGCCCTCGAGCGCCGGTCCAGCGGCCCGGCAGTCTCCGGCGCCCCGCCGGACGGATCGCCGGACGGATCGCCGGACGGATCGCCGGACAGATCGGCGGAGAAACCGCCGGAAGGTTCCACGCAGGCAGGAACCGTGGCTTGGGGTGCTGTTTCGCTGGGTGTTGTGCCTTGTGGTGTGCGGGTGCGGGGGTTGGCGGCGGTGTTCATGACCGTGAGCAGGTGTTCGTATTGCTCGGTGGTGGCGAAGATCTCCACGTGCGCGAGCCCGTGCTTGGGGCGGCGCAGGAACGCCCCTTGATGGTGGCGGAGGGATTCTTCGGACGGTTCCGGGCCGTCCTGGTCGATCGCGTCGACCCAGCGCCGGGCCACCCTGGCCAGGAAGTCCTGGTCGTTTTCCGCCGCGGTGCGGGCCAGGGCGTGTTCCATCTCCGCAGCTTTCTCCGGGGCGCACAGCGGACGCACCTTCGCCACGGCCATCGTGATGATCCCGGCCGCACCGGAGCCGATCACCCCGGACGCCAGCGCCGCTGCGGTTTCCCCGTGCCGGGCAGGGACCGTTTGCCCGCTGAGCCCGCGGCCCGGCAGCAGCTCCCGGGCCAGCGCCAGCCGGCGCCTGGCCTCGCCGGCACTGATCCGCAGCAAGGACCGCAGATGCTCGGCCCTGGACCGGAACTCCCCGCCCCGCGCGCTCCCCTGCACCGCGCCGGAGGCACCATCGTGCGCCTCCGCGGGGCCCTCCGTGGTCCCGGACGTCCAGCCCGCGCCGGAGCCTGTGTCCGCACCTGACTCACTCCCCGCGTCGGTTGCCCAGCCGGTGGTCCAGCCCGGCGGGCTCGTGGGTTCATCGTTCCGGGCCGTGTCCAGCCCGGCTGCGGCGAGCAGCTGGAGATAATCCAGGGTCCGGGAAAGTTCCTCCACCCCGGACGCGAACGCGACGGCCTCCTGGAAACCCGGGCCTCCGACGTCGTCGGCCGCCTTATCGGCCAGCGACCTCAGCGCCGCCACGGCCCCGTCCAACACGGCCTGCCGGCCGCCCCGATCCCCCGGCTCCACCAACGCCAGCCCGCCCGGAACCGAGCCCGGGACCGCGGCAAAGCGCGGAAAACGGGCATGACGGGACACCCCGGAAAGCCCGCGGGACGCAAAGCCCTGCCGCTTGTCGAAGTATCCGATCGCTTCCATGGAAACACTCTGCCAGGAGGCTCCGACATTTAACCGAACTCAGACCGGCGGTCCCGCGCCCGCGGCTACGGGTGGCTCCGCTTCGTGTTCGCCTGATCCGTTGTCGCATCCGCGCTGTCACGCAGGAGCGTCGTGGCGCCGGGGGTACTGCTTTCCCCGACAACCACGGCCAAAACGCCGAGCCCGGCGTGGGCCGCGAGGACGGCAGGCAGCGCGCTGATCTGTGCCGGGGGGCAACCGGGACAGATCTCTCCCAGCCGGGCCGCGAGCCGCTCTGCCTCTGCCAGGTTGCCGAAGTGATGCACGGCGAGCCGCGATTGCCCTACTGGCCGGGAATTGACGTCGGCAGCAACGATTTCTTCAAGCCGGGCAACGGCTTTGGCGGCCGAGCGCACCTTCTCGAGCGGAACGATCTTGCCGTCGTCGACCGCGAGGATCGGCTTGATGGACAGCATTGTCCCTAGCCAAGACGCAGCAGTGCCGATTCGGCCGCCGCGCCGGAGCTGCTCAAGGCTCGGCACATAGAAGTAGACCTTGGTGCGGCCCAATCGCTCCTCGGCAAAGCGACGGACTTCGGCTGCCGAACGGCCGTCTGCGGCGGCAACCAGCGCGCTTTGGACACCCATGCCTTGCGCCATTCCCACGGTGCGGGAGTCAATGACTTCGACGGGGATCGAGACGCGTTGCGCAGCCAGCCTTGCGGCGTCCGCGGTGCCGGACAGCCCTGCGGAAATGTGGATGGAGACGACAGCTTCGAAACCGCGGTGCTGGGCGGCGAGATAGGCCTGTTCGAACTGGCCCGGGGAGGGCCTCGACGTCTTCACGGACGATCCCGCGGCCAGTGCAAGCGAGAGCGTCTGGGTGATGTCGTCCTCCCCCTCGCCGTAGATCTCGTCGCCCACCATGACGGGCATCGGCACGACGGCGAGGCGGCCGTCGGCAACGAACGCCTTGACCCATTCGGCCGGAAGTGCGGCAGCCGAGTCGGTGACGACGGCGGTGCGCACGACGACGGGCGCCGGCTCAGTTCCGGTGCGTCCCGGCGTTGTGGACTGGCGCAGGCGGGCCAAACGTTCCTTGAGCCACAACCAAGCGGGTGGTTCGCGGTCCGTCAAGGGAGCCTCCTGGAGCTGGTGGCCGGCCGCCGGCAAGCGCCGGCGGCCGTTTCCCGGCTATGCCGGGACGATGTTCACCAGTTTAGGCGCGCGCACGATCACCGTTCGGATGCCGCGGCCATCGAGCGCCCGCTGTACGTTTTCGCTGGCCAGGGCAAGTTCGCGCAGGGCGTCCTCGCTGATGTCCGGCGAGACGTCCAAGCGGTCGCGGACTTTGCCCTGGACCTGCACGACGGCCGTCACGGTGTCCTGGACAAGAAGCGACGGATCGTGGGAGGGCCAACCGGCGTTCGCCACGGAGGCCGGGTGGCCCAGCTGGTTCCACAAGTCCTCGGCCGTGTACGGCGCGAAGAGGCTCAGGATGACAGCCACGGCTTCGACGGCTTCACGGACGGCAGGGTCTGCGCCACCGGCACCGGAATCGATGGTTTTGCGGGTCGCGTTGACCAGCTCCATCAACTTGGCCACCACGACATTGAACTTGTTGTTGTCCAACAGCTCAGCGGCGTCGGCGATGGTCCTGTGGGTCACGGTGCGCAGCGCGCGGTCACCGGTGGAGACATCGACGCCGGGCTCGCTTGCGACGTCCTGGCCAAGGCGCCAGGCGCGGGCAAGGAATTTTGCGGAGCCGGACGGCGAGACGTCTGCCCAGTCCACGTCGTCCTCGGGCGGGGAGGCAAAGACCATGGTCAAGCGGACGGCGTCGACGCCGAACTTGTCCAGTTGCTCGCCAAGGTCCACGCCGTTGCCGAGGGACTTGCTCATGGCCTTGCCGCCGTTGAGGACCTGCCCCTGGTTGAGCAGGGCGCTGAAGGGCTCGTCCGCGGCGAGCAGACCCATGTCGTGGATGACCTTGGTAAAGAAGCGGGCGTAGAGCAAGTGCAGGATGGCGTGCTCGACGCCGCCCACGTACTGGCCGACCGGCATCCAGTCGTTGATCTTGGCCGGATCGAACGGTCCCTCGGTGTAGTGCGGGGAAACGAAGCGCAGGAAGTACCAGGACGAGTCAACGAACGTGTCCATAGTGTCCGTGTCGCGCTGGGCCGCCCGTCCGCAGTTCGGGCACTCGACGTTGACCCATTCCAGTGCCGCGGCGAGAGGAGACGTGCCCCTGGGAGACAGCGCCTCGCCGCGCAGGTTTTCGGGCAGCCGCACAGGCAGTTGATCGTCCGGCACCGGCACCTCGCCGCATTCGGCGCAGTGGATGATCGGGATCGGGGTACCCCAGAAGCGTTGGCGGCTCAGGAGCCAGTCGCGCAGGCGGAAGTTGACGAACTTCTCCCCTGTGCCCAGCTTTTCCAGGATGTCGATGGCTGCCGGGATGGCCTCGGCCTTGGACAAACCGTCCAGTTCGCCGGAGTTCATCAGAGTGCCCTCGCCGGCAGTTGCGATACCGGTTTCCGCCGGGTCTTCCCCTCCGGTGTTCAGGACCGGACGCACGGGCAGGTCAAAGGCGCGGGCGAAGTCGAGGTCGCGCTGGTCGTGCGCGGGCACTGCCATGATGGCGCCCGTACCGTAGTCGGCGAGCACGTAGTCGGCTGCCCATACGGGCAGTTTTTCTCCGTTGAGCGGGTTGACGGCGTAGCGGCCGGTGAACACGCCGGTCTTCTCGCGCTCAGTGGACTGGCGCTCGATGTCCGACAGGGCCTTGACCTTTTCGCGGTAGGCCATGAGGGAGTCGTGGTGTTCGGGCGTGACCAGGTCCAGCGCCAGGTGCGCGTCCGCGGCGACAACGAAGAACGTTGCGCCATACAGGGTGTCCGGGCGGGTGGTGAAGACAGTCACTTCGCGCTCGGCGCGGCCGTCCGTGGCTTCGATCGCGAAACGGACGTGTGCGCCCTCGGAGCGGCCGATCCAGTTGCGCTGCATTGCCAGCACACGTTCGGGCCAGTGCCCCTGGAGCTCGGACATGTCGTCCAGCAAACGGTCGGCGTAGTCGGTGATCTTGAAGTACCACTGGTTCAGGGACTTCTTCGTGACAGGGGTCCCGCAGCGTTCGCACGCGCCGTTGACTACCTGTTCGTTCGCCAGGACGGTCAAGTCCTTCGGGCACCAGTTGACCGGGGAATCCTTGCGGTAGGCCAGCCCGCGCTCGTAGAAGCGCTTGAACAGCCATTGCGTCCAGCGGTAGTACTCCGGGTCCGAGGTGTGTAGCCGGCGGGACCAATCGGCAGAGATCGCGTAACGCTTGAACGATGCGGCCTGCGTATCGATGTTGGCGTAGGTCCACTCGCTGGGGTGGGCGTTGCGCTTGATGGCGGCATTCTCTGCCGGCAGGCCGAAGGAGTCCCAACCGATGGGGTGCAGGACGTCGAAACCCTTCTGGCGGAGGTACCGCGCCACGACGTCGCCCATCGCGAAGGCCTCGGCGTGGCCCATGTGGAGGTCGCCTGAAGGGTAGGGGAACATGTCCAGCACATAGCGCCGCTCGCGGGAGCCGTCGTCAAGAGGGGTGAAGACTTTGAGGTCTTCCCAGACCTGCGGCCACTTGGCCTCCATGGAGGCGAAGCTGTAGACACCCTCCTCGGGCGTCTCGCCTGCCACTGTTGACTGTGCTCCGGTTTCTGTCTCCGGCTGAACGCTCACTGCTGCCCTCTTCTGTTCTTCCATGACGGTTTTGCCTCCTGCTCCGGATCCCGGAAGGTCCCGGACACACAAAAGCCCCTCGGCAAGGAGGGGCGGCCGCTCGGTTCGCGATGCTCTAGATCGACGTATACCGGGCGGCTAGCTAAGCAGAAGGATCGCACGCATAAAGCCACCTTACCGCTTTGTTATGTGTAGTGTGCAAACACGCAACAGACGCCGCACATCGCGCCGGTGAGCAGGCGCACTAGAAAAGGGGCCGGTGACTCCCCGCCATGGTGTGGCGGGCACCGCGATGGGGCCACAGCTGCGAGGGTCCCGACGCGAGCTTGCGAGCGTTTGGGAGCAGCTGGGGACGGGCGGGCGGGAGTTACCGGCCCCTTTTCGGGGCGAGTAGAACTAACTCGGCGGGCGGGGCAGGGGCCGCCCCATCGAAACAGGCGAGGCGGCCCCTAGCTTAGGTGAGGTGGCCTCCCTCAACCGAGGTGAGGCCTACTTAACGTCCTCGTCCACCCAATCCATGGACTTGGTCACAGCCTTCTTCCACAGGCGCATCTGGCGCTCCTGCTCTTCGGCCGGAAGCTGTGGCTCCCAGCGCTTGTCCTCGCCCCAGTTTGCGCTGAGTTCGCCGAGGTCTTTCCAGAAGCCGACGGCGAGTCCGGCCGCGTAGGCAGCACCCAGGGCCGTGGTTTCCACGACCTTCGGACGGACCACGGGCACGCCCAGGATATCGGCCTGGAACTGCATGAGCGCCTCGTTGGCGACCATGCCGCCGTCGACCTTCAACTCGGTCAACGGAACGCCCGAGTCCGCGTTGACGGCGTCGAGCACTTCGCGGGTCTGGAAAGCGGTGGCCTCCAGGGCCGCGCGGGCGATGTGGCCCTTGTTGGCAAAACGGGTCAGGCCAACGATGGCGCCGCGGGCGTCAGCGCGCCAGTACGGGGCGAACAGGCCGGAGAACGCGGGCACGATGTACACGCCGCCGTTGTCCTCGACGCCGGCCGCCAGCGTTTCCACCTCAGGAGCGGAGCTGATCAAGCCAAGGTTGTCGCGCAGCCACTGGATCAGTGAACCCGTGACGGCGATGGAACCTTCCAGCGCGTAGTGCGGTTTGGCATCGCCCAGCTTGTAGCCGAGCGTGGTCAGGAGGCCGTTCTTCGAGTGGACTATCTCCTCGCCCGTGTTGAAGATCAAGAAGCAGCCGGTGCCGTAGGTGTTCTTGGCTTCGCCGGCCTGAAACGCCGCCTGGCCAAAGGTTGCCGCTTGCTGGTCACCGAGGATGCCCGCGACGGGCACTTCGCGCAGCAGTTGGGAGGTGTGCACAGTGCCGTAGACCTCGGAGGAGGACTTGATGGCGGGCATCATGGACGCCGGCACGCCGAACGCGTCCAGGATCTCCTGGTCCCAAGCCAGTGTGTCGAGGTCCATGAACATGGTTCGCGAGGCGTTCGTGACGTCAGTGGCGTGCACGCCGCCGTCGACGCCGCCCGTCAGGTTCCACAGGACCCAGCAGTCAGTGTTGCCGAACAACAGGTCCCCCGCCTCGGCCCGTGCGCGGGCGCCTTCTACGTTGTCCAGGATCCACTTGATCTTGGTACCGGAGAAGTAGGTCGCCAGGGGCAATCCGACCTTCTGCTTGAAGCGTTCCGGGCCGCCGTCGCTGGCAAGCTCGTCGACGATGGGCTGCGTGCGGGTGTCCTGCCACACGATGGCGTTGTAGACGGGTTCGCCCGTGTTCTTGTCCCACACGACGGTGGTTTCGCGCTGGTTCGTGATGCCGACAGCGGCGATGTCGTGCCGGGTCAGGTTCGCTTTCGAGAGCGCCGAGCCAATGACCTCACGGACGTTGTCCCAGATCTCCACCGGGTTGTGTTCTACCCAGCCGGCTTGAGGGAAGATTTGCTCGTGCTCCATCTGGCCCGAGGAGACTATGTTGCCCGTGTGATCGAACACGATGGCACGCGAGCTGGTGGTTCCCTGGTCAATGGCGATGACGTATTGCGACATTGTGTGACGTCCTTGTCTGGTTGCTTATGTGCGGATGCGAGCTGTGTGTGGGCGGTGTACTACTTGGCGATGGTTGCCATAATCGGCACTGAGTGGGCGACGAGTCCGGCGATGGTTCCGCCCAGGAGCGGGCCGACTATCGGAACCCAGGAGTAGGCCCAGTCGCTGGAGCCCTTGCCCTTGATCGGCAGAATAGCGTGCGCGATACGCGGACCGAGGTCACGGGCGGGGTTGATCGCATAGCCCGTAGGGCCGCCGAGGGACGCACCAATGCCGACGACGAGTAATGCCACCGCGAGCGGTCCCAGGCCGGAGGGAGTTCCGCCGAAGGTCAGGATCACGAACACCAGCACAAACGTGCCGATGACTTCGGTGACAAGGTTCCAGGGGTATGAGCGGATAGCCGGTCCCGTGGAGAATACGGCGAGTTTGCTGGCTGCCAGCGGCTCGGCGTCGAAGTGCTGCTTGTGGGCGAGCCACGCGAAGATGGCGCCGAGGAAGGCGCCGGTCAGTTCTCCACCGAAGTAGGTGAACGTGGATGCCGCGCTCACGGCCACCCCCGGGGCGAACTCGGCCTTGCCGTCAACCAAGAGACCAAGCGTGACGGCCGGGTTCAGGTGCGCGCCGGACATAGCCGCCACGTATACGCCGGCAAATACAGCGATGCCCCAGCCAAAATTCACCATCAGGAACCCGCCGCTGTTACCCTTCGTGCCCTTGAGAGCGACGTTTGCCACAACGCCACAGCCAAGCAGGGTAAGCATGCCGGTTCCGAACACTTCGGAAAGGAAAACAATTCCGAGAGACATCTTTGACTCCTCATTTTCTTCTGTTGTCAGCCCTGCAGGTTTTGTTGGGGCCGTTGGGCCGGCGTCTGTTAGGGCCGTCCCGGTTGCTGTCTTCCCTTACGGAGCGGAACACCGCAACCCTTGTGTCCTGGCTTCTGGGCCGGAACAATCAAGCTGATGTGACGTACATTACGTTCATGCGACGAGGCTGTGAACAGTCACGCCATGAAAACGCAGAAGCACCTCCTGGGCATGCTGGATTTCCGCTTCATGCCTCGTTGCATCCCAGCCAAGCTGGGCGGCGAGGACTTCGGCGATTTCGTTCAAAAGCTCCCCGGTCACGAGGCCCCGGAAGGCCAGCGAGGTGCGGCGGATGAGGACATCCACAAGGTGCCCGAGCTGTTCGTTGACGGCCATGAACTCGAGCTCCCGGACGCTGAGCTCGTTCGTGGAGCGCAGTTTCCGATCCTCGCCTGCCTCGAGGTAGGCAATGACGTCCTCGGCGCGGGTGCCGTAGCGGGTCAGCAAGCCGGTGACCCGATCGGCACTGAGGCCGGGAGCCATGTGCATCTTGACCCAGTCCTGGATTCCGTCTTCGCTGTCCGGGAAGCCCAGGCCGCCTCCGATGGCGAGCTTCGCCGTCGAGGTCTTCCGCTCCATGCCCAGCTCCCGGAGGACGTCGTTGCTCAGGTGTTCGGCGAGGGCCCGGAAAGTGGTCCACTTTCCGCCGATCAATGAAAGTACGACGGCGGCCTTGCCGCCTTGGGCGGCCGAAACGCCGGAGGCTTTCCGCTCGCTTCGCTCGATGCGGTAGTCGCGGGATACGAAGCCCGGCTGGGTGTCATCGTGGCGCGGAAGCGGCCGGACGCCGGCGAAGCTGTAGACGATATGGCTGCGCTCGACCTTGATGGAGGGGAAGACGTGACCGACGAGGTCGAAGAAGTAGTCAATCTCGCCTTCGGTGCACACGGCATCCTGGGCCATGTCGGCCTCGACGTCGGTGGTGCCGACCAGGACACGGTCACCCATCGGGTAGATCAGCACGATCCGCCCGTCCGTGTGTTCGAAGAAAATCTCGCGGCCGCCGCACGCTGCGAGCAATTCCGGGTGGTCCAGAACAATGTGGGAGCCCTTGGTTCCGCCCATGAAGCGGCTCTCGGCACCCATTGCCGCGTTGGTGAGGTCGACCCAGGCACCGGTGGTGTTGACGATCACGTCGGCCTGGAAGCTGAATTCCTCGCCTGTGAGTTCATCGCGCAGCAAAACAGCGCCCGCTGGGCCAGCTGATTCGGCGGCGGGGTCAGTCGAGAGAAGGGAAACGTAGTTGCTGGCTCGGGCGCTGCCGCCCGGCAAGCCGCTCCCGATGCCCGCCTTTTCGCCGTCCTGCAGCACATCGAGCGTCAGGCGCTCCGGGTTGTGCACGGACGCGTCAAAGTAGGTGGCCGCGTATTTGATGCCTGGGTGCAATCGCGGCAGCTCAGCCAAGGCCCTCGCCTTGCCACGGAACTGATGGCGGGGGACGCTGCCGCCGTCGCGGGAAAAGAAGTCGTACATGCTCAGTCCGAGCTTGATGAGGAAGGCGCCGCGTTCTTTCGGCTTGCCTTGCTTGTGCGTGAGGAAGCGTGTGGGTGCGGAAAGTATGCCGGAGAAGGTGCTGAAGATGGGGATCGTTGTCTGCAGGGGCTTGACGTAGTGGGGAGCGATCTTCAAAAGCCGGTTGCGCTCGACCACCGATTCCTGAACGAGGCGGAATTCCCCGTTCTCGAGATAGCGGATGCCGCCGTGGATCATGTGGGATGAGGCTCCGCTGGCGCCCTGGCAGTAATCACCGCGTTCCACGAGGGCGACGTCCACGCCTTGCAGTGCCAAATCACGGAAGGTTCCGACGCCGTTGATGCCGCCTCCGATGATCAGCACCTGGGCGTGCGGCCGTTCGCGAAGTGCCGAAACCGGGGTCCGACGTGGTGCTCCTGCTGCGGAACCGGAATTGCTGGTGTATCCCAAAACTGCTCCCTTGGGCTTTGGTGTGTGCGCTGCATCACTTGACGTCGCACCTTGCACAACTATTCTTCGAAGGAATGGAAAATGAAATCAAGCTACTTGCACAAACGTGCAGAATGGAATTGAGATGCCGCGATCACGACATTCAGAAGCCCTCCGGGCAGCACAGATGTACTACCTCCAGGACCTCACGATGGACGCCATTGCCCGCGAACTTCGGACCTCGCGTTCAACGGTCTCCCGTTTGCTGTCCTCGGCCCGCGAGTCGGGATTGGTCCAGATCCAGATCCGCAGTCCACTGGATTCCGCTCCCGAACTGGAGCGTATGATCCGCAACCACTACGGCGTCGATGTCCATGTGGTGCCCGTCCTGGACACCTTGAACGAGGCGGAAACCCTTGACCGGGTGGCGACGCAGGCCGCACGGACCATAGGTCCCCTGGTCGATTCCAATGCCATCATCGGAGTGGCCTGGGGTGCGACCATCAGCGCGGTCAGCAGGCACCTGACGCGCAAGATCACGCACGGCAGCACTATCGTGCAGCTCAACGGCGCGGGGAACATGCAGACCACCGGCATCACCTACGCGAGCGACATCATGCGCCGTTTCGGCATCGCCTACGGTGCACGGGTGGAACAGTTCCCGGTGCCCGCATTCTTCGACCATGCCTCGACGAAGACCGCTATGTGGAATGAGCGCAGCGTCCAGCGCGTGCTCGACCTCCAAGCCAGGATGAGCATCGCCATCTTCGGTGTCGGCTCGGTGCATTCGGACTACCCCAGCCACGTGTACGCAGGCGGCTACCTCGATGAAACGGACTTGAACCTGCTGGCCAGCTCGGACGTCGTGGGCGATGTTGCCACCGTCTTCTTCCGCGCCGACGGCTCTTCCGACGGGATCACCCTCAACGAGCGGTCGACCGGCCCAAGCCACGAGCAACTCAGGCAGGTCCGTCGCCGCATCTGCGTCGTGTCGGGTGCATCCAAGATCAACGGACTTCGCGGAGCACTTGAAGCGAAGCTGGCAACGGACCTGATCCTGGACGAGGCCACGGCGAAGCGCCTGGTCAGTTTCGGCAGCCCTTCCTGAATAATTGGAGGTCCCTGAAACATTCCCGGCATCGAGGTAGGTAGAGTCTTGGCTATGAAACCCTCGCCTAGGCTCAGTCTGAACAACGGTGTCTTGATTGACCAGTTGGGGTTCGGGCTTTACAAGGTGGCACCGGCGGATGCCACGTCTTTGGTCGCCACTGCGCTCGGTGCCGGCTACAGGCATTTCGATACAGCCGCCATGTATGGCAATGAGACCGGGGTCGGCCGCGGCATCGGCAGTGCGGTCATACCCCCGCCCGGCGTGGACAGCAACACGGGAGGCTCCGGGGAGGGCACTCACGGTCTCTCCCGCGAAGACGTCTTTGTCACCACCAAGCTCTGGAACGACGACCAAGGCTACGACTCCACCCTCCGCGCCTTCGATGCATCCATGGCCAATCTCGGCCTCGACTACGTCGACCTGTACCTGATCCACTGGCCTTGCGCAGGGCGTGGATTGTTCCAGGAAAGCTACCGGGCAATGGAAACCCTGTACCGCGAAGGCCGGGTGCGCGCGATCGGAGTCTCCAACTTCCAGCCAGCCCATCTCGAAGCACTCATGCAAAAAGCCGAAGTGGTTCCGGCGGTGAACCAGATTGAACTGCACCCATGGTTGCAGCAGGCCCGGCTCCGGACCCTCCACGAGCAGTTGCGCATCCGCACCGAGGCGTGGAGCCCTTTGGGCCGCGGCCAGGTCCTTCAGGATCCGGCAGTCCGGGCGCTCGCGGACAAATATGGAAAGACACCTGCGCAAATCATCATCCGCTGGCACCTCCAGCTGGGAAATATCGTCATCCCGAAAGCGAGCAGCGCGGCACGCATCCAGGAGAACTTCAATGTCTTCGGCTTTGAGCTGGATGCCGACGACATGGACGGCTTGGCCGCCCTCGAACGCCACCACCGCACCGGGTCACACCCGGACAACGTCAACTAGGACCTGCCGAATGGAACAAGTGGACACCAACCACTCCCCCGAACCCGCACCAGCCTCCCCACGGGAGTTCTTCAGCAAGGCCTTGGCCGCCCGGACGAGTGCCTCAGACATCGACCTCGACGGCAGTAACGTCGCATATTGGTGCTACGAGCCAGTCACGGTGACCGCGGATACCCGGACCATACTGGTCATCCACGGTTTCCGCGGCGACCACCACGGCCTGCTCCGCGTCGTGGACCATCTGCCGGAAATGCGGGTCATCATGCCTGACCTTCCCGGTTTTGGCAGCTCGGAGCCTTTCGCCGGAGACCCCCACACCGTGGAACGCTATGGGAAGTTCATCACCGGTTTCATGGCGGCCCTGGGCCTCGGACCTGACACGGTTCTCTTGGGGCACTCCTTCGGATCCATTGTCGCCAGCCACTTCGCCGCCGCGAACCCGGGAGCCATCCGTCCGCTGATCCTGGTCAATCCCATCGCCGCTCCCGCGCTTGAGGGCCCCAAAGGGCTCATGACCAAGCTGGCAGTGCTGTATTACCAGGTCTCGGCCAAGCTCCCGCGCAGGCTGGGACTCGCCGTCTTGCGCAGCCGCCTCATTGTCCGCGTCATGAGCGCAGCGATGGCCAAGACCCGGGACAGGGAACTCCGGGCCTTTGTCCATGGCCAGCACGATGCGTACTTCTCCGCGTTCGCCGACCGCGCGAGCCTCCTCGAGTCGTTCCGGGCTTCGGTGTCCAGCCATGTGGCCGAGGTCGCCGCGCAATTGGACCTTCCGGTGTTGTTGGTGGCCGGCGAGAAAGACGAGATCGCCCTGCTCCGGGACCAGCACAAGCTGTTGGAGATGTTGCCGGACGGCGCGCTGGAAGTGATTCCCGACGTCGGGCATTTGATCCACTACGAGACACCGGCGCCGGCCGCCGCCGCCATCCGCAGCTTCCTGGAGGAACACCCCGCGTGAAAATCGTCATAGATGCCCGCTTCACCCGCACGGACCATCATGACGGGATCAGCCGCTACGGATCGAGCCTCATTGCGGCGACGTCCAAGATCGCGGATGTCACGATGCTCATTAGCGACAAGCGTCAGTTGGCGCTCCTCCCGGATGTCCCCTACGTTCACATCAGCAGCCCGCTGTCCCCCTGCGAACTGTTCGTGGCTCGCGAAGTCAATAAGCTCGGGGCCGACGTTGTGGTTTGCCCGATGCAGACGATGGGCACCTGGGGCCGCAAGTACGGACTGGTCCTGACCCTGCACGACCTCATCTACTATGAGCACCCGGCCCCTCCGGGCTTCCTTCCCGCACCGGTCCGGTTGCTCTGGCGGCTCTACCACAAGGCCTACTGGCCGCAGCGATTGCTTCTCAACCGGGCCGACATCGTTGCCACCATCAGCCACACCACCGAGTCGCTCATGGCGAAGTTCAAGTTGACCCGCCGTCCGGTCCGGATCGTGGGCAACGCGCCACAGCCGGGCCAGACGCCGCGAGATCCCGCAGCCGGCGCCGAGAGATCCCTGCTCTACATGGGCTCGTTCATGCCCTACAAAAATGTGGAAACCATGATCCAGGGAATGGCCGAATTGCCCGGATTCACGCTGCATCTGCTCAGCAGGATCACCCCCCAGCGCCGCGCCGAGCTGGAGCCTTTGGTCCCGCCGGGAGCACGGGTCGAGTTCCACAACGGCGTCACGGATGCCGAATACGATTCCCTCCTGCTCCGGGCCACCGCCCTCGTCAGCCTGTCCAAAGCGGAAGGCTATGGCCTGCCCCTGGTCGAGGCGATGGCACTTGGCACTCCCGTGATCGCCAGTGACACTCCCATCTTCCGTGAGGTCGGCGGGGACGCCGCGAGCTATGTGCACGCCGAATCGCCGGGCGAATTCGCCGCGGCAGTCAAAGCCCTTGAAGATGCGGAATTGTGGCAGGCGCGCTCACGCCGCTCTGTGGAACGCGCAGCTGATTTCAATTGGGACGAATCGGCCCGCCAACTGCTGGCCGTGGCCGAAGAGATCGTTGCGATGCGGAGCCGCAAGCGGCGCTAGAGGACGTCGACGCCGTCGAGCCGCAGTTGCACTGGTCCCGAGGTGCGCTTCGCCGCGCTGGCTGCTTTGACGGCCCGCATGGAACGGGTGGCAGCAATTGCTTGTGCGTAGGGAATGAAGATCAGTGTCCGGACGTCCGGATCGCGTTCCTGTTCTCCCGCACGCTGCGCAGACAGCGTGAGGGAGACCGGCGCGGGGCCCGCGGTGCGCAGCTGGATAGTTTCGGCCAGGCTTTCGGTGAAGTGCACGACGTCGGCGCGCTTGCCTGTCACTGAGGCGATCCGGACTGCGGGCGGTAACTGGAGTTCCTGCCGGAGTGCCAGCTCGCGGGAGGCATGTCCCGCGGGGTCCCAGCGCAATAACGCGCCCGTCGCGGTGGTGTCGTCGGCAGTGATGACAACGAGCCCGCCTTCATTCGCGGGCCGCACGAGGGCTGCCGCGTTGAACCATCGCCGTACGGTGTCCTCACCGGCACGCAGGTTTTCCCTCCGCAGGAGCGAATTGCCGTCCAGGAGCAGCGCCGCCGCGTAGCCGCCGCTTGCGACCGGCTCAGCACCCACGGTTGCCACCACCAGTGCGCGGGCATCGGATACCGTGGCCTTGACCTGGTCCCCGGAAGACGTCACGACGGCTTTGCCTGGAAAAGCCCTGCCTAGTTCTTCCGCGGTCCGCAGCACTCCAGCGGCCCCCCTGCGAAGTCGGCCTCCGCCGCAATGACGGCAACGCCATTCCGGGGCGGGAGTGGAGCACCAACGGCACTGCGGCACAGCCGATTGGCCTGGGATTGCGAGGGGCCCCTGGCAGTTGTTGCACCTGGCGGTTTCGCGGCAATCCTCGCAGACAAGGGATGGGGCGTAGCCGGCCCGGGCCACCTGCACCAGGACAGGTCCGCGTTCCAGCCCCTCTTTGGCCGCCCGCCAAGCGGCGCCGGGCAATCGTGCAATCCTTGCCAGCGGGTCGCGTTCCTGCTCGAAGCTGTCAGCCGTATTGAGCACCCGCGGCGTGCTGGCGCGGACCACCGGCCGGGGTGCTTCCACGGGCACCGCCCAGCCGCCCTCGACAAGCCGCTGAAGCTCGGTGCTGCGGCTATGCGCAGCCATGAGGCATGCCGCCGATTCCTGTTCCGAACGCAAAAGCAGGACTTCCCGGGTGTGGGCGTAGGGAGCACGCTGGTCAATGTGGAGGTCGTCGCCGTCGTCCCAGCACACCACCAGCCCCAGGTCCTGCACGGGAGCGTAAGCTGCGGAGCGAGTGCCGACGGCCACCTTTGCGGCGCCGCTGAGGAGCCGGAGGTAGCTTCGGTACCGCGGGGTTGGGCCGTCGTCGGCCGTCAACCGCGCGACGTCGCCTGACGGCAGCACAGCGCGCAGGGCCGCTTCCATGCGGTCGAGATCACGATAGTCGGGAACGACGACGACGGCGCCCCGCCCTGAGGAGCGGACTGCCGCCACCGCAGACGCCACAAGCCCGGGCCAGCCGGCGGATCCAAAACCCTGTGTCGCAGTCAAGACGGCACGGGGTGAGCCACCTCCGGCCAGGTGTTGCAAGTACGGCGCCCCGTTGGTGTAGGAAGACCACGCCGCTTGGGCCCGCGAAGCGGTGCCCGTGGACGCGGAGCCCCGGGCAGCCCCGCCGTGCCCGTCCAGCGTGTCCGGCTCGTCCAGCCCTTCCGGTTCGTCCAGGAGGGAATCGCCGGACAGGAACTGCTTCTCCAGGCGCGCGACACGGGGCGGAATGGCGGTACGGAGGACATCGCTGAGCGTCCCGGCGTAGCGGGCAGCGACGCTGGAGGCAAGCTCCAGCAACCCCGGAGTCAGCACCGGGACGGCTGAGACCACCTTGAGAAGCGGAGTCAGGGCATGCCCGGCTTCCGACGATTCCATGCGCTCCAGAACGTAGCCGTTGAGTTCCTGGCCGCTGAAGCGGACTTTGACCCGGACGCCTGGGAGAGCGGTCCCGTCGAACTCGGCCGGGACGCTGTAGTCGAAAGACCTGTCGAGATGCGGCAAGGATGATTCGATCAAGACCCGGGCCACCGGATCGCTGGCCGCCATGGGTGGCCCGGCGGCGTCGCTCCCGCGCGAAGGGAAGCCCTGCAACAAGGACGGCTGATGGGACGCCGACGGCGACGCCATGGCAAACGGAAGCAATGAACCATCGCTCATGCTTGCCACCTCCCTGGTTCGGCTCTTGGGTCAAGCCAAACACACACCACCGACAATCACGCCCCCGGCAGTCGAAGCCCTGGCGCAGCCCGGTCAGGCGTTGAAGAATTCCTTCAGTTCGTCCACGCGGTCCAATCGTTCCCACGTGAAATCCGGCTCTTCGCGGCCGAAGTGGCCATGCGCAGCGGTCTTTGCGTAGATGGGGCGCTTGAGGTCGAGGGCGTCGATGATGGCGCGCGGACGGAGGTCGAAGATCTCCGCAATCGCTTCGCTGATCTTGGCCGGGTCAACAGTCTCGGTACCGAAGGTTTCGACGTACGTGCCTACCGGACGCGCCTGGCCGATTGCATAGGCGATCTGGATTTCGGCCCGCTTGGCCAAGCCTGCTGCTACGACGTTCTTCGCTACCCAGCGCATCGCGTAGGCCGCCGAACGGTCCACCTTCGACGGATCCTTGCCGGAGAAGGCGCCGCCGCCGTGGCGGGCCATGCCGCCGTAGGTGTCAACGATGATCTTGCGGCCTGTCAGCCCGGCGTCGCCGACGGGGCCGCCGATGACGAAGGCACCGGCAGGGTTCAGGATATTCGCGACGTGGGAGATATCCAGGTTGGACACAGCCAGGACGGGGTCGATCACATGCGAGGCGAGATCGGCGCGCAAGCGATCGAGGTGGGTCCCTTCGGCGTGCTGGCTGGAAATGACCACCGTTTCAACGGAAACCGGACGGTCGCGGTCGTACCCGACCGTCACCTGGGTCTTGCCATCAGGGCGCAAGTAGGCCAGCTCGCCGCTCTTGCGGACTTCGGTGAGACGCTCGGAGAGCCGGTGGGCGAGCCAAATGGGCGTCGGCATGTAGGAGGGGGTCTCGTCGCTCGCATAGCCGAACATGATGCCCTGGTCGCCGGCGCCCTGGAGGTCGTAGTCGTCCTCCTGGCGGCCTTCGCGGGCTTCGAGCGAGTTAAAGACGCCGCCGGCGATGTCGTTGGACTGCTGTCCGATGGAAACAGACACGCCGCAACGGGCGCCGTCGAAGCCGTTGGCGGACGAGTCGTAGCCGATTCCGAGGATGGTCTCGCGGACGATCTGCGGGATTTCAACATACGCATCCGTGGTGACTTCACCGGCCACGTGCACCAATCCGGTGGTGGCCATGGTCTCAACAGCCACGCGCGACTCGGGGTCTGCCGCCAGGAGCGCGTCAAGGATGGCGTCGCTGATCTGGTCGCAGATCTTGTCCGGGTGCCCTTCCGTAACCGACTCTGAGGTGAAGAGCCGGAGCTTGGACGGGATGCCGTGGGATTCATGGTGCAGCGGTAAAGTCACTCGACTACCTTACTCGGTTGGGGGCGACCGGCTTCCGCCGTATGTCCCTATGCTAAGGATGGACCAGCTAAGGAACGAGCCTCACCCGGCGCCTAGGTGGCCGGGTGCACTCGGCTCAGTTCCGTGCTGATACGGTCAATGACGGCGGCGGCGACGTCGGATTTGGAACCTGCCGCCGACTGCGGCGCCGCGCCATGGCCGGAGAGAATGATCACAGAATTCTGGTCCTGGCCGAACACGCGCCCGACGCCGACCTGGTTGACCACCAAAAGGTCGCAGCCTTTGCGTTTGAGCTTGGCGGTGGCGTGCTCCAGGACGTTGCCGTCCTCGTCTCCGGTTTCGGCTGCAAAGCCGACGATCAACTGGGTGGATGCCGCAGAGTCGCGGCGCACCACCAGCTCATGCAGGATGTCAGGGTTTTGCACAAGGCGCACTACGGGGGCGTCGTTGCCGTTGACCTTCTTGATTTTCGTGCCTGAAACCTCGGCGGGGCGGAAATCCGCCACGGCCGCGGCCATGATCACGACGTCGGAGCCGACGGCGGCTTCCAGCGCGGCGTCGCGGAGCTCCAATGCCGATTCAACCTGGATCAATTCGACGCCCGCGGGTGCCTGGACGTCCATGTGCGCAGCGAGGAACCTGACATGGGCGCCTGCGTCAAGGGCCGCGGCGGCCAGCGCAACACCCTGCTTGCCGGAGGACCTGTTCCCGAGGAACCGGACCGGATCCAGGGCTTCCCGGGTGCCGCCGGCGGAAATCGTGATGGTCCGCCCGGCCAGGGGTTTCGGGCCAGGGAGCCGGGTTGAGGGCGCTGAGGCATCGACCAAAGCCATGGCGGCTGCGAAGATCGCTTCCGGCTCGGGCAGTCTGCCTGGCCCGGAGTCCGCGCCTGTCAGCCTGCCCACTGCGGGTTCCAGGACGGTAATGCCCCGGCTGCGCAGTGTTTCCACATTCGCCTGGGTGGCTTGGTTGTGCCACATTTCGGTGTGCATCGCGGGAGCGAAAAGCACGGGACCGTGGGCCATGAGGAGTGTATTGGTCAGCAGATCCCCTGCTTGGCCGGTTGCTGCCTTGGCCAGCAGGTCGGCCGTCGCCGGGGCGACCACGATGAGATCCGCCTCATGACCGAGACGGACATGATTGACCTTCTCAACGTCGTCAAAGACGCTGTTGCTTACCGGATTGCCCGAGAGGGCCTCCCACGTAGCCACGCCGACAAACCGGGTGGCCGCCTCCGTGGGAATGACCGTGACGTTGTGTCCGGCCTCAGTAAAAAGCCGGAGGAGGGATGCAACTTTGTAGGCTGCGATCCCTCCCCCGACTCCGAGGACTATGCGCACGTGACCTCCGTCAACAGGCAGTCTGTTTTACTCTGCGGGCTCGATGGGAGTGGAAACCAGCAGGCCTTCGTTGATCTCGCGCAGGGCGATGGAAAGCGACTTCTCGTTGAGCTTCGTGTCGACCAGCGGGCCAACGTACTCGAAGAGGCCCTCGTGCAGCTGCGCGTAGTACGCGTTGATCTGGCGCGCGCGCTTGGCGCCGAAAATCACCAGGCCGTACTTTGAATCGGCAGCAGCAAGCAGCTCGTCGATCGGCGGGTTGATGATGCCTTCAAGGTTCGTGGACACGAATTCTCCAAATTCTAACGGGCTGACAAGTGCTAGCGCTTAGCGCTGGTGCGGGGTAAGCCCCATGAGTGAAACAAGCTCGTCCGCTGCCCGGCGTACGTCGTCATTGATGACGGTGTGGTCAAACTCCGGTTCAGCGGCAAGTTCCAGTTTAGCGGTTTCCAGCCGTCGCTGCTGTTCCTCCGGAGTTTCGGTGCCGCGCCCCACCAGGCGGCGGACCATTTCGTCCCAGCTAGGCGGAGCGAGGAACACGAAGTTGGCATCCGGAACTGCCGCCTTGACTTGGCGGGCGCCCTGCAAATCGATCTCCAACAGCACGGACCTGCCTTCGGCGATGGCAGCGTCCACGGTGCTGCGCAGCGTGCCATAGCGGTTCTTTCCGTGGACGACGGCCCACTCAAGCAACTGGCCGTCCTCAACAAGTGCGTCGAATTCTTCGGCGGACTTGAAGTAGTAGTGGACACCGTCCTTCTCCCCCGGCCGCGGAGCACGGGTGGTGGCTGAAACTGACAGCCAGACCTCGGGGTAATTGTCCCGGATATACGTGGATACTGTTCCCTTGCCAACGGCAGTGGGGCCTGCGAGGACGGTCAGTCCCGGATTCTTGCTCACATCGTCCTTCGTGGAGATTCTATATACGCTGCATTTCTTCTTAAACGCGGCATTTCTTCATAAACGCTGTCGTCGTTTAAACGCTGTATTTGTCTTCCATAAAATCTATCAGCGACCGGGACTGGTGAATTCCCAAGCCCCTGAGCCTGCGTGAAGGGGCGATCCCGATCTCCACCATGATGGCCGCTGCCCGGACCGGGCCAATGCCCGGGACAGCCTCGATCATCTCGGAAACACGCATGCGGGCGATGGCCTCGTCAGTCTGCGCCGACTTGATCAGCCGGGCAATGCTGAGTTCGCCCGACCTGAGCTGTTCCTTCGCGAGAGCCCGTCTTGCCCGGGCTCTCGCTGCCTTTTCCAAGGCATCGGAACGTTCCTCTGGCGACAGAGCCTTTAAGGTCACTGACACATCCCCCTTTGGCCGGCATCGAGTGCGTAGCGGATTGGACTGATCCCGAAGCTATCGCGTGGTCAGTGCGGAGCGCAATGCATTGGACCCACCAAGATCAGGCTCAGCCTTCCAGCAAGCCGTCGCGGGTTGCCTCGGTGGCGGAACGCAGTCCGGCAACCGTCGGACCGGCCGCGAGGATTCCCCGGCTCGACGTCGCCAGGACCGCAGGGTATGCCGCGCCGAAAGTGGCACGCAGATCCGCCGGAGTGGCTCCTTGCGCGCCCAGGCCGGGCGCCAGGATGGGCCCATGAACGGCATCGAGGTCCAGCCCAAGTTCCACGAGGGCGCCCCCGATCGTGGCGCCCACCACGAGTCCAACCGAGCCCAGCCCCGCAAGCCCCATGCCTCCCGAACCCGGAGTGCCGGAATAGCGGCGGTTTTCCGCGGCCGCGGCCTCGGCAATCCGCCGAGCCACCGATTCCGAACCGCCAACATGCTGCACGGACTTGCCCTCGGGGTTGGACGTCAGGGCGAGCACGAAAACACCGCGGCCGGACTCGGCCGCCAAGTCGAGCGCCGGGCGCAGCGACTCGAAGCCGAGGTACGGGCTCAGCGTGACCGAGTCTGCTGCCAAGGCGGAGCCATCCCGCAGCCAGGCGTCGGCATAGGCAGCCATTGTGGAGCCGATGTCTCCGCGTTTGGCGTCGGCGATGCTCAAAACTCCGGCATCGGATGCGGCCGCAAGGGTCCGCTCCAAGACCGCCATGCCTGCTGAGCCGTGACGCTCATAGAGGGCCACCTGCGGCTTTACCGCGGCAGCGAGCGTCGCCACGGCCTCCAGGACGGTGAGGGAAAAGCGCTCCAGGCCGGCGACGTCGTCGTTCAATCCCCAGTCCGCCAAGAGCCCCGGGTGCGGGTCGATGCCGACGCACAAGGGGCCGCGGGCGGCCATCGCGGCAGCCAGGCGGGAACCGAACGGCTGTCGGGGCCCCGAGCTAAGAACAGCCCGCTGCCCGGCTGCGGCAGACTCAGGCATTGACGGCCTCGGCTGCCGCGGCCTTGGAAGCTGACAGCGCCGCGGCGTGCTCCTGCAGGCTCGTCACCGACCACTCGTAGGTGCGCAGTGCCTCGATGGCCTGCACGGCGGCGTTGAACTCCGCAACGGTAGTGATGCAGGGGATGCCGATGGACGTAGCGGCCGCGCGGAGTTCGTAGCCGTCGCTGCGGGCTTCGCCGCCGGAAGGCGTGTTGAAGACCATGTCGATCTCACCGGCGATGATGAGGTCCGCGATGGTTCCTTCGCCTTCTGCGCTGCTGCCTTCTGCGACCTTGCGGACCGGGGTGGCCTGGATGCCGTTGCGGCGCAGGACATCTGCGGTACCGCCCGTGGAGACAATCTCGAAGCCGAGGTCGGACAGGCGCTTGACGCCCATGATCACCGAGCGCTTGTCGCGGTTGGCGACAGAAACGAAGATCTTGCCTTCGGTGGGCAGCGCGTTGTTGGCCGCGGCCTGGCTCTTGGCGAAAGCAGTGTCGAAGTGCTTGTCGATGCCCATGACCTCACCGGTGGAGCGCATCTCCGGGCCGAGCAACGAGTCCACTACCTTGCCTTCCGGGGTCCGGAAGCGGCTGAACGGCAGCACGGCTTCCTTCACCGCGACAGGCGCGTCGAGCGGCAGGGTTGAACCGTCGCCCGTCTCCGGCAGCATCTTGTAGGCGCTGCGCAGCTGGTTGATGGTGACGCCCGTACCGATCAGGGCCGCAGCCTTGGCCATTTGCACGCCCGTTGCCTTGGAGACGAACGGAACCGTGCGGGAAGCGCGCGGGTTGGCCTCGAGCACGTAGAGCACGTCGGACGCCAGCGCGAACTGGATGTTGATGAGGCCACGGACGCCTACGCCTTCAGCGATGGCCCGGGTGGCCGTGCGGACTCGTTCGATCACGTTGCTGCCAAGGGTGATAGGAGGCAGGACGCATGCGGAGTCACCGGAGTGGATGCCGGCTTCCTCGATGTGCTCCATGATGCCGCCGAGGTACATGTCCGTGCCATCGAAGAGCGCGTCGACGTCGATTTCGACGGCGTCCTCGAGGAAGCGGTCGATCAGCACCGGGTGGTCCGGGGTGATTTCCGTGGCGTTGGCGATGTAGCGCGAGAGGTTGGCTTCGTCGTAGACGATTTCCATGCCGCGGCCGCCAAGCACGTAGGACGGGCGGACGAGTACTGGGTAGCCGATTTCGTCGGCGATCTTCTTGGCGTCCTCGAAGGACACGGCAGTGCCGTTTTTCGGGGCGATCAGGCCGGCCTGGTCAAGCACGCGGGAGAACATGCCGCGGTGCTCGGCAAGGTCGATCGCTTCCGGGGAGGTGCCCAGGATCGGCACACCGGCGTCCGCCAACTGCTGTGCGAGCTTGAGCGGGGTCTGGCCGCCGAGCTGCACGAACACGCCCATGACGCCGCCCGTGCGCTCCTCTGCCGCGATGACTTCGAGGACGTCCTCGAGGGTCAACGGTTCGAAGTACAGGCGGGTGGAGACGTCGTAGTCCGTGGAGACGGTTTCCGGGTTGCAGTTGACCATGACGGTTTCGTAGCCGGCCTTGCGCAACGCCATGGAGGCGTGGACGCACGAGTAGTCGAACTCGATGCCCTGGCCGATGCGGTTGGGGCCCGAACCCAGGATGATGACGGACGGCTTGGCGTGCAGGCCGACCTCGTCCTCTTCGTCATATGAGGAGTAGTGGTACGGGGTGTACGCGGCGAATTCGGCGGCACAGGTGTCCACCGTCTTGTAGACCGGACGGATGCCCAGGGCCTGGCGGACGCCGCGGACAACTGCCTCCGGGTTGTGGGTCAAGGCGCCGATCTGCTCGTCCGAGAAGCCGTGGCGCTTGGCGTTGCGAAGCATGTCTTCCGTCAGCGCGCCGGCCTTGCGGATCTCGTGGGAGATCTCGTTGAGCAGCTGCAGCTGGTCCAGGAACCACGGATCGATCTTGGTCGCGGCGTAGAGGTCCTCAACCGAAGCACCGCCGAGCAAGGCGCGCTGGACCTGGTGGAGGCGGTCCGTCGTCGGACGCTTGGACTTCTCGATGAGCTCCGGAACTTCCCATTCGGGCACGTGGCTGAAGTCCAGCTGCGAACCCTTCTGTTCAAGGGAGCGAAGGGCCTTCTGCAAGGCCTCCGTGAAGTTGCGGCCCATGGCCATGGCTTCACCGACGGACTTCATGGTGGTGGTCAGCGTGTTGTCCGCGGCCGGGAACTTCTCAAACGCGAAGCGCGGAACCTTGACGACGACGTAGTCGAGCGTCGGCTCGAACGAAGCCGGCGTCTTCTGCGTGATGTCGTTGGGGATTTCGTCCAGGGTGTAGCCCAGGGAGAGCTTGGTGGCGATCTTGGCGATCGCGAAGCCGGTGGCCTTGGACGCCAGCGCCGAGGAACGCGAAACACGCGGGTTCATTTCGATGACGACGACGCGTCCGGTGTCCGGTTCGATGGCGAACTGGATGTTGCAGCCACCGGTGTCGACGCCGACTTCGCGGATGACGGCGATGGAGATATCGCGCAGCCGCTGGTATTCGCGGTCAGTCAGGGTCAGGGCCGGGGCAACGGTGATGGAGTCGCCCGTGTGGACGCCTACCGGATCGAAGTTCTCGATGGAACAGACAACAACGACGTTGTCGTTCTTGTCACGCATCATCTCCAGCTCGTACTCTTTCCAGCCGAGGATGCTCTCTTCCAGCAGGACCTCGGAGGTGGGGCTGTACTGCAGGCCCTGGCCCACGATGCGGCGCAGGTCGTCCTCGTTGTACGCCAGGCCCGAGCCCAGGCCGCCCATGGTGAAGGACGGACGGACAACCATCGGGTAGCCGAGGTCTTCCGCTGCGGTCAGTGCTTCATCCATGGTGTGGATGATGTGGCTGCGGGCCGACTCGGCGCCGCAGCGTTCCACGACGCCCTTGAACTTTTCGCGGTCCTCACCGAGTTCGATCGCGGCAATGTTGGCACCGATGAGTTCGACGTTGTACTTCTCGAGCACGCCGTTCTTGTCGAGGGCGATGGCCGTGTTGAGGGCCGTCTGTCCACCCAGGGTGGGCAGGACGGCGTCCGGGCGCTCCTTGGCGATGATCTTTTCGACCACCTCGGGAGTGATGGGCTCGACGTAGGTGGCGTCGGCGAACTCGGGGTCCGTCATGATCGTGGCCGGGTTGGAGTTCACGAGGATGACGCGCAGGCCCTCCTCTTTGAGCACCCGCAGGGCCTGGGTTCCGGAGTAGTCGAATTCGGCTGCCTGGCCGATGACGATCGGGCCGGATCCGATAACGAGGACGCTCTTGAGATCTGTACGCTTTGGCATTACTTGGTGTCCTCGTTCTTCGCGGAGTTCGATGTCTGAGTGTCGGCGGCCTGTGCGGAGTCCTGGCCGTTCTTCGTGCTCTCCATCAGGTCGATGAAGCGGTCGAAGAGGTAGGCGGCGTCGTGCGGTCCGGCCGCGGCTTCGGGGTGGTACTGGACCGAGAAGGCCGGGATGTCGAGGCAGGCGAGTCCTTCGACGACGTCGTCGTTGAGGCTCACGTGGCTGACCTCCACGCGGCCAAAGCGCTCTTCGGGAGCCATGGTGGCGCCGTCCATGGGAGCGTCGACGGCGAAGCCGTGGTTCTGCGAGGTGATCTCGACTTTGCCCGTGCGGCGGTCCATCACCGGCTGGTTGATCCCGCGGTGGCCGTACTTGAGCTTGTAGGTACCGAAGCCGAGGGCCCGGCCGAGGATCTGGTTGCCGAAGCAGATCCCGAAGTACGGCATCTTCTCATCGAGCACGGAGCGGAGCAGCTTCACCTGCGCGTCCGCCGTGGCGGGGTCGCCTGGGCCGTTGGACATGAAGAAGCCGTCAGGATTGACTGCCTTGACGTCTTCCAGCGTTGCGGTTGCCGGCAGGACGTGGACGCGTACGCCGCGTTCGGCAAAGCGGACCGGGGTCATGGCCTTGATGCCAAGGTCGATCGCGGCGATGCTGAATTTCGGCTCGCCCTCCCAGCCGTGGTCCGCGGGTTCGACGACGTAGGCCTCTTCGATGCTCACTTCCTCGGCCAAGCGGGCGCCTTCCATGGGAGCGCTGGCCAGGACGGTGTCCAGGAGCTCCTTGTCCGTGGCCTTGGCTGCCTCGCCGGAGAAGATTCCTGCGCGCATGGTCTTGTGTTCGCGCAGGTGCCGGGTGATGGCGCGGGTGTCCACGGCCTGGATGCCGACGATACCCTGTTCAACGAGCTCAGCGTCAAGGCTGCGCTCCGAGCGCCAGTTCGAGGGGCGGCGGGCGGCGTCGCGGACCACGTAGCCGGCCACCCAGATGCGGCGGGACTCAGCGTCTTCCTTGTTCACACCGGTGTTCCCGATGTGCGGAGCCGTCTGGACCACCAGCTGTCGGGCGTAGGAGGGGTCCGTGATGGTTTCCTGGTAGCCGGTCATGCCGGTGGCGAAGACCGCCTCGCCCAGGGCCACGCCTGTGGCGCCGTAGCTGCGGCCACGGAACGTGCGGCCGTCTTCGAGGACCAGCACGGCCGCGGAGGACTCTGCTGGGTTGGTATTGCCTGCTACTGCATTGCTATCCGTCACTTTGTTACTTTCCACTATCGGCATCTGCCTGGGGGGCTGCAGAGATCAATTCTTGAAGTGCTTCGAGGAGCGGTTGCTTGTCGGCGGCGCGCCTGGTCCTGAATCCGGTATCGAGTTCATGTTCTCCGAGCATCCAGCTCAAGACCACGAGTCCATCCTTCTCTACGAACTTGCCTGCCATGCCGTTGGCGCTGCCGCAGTCGGTCACGGCTTCCGCCGGAACGAACAATGGCGCAGTCCCCTTCCGGTCGAAGAGGACGCCTTCCGGATGGACGCTCATTTCCGCGTTCCCGCGGAAGCCAAGCCCGTGGACGGCGACCCGGTCAAGCCAGTCTCCCGCCGTCGTCGTGGCCACGTACTGGCCTTCAGCCACGATGCCCGCCGGGCTGAGCTTTTCAGGCACTCCCGGAAGCTGCCCGAGGCCTGCCTGGCGCTTGAGCCTGCCGCGCCAACCTATCGCAATGAGTCCGGCCGCGAACGCGGCGAGGACCACAACGAGGAGCAGGGAAGCAAGTTTGTTGTCCATCAGTTGCTGCCGGCGCCGGCAGGATCCGCTGCGTAGCGGTACGGCGTGTTGAGCTTGCCGTCCAGTACGGTCGGGTGGCCCTTGAAGAAGGTGGCGACGACTGCGCCCGGCAGCTCTTTGCCCGCAAAGGGTGAGTTCCGGCCCATGGTCGCCATCTTATGCGGATCCACCGTCCACCGGGCAGCCGGGTCCACGAGGATCACGTTGGCAGGCTCGCCGGCGTCGAGCGGACGTCCCTGGTCTGCCACGCGGCCAATGGCCGCGGGCACTGTGGATGTGACGCGGGCGAAGTCGGCCCACGTCATGAGCCCGGTTTCGATCATCGTTTCCTGGACTACCGACAAGGCAGTCTCCAGCCCCGTCATGCCCATCGCGGCCTGGGCCCACTCGCACTCCTTGTGCTCGCTCGGATGCGGGGCGTGGTCCGTGCCGACGACGTCGATGGTGCCGTCTGCGAGCCCGGCACGGAGCGCCTGGACATCCGCGTCGGTACGCAAGGGAGGGTTGACTTTGTAGACGGGGTCGTAGCTGCGGACCAGTTCGTCGGTGAGCAACAAGTGGTGGGGGGTGACCTCGGCGGTGACGTTGATCCCCCGTTCCTTGGCCCAGCGGACGATCTCCACCGATCCGGCGGTGGATACATGGCAGACGTGGAGGCGCGAGCCGACATGCTGGGCCAGGAGGACGTCCCTGGCGATGATGCTCTCCTCGGCGACCGCGGGCCAACCGGCCAGGCCGAGAACCGCGGAAACGGCGCCCTCGTTCATCTGGGCTCCCGCGGTGAGGCGGGGTTCCTGGGCGTGCTGGGCAACGACGCCGTCGAACGCTTTGACGTACTCGAGGGCGCGGCGCATCAGCACGGGATCGTGGACGCAGATACCGTCATCGGAGAAGACCCTGACCTGGGCGCGCGAGTCGGCCATGGCGCCGAGTTCGGCGAGCTGCTCGCCGGCGAGCCCGACCGTGACGGCACCCACCGGACGCACATCCACCCATCCGGCGGCGCGGCCCAGGCTGTGGACTTGCTCGACGACGCCGGCCGTGTCCGCCACGGGGTTGCTGTTGGCCATGGCGTGGACCGCGGTGTAGCCGCCAAGGGCTGCGGCGCGGGTACCCGTTTCCACGGTTTCCGCGTCTTCGCGGCCGGGTTCACGCAAGTGGGTGTGGATGTCGACCATGCCGGGAAGTGCCACGAGGCCGGCGGCCTCGATCACGGTGGCACCTTCGGCGGAAAGGCCGGCGCCGCGCTCAGCGATGACCCCGTCGCGGATCAGCAGGTCCTCGGCGTCGCCACCCAGGATGGCCGCGCCGCGGATCAAGTAGACACCGCTTGCTGTGCCTGTTGCGGTCTCGGTCATCAGTTGCTCTCCTTATCGGAACGGGCGGAGCCCGGCGTGGGGGCGGCTTCACGGGAATCCCCCGAGAGCAGCAGGTACAGCGCGGCCATCCGGACCGACACGCCGTTCCGGACCTGGGCCAGGACAGTGGAGCGCGGCGAATCGGCGGCGGCGGAAGAAATTTCCAGCCCGCGGTTCATGGGGCCCGGGTGCATGATGATGGTGTCCTTGAGCCCGAGTTCGTCGAGGGCGCGGAGGCGGGCATCGTCGAAGCCCCAGCGCCGGGAATACTCGCGGGTGGAGGGGAAGAAGGAAGCGTTCATACGCTCACCCTGGACGCGCAGCATCATCATGGCATCCACTCCGGCTTCGAGGGTCTCGTCGAGGTTGTAGCTGACCTTGCAAGGCCAGTGTTCGACGCCGATCGGCAGCAATGTGGGCGGAGCCACGAGCGTTACTTCCGCTCCAAGAGTGCGCAGTAGCCACACGTTGGAGCGCGCGACGCGTGAGTGCAGGACGTCGCCGGCGATAGCGACGCGCATACCCGTGAGGTCGGCGCCCGTCGACGCCGAGCCGTGCAACTTGGACCAGTGTCTGCGCATGGTGAACGCGTCCAGGAGGGCCTGTGTGGGGTGTTCATGGGTGCCGTCCCCGGCGTTGATGACGGCAGCGTCGATCCAATCGGTGGCAGCCAGGCGGTGCGGCGCCCCGGAAGCCCAGTGGCGGATGACTACCGCATCGGCCCCCATGGCTGCGAGGGTCTGCGCGGTGTCCTTGAGGGACTCGCCTTTCGACACCGATGAACCCTTGGCGGCGAAGTTGATCACGTCGGCGGAGAGCCGCTTCGCTGCGGCCTCGAAGGAAATGCGCGTGCGGGTGGAGTCTTCGAAGAAGAGGTTGACCACTGTGCGGCCGCGCAGGGCGGGCAGCTTCTTGACCTCCCGGTCCCCTACCGCCGCCATCTCTTCGGCGGTGTCCAGGATCCGGATGGCGTTCGCGGCACTCAGGTTCTCGGTGGAGAGCAGGTGTTTCATGCGCCTGCCTCGATAACTACTTCATTGATCGGCTGGCCGTCCACCGAATCGAATTCTTCAAGGTGGACCCGGACTTTTTCCGAGGAGGACGTCGGCAGGTTCTTGCCGACGTGGTCCGCGCGGATCGGCAGCTCGCGGTGCCCGCGGTCCACGAGGACGGCCAGGCGGACGATGCGCGGCCTGCCGAGGTCGATGATCGCATCGAGGGCTGCCCGGATGGTGCGGCCCGAGTACAGGACGTCATCGATGAGGACAACAACCTTGTTGTCGATTCCGGACAACGGCAGCCTGGTGGGGTAAGGAGGCCTTGCGGGCTGATGGGAAAGATCGTCACGGAACATGGTGACATCCAGCTGGCCGACAATTGCGGAGGCGTTGACGGACGGATCCGCGGCGGCGATTTTGTCCGCCAGCCGCACGGCTAGCGGATAACCGCGGCGTGGGATGCCCAAAAGAACCAGATCCTGGGAACCCTTGTTGGCTTCGAGGATCTCGTGGGCGATACGAGTGAGCGCACGGTCGATGTCCGCGTGGTTGAGAACAACCCGGGACGGCACCGGCGCAGTGACTTCAGTCATCGCTCGTCTCCCCTTTCCCCGCCTCACGGGACGGAATTAAAAAAGGAACATTTGCTCTTCAAAATTACCACAGGGGCGGCGCCCGGCTGGCGCGCTCCGGGCCAGGGCAATGCGTTTTAGCTCACAGTCATGCAGGCGATGTTCGGCTGCCCCGGGGTCTCTTGAGTTCAGCCCAACTGACTGGCAGCAGATGTCGTTATGAAGGCTCATAACGACCTTAAGTGCCAGTCAGTTGGGCTGATCCTTCCAATGCCGCCTACGCGAGCAGGGAAGGCTTCAACGTCTGCAACCGTCCAAGGAGGCCGTTGATGAACGCAGGAGATTCGTCGGTGGACATGACCTTGGCCAGTGCCACCGCTTCGCTGACGGCTACGCCGTCCGGAACGTCGTCGTTGTAGAGGAGTTCCCAGGCGCCGATCCGCAGGATGATGCGGTCGACCGCAGGCATCCGCTCCAAGGTCCAGCCTTGGGCGTAGGTCTGCAGGAACTCGTCGATGGTGGGCTGCATGGCAACCACGCCCTCCACGATGTCCATCGTGTACGGGTTGACCACGAGGTCGGTCATTTCCCGGCGGGCCTTCAAGACCTCGAAAGCGGAAGCGGAACGCTGCTCCGCCTCGAACAGTACCTCGAGGGCCCTGCTACGGGCCTTACCACGGGCGCTCACTAGTCGTTGACCCGGCCCAGGTAGCTGCCGTCGCGAGTGTCTACCTTGACCTTGGTGTTGTTCTCAACGAACAGGGGCACCTGGATCTCGTAGCCGGTCTCAAGGGTAGCTGGCTTGGTTCCAGCCGAGGAGCGGTCGCCCTGCAGGCCCGGCTCGGTGTAGGTGATTTCAAGGACAACGCTCGGGGGCAGTTCGATGTAGAGCGGAGTGCCCTCGTGGATGGCAATGTTGACCATCTGGTTTTCCAGCATGAAGTTGGTGGCGTCGCCTACCGTGGCACCGGAAACCGTGATCTGGTCGAAGTCCTGGGTGTCCATGAAGACGAAGTCCGCGCCGTCCTGGTACAGGTACTGGTAATCGCGGCGGTCAACCGTGGCAGTTTCGATCTTGAGGCCGGCGTTGAAGGTCTTGTCGACCACCTTGCCCGACATGACGTTGCGCATCTTCGTGCGCACGAACGCGCCGCCCTTGCCCGGCTTGACGTGCTGGAACTCAATGATGTTCCAGAGCTGGCCCTCGAGCTTCAGCACGGTTCCGTTCTTGATGTCATTTGTGGTTGCCACTAGTATCCTCTGGTTTCTCTCACTGGTGCTAGCTACTGCTTTAGCTACTGGTTTAGCTTCCAGCCGACTATGCCAAGCAGGCATGCCTTGAAGGCAGCCAGCGCGTATTTATCAAAAATCCAAAGTCCATTCTACCGGCAAAATGCGGGGTGCCTGCCCCCGCCCTTGTCAGGAAACGAACTCGAGGACGTTCCGGGCGCGTTGCAGGGCCACAGCAGAGGAATAGATCAGCGAAGCGTCGGCTGCCAAGGCCACGCGCAGGTCCAAGGCCTTGGTGAACGACTCCGCCGCAGCGACGTGATTGCCGGCCACAAAATGGGCCCGCCCCAAATACTGGTGGACGACCGGTTCCTTGGCGGTTCCGTGGACTTCGCCCAGTAGCTGGCGGAACAGCTCCACCGCACGGTCAAAGCGGTTGGTGGCACGGTGCAGTTCGGCTTCGAAGATCCGCAATTTGAACGACTCGGGATCGTTGTAGCGCGCCTCGGCCAACAATTCCGCGGCTTCGCCCGGGTGGCCTTCGAGCATGAGCGCCATGATGCGGTCGGCGGGATCGCTGGACTCAGCGAGTGCCAACTGCATGGCTTCCTCATTGACGATGGCCGGCAGGAGAGTATCCGGGTTCGTGCGCACCCCGGGGAATCCACCCGTGGGCCAATCACTGATGCTGCTGAAGGTCTCGGTGGTCATGATGCGATCTCCTGGTAGGCAGCGAAGAGCAACGAGGTGTCCGGCACGTCGAGTATTCCGGGCTTTGCCACGCCGTCGAGCACCACGAAACGCAAGAGGTCTCCGCGGGACTTCTTGTCGCGGCGCATGCCGTCGAGCAGGCCCTGCCAGCGGTCCCGGCGGTAGGTGACAGGCAACCCGAGTCCCTCGAGGATGGTGCGGTGCCTGTCGGCGTCGACGTCGGAAAGCCGGCCGACGCTGCGGGCGAGTTCGGCGGCAAACATCATGCCGACAGAAACCGCTGCGCCATGCCGCCACGAGTAGCGTTCCACGAGTTCGATCGCGTGGCCGAGCGTGTGCCCGTAGTTGAGGATTTCACGAAGGCCGGATTCCTTGAGGTCTTCGGAGACCACTTTCGCTTTCACCGCGATGGCACGTTCGATGAGCTCGCGGAGCACCGCCGACCCTGGATCAGTGACTTCCTCCGGCTTGTTTTCGACGAGTTCCAGGATGGCGGGATCGGCAATGAAGCCGCACTTGATGACCTCTGCCATTCCGGAGATCAGCTCGTTCCTGGGCAGCGTCTGGAGGGTGTCCAGGTCCGCCAGGACAGCCGCGGGCGGGTGGAAGGAACCCACCAGGTTCTTGCCTTCCGCCGTGTTGATGCCGGTCTTTCCGCCCACGGAAGCGTCCACCATGCCGAGGAGGCTCGTAGGCATGTGGATGACCTTGACGCCGCGCAGCCACGTGGCGGCGACGAATCCGGCGAGGTCGGTGACCGCGCCGCCGCCGACCGCCACGATGGCGTCGGAGCGGGTGAAGTCGTTCTGGCCAAGCACTTGCCAGCAGAAAGCGGCAACCTGGATGTGCTTGCCTTCTTCGGCGTCGGGGATCTCAGCGGTTAGGGCGGTGAAACCGGCTGCCTCGAGTTCGGCACGGACCGTATCGCCCGTGAGGCGGAGGGCACGCGGATGGACCACGAGGACCCGCCTGACGCGCTCCCCCAGCTTCGAGGGAAGGGTCTCCAAGAGGCCGCGCCCGACGACGACGTCATAGTTCTCGTTGGCGGACTGGCCGCTGACCTTGATGACAGTTGATTCGTTGCTCACTTTTGCACTTCCTCTTTCAAGGCCGCGTATTCACGCAGTCTTTCCTCCACGTGGAGGGCGATTTCCGCCACGGTCCCGGACCGGACGTCGACAGTGATGTCTGCAAGGCGTTCATAGACAGGACGCCGGGCGGCAAAAAGGGTCTCCCAGCGGGCCATGGCGTCACCGGCCAGCAGTGGCCGGCCCGTGTTGCGGGCGATGCGCTCAGCGACTGTCTCCGCATCGCACTCAAGGTAGATCACGGTGCAGGCACCCAGCAGTTGCTGGGTGCCGGAATCCAGCACTGCGCCACCACCCAGCGAAACCACCGCTCCGTTGATGTCCGCAGCTTCAACCGAGCGTGCCACCGTTCTGGCCTCGATCTCCCGGAATGCATGTTCTCCACGACCGGCGAAAATATCCGCGATAGTGCCGTGGTGCTCAACGATGACGGCGTCAGTGTCCACGAACGGCACGCCCAATTGCTGGGCGAGCTGCTGGCCGATGACCGATTTTCCAACGGCCATCGGCCCCACCAAAACGATCGCGCGCCCTTGACCGGCGCCCGAGGTACCGCGGACCACTAGTGGCCGACCGAGTCCAGGGTTGCCGGGATGCTGTCCAGGTAACCCCGAAGGTTCCGAGCCGTCTCGGCGACCGAGTCACCGCCGAACTTCTCAGCAACGGCCTCGGCCAACACCAGGGCGACCATGGCCTCGGCCACGACACCCGCCGCCGGAACGGCACAGACGTCGGAGCGCTGGTGGTGCGCCTTGGCCGCCTCACCGGTGCTGACGTCGATGGTCTTCAATGCACGCGGGACGGTGGCGATGGGCTTCATTGCGGCGCGGACACGCAGGACTTCGCCGATGCTCATGCCACCTTCAATGCCACCGGCACGGTTGGTCCTGCGGACGATCCGGCCGGTCTCGTCCTTGACGATCTCATCGTGCGCGGCGGAGCCGCGGCGTGCCGCGGTCAAGAAGCCGTCGCCGACTTCGACGCCCTTGATCGCCTGGATCCCCATCAGGGCAGCAGCCAGGCGGGAGTCGAGGCGACGGTCCCAGTGCACGTAGCTTCCGAGTCCAGGGGGAAGACCGTAGGCCAGAACTTCGACAACACCGCCGAGGGTCTCGCCTTCCTTGTGTGCCGCGTCGACCTCAGCCACCATGGCGTCCGAGGTTTCTCGATCGAAGCAACGCAAAGGATCGGCATCGAGGGCCAGGACGTCGGACGGCAGAGGCAGTGGACGGCCCTCGGGCACGGTCACGCTCGCGATGGACACCGTGTGGCTCACGAGCTCGATGCCAAGCTGCTTCAGGAATTGCGAAGCAACCGTACCCAAAGCGACACGCGTGGCAGTTTCCCGGGCGCTGGCGCGTTCCAGGACAGGGCGGGCCTCAGGGAACCCGTACTTCTGCATGCCGGTGAAATCTGCATGGCCGGGCCGCGGACGGGTCAACGGCGCGTTCCGGGCTTGGTCTGCGAGAAGCGCGGGATCCACGGGGTCGGCAGACATGATCTGCTCCCATTTGGGCCATTCGGTGTTGCCGATCTGGACCGCGACGGGACCGCCCTGCGTCACGCCGTGCCTGACGCCGCCAAGGATGCTCACTTCGTCCTGCTCGAACTTCATCCGGGCGCCGCGGCCATAGCCGAGACGGCGACGCGCCAAGGCGTCGCGTATTTCCTCGCTGGTGAGTTCCACACCGGCGGGGACGCCTTCAATAATTCCGAGCAGTGCCGGGCCATGGGATTCACCGGCAGTCAACCAACGCAACATATATCCAATCCTGCCATGTAAGGCCCTTACTAGACCCGCCGGGGAAGCCCGACTGAGTCACACATCACATCTATGACATCGGCGGTGACGTCGGTTCCGGAAAACAAACGGATCTGCTCCACGGCTTGGTAGAGCAACATCTCCAGTCCCGGAACCACTACTCCACCCCGCGAATGCCATGCTTCGGCAATGCGGCTGGGCCAAGGATCGTAGGCGACATCGAGCAGGACACCCCAGTTATCGTGGGGAACTTTGTCGGCGTCGGGAAGCTGCTCGAGCTGCGCCGCGATGCCGTCCGCTGCCCGCGGCGGAAGCGTGGAGATCACCAGATCGGCTCCCGCCATGCCTTCAGCGGCTTCGGCCAGCGGCCGGAGGTGAATGGAAAGCCCGACGGCGGCTGCCGCGGCTTTCGCCTCGGCGGCCCGTCCGGCGTCGCGCACGAAGATGTCAACGTGTTTCGAGCCGAGCTCGCGGAGCGCTGCAATAGCCGCTGCGGATGTCCCGCCGCCACCAAGGATCGCGGAGTTCGGCTGCTCTGTGACTCCTGCATTCCTCACGGCTTCCACGATGCCGGCCACATCCGTGTTGTGGCCGACCCGCCGCACGCCGTGCCCGGTGTCTTCAAACGCAACCGTGTTGATGACACCCAAGTACGCGCCGGCTCCGCGGACCTCGTCGACTTCGTCCACCATGGCGGTCTTGAGCGGCATGGTAACCGACAAACCGCACCAGTCGTCGCCGGCCTCAAGGCCCGCCATGAAGGCCGGGAGCCGCTCAACTGTTACGTCGATCGCCGAGTATTCGATGTCGAGCCCGAGCTTCGCATAGGCCGCGCGGTGGAGTGCTGGTGACTTCGAGTGGCTGATGGGGTGCCCCAGGACGGCAGCACGTCTACTCACACGCACCGTCCCGCGTTGGCCGCACACCACGCGTTGTACTGGTCAACGTACTTGAGGTGTTCCGCCAGCGTGCTGGAGAACTTGGTTTCCTTGGTGTCGAGGTTGATGGTTACCCAGTAAAGGTAATTGTTGGCTGTCGGCTTCGCGGCAGCATCGATCGCCGTCTTGCCTGGTGAACCAATGGGCCCGACCGGAAGCCCCACGTTCGCGTAGGTGTTGTAGGGGTTGCTCTTGTCAGCCTTCTGGGCATCGGTCAGGTGGAAGGTCTTGGTGCCCAGGCCGTAGGTAACCGTGGCATCCGACTGGATGAGCCCGTTCGTCTCGGTGTTGCCCGGCTTGAGCCTGTTGTAGATGGCGCCAGCCACGTTGCCGTAGTCGGCCTGGCCGCCTTCAGCCTGCACGATGCTGGCCACCGTGATGGCCTGGTACTGCTTGGCGGGATCCGTGACGCCCTGGGCCTTGAGCTCGTCGGTGGTGGCCGTGACGAGCTTCTGGAGGATGTCCTTGGCAGGCGTTCCAAGGGGGAAACGGTACTCCCCCGGTGCCAGGAAGCCTTCCAGGTTCTTTGCCGGGGCAGGGATGCCAAACTGGGCCGGCGAGTCGCTGAGCGCCTTCAATTCGGACAAAGGTATGCCCGAGCCCTTGGAGATCGCATCAAGGGATTCACCGATACGCAATCCTGCACTCAGCGCGAAATACATGACCTTGGAAGAATCCTTGCCGAGGAGCACATTCACCGCATCGGAGTTCTTCATTTCCGTTTTGAAGGTGAAATCACCGGGTGAGAGTTCACCCCCGGCAGCAGTGAAAGCCGCCACGAAAGAATCCGCGTCGGCAATGACGTGCTGGCTCTGAAGGTTGGTCGCGACAAGTTTGGGGCCGGAGCCCGGGGCCACAGTGATGGTGACCGAGCCCGTACCCGGGCCGGGGTAGTCGCTGACCTTGTCCATCCCGAGCAGTGGCTTCAGGAACTGCGCCCCAACGGCAACCGCCGCGACGAACACTGTGAGGGTGAGCAGCAGCGCGAGAAGACGACGGCGCCTGCGGACCTTCTTCGAGGGAACCTTTGGCACAGGAGTCGCAGCTGCCATGAGGTCATGGGCGTCGTGCTCATGATGGACTTCGAAGTCGAACTGGGAATCGTGGTGCTCAAAACCGTCGGCATGGGCCTGCAGTTCGTGGAACTCGTCACCGTGGGCGACGTCGTAGCTGTGAACAGAGTCATCGTGCAAAGCATCGTGCTCAACAATGTCTGGATGCACCACGTCGTAGTGCTCGACGTCTGGCTGCACGGTGTCAGCGTGCTGCAGGAGGTCGTCATGCGAAGCATCGTGCTGCCGAACGTCCTCGTCGGGCTGAACCGTTTCGCCGTGCGAAGGCGCGGCATGCGAAGGAGCGGTTTCGTTGAGAACGCCGTCGTCGTGGAAGTCAGTAGCGTGGATGCCCGCGTCCGGGGCGGCCGATGCGTAGTCCGGGACATATGCAGGCTGTGGCTTCGGGACTGCGACAGGTTCAAAGTGGACAGGCACAGGTGGTGGCAGTACCTCCTGGTTCTGCGTCTCCAGGAAGCGTTCCCTGGCACGGATTTCACGACGAGTCAGGGGCCGGTTTCGGCCTTCTGCTGCGTCGTTGGAGGGGTCGTTGTTGACCGGGCTCACAATTGTCTTCCCCTCGTTGGAGAGTGTGGATCAATGCCGGAGGCCGGCAGCGGCGCACTGGCACCGTCAATGTGTTGGGGTGGCATGGGCGCCTGCACGCGCCTGCCCACATCCGCACCTCTGGCTTTTTGCATGTCGATCGCGTGCTGCAGAATTCCGGCAGCGGCAACCTGATCCACCACTTTACGATGATCCTTGCTGCTCATGCCAGCTTCATGGAGATTGCGGTGGGCCGTCACGGTACTGAGCCGCTCGTCCACCATGTTGACTGGAACGTCGAGTCCGCGGCGCTGCAAGTGGGTTGCCAGCAACTCCGCGTAGTCGGTAGCCATAACGGCAGAAGCGTGTTCCTCACCCTTCATCGTGCGCGGCAGCCCGACGAAGATCTGGACTACGGCGAGCTCCGCGACGTGCCGGACAATGACCCCGACGTCGGAATTCTTCTTGGCGTCCCGGCTTACCGTCTTGAACGGCGTGGCCAGGATCCCGTCCGGGTCGCAGATGGCAACTCCCACACGGACGGTGCCGACGTCCACCCCCAGTTTGATGCCCCGGGGGTAGTCGTCGTTGCTCGCAGTGGCCTCCAAAATCAGCGCTTGGCGATCGCGTCCACAACGGCCGCAAGGGCCGGTGCGATCTTCGCGGCGTCGGTTCCGCCGCCTTGGGCGACATCGTCCTTGCCGCCACCGCCGCCGCCGAGGATTCCCGCGGCCACGCGGACGAGGGCGCCTGCCTTGACGCCCGCTTCACGCGCTGCCTCGTTGGTGGCCACGATGATGACGGGACGGTCGTTGCTGACACCGGCTACGGCAACCGTGGAAGCGTCGGAGCCGAGCCGGCTGCGCAGGTCCATGGCGAGGCTGCGGAGGTCGTCCGCTCCCCCGACCTGGCCGGCGTCGTGCGCCACTACCCGGACGCCTGCGGCATCCCGGGCCGTGGCAACGAGGTTCGCGGCGGCTGCCGTCAGCTGTTCCTTACGGAGGCGGTCGAGTTCCTTTTCCGTCGCCTTGAGCTTGGCCAAGGTGCTGGAGATCCGGTCTGCCAACTGGCCCGAGGGGACCTTGAGCATTTCCGTGAGCTCGGTGACCAAGGCGCGCTCGGCTGCGAGGTGCCGGAAGGCGTCAAGGCCGACGAAGGCTTCCACGCGGCGGTTTCCCGAACCGACGGACTGTTCGCCGAGCAGCGATAGGCTCCCGATGAGGGAGGTGTTCGCCACATGGGTGCCACCGCAGAGTTCGCGGGACCAGGCGCCGTCGATCTCCACAACGCGGACTTCGCTGCCGTAGTTCTCGCCGAAGAGGGCCATGGCGCCGAGGGCCTTCGCTTCAGCAAGGCCCATCACCTTGGTGTCCACCCGGAAGTTGTTGCGGATGGCGATGTTCGAGACCTCTTCGATCTCGGACTTCGTGGCGGCACTCAATCCCTCGCCCCAGGCGAAGTCGAAGCGCAGGTAGCCGGCCTTGTTGAAAGAGCCACGCTGGGTGGCTTCCGGGCCGAGGATCTGGTGCAGGGCGGCATGCACGATGTGCGTGCCCGTGTGGGCCTGCTCTGCGGCGTGGCGGCGTTCGCGGTCGACGGCGGCGCGCACCAAAGCGTCCGAGGCGATCTCGCCTTCGCGGACGATTGCCTTGTGGACGCTCAGGCCCTTCACGGGGCGCTGGACGTCGAGGACCTCGACGACGAAGCCGTCACCGGTGATGAGGCCCTTGTCTGCGGACTGGCCACCGGCTTCGGCGTAGAACGGCGTCTCGTTGAGCACGAGCTCGATTTCATCGCCCGTGGATGCGTGGGCAACACGCCGGCCGGAGCTGACGATGCCGCGGACACGGGCCTCGCCCTCCAGCTCGGTGTAGCCGGTGAAGACGGTCTCGCCTTCGGCCAGGAGCTCCTGGAAGGCTGAGACATCGGCGTGTCCACCCTTCTTGGACTTGGCATCCGCCTGGGCACGCTGACGCTGTTCGAGCATGAGGCTGCGGAATTCAGCTTCGTCAACCTTCAAACCGGCTTCCTCGGCCATTTCGAGGGTGAGGTCGATCGGGAACCCGTAAGTGTCGTGCAAGGCGAAGGCATCTTCGCCTGACAGCGGCTTGCCAGCCGCCTTGGAGAGCACCACGGCTTCTTCAAGGCGGGCAGTGCCGGAGGCGATGGTGCGCAGGAAGGCTCGTTCTTCGGCATAGGCGATGCGGCTGATGCGGTCGAAGTCGGTTTCCACCACGGGGTAGACGCCCTTCATGGCGTCGCGGGAAGCCGGAAGCAACTGCGGCAGGCAAGCTTCTTCGACCCCGAGGAGGCGCATGGCGCGGACGGCACGGCGAATAAGCCTACGCAGGACGTAGCCGCGGCCTTCGTTGGACGGGGACACGCCGTCCGAGATCAGCATCAGGGCCGAACGGATGTGGTCTGCAACGACGCGCATCCGGACATCGTCCGTGTGGTGAGGGTCATCAGCTGACTCGGCGGAGGTGTACTCCTTGCCGGACAGGGCTGCAGCCTTGTCGATGACGGGACGGACCTGGTCCGTTTCGTACATGTTCTCGACGCCCTGCAGGATCATCGCGAGGCGCTCCATGCCGAGCCCGGTGTCGATGTTCTTCTTAGGCAGCTCGCCAGCGATGTCGAAGTCCACCTTCGAGCGGACGTTCTCGATCTGGTACTGCATGAATACGAGGTTCCAGATTTCGACATAACGGTTTTCGTCGGCGATGGGACCGCCTTCGGCGCCATAGGCCGGGCCGCGGTCGTAGTAGATTTCCGAGCATGGGCCGGCGGGACCAGGCTGCCCGGTGGACCAGTAGTTGTCCGCCTTCCCCATCCTCTGGATGCGCGAGGCGGGGATGCCGGTGTTCTTGAGCCACAGATCCTGGGCTTCGTCGTCTTCCTCGTAGACGGTCACCCAGAGGCGCTCAACGTCGAGCCCGTAGCCGCCGTCGTCGACGCTCTTGGTGAGCAGTTCGAACGCGAACTTGATGGCGTCTTCCTTGAAGTAGTCCCCGAAGGAGAAGTTTCCGCACATCTGGAAAAACGTCCCGTGGCGGGCGGTCTTGCCCACTTCCTCGATGTCGCCGGTGCGGATGCATTTCTGGACGCTCGTGGCGCGGTCGAAGGGCGGCTCCTCGCGGGCGGTGAGGTACGGAATGAAGGGAACCATGCCGGCCACAGTGAAGAGCAGGGAAGGGTCGCTGGATACGAGCGACGCTGAGGGGACGGCGGTATGGCCCTTGCTGACAAAAAAGTCCACCCAGCGTTTGGTGATCTCCTGCGACTTCATTAGCTGATTACTTACCCTTCTCAATTCACTGCACATGAGTTTGTGCGCGGTTTTGGCATGTGCCATTGCCGCAGCTTCTAATTCTGCCCTGTTGACGGCCGCTTGGGCGAACCGCGGCGCGTTGTACCGCGGCTGCTAACGGCTGCCGGCGTCGGACTCTGCGATGCCGAGCGCGGACCTGAGGTCGACTTCGCGTTCATTCATTCCGGCGCGCACGGCGTCGGCGAAGTCGTACACGCCATCGGCCAGTCGCGCTACGGTGCGGTTCAGGCCGTCGGGACCAATAGCGGCCTGTGCTTGGGTGATCTTGCGGAAGGCGATGACGCCGATTGCCACGCCGATCCCCATCCAGACGATTCTTTTCACAGTTTTCCTGACATACGACGATCGTGGCTTACGAATGGACTCAGCGGCTGCGGCGGCCACTGCCCGGTTTGCGGCGGGCGGCAAAAGCCGTGCGCACTCCATAGCTGAACGCTGCCACCTTGATGAGCGGCGAACCGACTGTTGCGGCCACCAGTGAGGACAAAGCAGAGATGTTGGCGGAGGCGTCGGAAACGTTGGAGGTGATCCCATCCACCTTTTTCAGCTGCTGGTTTGTGGTGGAAACCGTCGCGGTGACCTCGTCCATGAGGGGCGTCGCTCCGTCGCTCAAGGAGCGGATGGAGGTGCGGACTTCATCGAAGACGCGCCCGAGTTTGAGGATCGGCACAGCCAACAGCACCACAAGGAGCGCGAAAACTCCGGCCGCGATCAGGCCTGCAATATCGCCACCAGTCATGGACTCTCATCTCCTAGCATTTGTTGCGTTGCCGCTGGTGCGCCATGTGGTTCTACACAGGCACCCCGGCGTGGCTTCCCCAAGTACCTTACATACAAAGAAGCCCGCGGCGCGTGCCACGGGCTTCTTTGTATGTGCTTGCTGGAAATCAGCGAGCGTAGAATTCGACCACGAGCTGCTCTTCGCAGGTCACGGGGACCTCGGAGCGCTTCGGGCGACGAACCAGGCGTGCCTGCAGGGCGTCGATCTTGACGTCCAGGTAAGCCGGAACGACGTTCAGAACGTGTGCGCCGGCAGCTGCAACCTGGAACGGAGCCATGACTTCGCTACGGCTGTGAACGTGGATGAGCTGGCCTTCGGCAACGCGGAACGACGGGCGGTCCACGCGGATACCGTCAACGAGGATGTGGCGGTGCACAACCAGCTGGCGGGCCTGGGCGATCGTGCGGGCAAAGCCGGCACGCAGCACGAGGGCGTCGAGACGCATTTCGAGCAGTTCGATCAGGTTTTCACCGGTCAGGCCCTTGGTGCGCCGTGCTTCTTCGAATGCACGGGTCATCTGGGCTTCGCGGATGCCGTACTGGGCGCGCAGACGCTGCTTTTCGCGCAGACGTACAGCGTAGTCAGAGTCCTGCTTCTTGCGGGCGCGGCCATGCTCACCGGGGCCGTACGGACGGCGCTCCATGTACTTGGCGGCCTTGGGAGTCAGAGCGATGCCGAGTGCACGCGAAAGGCGTGCGGTACGGCGAGCACGAGTGTTGTTAGCCACTTGTGTCCTTCCAATATCTGCGGTGTGTCAGTGTTACTGGCCTCCATGAGGGAGAGCATCGGCCAACCGCTGCCTTTTGCTACGGGGCGCAGGGCACAGCATCAAAACCTGGATTTTGATGGATTGTGCGCCAGGCCTTGCCAGACAAGCATCTAGCCTACCATGACGCCTACTTGCCCCGGATGATCCTGCGCAGCCGCTCGAGCCTGGGAGCAATATCCCGTTCAGCACCGTTTGCTGTGGGCTCGTAGTAGTCCCTTCCGACCAGATCATCCGGGGCATACTGCTGGGTGGCCACGCCGTGCGGGGCATCGTGGGCGTACTTATAGCCCTGGCCGTGGCCAAGGCCCTTCGCTCCCTGGTAGTGCGCGTCCCTCAAATGCGCGGGAATCCCGACCCCCATCCCCGCACGCACATCGGCGATCGCCTTGTTGATGCCCATGTAGGCGGCATTGGATTTGGGCGCCGTCGCCAAATGCACCACGGCTTCGGCGAGGATGATCCGGCCCTCGGGCATGCCGATCAACTGCACTGCCTGGGCCGCGGCGACCGCGGTCTGTAGCGCGGTCGGATCTGCCATGCCGATGTCCTCGGCAGCCGAAATGACGATCCGGCGGGCCACGAAGCGCGGGTCTTCGCCGGCTTCGAGCATGCGGGCCAGGTAATGCAGGGCTGCGTCGACGTCGGAACCCCGGATCGATTTGATGAACGCACTGGCGACGTCGTAGTGCTGGTCGCCCGCGCGGTCGTATCGGACAGCGGCAGCGTCCAGGGCCCGTTCCGTATGGCGGAGCTCGACGACGACCGGAGCCTCCGGGGGCCCGTCACCCGCGAGCCCGGGCTCTTCGGAGGCGTCTCCGCCGTCGTCATTCCGGTCCCCGTAGGCCACACCGGCAGCGGCCTCGAGCGCAGTGAGCGCGCGGCGGGCATCTCCCCCGGACAAGCGGACCAAATGCTCAAGGGCTTCCGGGGTGAGCTCCACTCCCCCTGCCAAACCGCGGGCATCGGCAACCGCCCGTTGCAGAAGCCCCTCGATGTCGCTGTCGGTAAGCGGTTTCAGGGTAAGCAGCAGCGATCGGGAAAGCAGCGGGGAGACCACCGAGAACGAAGGGTTTTCGGTAGTAGCTGCCACCAGGACCACCCAACCCTTCTCGACCCCGGGAAGCAGGGCGTCCTGTTGGGCCTTGTTGAAGCGGTGGATCTCATCCAGGAACAGCACTGTTGTGGTCCGGTACAGATCCCGGGCAGTCAAGGCGTTTTCCATGACCAGGCGGACATCCTTGACGCCCGCGGTAATGGCGGACAATTCAACGAACTTCCGGCCCGGTCCCCGGGCGATGACGTGCGCCAGCGTGGTCTTGCCCGTGCCCGGAGGTCCCCACAAGATGACCGAGCTCGGGCCGGCAGGACCGGCGGCGTCGGCCCCCGCGGCAAGCTGCCGCAAAGGAGACCCTTGGCCCAGCAAATGCTGCTGGCCCACAACCTCGTCGAGGGTCCGGGGCCTCATTCGGACAGCCAAAGGGCTCCGCGGCGACGACGGACGTCCCGTGCGCGCACGTCCCGTCCCGGAACGGTCCGAATCCGCCGCCTGGCTGCCGGCATCGTCGTCGTTGTCCGCGTCGGCACCAAAGAGATCTTCCACATGGATAGGCTACTCATGATTCCAGCTAAGGAGACATCGACGTGGAGACCCGGCCGTCCGGCCCCAACGAAAAGCAGCGTACCGCCTTCATATCCGGTGAGCGGCTGCCCGGCTGGGTGGACCGCTTCGCCGCGAGCCATGGCGCCGTTCAGGAAGAGCTCGACGACGGCGGCACCCTTTTACGGGCGGCCGACGGCGCGACGGCGCTACTGAGAGCCCCGTGGCCCGTCGATGGACGGCCCGGAAAGGGCACCACCACAGTTGAGCGTTTAGCGTCGCTCGCTTCGCAGGAACGGCGGCTCGGCATCATCTTGGTGCGCCGGGGCGGCTATGCCGTGGGGGTCGTGAGCGGCGGCAAAGTGTCCGCGTCCAAATCGGGTTCCCGCTACGTGCAGTCACGCTCGGCGGCAGGTGGATCTTCGCAGCAGCGCTTTGCCCGTCGCCGCGAGAACCAGGCCAACGCGCTGACGGAAGCTGTGGCGGGTTATGCCGCCGGCGTGTTCGCCGGACACAGTATTGAGTATCTCGTTCTGGGCGGCGACGCCGCGCTGTCCGCGGCGGTCCTGGAAGAAAAGGCGTTGAAGGCGTACGCGTCGAGGATAAGGCTCGCGTTCCTCGCAGTTGACGACCCCAACGCAACCGTGCTTCGCAGGGCTGCGACAGATGCCTGTGCCGTGCGGATCGAGGTCACGGATCCGTTGTAGTTGCGTGCAGCGCCAACACCGCCAATGCAAGATCGGTGGGTTTCTGGAGGTCCAGCCCGGTGTACCGTTCGAAAGCCGCCAACCGGTTCACCACCGTGTTCCGATGGCAAAAGAGCCTGCGCGCCGTCTCCACCAGGCTTCCTGTCCCGAGGAACGTCGTGGCCGCTTCGAGGATGCGTGCCCGTTCCTGTGGTGCACAGTCCTGCAGCCTGGGGAACACGAGCTGTCCCGGATCGCAGCCGAGCTGGGACAATCTGTGCCTGGTGATGGACAACCACCTGTCCCTGAGGGTGAAGACACCAACGCTTCCCATGGGCAAATCGCGCATGACTTCGCGGGCGGCGGCAGCTGAGGTTCTCACACTGCCGAGCCCTTCAGCCAGTGGCGCCACGGCTACCGCCATGCCATCGAAGAGGACTGACTCGTCATAGCTGAGCGCGTCGCTATGCTCCGCGTGACCCTGCCCGCCCCGCTTGTGGACGACCAAGGTGTGGTGCTCTTGGTCGAAGGTAAAGAAGGCTGCCAACCTCTTGGCCCGGTGACGCAGGCGGCGTTGCACAGTCAGACTGTCTTCCCTGCTGACCGCTGCCACAAGGAACCGTGCGCCGACGTCGACGCGCAGGGCTCCGGCGATCCGGGCGAGATCCGACTCCGACGGTTCCGAGGGCGCCAATAGTTGCGAGAGGTACTGGTGCTGCAGATCGGCGTTGGCCCGCTCGATATCCTCCAGTTCGGCCACGTACCGTGCCTGGACCCGTGAGGCAAAGGTGTCCACCGTGCGCCAGACGAGTTCGGTCCTGCTGACCAGCAGCGCAGGATCCACCGCCAGCGCGGATGCGGACAACGCATCCCACACCACGGAAAAGTCCAGCCTGATGGCGCGCACCAGACTGTCCAGGGGGAGCCCTTGCCTTGCGCGACGCTTGCCCAGTTCTCCCGCGATGGACTCAAGGCTGTCCATGGTGGTTCCCCCGCCCCGCAGCACGTCGAGAATGGCCACCAAGGAATCGTGGCTGCTGCGGCGAAGGTCCTCAATGGTCAGCCCGGACTCGCTGTACACGGGATCCTGGAGGATTTTCCCGATGAATGTATCCACCATGCCAGGGAGCAGTTCCGACAATGCCGCAACCACGCCCCGCCATTTCTCATCGTCCGTCATGGCACCTCCACCGTCCTCCTTCATCATGCCTCCCGAAGAGGAAAAGCCGCTTGTACCTTCGTACATTAATTGGCCCTGATTTGAGGTGATGTTGTCATTGGCCGCGCCACCGTTGCTTGGGACGATCGATGTCAGCCGTTTTCATGGCGGCAGTCACATTTCTTAGGCCAGGAGTTTTCGATGACCACCAACATCCCTGTCGAGGAGCGGCCAACGGCTGTCCGCTCCGACGAGCAGTCCGGATATAAGAAGGGCCTGTCCAACAGGCAGGTGCAGATGATCGGGATGGGCGGTGCGATCGGCACCGGACTGTTCCTTGGCGCCGGGGGCCGGCTTGCCTCGGCCGGTCCCGTCCTTCCCGTTGTCTATGCGATCTGCGGCGTCTTCGCCTTCTTCGTCCTGCGGGCCCTTGGCGAGCTCGTCCTGCACCGCCCGTCGTCGGGCTCCTTCGTTTCATACGCAAGGGAGTTCTTCGGCGAAAAGGCTGCCTATGTGTCCGGCTGGGTGTACGCGATCTCCTGGGCGCTCACGGCGATCGTGGACATCACCGCCATCGCCGTGTACTTCCACTACTGGACGGCCTTCAGTTCCGTCCCCCAGTGGGTCCTGGCCTTGGCCGCACTGGCAGTCGTGACCGGGGTCAACCTCATTTCGGTCAAACTCTTCGGTGAACTCGAGTTCTGGTTCGCCATCATCAAGGTGGGTGCCTTGGTGGCCTTCCTGATCGTGGGCGGCATATTCTTCGCCGGCAACTTCCCCGTCGCAGGCCACAGCCCCGGTTTCTCCCTGATCGCCGAAAACGGCGGCCTGTTGCCGAACGGGCTCCTGCCGGCCGTCATCATCGTCCAGGGCATTGTCTTCGCCTACGCCGGGATCGACCTGATCGGAGTAGCAGCGGGTGAAACGAAGAACCCGGCGAAAGTCATGCCCAAGGCTGTCAACGCGGTGATTTTCCGGATCGCCATCTTCTACGTCGGGTCTTCGGCGCTGCTGGCCCTGCTGCTTCCCTTCAACGCGTACAAGGCCGGCGAATCGCCGTTCGTGACCTTCTTCGCCGCCATTGGGGTCCCTGGTGCAGGCGACGTCATGAACTTCGTGGTCCTGACCGCAGCGTTGTCCAGCCTGAACGCGGGCCTGTATTCGACCGGACGCATCTACCGATCCATGGCCCAGACCGGCACGGCGCCCAAGTTCATGGAACGGATGAGCCGCGGTGGGGTTCCCTACGGCGGGATCCTCTTCACCGCGGCCATCACCTTGCTGGGTGTCGGACTGAACGCCGTGGTTCCGGCCATGGCCTTTGAGATCGCCCTCAACGCGACGGCCTTGGCCATCCTGTGCACTTGGGGAACCATCGTCCTGTGCCAGCTCAAGCTCTACAAGCTGTCCAAGAAGGGGCTCATGCTCCGGCCCGCGTTCCGTATGCTTGGCGCTCCCTGGACGTCCTACCTCACTTTGGCCTTCCTTGCCGCCGTCATGGTCCTCATGGTCTTCGACTTTCCGGTGGGGACGTACACGGTCGCATCGCTCGCCATTATTGTCCCGGCGCTCATCGCCGGGTGGTACGCCGTCCGCAAACGCGTGCACGAACTGGCCATCATCAATCCCGGAAGCCATGTCCTCCCGGTCATCCCGTCAGCTCCCAAGAACGGAACGGAAGGCTCCGCATCATGAGCAGCACCCCTACCATCGGCGTAAACGCCGGCGTCACCACCTCCGAGGCCTTCCTCCGCGACTTCCGCAGCCTCTCGGCGATTGGCGAGACCCCAGGCCATGGCGTAGACCGGCAGGCAGCAACTACCGCCGACGCACAGGCCCGCACCTGGTTCACCTCCCTGGCTGCCCAGTACGGCTTCCGCACCGAAACGGACCAAGTAGGCAACCTCTACGCGCTCCTGGAATGGACACCCGGCGCGCCCTACGTCCTGGTTGGATCCCACCTGGACAGCCAGCCGACAGCCGGAAAGTACGACGGCGCCTATGGGGTGGCTGCCGCACTGCACGTCGGCCGGCGCCTGGCCGAGTCCACCGTTCCCGGGGAGAAGCCCAAATACAACCTGGCCGTGGTGGACTGGTTCAACGAAGAGGGCTGCCGCTTCGCGCCTTCCATGATGGGAAGCTCCGTCTACACCGGAAAGCTACCGGCCGAAACCGCCCTCGCCATGACCGACGTCGATGGCGTCACAGTACGCCAGGCGCTGTGCGCCATCGGACAGCTCGGCATCGGCAACGGCCCCCAGGCCGCAGCCTACGCCGAGATCCACATCGAGCAAGGCCGTTCCCTGGAGGACTCCGGAACCACGATAGGCCTGGTCCACTCCTGCTGGGCCGCAGCAAAGTACAGCGTCACCGTCCATGGCGAGCAAGCCCACACCGGCTCGGCAGTCATCGCGGACCGCAAGGACGCGCTCCTTGGCGCATCGCGGCTCGTCGTCCTGCTGCGCGAGATCGCAGACCACTTCCCGGGAGCCGTGCTGCACACTTCAGTGGGGAACCTGACCGTCTACCCGAACTCCCCTGTGGTGGTTCCGTCCAAGGTGGAACTAGTCATGGACATGCGCACTGCCGACGAGGACGTGCTGGCAGCAGCCAAAACGCTGCTCCGGGCCGGAATCTCCCGCATCGAGGCCGAGACGAACGTCTCGATCGCCGTCGAGGAATCCCATGCCTGGGGCATCAACCCGTACCAGCCTGCCGGCGTCGAACTGGCCCGGGAATGCGCGGAAAAGCTCGAACTGAGCAACACGCCGGTGTTTACCCTGGCCGGCCACGACTCGATCAACATGAAGGACATCGTTCCCACGGTCATGCTGTTCGTCCCCAGCGTGGACGGCATCTCCCACAATGAGCGCGAGTTCACGCACGACGACGACGCCTGCGCAGGAGTGGACATGCTCACCGAAGTCGTGGCCCGCCTCTGCCGTGGAGACCTGGACGGGGCGAAATGACACTTGCGGACGAGCTTGGACTGCGTGTTGCCGTCCTTCAAGCCACCGGTCTTGTTGACTCGATGGCAGAAAACCTCCGGCGAGTCGCCGTCGGCGCGAACGAGGCCCGGCAACGCGGCGCGCAGCTCCTGGTCACCCCGGAGCTGTTCACCAGCGGCTACGCACCAAGCATGGTCCACGGCACCGACGGTGCCGCGCAGCGCGAGCAGCTCGCGGCCATCACCGTCGAACATGGCATCGCACTGGTGGCCTCCACCGTGGAACACGAGGAAGACCGGCACTACATCAGCGCCTCGCTGTTCGGCCCCGACGGCACGGAACTGACCCGCTATCGGAAGCAGAACCTCTTCGGCGCCGACGAGAACTACGTGTTCACGCCGGGAACCGAGGCGCCCGCCGTCGTCGACTTCAACGGCGTCCAGATCGCCCTCGGCATCTGCTTCGACGTCGAGTTCCCCGAGTTCGTGCGGTCCGCCGCCCTGGCGGGCGCCGAATTGCTGTGCGTGCCGACGGCGGTACCGCTGCGCGCCGCGGACGACGCTGGCGAGCAGCCCCTCGACACGCGGCTGATCCCCTCCATGGTGGTCCCCACCCGCGCGCTCGAAAGCCAGCTCTTCATCGCCTACGCCAACCATGCCGGTCCGAACTTCGCAGGGCTGAGCACCATCGCCGACCCCTATGGGCGGCACCTTGCGACGGCGTCCGTCGAAGGTGAGCTGATCCTCGCCGACGTGGACCTCGCGGTCCACGCCCAGGCCCGCCGGGACACTGGCTACCTGGCCCGCTTCATGACCAACGAACCCACCGCAACAAACCACAAAGGACACCAGTGACCATCGCAGCCACAAGCACTCCGACTGCACCCGCGGCCGCAGCCGCTCCCATCACCATGCTCAACCCGGATTTCCCGTTCCCCTACGATGACTTCCTTGCGCACCCGGCAGGGATCGGCAGCGTCCCCGAGGCCATGCACGGCACCGAGGTAGCCGTCATCGGCGCCGGCCTTTCCGGACTGGTTGCCGCCTACGAGCTCATGAAGATGGGCCTCAAACCGGTCATCTACGAATCCTCCAGGATCGGCGGCCGCCTCCGCGGCGGGACCCAGCCTGGGCAGTCCGGCCCCGTGGCGGACCTCGGCGGCATGCGCTTCCCCCGCTCGGGACGGTCCTTCTTCCACTATGCCGACAAGGTGGGGATCGAAACCGAGCCCTTTCCCAACCCGCTCACCCGGGCAGCGGGCAGCACCGTCATAGAGCTCGGCGGCCAGGCGCACTACGCCGAGACCGCGGCGGATCTTCCGCAGTTCTTCGGCGACGTCGCCGCAGCCTGGGACGACTGCCTCGAAGAACGCGCCCACTTCACGGCGATGCAGGAAGCCATCCGGAACCGCGAGCTGTCCACCATCAAGCGTCTCTGGAACGAGTTGGTCCCGAAATTCGATGACGTCTCCTTCTCCGGCTACCTCGCCACCTCCAGGGCTTTCTCCGCGCTACCGTTCGAATACCGGGAAGCCTTCGGCCAGGTCGGCTTCGGCACCGGTGGCTGGGACACCAACTTCCCGGACTCGTTCCTCGAAATCCTCCGCGTGGTCTACGTGGACGCCGACGCCGAACAGCACCGGATCATCGGCGGCGCCCAGCTTCTCCCGCAGCGGCTGTGGAACCACACTCCCGAAAACCTGGACCATTGGCCGGCCGGCACCAGCCTCGCGTCGCTGCATGGCGGCCATCCCCGCGGGGCCGTTGCCGCCGTCGCGCGCGTGAAGAACGACGGCGGCGCCCCCGGCGACATCGCCGTCACGGACCGCTGGGGACGGACTACGGAATACCCGGCGGTCATCGCCACGTGCCAGAGCTGGTTGCTCTCGGCGCGCATCGACGTGGACGAATCGCTCTTCAGCCACAAGCTCTGGACCGCGATCGAACGCAGCCACTACATGCAGTCGTCCAAGACCTTCGTGGTTGTCGACCGGCCTTTCTGGAAGGACATCGACCCCGAAACCGGACGCCAGGTCATGAGCACCACTCTCACGGACCGGCTTACCCGCGGTACCTATCTCCTGGACAACGGCCCGGACCAGCCCGCGCTGATCTGCCTGTCCTACACCTGGAACGACGACGCACTCAAGTGGCTCCCCTTGGATGCCAACGAGCGCGTGCGGCTCATGCTGCACTCCCTCAAACAGATCTACCCCACGGTGGACATCGCCTCGCACATCGTCGGCGACCCCATCACTGTCTCGTGGGAAGACGATCCCAACTTCATGGGCGCCTTCAGCGACAACCTCCCAGGCCACTACCGCTACCAGGAACGGCTCTACACCCACTTCATGCAGGAAGGCCACCTGCCCGAACACCGCGGCATCTTCCTCGCAGGCGATGACGTTTCCTGGACCGGAGGCTGGGCCGACGGAGCCGTGACCACGGGCCTCAACGCCGTGTGGGGCGTGATGAACCAGCTCGGAGGTTCATCCCCGGCGGAGAACCCCGGCCCCGGCGACCGTTTCGAGGAACTCAAGCCCATGCGCCTCCCCTAGGCTGCCCCAAGCCCTCGCCGGAGTCGTGCACCGGCGAGGGCGTTATATTGTCGGTGCCTCCTGCGATGCTGTGGGTATGGATGGAAGGACAGCCTGGGGTGTGGACAACGGCGCGGACAGCAGGGCGGCCGTGGCGGCCGCGTCCGTTGCGGCGCTGACCGCCGTCGCCGGCGGCGCTGATTCCTCCGAAAACACCGATCCGCTCCATGACTCCGATCCGCTGCGGGGCCTGGCGGATGGTTGCCTGGACGGCCTCGCCGAAATCGCCCGGCTGGAAGCCCGGACCGCCGCGCTGAAAGCGAAACTCGCCGCGGACTACCTCCAGGCGGCCAGGGCCCTGGCCTCCCCCGCGGCCTCACCGCAGGAAGCCACCGCCCAGGAGCTTGCCCTCATCGCCGAGGTCGCCTGCGTGCTGACCGTCAGCGAACGCACCGCCGCGGCGTTCCTGACCGCATCCCAGGCCCTGGCCACGGGCCTGCCGCTGACCCTGGCCGCCCTCGAGGCCGGCACGATCTCCTGGCAGCACGCCCGGATCATCGTCGACGAAACAACCGGCCTGGACCCCGCCGCGGCAGCCGCCCTGGAAGCACACTTCCTGGACCCCCACGCACCGGACCCCGCCCGCGGCTGCCCGGCCGGGGACCTCGTCCCCGGCCGGTTCCGGGCCAAAGCACGCACCTGGCGCGAACGCCACCACCCGGTCAGCATCGAAGAACGCCACACCGCCAAAGCCCGGGACCGGAGGGTCGAATACCTCCCGGACCGCGACGGCATGGCCTGGCTCTCCGCCCACCTCCCCGCCGCGACCGCGGCAGGGATCTGGGACCGGACCACCGCCGCCGCCCGCGCCCTCCAAGGCCCCGCCGAACCCCGGACCCTCGCCCAGCTCCGCGCCGACATCACCGCCACCTGGCTCCTCACCAACACCACCACCAACACCAGCAACACCACCGGCACCAGCGCCGCAACGCCCGACGGCGGCGGCGGGGCAGGAGCCGGGGGCCTGCCCGACGGCGGTCTGGAACCGGGGCGGGTTCCGTCCCCGAGGGCGCAGGTCCTGGTCACCGTCCCGGTCCTGTCCCTGCTCGGCGCCACGGACGAACCGGCCATGCTGGACGGGTACGGGCCGATCCCGCCGTCCATGGCCCGGCGCCTCATCGCCGAGGGCGCCGAGTCCTTCCACCGCGTCCTGACCGACCCCCGCGACGGGGCGCCGCTGGAAATCGGACGCACCAGCTACCGCCTCACCAAAGCCATGCGTCAATGGCTGCGGCTCCGCGACGGCAAATGCCCCTTCCCCGGCTGCAACAACCACTCCCTGGACAACGACGCAGACCACCTCCTGGCCTGGGCCGACGGAGGAACCACCGGCATCTCCAACCTGGGCCAGCCCTGCCCCAAACACCACCGCCTCAAACACCGCACCGCATGGACCCCCACCCCGGCCGGCAAAAACCACCCGCCCGGATGGACCTCCCCCTCACACCGGCACTACCCCGGCGAACACCAGGACTGGGAACCACCCCGCTGGCCAGACCATGTCCCGATCACCGAGACGGACACCGGCACCCCACCGGACCTGGTCCCCCGGCCGGACCAAGAATCGCCCGCATATCCCGAACCCGACCTGCCCCCGGATCCGTTCCCCGACTGGAACTCCTTCACCGCCGCACACCCATGGCCCGACCCCGACGACGATGCCGACGACATGGACGATCCGGACTGGCCAGTGCCCGTGGACGACCCCTTCCCGGAATGCGCCGCGCACCAAGACGCCTGACCGGGCAGAACCCGGGAAAAGAGACGCAGGCGCTAAGAAACGCAGGGACCACGCCCCTGAACGCCCCCGGGACCGGCAGCACGCGGCCACGCTTGCTAGCAGCCGGACAATGCCCGTCGGGGCCGTGCCTGCCGGTATAGGTACCTGCCATGCTCTGCGAAACCGGCGCCCTCGTACAGGGCCTGGGCGCCGGTATTCGAGGCCATCACAAGTAGCCAGAACTCGGCCGCGCCTCGGTGGCCGCCCGCTTCCAAAAGCGCACGCAGCACCCGCCGCCCGAAGCCCTGCCGACGGTGTCCGGCCGCGGTTGCCATGCAGTAGATGCCTCCCTTGCCGTCAACCAGGGCGAGGCGCCCGACGGCGGCCGGGGCGCCCTCGTTGTCCCTGACGAGGGCATAGACCGAGGGACACGACACCAGGATCTTCCGTGCAATCTCCAGCTCGGTGTCTCCCCCGCGCCCGTCCACCGACCACCAGAGCCTGAGCCACTCTTCGGAAGGCTCGTCGGAGATCTCGACGTCGTTCGGCCAGCCATCGCGCGGGGCACCGGGTAGACTGCCGCCCGGGCGGACCATGATGAGGGTCTCCGACTGCCGGGTGAATCGCTGCGCATCAAGCACCGCGTTGAGGCCCGTGCTCCGCTCGTCGTCGAAAACCTGGACGATCAGCGGCAGGCGCCGGGCGCGGTACCAGTACGTGGCGGCTCGTACTGCCGACTCCTCGTCTCGCGCCTGTTCCCTCGGCCAGACCGAGTTTGCCCGCTGGGTGACACCTCCTGCGGCCCGCATGACCCATCCCTCGGTGTCCTCACGGTCCGGGGCGGGCCATGCCCGGTCCATCAGCTCCTCAATCAATCCAAGGCTCATTTCCTGCGCCACGCGTCCTCCTCAAAATCAGTCGCCGCCATGCTACGCCGAAGGCCCCCGCAATTGCGGAGGCCTTCGGCTACTACTACTAGGGTTTCAAGCTACTCTGACTTGGCTGCCTGCGCTTTGGCCTCAGGCTTGAAGTCGACGCCGGCTTCCTTGCGCTGCTGCGCCGTGATGGGCGCAGGAGCAGCGGTCAGGGGGTCGTAGCCGCCGCCCGACTTCGGGAAAGCGATGACGTCGCGGATCGAGTCCACGCCGGCCAGCAAGGCCACGACGCGGTCCCAACCGAAGGCCATGCCGCCGTGGGGAGGTGCACCGTACTTGAATCCTTCAAGGAGGAAGCCGAACTTGGTCTGCGCGTCTTCCTTGTCCAAGCCCATGAGTTCGAAAACGCGCTCCTGGACATCGGCCTCGTGGATACGGATAGAGCCGCCGCCGATTTCGTTGCCGTTGCACACGATGTCGTAGGCGTAGGACAGGGCCGATTCAGGGTCCTTGTCAAAGGAGTCCAGGAACTCCGGTTTCGGGGAGGTGAAGGCGTGGTGCAGGGCCGTCCACTGTCCGCCACCCACCGCGACGTCACCGGAGGCGACGGCTGCGGCTGCGGGTTCGAACATCGGCGCGTCCACGATCCAGACGAAAGCCCAGTCCTTGGGATCGATCAGGCCGGTGCGGTGGCCGATCTCGACGCGGGCGGCGCCCAGCAGAGCGCGGGACGGAGATTTCTCGCCGGCGGCGAAGAAGATGCAGTCGCCGGGCTTGGCGCCCACGGCGTCGGCCAGGCCGGCACGCTCGGCGTCCGTGAGGTTCTTGGCAACGGGGCCCGTGAGCTCGCCGTCTTCCTTGAACAGCACGTAGGCGAGGCCCTTGGCGCCACGCTGCTTGGCCCACTCCTGCCAGGCGTCCAGCGCGCGGCGGGCCTGCGAGGCTCCGCCGGGCATGACGACGGCGCCCACGTAGGGCGCCTTGAAGACTCCGAAGTTCGTGTCCTTGAAGAACTCCGTCAATTCGGTGAGTTCCAGGCCGAAGCGCAGGTCCGGTTTGTCGGAGCCGTACTTGGCCATGGCCTCGTGGTAGGTCATGCGGCGGATCGGCGTCGGGATTTCGACGTCGATCAGCTGCCACAGTGCCTTGACGATGCCTTCGCCGAGCTCAATGACGTCGTCCTGGTCAACGAAGCTGGCTTCGATGTCGAGCTGGGTGAATTCCGGCTGGCGGTCCGCACGGAAGTCTTCGTCGCGGTAGCAACGGGCGATCTGGTAGTACTTTTCGAAACCGCCAACCTGGAGCAGCTGCTTGAAAAGCTGCGGCGACTGCGGAAGCGCGTACCAGGAACCCGGGGCCAAACGCGCCGGAACAACAAAATCACGGGCGCCTTCCGGCGTCGAGCGCGTCAGCGTGGGAGTCTCGATTTCCACGTAGCCCTGCCTGTGAAGCAGTTCGCGGGCCACGCGGTTCGCCTCGGAACGCAGGCGCAGGTTCCGGGCGGGGCCGGGGCGGCGCAGGTCAAGGTAGCGGTGCTTGAGGCGCGCTTCCTCACCGACCTCCACGTGCTCATCGATCTGGAACGGCAGGGGATCCGAGGTGTTGAGGATCACCACTTTCTCGGCAATGACCTCGATCTCACCGGTGGCGAGGTGCGGGTTTTCGTTGCCTTCGGGACGCTTGCTTACGGTGCCCACGATCTGCAGCACGTATTCATTGCGCAGGCCGTGGAAGACCTCTTCCTCGCGGACAACCACCTGGGCGACACCGGACGCGTCACGCAGATCGACGAAGGCTACGCCACCGTGATCTCGGCGGCGGCCTACCCAGCCTGCCAGGGTGACGGTCTGTCCAATGTGCTCGGAACGCAAGGATCCGAGGTCATGTGTGCGCAGCACAGCATTCCTTTCAATGATTTTCAGCGGATCATGGCTAAACGATCCCGTTCGAGTTTACCCGCAAGCTTGAAGCGTGGCCGCCATGAGGCGCCTCCCGCCCCCGCCTGACGCCGGCAGGGCTGACGCCTTGAGGCGCCGGTCCACGCCTAGCGCGTGGTGATGCGGACGTGGAGATCCTCCGGTGACGGCTCCCAGCTCGCCGGATCCGCGTCGACTTGTTCTCCTGTGCGGATGTCCTTCACCTGGTGCTTGCCGTCGTCGTCCGTGAACCAGACGAAAGGGATGCCGCGGCGATCAGCGAACTTGATCTGCTTGCCGAACTTCTCGGCCTTCGCCGCAACCTCGGTTGCGATCCCCCGTCCGCGCAGCTGGGCTGCGACGTCCTGGGCCGCGGACCAACTGTCATCGTTGTTCAGGGCCACAAGCACTGCCGTGGGCACCGAGCGTGACGCGGTCGCGAATTCCTGGCTCAGGATGCGGGAGACGAGGCGGGTCACGCCGATCGACAGCCCGACGCCGGGGAACTTGCGGTTGCCCTTGCTGGCGAGGGCGTCGTACCGGCCGCCGGAGCAGATGGAACCGAGTTGCTCGTGCCCTACCAGGACGGTTTCGACGACGGTGCCGGTGTAGTAGTCGAGGCCGCGGGCGATGCTGAGGTCGGCAACAACCTTGCCAGGGGCACGCTGCACGGCAGCCTCGATGACTTGTTCGAGCTCGCTGAGGCCTTCTTCAAGAAGCTCGTCCGAGACACCGAGGGCTCGCACCTGCGCCACGAAGGACGTGTCCTCGGTGCGGATGCCTGCGAGCTTCAAGGCAAGTGCCGCCTGCTCATCCGTGGCGCCAAGCTCAGTCCTGAGCAATTCGGCAACTTTCGCTTCGCCGATCTTCTCGAGCTTGTCGATGCTGCGCAGCACCCCTGCGGTGTCCGTGAGGCCGATGCCGCGGTAGAAACCCTCGGCCAGCTTGCGGTTGTTGATCCGCAGGCGGAAGTCCGGGATGGGAAGGGCGCTCAGCGCTTCCGCAATGACAAGGGCAATCTCGACGTCGTACCGGAAGGGCAGCTCGCCGTCGCCAACGACGTCGATGTCAGCCTGGGTGAATTCGCGGGCGCGGCCTTCCTGGGGCCGCTCCCCCCGCCACACCTTCTGGATCTGGTAGCGCCGGAACGGGAAGGCGAGGTAGCCGGCGTTCTCGACGACGTAGCGGGCAAACGGCACTGTGAGGTCGAAGTGGAGGGCCAAGGCGTTGGGATCAGCCTTGTCCGACTTTCCGTTTTCGCTGCCGGGGGCGTCCTCGTCTTCCTGTAGGCGGCTGAGACCGTACACCTCTTTGTCGATCTCGCCCTTGCGGAGGAGTTGGCCGACTGTTTCCACGGCCCGGGTCTCGATTGAAGAGAAGCCATGGAGTTCAAACGTCTTGCGCAAAGTGTCCAGCACATGCAGTTCCACCAACCGCTCCTGGGGAAGCCACTCGGGGAATCCGGACAGGGAGGCGGTACGGGCCATGGTGGAAATTTCTCCTCAATGATTGCGCGGGCGGGACCCGGGGCCCCGAACCACGGGCCGATTCGGCTCAGGTTAGGCGGGTGTCCAGCCAGTCATGCATAAACTATGTGCGGCAGCCAGTTTATGCTTTCGGCGCCTGCACATCTAATGCGGGCATCCGGGTTTGGCTTGCCTGCGATGGAAGCTTGTCCAGACAACCAGGAGGACCCTTGTCTACAAGGCCGCGGGACAACCGTGAAGCCAAACGGCGCATCAGGCAGATGGAAGCCAAGCGCGAGCTTCGGCGTGCACAGGGCAAGCGCCGCCGCCGGGACAATGTGATCGCCGTCGGTGTGGGCGCCGCCGCCCTGGTTGCCGCCGTCGTGCTCCAACTCACGGTGTTCAACTCGAACCCGAGCGAATCGGAGTTCGCAGCGGCGCAGGCCGGGCTGAGTTCGCCGTCGGCCTCTGCGAACCCATCCGCTTCCGCCGCGGCGACAGGCTCGAATAGCACCGGCATTCCCAAAGCCGACACAGCCGCGGGTAAGACGTTCACCGGCCAGCTCAGCCTCAACGGAGGGGCAGTCGGCGTCGAACTGGATGGCACAACAGCTCCCCAGGCCGCAGCGGTGTTCAAATCCCTGACTGACGCGAGTTATTACAGCGGGCTCAAATGCCCTCGACTGACCACTGCCGACAACTTCTCGGTGCTGCAGTGCGGAGCCAAGGGGACGGACACCACCGATGACCCCAACTTCCATTGGGGACCGCTGGAGAACACCCCCGCCAACAACACGTACCCGGCCGGAACCATCGCCGTCGCCAGGACCGGCAACAATGCCTACGGCAACGGACACCAATTCTTCATCGTGTACAAGGACACGGTCATCCCCCCGGATTCTGCCGGCGGATACACGATCGTCGGCAAGGTGACGAGTGGCATGGATGTCGTGACGAAGATTGCCCAAGCAGGTATTAATCCGGGTAGCAGCGCCACCGACGGCGCCCCTGTGGCAGCTGTCACGATAGACTCGTTTTCTCTGAAGTAACTAGCCCGGGCCACGGTCCACGGCGCATTACCTTAGTAATCCCTCCAAGCGAAAGACTTTTAGCGGTGACAGACAGTCAGAAATCCGACGAAACTGCAGTAGTGGCCAACGACGAAGAAATCCAGGCATCCGTAACTGAGCAAACCGGCGTCGAGGCAGCTGCCCCGGTAGCCGACGCGCCAGAGCCCGCCGCTGCCCCGGAAGAGCCCGCTGCCCCGGTAGCCGACGCGCCAGAGCCCGCACCTGCCCCGGAAGAGCCCGCTGCCCCGGTAGCCGACGCGCCAGAGCCCGCACCCAAGCCTGCTTCTCCGGCGCCACGTCCGGCCTCCTCGCATGCACCTTCTCCCGCGGCATTTGCAGCCCGCCCGAAGGCCGCGGCCAGCGTAATTCCGGCCGCGCCGGCGGCTCAGCCTACGGCCGTGTCCTTGGCCGAAGCTGCCAAGTGGGGTCGAGCGGAGGGTGACGGCCACGTCTTCCTGACCATCGACGGCGAAGAGCAGCCGGTGGGACAGTACCCGGGCGTGAGCACTGACGAAGCGCTGGCATACTTCGCCCGGAAGTACGACGACGTGGTCGCGCAGATCGTTTTGATGGAACACCGCGTGGAGTCCAAGGCCCCGGCCACGGACATGCAGAAGACGGTCGAGCACTTGCGCGAGCAGCTGGCCGAGCGCAACATGGTGGGCGATATCCGCACTGCGGAAGCCCGTCTCGACGCCTTGGCCGGTCAGATTTCCGAATTGGAGAAGTCCGAGAAGGCCGCGCACGACGCCGCCCGCTCCGCGGAGCTCGCGGCACGCGAGGCGATCGTTGCCGAAGCCGAATCCATCGCTTCCCAGGATCCGTCCCAGGTCCAGTGGAAGACGTCGAGCGCCCGCATGAACGAACTCTTCGAGAGCTGGAAGACAGCCCAGAAGAACGGCATCCGGCTTGGACGAAGCAACGAGGACGCACTGTGGAAGCGGTTCCGCTCGGCCCGTACGGTCTTCGACCGCCACCGCCGTGCCTACTTCTCCCAGTTGGACAGCACCAACTCGGCCGCGAAGGTCGCCAAGGAACAGCTGATCGTCGAGGCCGAAGCCCTCTCCAGTTCCACGGACTGGGGTTTCGCGGCGGGAGAATACCGCCGGCTCATGGATCAGTGGAAGGCTACGCCCCGCGCCAGCCGCAAGGACGACGACGCCCTCTGGCTCCGGTTCCGTGCCGCGCAGGACGTCTTCTTCAGCAACCGCCAGGCTGCGAACGATGAGATCGACCAGCAGTACACAGCGAACCTTTCCGTCAAGGAAGAGCTCATTGTCGAGGCCCAGGCCCTGTTGCCGATCACGGACCTCAATGCTGCCAAGAAGGCCCTGCAGTCGATCCGTGACCGCTGGGAAGAGGCCGGAAAGGTCCCCCGCGCCGACATGGGCAGGATCGAAGCCGGCCTGCGCAAGGTTGAGGACGCCGTCCGCGAAGCCGAAGAGGACAAGTGGCGCCGGAGCAACCCGGAGACCAAGGCCCGCACCAACAGCGCCCTGTCGCAGCTGGAAGCGGCCATCGCCGGCCTGAGGGAAGACCTGGAAAAGGCCGAAAAGGCCGGAGACCAGCGCCGCATCAAGAATGCCCGCGAGGCCCTGGAAGCCCGCGAGGCGTGGCTTGACCAGATCCAGCGCTCGGCGAGTGATCTCGCCTAGCGCTGGATGGGCTGACAGTACTACCTGAGCTGACAGGCTCCGTCCCGGTTATCCACATAACCGGGACGGGGCCTGTTCCCGTTGCGACGGCCACGCGATGATTGCTGAATGGCCCCAGGATTCCCGCCCCCGCAACAACAGGACTTCCCTTCCCAGGAGCTGTACGCGCCTAGCCCCATGTTCACTTGGGCCGAGCTGCAATCGATGGCCGCGGACGGGGTGCTCACGCCGCTTTATGAGAGGAGCTTCACCCCTCCCGGGCTGGACGTCACGCCTCGGCTCCGCGCCCGCGCGGCCGCCCAGGTGGTTCCGGATCGCATTCGGAGGAAGGTCATTGCGGGCCGCATGACGGCCGCCTGGATCTACGGTTGCGCAGATGCCCCTGAGAGGCTTTCACTCCTGGTGGACGCCAAACACCGTATATCGAGCCTGCGCTCGGCCCGAGGCTGCATTCTGCACGAAGTCCGGTTGGGCCAACTGGATGTGGTCAGCATCGGCGGGCTGCTCGTGACCAGTCCACTCCGGACAGCCGTGGACGTGGCGCTTCACGTCGAAGCTGACAGAGCCGTTCCCGCGCTGCGAATGCTGCTTTCCAACGATGAGTTGGGTGTCCGGCTGCGGCTCTTGACGCTCGCCGTGGAGGCGTCCGCGAGGGTGCCCCACAAGAAGGCTGCATTGCGCAAGCTCGCCGCGCTGGCTTCGACCGCTGACTCGCCGCAGGCCCAGGTATTCCCACCTGAGGCGGCCGCCTGAGTTGCTGCAGCTCAGCTTCTCCTGCGGTTCCCCGTGGTCCGGTAGACATCGAAAACGCCGTCGATCCTGCGAACGGCACTGAGCACGTGGTGCAGGTACTTCGGATCGCCCATTTCGAAAGCGAAGCGGGAGATGGCCACCCGGTCGCTGGATGTGTGCACGGAAGCAGCCAGGATGTTGACGTGGTTTTCCGACAGCACGCGGGTGACGTCCGAGAGCAACGACTTCCGGTCCAGTGCTTCCACCTGGATCTCAACCAGGAAGACGCTGGATTGGGTCGGAGCCCATTCAACCTCGACGATGCGATCGGGCTGGTCACGGAGATCCGAGACGTTCGTACAGTCCGTGCGGTGTACCGACACACCCGAACCGCGTGTCACGAACCCGAGGATAGGATCAGGCGGTACAGGCGTGCAGCAGCGGGCCAGCTTCACCCACACGTCCCCTACTCCACGCACAATGACGCCGGAGTCCGAGTACCGGGTCTTTTGAAGTTGTGAGGGAATACTGACTTCGTCCAGGTCCTCATCGGGAGTCTCATGGCCGCCAAGGTGCTCCATGAGCTTTTCCATGACGGATTGAGCCGAAGTATGCCCATCGCCCACGCCGGCATACAGGCCGGAAATGTCGACGTAATGGAATTCCTCCGCCACCGTGGACAGGGCGTCGTGTGTCATAAGCCGTTGCAGGGGCAGGTTCTGCTTACGCATGGCCCGGGTCAGCTGGTCCTTGCCACGTTCGATGGCCTCTTCGCGGCGTTCCTTACTGAACCACTGCCGGATCTTGTTGCGGGCCCTGGCGCTCTTGACGAAATGCTGCCAGTCCTGGCTAGGTCCTGCGCCCTCGGCCTTGGAGGTGAAGATCTCCACCCAGTCGCCGTGATTGAGTTCGCTGTTAAGCGGGACCAGTTTGCCGTTGACGCGAGCCCCGATGGTCCGGTGACCCACCTCGGTGTGGACCGCGTAGGCGAAGTCCACCGGTGTCGATCCTGCGGGAAGGGCCATGACCTCGCCCTTGGGGGTGAAGACGAACACCTCTCGGGCGTTGATCTCAAAACGCAGCGAGTCCAGGAATTCGCCCGGATCCGACGTTTCCTGCTGCCAGTCGACCAGCGAACGAAGCCAACCCATGTCGCCGTCCTTGGGACTCCCCGGGCCAACGGCGGTCCGGTTGGGCTGGTCTTTGTACTTCCAGTGCGCCGCCACGCCATACTCGGCCCGGCGGTGCATTTCGTGGGTACGGATCTGGATCTCGACGGGCTTGCCCCCGGGCCCGATGACGGTGGTGTGCAAGGACTGGTACATGTTGAACTTCGGCATGGCGATGTAGTCCTTGAACCGTCCTGGCAGGGGGTTCCAGCGCGAATGCAAGGTGCCAAGAGCCGCGTAACAGTCCCGGACGGAGTCTACGAGGACTCGCACGCCCATGAGGTCGTTGATGTCGTCGAAGTCCTTGTCCCGGACGATCATCTTCTGGTAAATCGAGTAGTAATGCTTCGGCCGGCCCGTGATGGTGGCCTTGATGCGGGCGACGCGAAGGTCTTCGGCAATCTGGTTGCGGATGACACTGAGGCTCTTCTCGCGCTCCGGAGTGCGGTCCCCCACCATCCGGACGATTTCTTCATACACCTTGGGGTACAGGGCGGCGAAGGAGAGATCCTCAAGTTCCCATTTGATAGTGTTCATGCCGAGGCGGTGGGCCAGCGGCGCAAAGATCTCAAGCGTTTCACGCGCTTTGCGTGCGGATGATTCAGCGGAAACAAAGCGCCACGTACGGGCATTGTGCAGCCGGTCCGCGAGCTTGATCATCAGCACCCGGATGTCCTTGGCCATGGCGACGACCATCTTGCGGACAGTCTCGGACTGTGCTGCCTCACCGAATTGGACCTTGTCCAGCTTGGTGACGCCGTCCACGAGCATAGCGACTTCCGGGCCGAAATCGCGCGTCAGGTCAGAGAGGGTGTAGGGAGTGTCCTCCACAGTGTCGTGCAGGAGCGCAGCAGCCAGGGTTGTGCCGGTGAGCCCCAATTCAGCCAGGATCGTGGCCACAGCCACGGGGTGCGTGATGTACGGATCGCCGCTCTTCCGCTTCTGCCCCTGATGGCTGCGCTCGGCTACGGTAAAGGCCCGCTGGATGAGATCGAGGTCTTCCTTGGGGTTGTTTGCCCTGACTGTCCGCAGGAGCGGTTCGAGGATGGGCGAATAGGTGCCCGTGCCCCGTCCAGTCAATTTCGCCAGCCTGGAGCGCGTCCGTTCGCGCCGTCCGGGGAACGTCGGGCGCACGCCCGGGCTGTCCACGGGAACACCATCAACGGTGCTTCCCGTAGCTGCAGTTGCGGTGCCGGGCACGCGGCTCAGGCCGTCCTCTCCGCCCGCCGGCAGCGCCGACGTCGTACGTTCCTCCACAAAAGCACCTCTCACGACTGACTTAATTCTCCCAGTCTATTCCCGCCGGTGACCTGTCCAAGAACCGGTACCCAGATGACGGAGCCAGGAACAGAAAGGGCCGGCCAGCGCTCTTCAGCGGTGACCGGCCCTTCAATGGGAAACCAAGCTAAACGGCGGCGGCTTCCGAGTTCGCGCTGGCGGCTGCCGCGCGTCGGGTAGCTACCTTCTTGGCCTGCTTCTGCAACTCGGGTTCGCTCTGGCGGAGCCAGGCGTAAAGCGGAGCCGCGATGAAGATCGTGGCCGCGGTACCGATCAGGATGCCGACGAACAACGCCAGTGACAGGTCCCGGAGCGTGCCGGCGCCCAACAGCCCTGCACCGATGAAGAGAATCGCGGCGACGGGCAATACTGCCACCATCATGGTGTTGATGGAACGCACCAGGGTTTGGTTGACGGCAAGGTTGACCTCCTCGGCGAAAGTGCGCCGGCTGGAAGTGGTGATGTCCGAGGTGTTTTCACGGATCTTGTCGAAAACCACCACGGTGTCGTACAGGGAGTAACTGAGAACCGTCAGGAAGCCGATGATGGCCGAGGGCGTCACCTCGAAGTCGCTCAAGGAGTAGATACCGGCCGTGCAGAACATCGTGACGAGCATGCCGGCAAGCGCAGAAACCGACATCTTCCAAGTACGGAAGTACAAAGCCATCAAAAGAGCGGCAAGCCCCACGAACACCGCGAGCCCGATCAGGGCCTGCTTGGTGACATCCTGCCCCCAGGTGGGGCCGATGAAGGTCGAGGTGACTTGGTTTTCGGTGACGCCGTAGGCCTTTGCGAGATCCGTTTTGATCTTGATGGTCTGGTCATCGCTGAGTTTGTCGGTCTGGATACGCATGGTGCTGCCAGCGACGTTGGCGACGCGCGGAACGGCACCGGGAACGACGTCGTGGACTGCCTTTTCGCCCGGGGCCGACTCGGTGGTCTTCACGTTGGACACCGTGAACTCGGAACCGCCCCGGAAGTCGATTCCGAGGTTGTAGCCGCCCTTGACCACCGGCAGGAGGATGGAGATCGCCACTGCCACTGCAGCGATGATGAACCAGATCTTCTTGCTGGATACGAAGTTGTAAGAGCGCTTGCCCGTGTAGAGCTCGTTGCCGAACTTTGCGAAGCTCGTGGTCATTACTTCTCCTCCTTGGTGCCGTTGGAAGAACCAGCCAGCTGGGCTTGCTTCTCGGCAAGCCGACGTTCGGCGATGGTCATGCGGCGCTCGGCCTCCGCGGCAGCACCGGTGTTGCGGGCGCGCACGACGGCGGGCTTCTCCGTCGGCGTGCGGAGCCTGCCGGCACCGCGGTACAGCGGCACGGCGCCGAGGCGCTCAGGGTCGAGGCCGGAGAAGCGGTGCCCTTCCCCGAAGAACTTGGTCCGCGCCAGCACCTGGAGCGTGGGGTGCGTGAACATGAACACGACCAGGAGGTCCGCCAGTGCAGTGAGCCCAAGGGTGAAGGCGAAGCCGCGGACGTTGCCAACAGCGACGAAGTACAACACCAAGGCAGCGAGGAGGTTGACGGCCTTGGATGCAAGGACCGTGCGCTTGGCGCGCTTCCAACCATTCGCGACGGCGGACACGAGGCCCTTGCCCTCACGAAGTTCGTCGCGGATGCGCTCGAAGTACACGATGAAGGAGTCGGCTGTTTGGCCAATGGCCACGATGAGACCAGCCACACCGGCAAGGGACAGCCGGTAGTTCTCAGTCCAGCCAAGGATCGCGATGGCGAGGTACGTCAGTCCGCCGGCCACCACGAGCGAGAGGATCGTGACGAAGCCCAAGGCCCGGTACTGGAAGAGCGAATAGACCACCACGAGCAGGAGCCCGATCACACCGGCCAGCAGGCCGAGACGCAGTTGCTCGCCACCGAGGGTGGCGGAAATCTGTTCCTCGGACTGGATATCGAAGCTGATGGGCAATGCGCCGTAACGGAGCTGGTCCGACAAGGCCTGCGCGGACGCCTGCGTGAAGTTGCCGGTGATCTGCGGCTTGCCATCGGTGATGACGGCGAGGGCACGCGGCGCGGAAATGACCTGGTCATCCAGGACGATGGCGAACTGGGCCTTGGGGTCGTTACCTCCCTGCGCCTGCGATGCCACGTAGAACTGGTTGAGCCTCTGGGTAACGTCCTTGAAGGTCTTGGTGGCGTTGGCATCGAACGTGATCGTCACGCCCCACGCATTGGTGACCGAGCCTTGTGCGCCCTGGACGGGATCGAAGGAGGACGAAACGATGTCCTGGCCTTTCACCTCGACCGGGCCAAGGATGTACTTAACGGCAGGAGTTTTGGCCGTTGCAGGTTCGCAGGTCACCAGCGGCTTGGCGGGATCTGAGCGCGGCTGCTTGTCCTGGGCCGGATTGACGCAGTCCAGGGCTTCGAACGCCTTGTAGACGTCCGCTGTGACCCAGTTGCTGTCGCTGGCGTTGGTCGGCACGGCCGTGGGCTTGGGCAGGCTTGCGTCAGGCGTCCGCGATGCGACCGGAACGGCCGCAGGGTCTCCCGTGGTGATCACCGGGCGGAAGTTCATGTCGGCAGATGCCTGGATCAGTGCACGGGTTTCCGAACTTGGCGTCCCGGGAAGGCTTACCACGACGTTACGGCCGGACTGCGTGGTGATTTCCGCTTCGGCGACACCGGAGCTGTCAACGCGTTGGCGGATAATCGCGACGGCCTGGTTCAACTGTTCTTCGTTGATGCCGGTGGATCCTTCGACCTTGGGCGCGAGAATCATTTGCGTGCCGCCCTCGAGGTCAAGCGCGAGCTTTGGGGCCCAGCTGGCGTGACCAGTGATGACGCCGCCACCGAGGACTGCTGTCAGTACAGCGAATATTGCGACAAGCCAGATCAGCACCCTGCGGGCTGCATTTTTGTGGCCGGTTCGTGCCATGTTCGATCTTCCTGTTGATGACGGAACAGCCGCCGACGTGCACTGGTGAGCGCAGGCCGGCGGCGATTCATTGCCGTAGAACTATTCCCGCTTGTAGAGCGGGTACGGGCTAGTTGTCCTTCTTGCCTTCATCGTTGAGGCGCCTGAGGGTTTCCTCGGGGGTCTCCATGGATGCCGATGCATCGGCATCTGCGGCCGTCAGCGACGACGCGTCGTCCGGAACGTCAACCGAGGCCTCCTCGACGGGCTCAACAATCTTGGTAACGGCCTGGCGGTGCACCGTGGCGAGGTTGCCCGGAGACAGTTCAAGGACAACCTTGTTCTCCGCGTCGTCCATCGAGACGATTCGGCCGAACAGTCCGAAACTGGTCATGACGTCAACGCCGGGAGCGAACTGGGACTGCAGCTTGGCCTGCTGTTGCTGCGTCTTCTTGTTGCGGCGGAACATCATGAAGATGAAGACGCCGAGCATGGCGAACAGCAGGATTGTCATTGGATCCACAGGGAAGTTCCGTTCTTTACTTACGTTTTTGGTTTCACGGCCATGTCTGCCCGGTGGATCCGGCGGCCGTGGAGCTTTCGCCCACTTGGCCGCACAATGCTCCGACGGGCGGGCACAGAACCAAGGACTCGAACGTGCCGAGTGTCATACCAGTCTAGAGGGTTAAGCTGAATGGATCGTGCTAACGGCCGGTATCGATGATTTCGGCCCCGTTTTGGCTGTCCTCGAACAACGCCAGCGGGTCCTGCCCGAACACTCCTGCCGGCACCGCATATCCAAGGTGGGTCCATGCGGACGCCATGGCAATCCTGCCGCGCGGCGTCCGCCCCAAAAGGCCTTCGCGCACCAGGTACGGCTCGGCGACCGTTTCGACGGTCTCCGGCTCCTCCCCGACGGCGATCGCGAGGGTGGAGAGCCCTACGGGACCCCCGTTGAACTTGAGGATCAAGGCCTCCAGTACGGCACGGTCGAGGCGGTCCAAGCCACGCTGGTCCACCTCATACATGTCCAAAGCCGCGGACGCGGCACGGGCATCGATCTGCTCGATGCCGTGGACCAAAGCCCAGTCCCGGACGCGGCGCAGCAGCCGGTTGGCAATACGCGGAGTTCCACGGGAACGGCCCGCGATCTCGCTGAACCCGGCCGAGTTGACCTTAAGATCAAGCAATCCGGCCGAGCGACGCAGAACCAATTCAAGCTCCGCCACGGAATAGAACTCCAAGTGCCCGGTAAAACCAAAACGGTCACGAAGCGGACCAGGCAGCAGGCCAGCCCGTGTGGTGGCGCCCACGAGGGTGAACGGCGGCAGCTCAAGCGGAATAGCAGTGGCGCCCGCACCCTTGCCCACCACGATGTCCACCCGGAAATCTTCCATGGCCATGTACAGCATTTCCTCTGCAGGCCGGGACATCCGGTGGATTTCGTCGAGGAAGAGCACTTCGCCCTCGGAGAGCGAGGAGAGGATGGCAGCGAGATCGCCCGCATGCTGGATGGCCGGCCCGCTGCTGATGCGCAAGGGAGCGTTCATCTCGGCGGCGATGATCATGGAGAGCGTGGTCTTGCCGAGCCCCGGGGGGCCTGAAAGCAGGACGTGGTCCGCGCTGCGGCCACGCATTCTCGAGGCTTCCAGCACGAGCGAGAGTTGCTTTCGGACGCGGTGCTGGCCTACGAAGTCGTGCAGGTTCTTCGGGCGCAGTGCGGCCTCGATGATGCGCTCTTCGGGTTCCTCTCCCCCGGTAACGAGGGACTGCTCAGCCACGGCTGCCTACCCGGTTTCCTGCGCGGGCGCCGTCCTGCCCAAGCCAGCGAAGGGTTGCACGCAGGATCTGGGCGACATTGCCGGCGTCGGCAAGTTCCGGGGAATCGGCCATTGCCTTGTCGATGCTGCCGGCGGCGTCCTTCTCCGACCATCCGAGGCTCGTCATTGCAGCGACCACCTGCGGCTTCCAGACGGACTCGGCCGCGACAGCGGGGGCGGGCCCCGGGGCGGTGCCGTGAGGCACGAGTTTGCCCGCAAGCTCCAGGACGATCCTGCCGGCGACCTTCGGCCCAATGCCGGGGACCTTGGTGAATGACTTGGCGTCACCGGAATGGGCGGCTACCCGGATCGCTTCGGGCTCATGGACGGCCAGGACTGCGAGGGCCAGCCGCGGCCCCACCCCGCTCACACTGAGCAGGACATCGAAAACTTCCCGTTCGTCGTCGTTCGAGAAACCGAAAAGCGTCAGGGAGTCCTCCCTGACGATCAACGAGGTGAACAGCTTCGCTTCCTCGCCGACATGCAGGTGGCTGAGGGTTTGGGGCGTGGCGTAGACGCTCATTCCGGCACCGTTGAGATCGATGACGGCCGTGGAGAGACTGACGTGTGCCACGGTTCCGCGGAGAAAACTGATCAAGACCCGGCTCCTGAAGTACTGCCCCGTGCATGCTGCGCCGCGGGCTATCCGAACATATCTACGAATACCCTAGCAAGGGCCATGGACAATTACCGGGCGCGGCGCGCTTTCGCTTCGGCTTCAGCCCACGCCCGCTGGGCGGGGGTCAATGCACTGCTCCCTGGTCCGGTGGTAGCAACTGCGGCACCGCTGCCGGCCCGCCAGGCGTGCGTGACTGCGAGGGCTAAAGCGTCCGCGGCGTCGGCCGGGCGCGGCGGGGCGTCGAGACGAAGGATCTTGGTGATGAGTTTTGTCACCGCTTCTTTGTTGGAGGTGCCGCTTCCCGTGACGGCAGCTTTGACCTCCGACGGCGTGTGGAGCGCCACCGGGATGCCGCGCCGCGCAGCGGCCGCGATGACCACGCCGGACGCCTGTGCGACGCCCATGACGGTACTGACGTTCAACTGGGAGAACACCCGTTCGACCGCGAGAACGTCGGGTTTGTACAGGTCCAGCCATTCATCAATGGCCTTGGCGATGACCAGCAGGCGCTGGTCCAATGATTGTTCCGGGGAGGTTCCCACGACGCAGACCGCAACCATCGTGGCGCGGCGGTTCCGTTCGACGTCGACCACTCCGATGCCGCAACGGGTGAGGCCCGGATCGACTCCCAATACGCGAAGAGTCAAGTCCGGGCCTCCCTGTTTGTTATGAAGCTGTGTTGCAAGAGGCGCTACTCGGCTTCGAGCGCAGCCTGGACTTCCTCGCTCATGTCCGCGTTGGTGTACACGTTTTGGACGTCGTCGAGATCCTCAAGGGCATCGACGAGCTTCATGAACTTCTTTGCACCGTCGAGGTCCAGTGGCACCTGCATTGAAGGGACGAATTCAGCTTCGTCCGTCTCGTATTCGATGCCGGCTTCCTTGAGGGCTTCGCGGATGGCCTGGAGGTCGGTGGGCTCCGAGTGGATTTCCCAGTTCTCGCCGCTGTCCTTGACTTCCTCGGCGCCGGCGTCGAGGACGGCCATCAGGATGTCGTCTTCGCTGAGCCCGTTCTTGGGCAGGTTGACGACGCCCTTGCGGGTGAAGAGGTAGCTCACGGAGCCGGGGTCGGCAATGGTGCCGCCGTTGCGGGAGATTGCCAGCCGGACCTCGGAGGCAGCACGGTTCTTGTTGTCCGTGAGGCACTCGATCAAAAGAGCGGAACCCTGCGGGCCGCGGGCTTCGTACATGATCTCCGTGTAGTCGACCACTTCGCCGGTCAGGCCGGCTCCGCGCTTGATGGCGCGGTCGATGTTGTCAGCGGGGACCGATGTCTTCTTGGCTTTCGTAACAGCCAGTTCCAGGCTGGGGTTGCCGGCAAGGTCCGGTCCGCCCATGCGGGCCGCGACTTCGATGTTCTTGATCAGTTTGGCGAACGACTTGGCCCGGCGGCTATCGAGGATGGCCTTCTTGTGCTTGGTCGTCGCCCATTTGGAGTGGCCTGACATGCTTTAAACTTCCCCTCTGATCATTCGAATAAACAATTCATGCACGCGCTTCTCCCCAGTCACTTCCGGGTGGAAGGAGGTGGCCAGCAACCGACCTGAGCGCACTGCAACAATTCTAGCCAACCCGTGCAAAGTGTCCGTGTGGGTGGCTTTTCGCGGTTCCACCTGGGCAAGGATTTCGACGCCGGGACCAACGCGTTCCACCCACGGTCCGCGGATGAAGACGGCGTGGACGGGGTCGACGCCGGACTCGCCTGCGCTGAACTCGAGGCCTTTGAAATCAAGGTCGGTTTCGAAAGACTCGCGCTGCCGGCCGAAGGCGTTGCGACGGACCGTGATGTCCAATCCACCGAAAGTCTGCTGGGGATTTCCGGCGAGGTCCGTGGCGGGATCTGCGATGTCGTCCGCCAGCAGGATCATGCCGGCGCAGGATCCATAGACCGGCAAGCCTGACGCGATCTGCTTGCGGATGGGATCGGCGAGTTCAAAGATGCGCGCGAGCTTGTCGATGGTGGTCGACTCACCGCCGGGGATGATGAGGCCGTCTATGTCGTCGAGTTCCGCCGGACGCCGGATGCCGACGCCGGTGGCACCGGCCGCTTCGACGGCGTGGATGTGCTCACGAAAATCGCCTTGTAGTGCGAGGACGCCGATGCGCAGGCCCGAGCCCACGCTTGATGACGCCTCGGAAGGGGGATTGGTCATTCGACCATCATAATGCGCTGCCGCTGCCGGACTCTCCCCCGGCAACCCATGGCAGGCATACGACACGTGGTTTATGCACCAACTGGGATATATTACAGAGCATGTTTTCGTTCACCGTTCCACTCGGCAAGCTGGTCCGTGCTGTGTCCCGGCTGCGCGGCGGGGGTTCGGCTTTACCTGGCCTAGTGGTCGAGAAGATCGACCCCGGCTTCATGCAGAGGACGCTGTCCTCGCTCCCCCACGGCGTGGCAGTGGTGAGCGGAACAAACGGCAAGACGACCACCACCAAAATGGTGGTGGAGCTCCTGGAAAGCCAGGGCCTGAAGGTCTTCACCAACCGGACGGGCAGCAACTTCACCCGTGGCGTCGCAGCTGCACTCCTAGGTGAGGTGGACTGGCGCGGCAAGCTGGACGCCGACGTCGCGGTATTGGAGCTCGACGAAGCACATGCCGTGCATTTCGTGAACAAGGTGCCGCCGCGCTACTGCCTCCTCCTCAATGTCCTGCGAGACCAACTGGACCGTTTCGGCGAAATCGACGCCACCGCGATGCTTCTCCAGCGCATCGCCGAGCGCACCACCGGCACCGTGGTCCTGAACCGCGAGGACCCCCGGGTCGCCCGTATTGCCGGAGCCGTTGGCGGCCCCGAGGTGCTCTACTTCGGATTGGACGAATCGCTCCGGAGCACCTTCCCGAACGACGACGACATGCGGACCGCGGATCCGGGAACCAGCCCCCGCGGTGACGTTCCCGCCTCCCCGGCGGCCGACGTCGTACTCCGCCGCGTCGGTACCGATGACGCCGACTTCGAGTTCGACGGAACCCGTGTGTCGACGCACATGAAACTCCGGGGCGTCTACAACATCTTCAATGCCGCCGCCGCATTGGTGCTCGCCAGGAGCATCACCGGTGCAAGCGGAAGGCCCGGCGACGCTGCCAAGCTGGTCAAGGCGCTCTCCGAGGTCGCTCCGGCATTCGGCCGTGGGGAGAGCCTGACGGTGGACGGCCAGCCCCTTGAGTTGGTGCTCGTGAAGAACCCGAGCGGTTTCCGGCTTGGCCTGAAGTCATTCCCGGCGAAGGGCTACGCGTCCATGATCGCCATCAACGACAACTATGCCGACGGCCGTGACATGTCGTGGCTCTGGGACGTGGAATTCGAATCGCTGCGCGAGGACGGAGTCGAAGTCCTCACCGGCGTCCGTGCCTACGACATGGCCCTGCGCCTCCAGTACGACGAGGTCCGCTTCGGTTCGGTGGACACGGATATCCCCGCCGCCCTTGCTGAATTCATCCGGGGGTCGGCGGGCAAGCCGAAACGCGTCTTCTGCACGTACACCGCGATGTTGGCCATCCGGCGCGAACTCTCCAAAATCACCACAGTAGAGGTGGTCTCATGATCCCGGCCGACGACGCCGCCGTTCACGCGAGCAAGGGCACCATCCGGGTCCTCCAGCTGTATCCCCGTGACATGAACATCTACGGCGACTGGGGCAACGCGCTCGTCCTGCGGCAGCGCTTGCTCTGGCACGGTTACACGCCTGAGCTCCTGGAATACAACGTGGGCGACGACTTCCCCGAAGATGTAGATCTCATTGTGGGCGGCGGCGGCCAGGACAGCGGACAGGTAGTCATCCAGGAGGATCTCCAGGCACGCGGCGAGCAGCTCCGCGAGATGGCCGAGGACGGAACCCCCATGCTGGTTATTTGCGGGCTTTACCAGCTCTTTGGCAAGTTCTTCAAGACCAAGGCCGGCCCTGTCATCCCCGGCATCGGCATCCTGGATGTCGAGACCGTCGGCACCGACGAACGCCTCATCGGAAACGTCACCCTCACCTCGCCGGAGTTCGGGGAAATCATGGGCTACGAAAACCACAGCGGACAGACTGCCCTGGGTCCCGGCGTCGAGCCCCTCGGCACCGTATCCAAGGGTGCCGGCAACAACAGCAAAGACAACCATGAAGGCGCCAGGCACCGGAATGTGGTTGCCAGCTACCTGCATGGTTCTTTGCTGCCCAAGAATCCTGCCATCGCCGATTTCCTGATCCGGACCGCCGTCGAACGCAAGTACGGCACTTTCGTCCCCGGAACGCCCGACGACGGCTTTGCCCGCCTCGCGCGCGAACATGCCGCGCGGCGGCCGCGCTAACACAAGCAAAGGCGTTGTGGGCGGGCGCCCTGCATGAAAGGGTTGCTTCATGACGAACCCTCTCTTGGAGCCGAGTACCCTTCCCTTCGGATTGCCTCCCTTCGCAATGATCCAGGACAGCCACTACGCCGAAGCAGTAGATGCTGGCCTCGCTGAGCACCTGGCCGAGATCCATTCCATCGTGGACAATCCGGAGCCCGCATCCTTCGAAAACACGGCGGTTGAGATGGAACGCTCCGGCCGACTGCTGGAACGGGCTGCGGCATCCTTCTTCACGTTGGTTTCTGCCGATGCCTCGGAGGCCATCCGCGAACTCGAAACCGAGCTGTCTCCCCGTTTCGCGAGCCACCAGGACGCGGTCTACCTCAACCGCGGACTGTACGAGCGATTCGCAGCCATAGACACGTCAGGACTTGACGACGAATCCATGCGGCTGGTGCAGGAGTATCTCCGGGAATTCCGGCAGTCGGGGATCCAGCTTGATCAAGATCACCAGGAAAAGCTCAAGAGCCTCAATGCGGAGCTCTCCCGTTTGGGAACGGAGTACGGGCAACGCGTCAAGGAAGCCATGAAGGCCGCCGCGCTTGTGGTCGATGACGCCACGGAACTTGCCGGCCTGCCAGCGGACGACATCGCCAGTGCCGCCGAGGCAGCACGCACTGCCGGACACGAGGGGAAGTACGTCCTGACCCTCATACAGCCGAGCAACCAGCCCGCTCTGGCTTCATTGCAGAACCGCGAGCTCCGGCGCCGCCTCTATGAGGCGTCCATCGCGCGGGGCAGCGACGGCGGCAGCCTGGACGTGCTGGAACTGGCGAAGGCGATGGCGCGTTTGAGGGCCGAGAAGGCGACCCTTCTTGGGTTCGGCAATTACGCCGAACTAGTCATGGACCGCCAGACCGCACCCGATTTCGCAGCCGTTCAGGCGATGCTCAACCGGCTCGCTCCTGCTGCCATCCGCAACGCCGACGCTGAAGCGGCTGCCTTGACGCAGAGCGCAGGGCACCCGCTGGAAGCGTGGGACTGGGCGTACTACTCCTCGAAGGTCCGGCGGGAGCGGTACGAGGTGGACGAGCAGCTGCTACGGCCCTATTTCGAATTGGACCGGGTGCTGGTGGACGGCGTGTTCTTCGCAGCCACGAGCCTCTTCGGCGTTACTTTCCACGAGAGGCAAGACCTTAAGGGGTACCACCCCGACGTCCGCGTCTGGGAGGTGCGAAACGAGGACGGCTCCGACCTTGGCCTTTTCCTTGGCGACTACTACGCGCGTGACTCCAAGCGCGGCGGTGCCTGGATGAACTCGCTCGTCGAACAATCAGCGCTGCTTGGTACCAAGCCGGTGGTAATCAACAACCTGAACATCTCCAAACCGCCAGCTGGAGAACCGACCCTTCTCACCCTGGACGAGGTCCGGACCACTTTCCACGAGTTCGGCCATGCCTTGCACGGGCTCTTCTCCAACGTCACGTATCCACGGTTTTCCGGAACTTCTGTCCCCCGGGACTTCGTGGAGTATCCGTCACAGGTCAACGAGATGTGGATCATGTGGCCCGAGATAATCGGCAACTACGCAAGGCACCACGCCACTGGCGAACCGCTCCCCCACGACATCGTTGAAAGCCTCAACGAGTCCAAGCTCTGGGGCGAAGGTTTCGCGACCACGGAGTACCTCGGTGCGGCCCTTTTGGACCTGGCCTGGCACGTGCTTGAGGTAGACGGCGTTCCTCAGGATGCCCAGGACTTCGAAGCCAAGGCATTAGCTGCGGCCGGCGTGGCGCATTCCCTCATACCGCCCCGGTATCGCACGGGGTACTTCCAGCACATCTTCGCCGGGGACTTCTACGCAGCCGGGTACTACTCGTACATCTGGAGTGAAGTGCTGGACGCGGAAACGGTGGACTGGTTCACGGAAAACGGCGGGCTGCTGCGCGGGAACGGCGAACGATTCCGCTCGGAACTGCTTTCCCGGGGCAATAGCCGGGACCCGTTGGAATCCTTCCGCACACTCCGCGGACGCGATGCCTCCCTGGATCCGCTCCTCAAGCGCCGCGGGCTCGAGTAGCCTGGCCGGCCGACCCAACTGACTGGCAGTTGTTGTCGTTATGGAGCCTCATAACGACAACAAGTGCGAGCTACTCGGGTAAACGCACGACGCCGGCCGGTCACCGTGAAAGGTGACCGGCCGGCGTCGCACTAAGCCGCACTACATGGAGGCGGGCACGGATCCCGCAGCGTGCGTAAAAGGGCCCCCGCCCCGGGTCGCGGCAAAGCCGCGGCAGCGGATCGCGGGGAATAGCACGCAGAGGATCGGGGCCTGCCGGTCCGCCAACCGGGAGCGGGGAAGATTGCGCAGAGGATCAGCGCCGTCAGGCGCGCTCCCCCAAAGCGAGAATTACCAGCCGCGCTCGGCGAGGCGGTGGGGTTCGGGGATTTCCTCGACGTTGATGCCCACCATGGCTTCGCCCAGGCCGCGTGAGACCTTGGCGATGACGTCGGGGTCATCGAAGAAGGTGGTGGCCTTCACGACGGCGGCGGCCCGCTGTGCCGGGTTGCCGGACTTGAAGATGCCCGAACCGACGAACACGCCGTCCGCGCCGAGCTGCATCATCATCGCAGCGTCGGCCGGGGTGGCGATGCCGCCGGCGGTGAACAGCACCACGGGAAGCTTGCCGGTCGCGGCGACTTCCTTGACGAGCTCGTACGGGGCCTGCAGTTCCTTGGCCGCGACGTAGAGTTCGTCCTCCGGCAGGGTGGAGAGGCGGAGGATCTCGGCGCGGATCTGGCGCATGTGGGTGGTGGCGTTGGAGACGTCGCCGGTGCCGGCCTCGCCCTTGGAGCGGATCATGGCCGCGCCTTCGTTGATGCGGCGCAGCGCCTCGCCGAGGTTGGTGGCACCGCAGACGAAGGGAACGGTGAAGTTCCACTTGTCGATGTGGTGGGTGTAGTCGGCCGGGGTCAGGACCTCGGACTCGTCGATGTAGTCCACGCCCAGGGACTGCAGGACCTGTGCCTCGACGAAGTGGCCGATGCGGGCCTTGGCCATCACGGGGATGGACACGGCGGCGATGATCGCATCGATCATGTCCGGGTCCGACATGCGGGACACGCCGCCCTGGGCGCGGATGTCGGCGGGAACGCGCTCGAGCGCCATGACGGCCACGGCACCGGCATCTTCGGCGATGCGGGCCTGCTCGACGTTGACGACGTCCATGATTACGCCGCCCTTGAGCATCTCGGCCATACCGCGCTTGACGCGGTTGCTGCCCGTAACGCTGGCTGCGGACGAACCGGCTTCGTTGCTTACATCAGGTGTAGACACAAAAACCCCTATGGGTAGATAGAAGACCTTGGCCGGGGCGCAGGCGGACAGGGCCACACACAGCGCACACCGGATTTCCAGGTCACATTGACCAAGTAACTTCAATACTAGTCCCCTGCGCTGTGCCCGTCGTACTTGATTACCAGCCTCGGCCACGCAGTTCCGCCGGGAGCGGCGGGGCTTCGCACACCGGGCGATATGGGTCACGCGTGTCGCGGATACTTCAGGTGCATTGACGGCAGCGGATTGGTTGACGATGCAAAGGCGCAGGAATCTGTCTTCGGCAATTGTGAGGGCAACACCGGGCCGGTCGCCGAGGCGATCCGGGTTCATTGGGACCTCAACAGCTAGTACTTGGGACGTGTTTTCCTTGTTTTCGCTTTTCTCGACGGCGGGTGGCAGCGTGGGGGCTTAATTGTCAGTGCCCCGTGACAGGGTTTAGTCATGGAAGGCACCGGTCACCTCACCGCACCTCGGGCCGCCGCGCCCGACGGCGGGATCCCGTCGCCGGGGCGCCTTGCCCGCCGCCTGAAGCCCGTCGCCGCCCGCAATGCCCAGCTCCAATACGCAGCCCAGCTTCAAAACCCGGCCCGGTTTCAAAGCCTGGCCCGGTTCGAAAGCCCTGCGCAGCACCAAAACCCCGCCCGGTTTCAAAGCCTGGCCCGGTTCGAAAGCCTGGCCCGGTTCGAAAGCCCGGCCGCCCGCGGGCCACTGCCCGCGGGCCACTGCCCGCGGGCCGTCTTGATCAGGCGGTGGCGGTAATGGATGCGCTGCGCTCAACCGCTCTCGCCGACACCCGCCTGTTCGGTTTCCCTGAAGCCGCGGATTTCGCCGGCCGGGTCGAGGAGATCGCCCGGACGGTGGAGTTCCTGCAGATCGTCGCGGCCCAGGCCGTGGAACGGACACGGCGCGAAGCCCAGGCCGCACGGCACACCTCCCCGGCTCCGGGGTGGAGGACCGGCTGGACCGAACCCACCGCAGGCGGCACGGCAGCCGCGGCCGGCCTCGCCGAAGCCGCCGACGGGGCCCACGACGGGTACCGGAACGCCGCCGAATTCCTGCGCGCCAGGCTGCGGATCGGCATCAGCGAAGCACGGCGCCGGCTCACCCTGGCCGAAAGCGTGCTCCCGCAGACAGGGATCGCCGGGCAGGACGTCCCCGCCCGGCACCAGGTGCTCGCCGCCGCCCTGTCCTCGGCCGCCGTGCCGTCCCGTTCGGCCACGGTGATCAGCATGGCCCTGGATCAGATACGGCACCACGCCGACCCGGACACCGCCGGGCAGATGGAACGCTCCCTGACCCGGACCGCCCTGGAAAGCGATCCCGACTTCGTGCACCGGATGGCCAAACGCTGGGTCGACGCCATCGACCAGGACGGAACCGAACCCAGCGAAGAAGAACTCCGCCACCGCCAAGGAGCATTCATCCGCAAACCCCGCCACGGCCTGCACCACCTGGAAATCTTCGCCACCGCCGAACAATTCGAAACCCTTGCCACCGCCATGAACACCGCCGCCAACCCCCGCCTCCAACACCACACCGGCACCGGCACCGATGGAGCACAGGGCACGGACTCAGGGGACACCGACCCGGGCGGCGACAGCAACAGCGACAGCGCGCACCCCGGCCTGGACCGCCGCTCCCGCCCCCAGAAACTCCTCGACGGACTCGTCGGCGCCTGCGGTATCGCCCTGGCCACCGGCGAACTGCCGGCCAACGGCGGCCTCCGCCCCCAGGTCATGGTCACCATCGACTACCAAGACCTGCTCAACCGCCTCCAACACCACACCCCCGCCACCCCAAACCCCGGCACCACAAATCCCGGCACCCCAAACCCCGGCACCACAAATCCCAGCACCACAAACCCCGGCGCAGCAAACCCCCGGCCCGGCACCGGAACCTCCACGTTCCACGGCCCGATCCACCCCACGGCCATCCGCAAAATCGCCTGCGACGCCGACATCATCCCCGTCCTGCTCGGCAGCGAGGGCCGCGTCCTGGACATCGGCCGCACCACCAGGATCTTCCCGCCCCACATCCGCAAAGCCATCATCGCCCGCGACCAAGGCTGCACCTTCCCCGACTGCACCATCCCCGCTCCCTGGTGCGAAGCCCACCACATCACCTACTGGACCAACGGCGGCACCACCTCAACCGACAACGGCACCCTGCTCTGCGAATTATGCCGACATCGGCATAATTCGCATTATGCCGACGTCCGGATTATGCCGACGTTTGCTGTTGTGGCCTGATTTGGCGGGCTTGTCTGGGATTCTTATCGGCATAATCACAGGCTTTCAAGGAAGGCGAGGAGCGATGGTTTCGGCCGGAAGCGTCCGGGCTGGACGTTGAGCGGGCGGACTCTTTCAAGCGCGGCTTCTTTCATGCCAAGATCGGCGTGGAGATAGATCTGGGTGGTTTCAGGGCTTTCGTGGCCGAGCCAGAGCGCGATGACTGAGGTGTCGATGCCGGCATGGAGCATCCGCATCGCTGTGGTGTGGCGAAGGACGTGGGGGCTGACCTTTTTCCGGGCCAGGGTGGGGCAGTCACGGGCCGCGGCGGAGGTATGCAGGGTGAGACGTTGGGAGACGGCGTCGGTGCTCATCCTGGTTCCGGCGCGGCTTGGAAACACGGGCTGGTCGGGAGCGGGTTGTTGTTCTTTTTTCCACTCCCGCAGGACGGTGACGTTGGCCTTGCTCAGTGGGGTGGCACGGGTTTTGCGGCCTTTGCCCTGGCAGCAGGCATGGGCGCCGGTATCGAGGTGGATGTCGGCCCAGGTCAGCCCGGTCAGCTCCGAGACCCGCATCCCGGTGGTGACAGCGGTGAGCAGCAACGCGTGGTCGCGGCGGCCGGTCCAGCTGGTCCGGTCCGGGGCCTTCAGCAGTGCCTGGACTTCGTTGGTGGTGAGGTAGGTGATGTCGGTCCGTTCGCTGCGTTTGACGGGAATGGCCAGCACCCGGCTGATCAGGTCGGCGTGCTCGGGATGCCTGTGGGCGGCGTAGGCGAAGAAGGAATGGATCGCGGCCAGGCGGGCGTTGCGGGTGCGGATGCTGTTGCCGCGCTCGTGCTGCAGGTGATCGAGGAACCCGGTGATGTGCTCGCTGCCGAGCTGATCGATCTGCAGCCGGTCGGCGCTGGTTCCCGTGAGGTTCACGGTATGAATAATGAGCAGCCGCCAGGTGTCCCGGTAGGCGGCTGTCGTGTGGCCGCTGGCCCCGCGAACACGTGGCAGGTGGCTGATGAAGTACTTTTCCAGGGTCGGCGCCAGCGCACTCATGGCAGGTCCTTTCCTGCAAGGAGGTCCTGTGCCGGGGCTGCCCTCCCCGGCTCCAGCCGGGCGGCGGCCTGAGCTAGAAGTTCCGGTGTCGCGTCGAGATACCAGTAGGTGCTGGCGGGGCTGACATGGCCGAGGTAGGTGGATAGCACCGGCAGCACACGGGCGGGGTCCTCTCCGCGCCGGTAAGCGTCACTCATGGTATTGATGGCGAAAGTGTGCCGCAGGTCGTGGATCCGTGGGCGGCAGTTCCCGGAGCTGGACATGATCTCGGCCCGGGCGGCCAACCGGTGAAACAGGCGTTGGACGTTTTGATAGATCAGGCGTGTCCCGGCGGTGGAGACGAACAGGGCCGGGGTCGACACGGTGCCCAGTTCAGCGTTGACCAGTTCCCGGTAGCCCTCAAGAGCGTTGCAGGTGCTCGGGTGTAACGGGACGAGTCTGGTTTTGCCGAACTTCGCGTCCGCTATGGTCAGCACTCCATCCGCCAGGTCGCCGACATCGGCGCGGATCGCCTCACCGACGCGAAGCCCGGTGCAGGCCAGCAATCCGATCAAGGTCGCATCTGTGGCGGCTTTCAGCGCGGATCTTGCCTGCCCGGCCGCACGGGCCATCAGGTCCCGCACCTGGTCATCGGTGTAATGGTAGGGAACGGCCCGCCCGGAACCCTTCGGCAAGAGGCCGTGGGGCGGGACCTCGATTGAGGGTTCGAAAGCCTTCAACCATCTCAGGAACGTCCGCAGAACACTCAGCCGGGCGCCATGGTAGCCAGGAGCGCCGCCGGGCAGCACCGCCCAGGCCAGAGCGGCTTCGGTAGTGATGATGCCGGCGCCGTTTCCCGCCAGGTGGGCAGCGAACTGGTTCAGCAGCCGTCCGTCGTCTTCGAGTTTGAACCCCAGCGCCCGCCTCAGTTCCAGATACTCCCGGATGCGGTCCTCCAGGCCGGTCATCGCCGGCCTCCGGGAACGACCGCAATCCCTGAATCGGACGCGGATGGCCAGGGCCGGGTGATTGTTGCCAACCGGGCGAGGTCGACCTTGGCATAGATCGTTGTTGAATCCAGCGAGCGGTGCCGCAGGAGCTGGGCGGTTTCCTCCAACGACGCCCCGGCATTGATCGTCGCGGTTGCCACGCTATGACGCAGCACGTGCGCCCCGAGGCGGTCAAGGCCGGCACGCTTTCCTGCATGAAAGACGGCCGAAGCCACCCCGTCCGGACTCAGACCGCGATACGGGGCCAGGGACCGCAGGAATACACGCCTGTCCGAAGCTCCCGCAGGCCGGACGTCCGAGAGGTGGGCGGCCAGAGCCGCCCCGACGTCGACCGGCAGCGGAACCTGATCGATGTACCCGCCCTTTCCCGTGATACGGATCGTTCCGGCACGCCAGTCAACATCGTCCAAAGAGATCCGGGCCACCTCGGCGGCACGCACTCCCAAGCGGGCCAGGATCAGGACCATCGCCCGGTCCCGTCGGCCGACCACGGTCGACGGATCACACGCGGCGATCACCGAAGCAACCTGATCCGCCAGCAGCCAGCGCGGCAGTCCGGCATCGCGGTAGCCGGCCCTCGCCGGAACGACCCCGTCCAAACGCGACGTAACCTGCCCGCTGGCATGCAGGAACCGGAGCAAAGAGCGCAACGCGGTAATCGTCAGCTTCGCCGTCCCGACCGACAACCCGGGGACCCATTCACTGACAAAGGCGCTGACGTCACCGGCGCAAAGACCCACGAGATCCACTTCACCGCCGCGCAGCCGGGAAGCGATCAACGGACGGCCTAAAGACCGGTAGTACCGCACCGTCCCCGGATGCAGACCACGTTCCCGCGCAAGATAAACCCCCCATTGCTCAAGAACCGCCTCCACAGGATCCTGCGCGGGCCCCTGCGGGGTGATCTCAGGGATCAACCCGGCCGACCGGAGAAACGTCAACAGCGGCCCCAACGCGCCGCGGCCCGCCAGATCCTTATGGGTGGCACGGCGAACCAGCACGAAGCGTTCGACGGCATCAGAATCGCAGTCTCCCGCCAAAAGCCCCTCGCCCTGCAGCCAGCGGCTCAAATGCGCCAACAGCCTCAGCCGCAGCACGATCGACAAGGGCGCATAACCCAGCCCTGCCAGATACTCCTTGAACGCTTCAGCGGACCCACTCAACGGACCCGACATCGCCACTCCAGATGCTTCACTCATCGCGCTTTCCTTTCCACCATGGAAAGTCCAGCGTCCACCCGGACCCGGATTATGCCGATAAGAACCCGGCCAAAACCCCACTGACCAGCACCCAGACGCACCTTATCGGCATAATCCGGACATCGGCATAATGCAGCCACCACCACCACATCATCCACAAAGAACACTGGACCATCACCACCGACTCCGGCACCGCATGGTTCAAACCCCCGCCCCACCTCGACCCCCGCCAAACACCCCGACGCAACCGCCACTTCAGACCCACCCGGACATGAGCGTGCCCCGACACGAAACGCGCCGGGGCAGCAAAATGATCAGACCGCTTAAGCGGGTGTCCCGCCGTCGACGTCTGCCATCGCCTGTTCGCGGACGGCCGCCATCCTTTGGATGACGGTGACGCCCGTAGCGGCCGCGAGCAAGACAAGGGTCACCAGCAAGACGACGGGAGGCAACCCCAGTCCGGTCAGGCCGGTGACGAGGAGCACGGAAATGAGTCGCTCCGCGCGTTCGGCGATGCCCACATTGGCGTAGAAGCCCAGCGATTCAGCCTTGGCGCGGGCGTACGAAACCACCATCCCGAGCACCAGGCAGGCCAGGGAGGCTACGGCAATCGCGCCGTTCCCGCCGCCCGTGAAGAACCAGATTGCGACGCCGGCAAATATGGCGCCGTCTGCCAACCGGTCCAGCGTGGAGTCGAGGAAGTTTCCCCACGGGCCGCTGCGTCCTTGTTCCCTCGCCATGATGCCGTCCACGACGTCGGACAGCGCGAAAACGGCGATCAGCAGAGAACCCCACCAGAGCTGGCCCAGGGGGTAGAGAATCAGGGCGCCGAGAACTACGCCGGCGGTCCCGACGACGGTAACCGCGTCGGGCGAGACGCCCACCTTGAGCAGGAACCGGGCAAGGGGCGAGAACAGCCCGGTGAAAAACCCGCGGGCGTGCCGATTAAGCATCCGTCTCCCCGGACAGATCCGACTCTTCAGGCCAGGCGTCGGCCACCTGTTGGCGGACCTCGCCGAGGGTCTGCGTGATGGCCTTCGTCTGGGCGATGATGGGGAAGAAGTTTCCGTCCCCACCCCAGCGCGGAACCACATGCTGATGCAGGTGGGCGGCGATTCCCGCACCGCCCGCCACACCTTGGTTCATGCCCAGGTTGAAGCCGCTCGGGTTGGCCACCTTTCGCAGCACCCGCATTGCGGTCTGCGTAAGTTCCGCCATTTCCGCTGTTTCCTGCACCGTGATGTCCGTGTAGTCCGGAACATGACGGTACGGGCACACCAGTAAATGACCGGGGTTGTAAGGAAACAGATTGAGCACCACGTAGCACGTCTTGCCGCGGCGGACGATGAGGGATTCCTCGTCCGTGCGGCTCGGAGCCACGCAGAAAGGGCAGTCCTCGTTATCGAACTGGTTCTGCCCGCCCTTGATGTAGGCCAGTCGGTGCGGAGTCCACAAGCGCTGGAAGGCATCGGGAACACCTGCCAGGCCGAAGTCGTCAGTCACTTCGGCATCGCCCGGATAATCAGCTGTCACGCCCGTGTTCTCCTGCACTGTTCCCTGCCCCCCGCGGTGTCCGACTCGTCAGCTCTCGCGGTTCTTGACGGCGTCCACAATCCTTCGGACTGCCTCGGCAACGGGTACACCGTTGTCTTGGCTGCCGTCACGGAAGCGGAACGACACCGCACCGGCCTCCGCGTCCTCCCCGCCGGCAATAAGGACGAAGGGAATCTTGTCCTTGCTCGCAGTGCGGATCTTCTTCGGGAAACGGTCCGAGGAAATGTCTACCTCGGCACGGATGCCCGCGGCTTTGAGCTGGCCGACGACGTCGAACATGTAGTCGTTGAACGCTTCGGCGACCGGAATGCCGACCACCTGCACGGGCGAAAGCCATGCGGGGAAAGCTCCCGCATAGTGTTCGGTCAGTACGCCCATGAAACGCTCAACCGAGCCGAACAACGCACGGTGGATCATGACCGGACGCTGGCGGGTGCCGTCGGCGGCCTGGAACTCCAGCTCGAACCGCTCAGGCAGGTTGAAGTCCAGTTGGATGGTGGACATCTGCCAGGTGCGGCCCAGCGCGTCCTTGGCCTGCACCGAGATCTTGGGACCGTAGAACGCGGCTCCGCCCGGATCCGGAACGAGTTCCAGCCCCGAGGCCTCGGCTACTTCGGCCAAGGTACGGGTGGCTTCCTCCCAAGCGGCGTCCTCGCCGACGAACTTGTCTTCGTTCTTGGTGGACAGCTCAAGATAGAAGTCGTCCAGTCCGTAGTCCTTGAGCAGGCCGAGGACAAAGTTCAGGGTCGTGGTGAGTTCGTCCTTCATCTGCTCGCGGGTGCAGTAGATGTGGGCATCGTCCTGTGTCATGCCGCGTACGCGGGTCAGCCCGTGAACAACACCGGACTTCTCGTAACGGTACACAGAGCCGAATTCGAAGAGCCGAAGGGGCAGTTCCCGGTAGGAGCGACCGCGTGAACGGAAGATCAGGTTGTGCATGGGGCAGTTCATCGGCTTCAGGTAATAGTCCTGGCCGGGCTTGCGCACGGTGCCGTCGTCGTTCAATTCCGCGTCGATGTGCATCGCCGGGAACATGCCTTCCTTGTACCAGTCAAGGTGGCCTGAGACTTCGTAGAGGTGTCCCTTGGTGATGTGCGGGGTGTAGACGAACTCGTATCCGGCGTCGACGTGACGCTGGCGCGAATAGTCCTCCATCGCTTTGCGGATAATCCCGCCCTTGGGGTGGAACACCGGCAGGCCGGAGCCCAGCTCATCCGGGAAGGAAAACAGGTCCAGCTCCGCGCCGAGCTTGCGGTGATCGCGGCGCTCGGCCTCGGCGATGCGCTCTTGGTAAGCCTTCAGTGCGTCCTTGGTGGGCCAGGCGGTGCCGTAGATACGCTGCAGCTGCTGGTTGTTCTGGTTGCCCAGCCAGTATGCCGCCGAGGAGCGGGTCAGGGCGAAGGCATTGGAGATCAGTTTGGTGTTGGGCAGGTGCGGGCCGCGGCAAAGGTCGCACCAGACGCTTTCACCGCTCTTGCGGTCCACGTTGTCGTAAATGGTGATGTCCCCGGCGCCCACCTCGACGTTGACGCCCTCGCCGGCGTCGGCGGCGTCGTTCTTCTTGCCCAACAGCTCAAGCTTGTAGGGCTCGCCCTTCATGGCTTCGCGGGCTTCATCTTCGGTGACGACGCGGCGCACGAACTTCTGGTTCTGGTTGATGATCTTCTGCATCATCTTCTCGAGCTGACGCAGGTCTTCAGGGGTGAAGGGCTCGGCAACTTCGAAGTCGAAGTAGAAGCCGTCCGTAATGTAGGGGCCGATTCCGAGTTTGGCGTCCGGACGAAGCTGCTGCACAGCCTGAGCCATAACGTGTGCGGTGGAGTGGCGCAGGACGTTCAGGCCGTCCGGCGAGTCGATGGTGATGCCATCAACCTGGGCACCCTCGGGCAGCACCTGGTCAAGGTCCTTGAGCTCGCCATCGACACGGGCCACTACCACGTCGCGGCGCTCAAAGAAGAGTTCCGCGCCGGTGGTCCCTTCCGTCACCTTGGTCTCTTCGCCATCGACGATGAGGGTGATCTGCTGGGCATCTGACACGGGTGTCTCCTATTCATTGATAAGGCTTCATAGCTTGTGGCGTACGGGGACCACAGCCAGCCATCGTCCATCGTATCCGCTCCGGCTGGGGCAGCCAAAGCAAGCGGGGGCGTGCCGATTTTCGCCGAGGAGACGCGGCGCCGGACGGCTATTTTGGCATTCGTTATTGCGACCCGTGCAACCCGTAATAGGGAGGACCGTGGGTCTGGACTGTGGTGCGGTCCGCGAACCCGCGCGCTAATGCGGGGCTACAAGCGGCCTGCGGCGCTTCTCACTTCGTGTTTCCGCCATGCCGGTTGGTGGAGCAAATGCAAGCGGTGGGCCTGCCGCTCAAGGGACGGGGTCCACCGGCCATGGCTTCTGTCCTTGATCAGGGCGGTTCCGGCGATCTCCCTGAGCGTGGATATCCCGCGGACAGCCGACTGTTTGGTGGCAAAAGTTGTAGACATCGCCAGAATGTCGCCGTCGCCGTCGCGTAATGCAATCCTGTACCCATCGTTGGGTCCGTCGATCAGCTCAAAGTATCCAGCCATTGTGTAGCCTCCTTTGAAACCTGCGGTTGTAAAGGACACCAACAAGTCTACCGAGCCAAACCCATGTGGGCGACGGGATTTGGGACACTGCGACGGTTCCCGTAGGTCTGCTAGGGCTTGGCTTGGAGCAATGCGAGGAGGGCACTGCCGTCCGGACTGCCCAGGCCCGTGCAGGGATCCCAGCCAGTCGCGGCACGGTAGCTTCCGTTGGAGCCAGTGGTGATGTCATGGAAGCCCGACGCCGGTTGGGTGCCGTTTTGGTAGAGCAGCGGCTGGATCAGCCCGAAGCGCCTGTTAGTGGCCTGGGCGAGGCGGGCAACCAGGGCCGCCCAGAGCGGTGCGACCGCACTGGTTCCGCCGATCACCATGTCTTTCCCGTCGACGCGCACCCGGTAACCGGTCTGCGGGTCGGCGACGCCGCTGACATCGGGGACGCCCCTTCCGGCCTTCTTGGGCGCAGGCTTGTGTTTGGCGTGTCCCGAGATGCCGGACTGCCACGAGGGAGCCGGAAAGACGTCGCTGAATCCTCCGCCGGTAGCCGAGTTTGGGCCGTCGTTCCAGACAGTTTCCGCGTTGATGACTCCTGTCGCGGTGTCTGCTTGAAGCCGTGTTCCTCCGCAGGCCAGCACATGCGGGCTCGACGCCGGGAAATCGGCGTGATCCTTGTTGTCCGTTGCGCCGTCCGCACTTCCGTTGTCCCCTGCTGCGGTTGTCACCGTCACCCCGAGGGCCGCAGCATCGGCCATGGCCTGGTCGAAAGCCGTCCGGGCTTGGGCGGTCCAGGCGTCTTCGCTCTGGTCCCAACTGATGCTGATCGCGGCCGGCGTCGGATTTGCATGGGAGGCTGCGACAATCGCATCCAGGAACCCGGCGTCGGTATTGGGAGCGAAATAGACCACGATGTTGGCCTTCGGCGCCAAGGCGCCGACTACTTCGATGTCGAGCAGGACTTCCCCGTCGGCACCAGCCGGATCCAGTCCCGGCTGGTTCGCCCCGCCATCGACTCCCACCGCGGTGACGCTCGGTGTGGCGAGACCCAGGCCCTGGAAGTAGGTGTCAAGGTCTTGCTGTCCGAAGCCGCCGCCCAGCTCAAGGATGGCAACGGTTTGGCCCGTTCCGTCCGTTCCCTCAGGAAAGTTGTAGATCTTTCCCAGCTGGGGCGGAGTGTAGCTGATACTGGCCGCGGCCAAGGGAATGGCGCGGAATTGGGCCCGGGCCTGCGGCCGGTCGTCTAGGCCGAGGACGGCGACCACGACGCCGTCAAGGGCTGCAGGTACTTGGAGGCCTCCGGTGCGATGCCTGTGGGTGACAGCCGTGCCGTCCGGGCTGCGGCTCGTCAGCTCGTCAAGGGACGTCCCGAAGATGCTGCCCATCCGCTCCACGGTTCCAGCCAGCCGAATCCTGCGGCTGGCGGCGTCCGACTCCACAACGTCGAGACCGAGGCTGGCGAAAGTGCGTACAGCCAAATCCAGGTCTGTGGCCGATGCGCCGTATCGGGAGGCCAGTTCGTCCAGCGAAAGCGTTGCGGACGGAACTTCGGGCATTTCTTCCTGGCGCCGAAGGATGACCGTCGCCTCGATCCGCCGATAAGGGTCGACGGGACCGAGAACGTCCCGGACGCCCGGAGCGGGAGCCCTGTCTGATCCTGGCAGCGGAACGCTTTGCGTTTCCTCGGGCTGCCGATCTTCCGGAGTGTCCTGCATCGACATTGGTGCCTCCTAGGCTCGCTGTGAGAGAGCTTCGTCCCTGCGATTATGCACCAGCAGCCACTTTGGCACCATGGCGTGGAAGAGGAATGGTCACCGGCGCCGACTCGAGCGATGACGGCTTGAAGGGCTTGGGCACGGCGGCCGCCCACGGTAGCGTGGGCCCTTGGCGGGCCATGCCACAGCAACGGCCGGCGCGGCGGCGAGTCAAAGGAGCGAACCATCAATAGGTCACACCGAACATCAGCCCATGAACCCGACACTGCAGTTGAGTTGAACCCGGTGTTCAGCCGACCGGGAGAATCCAGTATTTTTCCACGGTTCACCATTCCGGACGGTGAGTCCCTTCCTTCGACTGCCTATCAGGTTGTCCACGACGAAGCCATGTTGGACGGCAACTCCCGCCTGAACCTGGCCACGTTCGTTGGGACGTGGATGGAACCGGAAGCGTCGAAACTGTACGCCGAAACGTTCGACAAGAACATGATCGACAAGGACGAATACCCCCAGACGGCCCTGATCGAGACCCGCTGCTGGCGGATGCTCGCCGACTTGTGGAACGCGCCCGATCCCGCCAAGTCCATTGGGACCTCCACGATCGGATCCTCCGAGGCATGCATGCTGGGCGGCCTGGCCTTGAAACGTCGCTGGCAGCACGCCCGCCGCGCGGCCGGCCTTTCCACAGACAAACCCAACCTGGTCCTCAGCTCGGCAGTGCAGGTGTGCTGGGAGAAGTTCTGCAACTACTGGGATGTGGAGGCCCGCTACGTCCCGGTGTCGAAGGAACACCAAATGCTCGACGGCTACGAACTGGACAGGTACGTGGACGAGAACACCATTGGCGTTGTAGCCATCATGGGCGTGACCTACACGGGGGTCTATGAACCCGTGGAAAAAATTTCGGCGGCTCTGGACGAGATCCAGGAAAAGCACGGCTTTGATGTCCCGATCCACGTCGACGGCGCCTCCGGAGCCATGGTTGCGCCCTTCCTGCAACGGGAGACAGTCTGGGACTTCCGTCTGCCGCGGGTTGCCTCGATCAACACATCCGGCCACAAGTACGGCTTGGTCTATCCCGGCTTGGGCTGGATCATTTGGCGGGACGAGCAAGCGCTCCCCGAGGACCTGATCTTCCATGTCAGCTACCTGGGTGGGAACATGCCGAGCTTCGCCCTGAACTTCTCACGCCCGGGCGCCCAGGTGCTCCTTCAGTACTATCTGTTCCTCCGGCTCGGATACGAGGGATACAAATCCGTTCAGGCAACCTCCCGGGACGTAGCGCTCTACCTATCGAGTGAAATAGGGGCGATGGTGCCGTTTACTTTGTGGAGCGACGGATCGGACATCCCGGTCTTTGCTTGGCAGCTCACCGACGGCTACACGGAGCACTGGAACCTTCATCACTTGTCCGAACGGCTGCGGATGAATGGATGGCTCGTCCCCGCCTACCCCATGCCGGAGGGATTGAGCGAGATCACAGTCCAAAGAATCGTTGTCCGCAACGGTTTCACGCGAGACCTCGCATCCAGTTTCCTGGCCGATCTCAAGAAGGAAGTCGCCTACCTGGACGGCCTCACGTCACCGATGCCCTCAGGTGGGCAAACCCAGGCGTTCCATCACTAGCCAGCACCTTCAACGCAAGCCGCTTCAAGGAAGGATGTGTGCCATGTGCCGATTGTTCGGCTTGCATGCCGGTTCGCAGGCAGTCCGCGCCACTTTCTGGCTTTTGGACGCGCCGGACAGCCTCGCCGACCAGAGCCGACGCGAGCCCGACGGCGCCGGCATAGGCACCTTTGACGGTGACGGTAAGGCCCACGTGGCCAAACAGCCACTCGCCGCATGGGAGGACCACGCCTTTGCGCGTGAGGCGCGGGTCCTGAAGAGCACGACGTTCCTGGCCCATGTGCGGTATGCCAGTACCGGGGCCCACACCATGGTCAACACGCACCCGTTCGAGCAGGACGGGAGGTTGTTCGCCCACAACGGCGCCTTTGGCGATCTTGAACGGCTTGATCAGCGGCTGGCTGAGTTCGGCGTTGCGGATCTGGTCAAGGGCCAGACTGACAGTGAGCGCCTCTTCGCATTGATCACCGCGGAGAGCCGGCGCGCAGATGGCGACGTCGGCGAAGGTATCACCCAAGCGATCAGCTGGATCGCCAAGGAGCTTCCGGTGTTCAGCTTGAACCTCATCCTGACGACGGACACCGAGCTTTGGGCAGTCAGGTACCCGGACACGCATGAGCTGCACATTCTGGAACGGTTGGCTGCCCGCTCGGACGATGGAGCTCCCCTCGACGCACGGAGCTCCCGCATCCGCGCCCACAGCAAGGACCTGGCCCGTTCCGGACACGTCCTCATCGCCACCGAACCGATGGATGACAACCCGGAGTGGAGAGCGCTGTCCGCCGGCGCGCTGGTCCACGTCAATCCGGATCTGGCTGTGACTATAAGCAAGCCTTTCCCGGAGGCTCCGACACATCCGCTCACCCTGTCCGACCTCTCCCCCTCCGCGGCCGCGTCCCAGAAGCCGTGATCCTTGACCACAAAGCGACGCCCGGCGTCTTAGCCGGAAGGCCGCGTGTTCAACCTGTCCGTTGAGCCCGCCGCGCATAAGATCGATCCATGACCGCTGAAGTCGAATCCGAAACCGCCTTCGTCCCGGCCGTCCAACTCGACGGGCAAATGAGCATCAACGACGTCCTGCTTGAGTTGGGGCGGGAACCCGTGGTGTACCCGTCCGCGAACGCAGACGCCGGCGACTTCCGCATTTTCTAGGACGGCGTTGCCTTTAGCGCGGCATCGGGGCCATCACCGCCGCCGGGAAGTTTCCGTTGATAGAGGTACTGGCAGGGACTCCCTCACGGCGCTGAAAGGTCACTATCGTTGATCGCATGGACAACCGGAACGACGCCCGCGATTTCCTTGCTTCCCGGCGTGCGAAGATCACCCCCGAACAGGCGGGGCTGCCGACGTCGGGCGGCAACCGGCGAGTACCCGGGCTCCGTCGCGGAGAAGTCGCAGCCCTGGCCGGGGTAAGCGTTGAGTACTACACCCGGCTGGAACGGGGAAACCTTGCGGGAGTGTCTGAAAGCGTCCTGGAAGCATTGGCCAGGGCGTTGCACCTTGACGAAGCCGAGCGTGCACATCTGTTCGATCTGGCCCGCGCCGCCGGAACAAGCAAGCGGCAGCGTCGATCTGCGCCCCAACATCTTCGACCGAGCGTCCAATTTGCCCTCGACGCCATCACTGACGCTCCGGCATTTGTCCGCAACGCACGCATGGACATCCTCGCCGCCAACAGGCTCGGCCACGCATTGCACTCCGAGATGTACGTCAACCCGGTCCGGCCGGCCAACTACGCGCGCTTCATTTTCCTGGATGAAGAACGGGCCCGACGGTTTTTCCCGGACTGGGAACTCGCTGCCAACAACATGGTGGCCATCCTGCGCACCGAGGCTGGCCGCGACCCCTTCGACCGCGGACTGAGCGACCTCGTAGGAGAGCTTTCGACCCGCAGCGACGAATTCCGCACCCGCTGGGCCGCGCACAACGTGCGCCGCCACTACAGCGGTTTCAAGCATTTCCATCACCCCGTCGTGGGCGAACTCCGGCTGCTGTTCGAGGCGATGGAATTGTCAGCGGACACGGGCCTCTCCCTGTTCATCTACCCTGCGGAACCTGGTTCCCCCTCGGCAGACGCCCTGCGCCTTCTCGCGAGCTGGGCCGCCACGCAGGAACTGGCAGAGCAACCTCAAGCCGCACCCACCGCAGGTGGGGTGTGACGGCAGCCTAGGATCTCGGGGATCGGCGCCCCTCCTGGTCGCCTTGATCGTCGTCCCTCTCCCGCCGGGTTTCGTCGTCGTCCCTGTCCCGACGGCTTTCCGCTCCCGTCGGGTCCGAACGGTTGCCCGCATCGGGGTCCAGCTCTTCAGCCCGCCGCAACCTGTCCTGGGAGACTTCGTTGGCCCGCTCGGCAGCCCTCTGCTTCTCCGTGGCCTCCTTGTGCAACCGTTCCGCTTCGCTCTCGGCGCGGGCGGCGTCGGCCGCCGCTCGAGCGGCCTCAGCGCTGCGCTCATGAGCTCCGAGGGCGTCGGCACGTGCCTTCTCGCGGAGGTCCGCAGCGCGCTTGCGGTTAGCGGCGTTCTTTGCACGGCGCCCGAAAACGACGACGGCGACGATCACCGCGATGATCACAATCGCCACTACGATCCAAATCCATAGTTGCCCGTCCACTGCAGCTCCCCTCGAAATTTGGCTGTGCATCCGGCGTGCCGGTCCTATCGTTCGACCGACCCTGCCGTTGGCCAGCTGGGATCGGCGTCCCCTGACAGTGCGCGGATGCTGGTCACTTGAGTCAACAACTTTGCGTGAAGCATGGCACGAGTGGCGTGTACTTGTTTTCGTGGGGGCCGCGCCCCCGGATTGCCGATGTTGTTTTACTCAACGGCCGGCGACGGTTGCCGAACGCCAAAGGTCAAGGACGGTTCGTCGGGGGTGGCGAGGGTGAGTACCGCTTCCTCGACCGTCTCCTCGTCCTCAAGTTCGCGTTCGACGCGGCGCAGGGCGACGGCTACTTCATGTTCCCGAAGGTCACCTTTGATATCTACAGCCGCCACGAGGTACAACTTGCGCGGACCGACAAACTCCAGGTGCAGATACGTCAAGCGCTCGATTTCCCGGTGTTCCATGACCCTGATCGCCATCGAGTTCTCGAGTTCCGGGGTAACGCCTTGACCGACGAGGAAGCGACGATTGCGATCTATCAACACCACTGCGATGACACCGAGAAGGATGCCGACAAATATGGATCCGAGCGCATCCGGAAGTGGCGATCCAGTGAGCTGGTGCAGGAAGATCCCCAAGAAGGCAAGGGTCAGGCCGATCAGGGCGGCACTGTCTTCTGCGAAGACCGCACGCATTGTGGGATCCGAGCTCTTGAGCACTTGCTCCAAAGTGCGGCGTTCAAGCTCCCGTGCGGACTTGCGAGCCTGCCGGAACGCCTGGACGAACGAACCACCTTCGAGGACGAAAGATATTGCCAAAACAACATAGGCGATCGCAAAATCGCCGGCGGGCTCCGGTGCGAAAAGCTGCTGGACACCGTGCATCACGGACACAACGGCACCCGCAGTGAACAAGCCAAACGCGGCAAACATCGACCACACGTACGCTTCCCTGCCGTAGCCCATCGGATGGGCCACATCCCGCTTCTTCGAGGATCTCCTCTCAGCCACCAGCAGGAAGACCTGGTTTCCGGTATCGGCCCAGGAGTGGGCGGACTCAGCGATCATCGAAGCGGAGCCGGTAAGTATGGCGGCGACAGTTTTTGCCGCGGCAACAAGAATATTTGCCGCAAAAGCCAAGATCACGGTCGTAAGGGATGAAGATGGCATCCTGACCTTCTTGGTTTCAACCATGGAACCTACCGTACCCAACAACCGTCGAGACCACGCCTAGTGCTTGCCGAGGAAGGAACGGAGGGTGTGGGCGTTACGGACGGCATTGCCGCCGCCGTCGTTGTTGAAATAGACGAAGACCTCCTTGCCCGCCGTCTCCCATTCCGCAATTCGGTCCGCCCACCAGCGCAGGTCCTGCTCGGAGTATGAACCTCCGTAGAGGTGATGGTGATCCGGCCCGTGCATCCTGATATAGACAAACGGCGCCGTGGCTCGGAGGACGCAAGGGAGATCCGCCCCGCTCATGACGCAGTAGGCCGTTTGGTGCTTTTCAAGCAGCTCGTAGACGGGCTCTTCATGCCAGCTGTGATGTCGGAATTCGACGGCGACCTTCATCCACCCGGGGAGGAGGTCCAGGAAATAGGCCAGCCGGTCGTCGTCGCGCTCCATTCCCGGCGGCAGCTGGACCAGGAGCACTCCACGCCTGTCCCCGAGTTCATGCCACGCCGAAGTGATCCTGCCGATCCAGGCTTCAGGGGCATAAAGGCGCTTTGCGTGGGTGAGCCCACGGGGCGCTTTGACCGAAAACACGAAGCCTTCAGGTAGCCTGCGTCGCCAGCTGGCGAACGATGCGTCGCGGGGCCACCGATAGAAACTCGCGTTGAGCTCGACGCTGTTGAACTGCTGCACGTAGTAAGCGAGCCGGTTGCGGGACGGGGTGCCGGCGGGATAGAGCACGTGCTCCCAATGCTCGTAGCTCCACCCCGACGTCCCAACGTGGGTTCCCATTCGCCCAGCCTATGGTCGACGTCACTTAATAAGTAAGCTGATGATATCCGGAATTGATGAGAGGTTGGTCGAAGGCCATGCGATTCGGATCGATTTTCGGGCTGATCGTGGTGATCTGGCTCGTCGTAGGAGCGGTAGCCGCGGGACAGCGAGGCTACTTCAGCGCAGTTCCCGCGCAGTGCTCCCAATTCGCAACGATTAGCCTGAATATTGTTGCCGGCCCCCTGAACTACATGGGACTGAACCCTGTGGCAGGCTGCGAACTGCCGCGGCCGTCGTGAGCGAACCGGAAGATCCCCTACTCGCCGGGCCCGCTGCCAACACCAGGCATGAGTCAGAGGACCAGCGGATGGACCGCAATTGGAATGAACTGCTCCAAGAGATGCGTGTCCTTCAGACAGGCGTCCAAATTATCGGCGGCTTCCTGCTAACCCTTCCGTTCCAGCAGCGATTCGGCACCCTGACCGAGCTGCAAAAGTGGTGGTTTCTCCTGCTCGTTGTCCTGGCGACCATGACCACCGGCCTCATGCTGGTTCCGGTCAGCCTGCACCGTCGGCTCTTCCAGCATCACGTCAAGTATCGGCTGGTGGCTGCTGGGGACATGGTCGTCAAGGCGGTCGTGGCCTGTGTATCCCTGCTGATCGCAGGATGCGCCGGGCTGATCTTCAGCGTTGCCGTGGGGCCCGAGGCTGGCCTCGCCGCCGGCGGCAGTATTCTTGTCGCCCTCGCGGCGCTCGTGCTGCTGTATCCGCTGCTTTCCTGGTCTCCCCGGCGTAGTAAAGCAGAGCCGGAACGCTAAGCCGCGGCCCAAAAACCGAGCTAGTGTAGGCCCTTTCGATCAACATAGTAAGTTTACTGATCAATTTCCCGGAATCCATGGACAAGGGGCCGTCCGGCCTACTAGTTTCGATGTGGAAGCACGCTCAAGCGACCGTCGAAAGAAGGTCAGTGTCCTTCTTTTCCGGGGCCAAGGTCCAGCCTCTCTGGGGCCTTCCTCCCGGTCGCCGACGGAAGACGTCTTAAGTAGCCGGTTCTTGAATTCCACCAACAAGTTCAACCAACAAGTTCAACCAACACGGAAGGACAGTATGGACATGGACGAGCAGCATAGAGCCGAGGAAGAGGAAGCCGGAGGCTACGGAACTCCGACTCCCGAACAAGAAATGCCAGGACGCGGGGGCCAGCAAGCGGATCAGCCCAAGGAAGACACGTCGACACCGGAAGTCGACGACGGTTCGGCCGCGGTGCCATCGGCAGATGCCGAACTGGATGACTCGAACTCCGAGGGAAGCAAGGAAGGGCGTTCTTTCTCGTCCGAGCCGAAGGGCGATGCGACAGGACTGCCCGAGGATAAGTCCCCGAAGGACGACGACGGCGAAACATTCGACGCTGGCTAGATCGCATCAACGACCACCAACCTCCGCAAGTACAAGCGCAAGCAAGGAGCACTTACATGGCTACCGTTAACCGAACAATCGACGTAGAAGTTCCCGTTTCCGTGGCTTACAACCAATGGACCCAATTCGAGTCTTTCCCGGAATTCATGAAGGGTGTGGAAGCGGTCGAACAAATCGACGAGACCGCCCTGCATTTTTCAACCAACGTCGGCGGCGTCAAACGCGACTTCAACGCCCAAATCCTTGAGCAGGTCCCGGATTCACTGGTCAGCTGGGCCAGCTTTGACGGACCGAGGAACGCGGGCGCCGTAAGCTTCGAACCGCTTGGCGCGGACCGTACGCGCGTGAGTGTGGAGATCGAATGGGAGCCGGAGAGCTTTGCCGAAAAGGCCGGCTCGCTGGTGGGCATCGACGATCTGCGGGTTTCAGCCGACCTCGACAAGTTCAAGAAATTCATCGAAGAGCGCGGCTACGAGACCGGCGGCTGGCGAGGCTCCGTGGCCGCCGGCGATGTCGACGACTCAGGGCCAGCAGCCTCCCCTGCCCCTGCCACTTCGGAGCTGCCCGCCGTCGATCCTGACTTGACGGCCCCAGCGGCTACGGAGGCGGCCGGCGGCGGTGATGCGACTCGCGTCGGCCAGTACACCGAGGGCGACTACGGCACGGAGCACGTCTCGGATCTCCCCGCCGAGCGGGTTGAAGGCGACTACACCACGGAAGCCCGCCCAGACTTGATTGACGATTCGAGGAGTAAACAATGAGCGAGTTCCCTCCCGATCCGACCCGGGACCCTGACGCCGACCCCACCCGAGAGCCTGGGCCAAGCCCGACGCCGGAGCCGGTGCCGTTGCCGGAGCCCGGACCGACACCTGTGCCGACCCCTGGCCCGGAGCCCGGACCCAGGCCGCGCCCAGGAACCCCCGAACCGGTTCCACTGCCCGAGCCGGGACCTTCCCCGGTCCCCGAACCGGGCCCGGACGTTCCCTCCCCGCCTTCGCGGCCCTTCGAAGAGCCGCCCCTCACGATCTTGTAGGCCCGACACGCGGGTCAGGCCGTCCGCTCGGAGCGTATGAAAGGCAATAGAGATGTCGAAAGATCCAGAAATGCGGGCTGCGCCGACGCAAGCCGAGGAAGCGGATTCCGTCCGGGCCCTGGCGACGCAATTGCGTGTGGATTCCATCAGGTGCAGTACCAACGCCGGCTCGGGTCATCCCACGTCGTCGTTGTCAGCCGCGGATCTCATGGCGGTCCTCCTCACGCGGCATCTTCGCTACGACTGGGAACGACCGTCGTTGCCCAACAACGACCACCTCATTTTCTCAAAGGGACATGCTTCGCCGCTGCTGTACTCCATGTATCGGGCCGTGGGCGTCGTCGAGGAAGATGAGCTGCTAAACACCTACCGTCAGTTCGGTGCCCGGCTTCAGGGCCACCCGACCCCGGTTCTGCCTTGGGTCGATGTGGCTACCGGTTCGCTGGGACAGGGGCTGCCGGTCGCCGTCGGGGTAAGCCTCGCAGGGCGTTACCTGGACAAGCTGCCCTTCCATACCTGGGTGTTGTGCGGAGACAGCGAACTGGCTGAAGGGTCCATCTGGGAGGCCCTCGACAAGGCGGCTTACTACAAGCTCGGCAACCTCACCGCCGTCGTCGACGTCAACCGGCTTGGCCAGGACGGCCCTACCGAACTTCAGTGGGATATGGAGGCCTACGCCAGGAGGGTTGAGGCTTTCGGGGCACGGGCCAACATCATCGACGGTCATGACCTTGGCCAGATCGACGACGCCCTGAGCCGGGCCCGGAGCGAACCTGACAAGCCGACGGTCATTTTGGCCAAGACGATCAAGGGCAAAGGGGTACCTGAGATCGAAGACCAGAACGGCTGGCATGGCAAAGCCCTCCCGGCGGACATGGCCGAGAAGGCCATAGCGGCCCTTGGAGGGCCAAGCAGTGTCCACGTGACCACCCTTCTTCCGGAATCCGGCACACCAGCAGTCACGCCGAGCGCCGAAGCCGCGGTCACACTGCCACAGTGGAAAGTCGGCGACAAAGTGGCGACCAGGGCCGCCTTCGGTGCCGCCGTCTCCGCGCTTGCGGTCCGCCCCGAAGTGGTGGTCCTGGATGGCGAAGTCGGGAATTCGACCCATGCCGGGGACTTCAAGGAGGTGGCCCCTGAGCGGTATTTCGAAATTTTCATTGCCGAGCAGCAACTCGTCGCCGCCACCATCGGCCTCTCGGTCCGCGGCTACGTGGCTTTCGCCTCAAGTTTCGCGGCTTTCCTGGTTTCGCGGCCATTCGACTTTATCCGCATGGCGGGAGTCTCAGAAGTGAATATCCGGCTCGTCGGCACGCATGCCGGCGTTGAAATCGGGCAGGATGGTCCATCGCAAATGGCATTGGAAGACATTGCCGCCATGCGGGCCGTGCACAGTTCCACCGTGCTCTATCCGGCTGACGCTCCGTCCACAGCTCAGCTCGTGAGCGCCATGGCAGACACGCCCGGAATCTCGTACCTGCGCGCCACCCGTGGAGCCTATCCCGTGATTTACGGGCCGGACGAACAGTTCCCCCTTGGCGGAAGCAAGGTCCACAGAGCCAGCGCCGATGACCAAGTGGCGCTTATCGGCGCGGGCGTCACACTCCACGAATGCCTCGCAGCCGCCGAGCAACTGGCCCAGTCGGGAATCAAAGCCCGCGTCATCGACCTCTACTCCATCAAACCGATCGACGTCGACACCCTGCGCCGGACGTGCCTCGAAACTGATGGCAGGATTGTCGTCGCCGAAGACCACTACGCACAAGGCGGCATAGGCTCGGCCGTCCTCGAAGCCCTCGCGAGTGCCAACACTCCGAAACTCCATCTGGCACTGCTTGCCGTAAGGGAACTGCCGGGTTCCGGCGAACCCAAGGACTTGCTCAATGCCGCGGGTATTTCCGCACGCCACATTGCCGCCGCCGCTCGCGACCTGGTCATGGACTGAGGCCGCAACACCGCGACCGCCAACACCGCACAGCCGAACGCCGCCGTCGCCGGTTGCTGAACTAATCTAGACCCTCGCGGTGCGCGGCATTGCGACCGATCCCCGCCGGATCAGGCGGGCGGAAAATCCAGCTCCGTTGGCCGCGGGCTTCCGGCCCTCGATTTGCCGGATCAGCGCACCGGCAGCGGCCACGCCCATCTCGTACACGGGTTGGGCAATGACGGTCAGCGGGGGGCTGGTCAAGCGTGTCCAGGAAAAGTCGTCATACATCAGGAACGAAATGTCGTCCGGGATTGAGAGGCCCAGCTCCTGGATTGCCTCGACGACGCTGAGTGCTATGAGGCCGTCGGACGCCACAATGGCTGTGGCGGGCTCGGGCGCGAGTAGAAGCCCGCGAGTGATGGTCCGGATGGAATCCGCGTCGCCGGCGTTGAGCCTCACCTGGTCTTCGGAAAAGCTCAGTCCGCTTTCCGTGAAGGCGCGCTGCATGCCCTCCAAACGTTCGGAGATCTGCGAGGAGTCCAACACCATTCCGGTCCGGTACGGGGTTTCCGTTTTGAGGGTGGAGATGAACGCGATCCGGCGGTGGCCGGCCTGGAGGAGATACCGCGTGGATTCGAAGGAAATCTCGGCCATGCTCACTGCGATGGTCTCCACATCCAGCCCCTCGGCCTTCCGGTCGAGGAGCACCAATGGCCGTCCGGATTCGTGAACGTGCTGTAAATGTTCTGTTTCAATAGACGACGCAGGGGCGACGATCAGTCCGTCCACCCGCTTGTCGAGCAAGACGCGGACCGCCTCGATCTCTGCACTGACTTCCTCGTCGGTGTTGATCAGGATGACGTTGTAGCCGCTCTTTTTGGCAGTGTCCGTAATGCCCCTCGTCGCCAGTCCGAAGTGCGGGTTTTCGATGTCGCCCACGACGACCCCGATCGTGTTGGATTTCCCCGTGTTCATGCTGCGCGCCAGCTCGTTGGGCCGATAGGAAAGCTCCTCCGCCGCCGCAAGAACGCGCCCCCGCACTTCTTCGCTCACCGCCCCGTAATTTCCCAGGGCCCGCGCGGCCTGGGCTTTGGACACCTGTGCCGCTTTCGCGACGTCGGCAACGGTAATCTCTCGCCGCCTCGAACTGTTGCTGCTCATAGATGCCTTTCGAAGGGGCCTTGACGGCCCGTGTGGTTTGGGTTACATTTTTCGCAACCCCTTGTGAGTCCGGTCTCAATCCTAGCCACTGAGACCGGACTCAACAAGAGGAATCCCGAAAGGCTTCAAGGCCGCTTACCGCTTCTCATGATTGGAAATTTGCTGTGACTAAACGACTGAACTTCCGCCCAGGGGTGATCGTCGCGGCTGCTGTCGCAGCCCTCCTGGCACTGAGCGGGTGTGGCGGGTCGACCCCTGCCTCGTCGTCGACCGCTGGAAACCCTTATGGCCTCATCGAACCCGCCACGATCCGCGTGGCCAGCCTGGGAGATGCGAAGCCCTACACGTTCACGGACGCCACCGGAAACTTCACCGGTTTCGACGTCGAACTGTTCAAGGATGTCGCGCACCGCGCAGGAGTGGACAAGGTCGTCTTCACCGGACAGGACTTCTCGGCGATCCTGCCGGCGGTCGCCAACGGCCAGTTCGACGTCGGGGTCGCGGCCATCGGCATCACGGACAAGCGCAAGCAGACCGTGGACTTCTCCAACGGCTACCTCGCCGGATACCTGACCGTCCTGACGACCAAGACCTCAGGGATCAAGGATGTCGGCGGCCTCGCTGGAAAGCGGCTCGGCGTGGTCCAGGGCACCCTGCAGGAGGCATACGCGGTGAAGAACTTCCCCACCGCAAACCTGGTGCGCTTCCCGGACAACAACTCCGCGATCTCGGCAGTGAACAGCGGTTCGGCTGACGCACACTTCCTTGACTACGAGGCCGCCAAGTCCTACGAACAGCAGTTCGGCCTAGTCAGCGCCGCCGATATTCCCTCCTTCGACGCGCCGGCCGGCTTCGCGCTGGCCAAGGACAAGACCGCGCTCAAAGATGCCCTGAACAAGGGACTGGCCGCGGCGATGGAAGACGGCACCTGGAAGAAGCTCTACCAGAAGTGGTTCCCCGGCTCCCCGATGCCGGAGCAGTACCTGCCCAAGGCTGAGCAAAGCGCCAGCCCGGCCCCCAGCAAGTAGCCCAACCGTCTAGCGGGCGGGCGGTCCACTCGTGGTCCGCCCGCCCCAACAGCCACCTAAGTCTGAGAGCAAACCATGGACTGGTTAAGCACCATCACACGTACATTCTTCGATTTCGGCGCGATGGCCGAGGTCTTGCCGCAACTGATCGGCGTTGGCCTGCTGAACACGCTGATCATTTCGATCTCCGCCACGATCATTGGCGTCGCACTCGGCATGGTAGTTGCCGTCATGGGGATTTCATCCTCCGCCTGGCTGCGAGTCCCTGCCCGCATCTACACCGATCTGTTCAGGGGCCTGCCGGCCATCCTCACCATCCTGCTGATCGGCCAAGGCTTCGCCCGGCTAAGCCAGTCGATCTTCGGCCCGTCCCCCTACCCGCTCGGCATTATCGCGCTGAGCCTTATTGCCAGCGCCTACATCGGTGAGATCTTCCGCGCCGGTATCCAAAGCGTCGACAAAGGCCAGGGCGAGGCGTGCCGTGCCCTGGGCATGAGCTACGCCAAGTCGATGCGGCTCGTGGTAGTGCCGCAAGGCATCCGCCGGGTGCTGCCGGCTCTGGTGAACCAGTTCATCGCCATTGTCAAGGACTCCTCGCTGGTGTATTTCCTCGGCCTGCTGGTCAGCGAGCGCGAGCTCTTCCGGGTGGGCCAGGATGCCGCCGTGCTCTCCGGAAACCTGTCACCGCTGGTCATGGCCGGCGTGTTCTACCTCGTCATCACCGTCCCGCTGACCCACCTCGTGAACTACTTCGACAGCCGCTTCCGCACGGGCCGCCGTCGTCCGAGCGCCCCGAGCAGCGGCCTGAAGGAAGTCACAGAACTCGACGCGGCATCGCCGCTGATCACCGGGAGCAACACATGAGCGCCAGCACGAGCACCAACAACACCGCCGCCGGTGTCCAGACATTCCACGGTTCCAGCCTGGAGCTAAGAAACCTGACCATGGCGTACGGCGACATCGAGGTGCTGCGCAACGTCAGCCTGAACGTTGCGCCCGGCACCACCACGTGCATCATCGGCCCCTCCGGATCCGGCAAGTCGACGCTGCTCCGTGGCGTCAACAGGCTTCACGAACCCAAGAGCGGCGACGTCCTCCTGGCCGGTGAAAGCGCACTCACGGTCAAGCCGGACATCCTGCGCAGCCGCATCGGCATGGTTTTCCAGCACTTCAACCTCTTCCCCGACCACAGCGCCCTCGAGAACGTGGCCCTGGCGCTCTGGAGCGTGAAGGGAATGTCCAAGGCCGCAGCCAGGGAACGTGCCCGCCACAGCCTCGCCGAAGTGGGGCTCGCCGAACGCGCGGACCACCGCCCCCGCGATCTCTCCGGTGGCCAGCAACAGCGCGTCGCCATCGCCCGGGCCCTGGCCATGGAACCCGAGGTCATGCTCTTCGACGAAGCCACGAGCGCACTGGATCCCGAGCTCGTCAAAGGCGTGTTGAACCTCATGGCCGGCCTGGGACGGCGCGGCATGACCATGCTGGTTGTCACCCACGAAATGGGCTTCGCCCGGAAAGTTGCCGACCAGGTGGTCTTCATGGATGAAGGAGAAGTCGTGGAGTCAGGCACCCCTGCCGAACTCTTCGACAACCCCCGCAGCGAACGGCTCCAACGATTCCTCTCGGAAGTGTTGTAATGCCGAACCCTGCCCCCGCACCCATCCGCACGGCCGTCGTCGGATTCGGCGTTTCCGGAATGGTCTTCCATGCGCCCCTGATCGCCGCGGACCCCGGCTACTCCCTCGACGTCATCGTCACGGCTGATCCGCAGCGTGCCGCGGAAGCGGCAAGACTTTACCCCGGCGCGCGGATTGTCCCCACTCCGGAAGCGCTTTTCGCACTGGCCCCGGACCTGGACCTTGTGGTCCTCGGCACTCCCCCGCTTACCCACTTCGATCTCGCCGCGACCGCGATCGCCCACGGTCTCGACGTGGTGGTGGACAAGCCCTTCGTCGCGACGTCCGCTCATGGTGAAGAGCTCATCTCCAGAGCGTCCGACGCCGGTGTGCGGCTGACGGTGTTCCAGAACCGCCGGTGGGACGCCGATTTCCTGACACTGCGGAAGGTCTTGCGGGAAGGTGGCCTGGGTGAGGTCCGAAGCTTCGAATCGCGATTCGAGTGGTGGCGACCCGGAGGCTTCGGCAATTGGCGGGACAGCGCGTCCCTGGCCGAAGGCGGGGGCATCCTCCATGACCTCGGTGCCCATTTGATCGACCAGGCCGTACAGCTTTTCGGTCCGGTTGAAGATTGCTACGGGGAGACCGCAAACCACGGACAATACCCGGCGGGCGCCGATACCGAGGCCTTCGTGTCCCTTCTCCACACCTCGGGAGTGCGGACCAGGCTGTGGATGAACGGCATGGCTGCCCAGGCAGGACCGCGGTTCCACGTCCTGGGTTCGAAGGCCGGCTACACCAAGTGGGGACTGGACAGCCAGGAGGCGGCGCTCGCAGCCGGCCTGTCGCCGTCGGATCCCGCCTATGGCGTTGACCCCGTAAGTTCATGGGGCGTCCTGGGGACTGACGGAGACCGTGAGCCCGTGCCTGCCCACACCGGCGCCTACCCCCGGTTCTATGCCGAACTCGCGGCTGCCATTCGGGGGCATAGACCGTTGCCCGTTGATCCCGCGGAATCACTTGAAACCCTCAAAGTCATCGAAAGAATCCACGCCTTCGCGTAGCAGATCTTTCCAGCTGTGCCATCGTCCGCCCCGCGCGGCCAACAACCAACCCAAAGAAAGGGAGAGCTATGTCCTCCACGCCCCCTACCAAACATGTCGTCGTCATCGGCGGCGGCATCCTTGGAGTCTCCACTGCGGTCCACCTGCTCCGCGAAGGCGCGTCCGTTGTCCTACTGACCGAAAAGGGCCTCGCGAGCGAAGCCAGCGGCCGCTCGCTGTCCTGGCTCAACTCCGCGGGAGAACGGTCCACTCCGTACCACCAGCTGCGCCTCACCGGGGTAGACCGCTACCGCACATTGTTCGCCGCGGATCCCGGCCGTGAATGGCTGCAATTCGGCGGCGGCCTCATGTGGAACGCCGCCGGAGAGCAGGCCGTCACGGAAGCACGCCACGCTTACGAGAAGTCGGTCGGGTACGACTCCAAGCTGCTGACCCCTGAAGAGATTGGATTCGCCACCCCGGGCATCAATGCAAGCGCGGTGCCGGATTGCGCCATTTTCAACCCCGGCGAAGGCTGGGTCAGCCTGCCGGACCTGATCGACTTCCTCATGGAAGAATTCCACGCCCGCGGTGGCCAGCTTGTCCTGAACTGCGGCAAGGCTTCCGTCGCGGTCGACGGCGGCCGTGCCACCGGCGTCGAGACCGTCGCCGGCGAAACCTACCAAGCCGATGCCGTCCTGGTGGCTTGCGGTGCCGCCACCCCTGCCGTCGTCGCACCCCTCGGCGTCGACATCCCCAACGACTCCCCCGTCTCCATGCTCGTGCTCACCAAGCCTGTAGACCACGAGGTGAGGGCCGTCATGAACACCCCCCGTGCAGCCATCCGGCCCAACCCTGGAAACACTTTTGCCCTGGACCACGACTGGTACGAAGAGCACATCACCGAGCACGAGGACGGTTCCTTCAGCATCCCTGATGGCATAGTCCAGGAACTCGCTGACGAAGGGTCCAGACTCATCGCCGGCAACCCCGAGCTCAAACCGGCGTCCTGGAAGATCGGCTACAAGCCCATTCCGGGCGACGGTGAACCGGTGCTCGGCGAACTCGGTCAAGTGCCGGGCTGCTATGTCGCCTTCACGCACTCCGGAGCTACGCTTGGCCTCATCGTAGGCGAACTGCTGGCGGGTGAAATCCTCACAGGAAGCAAACACCCCATGCTCTCCACCTTCCGCCCCGGCAGGTTCTCCTAGCCGACCACGCAGGATGGCTGGCGCCCCAAGGAAAGGTCCAGCCATCCGCAATGCGTTCGCGTCACAAACCGCCGTTTCGAAGCCATATTCATCGTTCTGATCCGCAAGCGATGAACAATCCGGGCGCCCTCATTACTATCTAGAATGGATGGGGGCGAATTCCGGACTCAGCTGGTGCTAGCCGGGATGAAATATCAGGAGCTGGCAATGTCGGAACCTTTGGAGTCTCAAGACCCGCTCGTCGAACCGGAACCGGTTCTGGTTGCCGGGGACGACCGTGACAGCCTGGCGGGCCTGCGTGAGCAAGCGCAGGGCATCATCGACGAAGTCCTCAGCGGAACCGAACCGAGCGGCGAACACCTCAGGGCAAAACTCAGGTCCAGCATTGCCCGACACCCCGGATTCCCGGAACTGGCCCTGCTTGAGCACTTGATGAACCGGGCCAGCGGCAACTGAGCCGCCCGGGGGGTTGCACACGTTTTACACAGGGTTTACTCACGCGGTCTTGTTAGCCTCAACGCAGTCAGCACAGACTGAATATCACGTGAAAGACGATTCACGGTGGTTGTTCAACCAGAGCAGCGGACCAGGAATGCAGTGATGCTCCGTCCCGCTCGTAGTGAAGTCGCTACCGAGCAGGGTCCGCAGACCGGGAGGTAGCAGTGGCCGGCATATTTGAAGTGTTTATTGACGGGGAGTCCTTTTTCAGGTTCCGCATCAAGTCACCTGAAGGGGCGGTCATCGCTGTTTCGACGCCGTTCGAGGACAAGCCCGCGGTTGTCGCCGGCATCGCCGCTGCGCGGGAGTGCGCAGGCATGGGACTGGTTACCGACCTTTGCCCGGCGGCGGTCATACGCGATCCGGCCGCGACCGTTCGTCAGAGCACGGATCCCCACAATGCGGGTACCCAGGTATGTCACGAACCGCGCGAGGCGGTCGATGGATTCCGCGCCCGCGCAAAGGAACTCCGGCGGGCGTCAGCCGCGCCGAGATGGACCGGCGCGGCCTAAGAGGCCGACAACGTCAGGACCGACGGCGCACTGGGGGACTCACCTGGGTCTCAGCAGGCAAGATGCGCCGCCGGCCGTTTTGGTCCAGCCCTAATTCTCCCACCTTTGTCCCGTCGTGACTATCTTCACGATGAGCCTTGGGCCGCAGCTTGGACGGCGTAGTTAGTCAGTCATGCTTGCGCGCTCGACTTGGCTGTACACGCGGCGGTTCACCTGGCATCTTCGGGTAGTCGGGCGGGAACGGCAGCTCGCCGAGCCCGGCGCCGAGGTCGCGTTCCCACCATTGAAGCAGGACGTCGATTTTCCCTGCTTTGGAGTTCATGTCACCCCACGGGTCGCCCACGGATTTCAGCCTTCCGGGCACGGTGAGGATGGTGAAGTTCTTCGGGTCGGCAGTTTCCAGTTCCTCCCAAGTGATTGGACAAGAGACCGGGGCATGGGCGAGCGCCCTCGGGCTGTACGCGCCGGCTATGGTGCGGTCGCGGTTGGCCTGGTTGAAGTCCACGAACACCCGTTCGCCTCGTTCTTCCTTCCACCAAGCCGTGCTGACCTTGTCCGGCATCCGCCGCTCTAGCTCCCGGGCGGCGGCAATCACGGCATGCCGAACGTCCAGGAACTCATGCGAGGCTTCAATCGGAGCGTAGACATGAAGTCCCCGGTTTCCTGAGGTCTTGATAAAGGTGGTCAGCCCGGCCTCCGCAAGTACGTTCTTCAGTTCAAGCGCGGCGGGAATAGCATCGTCGAAATCTGTTCCGGGCTGCGGGTCCAGGTCGATCCGCAACTGGTCGGGGTTGTCCGTGTTTTCGGCGCGTGACGGCCACGGATGGAAGACCACCGTGTTCATCTGGACGGCCCACACGGCCGCGGCTGGCTCGTCGAGGACCAATTGGGGATGCGAGCGCGCACTCGGATAGACCACCTTCACCGACCGGACAAAGTCCGGGGTTCCCTTCGGCGGATTCTTGGAGAAGAACTGTTCTCCGTCGACGTTGTCCGAAAAGCGCTGCAGCGAGACTGGCCGGTCCCCGTTCGCCGCCATGAATGCTTCCCCGACATCAACAATGTAATGCGCGAGGTCCAGCTTGGTCAGGCCCACCTCCGGCCAGAGAACCCTGCCGGGACTGGAGATCCGGATTTCCCGGGAACCGTTCGGCCCGTCAACGGTGAGGGTAGTTGCTTCGGTAGCCATGGGGACAAGCTACCCCAGGGCCACCCTTGGCGTCAGCACTACAGCGGACCGAATGGACCTTGGTCCGGTGGTTCCGGCTCATGGGGACGGGTTCAATACCCTCGCTGAGCCGCCGCCGCGTCTGACCGGCTCGGCGGCCGCGATCATGCGCCCGTTGGGCCTGAACTCGATCGCTGTTGCGGCACCGATCTCGGCCGCCGAAGTGAAAGCGTCACCGGATGGCGTGAACTGGTGGCCATACGGTGTGAGTTGGCTCCCGTATGCCGTGATGAACGCCGGTTCGGCCGTGACCGTTGCCGTGTTCCGTTGAGAGGCGCGCGGTGCAGCGATCGCGTCGGAAATGCTCATGCCCAGGTCCACCCTGTTCAGGATGGTCTGCAGCACCGTGGTGATGATCGTCGATCCGCCGGGTGAGCCGAGAGCGAGGAACGGCCTACCATCCTTGAGGATGATGGTCGGGGACATCGAGGAGCGTGGGCGCTTGCCGGGATCGATCCGGTTGGGGTCGCTCGCGCTGTAGACGGCAGAGAAATCGGTCATCTCGTTGTTGAGCAGGAACCCGCGTCCCGGCACTACGATGCCTGATCCGCCGGTTTGCTCGATGGTGAGCGTGTATTCGACCACGTTCCCCCACTTGTCGGCGACTGTCATGTTGGTCGTCGAGATGTTTTCGGTGTCCTTCTCGTCCGCAAGTGCCGCCGCGGAAGCCGGGCACACGCCGTCGTACGTGGACACATCTCCCGGTGCGACGGGCTTCGTGGCCGCGTGCAAGGGGTCGATCTTGCAGGCGCGCTCCTTGCCGAACAGCGGGTCGGTGAGCGCATCGGTGGGAACGTCAACGAACGCAGGGTCGCCAACATACTTCCCACGGTCCGCGAAAGCGAGTGCGCTCGCCTCGAGGTAGTGGTGCAGGGCAGCTGGCTTGGACATCTCCGAAAGGTTGACGGTGTCCAGGATGTTCAGCGCCTCGCCTACCGTGGTACCCCCGCTGCTCGAGGGCGCCATGCCGTAGACGTCGAGGCCGCGGTAGTCGACGTGGGTGGGCGCTTGGTCCAGGGGCTCGTATGCGGCCAGGTCGGCCGGGGTCATGTGCCCCACTGGGATGGGCAGCTTGGTGGTGTCGGTCTTCGGCGGTGCCTGGACTGTTGCTGCGATCTCAGCGGCGAGTGGACCGCGGTAGAAGGCGCTGGTGCCCTGCTTCGCGAGTAGCCGGTATGTTGCGGCGAGGTCGTGGTTCTGGAAGATGCTGCCGACGGCGGGTGCGTCGCCTCCCGGTAGGTACAGCTTGCTCGTGGAGCTGAACGCCGCGAAGCGGAGCTTGTTGTCGAGTGTTTGTTGACGGAAAGTCGGGTCGACGACGAAGCCTCGGGTCGCGACTTTGATGGCAGGCTGCAGGGCGTCGCCAAGGCTCAAGGTGCCCCAGCGGTCCAGCGCGCGTTGCCAGGTGGCCGCGGTGCCGGGGACGCCCACGGAAACGCCGCTCGTGACGAGCTCGGGCGTGAAGTTGTACGGCTTCCCCGTGGCGGGATCGATGAACGCATTGTGCGGCATCGCAGCCGGAGCGGTCTCGCGCCCGTCGATGGTGCCGATCTTGCCGGTCTTCGCGTTGTAGAACACGAAGTAGCCGCCACCGCCGATCCCGGCACTGTACGGTTCGGTCACGCCCAGCGTCGCGGCGGCGGCGACGGCGGCGTCTGCTGCGTTGCCGCCCTTGCGGAGGACCTCGATGGCTGCGGCGGATGCCTCGGGGTCAACGGTGCTGACCGCGCCGCCATATCCGGTGGCGGTGGCGGTCTTTTCAGTCTGGCGCGTATCGGCGAAGGCGGGGTTTGCGACGGCGCCGCTCGTCACGCTCAGCGCGAGTACTGCCGTCATGGTGGCCAGTCGGAGTTTGCGATGTGACATGGTCGCTCCTCAAAAAGGTGGTGCGAGGTGGGTGGGGCCACCCTACTCCGCGGCTTCGCGACGCTCAACGGGTCCGGGCAACCCGGCAGCCCCAACGACCTTGTGCAAACCATTGACAAACTTGTACAACTCTTTCCATACTTGCAGGACAAGGTTTCAACGAAGCAACTGGAGGACAGATGTCGGCAAAACTCACGGATGTCGCAAAGCTGGCAGGGGTGTCCCTGGCAACGGCGTCGCGGGCATTCGGAGACCCCGGCCGCCTGGCAGCCGAAACGCGGCAGAAGGTCATGGCCGCGGCCGAACAATTGGGTTACGACGTGCCCGGAGTAACTGGCAGCCGGACGTTCGGCGTCATCGTCCCGGACATTTCAAATGCGGTGTTCGCCGCCCTCATCAAGGCCATCCAGGATCAGGCATGGCATGGCCGCCACCGGATGGTCCTCGCTGACACCTCGGAATCCTCCTCGCGGGAACGTGCCCACCTCGAGTCCTTCTCGACAGGCGTGGACGGCATCATCCTTTGCTCGCCCCGCCTGCCTTCCGATCAGATCCACGATCTCGCCGGTGGCGCTCCCCTGGTGGTCATCAATGGCGAGGCCGAGCATGCGTCGCGCGTGCTCATGGAGGCCGGCGAAGGAATCCGCCAAGCCGTCGAGCACCTCTACGCCCTCGGCCACCGCAAGCTCGCGTACATTCCCGGACCCGCGTCCTCATGGGCCAACGGCCAGCGGCGTGCAGCGATCACCCGCTTCTGCGCCGACTGGGGCATCGAACTCGTCACCGTGGGGAACCAGAATGCAACCGTCGACGGCGGACTGGCCGCGGCGGCGTCGGTGGTCGCCAGCGGCGCCACCGCGGTTATTGCATACAACGATCTAGTCGCCATCGGCATGCTTGCCGGCGCCCGGACCCTCGGCTACCACTGCCCGGAGGACATCAGCGTTGTCGGCATCGACGACCTCGACATTGCCGCAGCGGCAGAACCCGGACTCACCTCTGTCCGCGTACCCATTGACCGAAGCGGCGCCCTCAGCCTTGAGCTCCTCCTGGAGCAGATGGCCGGAAAGCCCACCGCAACGGAAGCCGTCCACCTCAGCTCACAACTCATTGTGCGTGGCTCCACTTTTGCTGCGCGCACCGCAGAGCAAGCCCTCCAGGGAAAGTAACCATGAGAATCGTCATCGCAGATCCCAACCTGATGCCCCACCGCTCCACTTTCGAGGCCGCGCTCCCCGAGGGGGCCCTTACCTCCTGGCACGACAGCTGGAGCGAGCATGCAGTACTCACCGACCTCAAAGATGCCGACGTCTACGTCGGGCCACGCTTCACCGAGGCCATGGGCGCGGCCGCCAGCAATCTGCGGCTCGTGCACGTGGGTGGTGCCGGCTACGACGGCATCGACGCCTCCGCGTTGCCCTCCGGTGCGGTCTGCGCGAACACCTTCCACCACGAAAGTTCCATTGCCGAACACATCGCCGCCGTTTTGGTGGCCCTCCGCCGCAACCTGATCGGCCAAGACGCGGCGCTTCGGAGCGGCGTCTGGTCTTCCTCGGTCTACTCCTCCGAGATCCGGCAGCCCGAAACACTCCGCGGTGCCGTGGTGACGTTCCTCGGGTTCGGACACATCGGCAGTGCCGCCTGGGCACTGCTTAAGGCTTTCGGCGCCGAAGGCATCTCCATCACCCGCAGCGGCAGCGTCGACGCGGAAGCGAACTCCCTGCGCTGGGCCGGCACCACCGAGCGGCTTGGCGAAGCACTCAGTGAATCGGACATTCTCGTGGTCAGCATCCCCCTCTCGGAGCAAACCACCGGCATCATCAGCGCGGCTGAACTCGACGACCTTGGCCCGGACGGCTTGCTCGTCAACATTGCCCGCGGGCCCGTCGTCGACGAAGCCGCACTCTACGAAGCCCTGAAAGACCGGCGGATCGCGGGGGCCGCGATCGACGTCTGGTACCAATACCCGGGCCCCGACGGCCGCGGCGAACCATCTGCCCTTCCGTTCGGCCGGCTGGACAACATCATCATGACCCCGCACTCCTCCGGCGTCACCGCAAAGACCTTCCGCAGCCGCGCACTCGAGATCGCCGAAAACATCACCCGCCTTTCCAAAAACGAAACCCTGAAGAATGTAGTGATTTCCCGATGACCCGAAAAATCGTCGACGTCGACGTCCTGGTAACCAGCCCGAGCCGCAACTTCGTCACCCTCAAGATCACCACCGACGACGGCATCGTCGGTTGGGGTGACGCCACCCTCAACGGCCGCGAACTCTCCGTCGCGAGCTACCTCCGCGATCACCTTGCCCCAGCCCTGCTGGGCAGGGACGCAGACCGCATCGAAGACACCTGGCAATACTTTTACAAAGGCGCGTACTGGCGTCGTGGCCCGGTGACCATGGCCGCGATCGGCGCGATCGACCTCGCCCTCTGGGACATCAAGGGCAAGGCCCTCGGTGTTCCGGTCTACCAGCTCCTGGGCGGCGCAGCCCGCGACAAGATCCTCACCTACACGCATGCCACCGGCTGGGACCTGCCGGAACTGCTGGACTCGGTAGACCAGCGCCGCGAACAAGGCTTCCGTGCCGTCCGTGCCCAGTCCGGTGTCCCCGGGCTCGACAAGGTCTACGGCGTCACCAAGGGAGCCGCGAGCTACGAACCCGCCGGACGCGGCGCCGGACCTGTCGAAGAAGACTGGGACACCTCCGCCTACCTGCGCCACGCACCAAAGATCCTCTCCGCAGTGCGTGAGCACGTCGGACCCGAGCTCAAGTTGCTTCACGACGTCCACCACCGCCTCAACCCCACCGAAGCCGCCCGGCTGGCCCGCTCCCTGGAAGACGTGGACCTGTTCTGGCTGGAGGACGTCACCCCCGCGGAGAACCAGCGTCTGCTGCGCACGCTGCGACAGCAGACCACCATTCCGCTGGCTATCGGGGAAGTCTTCAACACCGTCTGGGATGCCGAGTTGCTCATCACTGAACGGCTCATCGACTACATCCGCACCGCCGTCGTGCATGCCGGAGGCATCTCCCACGTCCGCAAGATCCTGGCTCTCGCCGAGGTTTACCAGATCAAGGGCGCACCCCACGGCCCCTCCGACGTCTCCCCCATCAACCTGTCCGCATCACTGCACCTCGGCCTCGCCACCAGCAACTTCGCCATCCAGGAATACATGGGCTACGACCCCCTGGTGTCCGAGGTCTTCCAATCAAGCTTCCGCTTCGAAGACGGCTACCTGCACCCCGGTGACGAGCCTGGCCTGGGTGTCCACGTGGATGAAGACGCGGCAGCCCGGTTCCCCTATACGCAGGCCTACCTACCCATTGCCCGGGAACTCGACGGCTCCATGAAGGACTGGTGAATCGTGGTCACTCCAACTCTCCCGCCCCTGAACGCAGGAACTCCCGGAGTCCTGAGCCGAACCGCAGCGCCAGCCCCCGGCATCGTGCACCTCGGCTTCGGCAACTTCCACCGCGCACACCAGGCCGTCTACACGGATGCAGCCGTCGCGGCGCACGGCGGAGACTGGGGAATCATCGGAATCTCGAGCCGCTCAAGCGCCATCACCGATGCCATGCACGCACAAGACATGCTGTACACCGTCGTCGAGATCTCGCCCGACGGATCGAAGTTCTCGACGCCGCGCGTGCATACGGACGCCTTCGTTGCAGCACACGACCCGCAGCGGGTTGTGGCCGCCATTGGCGACGAGAGCACGCGCATCGTGTCCCTCACGGTTACGGAAAACGGCTACACCTACAGCCCGGCAACAGGCTCCCTGAACGTTGCCGATCCCGACGTTCAGCACGATCTCGCCACCGGCTCGGCCCCCCGCACGCCGATCGGGCAGATCGTCCGCGGACTCCAGCAGCGGGCACGGACCCACGGCAAAGCAGTGACGGTCCTCAGTTGCGACAACCTCGCAGACAACGGGCACCACACCCAGCGCCTGGTCCGCGAATTCGCCTCACTGTTGCCGACAGCTGAAGCCGCCGAGACGTTGCATTGGATCGGTGCCAACGTCACCTTCCCGTCGTCCATGGTGGACCGGATCGTGCCCGCCACGACAGACCACTACCGTAGCCTTGTCGCCGAGCAACTCGGTTACGCCGACCAGATCCCCGTACCTGCCGAGCCCTTCACAATGTGGATCCTGGAGGACAACTTCATCGCTGGCCGCCCGGCATGGGAGGCTGCGGGAGCCATCTTTACGGACGACGTCGCGGCGTACGAGCAGCTCAAGGTCCGCCTCCTCAACGGCACCCATTCGCTGATCGCCTACCTCGGAGCCCTGTCCGGTGCAGCCACCATTCCGGACGCCACGGGCATCGACTACATCGAAGCCGCCGCCCGCCATGTACTCCGTGATGAATACCTGCCGAGCGTGACGGTGCCCGCAGCAGTCGACGTCGAGGCCTACGAGGAGCAACTCTTCTCGCGTTGGCGTAACTCGGCATTGGGGCACCGGACCAGCCAGGTGGGCAGCGATGGTTCCGTCAAGCTCCGCCAGCGGATCCCGATTCCAGCCTTGGAAATGCTCGACACAGGTGCGATGCCCCACTACCTCGCACTCACCGTCGCCGCGTACTTGTCGTGCATCGCACCTCTTCGGGGATTCGACCCCGGCAACCACGCCAACGAGATGCAAGACCCCGCCCGGAAGACACTCCAGGAGCTCGCAGCGGGATCCTCCTCCGGACAGGACCTCGCCGCCAAGGTACTCGGCGAACACCGTCTCCTAGGAGACGAGCTTGCGACGCGTGGAGACTTCATCGGCCGCACCGGTGAACTGATCGACATCATCCATCGGCAAGGCCCCCTCGCCGCCGCAAACGCGGCAGCCGAGTCACCCTCACTACTTCCCGCACAGACCCGGAGCATCCGATGACCACCCAAGCAGTCCGCCGCGCCGACGGATCCTCCCTCCCGCTGAGCACGGAAGCGGCCGTCCTGCACGGCGCAGGAGATCTCCGTATCGAACAGAAATCGCTGAAGCCCCTCGGACCGAACGATGTCCTGGTCGAGATGCGCTCAGGCGGCATCTGCGGCTCCGACATGCACTACTTCGCCGACGGCCGCAATGGCACCAACGTCCTTCGCCAGCCCACGGTTCTCGGCCATGAAGGTGCGGGCGTCGTCGTCGCGGGCGGTGAGGCAGCCAGAATTGCCGTGGGCACCGCCGTCGTGATTGAACCGGCGCTGCCGTGCGGGAACTGCCCCACGTGCCTCTCCGGACGCTACAACCTCTGCCCGACGGGGACGTGCTTCGGTTCTCCGCCTACCGACGGGCTGTTTGCCCGCCACGTAGTGGTGCCCGAAGCCGCCCTTCACGTTCTGCCGGAAAGCGTCCCCGCCGAGGTGGGGGCAGCGATCGAGCCGCTTGCCGTCGCCGTCTGGGCCGTTGAACGGGCACAGGTAAAGGCCGGCCACCGGGTGCTGATCACGGGCGCGGGGCCGATCGGACTGCTCGTGGCGCAAGTGGCGGCCTCCCGTGGCGCGTCGGAGATCGTCGTGACCGACGTCAACGACGACCGCCTGGCTGTTGCCGCCCGGTTCGGCGCCTCCCGGACCATCAACACCGCAGTGACGGCCTTGGAGTTGAAGGACCTGGATCGCCTGATCGAGTGCTCCGGCAATACCCGTGCACTGGCCGACGGCATCTATGCCCTTGCCCCGGCCGCCCGGGCCACCGTGGTGGGCCAGGCCCGCCCCTCCGTCGACGGGATCCCGCTCGGATTCCTCCAACGTTATGAAATCGATCTGGTGACCGCATTCCGGTACGCCAACGCGTTCCCGACGGCGATTCAGCTCGCCTCCTCAGGCGTAGTGGACCTCCGGTCAATCATCACCGCAACATATCCACTCGCCAACGCCGCGGCCGCACTCACGGCCCCGGTGACAGACCCCACCAACCTCAAAGTCCTCATCACCTACTGACTCGGCCCAAGTACGGGCCAGCGGACATCCATTCAAAGGAGTATGGAAATGACCACAGCAGCAAACCTCCCGCCCACGCCGGTGGACCAAAGCAAGGTCCGGAAGGCCGCCGTCGCCGGACTCATCGGCACCACCCTTGAGCTCTACGACTTTGTCATCTACGGCACTGCGTCCGCACTCGTGTTCAGCAAGCTCTTCTTCCCCAACATTTCCCCCGCGGCGGCGCTGCTGGCCAGTTTCAGCACCTTCGCCGTCGGATTCCTGTTCCGTCCGCTCGGCGGGATTTTCTTCTCCCACTTCGGTGACCGCCTCGGCCGCAAGTGGGTCCTGGTAGTCACTCTGCTTCTCATGGGCGGGGCGACGCTGGCGATCGGGCTCCTGCCGACCTTTGGCCAGATCGGACTCTTTGCCCCGATCCTGCTCTGTGTCTGCCGCGCAGCGCAGGGCTTCGGCGCCGGTGCTGAACAATCGGGCGGCGCAACGCTGCTCACCGAATCCGCCGCGCCTGGAACCCGAGGCAAGCTGGCGTCCCTCATCATGGTCGGCGCCGCCGCCGGAACGGCACTCGGAGCACTCGTGTGGATCGCGGCGCAGTCCTTGGCACCCAACGACATGCTCACGTGGGGTTGGAGGCTCGTCTTCCTCTCCAGTATCTTCGTCACCATCGCCGCGCTGGTCATCCGGCGCAAGCTGGACGAATCACCGGTCTTCGAAGAGATCAAGCAGGCCCGCACGGAACCCCCGGCACCCCTGCGGGAAGTTGCCAAGTACGGCAAGGCCAACGTCCTGCGCGTCATCCTGATGAACTTCGGCGTCAGCACCCAGTCCTACACCATCCAGGTGTTCATGGCCTCCTACCTCATCAGTGTGATCGGAACGGACCCTAAGTTCATTCCTCCAGTACTCCTCATCGGTTCGCTCTGCGGCGGCGTCGCGGCTGTGTCCTTCGGAATCCTTTCCGACAAGATCGGGCGCCGGCGCGTCGTCTCACTCATCACCGGGGCACTCATCCTCTTCCCTGCCCCCGCGTTCCTGCTGCTGACCACCGGCTCCCCGGTAGCCATCGTGCTGGTGATGATCATCGGTTTCATGCTGGCCTGCCAAGGCGTGGTGGGCGTGCACATGAGCTACTTCCCTGAGATCTTCGGCAGCCGTTACCGCTATGCAGGCGTCACCTTGGGCCGCGAATTCTCGTCCATCATCGGCGGAGGCATCGCTCCGATGATCTGCGCTGCCCTGCTGGGCATGTTCAGCAACTCCTGGATTCCCGTGGCGATCTACATGTCGGTGACCATGCTCATCAGCTTCATCGCCACGCGGATGACCCCGGAGACCCTGAACCGCGACCTCACGGATCCTGAGGACGCCGCGCAGGGCAAAAGCAGGGTTGTTCCGGTGACCTCCGAAGCGCAGCACGTCCAATAGCACCCGAAGGTCTCCCGACGGCGGCGCGTGCCGCCGTCGGGAACGCCCGCCAGCCAACCAAGATACGAAGGACATCCAATGCTCCGCCTCGAGAACCCGGGCACTGCCTCCCGTCCGGCCCCGTCCGCGATCCTCCGCGACTCCAAGGTCGTTGCAGTGCTGCGCGCCAGACACGCCAAGGACTACGGCCCTGTGATCGAAGCCCTCCGGGAAGGCGGGGTGCTCAGTATCGAGCTGACGCTGAGCACGCCGGGGGTATTCGAGGAACTTCCCCTGCTAAAGGAGCGGTTCGGCGGGTCTGTGGAAATCGGCGTCGGCACCGTGACCACTCTTGGCGAGGCCGAAACGGCACTCGACCTGGGTGCCGCGTACATCGTTACGCCCATCACCGAACCGGACGTCATCACCGCCTGCACTCAACGCGGCGTGCCCGTCTTTCCCGGTGGGCTCACCCCCACCGAGCTCCACACCGGTTGGAAGCTGGGCGCCACCGCCGTCAAAGTCTTCCCCGCTTCCACAGTCGGCCCCGGCTACGTGTCCCAACTGCGCGGCCCCTTCCCCGACATCCAAGTGGTCCCTTCCGGCGGCGTCGAAATCGATGACGTACCTGCATGGATTCGCGCAGGGGCATTGGCTGTCAGCCTCGGAGGACCGCTCCTCGGCGACGCGTTCGAAGGCGGGAGCTTGACTGAACTGACCGCACGGGCCCGGCGGGTCCGCGCGCTCGTCGACGAGGCAGGTGGCGAGAAGAGATGACCACCAAACCTTATGTCGTCACCCTCGGCGAAACCATGGCGCTCATGGCGTCGGACAAGGCCGGCCCGCTGGCCCATGCGTCCACCTTGAGCCTCGGTATCGGAGGGTCTGAGTCCAATGTTGCCATCGGCCTGCAACGTTTGGGTGTCCAAGCCGTCTGGTGCGGCCGCATCGGGGCGGATTCCCTCGGCCAGCTTGTAGAACGGGAGATCCGCGCCGAGGGCGTGGATGTGCGCGCCATAGTCGACGACGACGCGCCCACGGGCCTGATGATCAAGGAACGTCGGACCCCCTCAGCCCAGAAAGTTGCGTATTACCGCTCCGGCAGTGCGGGCTCACGGATTGTCCCCGACGACGTCGACGATGAACTGATTGCGGGGGCGGCGTTGCTCCATGTCAGCGGCATTACCCCGGCGCTTTCTCCCCAGGCAGCGTCCACTTTTCGCTTTGCCATCGCTGCGGCCAAAGCATCCGGTGTTCCTGTTTCCTTCGACCTGAATTACCGCAGCAAGCTCTGGAACGCCGAAACCGCCGGAAGTGCCTACCGCGAGATTATCCCGGACGTCGACATCGTGTTCGCCGGCCTCGAAGAGGCCGAACTCGCGGTCGGGACAGTCTGCGACGCCGAAGAGGCCGCCAGACGCATCGCCGCCATGGGGCCCAGCCAGGTGGTTATCAAGTTGGGCGCAGACGGCGCCTTGGCATTCGTCGACGGCCAGGTTTTCAGACAGGACGCACTCGTCATCGAAGCCCTCGATACCGTGGGCGCCGGCGACGCTTTCGTCTCCGGCTACCTGGCCGAATTCGTAGAGGGCATGGGCACGGAGGAGCGTCTTCAGACAGCCGTCAGCACGGGCGCTTTTGTTTGCCTCGTACCCGGCGACTGGGAGGGGCTCCCCCGGCGCGATGAACTGCCACTCCTTGGCAACCATGAACCGGTCAGCCGATGAGCACATTCTTTGTAGGGGCCTATGCGGCGGCACCCAGTTTGAGCGGATGGGATCCGTCGGCTGAAGGCAGGTTTCTCAAATCTGTCCTGGAACTGGACGGCGTTGCCGGCCTCGAAGTCCCCTTCGCGGGGAAACTGCACAAGGACGACGAATCCTGGTTCTTGCGGCAGTTGCCCGGGCAAGCAGAGTTCATCGTGACAACCATTCCGGGGACCATGGCCCGCCTTGGCTCAGACCCCGGCTTCGGCCTGGCCTCAAGATCCAGTGCCGGGCGCCAGGCGGCATTCGACTTCATTCGAGAGGCGCTGAATGCCGCCGGAAGGCTCAACGAGAGCCTTGGTCGAGCCGCGGTTGTTGCCGTCGAGATCCATTCGGCGCCTTGGGCAGACGGACAACGGGCTTCTGCGGCCGCCTTGGCCGACTCGCTGAAGGAAATATCCGACTGGCAGTGGAACGGAGCGCAGATTGTGCTTGAGCACTGTGATGCATTTGTCCCCGGCCAGGCCCCCTCCAAGGGATTTCTCCCTCTCGAGGTTGAAGCGGAAACAATGCACCGCGTGAACGAGTCAAGTGGCCGGTCCATGGGCATTGCCGTCAACTGGGGCCGTTCAGTCATTGAGCAACGCAGACCGGACGCCGCTCTGGAGCACATCAACTTCCTGCGCGGGGGTGACCTCCTCGGAGGGTTGGTGCTGTCAGGCTGCGCAGGGGTTGATACCCGGTACGGTCCGGCCTGGTCTGATGTACATGTTCCTCCTGCACCCCGTACCGAGAGGCACGCCGGTCCGTACGTCGAATCCGTCGCGGGCCTGGATGTCCTTGAGGCGTCGTCCCTCCTGACGGTGGACCGCATGGGGGAATGCTTGCGCGCGGCAGGTCCGGCGAGCGGCAGGAATTTTCGGGGAATCAAGGTTGCCGCCCCTCCGCACGCAACCGTGGAGCAGCGCGTGGCCGTCATTTCGAAAACCCTTGAGCTGGCCCGCCATGCGGAGAGGAGGGACGAGCGGAGCGGGACAAGCAAGTAGCGGGACATCAGACCAGAGGCGACGAATGTCCATGGCCAGGCAAGGGGCCTAGACTATATGGGCTCCGTCGGTTCGAGGAAAGCGAGGTGTGAGCGTGCCGGATGGCCCCGTCACTGGAGACAGCGATGCCCTTGTAGCAGGTCGGTACAGGCTGGGAACCCTGATCGGGCGCGGCGCGACAGCGTCAGTGTACCGGGCGCAGGATGAGAGGCTCGGCCGCCATGTGGCGCTGAAGCTCTTTGCTCCCCTGATGGGAGGGCCGGACGAGCTTGCCCGGCATGAAAACGAGATGCGGCTCCTGGCGACATTCAACCATCCGTCCCTCGTCACTCTCTTCGACGCGGGTACCGACCATCGGGACCCGGAGCATGCCCGGACATTCCTCACGATGGAACTGATTCATGGTCCGGACCTGCATGCCAGATTGCGGAGCCGAGCGCTGGCGAACCAGGACGTGGCCCATATCGGGGCGGATCTGGCTTCGGCCCTGGAATACGTCCATGGGCGTGGGATCATCCACCGCGATATCAAACCCGCCAATGTCCTCCTGGCTGATGGTCCCGCAGGATCCCCCATCCGGCCCAAGCTCACCGACTTCGGAATCGCCCGCATCATCGAGGGAACACGCCTGACAGCAACGGGCACCATGGTGGGAACCGCGGCATACCTGAGCCCGGAACAGGCCACCGGCTCCACCCTCGGACCGGCAAGCGATATCTACTCCCTCGGACTTCTGCTCCTCGAATGCCTCACCGGAAAGCTCGAATATCCGGGGACGAGCGTCGAGTCGGCCGTTGCGAGGCTGCACCGCCCACCCCGTGTACCGGAGGCCCTCGGTTCGCGCTGGGTTGACCTGCTCACCGCGATGACATCGACTCAGCCTTCCGCACGGCCCGGCGCGCGAGACGTTGAGCAGGCACTCCGGGGTGCCCTCAGTTCCGGCGTCCCTGCGGCGATGCCCGTTGGCGCCAACGGAGCCACACAGACCCTTCCCCGTATGCCCGACCGCCCGCCCCGCACGGCCAAAGCAAATATCCAGACGCGCGTTCAGCCTGTGGCAACGTCGGGCGAAAGCGGAGGCGAGAGTACCGTCGTCGTGCCGCCCGTACGAAGCAGGCGCCAATGGCGGGGGAAACCGCTAAGCCGCGCGCGCAGATCGGCGTGGGCTGTCGGCGGCGCACTTCTTACCTGCGCCCTGGTGGTCGGTGGTGTGAGCGCCTTCCAGCCGCCCGCTCCCGCCGCCCCGGAGCCGTCCGTCGCGGCAACGCCCACGCCCGGCGCCCCTACGTCAACCCCAACACCCTCACCGAGCATTGAGACATCGACGCCGGTTGGGCCGGTTCCTGTGGTACCGGCCCCCGGGCGCCACAAGGGCAACGGCAAGGGAAATGGCGGTTAGGAACCTGGGCCTGGGCTGACGAACGCTAGCTTTGCGGGTCGTACATGAACTCGCGGAGCTCCTGCGGGCAACGGCAGGCCACCGCGATCTTCCTCGCCCACTCGACCGCCTCCCCGCGCGTCGGAAGCTCCAGCACGGTGAACCCGCCCTTGAGTTCGGAGCCGGGATAGATATCGGTGCTCACCGAGCCGTCGGCGGAAACCAGTACGGGATCGACTTCCTCTTCGATCCCACCGCCGAAGACGTAGACGCCTGCGGCCTTCGCCTCCTCGATCACAGCGTGGGCATCGGCGGAGACAACCGGGAACTCCTCGTCGGTGAGCACCAGGGCTGCGCTCGGGAAGGAAATGAGGTATTTGGTCATGCCTCAAGGGTCCCCCACGGTCGGGCCGGACGGCAACGACGCGTTTGGTTGCCGTCCGGGTTGAGCCTGTCTGTAGTTGTTAGAGCCCGCTGTCGCGGGTGTCCCTGGTCACGATGCGTTCCCCCGTGGCGGGGTCTACTGTGGCGCGGCTTTCGCTGATTCGACGGGTCCGGCGAGGGCCGAACACGAAGAGGGAAACGATCAAGCCGATCACGCCGACGACCATGAGGATGTAGCCCACCATATGCAGGTCAATGAATGACACGACATCCCCGGGGACGGCGAAGGCCAGAATGGCGCCAATGGCGATAAGGAAGATGGATGATCCGATACCCACTGCTGTACCTCCTGCTGAACCGCGGACCCGGCGGTGCGGGTATTACTAAGGTTGCTTTGCATCGCCAAAACTACACGTCAGCACCTCATCCGGCAACCACATGCCTGCATCGGCATCCCCGCGGACATGACTTAAAACAGTAAGGGTGCTTTGCTTTTTGGTGGCTGCCGGGTACGGTCGATTGAGGACCATATGTATCTATTGGGGAGGTCAGCGAATGGCGGGCAAGTTTGAACTGTTTGTCGATGCCCGCGAACGGTACCGGTTCCGGCTGAAGGCAGCGGACGGGACTGTCATGGCGGTCTCGAAAGATTTTGAGACCAAACGCGCTGCAGTGGTGGGAATCCGCGAAGTGCGGGCATGTGCGGGAATGGGACTGATCACGGACCTGTGTCCGAGCCGGCCGGCGGCATCCGGACCAGCACCGGGAATCTCCGCGCCGGACCCTGCCGAAGCGGAGCCGGGCCGGGTCCGGAACTGGCTGGGCCGAACCTCTATAGTTCGCAGGCGCGGCTACAAAGCACTGACGTCCAAAGATGGCCGAACTGGTCGAAATAGCGGCGTCAAGTAGCGCCGGACCGCAGAAATGGCCGGGTCTCTCTTCCCAGAGCGCGGACCCGGCCTTTGTCTGTTTGGCTTACTTCGAGGCCGGAGCCTTCTTCCCGGTCAACGCGGCCCAACGGGAAGCGAGCCCCCACTTGGTGACGTTGATCATGGCCTCAACAACAATGTTGCCGCTCATCTTGGAGGCCCCGAGCTCGCGCTCCACGAAGGTGATGGGGCGTTCAACGATCTTCAGGCCAAGCTTGGCGACCCGCCACGCCAGGTCCACTTGGAAGCCATAGCCAACCGATTCGACCTGGTCAAGCTTGAGCGCCTCAAGGGTGCTGCGACGGAACGCGCGGTAGCCTCCGGTGATGTCTTTGATCTTCAACCCAAGCATGAGCCGGGCATAGGTGCTGCCCGTGCGTGAAATCGCCTGGCGGTAGAGAGGCCAGTTCACCGTGCCGCCACCTGGAACCCAGCGTGAGCCCATGGCGAGGTCGGCGCCGTCGTTGATCGCCTCCAGAAGCAACGGCAATTGCTCGGGCTGGTGCGAACCATCGGCGTCCATCTCAACGAGGACGTCGTAGCCGGCGGCCATGCCCCACTTGAATCCGGCAATATACGCCGCGCCGAGGCCTTCCTTGCCCTTGCGGTGCAGCACATGGACCTGGCTGTCCTCGGCGGCGATGCTGTCGGCGAGCTGTCCCGTGCCGTCAGGGCTGTTGTCGTCGACGACCAGGACGTCGGAGGCGGGCACAGCCGCGCGCAGCCGTCCGAGGGTCTTGGGTAGCGATTCCAACTCGTTGTACGTGGGGATGATCGTCAGGACACGCAAGAAGAGGCCTTTCCTTGATGGAGCGGTCAGTGGGCCGGAGCAGCAGCGTGGCTGGCATTCAGGCGCAACTCTCCATTATAGGACGACAACTTGACGTACCTGCGGCCACCTGTGGCGTCCGCCACATGGGTCGTGCTTGGCCGCGGGCAGGTCCACTAGCCCAGGTCCAGTGCCGGCCCGCGTGTTGAACTCGAGGCCGAACCGTTTTCTGCGGCACAGTGGACCTGCCCACTACGAGTGCCACGGTTTTGGAAAACGGGTCCGATAACTGTTTTTGGCAGCGGACCCCACCGCGGCCAGACAACCAGGTGTTCCCTGTGGAAGCCTGTTGACCCTAAATGCTACGGACTTCACAAATCCTGTCAAGCGCCGTCTGAGCTGGGGCTTTATCTATACACGCAGGTCAGGGGCCCTCAGAACCGGCAAAGCTATCTGCAACTATGACCGCAAAGTTTCACTCGCGAAGATCTCCTGGCCTTCGCTCACGGTCTGCAGGCAAGCGGGATCGCTACCGCTGTCCAGCGCGGGGAGGAGCGGCGTTCGCGCGCGCGGATCGGTAGACCAGGACTGGACGCGGTCATCGGCCACCTGCACCATCAGCTCTTCGACTTCCCACACTGCGAAACTTGCAGGGGCCCCGGGAACCAATTGCCCCATGAGCGGATTGCGCTCTTTGCCGGCCCGCCAACCAGCCCGGGTGTGTCCGAGGAACGCCGCCCGCGCCGAGATGCGTTGATCCGGATTGCTGTGTTCCAAGCATGCCCTGACACTGGACCATGGGCGCAACGGGGTGACCGGGCTATCGCTTCCAAAGCAGACAGGCACGCCGGTGGAGTAGTAGGAAGCGAAGGGGTTCATGGCCAAGCTTCGCGCCCCCAGGCGCTGCTCGTACAGTTTTCCCGCCCCGCCCCAGGTGGCATCGAAGGCGGGCTGTGCGCTCACTGTAATCGAATACTTCGCAAGCCGGGCGAGATCGCCGGCATCCGCCATTTCCACATGCTCGAGGCGGTGCGCGGCGGCACGGACCCGTTGCTCCCCCACTTCCGACGCGGCAAGGTCCAAAGCATCCAGCACCGTCTTCAGTCCCGCGTCGCCAATGACGTGGAAGCCTGCCTGGATACCGAGCACTGAACAGGCCGCAATGTGGGTGGCGGCTTCGTCCACGGAGACATAGAGGCTTCCGCGATGGCCCGGCGCGTCTGCGTAGTCTTCGCTGAGGGCAGCCGTTCGCGAACCGATGGAACCATCGATGTTCAAATCACCGGCCAGGCCAAGAACGGAAACGCCCAAGCCTTCCAGGATGGCCGCGGCATGCTCGGCCGATGTCGCTAGTTCGCCCCAATAGGGAAGGATCCCGGGGACGCCCGCGCTGCCGTCGTTCCACGATGCGGAGTTCCACGACGCAGACATCCGAAGGTCGTCGACGCTGCAAATGTGCGGAGCCGCCATTTCGGCCAGGGCGACATAACCGTTGGCCGCAGCCTCGCGGAGGGCCAGTTCCTGGTATCGGCGGCGTTCGGTGTCGGGGAACTGCCTGGCGACCAGCCGCGCCGCGGTGTGGGCAGCCCTCAGGACGCGGGCGGAACCGTCGTACCCGTCCAGGCCGTTCAGGCCCGCGGCGGATGCCAAAGAGGATGAAGCGAGGGCAGAGTGCGCGTCCACGCGCGCCAGGTACACCTTGCGCCCGCCCGCGGCCCGGTCGAGCTCCTGCGGCGCGGGCAGCGTCTTTTCGTGCCATAGCGAGTCATCCCAACCGTGGCCAAGCACGGCACCGGTGGTGCCAAGAGCCCTGGAGGCCAGGGCGACGGCGTCGAGCAGCTCCCGTGCCGAGCGGACCCCGGCGAGCTGGACGGAATCGGAAGCAATTCCGGTCTCCGTGAGGTGCATGTGGGAGTCCACGAAACCGGGCGCGAGCAAGGCTCCCCGGAGATCGATGATTTCCATCGAAGAATCGGCAATCGACGTGGCTGCCTGCTCCGAACCAACCCAGGCAACAGTGTCTCCGTCAACCAGCATTGCCGTCGCAAAGGGATCAGCGGCTGTGTAAACGGAGCCGTTCCGGTACATCGTGACCTTGCGGGGCCGGGTATCGGCAGGCACGCTTGGATGAGTCATGGATATGCTCCTTGCTGGGAATCTGTGGTGTGTCAGGAGACGTTGGAGTACGCGACGACGCCGCGGCGGACCAGATCGATCGCTTCGCGGCACATCTTGGTTTGGCGCCGTTCAAGCCCTGGAATCTTTGCCATCTGGTCCAGGAGGTCGATGACCTGCTTCGCCCAGCGCACGAAGTCGCCTGCGGCAAGGTCGGTGCCGCTGAGAACCTCTTGCAAATGGCGGCCCTTCGCCCATTTGAAGATGGGCCAAACAAGTCCCAGCTCTGGCTCGGCGGTCAACGGCAGCCTGTTTTTGTCCTCGACGTCCTCCAGCGCAGACCACTCACGCACCACGATGTCCACGGATGTTTCGAGGGCTACGGACGGCATTTTGGGTCGCAGGCCGCGATCGTCCCGTTTGGCTTGGTAGACCATCGTGCTGGCCAGCGCAGCCAGCTCGGCGGCATCGAGGTCCTTGATGGCCCCTTGGCGTATGGATTGGGAGATCAGCAGGTCTTTTTCGCCATAGATACGGCGCAGGCGCTGGCCGTCCGCGCTGATGGTGACATGGCCGGCGTCGGACGTCTGGAGGTAACCGTAGGCAGCGAGGACATCGCACACGCGGTCAAATGTCTTCGCGATCGTATTGGTACGGCCCTGGATCTGCCGGACGAGCCCGTCAGTCTCATGGCGTAATTTCCACCAGCGCTCAGCCCAGCGGGCATGGTCCTCGCGTTCGCTGCAGCCGTGGCAGGGATGGGCGCGCAGTGCGCGGCGAAGGTCTGCGATCTTCTTTTCCTGGTCCGGCATGTAGCGGGCCCGGCCAAAGTCCTCGCTCCGGTTCGTGCCGCGGGCCGGCGGACGTCCCTCGCGCACGGCATTCCGCATGGCAGAGGCCAGGTCACGACGGGATTTGGGCAGCTTCGCGTTGAACGACTTCGGAATCCGGATCCAGGACACGGGAGCGACCGGACCTTCGACTTCGTGGGCACCGATCCTGTGCAGCTGGTTGTCTTCCGTGAGGACCGCGGGGCGCGGTTCCCGCGAGTTGGGATCGGCGTTGAGCACGACGGCGTAACCCGGCGTGCGTCCGCCCGGAACCTTGACTATGTCGCCGGGCATGAGCCGGGCCAGCGAGTCCACGGTCAATGATTTGCGGGCCCGCGAAGTGCTCCTTGAGGCAAATTGCTCGGCCTCGCCGAGGTCCCGCCGGAGTTTTGCGTACTCGGTGAAGTCGCCCAGGTGGCACTTCATGGATTCCGCATAGCCGGCCAGCGACTCTTCGCGGCTTCGAACCTGCCGGGCCAGCCCGACCACGGAACGGTCAGCCTGAAATTGGGCGAAGGAGGATTCGAGGATTTGGCGTGCCCTGGGCCGGCCGAACTGCGCAATCAGGTTGATGCTCATGTTGTAGGTAGGGCGGAAGCTCGAGTTGAGCGGGTAGGTGCGGCGCGAAGCGAGGCCGGCGACGGCGGCAGGGTCGGTACCCGGTTGCCAGAGGACCACGGCGTGGCCTTCGACGTCGATTCCTCGCCTTCCCGCACGGCCGGTCAACTGGGTGTACTCCCCCGCGGTGATGTTGACGTGCGCTTCGCCATTGAACTTGTCGAGCTTCTCCAGGACAACGCAGCGGGCCGGCATATTGACGCCCAGGGCGAGGGTCTCCGTGGCAAAAACGGCTTTCACAAGGCCATCGGCGAAGAGCGTCTCCACGACTTCCTTGAAGGTCGGCAGCAAACCGGCGTGGTGCGCCGCGAGCCCGCGGAGCAGGCCGTCACGCCAACTCCAAAAACCCAGGACATCGAGGTCGTCGGCTGGAATCTCGCGGCTCGCCTCATCCACCCGGGACGCGATGATCTGTTGTTCGCGCTCCGTCGTGAGCCACAGCCCGGCGGCGGCACACTGCGCGACAGCCCCGTCGCAGCCGGCACGGGAAAAGATGAACGTAATGGCCGGTAGCAGTCCTTGGCGGTCCAGGCTCGCAATGATCTGGGGCCGGCTGGCCTTGCGCACCGGGCTGCGCTGCTCCCCGGCAGTGTTGTCACGCTGACGGTCCTGCCGGCGGCGGCTGCGTCCGCCATGGCCAAAGCGGCCACGGAAGTTCATCTGGCTTTCCGCCCGGGCCATCGACAGTAGCTCCGGGTTGACCTCGAATTCCCTCTGCAGGGGATTGCGCTCCGGCTCCCGTATTGCCTCCGGCGCGGGCGCTTCGCCGTCTGGTGCCCCTGGGGCGATCTCGTCAAACGCGGTATCCCCGGCGAACAGATCGACGATCTCACGCCCCACCATGACGTGCTGCCACAAGGGGACGGGACGGTGTTCGGAGACAATCACGTCAGTGTGTCCGCGCACAGTGTCCAACCACGCGCCAAACTCTTCCGCATTGGACACCGTGGCGCTGAGGGAAACCACTTGCACCTCGCTGGGCAGGTGGATGATCACCTCTTCCCAGACGGCGCCGCGGAAGCGGTCTGCCAAGTAGTGCACCTCGTCCATCACGACGTAGCCAAGGTCCCCCAGGGTGTCCGAGTCCGCGTACAGCATGTTCCTCAGGACCTCAGTGGTCATCACCACAATCGGGGCCTCGCCGTTGATGGTGGTGTCACCGGTCAGCAGTCCCACGCTTGAGGCACCGTACTTCGCCGAGAGCTCGGAGAACTTCTGGTTGCTTAGTGCCTTGATCGGCGTTGTATAAAACGCCTTGAGCCCGCGTTCGAGCGCCAGATAGATGGCGAACTCGCCAACGATTGTCTTCCCGGCGCCCGTGGGCGCCGCCACGAGCACTCCCTTGCCCTCCTGGAGCGAATGGCACGCGTCCCGCTGGAAATCGTCAAGCTCGAACTCCAGTGTCCGGGCGAAGGTGCCAAGATAGGTTTTCGACTCAGCACTCCGTTGCGCTGCGGCTTGAAAGGCTTCTGAGGGCGAAAGGGCCCCTGAATTGGAGGACATGCTTCAAGCCTAGTGGCCGTGAGACTACAGATTCTCCAGATCGGAGGCAGGTGTGGCGACGTCTGCCGTGGCTTCCGTCTCGGCGGTAATCTTCGACTGCCGGCGCGCGCGCCGTTTGTCGTTCAACATGCAGAGTCCGATCGCGGCGAAGAACAGCACCAAAAGGGGACCGGCGAGCATGAACATTGACAGCGCGTCCGCACCGGGCGCGGCCACCGCCGCAAGGACAAACACGAGGAAGACCGTGATGCGCCAGGCCTTGAGGATGGTCCTGCCGCTCAAGACGCCTGCCATGTTGACGCCCACCAACACCACCGGCACCAGGAAGGCGATGCCAAGGAAAAGAAGCATGTGCGTGGCAAACGTCAAGTACTGGGATGCGTCGATGTTGTTGGCACCGTTTTGCGGCGTGAACTGCAGGAGCGCGCGCACGACGTTCGGGATGACCGTCCATGCAACATACACGCCAACCAGGAACAACGGCACCGCCGCGGCCATGTACCCGAGCGTGTAGCGGCGCTCCTTCTTGGTCAGGCCCGGAGTGATGAACGCCCAGACCTGATAGATCCAGATGGGGCTGGAGAGGACCAAGCCGATCTGGATGGCAATACGGAGCTTGAAGTCGAACGGATCCCCCACGCTCGCGAAGTTCAGGACCGCGGTCCGTTTGGTCTCCTGGGCGATCTTGATCAACGGATCCGACAGGCTGTTGACCACCGGCTCATAGAGGAACCACCCTGCCACGGCGCCTACGAGAACGCCGATGGCAGACTTGATCAGCCGATTCTTGAGCTCCTTCAGGTGGTCTAGGAGCGCCATCCGCCCTTCGGGGTTGGCTTTGCGGCCCGTCTTCGTTGCCACTACTGCTTAGCTACGGGTTGCAGGCGGAACGTCAGTGTCGTTGCCGCTCTTGTTGGCTTCGGGGTGGTTGACCACTTTGCCTTCAACGGGGTCCGAGTCGTCCTTGGCCGCCGGCTTTCCGTCGTTCTTCATTTCCTTGACTTCGGATCTGATGATGCGCATCGACTGGCCGAGGCTACGGGCCATGGCGGGCAGCTTGGGTGCCGCGAACAGCAGCAGGGCCACGATGATGATAATGACAATTGGCCAAGGGCCATCAAATAGTCGTCCCACGGGAAGTCCTTTCGTTGGAATACATCCTACGTCTAACTGAATTCGATGTCGTGCAGAGACTGGGGTTGGCCCCGTTCTGCTTTGCGCTTAACGCGCTTTTGGCGACGCACTTCCTGGCGGGAGGCCTTGGCCGTCACGTAATCATGACGTATCTGTTCCGGTGAGGCAAAAACGGCCGCGCCAAACACTTTCGGCGACGCCTCGCCGTCGTCGTCAGCATGTTCGCGAAGGTGCGTGCGATGACCCAGCCGGTCCCCCGCCGCGCTCAGTTCATGGACTGTGGCCATGAACTTCCGGAAAAGCCGGATGCCCAGCAGGACATAGCAGAGCAGCGACACCGCAATCAGCGCGAGCCACAAAAGGATCCAGGACCACCAAGGCATTTGAGTAGTCTAACCAGCCTTCATTTCTTGTACTGCGCAAGTGCAGCAGCCACCCAGGCTACCGAGGCGTCGGCTAACCCTGCGGGTTGCACTATGCGTGCCGCACCGCCGTGCTGCGCCACGAACATCGGCAACCAGTCCGCATTTCCGAACCGGACCTCGGCGAGCAAGCCGCCGTCAGGGAGCACAGCCGTCCGCTCCGCGTAATAGTCGTCCGCCAGCCCGACGCCCTGCCGGGTCAATTGGAGGACCACGACGACGTCGTCGTCGTTGGGCGTGTACAGCTTCACCGGGACGCGTTCCTCGGCGCCTGCGCTCTCGGAAACCGGACGGCCGTTGGGCGCGATCTCCTCGATGCGGTCGAGGCGGAAGTTCCGCAGTCCGGCTTTGCTGTGGCAGTACGCCTCGAAGTACCAGGTGTTGTCCAAGGAATAGAGCCGGAAAGGGTCCACGTCACGTTCGGAAACCGAATCGCGTTGCCGTGAGAGGTAGCGAAGCCGCAGTTGATGACCCGACTGGATCGCCCGGGTGATGGTGTCGAACGCCCCGGCGTCGGCCGGGGTCACGGGCGGGCCGGCGACGGCCGCCGCCAAGCGGCCTGCCTCCCCCGCGGCGCCGGTGAGCTTCAGGGTCACGGACTCCAGGGCTCCGCTTTGCTCATCCTCCGACATTCCGGCCTGGGCGGGAAGTCCGCCCAGGGTCGCCAAGCCCGTCAGCAGGGCGCAAGCCTCATCAACGCTGAAGCCAATGGGCCGGTTGAGTTCCAGGTGCTCGCGGATGTAGACGTGCTCGTTCTCCCAATCGATATCGAACAAGTCATCCGGATAGCCTTCGGGGCGGCCGGAGCAAATCAGGATCTTCAGGTCCTCGACGAGTTCCTCACGCGTGACCCCGAAACGGTCCGCCACCTCCTGGATGGGCAGGCCCTGGTTGTGGACAAGGAAGGGGACCAGTTGGAGCATGCGGTTGAGTTGGTCTTCCGAAGTCCGCTTGCGCGTCCGCGTCGCTGGTCCCGTGCCGGAGAAGCGGACCTCGACGGCGGGGCTCGACGCGAACGCAGCGGCAGCTTCTAGGCGGCGGATCACGGCGTCGCGCAGCTCGGGAGGTCCGGCCACGAGCACGTGGGGACCGTAGGAGGCAAGTTCTTCGGCGAGCAGCTCACTATCCCGGAAGGGCACAGAGAGGCTGTCCCTGCCCACTTGGGGGCCGCTGGCGCCGGGGGCACGGGTGACACTCACCGCGCGCTTGCGAAGACCCAGCAAACGGCCTTCGACCACGTCGAGGTGGGCCTCCTGCAGGGGAAGCTCATTGAGGCTGTCCAGTTCAGCGCGGGTATCAAACCCTGCGGGTATCTCGCAATGAAACCCGGTCTCAACATGGACATCGCTCGTCATCCGGGACAGCCGGAAAAAGCGTTTCGCGTTCCGGCCCCGGTCGAAGCCCACCAAGTACCACTGACCGAACCGGCTCCCGAGGCCCCAGGGCTCCACCATGCGGCGTTCGTCTTTGCCGGTGCTCGCGGCACGGTAGCCGAAACTTACGGGGTGCTGGCCGTTCATGGCCACGATGATGTCGTCAAAAGCCTGGCCGGCGGGCTTGATGCGCGGCTGGACGCCGGCGGGGAGTTCGACGGCGGCGAGGTCGCCGGAAGCCTGCAGCTTCCGTAGCGCGCTTGCAGCGGCCGAGCCGAGCGCCGCGCGTTCCCACAGCTGCGCAGCCAGGAGCAAGACCGTGCCCTCGGCCGGGGTCAGGTGCACATACGGCAGGCGATTGGATTCCTTGGCGATGCGGTAGCGGGTCGACGCGGGGTCGTCCGAGCCGAACCCGTGGTCAAGGAGTGTTTCGATGTCGAAGCCAAACCGCTTCAGCTCTGACTTGTCTCGTTCAAACATGCGTCCGAACGCGACGTCGCTGTCGCCGGCGTCGTGATAGACCTTCTGCCTGAGAACAGCCCGGGACAGCCCGTATTTCGTGTTCAGAAGGGCGATCAGCAGGTTCAGGAGTCGTTCGGTACGTGATGCGGACACGCTTGCTACGTTACTAAATTCCTCCGGCAAAGGCGGAAGGCGCGTCTGCGGCCGGATTTCTCCGGCTGCAGGCGCGCCTTCCTATGCTGTGAAACCTAGCGGACTGCCACGAGGTCCACCACGAAGATGAGGGCTTCGTTGGGCTTGATGGCCCCGCCCGCGCCACGGGAGCCGTAGGCAAGCTCGGAGGGGATCTCAAGGCGACGGCGACCGCCGACCTTCATGCCAAGGAGTCCTTGGTCCCAGCCCTGGATGACCTGGCCGACTCCCACGCGGAAGTCCAGCGGTGCGCCACGGCCCCACGATGCGTCGAATTCCTCGCCGGTGGACCAGGCAACGCCAACGTAGTGGGTGGAGACGGTGTCGCCGGCCTGGGCCTCGGCGCCGTCACCAACGACGATGTCCTTGATAACGAGTTCCGTCGGGACGTCGCCCTCCGGGAAGTCGATCTCCGGCTTAGTGCGGTCGTAATCACGCTGACCAAATGACATGGGTACTCCTCAATTTGATAGGGACGGTGTTATGGAAGTTTACGGAAGGCTACTGGGCGCCCAGGATGTCCACGACGAAGACGAGGTCGCCCGCGGGCTGGCCCTGTGCTGCGGCGGCGTCGCCATATGCGAGGCTCTTGGGGATAACCAGGAGGACACGGGAGCCGACCGTCTTGCCCGCAAGGCCTTGCGTCCAGCCCTTGATAACGCCGTTGAGCGCGAAGCTGGCAGTCTGGCCCTTGTCGTAGCTGGAGTCGAACTTCTTGCCATCAGCCAAGGTGACGCCGACATAGTTGACGGTCAGGGTGTCCGTTTCCTTGACGACTGCGCCCTTGCCCTTGATGAGGTCCTGGGAAACCAAGGCCTGCGGGGCCTTCGCGCCGTCAACGGAAATTTGCGGAATTCCCTTGTCATCGACCTTTACCGTCGGGAGGCCGGCGGGCGGAGTGACGGTGTCGCCCTCGGGCTTGTCCAGGGGCTTGACGGCGTCCTTGACGCCGGTGATCTTGAAGACCACCAGCTGGGATGACGATGCCGCTGCTTCAGCCGACGCCGCAGTTCCGGGGACGGCGAAAGCGATGTCAGCGCCCACCTTCGCACCGACGAGCGCGTTGTAAAGCACCGCGCTGCCGGTCTTGAGCTGGTCGTTGAGTTCGACAGGCTGGGAGCCTGTCGGGAACGTGTCTTCGAGGGTCTTGCCGTCCTTGCCGTCGACGGCGATGTAGGTGATCTGGGCCACCTGTCCGGCTTTCACCTTGTCGCCGGTGCCGTCGCTGACCATTTTGATGGTCGGCTGCGTTACGTCCAGCGGCTTGTTGAATTCCAGGCCGGGCGCCTTCTTGTCTCCATTGTCGGAGACCTTGAGGGAATCCAGCTTGGCTACTTCGCCAGCGGACTGACTGGTGGGCTCCGGGGTCGCTGTTGTTGCCGGACTTCCGCCGCAGGCGGTGATCAGCAAGAGGCCGGGGATAAGAATTGCTAGTAGACGTCGCACAAATTGAACTTTCGTCGGGGCAAAAGGAGGGCATGGCCGGGCCATGCGCGTAGAGGCCTGTTAAAAGGCCAACCTCCAGAGTAGCCGGTGAAGCTGGGAGTCAGCTCATCGAGTCCAGGAGGGCATCCACTCTTTCGTCGACGCTGCGGAAGGGATCCTTGCACAAAATCGTCTGGTGCGCGCGGTCGTTCAACTTCAGATGGACCCAGTCCACGGTGTAGTCACGGCCGAGTTCCTGTGCGCGCCGGACGAAGTCTCCGCGGAGTTTTGCCCGGGTGGTCTGCGGCGGCGCATCCACGGCATCCTTGATGTCCGTGTCGGCAACCAGGCGGCGCGCCGCGCCGCGGGACTGGATCAGGAAGAAGAGCCCTCGCTTGCGCGAGATGTCGTGATAGGTCAGATCCAATTGCGCGATCCGCGAGGAGTCGAGGCCGATTCCATGGCGACGCATGTATCCATCCATCAGCTTCTTCTTGATCGCCCAGTCCACTTCCGTGTCTATTCCGCTGGTATCGCCGCTATCGATGGCGTCCAGCGTCCGTTCCCATAGATCCAGGATGAGGGGTACGTGCGGATTGTGGGCTCCGTTCGATGCTACAAAAGCACTGACCTTTGCAAGGTATTCGCGCTGGATGTCCAGGGCCGTCAATTGCCTGCCGTTGGCCAGGCGCACCAAGGCCTTGCCGCTGAGATCGTGGGAGATTTCACGGATGCTCCGGATGGGGTTCTCCATGCGCATGTCCCGCATGATCACTCCGGCCTCAATCATGCGCAGGAGCAGATCCACCGTTCCCACCTTCAACAGGGCGGTGGTCTCGGACATGTTGGAATCGCCGACGATCACGTGCAGGCGGCGGAAGAACTCGGCATCGGCGTGGGGCTCATCACGGGTATTGATGATGGGGCGGGATCTCGTCGTCGCGGAAGACACGCCTTCCCAAATATGGTCGGCACGTTGGGAGAACGCGAACGTGGCCCCATGGGGTGTCTTCAGGACCTTGCCCGCACCGGCGATCAGCTGCCGTGTCACGAGGAAGGGGATGAGGATCTCGGCGAGCCGCGAGAACTCACCCCGCCGCGGAATCAGGTAGTTTTCGTGGCTGCCGTAGGAATTGCCGGCGGAATCGGTGTTGTTCTTGAACAGGTAGACCGTTCCGTTGAAGCCCTCCGCCGCGAGCCGCGCCTGCGCTTCGTCAACGAGGTCATCGAGAATCAGCTCCCCGGCCCGGTCGTGGGCGATCAGCTGCGCGAGGTCGTCGCATTCCGCGGTGGCGTACTCCGGGTGCGAGCCGACATCCAGGTAGAGGCGGGAGCCATTCGTGAGGAAAACGTTCGAGGAACGTCCCCAGCTCACCACTTTGCGAAAGAGGTACCTGGCGACTTCCTCGGGAGCCAACGGCCGTGAGTCGGGGCTCGAGTACGAAATACCGAACTCCGTTTCGATCCCGAATATCCTTTTGTCCATCTCAGGCCTCCCCTGCCAGCAGCTGCGTGATTTCTTCTGCCCTAAGCCGCCGGAAGGCCCGCCGGGATCCGCGCCCGCTTTCCGGGCTTCGGTCCAACACGGCGGCCTCGACCGCGGTGCCGGGCAAGGCGTCTACTTCCTTGTCCGTGGCCAGCGCCTTGACGGCCAGTCGCAGTGCGCCGGCCAGGTCGAGATCAGCCTTCCAACCGCGGGCCACGGTCTCGGCTACTTGCTCGGCCAAGCCGCCCATCACTACAAAGCCGTTCTCGTCGGCAATCGAACCGTCGAAAGTCAGCCGATAAAGATGGTCGTCGGCCTGCGTGTGTCCGACCTCGGCCACGGCAAGCTCGACTTCGAACGGCTTTTGTTCCGCGGTGAAGACCGCGCCAAGGCTCTGCGCGTAGACGCTGGCGAGCCCGCGGGCAGTGACGTCCTCGCGATCGTATGAATAGCCGCGGACGTCGGCGTAGCGGACACCCGCTTGCCGAAGACTCTCAAACTCGTTGTACTTGCCCACGGCGGCGAACGCGATCTTGTCGTAGATCTCACCGATCTTGTGGAGCGACGGCGACGGGTTTTCAGCGACCAGCGCGATGCCGTCAGCGCAACTGATCACGACGACGGAACGGCCGCGGGCGATCCCCTTCCGCGCGAAATCCGCGCGGTCCTTCATCAGTTGTTCGGGCGAAACATAAAACTGCTGGGTCATCTCAGGCCTCCCGTCCGGCAACTGTGCGTGATTCAACAATGGATCCAGCGATCGCCGCCAACTCCCGTTCCGACACCCGGCGGGCACCGGCGCGGTTGACGGTATATACCACCGGCCAGAGTTGCCGGACCGGGTCCGGACCGCCCGTGGCGGAGTCGTCGTCGGCGGCGTCATAGAGGGCCTCAACCGCGACGGCGACAGCCTCGTCTTCGGTGAGGTTCGGCCGCCACAGTTTCTTCAAGGCGCCACGTGCGAAGACGGAACCGGAGCCGACCGAATGGTGCTCCAATTCCTCGTACCGTCCCCCGGTGACATCGTAGGAGAAAAGCCGTCCCACGCCGGCTGTCTGATCGAAGCCCGCGAAGAGCGGGATCACCGCGAGACCCTGCATGGCCATCGGCAGGTTTCCCCGGATCATGGCTCCAAGCCTGTTGGCTTTGCCGTCCAGGCTCAGCAGCGTGCCCTCGATCTTTTCATAATGTTCCAGTTCCACCTGGAACAACCGTGTGATGTCGATGGCCAGGCCCGCGGTCCCGGCAATTCCCAGGACGGAATATTCGTCGGCCGGGAAGACCTTCTCGATATGCCTGCTGGCGATCACGTTGCCCATGGTGGCACGCCTATCCCCCGCCATCAGGACGCCGCCGGGGTAGCTGAGGGCGACGATTGTTGTGGCATGGGGCACCGGCGGAATCTGTCCCGCGGGCAGCGTTTGACTAAAGGGAAGGAGTTCAGGCCTGGAGCGTTGCAGATGCTCTATGAACGAAGACGTTGCTTGGGTGGCCAGGTGGCCGGCTGATGGATCCTGCATTGCTGCGCTCCTTCGACTCTGACATCCGATGCCCGGCGGCCTCGCGCCGGCCGGGCCCTTGGCTTAGCTGGCGGCTGGCTACTGGCCGCCCTTTTGCACAAATGCCCTGACGAACTCTTCGGCGTTCGATTCAAGAACACCGTCGATTTCGTCGAGGAGATCGTCTACGCCCTGCGTGGCGACCGAGGCCTGTGCCTCCGGCGCTGCGGGCGGCGCCTCGGGGGCGTCGGCCTCTGCCTCGACGTCCCGCGACTGCGGTTGCTGCTGCTCCTGAGCTGCCATTTCCTTCTCCATTCTGTCCATCCCCGGCAACGGGGACTTCCTGTAATGCCATACTGCCACGGGGCGGGCTGCGACGCTGCGGTTTTAAGGGCCCGTTTGGCAGCCTTTAGTCGACTGCCCGTTCAGGCGGGCGGGGCCGGGTCCAGGCCGAGCAATTCACGGAGGAATGCGCCGGCTGTGGCGTGTTTCCGAAACAGCTGTCCGGTGAGTGCTTCCGTGCCGCGGAGCGGTTCCCGGGTGGGCACACGCTGTAGTTTCCCGATGCCCGGAACGTCAAAGATGACCGAATCCCAGCTGGCGCCGACCACGTCCTTGCCAAAGCTGGAAACACACTTCCCCCGGAAAAATGCGCGGGTGTCCGACGGCGGTTCGACGACAGCACGGCTGATCGTGGCGTCGTCGACGATCGTCTGCATCCGGTCGCGGGAAAGCATGCGGTAGTACAGGCCTTTTTCCGGCCTCACGTCGGACCATTGCAAATCGACGAGACCCAGCCGGGCGTCGTTCCATTCAAGGCCGTCACGGTTCCTGTAGCCATCCAGCAGGGACATTTTGGCCAGCCATTCGACGGAAGACGCGGCACCCGCGGGGTTGCTCCCCAAGAGCCCCAACGTCGACTCCCACCGTTCCAGGACATCCCGGGTGTGGCCGTCGCCACTGAAGGAATCGGAGACCCCGGTTTCCTGGCCAAGTTTGGCCGCTGCCTCGTAGTACATCCACTGGATATCCAGCGCTGTTACGCGCCGTCCGTCAAGAAGCCTGACCGTGGCAGTCAGGGAGGTGTCGTGGCTGATTGCCTGCAGCCCCGCCACGGGTTCATGTACTTCGATCTTCGGAGCCTGGCCGGCTTCGATGAGGCTCAGGACCAATGCTGTCGTGCCGAACTTCAAGTAGTTCGACACCTGGCTCAGGTTGGCGTCGCCGATGATCACATGCAGACGCCGGTATTTGTCCGCGGTGGCATGCGGTTCATCCCGGGTATTGATGATCGGACGCCTGATGGTGGTTTCCAGCCCTACCTCGGCTTCGAAGAAATCCGCACGCTGACTGATCTGGAATCCGGAAGTTGAACCGTCCTGGCCCTTGCCGAGCCGCCCCGCGCCGCAGATGACCTGGCGTGTGACGAAGAACGGCGTCAGGCCGCGGACGATGTCTCCGAAAGGTACCGAGCGCGGCATGAGGTAGTTCTCGTGGGAGCCGTAGGACACCGATTTGTTGTCGGTGTTGTTCTTATACAGATTGATCGCCGGCAGGTCAGGATCGGCGGCTACCTTCCGAACCGTGGCCAGGGCGACGAGGTCGCCGGCCGCGTCCCACGCGACGATGTCACGGGGATTCGTGACCTCGGGACTGGAGTATTCCGGATGGGCATGGTCCACGTACAGGCGGGCCCCGTTGCCGAGGACCATGTTCATGAGCAACGACCCTGACTCGTCGCCACCGTCGGCTTCCAGCTCCTGCCGCCCGTACGCCAGCGCAACGGCCTCGGCGTCGAGCACGGGAGGCCTGTCGGTCAGCTGGCTGGGATCTGCTGCGCTGCGCTCAACTGTCCAACCGCGTGCATCATGCAGGGGTTCTTCGTCCGTGTAGTCCCAGCGGGTTTCAGCGCCCCCCGCCGCCCGTTGTCGCGTCAGGTTGGCGTAGGCCTGGATGATCCGCGCGGACATCATCGTGGCGTTCGCCCCTGGCGCAGAAGGCGCGTGGATGCCGTATTCAGTTTCCGAACCCATGACCCGCATGGCCCCGCCCACGGGAAGCTTGTCCGAAGGCAGGCCTTCCGGCCGGGCCGTCACAGGTACTGGCCGGTGTTTGGAGTCGTTTCGATCGACTTCCCGGGCTCCTGGCCGGCCTTGCCCTGGACGATTGTGCGGATGTAGGTGATGCGTTCGCCCTTCTTGCCTGAGATGCGTGCCCAGTCATCCGGGTTGGTGGTGTTGGGCATGTCCTCGTGTTCGCGGAATTCGTCGACGACGGCGCGCAGGAAGTGGTCGATCCGCAGGCCTTTCTGCTGGGTCAGCAGGAGGTCCTTGATGGCGTACTTCTTGGCACGGTCCACGACGTTCTGGACAACCGCGCCGGAATTGAAGTCCTTGAAGTAGAGCATCTCGGTATCGCCGTTCGCGTAGGTCACTTCGAGATACTCGTTGGATTTCTCCGTCGAATACATGGCTTCAACGGTCCGCTGGATGATGGCGTCGACTGTGGCCTGGACGTCCCCGCCGTGTTCTGCCAGATCCGTCGCGTGGAAAGGAAGGTCGGTGGTGATGTACTTGGCGAAAATGTCGGCGGCCGCTTCGGCGTCGGGCCGCTGGATCTTGACCTTCACGTCAAGCCGGCCGGGACGAAGAATAGCCGGATCGATCATGTCCTCGCGGTTCGAAGCGCCGATCACGATGACGTTGTCCAGACGTTCGACGCCGTCGATCTCGCTCAGGAGCTGCGGGACGATGGTTGTTTCGACGTCGGAGGACACCCCGGTGCCGCGGGTGCGGAACAGTGAGTCCATTTCGTCGAAGAACACCACCACGGGGCTGCCATCGGATGCCTTCTCCCGGGCACGCGCAAAAATCAGGCGGATGTGCCGCTCTGTTTCGCCGACGTACTTGTCAAGGAGTTCAGGTCCCTTGATGTTCAGGAAGTAGCTCTTCAGGTCCACGTTGCCGGCCCGTTCGGAGGCGCGGGCGGCAAGGGAGTTGGCAACGGCCTTCGCGATCAGCGTCTTGCCACAACCCGGAGGGCCGTAAAGCAGGATGCCCTTGGGCGCTTTGAGCCCGTGTTCGCGGTACAGGTCCGGGTGCAGGAACGGGAGTTCCACGGCGTCGCGGATCTGTTCGATTTGCGGGCCCAGGCCGCCGATGTCCTCGTAGGTAATATCAGGGACTTCCTCGAGGACAAGGTTTTCGACCTCTGCCCGGGGCACCTTCTCCAGGGCGTAGCCCGTGCGGGAATCCAGCGACAAAGCATCGCCGACGCGCAGGTGCACCTTCTGCAAGGCGCCTGAAAGCCTGATCACCCGCTCTTCATCTGCCCTGCCCACTACCAGGGCGCGGTCGGTGCCGAGCATTTCCTTGAGCGTGACGAGTTCGCCTGCCCGTTCATAGCCCAGGCCGGTCACCACCAGCAGGGCCTCGTTGAGGAGGACTTCCTGTCCAACAGCCAGCTGGTTGATGTTCACGAGCGGGCTGACGCCGACGCGCATCTTGCGGCCGGCATTGAAGATGTCAACCGACTCCTCGGTGGCGGCCTGGCCGGTGCTGCCTGCCGTTGGCTGGCGCCTGGGATTGATCTGCAAGATGGTCCCGAAGCTATACGGCGGTTGGCCGTCCTGCTCGAGGGCGCCTTTGAGCCGCAGGATTTCGGCCTTCGCCGTTTCCAGCATGGTCACGAGCTTGGTGTTGTTCTGGGTGGCGGCGGCAAGCTGACGGTCGATGTGGCGCAGTTTGTCTCGAAGGATGTTTATCTGGCGTTCCGCGACAGTGAGTTCGCCGGACTCGTCCACCGGTTGGATTGCCCCACCCCCGTGTCCCGCTTTTCCCTCAGCCACAGCTTTGTTCGATGGCTCCTCCGGCGTTCGCCCGAAGTCATTGTTCGACGTATCCACGAAGCATCAGCTCCTTCCCGCTTTCTATAAATAGACCTTAGCCCTCAAAAGCGTCGGGAAACCTGTGACATCCGGAATGCGGACCAGTTTGTGATCTTTCCTTAGGGAGCCGGCGTGGGGTCGTCCTTGACGTTGGTGCCGGCAATCGCATCCCGTGCCGCCCGCCGCAGTTTCTTGTCCGAAACCGCACGCTCTCCTACGGCTCCCGGTGTCCAGGCATTCAGGTCTTCCTCGCTGAACTCGGTCTTGGACGGACGCCGTTTGACGGAAATCCCGGTCACGCCGTCGGCGAGGCGACGGGTCACCAAGAGGAAGCCGGTGTGGGCCACCATGCGGTGGTCGGGACGGACAGCGAGGCCTTCAAGGTGCCAGCCGCGGACCATGGACTCCCACGCGTCCGGTTCCGTGAAACGGCCGTCGGCGCGGATGGCCTCCGCGGTACGGGAGAGCTGGGTCACGGTGGCCACATAGTTGATCCACACGCCGCCGGGGGCCAGGACCGTCGCTACGGCGTCGAGGCATTCCCAAGGAGCGAGCATGTCCAGGACCACGCGGTCCACGGATCCGGGCTCCTCGCTGCGGACAACTTCCTCCTGGAAGTCGCCCAGCGAGATCTTCCAGGCTGGGTGCGGACCGCCGAAAATGGTTTCCACGTTACCCCGGGCGATGTCAGCGAATTCTTCGCGACGCTCGAAAGAGTGCAGGTAACCGTTGTCTCCCACTGCGCGAAGCAGGGAGATCGAAAGGGCGCCGGAACCAACGCCGGCTTCCACAACCCGCGCACCCGGGAAGATATCGGCCATGGTGACGATCTGGCCTGCATCCTTGGGGTACACCACCGCGGCACCGCGGGGCATGGACAACACGAAGTCCGAGAGCAGCGGACGGAGCGTCTGGTACTGCTGGCCGATATTGTTGGCCACCACGGAACCGTCAACCTGGCCAATGATTTCATCGTGGTTCAGGAACCCGCGGTGCGTATGGAAGGCGCCGCCTTCCTCCAGGGTGATGGTGTTCATCCGGCCCCGTTCGTCCGTGAGTTGAACCCGTTCGCCCACACGGAACGGCCCTCGGCGCCGTGCTGCACCAGTCGGCTGAATCGCGGTGGTGGCGCCGGTGGCCGTGTAGTTGGCGGCGGTTTCGCTGCTCATGGGTGTTTCCTCGCTCCTGTACGGCTGGGCCGTCATTTGTTGCCACAGTTACTGCTTAGTGGTGCGCACTGCCGGCCGGGTTAATTCACGGCCGGCAGGTAACTCTACCGGGAAGGTCCTACGGGCGTCCGCTCCGTCGGGCTACTTTACCTGTAATGGCTGTCACTACGGCCTGTTGGCGCAGCAGGCCCATGACTGTACCGGCTTCGTCCACCACGGCGTATTCGGCGCCGCTGAGCTGCGCCAAATACTGGATTAGTTCCTGGCCGCTGGAGGTCCAGGGGACGTAGGCGCCTTCGGCGAGCGGGGTCGAAACCGCCGTCACGACGGTTGTGAATACCTCGGCGGGAGGTACGGCCGCAGCGGCAGCCGGATCGACAAGGCCCTGCGGCCGGCCATCCGGTCCGCAGATCACGACGGCGGGAGTGCCGTAGGGTGCCACGCGCAAGACGTCCGCGACGGTGGCCGAATTCGGAATCCCGACGGCGGGTTCGGCCAAGGCTGCGGCACTCACCAAGGGGAGGCGGCCGCGGAGCGTCGCCTGCTTGATCGCACCCGAAGCGCCCATCCAGAGGAAGCTGCAGACAAGGATGGTGATGAGCATATAGCTGAGATCCGGGGCTCCACTCAGCAAAGGCAGCACGACGAACCAAACGACCAGGACGATGACAATAATCCGTCCGGCCCAGCCAGCCGCCACCGTGCCCTTTTCCTGGCTGCCCGTCAATTTCCACACCGCGGACTCCACCAAGCGGCCCCCGTCAAGGGGCAGTCCGGGGAGGACATTGAAGATGCCGATCAGCAGATTGGCCCACATGAGGATATTCGTCAGGGTATCCCCTACCCCGGTGACGACACCGGCCTGCAGCAACAGCCAGGCCCCGCCCGCGAGGACAAAGTTGGCCGCGGGTCCTGCCAAGGCAACAACTACCGAGCGGCCGGGGGACGCGATGAAGCTCTCGAACTGCGTGTGCCCGCCCCAAAGATTCAAAACGATCTTCTCCGTGGGCCATTTGAAGGCCTTGGCACTCAAGGCATGGGCGAGCTCGTGGACGAGCACCGAGAGGGCGAGCAGGAGCGCATAGGCAAGGGCAACCAGGTAGGCGCCGATTCCCAAGGAGTGGTTCCGGATGAGAAGCGCTGGTCCATAGACGATGACCGTAAACGCCGCGATGATGAACCAGGAGTAGGCAAGGTACACGGGGATTCCCGCGATGCGGCCGAGTGGAATCCCGTCCTTTTTAGCGCTACGGGTGCTATGGCCGCGGTTTCCTGGAGTACTCACCTAGTTTGCCTGCCCATGGAAAGCCCCGGCCGGCATACTGGCGGACACCCGGGCGGCAACAAGTGCTTCAAGGTCGGTGACCTTCCGTCCTTGGAGGGTGTCCCAGGTTGCCCGGCGGGGGTCCTCGGGCAGTGGCATCTGGTGCGGAATTCCGACCGTGACCACGCCGGAGGCGATCGCGGACGCAACTCCCGGGACGGAATCCTCGAGTGCTACGCAGTGGTCCGCGGTCAGCCCGGGGTCGGTGTCCCGGAGCCGCTCGACGGCGGCGAGGTAAGCCTCCGGGTGGGGCTTTCCGTGGCTGACGGTGTCCCCCGTGATGAGGAACTCGAAGTAGGGCTTGGGGAGGTTGGCCACGACTTCCCGCGCCATCGGGCCTTCGGACATCGTCACGAGGGCACAACGGACGCCCGATTGGTACAGCTCGTCAAGCAATTCCCTGGCTCCGGGCCGCCACGGCACCTCAACGCGGAGACGGTCGATGACCCGGGCGCTCAAGGAGTCAACGATCTCGCGCTTTTCCAGGTTCACTCCAGCCCTTTGGAGAATGCCGGCCGAGTGCATCAGCGACTGCCCTACGAGCTGCATGGCTTGTTCATGGCTCCAGGCGCCGCCGTGGGACTCAACGAGGGTACGCTCTGCCGCAATCCAGTACGGCTCCGTGTCCACCAGGGTGCCATCCATGTCCCATAGCGCGGCTTTGAGCAGGGGCTGGGTGGCTGAAGCAAGCATGCCTAAAGTCTACGTGGAAGGAGGCAGGGCAATTGCCGCTCTACGCCCGGGGCGAAGTCTGGCCACGCCGGTCCGCTTACGCCATGCATCGGTGGCGGTGTTGGACGTAGGGTGAGTGAATGAACAGTTTGGACGGAGCCCCTGACGGACAGGCCACAACACCCGAGCCTGAGCGCCTTCTCCAGCCTGTAGCCGACGGCCAGCGCATCACCGTGATGCTGGCGGCTTTCGAGGGTTGGAACGACGCCGGCGAGGCGGCCAGTGATTCCCTTCACTACTTGAACAAGTTGTGGCAAGGAAAGAAAGTGGCATCCGTTGATGCCGACGACTACTACGACTTCCAGTTCACCAGGCCCACGGTACGACGCACGGCGGCCGGAACGCGCAAGGTGAAATGGCCTTCCACGCGCCTGTACAAGGCCAGCGTCCCTGACAGCAACGTCGATGTGGTGTTCGTGCTCGGCACCGAGCCTTCCTACCGCTGGCGTGCCTACACGGCCGAACTCCTGGTCCACGCCGAAACGCTCAAAGTCGACTACGTTGTCCTGATTGGCGCCCTCCTCGCCGATGTCCCGCACAGCCGCCCGATCCCCGTCAGCACCACCTCGGACGACAGCGGATTGCGGCAGCGCTTGAACCTGGAGGCGTCGCAGTACGAGGGGCCGGTAGGCATTGTGGGGGTACTGGCGGAATTCGCGCTGCTCGCTGGCTTGCCTACAGTGTCGCTGTGGGCGGCCGTACCGCACTATGTCGCGCAGCCCCCCTCTCCCAAGGCGCAACTGGCCATCCTGAACAGGATCGAGGATCTGCTCCAAGTGCCGCTGGACACCCACGCCCTCAACGAGGAATCGGAGGCTTGGGAGCGCGGTGTGGACGAACTGGCCACTGAAGACCCCGAAATCGCCGCCTACGTGCGGCAGCTCGAAGAGGCCAAGGACACGGCGGACCTCCCGGAGGCCAGTGGCGAATCCATCGCGCGCGAATTCGAGCGCTATCTCAAGCGCAGGGGCAAAGACAAGCCCTGACGGGCTGTCTCCGGGGGTGCGGTGCGCATTGAACCCAACGCGGGGTCACTTACGGCCCGTCCAAGGGGACATTATGGGCCGTAAGTGACCCCGCGTTGTTTAGATATTAGAGTTCGACGCCGAGCAATCCGTTGATCGCGTCGCTCACCAGGGCGGAATCCAGCGCACTGGGATTGGTGTCGGACGCGTTGCTGAGGGCAGCTGCGGCCCAGGCGTCGACGGCGGCGACCGCGCCGGGAGCGTTGAGGTCGTTGGCCAGTTCGGCACGCATCCGCGTCAGCAGTTCCGCCGCTGTTCCCTCGGGAGCAATGTCCCGCGCGGCCCGCCACGTGTTGAGGCGCTCCTTGGCCTGGGCGAAGCCTTCATCGGTCCAGGACCAATCCGAACGGTAGTGGTTGGCCAGGATCGCCAGGCGGATTGCTGCAGGTTCTTCGCCCGCGGCACGGAGCTTCGACACAAGCACGAGGTTTCCTTTGGACTTGCTCATCTTTTCGCCGTCCAGGCCCACCATTCCAGCGTGGGCATAGTGGCGTGCCAAGGGAATGCCGCTGAGCGAATAGGCGTGTCCGGCGCCCATTTCGTGGTGCGGGAAGACGAGGTCCGATCCGCCGCCCTGCACAGTGAACGGGGCCGGCAGGTATTTCTGGGCGATGACGGTACATTCAATGTGCCAGCCGGGACGTCCGTCACCGAGGCTTGCGCCGGGCCAGCCCGGCTCGCCGTCGCGGGCTACGCGCCATAGCAGGGGATCAAGGGGATTCCGTTTGCCGGACCGGCCGGGATCGCCGCCGCGTTCGGCGAAAAGCTCCAACATTTCCACTTCGCCGAGCCCCGAGATGTCACCGAGTGTCCACGCGTCCGGGCTGTCCGAAGCCTTGCCGGCCGCCTCGACGTCGTAATAGACGTCTCCGTCGGGTTCGCCGCCGGTGCCGTGCACGCGGTAGGCGAGCTTGTCCGCGATCAATTTCTCGATAGCCGGGACAATCATCGGGATCGCCTCGACGGCTCCGATGTAGTGACTCGGAGCCAGCACATTGAGGGCGTCCATGTCGGTGTGGAATAGCTCAATCTGGCTCGCTGCCAGTTCCCGCCAGTCAACGCCGGTGGCGGTGGCGCGCTCCAGGAGGGGGTCGTCGACGTCGGTGACATTCTGGACGTACGCAACCCGCTGGCCGCTGTCCCGCCATGCCCGGTTGAGCAGGTCGAAGGCGACGTAGCTGGCCGCGTGGCCCATGTGGGTGGCGTCGTAGGGCGTGATGCCGCAGACGTACATGGATTGCTCCGCGCGTGGCTCGACCTCCACGAGGGCCCTCAGGGCGGTATCGAACAGCCTCAACGGGGGCATGCTGCCGGGTAGTTCAGGCACAGGGCGGGAGATCCACGATTTCACAGCCTCAACCATAGTGCTAGGCGCTGATGACATTGAAACCGAGCAATACATAGAGGGCGAGTCCAAGGAGAATCCGGTACCACACGAAGACACGGTAGCTGTGGGTGGAAATGAATTTGAGGAACCAGCCAATGATGATGAAGCCCACAACGAACGCGATGACCGTGGCCAGCGCTGTTTCCGGCAGGCCGAAAGGTCCGGTGATTCCTTCCTTCGACACCACCTTGTACAGCTGGTACAGGCCGCTGCCGAAGACAGCGGGTATGGCGAGCAGGAACGAATACCGTGCGGCCGCTTCACGCGTGTACCCCATCAAGAGGCCGGCGGTGATGGTTCCGCCGGAACGCGAGACGCCCGGAATGAGCGCCATGGCCTGGGCCAGCCCGTAAAGGATGCCGTGCTTGAAGGTCAACTGGCTCAGCTCGCGTTCCTGCCGGCCGACGGCGTCGGCCACCGCGAGGATCATGCCGAAGACGATGAGCATCGTGGCGACGATCCACAGGCTGCGCAGCACGGATTCGATCTGGTCCTGGAAGAGCAGGCCGAGCACGATGATGGGCAGGCTCCCGAGGATGACCAGCCAACCCATCCGCGCGTCGGGATCGTCCCTGGAGACCTTGCCACGCAGCGATCCGAACCAAGCGCGCACAATCCTGACGATGTCGCGCCAAAAGAAGACGATCACGGCCGTCTCGGTGCCCAGCTGGGTAATAGCCGTGAAAGCAGCTCCGGGATCCGCCGCATTGGGCAGGAACGAGCCGACAATTCGCAGGTGTGCGCTTGAAGAAATCGGAAGGAATTCTGTCAGGCCCTGCACGAGGCCGAGGAAGGCTGCTTCTATCCAGTTCACGTGAATAGACCCTACGTCATGATCTACCCGATCTCCCCGTAAGCTATCAGCTATGCAGCAGCGTTACGTCGGCAACAGTGGGTTTCGGGTGTCCACCCTTTCCCTGGGCACCATGTCCTGGGCGGAAGAAACGGACGAACAGGATGCACGGGAGCTGCTCCATACGTTCATCGCAGCGGGCGGCACCATGATCGACACCGCAGCCTCCTACGCAGGCGGACGAGCCGAGGCCCTCCTGGGCTCCATGCTGGGAGACGTCGTGGCGCGTTCGGAGGTTGTCCTCTCCACGAAAGCGGGCGTCTCGACGTCGGACGGGCGGCGCAGTGTCGATGCCTCCCGCGGTTCCATGCTGTCCGCACTCGACGCCAGCCTTGCCCGCTTGGGAACCGACTACGTGGACATTTGGTTCGCGCATGCCTGGGACGGCAACGTTCCGCTGGACGAAACGCTTTCCGCACTTGACCTTGCGTTGCGCTCGGGACGCGCACGGTACGTGGGCATCTCCAACTACAACGGCTGGCAGACCGCCAAGGCTGCGGCCATCGCGGGATTCACCGTGGTGGCAAACCAATCCGAATACTCGCTCCTGCACAGGAAGCCCGAAGACGAACTGGTGCCCGCGATCGAGGATGCCGGCCTCGGCCTCATGGCGTGGGGGCCCCTCGGCCGCGGGGTGCTCAGCGGCAAATACCGTGGACAGATTCCCTCTGAATCACGTGCGGCGCAGGGCCGCCTCAGCGGCTACGTCGAAAAGTACCTCGACGCGCGGGGGGCGCGGATCGTCGAAGCAGCGGCAATGGCCGCGCGCGGATTGGGACGTTCCGCCGTCGACGTCTCACTGAGCTGGGTGCTCTCCCGCCCAGGCGTATCCACGGCCGTGGTGGGCGCACGCAATGCGGTCCAGCTCAAGGAGTTGCTGGACGCGCAGCTGTCCCCTCTTCCTGCTGAGATTTCCCGGGCACTGGAAGACGTTTCAACGATCTGACTCAGCTGTCACTGCGGCATGAGTGGCCGCGCGATTACTGACCGCGCACTACTGGTCGAGGATCTCCAGCTCGTCTTCGTCGAGGAGTTCACTGTTGTCCTCGTCGTCATCTTCTTCATCGTCGTCAAACACCTGAAGTGGTGTGACTTCCGAGTAGGCCTCGTATAGTGAGTCCTCATACACCTCAAAGGCATCTGCGACGGCAAAAAACGCTGCCTCCACAGCGGGATCTCCTTCGCCCCTGCGGGCCGAAGCGGCAATCAGGTGCTCTTCCAAGGCGGCTGTCAATGACTGAAGCGCGACACGCGGATCGATGCTCATGACTTCACGTTAGCCCGAAAAAGACGAAAATGGAGAGGGATGAGAGAACAATTTCTGAGCAGTTCAGTGGAACGTCAGCGGGACTACGCGAGGCAGTACGAGTATCTCGTACTGACCGTCAGCCCTGACGATTCCTTGCCCGAGGCGCGACGCCGGCTCGTGGAACACTCCGAATATGGCAAGTGGGAACTGGAGCGGAGCATCCTCTATATCGGCGGCGGTCGCCGGTTCTGGCTGCGCCGCAGAGTACTCAACGTACAGCGCACCGTGTAGCAGCGGACGCGATTCCGGGTTCTCCCTCCAGCTTTCGAGCGTTTCAGCTTTCGAGCGGGCCAAGCCACGCGTTGGCTACCGTGTTGTGCGCTGATTCGTCATTGGAGGGATGGAAGATCCCGGCCAGCACATCGCGATACAGCCGTTCGAGTTCGGAGCCCCGGAAGTAGCTTGAGCCTCCGGAAACCCGGATTGCCACATCCACCATGGTCCGGGCGTTCTCCGTGGCCCGCACCTTGAGCCCCACGAACTTAGGGAACCACTGCGCCCCGTGATCAACCAGGCCATCCACGTCGCGGGCGACTGACGCCAACTGGGGCTGGATGGAATCCATTGCCATGGCGGCGTCGGCGATCTTCCAGCGGATGTCCGGGTCTTGCGAGAAGCTTCGGCCGCCGTATTTGGCCGAGGTACGGCGTTTGGCCGCCTCGACCGCCAGGGCGAATGCCCGCTCCCCGATGCCCGTGTAGACAGCGGCAAGCAGCGTTTCGAAGCACGCGAAGATCGCGAAGACCAACGGATCCTGGTTGGGTCCTACGGGCAGTTTCCGGAAGATCCGTTCCGGTGGCACTGCGGCATCCTGCAAGAGCGTGGTGTTCGATTGACTGGCCCGCATGCCCAGGGTGTCCCAGTCACCTAGTGTCTCGTGGCCGGGCGCGTCGCGTTGGATGAAGCCGAAAACCAGCTCTCCACTCCCCTCCCGCGCGCCGCCGTCCTTGCCGAAGATGCCGAGGCGGGTCCATGCCGTCGACAGGCTCGTGAAGATCTTCCGCCCGGTAAAGCTGTACCCGCCGTCCCGCTGCGGTTCCGCCGTGGTCCCTGAATCAAAGAGCATGGAGTCATTGCCCGGCTCGGAAATCCCGAAGGCAAAGACCTCGCCTTGCCCGGACTCCTTGAGGACAAAGTCAAGCGAATCGTCGCCGCGGGCCGCCAGGACATGCGCGACGCCGGTCCAGACAAGGTGCATGTTGACGGCCAGCGCGGTGGCCGGGGCAGCCGTGGCAAGCCGGCGCTGAAGCGCCGCCGCGGCTTCGAGCCCGAGCCCCAGTCCGCCGTCGGACTCGGGGACAAAGATCTTCAGGTAACCCGCAGCAGCGAGCTCCTCAAGGTCCTCGTGGAAGAACGAGTTGTCCTGGTCGTAGCCCGCGGCGCGGCCCCGCATGCGGTCGAGCAGCTCGTCCGGCAGGATCTCCTCAGGGATCAAGGCGTTCTCCCTGGTAGTTGCTGAGCAGGGTGTTGAGCACCCTGGATCCGAACTTGAGCGAATCGGCCGGAACGCGTTCGTCAACCCCGTGGAACATCCCGGTGAAGTCGAGTTCCTCGGGGAGCATCAGCGGGGCGAACCCGTAACCTGTGATGCCGATCTTGCTGAGCGACTTGTTGTCGGTGCCGCCGGACAAGGTGTACGGCAGCACCTTGGCGCCGGGGTCTTCCGTGTGCAAGGCGTCGATCATCGCGTCGACCAGATTGCCGGCAAACGGCACTTCCAAGGACACGTCCTTGTTGACGTAGCTGACGTCCACGCCGTCTCCGGCAAGTTTTTTGACGGTTTCGAAGACCAACTCCTGCTGGCCCGGCAGGGTGCGGCAGTCCACCAGTGCTTCCGCCGATTCGGGGATGACGTTGTGCTTGTATCCGGAGCTCAGCAGCGTGGGGTTCGAGGTGTTTTGGAGGGTGGCCCCCACGAAGCGCGCCACGGTGCCGAGTTCCTTCAGGAGCGTCTCGGGGTTGTCCGGATCGAACTCGACGCCGGTCAGTTCCGTGACCCCCTCGAGGAACTGCCGGGTGGTGGGGGTCAGCTCGATCGGCCATCGATACTCGCCGATCCTGGTGACTGCCCCGGCCAGGCGGGTGATCGCATTGTCCGTGTTGATTTGCGAACCGTGCCCGGCACGGCCGTGGGCCACGAGGCGCAGCCAGGAAAGGCCCTTCTCCGCGGTCTGGAGCAAGTAGGTGCGCTGGCCTCCGATGGTGGCCGAGAAGCCGCCTACCTCGGAGATCGCTTCCGTAGCGCCGTCGAAGAGTTCCCTGCGGTGCTCGACGGCGTAGCGCGCGCCGTGGTTGCCTCCGGCTTCCTCGTCGGCGAAGAACGCGAAGATGATGTCCCGCTTGGGCTTGCGTCCCGTGCGGGCGAAGTCACGCATGACCGAGAGAATCATGGCGTCCATGTCCTTCATGTCCACGGCGCCGCGTCCCCAGATGAGTCCATCCTTGAGTTCGCCGCTGAAGGGATCCACGGACCACTGGTCCTTGAGCGCCGGCACGACGTCGAGGTGGCCGTGGACGACTAGGGCCCCGGCCGAGGGGTCCTCCCCCGCCATGCGCGTGACGACGTTTGCCCGCCCCGGAGCCGACTCAAAGATTTCGGCGTCCAGTCCGACTTCATTAATAAGCGCCGCGGTGTATTCCGCTGCGGCGCGTTCCCCGGGACCGGAATCGTCACCGAAGTTCGAGGTGTCTATGCGGATGAGTTCCTGGCAGATCCGGACTACTTCGTCCTCGGGTCGGATATCAGTCATGGAACTCTCCTTGCTGGCTGGGATGGACGTACCCCGCGGGTGGGCACATGGTGCGGACGCTCCCGCGCGCTTCCCTCAGCCTACCCACCGCAGGCTCGTTTAGCCGCGTGCTTTCCCGCGTTTTGGCGCGGAATGGCAGGGTCCAATTGCGGTTGGCAGGCTCCCCTCCGGCTCCGGTTTTTTTATTTCCCCGAATCCGTGTTAGAGTTTTTCTCGCTGCTTCGGAGGAAAGAGAAGCGCCGAGAGGCGCAGAACGAAGGCTCCGAACACCACCTGCGCGGGTGGCGGAATGGCAGACGCGCTAGCTTGAGGTGCTAGTCCTCGAAAGGGGGTGGGGGTTCAAGTCCCCCTCCGCGCACAATTGCAAGGCCTGGAATTATGATAATTCCAGGCCTTGTTTGTTTAACTCCGAATTTGCCTTTTCGTGCAATTTGCGGCGTTCATCACATTTATTAAATTGCATTACCGGCAATTCACCCACGGCAGTGAACCTGACACTCAACCGGCTCCACGATGGACGACGACGGCGGTCCCCCACGTGGGTGGCCGCCGTCGTCGTGGCCGTTCCTGAACCTTGAACCCTGAACCCCGAAACCGGCGCCCTACAGAGCCGTCACGGATCCGCTGAAGTGCCTCCTGCCGCTCCGCGGGTTCCAGGCGACGTAGTCCGATCGCTCCCACGACCCCGACGCGGAGTGGATGGTGCCGATCTCCAGGGCCACCCGCGCCGGGAGGAACACCGGTGCCTCGAAAATCACGTCCCATCGGAACGCTTCCGACTTCACCGAGCCCACGTCGGCCAAGGCCCGGGATGCAAGGTACATGCCGTGCGCGATTGACCGCGGCAGGCCAAGCGCCTTGGCCGAGAGGAGGCTCAAGTGGATCGGATTGAAGTCGCCGGATACGGCCGCGTACAGGCGGCCGGTATCCACGCCGAGTTGCCAGACGGCCGTTGGTGCGGGCGCCGTGAAGTCAGCCGGAGCGGGGGCCGTGGCGGCCTTGTCGACTCCCGGGAGGAAGACCCCTTTGGCCAAATACGTCGACACGCCCCGCCAGAGCAGGGCCCCGTCGTCGCTCGATCGAACTTCGGCGACGACGTCCAGCTGGGTTCCCGCCCTGTGGCCGCGCATGTCCTCGGCCCAGGACCGGACGTCGAGCGGCTCACTGAACTGAACTGCCCGGAACTGCCCCACATGGTTCTTCAAATGGATCATCCCCAACAGCGGAAGCGGGAAGTCGTCCCGGTTCAGCACGCTCATGGCAACCGGGAACGCGAGGGCATGGATGAAGCCGGCCGGCAGTGCGTCACTCGCAGTCTCGCCGATCAGGTGCTGGTAAGCCGTGAGGTTCGCGACGTCGGCCCGCACTCCCCGCACCTCATGGCTCCCGTGGGGCAGCGCAGAGGCAGCCTGGAACCCCAGCACCCTCCGCCGTGCCGCCGTCGCCGCCGCATTCACGTACAGCTTCGAGAGGGACGGCAGCTCCCCCAGGATGAGCGGTTGTTCCGTCGTCATGCACCCACCAGGTTCTGTCCGCAGACCCTGAGCACTTCTCCTGTGATTCCAGCAGCCGCGTCCGATGCCAGGAAAGCAATTGCCTCTGCCACGTCCCCGGGAAGGCCGCCCTGCTGCAGCGAATTCAGCCTGCGGGCCACTTCGCGGGTGGCGAAGGGGATCCGTGCGGTCATGTCGGTCTCGATGAAGCCGGGCGCGACGGCGTTGATGGAGCCGCCGCGTTCTGCCAACAAGGGCGCCGTGGCCCTGACCATGCCGATCACTCCCCCTTTCGAAGCAGCGTAGTTGGTCTGCCCGCGATTGCCGGCGATACCACTAGTGGAGGCCACCGACACGATCCGTGGGGTTTTGTTGAGCTGGTCCGAGCCAAGGAGTGCCTCGTTGATTCTCAACTGCGAGGCGATGTTCACGCCGATGACGGAATTCCAGCGGCCCTCATCCATGTTGGCCAGAAGCTTGTCCCGGGTAATGCCGGCATTGTGGATGACGATGTCGAGGCCGCCATGGCGTTCCACGGCGTGGTCGATGATCCGCTTCCCGGCGTCCTCGGACGTGATGTCCAATTGCAGGGCAGTGCCGTGCACCTCGTTCGCGACGGCGGCGAGGTGGTCCCCCGCAGCGGGAATATCCACCACCACCAGCCGGGCGCCGTCCCGGTGCAGGGTCCGCGCGATCGCCGCGCCGATTCCACGGGCCGCTCCCGTGACGACGGCTACCTTCCCGGCCAAGGGCTTGTCGGCGTCGGCGGGAAGCTGGCCGGCGCCTGAGGTGACAGTCAGGAACTGGCCGTCCACGAACGCGGCCCTGCCGGACAGGAAGAAGCGCAGCGCACCCAGAGTGCTGGGGCTTGTGGTGCCCGCACCGTCCCCGAGGAGAACGCCGTTGGCCGTGGCACCTGCCCGGAGTTCCTTGGCCAGCGAACGCAGCAGGCCGTCGACGCCTTGACGACCGGCGGCAACAGCCGGGTTGGCTGCAGAGGCGGAAGTTCGGGAGATCGTGACGACCCGTGCGCCGGGGGCCAGGTCGCGGAGCGATGGGGCCGCAGTGAGAACGGGGCCGGCAAGCTCCTCCGGGTGCTCGACGGCGTCAAGCACCAGGATGATCGCCCCCAGCTTTTCCTTGGGCAAGGCGGAACGCCGAACGTCCAGGCCCCAGCCCACGAGGGCGGCAGCCAACTCGTCGGAGCCGGCGGTTCGGCCGTTGCCGCTTCCGAGCACAAGGACCGGCCCCGGAACCAGCGGTTCTCCCGCTTTGTACCTCCGAAGCACAGCAGGTTGGGGCAGGCCGAGCTTTTTGGCCAGGTCCTTGCCGATCCCGTGGCTGACAAACTGTGTGTATTTGTCCGTCATGCCGGTTACCGCCCTTCCGGAGCGGAGTAGGCCTCAAGGATCGCGACGACGCCCTGCCCTCCGGCTGCGCAGATGGAGATGAGTCCGCGCGCGGGACGGCCGTCCACCGGGCCGTTGTCGTGGAGCATCTTCGCCAGCGAGGCGACGATCCGTCCGCCGGTGGCGGCAAACGGATGTCCGGCGGCGAGGGACGAGCCGTTGACGTTGAGCTTGGCGCGGTCGATCTTGCCGAAGGCACCATCCAGCCCCAGCCGGGTACGGCCGAACTCCTCGTCTTCCCACGCAGCGAGCGTACTCAGGACGGTGCCCGCAAAGGCTTCGTGGATTTCGAAGAAGTCGATGTCTTCGAAGGAGAGGCCGTTGCGTGCGAGGAGTCGCGGTACCGCAAAGGCCGGCGCCATGAGGAGCCCGTCTTTCCCATGGACGAAATCGACGGCGGCCGCCTCGCCGTCGACGACGACGGCCAGCTTGGGCAGGCCCCGGGCGTCCGCCCATTCCTCAGTGCCGAGGAGAACCGTGGAGGCGCCGTCCGTGAGCGGGGTGGAGTTGCCGGCCGTCATGGTGGCCTCAGCTCCAAGGCTCTTTCCGAAGACGGGTTTGAGGGTGGCCAACTTCTCCATGGACGTATCGGGCCGGAGGTTCGAATCACGGCTGAGCCCACGGTACGGAGTCACGAGGTCATCGAAGAAGCCACGTTCGTAGGCTGCGGCGAGGTTGTGGTGGCTATTGAACGCAATCTCGTCCTGGGCTTCCCGGCTGATCTTCCATTGGGCCGTGGTGAGCGCCTGGTGCTCTCCCATGGAGAGGCCGGTCCGCGGTTCCCCGGTGTTCGGAGCATCCGGGGCGAGGTCCTTGGGACGCAGCCGCGAGAGGACCTTGAGCCGCTCGGGCAGGGACTTGGCGCGATTGAGGTCAAGGAGGACTTCGCGGAGGCCCTCGCTCACGGCAATAGGGGCATCCGAGGCAGAGTCGACGCCGCCGGCGATGGCCGAGTCGATTTGGCCCAGCTTGATCTTGTTGGCGAGGCCCAGGACGGTCTCAAGGCCGGTGGCGCACGCCTGTTGGAGATCGTAGGCAGGCGTCTCGGCGGAAAGGGCCGAGCCAAGCACCGCTTCGCGTGTCAGGTTGAAGTCGCGGGAGTGCTTCAGGACAGCTCCCGCGGCGACCTCGCCGATCCGCTCCTCTTGAAGGCCGAAGCGCGCGATCAGCCCGTCCAGTGCTGCCGTCAGCATGTCCTGGTTCGATGATTTGGTGTAGGCGCCGCCGGTCCGGGCAAAGGGGATCCTGTTCCCGCCAACCACCACGGCCCTGCGGAATGTGCCCTGGGTTACGGGGGATTCATGTGGTGCGCTCGCGGAATGTGCTGCTGCAGGCATGCGGTTCTCCTTATGATCACATCGGGTTACTGATACCCAGCGTACCTGATACGCTGAGTATCGTGAACATCCCCAGCCCAGGACTTCCTGCCGAGCGCGACGCCGGGACCACGCCGCCTGCGGACGGCGAGGCTCCCGCCGTCGACGGCCGTGCCGCCCGCTGGCAGGTCCACCGCGAAGAACGCCGGCGCGACCTCATCAAGGCCGCCCGCAAGGCTGTCCATACGCTGGGCAGCGAAGCGTCCATGGAGGACATCGCCACCGCGGCCAGTACTTCGAAGTCTGTGTATTACCGCTATTTCGGGGACAAAGCCGGCTTGCAACAGGCAATGGGCGAAGTAGTGCTGGGCCAAATGCAACGGCGGATGAAGGAAGCGGCAGAAAGCGCGCAGACTCCACGCGAAGGCTTGTTCGCGATGGTCTCCGCATACCTTCAGATGGCGGAGTCCAGCCCCGCCGTCTACGCGTTCATCACGCGGCTCTCGCAAGGGGAACCCTCGGCGCAAGACGCCATCGCCGCCTCGGGAGCCCTTGGCCACTTCTTCGAGTCGATCAGTGCCATGATCGCCCGGCCCATGCGGGAACACCTGGGGGCGGACAAGGAAGCACTGATCGACTACTGGCCCACCGCTGCCATCGGGCTGGTCCGCAACGCCGGCGAGAGGTGGCTCGGCAGTCCCGCCTCCCCCGCAAAGCCCGACCAGGAAACCATGGCGGCCCAAATCACCGATTGGCTGTGCGTGGGTATCGCCCCGGAACTCAAGATCAACTCCTCTGAATATCAGCAATGACTCCACGTTGTTCGGAACCAAAGAAGGAATCACCATGACTGAAGTAGTGGACCGCACCTCCTCCAGCAACCGGGCGGCCGCGGGAACGGCTGCAACCACACAGCCTGCCGCACCCGCCCCTGCGGTGGACGTAGCGGCTCTTGGCGAACTGCTGCTCGGCAAGTGGGCCCACATCCGGCACACGGCGCGCGACCTCGCCGGCCGCCCCGAGGTACACAAGATCGAAGGCTTGACGCATACGGAGCACCGCAGGCGTGTTTTCGGACAGCTCAAGTACCTCGTGGACAACAACGCCGTGCACCGGGCTTTCCCCGCCAGCTTGGGCGGCTCGGATGACCACGGCGGCAACATCGCCGGCTTCGAGGAACTCGTCACTGCCGATCCATCACTGCAGATCAAGGCGGGCGTCCAGTGGGGTCTCTTCGGTTCAGCGGTGATGCACCTCGGCACGGAGGAGCACCAGAACAAATGGCTGCCCGGAATCATGAGCCTGGAAATCCCCGGCTGCTTCGCCATGACCGAAACCGGACACGGCTCCGATGTTGCGAGCATCGCCACCACGGCCACGTATGACGAGGCCACCCAGGAGTTCGTCATCAACACTCCGTTCCGTGCCGCATGGAAGGACTACATCGGCAACGCAGCCGAGGACGGCCTGGCCGCCGTCGTGTTCGCCCAACTGGTGACCCGCAACGTGAACCATGGCGTCCACGCGTTCTATGTCGAGCTGAGGGACCCGGACACCAAAGAATTCCTGCCCGGGATCGGCGGCGAAGACGACGGCATCAAGGGCGGGCTCAACGGCATCGACAACGGCCGCCTGCACTTCACCGAGGTCCGTGTCCCCCGCGCCAACCTGCTCAACCGCTACGGCAACGTCTCCCCCGAAGGCGAGTACACCTCGCCGATCGCCAGCCCGGGACGGCGCTTCTTCACGATGCTCGGCACTTTGGTGCAGGGCCGTGTCTCCCTCGACGGCGCCGCAGTCGCCGCAAGCAAGGTGGCCTTGACGACCGCCATCCGCTACGCCGCCGAACGGCGCCAGTTCAACGCCTCCTCTCCCACGGACGAGGAAGTCCTGCTGGACTACCAACGGCATCAGCGCCGCTTGTTCACCCGGCTTGCCACCACCTTTGCCGCGAGCTTCGCGCACGAGCAGCTGCTCGAAAAATTCGACGACGTCTTCTCCGGCCGGCACGACACCGACGCCGACCGCCAGGACCTCGAGACCCTCGCCGCGGCCCTCAAGCCCATGAGCACCTGGCACGCCCTCGACACGCTGCAAGAGTGCCGCGAGGCCTGCGGCGGCGCTGGATTCCTCATCGAAAACCGTTTCGCCTCGCTCCGTGCGGACCTGGACGTGTACGCCACGTTCGAGGGTGACAACACCGTGCTTCTCCAGCTCGTCGCCAAGCGCCTGCTGGCCGACTACGCCAAGGAGTTCCGCAACGTCGACTTTGGCGTGCTGGCCCGCTTCGTTGCGGCCCAGGCGGCGGACGTCGCCATCAACCGCACAGGCCTGCGGCAAGTGGCGCAATTCGTGGCAGACACGGGATCAGTGCAGAAAGCTGCCTTGGCCCTGAGGGACGAAGAAGGCCAACGCACGCTGCTGACGGACCGGGTGCAGTCCATGGTGGCTGAGGTGGGCTCTGCGCTCAAGGGCGCAAACAAGCTTCCGCAGCATCAGGGCGCCGCACTGTTCAACCAGCATCAGGACGATTTGATTGAAGCCGCCCAGGCCCACGCCGAGCTCCTGCAATGGGAAGCGTTCACGGAAGCTCTCAGCAAGGTCGGTGATCCGGGCACCTTGAAGGTGCTGACATGGCTCCGTGACCTGTTTGGCCTCTCGCTCATCGAAAAGCACTTGTCCTGGTACCTCATGAACGGCCGCCTTTCCATGCAGCGCGGACGCACGGTGGGGGCCTACATCAACAGGCTGCTCATCAAGATCCGTCCCCACGCCCTGGACCTGGTCGATTCCTTCGGCTACGGTCCGGAGCACTTACGGGCGTCCATCGCCTCGGGCGCCGAGAAGGAACGCCAGGGCGAAGCCCGCGGCCACTTCCGGGCGCAACGGGCAAGCGGCGCGGCCCCCGCCGAGGAGAAGACCCTCCTCGCCTTGAAGGGGAGGAACTCCAGCTAGCATCCTGCCGTAACAGGCCGGTGAACAATTGCCGAATCCTTTAACGACGACGGCGCCGCATTCCTCCTGAGGGGTGCGGCGCCGTCGTGGTTCTTTCCCAACTGACTCGCAGTTGTTGTCGTTATGAGGCGTCAAAACGACACTTACTGCGAGTCAGTTGGGCTCGTTGGTTGGTGGGTCAGGAGGCGAGGACCGAGCGATAGACCTCAAGGGTTGTTTCGGTGATCGACTCCCAGGAAAAGTGTTCCTCCGCCCGGACGCGGCCCGCGGCACCCATGACCTTGGCCCGCGCGGGATCGGACACAACCTCGTTGAGGGCGGCGGCGAAATCCGCGACGAACTTTTCGGGATCCAGCGGGGTGCCGGTACCGTCCGTGACCTGCTCCAGTTCCACCAGCAGTCCTGTTTCACCGTGTTGAACCACTTCGGGGATGCCGCCAGTGGCGCTTGCCACCACGGCTGCGCCACACGCCATGGCCTCGAGATTGACGATGCCGAGGGGCTCGTAGATCGACGGGCAAGCGAAGGCCGTGGCATGGCTGAGGACCTGGATGAGCTCATGCCTCGGAAGCATGCGTTCGATGACCAGGACACCTTGGCGTTTGCTCTGCAGGTCCTCGATGAGCCGGGCCGTTTCCGCTGCGAGTTCCGGGGTATCCGCCGCTCCCAGGCACAGCACAAGCTGCACATCTTCCGGCAAGCTGGCCGCAGCCTTCAGGAGGTAGGGGACGCCCTTCTGGCGGGTGTTCCGCCCGACGAAGACCACACTGGGCTTGGCGGGGTCGATGCCGAGGGCGCGAATGGCGTCTTCGCCTTCGTCCGGCTGCCACATGTCGACGTCGATGCCGTTGTGGACCACCCGGACCTTGGCGGGATCCACGTTCGGATAGCTGCGCAGGATGTCCTTCCGCATGCCGTCCGAGACGGCGATGATAGCCGCGGCGGCCTCATAGGCGGTCTTTTCAACCCATGAGGACAACGCGTAGCCACCACCCAGCTGCTCCGCTTTCCATGGCCGCAACGGTTCGAGGCTGTGGGCGCTGAGCACATGGGGTATCCCATGCAACAGCGACGCCAGGTGGCCGGCCATGTTGGCGTACCAGGTATGGGAATGGACCAGGTCCGCTCCGGCGATGTCCGGCACAATCCGCAAATCCACCCCGAGGGTCTGGACAGCGGCATTGGCCGCCCCCAGATCATCCGGTGTGGAATACGACGTCACGGTTGCCCCGTGGAAGTCCGCATCACGGGGCGCGCCAAAGGCCCGCACCTGCAGATCCACGTGCTTCGCCAAGACGCGGCTGAGCTCGGCAACATGCACACCGGCCCCGCCATAGATTTCGGGTGGAAACTCTTTAGTCACAATGTCTACGCGCACGCTACCTAACGTAGTCCTTCCGGAGTATGTGTTCTAGTGTGAAAGGGTCCGGCAACCCGGGCTTTTTTCGGGGGCTACAAAGACGTACAGGGAGAGCAAACACCATGGCGTTGAAGAAAGTATTGTCAATTGTGTTGGCTGGCGGCGAAGGAAACCGCCTCATGCCATTGACGGCAGACAGGGCCAAACCTGCGGTGCCGTTTGCGGGGGGGTATCGATTGATCGATTTCGCTCTCTCGAATCTGGTCAATTCCGGGTACCTCCAGATCGTGGTGTTGACCCAGTACAAGTCGCACAGTCTTGACCGCCACATTTCCGAGACCTGGCGGATGTCCACCCAGCTGGGCAGATATGTGGCCTCGGTTCCCGCCCAGCAGCGCGTGGGCAAGAGCTGGTTCCTCGGCAGCGCGAATGCCATTTACCAGTCCCTGAACCTGATTCACGACGCCAACCCCGACATTGTTGTCGTTGTCGGAGCGGACCACGTCTACCGCATGGACTTCCAGCAGATGGTCCAACAGCATGTGGCCAGCGGAGCCAAGGCCACAGTTGCGGCCGTCCGCCAGCCACTGAACATGGCCAACCAGTTCGGCGTGATCGAGGTCGACAAGAACGATCCCCAGAAGATTTCGGCGTTTGTGGAGAAGCCCGCTGAAACGGAAGGCCTCGCCGCCGATCCCACACAGTTCCTCGCCTCCATGGGCAACTATGTCTTTGACGCCGACGCCCTGGTGGAAGCGCTTCGCATCGATGCCGAGCGCCTCGACACCAAGCACGACATGGGCGGTGACATCATCCCTTACTTCGTGTCCCAGGGTGAGGCCGGGGTCTACGACTTCACGCTCAATGACATTCCCGGTTCCACCGAACGCGACCGCACCTATTGGCGCGACGTTGGAACGATCGATTCGTTCTATGACGCCCACATGGACCTGATTTCGCCGGTCCCCGTGTTCAACCTGTACAACTCGGAATGGCCCATCTACACGCGGCAGAGCATTTCACCGCCGGCCAAGTTTGTCCGGGGTGACAACAACACGGTCGGCACCGCTTTGGATTCCATCGTTGCCAGTGGCTCTGTGATCTCCGGAGGAATCGTGGAAGGGTCCGTGCTCTCCAACGATGTCTACGTGGGACCGGCCACCAGGGTCCAGGACTCGGTGCTGATGGACAAGGTGCGCATCGGTGCAGGTGCCGTAATCAAACGAGCCATCATCGACAAAAACGTGAAAGTCCCTGCCGGGGCTACCATCGGCTTGGATCCCGACCTCGACCGGGCCCGCGGCTTCAAGGTCACCGAATCCGGAATCACCGTACTCGCCAAGGACCAGGTGGTGCCGGAGCCGGATGCTTCCGAGCTATCCCTTGCGGCCGAATACCGGCGCTCAGTGCCGGAGGCGATCAAGGCGGCGACGGAGAAGTTCCCCGACATCAGGGACTCCGCGGAGCAGGTCACGAAAATCCAGGCTTCCTCGGTAGAGGTCTGACCCGAAACCCCTGAACCAGTGCAGCTCCCCGCCTCCCGGGCGACAGCAGGCCTCCAGCCTCTGCCGCCCGGGAGGCTTTGCTGTGTCCGACCCTGTAAAATTGACCCAATGAGCCCCGCCGATTTGACGCCTGAAGAGATCCAGGCCTGCCTCAAGGTCTTGAACACCATCCACGCCTATGACGAGGAGCACCCGGACTACGTCGCCATCCGTCGCGCCACGGGAAAGATGTTCAAGGCCGTCAAGCGCCATCGCCGGGTCACCAAACGGGACGAGATCGCGGAAGCCGACCGCGCTGTCATCGCACTGACGGCGACTGCAGCCCCTGACAGGATCGACGACGAGACCCGCGGCAACAAGCTGGCCACCTCTGCCACGGGCGAAATCGCCGGTCACCTCATCCGTTCCAGGCCCTGCTACATCTGTAAGCAGCACTACACGCAAGTAGACGCGTTCTACCACCAGTTGTGCCCGGAATGCGCGGCCTTCAGCCACAGTAAGCGCGATGCCCGCACCGACCTCAGCGGACGCCGAGCCCTCCTGACGGGTGGGCGAGCCAAGATCGGCATGTACATCGCCCTCCGCTTGCTCCGCGACGGCGCACACACCACCATCACCACTCGCTTCCCCAAGGACGCGGCACGCCGCTTTGCCGCCATGGAGGACAGCGCGGACTGGTTGCACCGGCTCAGGATTGTGGGCATCGACCTCCGCGACCCCTCACAGGTCATGGCCCTCACCGACTCCCTCAACGAAGCCGGCCCCCTCGACATCATCATCAACAACGCCGCCCAAACAGTCCGGCGTTCGGGGAATGCGTACAAACCGTTGGTGGATGCCGAGGACGAACCGCTCCCGGAGGCCCTGCAGGCAGCCAACGGCGGCCCGGAGCTCGTCACGTTCGGACATGCCCACGACAAGCACCCCCTGGCCATCACCCAAAGCGTCACCGATCATCCTGTCCTGGCGGGTGATGCGATTACCTCGCTCGCTTTGTCCACCGGCTCCGCGTCCTTGGCGCGGATCGCGACGGGCACCGCGATCGACGCCGGCGGCCTGGTTCCCGACCTCGCGGCCATCAACAGCTGGACCCAAGTGGTGGACGAAGTTGATCCGCTGGAGATGCTCGAAGTTCAACTCTGCAACGTCACGGCGCCGTTCCTCCTGGTCAGCCGGCTTCGCGGGGCGATGAAGCGGTCAACCGCCCACAGGAAGTACATCGTGAATGTCTCGGCCATGGAGGGGCAGTTCTCCCGCGCCTACAAAGGCCCCGGGCACCCGCATACCAACATGGCAAAGGCCGCGTTGAACATGATGACCCGGACGAGCGCACAAGAGATGCTGGACAATGACGGGATCCTGATGACCGCCGTCGACACCGGATGGATCACTGACGAACGCCCGCATTACACCAAAGTCAGGCTCATGGAGGAAGGCTTCCACGCACCGCTCGACCTGGTGGATGGGGCGGCGCGTGTCTACGATCCCATCGTCATGGGCGAAAACGGCGAGGACCAGTACGGCGTCTTCCTCAAGGACTACAAGCCCTCCCCCTGGTAAATCCAGGCGGAGGGCCGCGGGCCCGTTAGGTGAGTCGCGTGATCTCGACGGTCACGGTGAGGCCCGAGCCGCCGCCGCCGGACAGGATGCCCTTCAGGGGAGGAACATCCCGGTAGTCCCGGCCCCGCGCCACGGTGACGTGGAGATCTCCGGCAGGTTTGTGGTTGGTGGGATCCCAGCTGCGCCATTCGCCGTCCCACCATTCCAGCCAGGCGTGGGATTGGCCTGCGACCGTTTCACCGATTTCGGCCGTGGGCCGCGGATGGATGTAACCGGACACGTACCGGGCCGGAATTCCGCAGCTGCGAAGCGAACCGATGGCCAAGTGGGCCAGGTCCTGGCAGACTCCTTGACGCTGGTTCCAGGCTTCCTCGGCGTTGGTCGTGACGCCCGTAGTGCCTTTCACATAGCTCATTTCGCCGCGCATCCATTCGAAAATGGCCATGGCAGTCTCGTGCGGGTTCTTGCCGGCGACGACGGCGGGAATGATGCCGAGGACTTCCTCACCCGGACCGCTGAGCTGCGACTGCGGCAACCAGTCGCTGAACTGGTCCCGGATCTCGTCGGAAGCCATCACCTCCCAGCCGACAATCTCTTCGTCCAGGGCCACCCGTTCTACCCGGTGGACCTCAACGGTGGTGGTGGCCACCACTTCGAGGCGTTCGTGCGGCATCTGCATATCGAAGGCGGTCACGCGGGTGCCCCAATAGTCACGGTAGGTGCTCACGGCAGCTTGCGACGGCGTGATCTTCAGCGAGGATTCAAGGACCACCTGTTGCGGATCGGTCAACGGCGTCATGCGTGCCTCGTTATACGACAGTGTCACGCGGCGGTTGTATTTGTAGGCCGTCTTGTGGACGATGCTCAGCCGGGTCATGAAACTTCTCCCACCCAGGCCAGTTCATCCGCCTGATTGAAGTACTTACGGGAAATCGCGTCGGAGGCCTGCGTGACGGCCTTCTGTACCCGGTCCATATGCTCGGGCAGCTCGGACATGAGATCGTCCGTGCGATGGAACTCAAGGAAGGTACGGGCCTGGCCGACGATCCGGCGGGCGTCATTGATGAAGCCCACCCGCTGCGCGGAAGGATCCAACTTGGCGAGGCACTCGTCAGCGTCACGCAGGGCGAAAACAATGGAGCGCGGGAACAAACGGTCCAGGAGCAGGAACTCGGCAGCGTGCTGGTCTCCGAAGGCCGCACGGCGGGTCCGGAGGAATGACTCGTAGGCGCCGGCGCACCGCAACATGTTCACCCAGGACATTCCGGCGGAGAGGACATCCCGGGTGGACAGCATCCGCGCGGTCATGTCGGCACGTTCAAGCGAGCGGCCGAGGACCAGGAAAAGCCAGCTTTCGTCGTGGCTCACCGTGGTGTCCGCGAGGCCCCTGACCATGGCGGTGCGTTCAAGCACCCAGTTGCAGAAACGGTACGTACCCACGACGTCCTTTCGGTGCTGGTTCAGCCCGTAGTACGTCGTGTTGAGGCTCTCCCACAATGACGAGGACACGGTCTCGCGCGCCCGCCGCGCATTCTCACGCGCAGCCCCCAAGGAGCCGGCAATGGACGTGGCGCTCGTCTTGTCGTAGGCGAGGGCGTGGAGCAGCTCCGGCAAGCCGAATTCCTCACTCTGCGGCCTCGCTCCCATGACAGCCAGGAGTTCCCTTGCCACGCTGCGTTGCTCCTCGAGCGGCAAGTGGTTCAGGCGTTCGAGATGGACGTCCAGGATCCTGGCCGTTCCATCGGCCCGCTCCACGTAACGGCCGATCCAGAAAAGCGATTCAGCAATACGGCTCAGCATGGGGCTGTGCCTCCTTCGGGTCCTGCGTTGTGACGATTAATGAATCCTGCTCCGGCACCACAGCGTGACGCATCACTGCTGCTGGTCCGATTGGCGGTCCCGCCAGTTGCTTTCGACGGGCCAGACCGAGACCTGTTCGCGGACCGTGATG
>NZ_JARVRH010000038.1 GCF_030209755.1 Arthrobacter sp. efr-133-TYG-118 | reverse complement strand
TCGCCCTGGCCACGGGGTCCCTGCCCTCCACCGGCGGCCACCGCCCGCAGATCCTCGCCACCATCGACCACCGCGGACTCTTCCCCCAAGACAGCTCGGATCCACAGTCCGGACAAGCCTCGCGGTCCGGGCAGCCCGCCCTGTTCGACCGGCCCCGGCAAGCCGGCGGCACCGGGTCCTTCACGTTCACCGGGCCCGTCCCGGCGGCGACGTTGCGCACACTCGCCTGCGACGCGGACATCATCCCCGTGGTCCTGGGCGGCGAGGGCCAGGTCCTGGACATCGGCCAGGCCTCCAGGATCTTCCCGCCGCAGATCCGCAAAGCCATCACGGCGCGGGACAAAGGCTGCGCGTTCCCGGGCTGCACCATGCCGGCCCCGTGGTGCGAGGCCCACCACATCCAGCACTGGTCCCGGGGCGGACCCACCAGCACCGCCAACGGCACGCTGCTCTGCAGCCATCACCACCACCTGATCCACAAGGAAGACTGGCACATCCAAGTCCAAGCAGGCGTGCCCTGGTTCATCCCGCCACCCCATACCGACCCGCACCGGAAACCCCGAAGAAACCACTACTTCCAGATATGAGCTCACGCCCCCAGCAGTCCTGTCGTGCGGTACGGAATCACCTCGCGGAGGAACATGCTGGTGGACGTGCGCACGATTCCGGGGCACAGCCTGATCTCTTCGGACACCCGATATAGATCGTCGGGGCTCGTGGCGACCACGCGGATGATGAGGTCGGTGTCCCCGGCTGGCGCATGGCATTCAAGCACCTCGGGGATGTTGCGCAGGGCAGCGATTGCCTCGTTCAGCCGGCTCTGATCCAACTCCGCACTCACCGCAGCCGCAACGCCGCGGCCCAGCGCCGAGGGCAGCACCCGGCTGCTGTTCGGACGCAAAGCGCCCGACGCCGACATGCGCTCAAGGCGCGACTGGACGGTCCCGCGAGCCAAGCCCAAGCGCTGGGCGAGGACCATGATCGGTACCCGGGGGTCGTCGTCGAGCGCGGCAAGGATCCGCTTGTCCGTTGAATCCAGTTCCTGCATCGCTGCCGCTTTCTGCCTAGTTGCCGGGGGTTCGGTTGGTCAGAATGTCTAACCGAACCCATTCTCCCGCGCAATGCCTGCCGAGCGACCCGTCAATGGAACCAGGTCGTCCGCGAGCCATGGTTGCGAATCATTTACATGCCCGTAACGGGAAACCCTTGACGGCGTGAATTTAAAACGCGAAACTCTTCTCATATGTGATTGACGTCTCAAGACGATCGACGCCCAAAGCGCCGGCTCTTGGGAAGAAACCAAAGGCGAAGAAAATGGCAACAACACTCGAACTGACCGTCCGCACCGCATCATGGACCCGGCCGCCCCGCGAACTGGTCCGGGCGTTCGAAGCGTTCCCCGTAGCAAACATCGGTGACGCCATGGAGCGGCTCGGAATCGTCGACGGCGGAATCAGCCCCGTCTGGGAAGGCGCCCGCTGCGTCGGCTCGGCCCTTCCCGTCCTCGGTGCCGCGGGAGACAACGCCGCCGTCATCGAAGCGCTGAACTACATCCAGCCCGGTGACGTCGTGGTGATCAACGGCTTCGGCCATGAACACCGTGCCTTGGTGGGTGAGCAGCTGTCCCAGCGCTTCGAAGCCGCCGGCGCTACCGGAGCCGTCATTGACGGCTACATCCGCGACCGCGCCACCATCACCGAAATCAAGTTCCCAGTGTTTGCCCGTGGAGTCACCCCTGCCGGCCCGTTCAAGAACGGCCCGGGAGTCATCGGCGAACCCGTAGCAATCGGCGGCATCGTCTGCTCGGCAGGCGACATCGTCGCCGCCGATGACGACGGAGTCGTGATCATCCCCCAGGCCCGTGCCACCGAAATTCTGGAACGAGTCATCGCCGTGGCCGCGCACGAGGCCGAGATGACCGCGGAAATAACCCGCGAATACAGCTGAACACCGCTTTCTCCCACCCCAGCCCCCTCATAGACTGAAAGCACCCACCATGACAAAGCAATCGACGGACTCAGTGGAACTGAACACCGCTCAAATCAAAGTCGTAACCGCTGACGGCAGGATGGTGCGCAAAGCAACATTTGCCGGCACCATGGGTTCCTTCGTGGAATGGTACGACTACGGCATCTACGGCCTGCTGACCACGTACTTGGCCATGAACATCATGGGTTCCAAGGACGTCGGCTCCCTACTCCTGACCAACGTCGGCTTCCTGGTGAGCTTCCTTGCCCGCCCCTTCGGCAGCGTCATCTGTGGTTTCCTGGGTGACCGGCTGGGCCGCAAGAACCTGCTCGCCGTCCTCCTGCTCCTCATCTCCGGGGCGACAGCGTGCATCGGCCTCATCCCGTCGTACTCAGTCATCTTCTGGGCCGCTCCGGCCTTGCTGATCCTGTTCCGGATCCTTCAGGGCTTCTCCGCCGGCGGCGAAGTGGCTGGGGCCATGGCGTTCGTGGGCGAATACGCCCACAACAAGCACCGCAACTACTCCATGAGCTTCATCGCCGTCGGTTCCTTCTGCGCCCTGCTTTTCGGTAGCGCCCTCTCCGCCGGCCTCATCACCACCCTCGGCGACTCGACCATGCAATCCTGGGCGTGGCGCATCCCGTTCCTCTTCGCCCTGCCCTTGGGCTACGTCGGCTTCTACATCCGCTCCAAGATGGAAGACACCCCGCACTTCGCGGCACTTCGTGAGCGCAACGAGGTGGAACGCAACCCCCTGCGCACCGTCTTCACGTCCAAGCGCCACCTCAAAGCCATCGCGCTGACCATCTTCCTCCCCGCGCTGAACGGCCCCGGCTACTACCTCCTGTTCGCGTACATGCCCACGTACCTGAAGACCCAGTTGGGTGCAGCCAACAACTTCACCATGCTCCAGGCACTCCTCGTCACTGCAGTCAGCCTGGTGGCCATCATCATCGCGATCCCGCTGATGGCCCGCCTGTCCGACCGCATCGGCCGCAAGCCCGTGTTGGCTCTCTCCGCCGTGCTCATGGCCGTTGTTTCGTACCCGATGTTTGCCATGATCACCACCGGCAACATGCCGCTTGCCTGCATTGCAACGGTCGTCATGGCCATCGCCTTCTCCGGCCACGCCGCCGTCGTCCACACTGTGTTGACCGAAATGTTCCCCACCACCGTCCGCTACAGCGCGTACAGCATCGGCTTCAGCATCAGCACCATCATCTTCGGCGGCAGCGCGCCGCTGGTCATGACGGAACTCATCAAGGCCACAGGCAACAGCATGGTTCCCGCCTACGCCTCGATCGGGACGGCCATCATCACGCTCGTTTCGGTCTACTTCCTGAAGGAAACCAAGGGCCAGCCCCTGCAGACGCACTAGTAGCGGACCACCAGAACCCCGACGGCGGCGGCCTCCAGCCACCGCAACGGCAGCCGCCGCCGTCGAACCCTTAGCAACACAACAGAGACAGAACCTCCTAACCAGGAACAGAAGCGGGAGTCACCTTGAGCATCAATTCAGTCGCCGTCGTCGCAGACCTCGGCGAAAGCTACGGCAACTACACGATCGGCGACGACGACGCCCTCCTGGGCCTCGTCACCGCCTCCAACATCGCCTGCGGTTTCCACGCTGGGGACCCGCGGGTCATGGATGCCACCGTCAAGGCCTGCGTGGAGCGCAGCATCGAACTCGGTGCCCACCCCGGATATCCGGATCTGGTTGGCTTTGGCCGCCGCCTCATCGAAGCCAGCGAAGAAGAAATCCGCACCGACGTGCTCTACCAGATCGGCGCCCTGGACGCGTTCGCCCGCATCCACGGAGGCAAGATCAGCCACGTGGCACCGCACGGACGTATGGGCAGCATCGCCCAGACCGACGCCAAGCACGCCCGGGCCATCACGGACGCCGTCAAGGCCTACGACCCCTCCTACATTGTGATCTGCCAGAACGGTCTCCTGGCCGATGAATCCCGCAAGCGCGGCCTTCAGGTCGGCTATGTCTTCCTCGCCGACCGCGGCTACGGCGAAGACGGCATGCCCGTCTCACGCAACAGCGAAGGCGCACTCCTGCACGACCCTGAGGAAATCGGCCGCCGCGTGGTCCAGGTGGTCACCGAGGGGACCGTCCGTGCCGTCACCGGCAAGGTGGTCCCGCTCGGCCACGATGCCGACGTCGTGCTCCTCCACGGCGACCACCCGCAAGTCCTGCAGAACGGGACGGCGCTTCGTGCGGCCCTGGACAAGGCGGGCATCAAAGCCACAGGACTCCAGGAAGTCCTCGCCGAAAAGGCCCGACTCGCCACGGTCTGAACTGCCTTTTGACTGCGTCCCAGCAAACCGGATCCATCACCCGTACCACCGAGCAGGACTCATGACCACGCACACAGCACCCGCAGGGCGGCTGCGCCACCCACCCGAACTGGAAGCCGAGCCGTTCGGCGATTCAGCCCTCATGCTCCGGATCAAGCACGACGACGCCGACTTCCGTCGGGCGGCGGGCAGCAGGCTCCGCGACGTGCTGCTGGAGGTGCGGCCGTACGGGGTATTGGACATCGTGGCCGGCGTTGAGTCTTTGCTGGTCGAGTTCGATTGCCTGGCCGTGACCCACGAACAACTGGCCCAGACCATCCGCTTGGCGGTCGCTGGAAACGGCCTGGAACCGGGAGCACCTAGCGCCTCGCGATCACTTTTTGTCATCCCGATGGTGGTCAGCGAGGAATTCTCCCCTGACCTTCCGGACGTGGCCGAGGAACTGGGACTGAGTCCGGAGGCGGTGCTGCAGCAATTCCAATCCTCGGTGCTGACCATCAACCTGCTGGCCGCGGCCATGGCCCCCATGATGGGCGGCGTCCGATTCCCGGGCCAGGTCAGCCGCTGCGTCGAGCCACGGACCAATGTGGAGCCCGGCTCTGTGATGGTGGCCGGCACTAACGCCATCATCCAGCCGTTCCCTGGGCCAAGCGGCTGGAAAGTGATCGGCCGGACTCCGCTCACCATCTGCGACATCCGTCAAAATCCCGCCACGTCCTACAAGCCGGGGGATCTGGTCCGTTTCGAAGTGGTGCCGGAGCACGGTTGGTCTCGGCTTGAGGGCCAGTTCCTGCGGGCCAGCTCGGACGGCCCTCCCTCGGACGGCGCCGAAGGGGGTAACAATGACCTTCCCTGAGCATCCGATCAGCATCAAAGTAAGTGAAGCAGGCTGGCTGTCCACGTTCCAGGACTTGGGGCGCGAGAATTCCGAGTTCATGGGAGTCCCTTGCGGGGGCGCGGCGGACCAGCGCTCCGCGGCCGCGGCAAACATCCTGGTCGGCAATAGCCGCAAGGCAGCGTGCCTGGAAATCATGGGCGGACGTTTTGCGTTCACAGCCACGCACGAGGTGATGTGCGCGGTGACCGGAGTCCCGGCGGAAGTCACGGTGAACGGAGATCCTGTTGCCATGTGGGAGCCCCTTTGTCTTCCTGCCGGAGCCCGGGTTGTGCTTTCCAAGGCCAGCGGCGGCATGCGGAACTACCTAGCCTTCAGCGGGGAACTGGAAACCGCCCGTTTCATGGGCAGCGCCGCGCCGGAATCGCGCATGGGCTTCCCACAACAGCTCGCTCCCGGGCAGACTGTCACCCTCCACAGCCGGTACCGCGGATTCACGCACCCGTTCCTGACCCAGCCCCTGTTCCGGCTGCCTGTTCCGGTGCCGGACTTCAGCCCGGATGTGTGGACTATCGACGTCGTCGACGGTCCTGAAACGGACCGGACGCCCGGGATCCGGAAACTGCTCAGCTCCAGCCACTACACGGTCGGTGCCAAGTCCAACCACGTTGGCCTCCGGTTGGACGGGCCAGTGGTGCATCCGGAGGGACTCGGGGAAATCGTGTCCCATGGAGTCCCAATCGGCGCATTCGAAATCCCGCATGGCGATGAGCTCATCATCCTTGGCCGCTCAAGGACGCTGACCGCTGGCTACCCGATTGTGGCGGTCGCAGCCAAAGCTTCCCTCTCCATGCTGGGGCAGGCCAGCCCCGGCCGGAAGATGACCTTCCGTTGGATCGGCAACGACCAAGCAGTGGAGCAATACCGGGAACAGCAACGCGGCCTGGCGCATCTGGAAGACCGCGTGCACGCCCTGTTTGCCGCCGTCGGGCTCCCTGTCTCCGCAAGCTTTGCGGCGGTCTCCTCACCGAGTCCCGCCGCGGCGTGACCCACCCACCCGAAGAAAATACTTGACCGTCAACTTCTAAAATGAGAAACTCTTCTCATATGTGATTTGGATCTCAAATGACTCGCACAAAGAACGCAAGGAACTGAAACCATGGGACTTCTGGACGGCAAGCTCGCGATCATCACCGGTGCCGGTACCGGCATGGGACGTTCGACGGCGGCCCTGCTGGCAGCCGAGGGTGCCGCGGTGGTGCTGGTGGGGCGTCGTGAAGACGTGCTGCAGGAACTCGCCGCGGAAATCGTTGCCGTCGGCGGCCGCGCCGTTGCCCGGGCCGCGGACATCACTTCCAAAGACGATGTTGACGCGCTGCTGGACTGGATCCACGTGAATCTGGGCCCGGTGGACATCCTTGTCAACAACGCAGGCAGCTCTAGCAAGGTCCTCAACGTCCGGTGGATCAGTCAGCAGGAGTGGAATGACGTCCTGGACGTCAACCTCAACGCCGTCTACCTGCTCAGCCAGGCAGTCCTTCCGGACATGCTGGCCCGCAAGACCGGAACCATCATTACGGTCTCCTCGCTCGCCGCGGTGAACCCGAATTTGCTCGGCGGCGCCCCGTACGGTGCGGCCAAGGCCGCGGTCCGGAATTTCATGACGTACCTCCACAACACCTTCCGCAACGACGGACTGCGCGCAGTGACCATCCTTCCCGGTGAAACCGCCACGCCCATCCTGGACAACCGCGCCCGCCCGCCCCGCGTAGAGGAGCGCGACGCCATGGTGCAGCCCGAAGACGTGGCCCGAGCCATTCACCTCGTGGCCACACTGCCCCAGCGCACCGTCGTCCAGGAATTGGTCATCGCCCCCACGCTCCAGCGGGACACCTCCGGCGACATCGAGATCAGCCGCTGGGCCGGAGCCCCCGCCAATGAGGCGCCGCAGCGATGAAGCTCCGCAGACTCTACCCACCCGCGGCTGCGACAAAGACCCCCAAAACAACCTCAGCAACCACCCAGATCAGGACCCTCATGACACTTGAGCCAGCCACCGCCGTCGCCGATTTCCAGCCCTCAGAGGCGGTGCAGCGCATCCAGCGCACATCGCTGCGGGTGCAGCAGCCCCATTCCAAGGGGGATCTTGTCTCCTTGGCCATGGGCGAGCCGGACTTCGACACCCCGGCCCAGGTTCGAGCAGCAGCCGCCCGCGCCCTCGAGGACGGCTTCACCCACTACTCGCCGTTGCTCGGCGAGCTGGTGCTTCGCGAGGAGCTGGCTGCCCGTATCGGCCGGCTCCTCGGCGGAGTGGCCAGCCCTGGCGACGTGCTCATCACGCAGGGTGGCACGGCCGGCCTGTCCGCGGCGATCCTTGGCATTGTCAACCCGGGCGACAAAGTGGTCATCCCGGACCCCACCTATTCCCTGTACGCGGATCTCGTGAGCATGGCCGGGGGCATCACCGTGCCAGTGCCGCTGGCCGATGACCTTCACTGGGACCTGGAGGCGCTGGCCACCGTGCTTGAAGGCGCCAGGATGTTCGTCTTCTGCAACCCCTCCAACCCGACCGGCATCGTGCACTCCCGCCGCGAACTTGAAGCCCTCGCAGACATGGTGGCCGGAACAGACACCTTGATCCTTTCCGATGAGGCCTACAGCGATCTCGTCTACACGCCCGAACCCTTCACCTCGGCACTGGAAATCGAAGCCCTGGCCGGCCGGACCATCTACTGCCAGACCTTCTCCAAGAGCTATGCCATGACAGGCTGGCGCGTCGGCTACCTCTGGGGCCCGTCCGACGTCATCGCCTCCGCAGCCCGGGTCCACAACACATTCAACGGCTCCATGAACCAGGCCGTGCAATACGCTGCGTTGACTGCTCTCAAGACATGCGGACCGGACATCGAACGCATGCACGCCTCCTATGCGTTGCGCAGGGAGCTCATGGCCAACGGGCTCCAGCGGATTCCGGGTCTTACGGTCAGCTCGCCGGAAGGTGCGTTCTACCTTTTCCCCAAGTACGACGTCGAGCTGCCGGCGTCCGCGATGGTGGCTCACCTTCGCAACCATGGCGTGGCCGTCCGTCCCGGCAGCGAGTTCGGTCGGAACGGCGAGTTCCACTTGCGCTTGTCCTACGCCGCCAGCTCCGAGGCCATTACCGCCGGTGTGGAGCGCTTGGCGGCCGGTCTGGCCGAGCTCCGGTGAGTGGCGCGGACGTGGCCAGCGTTGCGCCTGCCGCTCAGGCGCTACGCTGGAATCTGACACGGAAGGGGGCGCCCATGCGCAGCGACACCCAACGCAACCGCCGCCAGTTGGTGCGGGCCGCGGGGAAGCTTTTCGCCAAAGCCAAGGGCCCGGTGAGCATGACGGACATCGCCCGTGAAGCCGAGATCTCTCCCGCGACGGCGTACCGACATTTCGCCTCGGTGGAGGACGTCCTGGCCGCGTTCCGCTTTGGTGTTGGCGAGAAGCTGCGCGATTTCAGCGTTGCCCAGACCACGTCCGGGGTGGAGCTGCTGGAGAGCGTCAGCCGGCACTGGGTGGGTCTCGTCATCAAGCATGGCGGTTCCATGGTCCACACCCGCTCGGGCGAGGGGTACCTGGCCCGTCTTCGCTCCGGCGCTTACTACCTGACCATCCAGGCCGAGGCTTTGGAACGGCCACTCCGCGAGGCCTGCGAGGAACTAGGCCTCCCGCCCCTCGGGGACGAAGCAATGTTCTTGTGGAACATCCTCTTTGACCCCCGAGAAATTTTCGATCTGCTCAACACCGTCGGCCTGGACAAGGACCAAGTGTCCACCAAGCTTTGTGCGGCGCTCCGCGGTGCCATGGCCGCCTGGGCCGCCGCGGAGCCAACCCCGGCAAAGTGACCAGCTTCTGTCCAGCTTCTGTCAGTAGATTAGTCAGATTGACCAGTGGTGATTGAGTCCGTTGCGCCAACTGCAGGGTTCCTGTTGAAATAGTGGCAACGAAGGGAATGGCTACCGCCGGACCCCGCAGGCTACGGACCCTCCGGTACACCACCCGGCTACCCGAAACATCGTCCCGCAAAGACGCAGCCGCTGATTGACTCTTGTTCACGCATCGTCTTTCCGCACCCTGGCGGCCGAGCGCCGACACCCACTACAAGAGCCCCTGAGCCACCGAACGCGCGTTGCGGTAGCTGAGGGGCTCTTGTGCTGCCCTGGTTGTGTTCTCAGAGAGGCTGAATCGACAGCGCGACATAGTCGTATTCATCTTGGGAGGCAGCCGTCCACTCGACCTCCACCGAATCACCGGCCTTGAGGCGCCTGTATCCGCCTGATTGCTCGATGACCGAGAAATGTCCGAAGCATTTCTTCCCGTCGGGAAGAATAAGTTCCCCCAGCCTTCTTCGGCCTTCCAGAAGGAAACCGTCACCTTCATTCGAGGTGAGCTCATCGTGGGTCCTCTCTTTGGCAACTAACGGTACGCAATTCTCCCAGTCTCCCGCGCCCTCGCCGGAATCCTGCAGGCACGCCCGGAGCCGCATAGTCTTGTGCCATGACTTCCGCTGGCCGCTTCGCTCCGAGCCCCTCCGGCGAGCTCCACGTGGGCAATCTGCGCACGGCCATGCTTGCGTGGCTCTTCGCGCGTTCCACGGGCCGCGCGTTCCTGCTGCGTGTGGAGGACCTCGACCGTGCGCGGGCCGGTGCCGAGGAAGTCCAGCTCCGCGACCTGGAAGCCGTCGGCGTGACGTGGGACGGCCCCGTCGTTCGCCAGACGGACCGTGCCGGGCTGTACAACCACGCGATCACGCGGCTCAGCGACGCCGGACTGACGTATGAATGCTTCTGCACGCGGCGCGAGATCCAGGACGCGCCGTCCGCCCCGCACGCGCCGCAAGGCGCCTACCCGGGGACGTGCAGGAACCTTTCGATTGCGGAGCTCGAGATTCGCCGGGCTTCCCGCCCGGCTGCCATCCGGCTTCGCGCCGAAACCCATGAATGGACTGTGGAGGACGGGCTGCACGGACAATACACAGGTGTCGTGGATGATTTTGTACTCCGACGGAACGACGGCGTCACTGCCTACAATTTGGCCGTAGTGGTGGATGACGCGGAACAGGGCGTGGACCAAGTCGTCCGCGGAGACGACCTCCTGTCCTCCACACCCCGCCAGGCCTATTTGGCCTCGTTGTTGGGCTTAGCCGTTCCGGAATACGCCCATGTCCCTTTGGTACTGAATCGCGACGGCGCCCGTTTGGCCAAGCGCGACGGTGCGGTGACGCTCGGCGACCTTGCCACCGTCGGGCTGTCTGCCGGGGAGGTGCGGGACGTGATCCTGGAATCGCTCGGCTTGCCGGGAGGGCCGCTTGGCGAGGCCTTGGATAGATTTGATCCGGCCCGATTGCCAGGCGGGCCATGGATATGGAATGGCATTCAGCAATCAACCCTCCGGAAAGGGGCTTAAGTGCTCGCCTATGTGCTGACCCGCTACGGCGGCGCCGACGCAATGGAGCTGCAAGACGTCCCCAGGCCGATTGCCGGTCCGGGCGAGGTCCTGGTCAGGGTGTTTGCCGCGGGGCTCAATCCTGTGGACTACAAGCAGCGCGAAGGCGCAGTCCGGGTGATCACCAGGCCAAGGCTGCCCTTGGTGGCCGGTAGTGAACTGGCCGGAATCGTGGAAGCCGTGGGGCCCGGTGTCACCCGCTTTGCCACGGGAGACCGGGTGTTTGCCCGCGTGGACAAGACCCGGCTGGGAGCCTTTGCCGAGCACGCCGCCGTCCAGGAGGATCTCGTGGCCCTCATGCCAAGGTCGCTCAGCTACACCGAGGCCGCGAGCCTTCCCTTGGCGGGCCTCACCGCGTTGCAGGCATTGCGCGACGAGCTCAAGGTCAAGCCCGGAACCAAGCTGTTCATCTCCGGAGGCGCTGGCGGAGTGGGAACCCTTGCCATCCAGCTGGCCAAATACTTTGGCGCCGAGGTGACCACTACTGCGTCTCCCCGGGGAGAAGAGTTGGTGCGGCGGCTCGGCGCGGACGCCGTCGTCGACTACACGAAGGAAAACCTGGCCGAAGTGCTCAGCGGCTTCGACGCGGCGCTGGACCTCGTGGGCGGGGACACGCTGGACCAGACGTTCAAGATCCTCAAGCCGGGCTCGAAAGTGGTGAGCATCGCCGGGATGCCCGAACCGCAGACGGCCATGAAAGACCTTGCGGCTCCGGCATGGACGACCGCCCTGTTCTGGGCAATCAGCCTCGGAATCCGGAGCCGCGCCCGTGAAGCCAACGTCCGGTACCGCTACCTTTTCATGCACCCCAGCGGCGAAGACTTGAAATTCCTGTCCCGCCTGGTTTCCGAGGAGAAACTGAAACCCGTGGTGGACAGCAGCTATCCGCTCGAAAAGATCGGCGACGCTTTCGCCGCGCTGGAGCAGGGACGCGCCAAGGGCAAGATCGTGGTGACCATGGACACTCGCGGCTGGGCCCACTCTGCCGGGTTCCCTGGCCGAGCGTAGCGAGGTTAGGGAGCAGAAGGTGGGCCCACTCTGCCGGGTTCCCTGGCCGAGCGTAGCGAGGTTAGGGGGCAGAAGGGATTAGGCTGTCCGGGTGGATGCACAGACGATTGCCCCTGGATTCGAACCAGTCGCCGAACTCTTTGGCCGTTTCCTCAGCGAGGACCCGGAATATTCAGCCCAGCTCGCCGCCTACCACCGCGGTGTCAAGGTATTGGACATCAGCGGTGGGCCGCACCGCCGCCCGGATTCCGTGACCGGTGTTTTCTCCTGCTCCAAGGGAGTGTCCGGGCTCGTCATCGCACTTTTGGTCCAGGACGGCTTCCTCGACCTCGACGCCGAAGTGGTCAAGTACTGGCCGGAATTCGGCGCCGAAGGAAAAGCCACGGTTACCGTGGCCCAGCTGCTCTCCCATCAGGCCGGGCTTCTGGGAGTCGAAGGCGGACTCACCCTCGCGGAATACAACAACTCCGAGCTGGCCGCCGCCAAACTCGCGCAAATGCGGCCGCTGTGGAAGCCCGGGGCAGCCTTCGGGTACCACGCCCTAACCATCGGCGTCTTCATGGAGGAGCTTTGCCGCAGGATCACCGGGTCCACGCTCCAGGATATCTACGAACAACGCATCCGATCGGTCACGGGCGCCCACTTCTTCCTGGGACTGCCTGAATCCGAGGAGCCACGCTATGCCACCCTCCGTTGGGCTGCAGACCCTTCCCAACCGTGGATCGATCCCGCCAGCCATTTCGGCCTTTCGGCAAACTCGGCCGTGGGAGATATCCTTGACCTGCCCAACCTCCGCGAGGTCCGCGCAGCCGGCCTGAGTTCAGCCGCCGGAGTCGCCAGCGCCGAAGGCATGGCCCGCGTCTACGCTGCGGCACTCACCGGACTTGCCGCCGACGGCGACCGACCCGCCGTCGCGCCCCTCCTCAGCGAAGAGACCATCCAGACCGTCACCGCCGAGCAGGTCTTCGGCATCGACCGGGTGTTCGGCGAGACGAGCTGCTTCGGGACCGTGTTCATGAAATCGCATGCCCGCTCGCCTTACGGCAGCTACCGGGCGTTCGGGCACGACGGCGCCAGCGCATCTTTGGGGTTCGCTGACCCTGTCTATGAACTCGCCTTCGGGTACGTGCCGCAACAGGCCGAGCCGGGTGGAGCCGGATGCCGCAACCTCGAGCTGAGCGCCGCCGTGCGGAAGGCAGTCACCGAACTGGCTCAGTAGGATGAAGCATGACCGAACCGAGATTCACCGTTGAAACAGCCATGGTCCTTGCTGAAGTGGCGCACAATCGCCAGAAGGACAAGCTGAAGCGGCCCTACCGCGAGCACGTGCTGGCGGTAGGGGATGCGCTCGCCGACTTCGATGACGACGTCCGGATCGCAGGCTACCTGCACGACATCGCCAAGGACACGCCGATTACCAAGCAGGCGCTGCTCGACATGGGTGTTTCCGAGCGTGCCGTGGGCATCATCGAACGCGTGACGCGCCGATTCCAGGATGACTCGGACAACGATGAAGCCGTCGTCCGGCATATCGCACAGGACCATGACGCCACTTTGGTCAAGATCGCCTGCAACGCCCACAACTCCGTGCCGGAGCGTGTGCGGGCGCTCGCCGAGAAATGGCCGGACAAGGCACCCACCACGCGCTACGCAGACGCCCGGGAAGTGCTCTACAAGGCTGTGCCACGGGGAGAAATCCACCTCGTCCTGGAACGCGTCAATCCGGATCTGCTGCCGGAGATGGACCGGCTGGCGGACTAGCACTTCAACTCGGCAGGTTTCGACTGTCTACGGTTTCGTCGGGTCGTCCTGCCCCGGGCTGGAAGCAGCCGCCGCCTCGCGGGTGGCAGATGCAGTGACTTCCGCGAGGACCCGCTGATGGATCTGGGCGGTGAGCTCGTGAATCGCGCGCGTCAGGTCGGTATTCTCCTGGAGCAGTTGCTCCTGGGCGTTGTAGTCATGGTCTGCCTTCACCTGCTGGAAAGCCGCTTGGCGGTTCTGTCCGATCATGACGAAGGTCGAAAGGAAGATCGCTTCGAGCGAGACGATCAGCGTCAACGTCGGCCACGGACTCTGCTCGAACACGAGCATCCACACGGCGAAAAGCAGCACATGCAAGTAGACGAAGTTCATCGATCCGGCAAAGGCCGTGATCGCATCCGCGACTCGAAGCTGAATGCTCGCGGCCCGGCGCTCGGCCTCCGCCAGGACCGATGGATGCAACTTCGACCGCTCGCTTTGAGAGAGCAACCGTGTGGGTCTCAGGTAGGAGCGTGAATGTGGAAGAGTGCCCGTCGTGGATGTCGATTGGTGTCCGGCTTGCTGTGCCATACGTTCAATCCCTTGGCTCGCGGCGAGCCCATCTCGCCTCTGGGTGCGAGCCTAGCGTTGCCACGCGCGTGAACCTGGGATTGAACCGAGCTACCCGCTCATCAACCTTCGCCGATGCCTGAGCTCCTTGACCCAGTCCCTCGTCTGCACCGGCCCGAAAGGTGAGGCGCCGGCGTCGAGCTCTGCTAAGAGCGGGCCCGAGGCCCTGAGCGCGAGTCCCAGGACTCCCTCCGCTGCGCGCTCCGTCAGCCCGAGCTTCGCAGCCCAGGCAAGGAAGTGCTTCCGGGAGATTCCGCTCTTCTTGCCGCCGATGCCCAGCGCGAGCGTCTTGTCCCCATAGACCACTGTGGAGGGGATGTCGTAGACCGGTGCGATGGTGTACTCGCCCTGCGGCGACTGGACTATCGACACGTTCTTGGCATGGAGGTCGCCGTTGCCGCTCAGCCAAGCGAAGGCCAGCTGGATGGCGAGGTTCCGCAAGGCCGGGAGAGGCGCGGAACAGTGCGCCGCCAAAGCCAGGCAAACCTCGCCGAACGGCACGCTGTACTTGTCCGCAGGGTAGAGTCCCAGCACTTGGGCTCCGTCCTCGACGGCGAGGCGCAGCGCGGTGCCGTCGGCTCCGGTGAGGCGATCGAAACGCTCCACGAGAAGCCCTGCCCGCCCGCCGACGTCGTGCACTAACTGTACGCTGCTCACCGGGATCCGCAGCTTGCGCGCATAACGGAACATCAGGAATTCGTTTTCCACGACGAACGGGAACTCGGGAGCATTCAGTTTGAGGATGAAGCGCTTGCCCGCTTGTGCAACCGGGAGCGAGATCATCCCGGCCGACAACTTGTCCTGCACACCCGCCAGCGCCACAGGATCAATGAGGCCTGAATCGCCGAGCAGCGCGTCGAAGTCGAGCGGCAGCTTCGAATCGAGCACGACGGCGGAGCCTCCTTCCGTGGGCGGCTCACCGTGGGGGACTGTCTGGACATCGCCCACGGCGTCCCCGCCCGCGCCCATGAGGAGCGCGAGCTCGTCGTCGGCGCTGGCCTTGACCGCCCGGCGCAGTGAATTCAGGCGGCGGCCTTCCGGGAGGAGGCCCGTGAAGTAGGGAGGGACCGCGCCGCTCGGGGTGAATACTGCTTCGTTTGCCAGCGGGAGCGTAGTGGCGACGGCCGGACCGCCTGATTCGAGGTACCGGGGCAGGTAGCTGAACTTGGTTCCGCCTTCATGGCGCTCGATGCGCGCAGCCAGGACTCCTTGCTTGTAGACGTCGGCGATGCGGTGGAATGTCATGACCGGCTGTTTGCAGTCTGGCTGCCCGCGGGTTGCACCAAGAGCTCAAGGCCAAGCGTGCCGAGGACCGAGAGGAGTGGCTCCAATTGAACCGTGGTCTTCCCTTGCTCCACGAAGCGGACGAATCGTTCCGAGACTCCTGCGAGGTCTGCGAGGTCGGACTGGCTCAGGCTCAGGGAGGCGCGGCGGGCGCGGACCTTGGCGCCGAGGGACTCCGTGAATTCCTTGGGGGACATGTCCACTCTTCTGAGTCTCTTGGGGGCATGCGCATACGCGCGTCCGGTACGTTCGTGCCGGTTTCATCATTGTCCGCCTCCTGGGGAGGCGAATCAAGGGTTCGTGGACACGAATCGGTACGTTCGTGCCGGTGTGCCCAGGTCGACATCGTGGGTGCGGGCCGTTCGCTGCGTTCCGGTACTGCGGTCCCGAGCCCACACCCACGAATTCGCCTAGGTGGCAGGACGTGCCCTCAGCCTTTCCAACGCGGCTTCCCGGCGTGTGGCTCCCCGCCGTTCGTCGATCACGATCGAGATTGCCAAGGCCGCCACAATCACCATCATGCAGACCGGAACAGAGACATCGAGGGCGGCCAAGCCCACACTGCCGCAGAGCAACACGACCACGAGGGCCGTGACTCCGAGGAGGGCCCGGTCGAAACCCAGCAGGTAGCCGTATAGCGAACTCAGGGTTACCTTGAACAGGGCCACCGGGACGGCAATGGTGGCTACTACGACGGTGGCGCTGATGTGGGCGGCATGATCGATGAAGAGGGCGGCTACATGAAGTCCGCCACCAGTTGCGGCGATCGAGCCAAAGATGAACATGTGGCCGTATCCGAAGGCGAATGCCCGGTGCCGTTGGTGATGCAGGGCGTGGCCGGACGGGAGGATGAAGTAGATCCACCACATTCCAAAGGCCAGCCCCGTACCGCCGAGACCCACGAGGGCAGCGTCAACGGACCAGCCGTGAAGGGCAACGATCGCCCGAAGGGATTCGATGGCTCCGATCAGGCACTCGCCCAGGGCGATGATGGCCAGGAGGCCGTAGCGTTCCGCGATGTGGTGCGCATGCCACGGCGTCTTGGCTTTGCGCTCGGCGATGGTCGGCGTCGCCATTTCCAGCAGGAAAAGCGGGGCAGCCATGAGGAAATTCGTCAGGATGTCGGCGTGGACAATCAGCACCACCACCCAGCCAATCTGCGCCACCACCAGGAATTTCGCGTAGGTGAGGCAAGCGCTTCGGCGCTCCGGATCCTGCTTCGCCGCGCGCAGCCACTGAAACACCAACGCCAACCGCATGATGATGTAACCCAGCACCATGGTGGAGTTGTCCACGCGGTGGCCCTCGTCGAGCGATTGGAACATCGGTTCAATGCCCATGGCTAGGATGAGCACACCCACCATCTGCACCATGGTGACAACCCGGAAGACCCAGTCGTCAGTGTCGTAGGCGCTGGCAAACCACGAGAAATTGATCCAGGCCCACATGACGGCGAACATTGCGAAGGTGAAGCCGATCAACCCGGAGCCGAAACGGGCTTCGGCCAGCTCGTGCGCGAACTGGCTACCGGCAACCCCAAAGGCGATAACGAACGTCAAGTCAAAGAACAGTTCCAAGGGCGTGGCCGTGCGATTCAGCTCCTGGGGATCGCGACCGCCCATGCGCGACAGGGCATGGCGCAATGGATTCATGGACATGGTTCAGGGTACCGCCGGGAGGCCCCCCGAGTCCCGATCCCTGGAGAGCGCGCCCGGGTTCCTTTTGGCCCACAACAGCAGTCCGATGTACGTCAGGTCGAAGATGCTGCACAGGACCCCAATGCCCAGAATGAACGGTGAACTCTCGAGGACCCCAAAGGTGATGGTGGGCGCGAGTGTCCCGATCCACTTGGCCACGGCGATCACCAGGGATTGGCCCCGCAGGCTGCGGCGGGCCGCGAACATTGCAATGAACAAACCGGACATGAGGAGATTCTGCAGGAATGCCGCGTACCGGGATGCCGGATCCCAATCGAACTCGGCGATGAACAGCCACTGCACGGCGAAAGATGCCAGGCCCAGCAGGACCGCCCATCCGATGAACAGCGGCCGGGTGACAAACCCGGGAAGCTCCCGCCTGCCGAACGCGAAGAAGGTGTACACAATCGCGACGTCGGCCAAAGCCCAGGCAATGTTGATGACACCTTGCGCGGAGAGCCTCGTGCTGAGCGAATGCACCGAGTAGATGAGCTCCCACGCGAAGTTCAGAGCCAGCGCCGCTGCCGGGATCGCGTATGTCTTGTCGCGAAACCCGATCCGGATCGCGCAAATGTAGACCGTCGTCCAGGCGACGCCGCTCAGGATTGTCAGAAACAGGTTCACGGTTCCTCCTTGTCCTCAGGCGCCCCCGCCCATTTCGCCGGAAGCCCTTCCATTTCGCCGGAATCTTCCGGCGAGCCCGCACGCTTCCGGCGAATTGGCGGGCGGGCGGGCGGCCGAAGCGGGACCCGCTACACGCGGCCCAGCACGTCGATGTCCTCGAGGAAGTCCTGATGGACTTCGTCGCTGACCGTGGTGCGGGTATCGGCGATGGCGTCGAGGTAGTCCTGGGTGACCGGTCCCTTGCGGGCGTTCGACGCCGGTGCGGCGCCCCCGGCGGAGGCACCGGCACCGTCGTCGTACACGGCCTTTTCCAAAGCACGCTGGGAGGCGCTGCGTGCCGCGTATTCGATGTCCGCGGGGGAGAAGCCCTCGGTCCGCGATACCAACAGCGCCACGTCCACGGAGTCGACCACGGTGGCCGGGATGAAGCGTTGCCACATGGCCTCGCGGGCGTGGACGTCCGGCAGGCCGATGGGGATGACGTAGTCGAAGCGGCCGTGGCGCAGGAAGGCGGTGTCCAGGGCGCGGATGAAGTTGGTGGCGCACACCAGCAGGCGTCCGGGCTGTTCGCGGAAGGCCGGGATGATCTTGAGGAGCTCGTTAGTGACGCCCTGCAGCGGCGACGGCGGCTCGCCGGAGCGCTGGGACGCGATCTCCTCCACCTCGTCAATGAAGACGACCGCGTGCTCTAGTTCGGCGATTTCCAGGAACGTCTCGCGCAGTGCGCCAGCCAGGCCCTTGGGGTCGGAGGCCAGCCGCGAGGGGAACACCTCCACGAACGGCCACTCGAGCCGGGAGGCGATCGCCTTCGCGAACGTCGTCTTCCCAGTCCCGGGCGGGCCGAAGAGCACGACGGCGCGCGGCGGGACCACGCCGAATTGATCGGCGAGGTCGGCCTCGGCCAGCGGAAGGACCAGGCGGCGTTCCAACAGCTCCTTTTCGCGGCGCATTCCGGCGACGTTTTCCCACAGGTCGCGGGCCAGGATGCGGCCGCCGAGCTGACTCAACGGCTCAAGCTCCTGGCGCTGGACCGGGATGGTCCGTTCGAAGTAGTGCAGGTTTTGCTTCAGCAGGAAGCCGCGGCCCAGGAACGCTTCAACGCGGGTCTCGGACTCCGGCATGAGCGCCGAGAGCTTGTTGAGGCCGTGCGGGGTCATCCGGTTCTCGACGGCGGCCAGCAGGGAGGTGCCGATCCCGCGGCCACGGAACTCGGGCAGCGTGGCCAGGAAGACGATCCAGCCCTGGTCATGGGCCGCGCGTCCGACGGCGGCACCGACCACCTGTTCGCCCTGCACCGCCACCACGGCGTGATCCTTCTCGCACGAGGCCAAGACCTCGGAGAGCGCGTAGACCGGATCCACGTTGTCCGCTTTGAGGGACTCCCACAGGTGCAGGATGCCGTCCATGTCCGAGGAGTGGAAGTCCCTGATACGCCAATTGCTCATGCCCTGCTCCTTGGTGGATCGCCATCGATTGCCTGGTGTTGAGCATAGGCGAATCGGGAGTGGAGGAGGGTTGCGCGGGCGTTGCGTTACGCGCCTACCCCACCGGGCGCAGCCGCAGCCCCTGCATGCCGCCGTCGATCGCCAGGGACGTGCCCGACGTCGAGCCGGACAGCGGGCTCGCGAGGTAGGCGACGGCGCCGGCGACTTCCGCGGCCTCCACCAGGCGGCCATGTGGCTGGCGGGCGTTGAGCGCAGCGCGCTCGGCGGCGGGATCGGCGGAGGATTCGAGCAGCCTGCCCACCCACGGCGTGTCCACCGTGCCCGGGTTGACGCAGTTGACGCGGATCCCTTCGCGGACATGGTCGGCCGCCATGGCGAGCGTCAGGGACAAAACAGCGCCCTTCGACGCCGAATACAAAGCCCGTTGCGGCAGTCCGGCGGTCGCGGCAATGGAGCACGTGTTGACGATCGCCGCGGCCGGCGATTCGCGCAGGTACGGCAAGGCCGCGCGGCTGACGCGGGCGATGCCCACCACGTTGATATCCAGCACGCGGTGCCATTCGTCGTCGTCGTTGGCCGAAACGTCCCCTTGGGCGCCGATCCCCGCGTTATTGACCACCACGTCAAGGCGGCCGAACTTCCGGGCTACGGAGTCGACGGCGGCGCGCACCGAGGCGTCGTCGGCCACGTTGCATTCGACACCGAAATGCGGGGTACCGGACGGGTTGAGGTCGAGCACGGCGACTTGCGCCCCGCCAGCGGCGAGCCGGTCGGCGATAGCCGCACCGATGCCCGACGCCCCGCCGGTGACCAGCGCTACGAGCCCCTCGAATTCGGTGCTCACCGCGTGGCCTTGTCAGTGCCTACTGATGCAAGCGAACCGGAACGGGCCCGGTAGAACTCTTGCCGCTGGCGGCCGAGCCCTTCTACCTCAAGCTCCACCACGTCGCCGGGCTGGATGTACGGGAAGCGGCCGGAGAGCGCCACGCCTTCCGGAGTGCCCGTGAGAATGACGTCGCCGGGCTCCAGGACCATGTACTGGCTGAGGTGGTGGACCACGGTAAGGGCGTCGAAGATCATGTCCGAGGTATCCGACGACTGCCGGATCTCGCCGTTGACCCAGGTGCGCAAGGCGAGGTGGCCGGCGTCGAGCTCATCCGCGGGAACCAGCCACGGGCCGAGGGGAGTGGACTGCGGGAGCGACTTGCCTTTGGTCCACTGGCCTGCGGCTCCGGGCAGTTGGTAGTCGCGCTCGGATAGGTCGTTGGCGACGACGTAGCCCGCGATGCAGTCCGCGGCCTCTTCGGCGCTGGAAAGGTATGACGCTTCGCGGCCGATGACGATTCCGAGTTCCACTTCCCAGTCGTACTTTTCCGACGACGGCGGGATGGGCGCGGCGTCGAACGGTCCACTGACCGTGTTGCTCGGCTTCAGGAACACCACGGGTGATTCCGGGGGCGTCGCGCCGGATTCGGCCGCGTGGGCGGTGTAGTTGAGGCCGATGCAGACCACGTTTCCGGGGCGGGCGACGGGGGAGCCGATCCGGAGTCCCTCGGCCGAAATCTCGGGAAGATTGCGGGAAGCAAGGGCATCCCGGGTGCGTGTGATGCCGTCCGTGGCGAGGAACTCTCCGTTGATGTCCTTCGTCAGCGGGTCAAGGCTGAAGTACTTTTCGGTGCCGGTGGCGTCTTGGGCGATGACAACCGGCTTTTCATTTCCGGCAGTGCCCAGCCGGGCGAATTTCATGTTCATGTATTCCTCCGTACTTTGGCTCTAACATCCGAGCTCTAGTCTGCTGTTGCTCTCCATAATACGGAAATGTGACCCATTGACAATGCAGACATCGGATGTTTACGCTCTTCCCAGCAAACGATCTGCTGGCAAGCAAGGAGCACAATGAGCGTCATCACCGCGGTAGACACCTTCGATATCCGTTTTCCCACCTCACAGGAACTGGACGGATCGGATGCCATGAATCCAGATCCGGACTATTCGGCGGCATATCTGGTGATCCGCACCGACTCCGGTGACGGCCACGAGGGCCACGGTTTCGTCTTCACCATCGGGCGCGGCAACGAGGTGGAGACCGCGGCGATCCAAGCACTCCGCCACCACGTCCTGGGCCGCAACGTCGAGGAGCTTCTCGGCGACATGGGTGGCACATGGAAGCTCCTCGCCCACGATTCCCAACTCCGTTGGCTCGGCCCCGAAAAGGGCGTGATGCACATGGCGATCGGCGCGGTCGTCAACGCCCTTTGGGACCTCAAGGCCAGGCGGGCCGGGCTCCCGCTCTGGGAACTGCTATCCGGAATGAGCCCCGAGGAGATCGTGGCGCTCGTGGACTTCAGGTACCTCAGCGATGCCCTCACGCCGGACGACGCGCTTGGAATATTGCGGACGGCGGAGCCGGGGCGCGCCGCCCGCAGGGCAGCGCTTCTCTCGGAAGGATACCCCGCATACACCACGACGCCGGGCTGGTTGGGCTACAGCGACGACAAACTTGTGCGTCTGGCCAAGGAAGCCGTCGCGGACGGTTTCGCGCAGATCAAGCTCAAGGTGGGGGCCTCCCTGGAAGACGACATCAGGCGCGTCCGCACGGCCCGCGATGCCGTGGGGCCGGATATCAAGATCGCCGTGGACGCGAACCAACGCTGGGACGTTCAGGAAGCCATTGAATGGATGGCGCACCTGGCTCCCTACGACATTGCCTGGATTGAGGAACCCACCAGTCCCGACGACGTCCTGGGCCATGCGGCGATTGCCCGGGGCGTGGCACCGATTCCCGTGGCTACGGGTGAGCATGTCCAGAACCGCGTGATGTTCAAGCAGATGCTGCAGGCCGGGTCGCTGCAGGTCCTGCAACTGGACGCGGCGAGGGTGGCAGGAGTGAACGAGAACATCGCCATCCTCCTCCTTGCTGCGAAGTTCGGCGTACGCGTCTGCCCGCATGCAGGCGGAGTTGGTCTCTGCGAGGCCGTCCAGCACTTGTCGATGTTCGATTTCGTGGCAGTTTCCGGCGACAAGGATGGTCGGATGATTGAGTTCGTCGACCACCTGCACGAGCACTTCGTCACTCCGGTGGATGTCCACGACGGCTGCTACTGGCCTCCGTCCGCGCCCGGGGCTGGCAGCGAAATGGTCGGCGGTACTCTGGCCGACTACAGCTTTCCCGCCGGCCCGATATGGGCCGCGGGGTCCAATCCCTTGACCCCCCAGCAATAACCTTCATCGAAATTCCTCTCGAAAGAACAGTTCCCTACTGAAAGCACGTGGTGAAAGATATGCGCAAAGAAGCGTTGGTGGCAGGTGCCTTGGCACTGGGCCTCATTGGACTCACTGGCTGCGGGGGCAGCTCGTCCGGCAGTACCGCAGACGGCAAGACTGCCATGACCTGGGCCATGTGGGTCGGCGGCACGGACGACCAGAAGAACTGGGAAAAAGTTGCCGATGACGTCAGCAATACCCTGGGAGACGTGAAGATCACTCTGCAAGGTTCCACTTTCCAGGACTACTTCACCAAGATGAGCACCCAGCTCAGCTCGAATACGGCACCGTGCCTAGTGTCGGTCCAGAGCCTGCGGATAGCGCAGCTCAAAGATGGCATGCTCCCGCTCGATGACCTGGTGAAGAAGAACAACCTGGATCTGAGCGCCTTCGATTCCTCCATGATCAAGGGGCTCAGCGCCGACAACAACCTGTACGCCCTGCCGTATGACGTGGGCCCGGTGATGATGTTCTACAACAAGGACATGTTCGACGCCGCAGGCGTCTCCGTCCCGAAGGCGGGCTGGACGGCCGATGAGTTTGTGGCCGCCGCGAAGAAACTGTCGGCCAACGGCAAGCATGCCATCGCACCCAACACAGCCGACCTCTTCGTTGAATCGCAAGTCCTCGCCTACAACGGCGGACGTGTCCTCAAGGAAGACGGCACCATGGACGCAAGCGACCCAACCTTCGCCAAGGGACTCCAGTGGGTCTCGGACCTGACAAACAAGGAGAATGTTGCCCCGCAGCTTCCCGGTGGCGACCCGGCGTTCAGCGCCAACGAATTCCTCGCCGGTAACACCGCCATGAATATTGACGGGCCGTGGTCCCTGCTGGACGTCAAGGGCAAAGCCAAGTTCAAAGTCGGCGTCACCACCCTTCCCGCCGGCCCAGGCGGCGGGAAGACCTTCAGCGCCGGTTCCGGCTGGGGCATCTCCAAGCAATGCGCTACTCCGGACAAGGCCTTTGCCGCCCTCAAGGAAATGACCGGCGACAAGGTCCTGGGGGATCTGGCGGCAGCAGGGCGCGCACTGGCCGCACGCACCGCCCAGCAGGCAAAGTGGATCGGCAACGCGGGCATTCCGGGAGTCGCAGAGACCCTCAAGGGCGCCGAAGCCACGGCAGTGCCCATGCCAAGCAACACCAACAGCGACCAACTAGGCCAGCTTTTCAACCAGTACCTGGTCAAATCCATCAACGGACAGCAGAGCGCGGCCGATGTCATGAAGGACATCGCGGCCCAGCTGCCCCGATGATCAGTGTGATGCCGGCCCGGCAGTTCCTGACCACCAACCGCCGGGCCGGCGCGCGATCTTCGCAAAGGAATGGGAAATGACACTACTCAAGCCCGCAAAAGCGCCGCTTCCTGAAGGCGCGGCAACCATCCCCCCTGGGAAGGCGAAAACCAAGGGGAAAGCCGAACGGGATGCCCAGCTCGGCCGGCGGACGATGTGGGGACCGGCCTTTGCCCTGCCGCATGGCCTCGGCCTCGCCATCTTCACGCTGCTGCCGATCGTTGTTTCCCTTATCATCAGCCTCTTCCGCTGGCCGCTCCTGGGAACCCCGAGTTTCCTCGGCCTGGGCAACTACCAGCGGTTGTTCAGCGATCCCATCTTCGGGCAGGTCGTCGTGAACACCGTCCTGTTTGTCGTCCTCTATGTGCCCCTGAACCTCGTTGTCTCGCTGGGCCTTGCCGCGTGGTTGACTCCGCGCATCAAGGGACGCCACATCTTCCGGGTCATATTCTTCATTCCTTCGATCACCCCCGTGGTGGCCAACGTCGTCGTCTGGAGGATGCTTTACCAACCCGGTGGATTCATCGACGGCACTCTGCAAAGCACCACGGGAATTTCAGCGCCAAACTTCCTCGGAGACGAACACTGGGCAATGATGGCCATCGTCGTCATGAGCGTATGGCAGGGGTTCGGCTACAACATGCTGGTGTTCTCGGCCGCCTTGGATGCCGTCCCTGAGAACCTCACAGAGGCGGCGGCAATCGATGGCGCCAACGCCTGGACCATCTTCTGGCGGATCAAGCTCAAGCTCATTTCGCCGTCGATCTTCTTTGGGACGATGATGACCCTCATTACCTCCTTCCAGGTCTTCGCCCAGCCGTTCATCCTCACCAAGGGAGGGCCCGGCTCGTCCACCTCGACGATCGTCCTGTACATCTACAACCAGGGCTTCCAGTTCCACCAGCTCGGCCTGGCATCCGCGGCCGCTTGGATCCTCTTCGTCATCATCCTCGGTGTGACGGCAGTCCAGTTCCTTGGACAAAAGAAGTGGGTCCACTACGATGCTTGAGACAACCAGCCGGATACGCCCCCTCACCGCCCGTCCCCGTGGCTCCAGAGCGCCCGGAAGACGACGGACCGCAAAGATCCGGCCCGCCATTGGCTACGCGATCCTTTGCCTGATCGCGTTGCTCTTCTTGTCCCCGCTGATCTACATGTTTGCGACATCGTTCAAACCCCCTGCGGAAATCTTCAGCGTTCCGCCGAAACTGTTCGGCTCGGAATTCCGATGGCAGAACTACCACGAGGCCCTGAACTACATGCCGTTCCTGCGCTTCATGGGCAACGGGCTGTTGGTCTCGGCCGCTGGAACGGCGCTCACCTTGGTGGTTTCGGCTTTCTCCGGGTACGCCTTCTCCCGGCAGCGCTGGCGGGGACGGAACCTCGTGTTCATGGTGTTCCTGGCAACCCTGATGATTCCCCAAGAGGTCCTGATCGTCCCGATGTTCGTCATGATGCAGAAGGTGGGTTGGGTGAACACTTTCCAAGCGCTCATTGTGCCCTGGGCATTTACGGCATTCGGCGCATTCCTGCTCCGGCAGTTCTTCCTTGGCGTACCCCAGGAACTCGACGATGCGGCCAGGGTGGACGGAGCGGGAACCCTCAGGACCTTCCTGTTGGTCATGCTCCCACTGGCCCGACCGACCATGGCCGTGCTGGCGGTCTTCAGTTTCATCAGCTACTGGAACTCGTTCCTCTGGCCGTTGGTGGTGATCAATGACGTCAACAACCTCGGCACCATCCCGCTGGGGCTGCAGATGTTCTTCGGCCAACAGGGCAATCAGTGGCACCTGGTCATGGCCGCCTCGGTGATTTCAATGGCGCCTACTCTCCTGCTGCTGATCCTCCTGCAGAAACACCTCGTCAAAGGCATCGTCACGAGCGGCTTTGGCGGACGCTGATCCGGCCAGGTCCAGCCTGCTAACAACAACGCTCAACAACCCGAAGATCCGCATTAACGGCAGAAGTAACTTTGAAGGAGTAACAACCAATGATCGCCCAAGCACCTTGGTTCACGGAGTCCCGGTTCGGCATGTTTGTCCATTGGGGCTTGTATGCCCTGCCGGCCCGGCACGAGTGGGTCATGAACCGCGAACGCATTCCTGCCGAGGAATATGAGAAGTATTTCCAGCACTTCAACCCGGATCTCTACGATCCGCGGGAATGGGCCCGCGCTGCGAAAGATGCAGGCATGAAGTACGTGGTGCTGACCACCAAGCACCACGAGGGCTTCTGTCTGTGGGATTCCGCACTCACTGACTACAAATCCACCAAGACTCCGTCCGGCCAGGACCTCGTGGCCCAATACGTCGATGCACTGCGGGAATTCGGCCTGAAGGTAGGTTTCTACCATTCACTCATTGACTGGCACCACCCGGATTTCACCATCGACGGGTTCCACCCGGAACGGGACAACCCCGACGCCGAAGAGCTCAACGAAGGCCGCGACATGGCCCGCTACCGCGAATACCTCCATGGCCAGGTGCGCGAGCTGCTCAGCAACTATGGCCAAATCGACTACCTATTCTTCGACTTCTCCTATACCAGCGAGGACCACAAGGACATCTGGGGCGGCAAAGGGCGCGAGGCGTGGGGTTCCGTGGAACTCTTGAAGATGGTCCGGGAACTTCAGCCGGGCATCATCGTCAACGACCGCCTGGACATTCCCGGCGACTTCGCCACGCCCGAGCAGTACCAGCCGTCCGGTCCCATGGTGGTGGACGGCGTCGAGGTGCCTTGGGAAGCGTGCCAGACCCTCAACGGCAGCTGGGGCTATGACCGGGACAACCTGGACTACAAGTCCGTGGACTTGCTCGTCCGGATGCTGGTCGACGGAGTGTCCAAGGACGGAAACCTGCTCCTCAACGTCGGTCCCACAGGCCGCGGGAATTTCGATCCGAGGGCCGTGGAGTCCCTCCGCGGCATCGGCGACTGGATGAAGCTGCATTCCCGGGCCATCTACGGCGCAGGCCCTGCGGCCTGGACCCCGCCCGCCGATGCCCGGTACACGCGCCGTGGCGACCGCCTTTACGTGCACCTGTTTGCGTGGCCCTTCGAATACGTTCACCTCCCGGATCTCGCCGGCAAGGTGGAATACGCCCAGCTGCTCAACGACGCTTCCGAAGTCGCGATGCTCGAGATCGCAGCGGACCGGGAAGCAATCAACACCACCCCCGGAGGACAGCCAGCGGGTACCCTGACATTGAAGCTGCCTGTCCAGCGACCGGACGTGGCGGTGCCCGTCGTCGAACTCTTCCTGAAGCCCGGGGTGTAGCGTGCCGGAAACAATTGCCCTGCACACCCGGCTCAAGCCGGGCGCAGAACAGGACTACGCGGATGCCCATGCGGCGATCCCCGCCGAGCTCGTCGCCGCCCTGAAGGCGGCCGGCGTGGGCAATTGGCGGATCTGGCGCAGCGGCCTGGACCTCTTCCACCTCGTTGAGGTGGCGGACTACCAAGCCATGCGCCGGGCGCTCGCGGACCATCCGGCCAATGTTCCGTGGCAGGCCCGCATGGCGGAGCTTCTGGACGTCCAGGACGACTATTCGGGCAATGACTCGGGCATCCCGTTGGTCTGGGAGCTGGCATGAGCGGCGCCCGATGGGATGGCCAGTTGGGCAAGCTCGGCTTCGGCGCCGCCGGCATCGGCAACCTGTACCGCGCCATGCCGGACGCCCGGGCCGCTGCTACCGTCAACGCGGCCTGGGACGCCGGGGTCCGCTATTTCGACACCGCCCCGCATTACGGCCTTGGACTGTCCGAGGGCAGGCTTGGGGCGGTGCTGAGCGAGAAGCTCCGGAGTGAGTTCACTGTGTCCACCAAGGTGGGCCGGATGCTGGTACCGAATGCGGCGGGAGCCAAGGCGAAGGACGATGAAGGCTTCGACGTTCCGGCAACGAGCAAACGCCGGTGGGACTTTTCCGAAGCAGGGATCCGCCGGAGCATCGAGGAATCACTCGAACGGCTCGGCCTGGACCACGTGGACATCGCCTACCTTCATGATCCGGATGTCCATGACCTCGCCAAGGGGATCGGCGAAGCCTTGCCTGCACTGGAAAAGCTGCGTGCGGACGGTGTGGTGAAGGCGATCGGCGTCGGGACCAACTCTGCGGAAGCCGCACTCGAATGCGTCGAAGCCGCGGATCTGGACCTCGTGATGCTCGCCGGCCGGTACACCTTGCTCGAGCAGCCCGGTGTTCCGCTCCTGGACCGCTGTGTGGCGCGCGGCACCGGCGTCGTGAACGTGGGTGTCTTCAACTCCGGTCTGCTGGCCAGGCCGGAAGTACCCGAGGACGCGCACTACAACTATGCACGCGCCCCGCGGGCGCTCGTGGAGCGTGCACGGGCGCTCGCCGGCGTGTGCCGGGACTTCGGGGTGGAACTCCCGACGGCGGCACTCCAGTTCAGCCTGCGGCACCCGGCGGTCGTGAACGTGACGGTGGGGGCGAGCAGCGCTGAGCAGATTGTCGCCAACGCAGCGCGGATGAATGAGACCGTGCCGGAAGAGCTGTGGGCGGCTTTGGCAGGTGTGCCCGGGTGATTGATTCCCACCTGCACTTGTGGGAGCTCCCAGCCGACGGCCCCGACGACAACGCCCCGCGGCCCTACGCGTGGCTTGGCCCGCAGCACGGCGGCCTGTTCCGCAGCTACGGCGAAGCCGAGGCCCGGGAAACCCTGGATGCCGCAGGCGTCAGTGGGGCCGTTCTCGTCCAGGCTGACGACACCGTTGCGGACACCGACTTCATGCTCGGCCTCGCCGACCGCAACTCCTGGGTACTCGGCGTCGTGGGCTGGATTCCCCTCGACAAGCCCGCCGAAGCGGAGCAGGAGTTGGACCGGTTCCTTCGGAATCCCGCTTTGAGGGGCATCCGGCACTTGGTCCACGACGATCCACGGGACGACTTCCTCGACTTGCCCGCAGTCCGCGATTCCTTGCGCATGCTGGCCGGCCACGGATTGGCGTTCGACGTCCCGGACGCCTTTCCGAGGCACCTCGCGCGAACGGTCCAGCTGGCCCGGGAAGTCCCGGATCTGACCATCGTGCTGGACCATCTCGGGAAGCCGCCGCTGGCCGATGCAGCGGCGATGGACTTGTGGCGTCAAGATTTCCGGGCCCTGGCCGAGCTGCCAAACACGGTGGCCAAGGTGTCCGGCCTGCACTTGCCGGGGATTCCTTATACGGCTGAAGCCTTGCGTCCGCTGTGGGACGAGGCGATGGAAGCTTTCGGGCCGAAACGGCTCATGATCGGCGGCGATTGGCCCGTTAGTACCCTGGGTGCTTCGTACGGACGCACCCTGGAAGCGCTTCTGGAACTTGCGGATGAACTCACTTCAGCGGAGCGCCAGGAGTTCCTTGAAGCGACCGCGGTGCGGACATACGGGCTTCACAAGCGAAGCGTCGGAGGGAGCTAGAGCGCCTGGCGCAACCAGCTCTCGACGCCGCTGATGTGGACCGTCACGAGCGCCCGGACCAGCTCGGCGTCGCCGCGTTCCAAGGCGTCCGCGATGGCCTTGTGCTCGGCAAGGGTGTGCGCCACGGCTTTTTCCTGGGTCAGCCCCCGCCAAATGCGGGCCCGGACGGTACTGCTGGAGAGCGCCTCGAGCAGGCCGGCAAGGTAGTCGTTTCCGGCGGCCTGGGTGATGATGCCGTGGAATTCGAGGTCGTGGGCCACGAGTTCTTCGACGTCGGTGTTCTCGTCGATCCCGTCCATCGTGGCTCGCAGGGCCGTGAGTGCCGTTGGAGTGATCTTGCCTGTCGCGATGAACGCGGTGGCGGGCTCCAGGATTCGTCGGACCTCAAAGAGTTCCAGGATGGAACGGTCCTGATGAAGATCAACGACGAACGCCACGGCCTCGTTGAGCAACTTGGCGTCAAGGCTGGTGACATAAGTGCCGTCCCCACGCCGCACGTCCAGGACCCGGATGAGTTCGAGGGCTTTGACGGCTTCGCGCAGGGAGCTTCGCGAGAGGCCGAGCCGCTCGCTCAGTTCCTTCTCCGGCGGAAGGCGGTCCCCGGCCTTGAGTTCGCCGCGGATCAGCATGTCCTTGATCTTGCTGATCGCTTCATCTGTGACAGCCATGGCTACATCCTAACGGCGAATGATCCGATGTCTGGCACCTAACGCACGACGGCGGCACCCGGGTTCCGTGCGAACGGAACCTCAGGTGCCGCCGTCGGGCACTTAATTTTTGGGCGAGCGCTGAAGGGCTAGATCTTGTCCTCTGCGCCAGCAACCGGCAGGTTGGCGATCACGGGAGAGCTGCCCGTGAAGCCGTCCCGGGCTGCGGCGATCTCGTGGATTTGCTTGCGGCAGGCGTACCAACCAACCACAATGAGCGCGCAGGCGATGGCCGTAACCAGCATGGTGAGCGGAGAGTCGATGAACACCATCACCAGCACGCCCACCAGGAACAGCAGTGAAAGATAGCCGGTGTAGGGGGCGCCGAACATCCGGAAGGACGGACGCTTCAGCCAGCCCTTGTCGGCCCAGCGCTTGAGCTGCATCTGGCACAAGACGATGGTGGCCCACGTGACGATGATGCCCACGGAGGCGACGTTGAGGACGATCTCGAAGGCGTCGGACGGTACAAGGTAGTTCAGCGGAACACCGAGCAGGGAGACGCCGGCCGTGATGGCGATGCCGCCGTAGGGGACGCCGGCTTTGTTCATGCGCTGGGCGAACTTGGGAGCGGAACCGGCCACGGACATGGAGCGCAGGATGCGGCCCGTGGAGTACAACCCGGCATTCAGGGAGGACAGGGCAGCGGTCAGGACCACGAGGTTCATGATCACGTCCACGCCCTGCACGCCGATGTGGCCGAAGAAGGTCACAAATGGGCTGACACCCTTGACGTAGGAGGTGTACGGCAGCAGCAACGCCAGCAGGATGACGGAACCGACGTAGAAGACGGCGATGCGGAAGACCACCGAGTTGATGGCCTTGGGCATGATCTTCTCGGGGTTCTCCGTCTCACCGGCGGCGGTGCCCACGAGCTCGATTGAAGCGTAGGCGAACAGCACGCCCTGCATGAGCATGATCATGGGTAGCATGCCGGTGGGGAAGATGCCCCCGTGGTCTGTGAGGAGGCTGAAGCCCACTTCCTGGCCCGGTACCGGCGTGCCGAAGATGACGAAGTACGTGCCGATCACCAGGAACGCCGCCAGCGCGGCCACCTTGATCAGGGCGAAGTAGAACTCCATTTCGCCGAAGACCTTGACCGAGACCAGGTTCAGGCAAAGCACCACCAGAAGCGCGATCAGTGCCCAGGCCCACTGCGGGACGACGCCGATCCAAGGGACATATTTGCCGAAGAAGTTCATGTAGAGGGCTGCGGCCGTGGTGTCCACGATGGTGGTGGTTGCCCAGTTGATCCAGTAGAACCAGCCGGACACAAACGCGGCCTTCTCGCCGAAGAACTCGCGGGCGTAGGAGACGAAGGAGCCTGACGACGGGCGGTGGAGCACGAGTTCGCCAAGGGCGCGCAGGATCAGGAAGGCAAAGAAGCCGCAGACCGCGTACGCGATGACGAGGGAAGGGCCCGCAGCGTTGAGGCGGCCGCCGGCACCCAGGAACAGGCCGGTGCCGATGGCACCGCCGATTGCGATCATCTGGATCTGACGCGGCTTCAGGCTCTTGTGATAGCCCTTGTCCTCGGCGTGGAGGAGCTTTTCAGTGGAGTGCGCCTGCGGAGGGACCGTGTGGTCCGTGATGGGTGCATTGGTCATGGGAATCCTTAGGGGGTGTCCTGTTGGGGGTCCGGATCTTGCCGTCCGGCCTGTTTCTTCGCGCGTTCAGGCTCGACGGCGGCTGTGGAGCGCCGCCGTCGTGGGTCGTTTTGCGCGGCTCAGCCTAGTTGCTGAGGTTGGCCAGGCGTTCGGGGCGGAGGAACTCGTCGAGCTGCTCCGAGCTCAGCAAGCCGTGTTCGAGAACGAGCTCGGCGACACCTTTACCGCTTGCCAGCGCTTCTTGGGCGATGGCTGTGGCGGAGGCGTAGCCAATGTGCGGATTGAGTGCCGTGACGAGTCCGATCGACTGCTCTACCGTGAGGCGCAGGCGTTCGGTGTTCGCGGTAATGCCCCGGATGCAGCGCGACGTGAGTGTGCGGCACGCGGCTTCCAGGTGGGAGATGCTCTTGTGGAGGCTGTGGACAATAATCGGTTCGAAGGCGTTCAGCTGGAGCTGTCCCGCTTCGGCTGCCATGGTGACTGTGACATCGTTGCCGATGACTTCATAGGCCACTTGGCTGACCACTTCCGGGATCACCGGATTGATCTTGCCTGGCATGATGGACGATCCCGACTGCACAGCCGGGAGGTTGATCTCGCCCAGTCCCGCACGCGGTCCGGAGGACAGCAAGCGGAGATCGTTGCAAATCTTGGAAAGCTTGACGGCGACGCGCTTGAGGACGCCCGAGAGGTGGACGAACGCGCCCACGTCCTGGGTGGCCTCGATGAGGTCGACCGACGTGACCAGCGGCAAGCCCGTGATCTCGGCCAGGTGCCTGCAGGCTGCGGCGGCGTATCCAACGGGGGCGTTGAGGCCGGTTCCGATGGCAGTGGCGCCAAGGTTGATCTCGTGGATGAGCAGCTGGGACTCGGCCAGTCGCGCCCGGTCCTCGCCCACAGTCACGGCGTAGCCGCCGAATTCCTGGCCGAGGGTCATGGGTACGGCGTCCTGCAACTGAGTGCGGCCCATCTTGACCACGGTGCGGAATTCCTCGCCCTTTTCCGCGAACGCGACCTGGAGTTCCTGAAGAGCCGAAAGAAGGCCCTGGACCGAGAAAATGGTGGCCAGGTTGACGGCGGTGGGATAGACGTCGTTGGTCGACTGGCTCAAGTTGACGTGGTCGTTTGGGTGCAGCCTGGCGTAGTCGCCCTTGGGGTGGCCGAGGATTTCAAGGGCCCGGTTGGCGATCACCTCGTTGGCGTTCATGTTGGAGCTGGTGCCGGCACCGCCCTGGATGACGTCCACCATGAACTGCTCGTGGAGCTTGCCGTCCAGGATGTCCTGGCATGCCTGCTCGATGGCGTCCGCCCGTTCTTCGTCCAGAAGGCCGAGCTCGCGGTTGGTGCGTGCGGCGGCGAGCTTGACTGCGGCGAGGCCCTTGACGAGGTTGGCGTTGCTGGCCAACGGGTGACCGGTGATGGGGAAGTTCTCGATGGCACGCAGCGTGTGCACGCCCCAGTACGCATCAGCAGGGACGTCGCGGTCGCCGAGGAGATCGTGTTCAGAGCGGAACCCTGGAATTGTCGTGGAGTGCACGGCAGATGTCATTGCTGTCCTTTGGTGTTTTGTGCTTGTTTGGCTACGTCAGTTGGATGCGAGGAAGTTCGCGGCACGGAGTACGCCAACAGGGTGGCCGCCGCCCAACACAGGTGCGCTGGCGAGCGTGGCGAGCTGGCCGCCGTCGAGCCCTAGTTCCTCAAGGACGCGGACGGTGACGGGCATGCGTGCGCGGTCGCCGCCGTCGGAGATCTTGATGGCGACGCCGGTGCCGTTGCGCAGGCCGATGAGCTGGAGGCCTTCGAAGCCGTCCTTGGCGAGCAACCCGGGAACCGCACGCATGATGGCTGTGACGTCGCGACCCTCGCCTGCCACCATCTCGGGGAAGGCGCGCATGGCGTGGGCTACCTGGCCTTCTGCTTCCGTGCTGTCCGCCGCGGCCATACGGCCATAGGCCCGGGCCATTCCGTGCAGGCTGTGGGCAAAGAGGGGGGTGCCGCAACCGTCCGTGCTGATGGCCGCTGCTTCTTCGCCCGTGAGTTCAGTGATGGTGTCCTTGACAAGCACCTGGAGGGGATGCTCGGGGTGCAAGTAGCCCTGGACAGGCCAGCCGTTGATGACGCACGTGGCGGCCATGGAAGCGTGCTTGCCGGAACAGTTCTGCGCGAGCTGGGTGGGCTTGCCGCCGGTGCGTAGCCATGCTTCGCGCTCGGCGGTGCCGTAGGGGAGATCGGTGCTGTTTTCCAGCGCGCTTTCGTCCAGGCCATGCATTTCGAGGATGCGCGCGGCGCCGTCGAGGTGCATCGAGGCGCCGGAGTGGCTGGCCGCGGTAAGGGCGAGGAGGTTCTCCGGAAGCTTGAGTCCCGCGCGGATCATGGCAACCGCCTGCAGCGGTTTGAGCGACGACCGCGGGTAGAACGCGGCATCGGGCTCGCCCGCTTGGAGGAGCGTTTCGCCGTCCGGCCCGACGGCGATAAGGGAACCGTAGTGGGTGCTCTCGACCAAGCCGTCGCGGGTCTGTTCCGCGAGGGGGACATGGCGCGGGGTTGGCGGATTGGTTGCTGCTGCCGGGGTGGTTGCGGGCATAGCGGTGCGCGTTGCATGCGGGGTGGGCATGACTTCCTTCAGTTGGTGGATCATTTGCTGAGGATGGAGTCCAACGCAACGCTGACGGCGCTGAGATGGTCGGCCATGGCGGCTTCGGCGGCGGAGGCGTCGCCGGCTTCGATGGCTTCGACGATGCGGAGGTGTTCATCGTCTGAAACATGCTGGCGGTCGGCCACCATGTTCAAGGTTTCGGATTGATGGGCCAAGGCTTCGCGGATGTCTGCGACAACGCTTTCGAAGACCTTGTTGCCGCTTGCGCGGGCAATGGCAGAATGGAAACTGGCGTCGAGGCTGACCCAGGTCTCAGGGTCGGTCTCGGCTGCCATTGAACCGACGATTTCCTTGAGGTGTTCGAGGTCTTCCGGACTGCGGCGCTTCGCAGCGAGGCCGGCTGCCGGGACTTCGATATGCGGGCGTGCCTCGTTGAGGTCCCGTGCCGAGTACTGGCCGAGTGTGAGGTCATTGGCCACCCGGTCCGCGACGACGAACGTGCCTTTGCCGGTCTTGGTGACCGTCAGCCCGAGCGCAGTGCACGAGCGGAGCGCCTCACGGACGACCGAGCGGCTCACTCCGTACTGCGCGGCCAAGGTGGCTTCCGAGCTGAGTTTGGCCCCGACTTCCACGATTCCGTCTTCAATGTCCTGGCGGACGGCGCTGAACACGGCTTCCGCGGCACTGAAGCGGGCGAGGGGCCGGGGGCTTGATGGCCTGGGCGCTTGGGCCGGCCGGGGGACGGCGCCGCTTGTGGCGGTGCGCTGGCCAGCCGCAGCTTTCTGGCTGACGGCTGGCTGTCCAGTGGCGGCCTGTCCGGCTGTCCGGCTGTCTGACAGGTTCACTCTATGAATATGGCACGGGTCACAGGGTGGTGTCAATGTTCACTGGCTTGCCGGCTGAGCCTCGACTTAAATGCTGAATGTCCCAGATTTAATTATCTGATGCTCGCATGATCTCGAGTGGGTTGATTTCTAGGGGCAAAGCGGGGCATAGTCTTAATTGTTATGACGACCTTGGTGAAAATCCTGATGCGATGAAGCCCATCGAATTTCCCGACTTCCTGTTCAGTTCTCCGTTGGCCAAGGCCATCATTGAGCTTGAACGGATTCGCAGTGACATGGGTGACGGAACGACTCATCCTGCGATCTTTTCGCAGTTGAAGGACCTCTTCCAGCTGATGTCGAACATCATGAGCGCGCGTATCGAAGGAAACCGCACATCGATTGTCGACGCCGTGGCGGGTGTGGAACGAGCCGATCGCTATGGCGACGTGCAGCAAAATGATGGTGTTAAAGAGATCGTCCAGCTGCAACTAGCAACGGCCTTCATCGATGCAACTGTGAGCCCGGGAACTACGCTGACCCACGGACTTGTTCGGGAAATCCACCGAATATCGGTTGCGGGGTTGGAGCGTGAGGGCGATCGTACGCCTGGCGCGTACCGGCTGAGCGATGTCACCATCAGTGGATCTGCCCATCGCCCGCCCGCCGCGGGTGATGTACATAGTGATATGACTTCACTCCTGGATTTCATCAACGCAGATGTCGAGCAGAATTTTGAACTGCTGAAGATCGCTTTAGCCCACCACCGCTTCGTATGGATTCATCCATTTGGGAACGGAAACGGGCGCGTCGGAAGACTCCTCACGTATGCGGCGATGAGGCGACACGGGTTCTCTGACGCCGCCGGCTACCGCGGGCTGAACCCTACTGCCGTGTTTGGCCAGAACAGAAGTCTCTACTACGAACGTCTCGAGGACGCGGATTCGCTAGAGGCTGCGGCGCTCGTCCGGTGGTCTACCTATGTTTTGGAGGGACTCCTTGCTGACATGAGGAAACTTTCGATGTTGGGGACCCAGGGTTTCGTAACGGAAGAACTTCTACTGCCCGCTTTGCGAAGAGGACTGCAGGCAGCGCGGTTTACGGTGAATGAAGCAAGCGCCCTGTTCATCGTCGCGAAGAAGGGGGAGGCGAAAGCCGCGGACCTTGAATCCGCTTTCCCGGGTTCGGCTGCAACACGTAGCCAGAACATCCGGAAGCTCCTCGATCGAGGCGTTATCGAGCCGATTGGCGACGGTAGGAGGACATACCGCCTCCGCCTGGTGCCAAGTGAGTTGACCCCGTTGCTGACGTGGCGCCTCGACCAGATGGGATTCCTGCCTCAGATACTGAGAGACACTCAATAGCCCAGTCGATCGAACCGGCATTCGTGAGGCGAACGAACCGCTGCCGGAGCATAATTACTCCCATGGCCAACCGTCCGCGCGGGGGATGGGATTCAACGACACAGACAGCACCGCCCATCACGGTGGAGGTGCCGGTCCTCGGTATCGGGGCGGGGCCCTCGTACTATGAGGAGTTGGCGCGCTACGTGTTTGCCTTGCGCAGGCCGCGGGGATTGCACATGACGCTGTTGCACTTGGGCGTCCTCGAGGACTTTTGCCGGGACGTGGCCGCTTGGACCAAAGGCAACACCAGCGCCGAGTCGGCCCAGCTCAGGACTGTTGCGTGGCTTGAGGCGCTGCCTGTGCTGGAGGCCTTTTCCGGCAGCGCCGAAAGGCTGATCGTGCTGGGCAGCGGCGGAGTGTGCGGATTGGAAGTGGATGTACCCGCCTCGGCGCGTGACTATCAGGTCTCCCTCGTGCACGCCCTTCACGAACTCCTGGACGAACTGCTTGTCGACAACATCGACGACTTCATCCTCAGCTCCCCTGCCCTTGGATTCCGCTCGCCTCGCTGGGTACCCCATGTGGCCGTGGGCAGGCCAATGTACAGGGGCCACGGACCGTGGGAGATTGGCCGGGTGGGAGTTGATTTCGGCGAATCGCGGATCAGGAACCGCCAGTTCCTCCGGGATAGCGGCCCCGGCTGAGGGCTATCCGTGGCTTTTCAGCCGGATCGTCCGGGCCTGGTGGATGGCGGCAAGGGCAACCGCGCTGGCTGTGAGCCTGAGGGCGTGGACCCTGTACCACCGCTTCAACAGGGCTTGCGATGCGCCTCGTCGAGCGGCTGCGGGCTGAAGAACAGCTTGGGGTTGATAGATCGCAGCAGGTACGCCGTAGCGGCCGCACCCGTGGCAGAGCTGGCGGCGGCCACAATCAGCCAAGTCCTGCTGTCGGAATGCCTCCATCCGCTGATAAGGGCAGCGACGGCGGCAGGGGCACTGAGCGGCGCGATCGGTGCGTAGTAGCGCCCGGGGCTTCCCGCTCCAAAGGGGGTTCGAGGGAGTTCACGGTTCGCTTCCGATGCGGCGACCCGGTCCGGGATTTTGACGATGGCCTCGTAGAGATTGCCGAAAAACCAGTGTGCGTGGGTGAACTCCGCGACCCCCAAGAGCCGACCAGCGAACACATCCCGACGGTCTGAAGAAGTCTGTCCCATGCCCACAATCTACCGCCGATGCTCGGCGCCGGGCATGTAGTTCGCCTTCCACGCACGCTGGACGGGTTATATGGTCAACACCATGGTCTGAGGACCGTGAGGCCAAACGACCGGCGTGATGGAGGACTACCCTTGGTCGAGATCCGTATGGTTTTGCCCGCAAATGTGCGCCATCGTTCCGGGGGAAATGTCTACAACGCGAGGCTGGCTGAGGCACTCCGCGCGGAGGGCGCAGAGGTCTCCGTCTGCACGCTCGGCGGCGGCTGGCCTTCGGGAAATGCGGGAGACCGGAGTCGATTTGCCGATGCATTTGCCGGAGGGACCCCGCCCATCTACATTGTCGACGGCCTGATTGCCTCGGGCGCGCCCACGGAAATCGAGACGGCAACCAGTGCCGGGCGCCGCGTCTGGGTGCTGCTCCACATGCCCCCTTCCGGGGAGGATCCAGTGGAAACGAGCGCGCTCTGCGCAGCGACGGGTCTTCTCTGCACCGGTTCCCATACTGCCGAAGCGGCCAGAAGATTGGGCCTGGGCAACGTGCATCTGGCGACCCCCGGTATAGATCTCCCATCGAAGGCACGCCCGGGTCCACGAGGGGCTGCGGCACCACATTTCATTATGGTGGGCGCCCTACTCCCCAATAAGGACCAGATCTTCTTTGTCGACGCGCTGGCCCGGATCAAGGACCTGGCGTGGACCGCGGCGCTTGTGGGCTCCACAAAAGCGGACCCCGCCTACGCCGCCGCCGTGCGGGAGCGCATCCTCCGGAATGGACTTGAAAAGCGGGTGGAAAGAACGGCCGAGCTTTCCGGGCCGGCCTTGGAGGAACAGTGGCACCGCGCCGATCTCAGTCTGTTGATCTCACACTCGGAGTCCTTCGGCATGGTGGTCCAGGAGTCCCTGGCTCACGGCATACCGGTAGTGGTCCGCAAGGGAACCGGCGCCGTCGAAGCGCTCGGCGCCCACGGTGCCGGTGAAGCGATCGATCTCACCGCAGGAATCGGATCGCTGGAGATGCTCCTGCGGAGATGGCTTGGCGACCCCGCCCTGCGGGAGGGATGGCTGGCAGCAGCCGAGGCAGCCAGCAGGGTGTTGCCGCGATGGGAAGACACCGCACGGGAGGTCCTTCGCGCCGTCACTGCGGCGTAAGGGTCCCCTATAAGTGCTGGATGCCTGCCCGCTGCATCGCGTCCCGGTAGGTTTCGATGTTTTTGGCCAGGAGTTCCTGCTGCTTCGCCTCGGACAAGGCAAACGCCCGCCCACCGAGGGCGCTGGCTTTGTAGACCTTGATCCCGTGCTGCCGGAGCGGCGAGTGGTAGGTCTTCTCAAAAAGTGCAAGGAAAGCGGCAGCCTCCGCGCCGTGAGCGACGACGGCGGAAACCCGCTTGTTGATCTTGAGGAACTGGCGGAACGGGCGGAGCCCGTCGGTCTTCTCCTGTGCGCTCAGCGCCGGCGGAAGTTCTGGGTCGCGGACCCAGGGGTAGCAGTTCCACGGCATGACATAGCGGACGTCCAAGTCGGCTGAGTCATAGATCAGCTGCGCACGTCGGGCAGCGTCGTCGTCGTTGAGGTGCGATACGAAACCCGAGGTGGGAGCCCGCCCGGGGCTGGTCTGGAGGGTGACGATCCGGCACTCATCTTCGTCATGCACCGGATCGATGTAAGGCACGGTAGAACCGGGCCTTTTGGCCATCAGTTCGTCGCACAGCTGCGTCACGGCAGCAATGTTGGGCTCCTGTAGCAAGGCCCTTTTTTCGTCCCAGTCAATGGTCACGTTCTCTCCTTCGGCAGCGCGGCGTCCAGAATCGGCGTCTCTTGTCACTTTACGCGTCGCTCACGCTCCTGCAGAGCCGAGGGACAAAACTGCCCGACGCCGGGCCGTGCGCCCGGCTTCCCGTCCCGCCTGTCGGCTGGGCTACTGTCCCTTGAGCTTCTGCATATCGCGCCGGTCCTTCTTGGTGGGCCGTCCTGCGCCGCGATCGCGCTGCGGCAGCCCGAGGGCGGGCGCGGCGGGGCGCTCCGGGGTGTGGTCGGTGAAGCAGTGGGATGCTGCTTCGGCCCCTACCCTTTTTGCAATGAGCCCCCGGACCTCAAGGATGCGCTCGAAGCCAGGCTGTCGTACACGGATGGTGTCGCCGATAATCACGGACTGGGAGGCCTTGACCGGGTTCCCGTTGATTCGCACATGTCCCGCCCTGCAAGCGGTTGTGGCCGCGGAACGGGTCTTGTAAGCACGGATGGCCCAGAGCCAGGCGTCAATGCGCACATTGCCGCTTTTTGATGTTTGGGCGGAAGTCGGAAGGCTAGTCATGATTGCGAACGAGTATAGTCGCGCGGCCTGAGCTGTTGTCCGCAAAGCCGATTACCGGCGTCGAAGTTCCGCGTATTCAAGGTGCGGTACGACCGTACCTGCGTCCCGCTCCAGGAAGTTGGTGCCGGGCGCCACGATGTCGTCAATGGCATCCAGGACGGCTTCGTTAAGGACAACATCCGCGGCCTTGAGGTAGTCGACCAGATGGTCTTCCGTGCGTGGACCGATAACCACGCTGCTGACCGCCGGATGATTCAGGGCAAAGCCGACAGCAAGCTGGATAAGGGTGAGTCCATGCCGCTCGGCGACGCGGGCCAAGGCATCGGCTGCCAGGAGTTTGTTCCTGTTGAAAGGTGCCGAGACGTCGAAGCGCCCGGGAACGGCCGACCCGCGGGAGCTTGCGGGCTGGGGGACTCCCACGCGGTAGTTCCCGGAGAGCCAGCCGCCGTCGAGCGGTCCATAGCTGAGCACCCCAAGGTTGTACTGCTGCGTGATCGCGAAGACGTCGCGCTCATTCGCTCGGACCAGCAAGGAGTAGGGCACCTGATCCACCACTGGCGGTATGAGATGGTTCGTAGTGGCAATCCACTGTGCCTCCACAAGCTGCGACGGCGTGAACACCGACGTTCCGTAATAGAGGACCTTGCCCTGCCGGATGAGGTCGTTGAGGGCTGTGATGGTTTCCAGCACGTCCGTGTTGTAGTCGGGACGGTGTGCCTGGTAAAGGTCGATCCTGTCCGTCTGCAAGCGGTGCAGGCTCCCTTCCACGGCCTTCATGATCCAGCGCCGGGAATTCCCCGCGTGGGCGGGATTCGGCCCCATTTGTCCATGGAACTTGGTGGAAAGGAAAACGTCATCCCGCCTGCCGTGGAGGGCCCGGCCCACAATAGCCTCTGCCTCGCCCTGCGAATAGATGTCGGCGGTATCGACGCTGGTGATGCCGGCGTCGAGGGCCGCATGGACAATGCGGATGCTTTCTTCGGCGCCCGTGGGCGCCGAGCCCGCCCCAAGGTTAAGGGTTCCCAGGGTAAGGGGGCTGATCAGGGCGCCTGTGCGTCCCAGGGTTCGAAGCTCGCTGAGGCTCATCTCCGGCTTCCTCCGTGAAGAATCAAGGCTGTGCAATGGATTGACACGACGCTACACACGTCGTGGCCGCGGCACTCGAAAAGCGTACAAATTCTTCGCTTTTCGTATTGCGGTGTAATGAAAACAGCACATGACGAATTAAGAATTGACTTGAATCGACACGCGAATACACAAATATTGCCGTTATCGGCGTCCAGTGAATTAGTAGAAAGGCAGGCACGAAACTACAGAGAAAGGAACCCGCCATGACCCAGGTAACGGTGGATGGAGCCGCTTCGATCAAGCAGGCGTTCGCGCAATTTCCCTCAGGCGTGGCGGCCTTCAGTGCTATGGTCGGCTTCGCTCCGGAGGCCCTGGTGGCATCGAGCTTCACAGTGGGAGTCTCGCTCGAACCACCGTTGGTCATGTTTGCGGTGCAGAACTCCTCCACCACATGGCCCAAGCTCCGGCGCGCCCCTCGTCTGGGTGTTTCCATCTTGGCCCAAGGCCAGGAGGCCGTGTGCCTGCAGCTCTCCTCGCGGACGCAGGACCGATTCGCCGGCCTTGCGACCTCAACGAGCGACGCAGGTGCGGTGCTGATCGACGGCGCGGCGCTCGTGCTTGAATGCGAAGTGGTCTCCGAAACGCCCGCGGGCGACCACGCGATCGTCGTCCTCGAAGTGAAGTCCGTGGAGATCAACCACGACGCCGAGCCCCTCATCTACCACGGGGCCAGGTTCAGGCAACTGGCCGCCTGAGCTTGGGTCCGGCTGGCCGGGCGCTGCGGTCGCTATGCCCGGGGGCGCGCCCCGGCAGAGGCCGTCACGCGACCGGAAGAGACAGGCTTGCCGCCATGAGGGTCTCCCCGGTGTTCGCGGACCGGCGCGGGAGTCTCGGGCGACTCCGCGGCGTTCCCTTCGGCGGGTTCCTTGTCAGAAGCTATCGCTTCTTCATCGGCTGACGCTTCCTGCGCCCGTTCAGCGTCGCGCGCTGCGGCCCGGGCGTCAGCCTCGGCGACGGCAGCGGCCCACTGGCTGTTCAGGACCGGAGGATCCTGCTTCACCGCAACCACAAAGGGATGTTCCTTGGCCTGGGTTGTGGCGACGGCGGTGGCCGTGGCTGCGATTCCGGCCTTGACCTGTGCAGGCTTAGGCCAGGCGCGTGGGTTCACCAGCGACTTCCACGGGAAGTTCCGGACAGCAGCCCACGACACCGACCACAGCAACCTTGTGGTCCCAACGATTCCTGGACGCGGCCTCCCCGGGACGAATGGCCCCGTGCCCGGCAAGCCGTCTTCCGCCGTCGTCGATTCCTCGGAATCCGACGCCGGGGCGGGGGCGCGTCGAGGCCGCGGGGGCAAGTGCACAACCGGTACGGCATCGCGTTTTGGGAAGATCCCCACCATCGCGAGCAGGATGATCCAAACCAGCTTCGCTACGCCGGCCAGCACCAAGGTGACAACCATCAGGAAGGCCAAACCAAGGGACATCAGCAAAGCCAGCCCGAGCGTTCCGAAAAAAGTCAGATTGAGGCCAAGTGTTGTTGGATCCTCCACGTAGCCTCCTCGAGCCAGAGTTGTGGGGTGGAAGCCGCAACCGTAGGTCTGCGGGCATGTCATCTAGCCTAAGGGCGAAATGTGAATGAATCATCCGCCAAACTCCGGCTCGCCGAGGTTGTTTCGAAGCTGTTATCTGCTGTGACAGAATTTGTTGCCTAGCTCTCACCTCCTCTTCCAGATAGGGCTTCAATGCCACTCGATCCGGCCCGCCTCCGCCTAGGCGCTTGCCCTTGTTTGTCCGGAGAGCAGTACACCGAGTGCTGTGGACGCTTCCACCGCGGAGACGCCGACGCGCCCACGGCAGAACAGCTCATGCGTTCGCGCTACTCGGCCTTTGTGGTCCTTGACGGAGATTATCTTCTGCGCACGTGGCACCCTGACACCCGGCCTGCCGCGCTGAACCTGGACACGGACATTGAATGGCGCCGGCTGGACATCCTGGCGACGCACCAAGGCGGCCCCTTGGACGCCGAAGGAACAGTCGAGTTCGCGGCACACTACCGTTCTGACGGCGAACGTGGAGTCCAGCGCGAAAACAGCCGCTTCCTGCGGATCGACCGGCGCTGGTACTACGTCGACGGCGACGCCGGCTAGCCCTGTCCCCGCTGCTTCGATCAGCAGCGGGCCTCAGCGGTACTTCCGGTGCAGGCTCTCCTTCGACGACGCGCGTGGGGTGGCGTCGGCGATCCACGGACCCGTTCCTTCGGATTGGTCAAGGATTCCGGCCTCAAGCCAGGCGTAGTCGCCCGCGAGGACGTTCGAGGACAACTCGTGATCGACGTCGTCGGTGTTCCGCCACAACTGATCGAAGTATCCGTCCACGCGAATCCGGGCTTGCTCGCAATAGGCTTCGGCAAGTTCGTACGCAGCCGCGCCTTGCTCCGGTGCGGTCTGCAGCAGCATCTCGGCCCGTGAGCAGCACGCTGCCATGGCAAACAGCTCTGCCCCGATATCTACAATCCTGCCGAGGAACGCTTGTTTGTATTCAAGCCTCGCCTGCCAGCGGCCCATCCCGTAGAACGTCTGCCGGGCGAGCCGGCGCGAAGCCCGCTCCACATACCGCAGTTGCTTCGCGAGGCGTCCAAACTCACTGTAGGACCGCGGGTCCATGCCGGCTCCGGCCATCAGCTTAGGGAGCCATTTGGCGTAGAAACCTGAGGCGCCGACGGCGGCACGCGCCTTCTCCTGCAGGGTTGCGTCCGCGGAAGCGAGCTCGCCCGCGGCCGAAAGGTGGGCATCGACCGCTTCACGGGCGATGAGCAGGCGCATGATCTCGGACGAGCCCTCGAAGATCCGGTTGATGCGCATATCCCTCAGCAGCTGCTCGGCGCCCACCGCGCGTTCCCCGCGGGCCTCCAGGGAATCCGCCGTCTCGAATCCACGGCCGCCTCGGATCTGCACCAACTCATCAGCCACCGTGTAGCTGAGTTCAGTGGACCAAAGCTTGGCCAGCGCGGCCTCGATCCGCACATCTTTCTGGCCGGCATCGGCCATCTCGGCAGACAGTTCAAAAACGGCTTCAAGGGCAAAAGTGGTGGCGGCGATGAACGCGATTTTCTTGCCGACGGCCTCGTGCTTTCCGACCGGCCGGCCCCATTGGGTGCGGGCATTGGACCATTCGCGGGCGATCTTCAACGACCACTTGCCGGCCGCCACGCACAGCCCGGGTATCGAGAGCCGGCCGGTGTTGAGCGTGGTGAGCGCGATCTTGAGTCCCTGGCCTTCGCGGCCCAGCCGGTTGGCTGCCGGTACGCGGACTTGGTGGAACCGGGTCACGCCGTTCTCGATGCCGCGCAGACCCATGAAGGCGTTGCGGTTCTCCACCGTGATGCCGGGGGAGTCCATTTCCACGACGAACGCCGTGATCCCGCCCTTGAGTGCCGTGCCGTCGGGGGCGGTGTGGGCAGGAACAACCGCCATGACCACTACCAGTTCGGCGATCACGCCGTTGGTGGTCCAAAGTTTGACGCCGTCCAAAAGGTAAGACTCGCCGTCGTCGCTTGGCACTGCGGTGCAGCCCATCCGCGCGGGGTCGCTGCCGACGTCGGGCTCTGTCAGCAGGAAGGCGGTGATGGCGCCGGCGGCGCAACGCGGCAAGTACTCCTGCTTTTGTTCGGGGGTGCCGAAGATTTTGACCGGCTCCGGGACGCCGATGGACTGGTGGGCCGAAAGCAGCGCGCCAAGGCTCGGGTGGACTGACCCCAGCAGCGCCAGCGCCCTGCCGTAATAGACCAGCGACAGGCCCAAACCGCCGTACTCGCGCGGAATCTTCATGCCGAAAACGCCTAGTTCGGTGAGGCCTGCGAGGTATTCGTCCGGGATCTTTGCATCGCGTTCGATCGTTCGGCCGGACATGGTGCCGCAGAACTCCGTCAGCTTCGCCATGAACTCTTCGCCGCGCTCGACGTCTTCGGCTCTTGCCTGGGGCCAGGGATGGATCAGCCCGAGATCGAAGTCTCCCAAGTACAGTCCCTTGGCGAAACTCGGGCGGTTCCATTCGGTGTCGCGGGCGGCCTCGGCGACGGCGCGGGCTTCTGCGGCCGTGACGCCGCTGCTCTTGTTATCAGTGGCGGAGGTCATGGGAGGACTCCTCTTGCCGGCTGTGCCGGTTCGAGCCCAGGATCCGCCTTGGGCGGGGGACCCTTCAGCTGTCCCTCAATGCTACCCGCGGGTAGGTACCTGTGCTAGGGGCGGTTTGCGATGGGAATTCCACAGGCAGTTCCACTTTTCCGGCCTGGTGGACCAGCTGGTCCCACGCAAAATTGATGCCGTGGACCAGCCCGCCCAGCACGTTCTTCACGGTATACCAGGCGAGGCTCCCGGCTGCGACCAACGCAAGGGCGGCCATGGCCGCTACCGCGATGAAGGCTGCCAGAACCAGGCCAAGGATCAGTGTTCCCGCGAAGACATAAGTGCTGCTGTCTAAGGTGGTCAAGTCGAACTGCATTGGGTCCCCTCCGCAACGCTGCCAAAGCCGACGTCGGAGCGTCGACGTCGTTGGTGTCGACACTAGGGGCGGCACCAATGCTTCAGCCAGCAACAACACCGGAGTCGGGCCTGTTGATACGCGATCGAAACCATACCGGCAGGTAGATCACGGAAGGGTTGCGGCGCACCCTGCGTTAACGTTGTACGGGGCAGTTTTCGGGATTTCCGCTGCCAGACGGTTCCGCGGCAGCTGAAGGAGAGTAAGTGTCCCGCTCAGCAATGTCCTCAGCCGACGCCATCAGTGCACGGCTCAGAGACCTCGAACTCCTGACCAGAGGCCCCGCGTGGGCCCTCACGCGCTCGGCCCCCTGGGTCATTGCGGTGCTTCAGGCATCCTTCACCCGAACAAGACCGCAGCTTCCGCTCGAAGAGTTCCATGCCGACATCGACGCTTTCCTTGAGCAGCTCCGCAGGCAGGATCCCGGACTTGGCGGCCAGGGGAGCGGCAAGGCATTTGCCGACGAATGGACCCGCAAGCAGTTCCTGACCCGACGCAGCCAGTCCGGCCAGATCGTCTACGAAATTACCGAGGCCGCCGCGCGCGTTCTGGCTTTCCTGGACAGCCTGTCCAGCGAACGCTCCACCCTCAACGGTTCCCGGCTCGGAACGCTGCTTGGCGACGTCGAAAAGCTCGCCAATGAGACGAACCCGGACCAAAGCGCCCGTTTGGAATCCCTTGAAGAGGAGATCCAGGAGCGCCAGCAGTTGATCGAAGACATCAGCTCGGGCGACTTCGACGGTCTCTTGGACGATGAGGAAGCCGTCGAAGCAGCCGGGAACATCCTGGACCTTGCGGCGAGCCTCCCTGCCGACTACAAGAAGATGCGTGACCGCATCGAAGAGCTGGTTGGCGAGCTCCGCAACCAGATCATCGAGGAGTCCCTCAGCAAGGGCGCCACCATGGCGCAGGTCCTGGAGGCGGACAAACGGTTGCGCCAGAGCCCCGAAGGCCGCACCTTCCGCTCCTTCACGGCTTTCCTTGAGGACCCGCAGCAACAGTCGCGCTTCCGCTCAGCGATCGGTGACGTGTTGAGCCGCCAATTCGCGGACGACCTCAGCCATGAGGACCGGGAAACCCTCAAGAACCTCGTGGCGGAACTGCGTACCCAGCACAGCCAGATCCAGCGCATCTACGGCAGGCTGTCCGAAAGCCTGAACAACTACATCCAGAGCGACGACATCCGCCAGTCCGTCCGGCTCCGGCAAGTCCTGCGGGAAGCCGAACAGGCCATCCGCTCCATGCCCTACGAACGCGACCGTCCCGGCCTTGTCCGCGGCCCGGTGTTGTTCAATGCCGGATTCGAATCGCTCGCCATGGTCAAGCTCTTCGATCCGGATGAGTTCGCGGCGCCTCCAAAGCTCGCCGACCCCATCGCCTTCAGCGATTCCGACCGCGTCCGTTCGCTGCGCTCCGCGAAGGCACGGCCCGCCGTCGTCCGCTCTGCCATGGCGGGCGCCTCCACACTGGCCGGGGCCTGGGCGAACCTCCCGGAGGAAGAACGGCACATCAACACCGTCCGGGCACTCCTGTCCGAAGCGCTGCACGGTGGCGCGGCGTTCGACCGGGCCGCCTGGGAAAACATCGACTTCGAACAAATCGATGGCAGCACACGCACCGCGTACCTGCCGCTCGTGACGCTGACTAAGGATTCCGATGACTGACCCCCACCCCACCGAGCATGCCCCCTCTTCGGAGCAAGGAGTGGACATAACGCAGCATGTCCAGCCCGAGGCTTCCCAAGACGGACATGCGCATTCCTGGACGGCGGGATCTGCGGCGGAGGATGGACATGTCCACCCGGATCCGTTCCGCGTCACACCCCGCGACACGTTCGTCGACGGCGCGGCGCTGTTCCCGGGCGACACCGGCGTGCTGCCCATGAAGGTCCGCCAGGCCCTCGTGCGGCTACTCAAGGGCCCGTATGTCGACGGCGGACGCGACGAAAAGCTCTGGACGACCCTTCTGGACAACCAAGTCATTCTCCGCAGCCGGCTTTCGGAGCTTTTCCTGAACCTGCAGCTCGACCACGAACGCAAGATCGCGGTGCTCAGGCCCGTCGATCCCGAAGCCATCGGAGGAAGCGCCCGCTCAAGCATCCTTCGCCAGCAACGCGCGTTGAGCCGGGTGGAAACCATCGTGCTCCTGCGCCTGAGGCTCCTCCTCGACCGCCATGTCACGGCCCAGACCGACCCGGTGATCACTCGCGAAGAAATCGCCGAACTCGTGGCGCACTACCAGCCATCCGGCCAACAAGACGCCCTCCGCGATACCGACGTCGTGAATCGCACAATCACCAAACTCCTGGCCCGCCAACTCCTCCTGGCCACGGGCATGGAAGACACCTTCGCGATCTCGCGAGCCCTCCCCCTAGCCCTCCCCTTCGAAAACATCGGCGACATCCCAGCCCAAATCGAAGCACTGATCGCCGTGGCAGCCGACGAATCAGGCACGGAACCCCTCATCGAACTAGCAGAAACTGACGACGACGGTGAGTCACCCGACGACGCCGCGGAGGCTTACGCAACCACAACAGCGAAGACCACCAGTGAGGCAGCCAAGTGACTATCGCAACCATGCTTCCGATCGGCGAGCTCACGAACCCGGGCCAGATGCGCCTTGCCTTGGTCCAGGTGGTCAACTGGGGCACGTTCCACGGCGCCCACACGATGCACGTGGACCGCAACGGTACGCTGCTCACAGGCAATTCGGGCGTCGGCAAGTCGACGTTGTTCGATGCCATGCTCCGCGTCTTCGATGCCCGTCCGCGCTCCAACGAGGCTGCCGCGCAGCGGGCTGGCGGGGCTGTGGAGGACAAGAGGACCACGTTCACGTACATGCGTGGAAAAGTGGGCGACAAGGCCGTGGGCGAGGGCTCGGCGAGTGCCTTCCAGCGCCCCGGTGCCACCTGGTCCGCCGTCGCTCTGACGTTCGACAACGCGGCCGGCACCAAGATCACTGTCTCGGCTCTCTTTGACCTGCCTAAGAACGGCACGGAGTCCAGCGTCGGCCGGTTCTACGTCATTGACAGCAAGCCCCTGGATCTCGGAGCGATCGAGGGTATCGCGGAGAAGCGCTTCACCAAGGGCGCGCTTGAGACCATCTTCCCGGATGCCCAGATCTTCGATGTCCACAAGGCCTTTGCGGAGCGTTTCCGCCGGCTTCTTGGCATCAACTCGGACCAGGCGCTTCCGCTTTTGCGTGTGATCCAGGCCGGTAAGGGACTCGGCGGCAGCGTCAACACGTTCTTCCGGGACCAGGTGCTCGACGCGCCCGCGACGCTGACTGCTGCGGACGACGTCGTCGAGGAATTCAGCAACCTCATGTCCATCAGGCAGCGGCTGGAGGACGTCCGCCAGCAGCGCGATCAGCTCGCTCCCGTTCCCGCGATGAACAAGGAGTATGCCCAGTCGCTGCTGGAGGCCAACGTGCTCCGGGAGCTCAGTGGCGAGGAGTTCGACGCATACAAGCAGCAGCTCTCCGTCACGGTCCATGCCAAGACCTTGGCCCGCTTCAAGGACCTTGCCCAGGCGAAAGCCAAGGAGCTCGGCGCTGAGCGAGGCGTCCGCGACGCGCTCGCCAAGGAACTTCGCCAGCTCGAATCGGATTACAACAACCAGGGCGGGAACGCGATTTCGGCGATCGAGCAGTCGCTCGAAAATGCCCGGGTCGGCCTCAAGCTCCGCCAACAGGTCGAGGAGGCGGCCCGCCAAGCATTGGCCGACGCCGGACTCAACCTTGAGTGGACAGCTGAGGGTTGGGAGCAGGCCCATGAGCAGGCCGCGAGCCGCTCCGCCGAACTCAAGGACGATTCCGAAGCGCTGAGGGAACTCCGGTTCGAAGCCTTCGACGGCCACGCCACCAAGAAACGTGAGCTCGCGGCAGCCCAACAGGAGCTTGTCTCGCTGAAGACGCGCAAGTCCCTGCTGCCGCCGTCGAGCATTGAAAACCGCGCCGCGATCGCCGCAGCCACCGGCGTTCCCGAGGATCGCATGCCCTTTGGAGGCGAGCTGATAGACCTCGCCGAGGGGGAGGAACAGTGGCGGCCCGCGGCCGAGCGCGCCCTGCGGAACCTGGCCACGACGCTGTTGGTTCCGGGCGAGCATTTCGCCGCGGTCACGCGGTACCTGAACGACAACACGGTGCGCGGCGCGTTGCGGGCCGTGGACGTTTCCAAACCGCTCGCCGGCGGCGCGTTGGCGGTGGAGGACGTGTCCGACGGCGATTTGCTGACGAAGCTGAACATCCTCACCTTGGGTGCCAATGAGAACGCCGGACAGTGGATCCGCGAGCGGATCGCCCTCGATTTCGCCTTCCCGTGTGTCGAAGACCCGGACGAGCTCGCCAGACTGGACAAAGGCCTGAGCCTGGGCGGAGTGGTCAAGCGCAACAGGCACACCGTGGAGAAGGACGATCGCTTCACGAGCCGCCAGGACTACGTTCTCGGTTTCGACAATGCTTCCAAGCTGGAACTCGTGGCCGCGAAAGTCGGCGAGCTCGAAAACGAGCTTCTGAAGGCCGCCGAACTCGCCCAAAACCGCGAGGATTCCCACCAAGGCATGACGCGCCAGCTCGAAGCGTTGCGCCGCATCGCCGACGACGAACGTGGCTGGGATCAGGTCTCCGCAGCAGTGGCGGCCGAGGAGCTCGCGAAGATCGAACAGCGGCTCAAGGATGCCTTGTCAGCGCAGGCCGACCTGGAACCTTTGCGTGCAAACATCGAGGCCGTACGCGAAAAGCACCAGTCCTCCACAGGGTCGGCGGCGGTCTTGCAGAGCGAATACAAGACGCTCGACCACCAGATGACCACGGCTGACGCCCTCCTTGATGCCGCACGCAACCGCCTGGACCAGGCGCCGCCGTCGGGCACTACTGTTACTGCCCTCGAACCGTACTTCAGCGCATTCGATGAGGTGGTTGAGCTCCACGAACTCGACACCCTGGCTGCCGAAGTCCGTAGCAAGCTCCTGGCGGAACTGCACGCTGCCGAGTCGCGCGGGCAGGCGTTGGCCGAGCGGCTGACACGCATGTTCGAAGGATTCGTGCGCGAATGGGGCACCGCTATTTCCGCGGACCACGGCACCTCGATCGGTGCTGCGGGGGAGTTCGAGTCCCGCTATCACCAGATCGTCAGCGAAGGGTTGCCCGCACAGGAAGCCGAATTCCGGCAGTTCTTCAACCAGCGCACCCACGAATCGTTCAGCACGCTGCTCCACCTGCTTGACGAGGAACGCCGCGCTATCACGAGCCGCATCCTTCCCCTCAACGGCATCCTGTCCGAGGTCAATTTCCACGAGGGCAGCTTCCTGGAACTCGACATCAAGCAGACGCTGCCCGCCACCGCGAAGCAGTTCAAGGACGCCATCCACAACGCATTGAAGACGCGTCACTCGCGGCCGTCCCGCGCGGCCGGCGCAGCTTCGGGCGGGGCCCCGAGCGAGGCGGACGACGACGTCGAACTCACCAACCGCTACAAGTCGCTTGAGACCCTGGTCAAGCGGCTCGGTTCGCAGACCCCCGAGGATCGGCGGTGGCGAGCCGAGGTGCTGGATGTCCGCGGGCATCTCTTCATCCAGTGCAAGGAGCACCGCTCCGTCCAAGGCCCGCGGGGTGGAAAGAAGACCGAGGTATACATGCACGCGGACACCGGCTCGATGTCCGGTGGAGAGCGGCAGCGCTTCACGGCATTCATCATGGCCGCGGCGCTGAGCTACCAGTTGGGTATCGCCGAGCAGGGTTTCACGACCTACGGAACGGTGATGATGGACGAGGCGTTCGTCCTGGCCTCGGAGGAGTTCGCCGGCGCGGGCATCAAGGCCCTGCACGAGTTCGGCTTCCAGTTGTTGCTGGCCGCGCCCGAAAACGTCATTGACCTCTCCCGGCACCTTGGCTCCGTCACGGAAATCCTGCGCGACAAACGGACCAACCGCTCCGGCGTGCTCACGGCTCCAGTCATCGGCGGTCCGGGCCTGCCCGGCGAATGGCGTTCCGAAGCCAACCCCGTGGACATCGTCCTCCGCTAGCTCCGACGCCCGCTCACTTGTGTGGCACTTTCGGCGGACGCCCGCTCACGTATGTCGGGTTCTGGACGGACGCCCGCTCACTAGACATGAGCGAGCGTCCGCCGCCGAGGCGTCTACTTTCCTTGGACCCGCCCCAGGAACTGGGTGGTCCGGGACTGCAGTCCGGCGATTTGGCGAACGACGACGGCGGCCGGGTCCGGATTGATCTCATTCGCCGGGGGCTCCTTGCGGACGTTGGCGCAGCAGCCGAATTCGGCACAGATCAACGTCCCCACGGTATTGCCGTCGCGCCCCGATTGGCCCGCGCGCTTGGCAACCCAAAGATAGACATCGTCTTTGGAAAACACGTCGCGGCACAGCTCGCAAAGTACCGAGCGCTTCTTGCCAGAGCCTCCCTCCGGCGCACGCAGCATGATGCCAGTGAGGGAGCCACCGTTCGGGAGGACGAGATATCCCCGCATCGGCATCTTTTCGTCTCGCCAGCCAAGGAATTCGAGCTTGTCCCAGTCGAGGGAATCGAAGTCTTTCGGGAGGCTCACTTTGGCGGCTTCCGAGCGGCTTGCGTTGATGAATGAGGAACGGATTTGTTGAGCGGTGATTTTCTGCACGGCGAAGTTCTTTCAGATCGTTTGGGTTCCGAGGAGGAAGGACGCTGGCGTCTGGCGATCCGAGGGCGCGGCGAAGAAAGCCTTCGCGTGAATCTAGTGCGTGGGCGGTGGGTTTAGTTTCCCTTGCCGCCGAGCGGGATGGCCGACGCAGGGGGAGACGCCAAGTAGGCCGACACGGCCACCTCGCAAACCATGGCAGCGCCAACGTGTGCAGTGCGCATGCTCATCCTCTCGATCTTTACCGCGTCTACGGCCCCGGCGCAGTTCATTGAATCAACCGGCTCTGTCATCTTTGCAAAGGTCGTCCTTGGTGTCCAAAAATCCCGCGTGTTGAAGACCCCGCTAGCCCCGATGCTTGCTCACCTGAGGTGAGCGAGCATCCGCCGTGTGGCCGCCATAGGTGAGCGAGCGTCCGTTGAAAGTGCTACATAGGTGAGCGAGCGTCCGGGCGCAGGGAAGGCGAAATAATTACGCGACGCAAACGTTTCGTAATTATCCAAAGGGTAGGCTAGCCTTACTTAGGTTTGCATCACTTACCTAAGGAGTCTCGTGGCTTCCCGCCCCACACGCCGTGCCCTGCTGGCGACCGCAGGTGCAGCGACCGCTGCCTTAGCCGCCGTCGCACTAGCCCTCACCGCTTGCTCGACCGGTTCAACAACCGCCGGTTCCGCGACGTCCCCGGCCTCAAACAGCCAGTTCCCGGTCACTATCAAGAACGTCTTCGGTGAGACCACCATCAAGTCGCAACCGCAGCGAGTGGTGACCGTCTCGTGGGTCAATGACGACGTCGCCTTGGCTCTCGGCGTCGTGCCGGTCGGTGTTCCGAAGAACGCATGGGGCAATAACGACAAGGGCTCCACTCCTTGGAAGGACGCCGCGCTTGAGAAGCTGGGCGCCGGCTTCGGCACGGCGAAGGCCCCGGCCCAGTTCTCGGAGGCGGACGGTATCAACTTCACGGAGATCGCCAAATTGGCCCCGGACCTCATCCTTGCCGCCTACTCCGGCCTGACCGAAGCCGACTACAAGAAACTCTCCGAAATTGCACCGGTGGTGGCGCAGCCCGAACTCGCATACGGCACCCCGTGGCAGGAGGCCACCACAATCATCGGCAAGGCGTTGGGCAAAGACTCAGAGGCCGCCAAGCTCGTCTCGGACACCGAGGCCACCATCAAAACCAAGGTCTCTGCGTTTCCGCAGCTCGCCGGCAAGACCTTCATCTATGGCAACCTCGAGCCTGCCAAGGGCGACGGCGTCAACGTCTACACCGCCAACGACAACCGACCACGTTTCCTGTCCGAAATCGGCATGAAACTTGCTCCCGTGGTGGAGAACGCCAGCAAGGGCTCCAAGGAATTCTTCGTTCCCTGGTCCGCTGAAAAGGCCAACGAGCTTTCCTCGGACGTCTTCGTGACCTGGGTGCCGGATTCCAAGACCACGGACCAGATCAAGCAGGACCCCCTGCTGGGCCAGATCCCTGCCATCCAGAAGGGCGCCCTGGTCGCCGACTCCGACAACACCCTCACCCTGGCGATTTCCGCGTCCTCGCCCTTGAGCCTGCCGTGGGCACTGGACATGTTCCTGCCCCAACTGGCCAAGGGCGCCGACGCGGCCGCCAAGTAGCGATACGCCTGACATGACACAGAGTACGACGGCGGCCGGCCCGCCTTCTCCCGGAGGAACCACGCGCGAACTGGCAGCTCCTGCCCCTCACAGCGCCTCCAAGGGGCAACACCTGCCAGTTCGCGCGAAGGCCGCCTGGCTGTTGACCGCCGTCGTCGTGCTTGTGCTTGTCTGTGCAGCCTCGCTCGCGATCGGCGCACGGGGCATGTCCCTCGAAACTGTGTGGCAGGCACTCACGCAGTTCAATCCCGACGACGGCAACCACGCCGTGGTCTACACACGCATTCCACGGACCGTGCTCGGTTTGGTGGCCGGGACTGCCCTTGGCCTTGCCGGAGCAGCGATGCAGGGAGTCTCCCGCAACCCTTTGGCTGACCCGGGCATCATGGGCGTCAACGCGGGGGCGGCACTGGCGGTGGTCGCCGGTATCCACCTTTTCGGCATCTCAGGGGCGAGTGGCTACATCTGGTTCGCTTTCGTCGGTGCCGCAGCGGCCGCCGTCGTCGTCTACCTGATTGCGTCGATGGGACGGGACGGCGCGACGCCGGTGAAGCTCGCTTTGGCGGGCGCCGCGCTGAGTGCGGGGCTTTACTCATTGATGAACGTGATCCTGGTTTCGAGCCAGGACACGCTCGATCGCTTCCGTTTCTGGCAGGTCGGCGGAATTGCCGGGAGCGACTGGTCCGTGGTGTTGACCGGCCTGCCTTTCCTGCTGCTGGGGGCGTTGATCGTCCTGGGCAGCGGCCGGATCCTCAACAGCCTGGCCCTCGGCGACGACGTTGCCCGCGGCCTCGGCCAGAACGTGGCCCTGTCCAGGGGCGTCACCGCGCTCGGAATCGTGCTGCTGTGTGGCTCGGCCACGGCGCTGGCCGGGCCCATCGGATTCGTCGGGCTCGTTGTTCCACACGCAGTGCGTTTCTTTGCAGGTCCGGACCATCGCTGGATCCTGCCGTTTTCGATGGTTCTCGCACCGGCTCTCCTCATTGTTTCGGATGTGATCGGCCGGGTGGTGCTGCTGCCCGGCGAAGTCCCTGCGGGCATCATGACGGCCATCGTCGGGGCTCCCGTCTTCGTGTGGCTCGTCCGCCGGAGCAAGGGGGCCTCGCTGTGAGCGACACCCCGCGGAACCTGAACAGGACCGCGCTCCTGGGCTCCGGCGTCGTGGTCTTCTTTGCGGTGGCCGTGCTCCTGGGCAGCTATACGGTCACCATCCCCGATTTCTTCAGGATCCTTACGGCCCATCTGACGGGCGGCGAGAAGATCCCGGGCGCAAGCTTCATCGTCATGGAAAACAAACTGCCCCGGGCCGTGCTGGGAATCCTGATCGGTGTGGCGTTCGGCCTCTCCGGCGGGCTCTTCCAGACCATGCTCCGCAACCCGCTCGCAAGCCCCGACGTTATCGGCATCAGTTACGGCGCGAGTGCTGCGGCGGTCCTGGCCATTGTCGTGTTCGGCGCGTCCGGTGCCGCTGTGTCCGCGGCTGCGCTCGCCGGAGCAACCGGCGTCGCGCTCCTCATTTACGCCATTTCGCAAGGTTCAAGCGGCGGGGGTTCCGGCGGCGGGGGTTCAGGCGGCGGGGGTTCCGGCGGCGGGGGTTCAGGCGGCCGGCGCGGGAATGCGGCAGGCAACCGGCTCATCCTCGCCGGCGTTGGTATCGCCGCCGCATTGGCGGCAGTGGTGAACTTCCTCATGACCCGGGCGGATATACGGACAGCTTCCGAGGCCCTCATTTGGCTCAACGGTTCGTTGAATTCGGCAAATTGGGAACGTGTGGGCGTCCTCCTCGCAACGCTCGCAGTCCTTGTTCCCGCACTGGCCTTCCTCGCGGGACCCCTGCGCATGCTCGAACTCGGGGACGACGCCGCGGCCGGACTGGGAATCCGCGTGAACGCCGTGCGTTTCGGTCTGGTCATCACCGCCGTCGCGCTCGCAGCAGTGGCGACGGCGGCTGCCGGGCCGGTTGCCTTCGTCGCCTTCCTTGCCGGGCCGATCGCCCGGCGGATTGTCGGGCGGCCCAGCCTGCCGGCGTCGGCGTTCACAGGCGCCCTCATTGTCCTGGCGGCCGACTACTTCGCATACAACGTGGCACCCCTGATTCTGGGCGGCACCGTCCTGCCGGTCGGCGTCATTACCGGCGCCCTCGGCGCTCCATTCCTGTTGTGGCTCCTGGTCACGTCCAATCGAAAGGAAGCCTGACATGGCACAACTGAGCGCACGCCGCTTGACGCTCCAATACGAGCAACGACGAGTGGTCGAAGGACTCTCGACGCAGATCCCAGAAGGCAAAGTGACCATGATCGTGGGGGCCAACGCCTGCGGAAAATCCACGTTGCTCCGAGGGTTGTCCAGGCTCCTGAAGCCGAGTGCCGGCGTCGTCACGTTGGATGGCAAGGACATCCACTCCCGCCCGGCCCGCGAACTCGCCCGCACGCTCGGCCTCCTTCCGCAGCACCCCCTTGCCCCGGATGGCATCACCGTCCGCGAGCTCGTGGGCCGCGGACGCTATCCGCACCAAGGATTCTTCCGCAGCTGGAGGACCGGCGACCTCTCGGTCCATGATCTCGCCGTTCAGCGCGCGCTCGAGAGCACCTCAACGTTGGAGTTGGCTGAACGAAGCGTCGATGAACTGTCCGGCGGGCAACGCCAGAGGGTGTGGATCGCCATGGCCCTTGCGCAGGAGACGGAGGTCCTGCTCCTCGACGAACCCACCACCTACCTTGACCTGGCGCACCAGGTGGAGGTGCTGGATCTGGTGACCGATCTCAACCGCAGCCGCGGAACCACCGTGGCAATCGTGTTGCACGATCTCAATCTGGCAGCGCGTTACGCGGACCACGTCATCGCGATGAAGGCCGGGGCAATCGTCGCCGAGGGGCCCGCGCCCGTAGTGGTCACCGAGGACTTGGTCCGCGACGTTTTTGGCCTGGAGTCCCGGGTGGTTCCAGATCCAATTTCCGGCACCCCGCTCATTCTCCCCATTGGCCGGCACCACACCGCCGCTCCCTCAACACCCATCGAATTGGAGTTCGCCTCATGAACGCAGACGCAGTTGTGCGAAACGCCATCACGGAGCCGATGACCCTCGCCTTCGACGTCACAGTCACCGCCGTCGAGGATCTCGGACCCAACTTCCGCCGCATCACCTTCGGGGGATATTGCCTGCGCGGATTCGGTGTTTCAGGGAACACCCTGGACCTGCGCATCAAACTCGTGATTCCCTCGCTCGACGCCGACGGTCGCCCGCTGCCCTTGCCCGCCTTCAACACTGGCGACGCCGGTTGGTACCAAGAGTGGTTGGCGATGGATCCGACGGTGCGCGGTTCGATGCGGACCTACACCGTTCGGAACGAGAGGCTCGACGCCGTCTACCCGGAGATCGACGTCGACTTCGTGATGCACTTCGACGACGACGACGGCGGTGCGGCGCGGCCCGGAGCCGCGCGGCCGGACGACGACGGCGGTTCGGCTCACCCGACAGGCGGGCCTGCGGCCAACTGGGCGCTCGGCGCGAAACCCGGGGATTCCATCACCATCATCGGCCCCAACAACCGGGCAGCCCACTGCATCACGGCCGAAACATACTCCGGCATCGAATGGCGTCCCGGCCTGGCGCAGCTGGTCCTCCTTGCCGGCGACGAAACGGCGGTGCCCGCCATCAGCGCGATCCTGGAATCCTTGCCCGCGGGAATCACAGGCCATGCCTTCCTCGAAGTACCCGAGGCCGGCGATTTCCAGGACCTCCTCACAGATGCCGACATTGAAATCACGTGGCTCGCGCGCGGCGCGGCCCTGGGTCGGTCCCGGCCCCACGGCGAGCTGCTGAAGGAAGCCGTCCGCGGAGCTATACCCGTCCCGGGGTGGGTTGGCATCATCCCGCTCGACGGTGCCGCCGGCCCCGAGCCCGAAGACGTCAATGTGGACCAGGACATCTTGTGGGAAACGCCTTTGCGCATGAACACGGCTGCGATCGAAGCGAGCCGCAACCCGAGCCTTCCTGCCGGCGCCTCGCCGTTCTACGCCTGGATCGCCGGCGAGGCCGGGGTCGTCAAGGAGCTGCGCCGATATCTCGTCAGGGATGTGGGGATCGACCGGAAGCAGGTGGCGTTCATGGGCTACTGGCGCAAGGGGAAAGCCGAACTCTAGGCCGCCCTTGGCGACGCCCGCTCACATATAACGTCAATTTCCCTAACGCTCTCTCACGTATGCGGCCAAAAGCCGGAGCGCTCGCTCACCTCAGGTGAGCGGGCGTTTGCCCGGAAGGGGCTATAGGTGAGCGGGCGTTTGCCCGGAAGGGGCTATAGGTGAGCGGGCGTCGAATTAACCTGGGCTTTGCCGGCGGGCAACCGGGCGGGGCTAGGCTGGCGTGGTGCCCGGGAACGTGCTTCATGCTGACCAGAACGGACGACGGCGGTTTGTTGCCTTGGGCGATTCCTTCACCGAGGGCGTGGGGGACCGGAACGAGGCCCTACCGAACGGCGTCCGGGGCTGGGCCGACCGCGTTGCCGAGAAATTGGCCAAGGCCGAACCTGGCTGGGAGTATGCGAATCTTGCCGTGCGGAGCAAGCGCCTCCGCCATATCGTGGACGAGCAATTGGACCGGGCCCTGGCTATGGAACCCAGCCTCATCACGCTTTACGCTGGCGGCAATGACATTCTGGACTTCGGCACGGACATGGACCTCCTCATGGCCGAATACGAAAGGCTCGTGGCCCGCCTCGCAGCCACAGGAGCCACCTTGGTCTTGTTCACGGGGTACGACGTCAAGGTCTCGGCGGTACTGGAACCCTTCAAGAAGCGGAACGCCCTCTACAACGAACGCGTCCGCGAACTGGCCGCCAAGTATGGGGCCGTGCTCGTGGATTATTGGTGCCTTGATGCCTACCACGACCGCCGGATGTGGGCCTCGGACCGCCTCCACATGTCCAAGGCCGGACACAAATACATGGCTTCGCAGGTCCTGGATCACCTCGGCGTACCGCACAAGTTCTCTCCCAAGGACTGGGAGCCGCCGCAGCGGCTCAAGCTGCGCGACTGGGAACGTCGCCAGCGCCGCTGGGTGAACGACTGGGTCCTGCCCTTGTTCGGCCGGAAGCTCCGCGGCGTCACGCTCGGGGACAGCCTGCGCCCCCGATGGCCTGAGCTCGTGAAGGTGCCGCGGAAAGCCGGGCTCCGTAAACTCGCGGAACGCCAAGCCGCGGCCCGCTCAGTCGCATCCGGCGACGCCGGAAACAGCGAACAACGAAAAGCCCAAAACAACGGAGGGACATGACCATGGCCACGCATACACCGCTGCGATTCGTCGCGGTTGGAGATTCCTTCACCGAAGGCGTCGGCGACACCGACCGGCGCCTCCCCAACGATTGCCGCGGCTGGGCCGACCGTGTGGCCGAGGAACTGGCCAGGCACCGGCCGCAGACGCAGTACGCCAACCTGGCCCTGCGCGGCCGTCGGCTCAGGCAGATCGTAGTTGAACAACTCAAGCCGGCGCTCGCGATGGCTCCCACGCTCGTCAGTTTCCACGCCGGAGGCAACGATCTCCTCGGCGCACGACTGGACATGCGCCTACTGGTCCGTGGGTTCGAGGACGCAGTTGCCCGGATCGCGCAAACTGGTGCCCAAGTCCTGCTGTTCACCGAGTACAACGTGCCGCTCTCGCCGGTGTTGGAGCCGCTTAAGCTGCGCACGGCGGTTTTCAATAAGCAGATCCGGCGCATTTCCGCAGCCTACGGAACACTTCTGGTGGATCATTGGTGCTTCGAAAAGTACCAGGACCGCCGGATGTGGGCTCCCGACCGGCTGCACATGTCCGGCGTCGGACACGAATACATGGCGAAGAAGGTCCTGGAGGTGTTGGGCGCCGCGCACTCGCTGGGCTCGCCGGTGCTTGGGGCGCTGCAACCGCGGAGCCGTGCCGAGATTATGGCCGACGACGCCGCGTGGCTCAGGCGCGATGTGGCACCCTGGCTTTCGCGTCGTCTCAGGGGAGTTTCGAGCGGCGATCGCCTGAGCGCACGGTGGCCGGCCCTTATGCCGGTGGTCTTGCCGGAACGGTTGGGGACGTCCCCTGAACCGGCCCGGCTTTGAGAACCTGAGTCAGCGTCACGCCTGACAACTTTTTGGGATGGACGGGCTTGAAAGCAGCCGAATTTCCGGGGTTTCCGACGACGCGAGGCGCCAAAAATGTGCCCTGCGTGACGCCCCGGACCCGCAATCAGGCTAGTCCAGCAGGTTTTCGAAACCTGTGGATGCCGTAGTGACCGTGAATTCGATGATCTCGAAGTCGGCTACTCCGTTGACGTAGAACGGATCCGTCGCCAGGGAAGCGTTCAGTGTTGCACGATCGACGTTGGACAACAGCACGCCCCCGACGGCTGGAACGCGACGTCCAGACGCAACGAACGTGCCGGCGTCGAACGCTTCTTTGACCCAATCCATGTGTGCTGGGCGGTGGAAATCAACGATCTCGTCGGGAACTTTGTATGTCAGTGAAACGACGAACATGCCGCCCAGCCTACAACGAGGAGGGCGGCCAAAACGGGCCGCCCTCCGAAACCGAAATGAACTACGGCAGGAGCTTGACTGCGGAGTTCCAGTTGTAGTCGGGGTGGGCTTCGCTGATCTGCAGCGTCATGACGAGCAGTTGGAAGGCTTCGAGCTCACGCGAGCGGCGCAGCGGTCCGACGTTCACCGGGCGCAGGCCGGCACCTTTGACGAAGTCGACGACGGCGGCAGTCGCCTCGGCGTCGTCGCCCGCAACCAGCACGTCGAGGGTTTGGCCGTCCACTTCGCCGTCCCCGAGCGTGGCTGCGAAGACGGTGTTGAACGCCTTGACGACCGACGCGCCCGGGACCAGGGCCTGAAGTTCTTCGGCTGCCGAGGTTCCGGCGGGGACGGTGAGCGAATCGAAGGTCTCGAAGTTCACGGGGTTGGAGATGTCCACGATCGTCTTGCCGTCGAGCGCGGAACCATAGGAAGAAAGGACTGCTTTGGAGGCCTCGAACGGAGTGGCCAGCACCACGATGCTGCCTTCTACCGGGGATCCCGTGATGCCCGAGGTTCCGTTGACCGTTGCCGCCAGCGCAGCAGCGGAGCCGGCGTCGCGGCTGAGAACCTGGACGCTCTTGCCTGCCGTGGCGGCACGGGCCGCAATGCCGGACGCCATGTTGCCGGTACCGATGATGGTGATGTCAGCCATTGTTGTTTCCTTTTGCTTGAGTGCCCATGATTGGTTCACATTGTTTTACTTGAAGCTTCAAGTAAAACAATAATGACCTTAAGTTGAAGTGTCAAGTATTGATTTCCTTCTAAGATGAATCCATGACCGAACCGCGCTGGCTCAACGCCGACGAACGCCGTGCCTGGCTGGCCCTCCTGAGCATCAACACCCTTCTGCCCGCAGCCCTGGATACCCAACTGCAAGCGGCCGGCAAATTGTCGCTGTTCGACTACAACGTGCTCGCCATGTTGTCCGAAGCGGAGGGGCGTTTCCTGCCGATGAGTGAACTTGCCGCCCGCACCAGCGCTTCCTTGTCGAGGTTGTCGCACGTCGTCACCAAACTCCAGAGACGCGGATGGGTGGAGCGCGAAGCCCATCCCGGCGATGCCCGTGTCACCGTGGCGCACCTGACGGAGTCCGGCATGGACACCATCGTGTCCCTCGCCCCGGGGCATGTGGATGCCGTCCGCGCCCTGATGTTGGACGCCATGACCGACGACGACGTTGCGGACCTCGCGCGGATCGGCGAGAAGATCGTGGCCCGCCTGGACGACGACCACTGGATCCTGCGCGAACGCTAAGCCGCGAGCACGGCCGCGAGCACGGCCGCGGCGCCGCGGGTGACGACCGCCGTGTACTGATGAAAGACTGGCGCCATGGATTTTTCTGCCCGGTATGTGGCATTGGGTGACTCGTTCACCGAAGGACTTGGCGACGCCGATCCCTCGCGCCCCAACGGCGTCAGGGGATGGGCGGACCTCGTTGCCCATCAATTGGCCCAAAGCAACGATAATTTCGGCTACGCCAACCTGGCCATCCGCGGCAAGAAGCTCCGGCAAGTCATGGCAGAGCAAGTGGACGCCGCCGTCGCGCTTCAACCGACGCTGGTGACCCTGTACGCGGGAGCTAACGACATCTTCCGCCCCAAAGTCGATATCGACAGGCTCATGGAGGAATACGAAGCCGGCATCGAGAAGCTAAGCGCCACCGGAGCCACGTTGCTTCTCTTTACGGGTTTCGACGCCCGCAGCTCCAAGGTTTTCGGCACCATGCGCGGACGCACCGCAATCTACAACGAATTGCTGCGGGAAATCGCCGAAAACCACGGTGCGCTGCTGGTGGACTATTGGCGCTTCAGCGAATACCACGACTGGCACATGTGGGCGCAGGACCGGATGCACATGTCCACTGCTGGTCACATCAATATGGCGAACCGCGTCCTGGCCGTCCTGGAACACGAAGGTTCCCTCGAGGTCCCGCCGCCCGTCACACAACCCCAGCTTGCGCGGGTGGAAGCGTTGTGGGCCAACGCGCGTTGGGCCCGTGAACACGCCGCACCGTGGGTCGTCCGCCGCGTTACGGGCAAGTCTTCAGGTGATGGCCTCAGCCCGAAGTACCCCCAGCTCACAAAGCCCTAACTGTTCTGGGCGGCGAGGTTCCGGAAGCCCGGTGTCGCGAGCAGTCCGCCGTCGTTCTTCACCGCGAGCACGTCCACGTCCCAGCGGGAGGTCGCCAGCGCGAGGGTCCGGGCGCCGCCGGCCATGATTGCGGTGGCCAGGACATCGGCCGTGATGATGTCGGCCGCTGCCACCGAAACCTGGCGGAACCCCTCGTCCCGCGCGGCTGGGAGGCCCGCAGACCAGATATGGTGGCCGCGTTCGCTGGTCCCGGAGGTCGCCAGTGCGTGTTTTCCCCTGTTGCCGAGCGGAAACGCGGTCAGGAGCGTCGTCCGATCCTCCGGATCAACAAGCCCCGCCAGCCACGGCTGTGTACTTTCGGGCGTCGGGGAACCGTCCACCAGGACATCCCCGCCCGCATTGAGGCACCAATCCTTCAAGCCCAGTGCGAGAAGCGACGTTCCGGCTTCCCGTATGGCATGTGCCTTGACGATCCCCGCCAGGTCCACGACGCCGTCGGGCCGTTCCGCCGTGAACGCACCTTCCGTGAGGGTGCGCCATTCGGTCGCCTCGACATACAGCCGGCGCATGTCCGCTGAGGCATCCATCAGGGCCAGCTCGCCGCGCGCCATCGCGCTCGCCTCCGAGTCGGGACGGTAAAGACTAAACGTCCGATCCAGCCTGTTGAACAACTGCTCGACGACGGCGGCGGCCGCCTCGAGTTCTTCCGCCGCAGCTTGGGGAGCCGTCCCTGGAGCAGCTGGGATGGCGAGGCTCACCACGGTGCCCATGCTGGTGAACGTCCGGGAACGAAGGCGGGGATCCGCGCTTCCCTGTCCGGGCTCGCTTGGCTTAGAAGTGGGCTGCATCGAGGGCCGCCTGGAGGGATGTCAAATATGCCTCGCTGGTATAAGTGGCCCCGCCGATGGTCTGCACGTTCGCCGACTGGGCGCTCAGGACTTCGGAGCGGAGCAGGGGTGCTGCCCTGGCGCTGATCTGGACGGACCGTTGCTCCTGGTCGGTCAGATGCAGGGCTGTGACATCGGTGATCACTCCGGCCTTGATGGTTACCTGGACCTGGACCGTTCCGAAACGGGTCTCCACCGCCGTGCCTGCATAGGTGCCGCCTGCCTTTGCCGAGGCTCCCAGAGTGGAAGTGGAACTGGAGCCCGTGCCGGAACTGGAGCCGGTAGTGGAACCGGTGCCGGCCCCGGTTCCCGAGGACGACCCGGACGTGCTGCTCCCGGTGGCGCCGGCCGCCGTCGAGCCCGTACCTGAAGCGGTCCCGCCGGTGGTTCCCGCCGCGGACGTCGTGACGGTGGAGGCGTTGGATGCCGTCACCTGTGCGCCTGCCTGCCAGCCGACCACGAGGATTGCCGCCGCTGCCAGCGCTGCTGAAATTCCTGCCCTGAGTCTCACCAGTCAAACCTTTCGTAGTGGAGTTGTTCCTCCCGCACACCGGAGCTTTTTGCTTCGGCTAGTACCTCGCCGGCCCATGCTGTCGGGCCGCAAACGTAAACATCAGCGTCCGCTATGTCCGGCACAAAGTCCCGCAGACTCGAGGAGCCGGCAGAGGCAGGCAGCCAGGCGCTTTGGGGATGGGCGGACCGCGGACCCGTCAGGTGGAACAGGGTCGCGCCACGCTTCCGGCACAGTTCCATGATCTCGTCTCCGAGGAACAGTTCCTCCGCGCTACTGCCGCGCAGCAGGACTGTCGCCTGGCCTGGAGCGAAGGGAGTTGATTCCAAGAGCGCCCGGAGGGGCGTAATCCCGATTCCCGCACCAATCATCACGACGCGGTCCCTGCTTCGGGCTGCCGTGCTGAACACCCCGTATGGTCCTTCGATCGCTACTTTCGTCCCAGGCTTGAGGGAGCCGAGGCGGGCCGAACCGGTCCCCAGGTTCCGAACAGTGATCCGCAACATCGGCTGCCGCGATGACTTTCCGGTTTGCGGTTCTGCCGACAAGCTGAACGGATGCGCCTGCCACCACATGCCGGGAGCGAGGAAGCGCCACACGAAGAACCGGCCGCCGCTACCCGACAATTCGTTCAATCGCAGCCCGGTCATTTCGATGCTCACGACGTCGGGGGACACCCGCACTACGCGGCGCACCGTCAGTTGGTGCCGGTAGGTGGCTATTACCGGTTGGGCAATGCGGTACCAAACCAGCGCTGCGCCCGTTCCTATGCAAAGCAGGAGCCAGTACCAGCGCTGCCAAGTGCCTTCGGCGAACAGGCCGCCCACGCTGAATTGGTGCGGGATTGCCGTCGCTACCGCAAGGTAGGTGAGCAGATGAACGAAGTACCAGAATTCGTAGGGAAAACGGCGCCGCACAGCTACCAGCGAAGTGACCACCACGGCAATGAACAATGCCATGGAGACGAATGCCAACCACATATCGGGCACCAACACCCAGAGCGAAACGGCCTCGCTGACGGGGTTCAGGCCCTCGGCCATGCCGTAGCCCGTTGCCAGGAGAAGTCCGTGCGCCAGCAACAGGTAGAGCGCCGGTTTTCCTAGCTTCCGGTGGAACTCCAACGCCCTGTCGTGCCCGACCGCGCCGTCGACGAACGGCAGGCGTGCCGCGAGGAGGAGCATCAGGATGACCAGATCCATGCCGGCAAGCCCGGCCAGGATCCCGACAGCGGTAACCGCTTGGGTGAGGTTACCGACGGACGACACTCCGCCGTCGGCGAGCCACAACGCCAGCGCGGCTGCGAGGGAAGCCCACAGCGCAACCGTGAGCATATCCGTCCGGAACATGCGGCGGCGATGCTGCGCAGCGAACCTTCCCTTGGTGGGATTGCGCCGCGCGGAGGTTGGAGGACGGCCTGACGGTGTATCCACGCGTTGGCCGGAGGAGGCGAGGAGTTGTGAGTTCATGACTCAAGATTGAATGCTCAACCTTTCGTTCTGCTGTGAAGGGGCTAGCCCCCGCTTATGAGTTGACGGACTTGGTTCTTATACACCCGATTGGTCTTAATTTCCCCCAGCCCCTAGACTTATTAGGCGCTAGGTGGCGCGGAGCGTGTGCAATTGCTCCGGTTGGCGGTGACTGTTGGCAACAACGGGATATCCGCGGGCCGGTAGTTAGGGGCTCAAGTTGCGTGCATTCCAGTATTCGCCCAGTATTCCGGCCTGTTGTCCGGACCCACTACCTTCGCCGCAGCGGTGATCATTGACTGATTTCAGTCGAGGATCCAGCCTGCGGGAACTACCGAAAACGGTGTGGACTGGTTGCGAACGTCGCCTATTGCACGGGAAGCAGGAACTCTGCTGGCCGTTTCATTTTATTTTTTAGGAGAGTCGTCATGGCAGCAAACTGCCAGGTGACCGGAGCCGAGCCGGGCTTTGGACACAGCATTTCGCACTCGCACCGCCGCAACAAGCGTCGGTTCGACCCCAACATCCAGAAGAAGCGCTACTGGGTTCCGTCCCTGCGCCGTAATGTCACGCTGACCCTGTCGGCCAAGGGCATCAAGACCATCGACGTTCGCGGCATCGACGCAGTCGTCGCCGAAGTTCTGGCTCGTGGGGTGAAGCTCTAGTGGCAAAAGACAAGGACGTACGTCCGATCATCAAGCTGAAGTCGACTGCGGGAACCGGTTACACCTACGTGACCCGCAAGAACCGTCGTAATGACCCGGACCGTCTGGTCCTGAAGAAGTACGACCCCAAGATCCGCCAGCACGTCGAATTCCGAGAGGAGCGCTAAACATGGCTAAGAAGTCCAAGATTGCTCGCAACGAGCAGCGCAAGGTCATTGTTGAGCGTTACGCTGCCAAGCGTCTCGAACTGAAGAAGACCCTGGTTGACATCAACGCGACTGACGAAGCACGCGAAGAAGCTCGCCTCGGCCTGCAGAAGCTGCCCCGCAACGCCTCCCCGATCCGTCTGCGTAACCGCGACATCATCGACGGCCGCCCGCGCGGTACCTTCCAGAAGTTCGGTATCTCCCGTGTTCGCTTCCGCGACATGGCTCACCGTGGTGAGCTCCCGGGCATCACCAAGTCTTCCTGGTAGTCCAGAAGCATTAGGAGGGCCGGCAACCGTTTGGTTGCCGGCCCTCCTTGCGTTTAAGGCGCTGATTTCCGGGTTTTGATGCGACGGGCTTCGCGGCTTTGTGATTAAGTGGTGCAGCACACAGTGCCGAATTGCGACGCCCTCGGCTTCTTTTTGCGCGGAACCGGCTGTTTTGTCCCGGATTACCGCGGTTCTTGGTCGTCTGGGGGGTGATTTGCGTGGGGTCTTGGGGGTGTGTAAAGTAGATCGAGTCGCCGCCGCTGATGCGGAAAAATTGCGACAGACTCCCTTCCAAATGGAAGCCAATTTCTTGGTTCGCTTTGTTGCGTTCCGGTGTGGTTTCCGGGGGTCTCGGATGGTGTTTTGTCCGGCGCGGTTCCCGGGTTCGGGAGTTGTGCGGGGAGAGCGTGTCTGGTAAGTTTGGGAAGTTGCTCCGGAGCGAGTCTGTGCCTGTTGTGGGTGTGGGTGGTGCCGGGTGTGTCTGTTGTTTGAGAACTCAATAGTGTGCCAAGTTTGTTGATACCGATTTTT
>NZ_JARVRH010000043.1 GCF_030209755.1 Arthrobacter sp. efr-133-TYG-118 | reverse complement strand
TACTGCACCCGGGAGGGTGTGGGAGAGTAGGACACCGCCGGACAACCATTAACGGCCAGGCCCCGACACACCATGTCGGGGCCTGACCCATTTAAACACCCCCCAACACACCCCGGCTCACCTATCAACGGTTGTCGGCGGACGCCCGCTCACCTATGACCCGGAAATCCCACACCCCCGCTCACCTTTGAACGGTTGCGGGCCGACGCCCGCTCACCTATGAACGGTTGCGGGCCGACGCCCGCTCACCTATGACCCGGAAATCCCCACCCCCGCTCACCTTTGAACGGTTGCGGGCCGACGCCCGCTCACCCACCAGCCGGACCGGACTCCGCCGGCAAAGGCAGGGCACGATGGGCCATGCGATGGAAGCCGGCCCTCAACGCCTTCGCCATCACCTTCGAAGGAAGAATCAACTAAATGCCAATCTCGAATCGACCCCTAAACGGACAGTCCCCCGTCAGCAGGGGACAGCGGGCGTCGGGCCGGGACCCGGCATACCTGAGCGGGCGTTTGAGAGGGAGCGGGTTGGGTCCGGAGTCGGGCGCTTCGCTGGGCGGTAAAGTTGGTGCACATGGAGAGCCTCTTTAGTCACCTCGCGCCGGACTCCGAACCCCAGCCTGAGCAAACCGGTGAGCTGGACCCCGTAGTGTGCACCGTCGTCGTGCCTTCGCCGGTTGCGCATGCCTTCATGGGCTTTACCGATCACCCGCATCTCTGGTGGCCGATGGAGGACCACAGCGTCTTCGGGGCAGGTTCGCACGTTGAGTTCGAGGAGAATTTGATCCTGGAGACCGCTGACGACGGACGCACCTCGATATGGGGGACGATCGACGATTGGCAGCCACCGTTGTCCTTCCATGCGAGCTGGTATCCGGGCAGCACCGCGATGTGGTCCACCGAACTTCGCCTGGCCTTCCGCGCGGTCGACGGTGGTACGGAGGTTCGCCTGGTGCACGACGGCTGGGAAGGCGCCGAACACCCCGCGCAAACCCGTGCGGACTACGCGGCTGACTGGCCCGGAGTCCTTGAGCGCTATGTCCGATTCATGGGCGGCGGAAGTGAATAGAATCCGTCGTCTCCAAGCGGCCGACTGGCAGTTGCTTCGCGACGTCCGGTTGGAAATGCTGTCGGACACCCCGATGGCCTACGTGGAGAGCCTGGCAGCCGCTCGGCGCCAGACTGACACTCAATGGCAAGAGCGGGCAGCCACGATGTCGGGCGACTCGAGCGTTACCCTCGTGGCGGATGACGGTGCGGACGGCAGCCGGATCAATGGACTCATGCGCGTGGTCGTCAAGCAGCCACAGGACCCGTCCGAGGCGCTGCAAGCCATGCTGATCAGCGTCTACGTAGCACCTGAACACCGCGGCCTCGGACTGGCTGACCAGTTGCTTGATGAGGCTTGCGACGTAGCAGGCGCCGAGCTTGGAGCCGGCGTGATCGAACTGGGTGTCCACGAGGATAACGCGCGCGCCAAGGCGTTCTACGAGCGGCACGGATTTGAATACACCGGCGCCAGCCGACCGTATCCGCAGGACAAAGCCAGGATGGAAATTGTCATGGCGCGCCGGATTCCGCCCTCCGGGCCGATCCGCCAAAGCACAAGCCCTGGCGGGTTCATCGATGAGCTAGGGGCCGCCCTCACTCCGGGGCAAGTCGCCGTGGACGAACGCACTCGAACGAGCTATGCGGCAGACCTAGGACCAGTCCTCGACTTGCAGCTGCCTCTTGCCGTGGTGTTCGCCGAATCCGTTGAAGACGTGCAGCACGTTGTGCGCAGTTGCGCCAAGCACGGGGTTCCGATTGTCGCCCGCGGCGCCGGCACCGGAGTTTCCGGCGGCGCCCATGCCAGCCAAGGGTGTATCGTGCTCAGCCTGGAACTCATGAACCGCATCCTGCAGCTCAACGCGGACGATGAGACCGCCGTGGTCGAACCTGGCGTGGTGAACGCTGACCTGAACGCCGCCGCGGCTGAACACGGCCTCATGTACGCGCCGGACCCCGCGAGCTACAAAATGTCCACGATCGGCGGCAATGTGGCCACGAACGCCGGCGGCTTGCGCTGCGCCAAATACGGCGTGACCAGGGACTCGGTGCTGGCGCTCGACGTCGTCCTGGCCGATGGATCGCTCATCCACACAGGGCACCAGACCTTCAAAGGCGTGGCCGGATACGATCTCACGGCACTGTTTGTGGGATCCGAGGGCACCCTGGGAATCGTGGTGGGCGTGACGGTGCGCCTGCGCTACCTGCCCCGCGAGGTACAGACAATGGCGGCGTTCTATCCGGACTTCCGCGGTGCCGCTGCGGGAGTCCTTGCGGTCGGAAAGGCGCGAGTTCAGCCCGCCATCATGGAAATGCTGGACGCCGGTACGCTGGCCCAGCTCGACGAACTGTACGGTTCGGACCTCGGAGAACGCGGGCAGGCGCTGCTGCTGATCCAGACAGACGGTTTGGGAGCTGCTGCGGAGGCAGCGCTGGTGCGGGAAGTGCTCGCGTCCGGCGGCGCCACGGTCACGGCGGAATCGAATGCGGAAGCCGAGCGCCTCATCGACATGCGGCGCTCGAGTCGGGGCGACGAAGTGGATAACGAATACCGGGTAGGCGAGGACGTCGCCGTTCCGAGGTCGCGGCTTGTCGACTACGTGGCCGCGCTCGAGGCCATGGCCGTCACCCACGATGTCCGGCTCAAGGTGGTGGCCCATGCCGGCGACGGCAACCTGCACCCCACCTTCTGGGTGGACCGTGTGGACACGGAAGTGGACGCCGATGCCATGTCCCGCCTTAACAAGGCCTTGGACGACTCCATCGATGCCGCGCTGGAGATGGGCGGAACCATCACAGGCGAGCACGGGGTGGGGCAGTACAAGCTGCGCTGGCTCGGCCTTGAGCAGCCCGCGCCCATCCGCGAGCTGCAGCACCGCATCAAAAAGCTTTTCGACCCAGCCGGAATCTTCAACCCCGGCAAGGCCATCTAGACCGTTGGTATTCCAAATCTGATCGCCAAGATCTCGCGTCACACTCAGCCGCCTTTTTGCGCCAGTTTACTTTGATTCCCGATACCCCTAATCTTGTTTAGTATACCAAATTGAGGTCGAGGGAGGCAATCATGGGACAAGCACACCCGCCGCGCCGCGGTACTTCCGCGAGCGCCGCTCGGAGGACCGCGTGGGTACTCGTTGCACTGGCGCTTGTCTCCATCAACCTTCGTCCGGCCATTACGACGATCGCCGGCACCATGGGGCAGCTGCAGGCAGGATTCGGGCTCGACGCGCACTTGCTGCCGCTGCTTGGCGCCCTGCCTGTACTTGCTTTCGGGGTCTCGGCTCCTTGCGGTCCGTGGCTGGCCCGTCGCCTGGGCACCGGCAGGGCCGTGGCGGCGGCGCTCCTGGTACTTGCCGCCGCGCTGCTTGTCCGCGTACTCGTGCCCGGACTGCTGCTGCCCGGAACGTTCCTCGCAGGAGCATCCATCATGACTGCCAGCGTGCTTGTGCCGCAGATCGTCAAGGCCAACCGCGGTACCGGGTGGTGGACGGGGCTGTGCACCATGGGCTTCGGGCTGGGCGCGGCGCTTGGCGCAGGACTCGTCCAGCCGCTGCAGCAAGCGCTCGGCGGAAGCCTCGCCTGGGCACTGGCCGTCTGGGCCGTTCCCGCCTTGCTAGGGGCCGCGTTGATCCACCGCACCGGTCAAACAGGCGGACGCCCGGACGGGACCGGCGGAGCGGCGTCGGGCGCCGGCTTACAAGAGACGACGACGGCGGGCGGCGCCACGAGCGAAGCCGGCACCATTCCGCTGCGGAAGCAGCGGACGGCCTGGGCCGTGACAGCTTTCTTCGGGCTGCAAGCCATGCTGTATTTCGCCGTGACCTCGTGGCTCGCGGTGTTCCTGGTGTCGAAGGGCCAGACCGCGGCCGACGCAGCAGGGCTCTTGGCCTGGTTCAGCGTCGCAGGGCTGCCCGCGAGCCTGCTGGCCCCCGTTCTCGCGGGGCGTCGCGCGGTCCTGAAGGTTATGGCGCCCGGCCTGGGACTGCTCGTCGCGGCGGCTTTGATTGGAGTCTTGACGGCGCCCGTAGCTTTGCAATTCCTCATGGTCGGCCTGTTGGGGATCGTCCAGAGCGCCGGGTTCGGGCTGGGAATGGCGTTGGTAGTCATCCGCTCGGCAGGGCCAGAGAGCGCCGGCAGCCTGTCCGCCATGAGCCAGGGCTTGGGCTTCGCGTTGGCCTCCCTGGGGCCCTTGGGGGCGGGATTCCTGCATGAGTGGTCTGGCGGCTGGGACGCTTCCTTTTGGGCCTTGGCGGCGGAAGCGGTGCTGCTCGCAGTTGCCGGTTTCCTCGCCGTGCGCGGGCGCGCGGTGTCCGTGGCAGCCGCCGAGGCGGAGCAGCTTGGCGAGCCCGCCGCCGTCGGGCGCTAGCCAATCGGGGCAGGGCGCAAACCAAACCACGCACGGACCCCCCAGTCGGCCCAACTGACTCGCATTTGTTGTCGTTATGAGCCCACATAACGACAACAAATGCGAGCTAGTTGGGCATACGCTGTCGGCGCCCCCGACACACGCAAACCAAGAAAGCGGCCGGTCCCTCAAATGCGGGACCGGCCACTTTTGCGCGGATTCAGATGAGCTCGAGCTGATCCGCCACGACCTTGCCGCGGTGGATCACCGTGCGGTCGGTGCCGCGGTCCATGACGGCGGAGGCGACGGTTTCGCCGTCGAGCAGCAGGAGTTCGGCGGGATCGCCGACCTCGACGCCCGGACGGTGTGCCGTGCCCTTCAGGCGGGTGGCGGACGGGTCAAGGATGCTGGCGCCGCCTACCGTGGCGATCGCGAGGCAGTGCTCGATGAGTTCGTCCTTGCGGAAGCCGTGGGTGAAAGCGAGCTGCCAAGTGCGGTCTAGCATGTCCGTGTTGCCGTACGGGGACCAGTAGTCGCGCTGGCCGTCCTCGCCCAAGCCCATCCGGACGCCGGCTTCGGCGAGCAGCGGAATGGGCAGCTGGCCCGAAACGGACGGCGCCACGGACGCCATGGAGATGTCCAGTTCGGCGAACTCGTCGATGAGGCGGCGCGTGGTGGCCTCGGAGACGCTGCCCAGCTGGTAGGCGTGGGACATGGTGACCTTGCCTTGCATGCCCAAGGCGCGGGTGCGCTCGATCACCAGGTCAGTGCTGAAGACACCGAGCTCGCCGGGCTCGTGGAGGTGGATATCAATGGGGACCTGGTACTTTTCGGCCAGTCCGAAGACGATGTCCAGATGCCGGGCAGGGTCGCGGTCCAGGCTGCACGGATCGATGCCTCCCATGACATTGGCGCCGGCCTTGAGTGCCTGGTCCATGAGGGGTACGGTGCCGTCCTCAAGGAGAAGCCCGGCCTGCGGGAACGCGATGATGTCGACGTCGGCCTGGCCCTTGAACTGCTCCTTGGCGGCCATCACGGCATCGAAACGCTCGAGGCGGCAATCGACGTCGATCTGGGCATAGGAGCGGACGCGCGTGGTTCCGCGCGCGATCATCCGGCCGAGGGTGTTGTTGACCCGGTCCTGCAGCGGAACCTCGGCGTTGCGCCAGTTCTGCCGATCGTTCATCATCATGGTCCACACGCCCGGACCGCCTGTGTGTTCGCGGAACGGCAGGCCGATGCGGGTGGAGTCCAGGTGCACATGGACGTCCGAGAACGACGGCACGAGAAGGCGGCCACGGCCCTCGACGACGGTCGTGTCGCCTGGGACGGCCCGCGCCGAAGCATGGGGTTCGACGCCGGTGATCTTGCCGTCCGTGATCAGGACATCGCTCAATGCTTGTCCCCAGGGGCGGACGGCGCGAATCAGGGTGTTCAATGTATTGCTCCTTTGATGTTGGATCTTATTGCACACCAGCTAGGGCTGCGGATTCCAGACCTGCGTGATGGCAGGCCGGGGCAGCCGCGCTGGCTGGTCGGGGGATTTCGCTGATGCAGCGTTGCTGGTGCTCCGCGCCCAAGGTGCCGAACAACGGACACCGGGTGCGGAAGACGCAACCGCTGGGAGGGTTTGCCGGCGAGGGTAGATCTCCCCGGAGCCGGATCTTTTGCTGCTGGCGGGCTGCCCGGGGATCCGGCAAGGGCACCGCGGACAAGAGCGCTCGCGTGTAGGGATGCCGGGGATCACGGAACAATTCCTCCCTGGGCCCTTGTTCCACGATCTTGCCGAGGTACATCACCGCCACCTCATGAGAGATATGGCGGACCACGGAAAGATCGTGCGCGATGAAGATGTAGGCCACTCCGGTGTCCCGCTGGATCTCCTGCAGCAAGTTGACCACTTGCGCCTGTACCGAGACATCGAGGGCGGACACGGGTTCGTCGCACACGATCACGGAGGGGTTCAGCGAGATGGCCCGCGCGATTCCCACCCGCTGGCGTTGGCCGCCGGAGAACTCATGCGGGAAACGGTTGTAGTGCTCGGGCTTGAGGCCAACTTGTTCGAGGAGTTCCTTGACCCGGTTCTTAAGGCCGCCGGCCGGGTTGATCTTTTGCGCCAGCATCGGCGCCGCGATGGCCGTGCCCACGGTTTGCCGTGGATTGAGTGAGGCGAAGGGGTCCTGGAAGATCATCTGGACTTTGCGGCGGAAGTTGTACAGATCGCGGCCGCCCAGCTGACCGATGTCCGCGCCGTCGATCAGGATCCTCCCGCCCGTGGGATCCATGAGCCGCGCGACCATGCGTCCGGTGGTCGACTTTCCGCAGCCGGACTCACCCACGAGCCCCAACGTCTGGCCGCGGGCGAGACTGAACGAGACGCCGTCGACCGCTTTGACGGTCTTGGATCCTGTGGCTGAGAACAGCCCGCCTTTGATGGGGAAGTGCTTCTGGAGGTTCTCCACCTGGAGAATTGCCTGCGTGTCCATGGCGGGTCCTAACGCGTATTCCGAATGGTGACGATCTGGGGGCCGCTCAAGTGGCAGCGCTTTCCGTGGCCTTCCTCGACCACGAGCTCCGGCCGCTGGCCCGCGCACACGCCGTCGCCGGCGAGGGCTGCGTACTCGCACCGGGCGCTGAAAATGCAGCCTTTCGGGAGGTCAAGGAGCGACGGCGGCTGGCCGGGAATGGGGTTGAGCCTGCCTGAGGAACTGCTCAGCGTGGGCATCGATTTGAGCAGGCCCAAGGTGTATGGATGCCGTGTGTCGTAGAAGATCTCGTCCACGGGACCCGATTCGACGCATTGGCCGCCGTACATGACCAGCACGGAATCGCAGACTTCGGCCACCACGCCAAGATCGTGGGTGATGAGGATGAGGGCCGAGTTCGTTTCTTCCTGGAGCTCGGACATGAGGTCCAGGATCTGTGCCTGCACGGTGACGTCCAGGGCGGTGGTGGGTTCGTCCGCGATGAGCAGTTCCGGCTCGCAAATCAAGGCCATGGCGATCATGGCGCGTTGGCGCATACCCCCGGAGAAATGGTGCGGGTATTCGTCGTAGCGCTGCTCGGGGCTGGGAATGCCCACCCTTCCGAGCATGTCGACGGCGGCTGCGCGGGCTTGCTTCTTGCTCGCCTTGTTGTGGACGAGGTAGGCCTCGGCGATCTGATGACCCACGGTGTAGAAGGGATGCAGGGCCGAGAGCGGATCCTGGAAGATCATGCCGATGTTCCGGCCGCGAAGCTGCCGCATGCCGGATTCGGGCAGTGTCACAAGGTCCTTGCCCTGGAACAACGCCTGGCCGGTGACGCGAGCGGAGGTTCCCTTGAGCAGTCCCATGAGCGCCTGGCTGGTGACCGACTTGCCGGACCCGGATTCCCCGACGATGCCGAGGGTCTGCCCGCGTTCCAAGGAGAAATCCATTCCGTTGACGGCCGAGACAAGGCCGTCGTCGGTGGGGAACTTCACCGAAAGGTTGCGGACCTCCAGGAACGCGGCGGTTCCCGTGGCAGGGTGCGCAGTTCGGGTGGCCGGCTGACCCGCCGGACTGGGTTGGAGCTGGGTCATTGGAGCCTCACTCGGGGATCGATGGCAGCGTAGGCGAGGTCGACAACGACATTCGCGACGATGACGAAGAAAGCGGCCAGCATGGTGATGGCCATGGTGACGGGCAGGTCGCCGGAAATGGCAGCCCGGACGGCCGTGAAACCGAGTCCAGGGACGGAGAAGATCTGCTCGGTGAGGACCGCGCCGCCGAGGAGCAGCCCGATGTCCATACCAAGCATGGTCACGACAGGAGTGATACCGGCCCTGACGCCGTGCTTGAACGTCACGGTTCGGGGCGCCAGGCCCTTGGCACGGGCCGTGCGGATGAAGTCCTCGCTGAAGGTCTCGATCATGTTGGTCCGGGTGACCCGGATGTACGCCGCGCTGAAAAGCACCGCGAGGGCAACCCAGGGCAGGAAGTAGTTGAGCACCCAGGCCCCCGGACCGTGCGGACCGAAGGGGCTGTTGATCTCGTTCGTCGTGAAGGGCAGGAGGTGCAACTGGTTGACGAAAACCAGCAACAGGAACAAGCCGGTGACGGGGATAGGCAGCGAGACACCAACGGACGCCGCGCCGACGATGAACTTGTCCGTGGCGGATCCCTTGCGAAGGGCGGCCAGCAAACCGAGCCCGACGCCGGAAACGGTCCAGAGCACGAGCGCGCCGACCGCCATGGAGAGCGTGTAGGGCAAGGAACGGGCGATGATGTCCGAGACGTTTTCATTGGTTTGGAACGATTTGCCGAGGCATGGCCACTGGCAGATCGACTCGGCTCCGGGAGCACCGATCATCCGCGGCGAGACCAAACCGCGCATGTAGTCGATGTACTGGATCAGGAAAGGATGGTCCATGCCGAGGGCCACGCGGGCTTCCGCGATGCGTTCGGGAGTGCACTCCTGGCCGCAAGCGGCCGACGCAGGATCGGCAGGTCCGAGCTGGAAAAGCGTGAAGGTGATGAAGCTGACGGCTACGAGAAGCAGGATCAGGGAGCCTGCCCGGCGAAAGATGAATCTGGTCATTGTGCTGCTTGCGGGCCGCCCGGCAGTAGCCGCGCGGCCCGCCTCCCTTCTGGGCTGAACCTGGTTGTGTGTATTAGGCCTGGTTAGTGCTCGACGCCGACGATCGAGAGGTCGATGCCGCCGAAGAAGTAGCCCACTTGGGCATTGCGGATGTTGGAGCCCACCACGCTGTTCGTGTGGCTGCGGACGAGCGGGATGATCGGGTAGGTCTTCAGGGCCTTGCCGAACTCCTCAGACCACTTCTTGCCGAGTTCTTCCGAAGTCCCGGCCGTGTTCCGGAGATCGAACATGGCCTTCGAAATCTGCGGATCGAAGTAGCGCGAAGTGTTGGAGAAGCCGTAGCTGGTGCCGTCGTTGTTCGGACCGAGGATGGGATCGGCTGACGTACGGACCGACGCGGGGTCGGCGCCGCCGCACCAGCCCGACCGCGCAATGTCCGGCAGCTGGTCACTGGCCAGAACGGAGTAGTAGTTCGGAGCCGGGATCGGCACGAGCTGGACGTCGATGCCCAAGGCCTTGAGGTTCTGCTGGATCACCATGCCTGTGTTCTTGTAGGCGTCGCGGTTGTTGGCATACCCGTAGCTAAGGGTCTTGGGGTAGTTCTTGCCTTCGAGGAGCTTCTTTGCTTCCTCCAGCTTGGGCTTGCCGGTGGGGTCGATCTCCAGGTCCTGGGCTGCGTAGCCGCGCATCTTGGCGTTGAGCGGGGTTTGTGTGAGTTCACCGAAGCGGCGTCCGCCGTACTGGACCAGGATGGACTGACGGTCCAGGGCGAGGGCGATCGCCTTGCGGACATCGGGATCGGAGATCTTCTCGGTGTTGAGGCTGAGGACGTCGTTGCAGCCGAGCAGTCCCGAAGCAACACGGTCTTTGACCTGGGCATCAGCCAGCTTGGCTGAATCCGAGGTCTGCAGTGCACCGTTGGAGTCCAAGGTGAGGGCATTGGGGTCGGAATTGGCCAGGAGCTGCTGGCTGATGGTGGCCTGCGAAGTGGACAGCGAGAAGCTGAACGTGTCCGGAAGTGCCGAGCGGTTGGGGTCGGTGGACGGATCCCAGTTCGGGTTGCGCACCAGTTTGAGCGACTTTCCGCGGCTGTACGAATCAACCATGTACGGGCCCGACGACACCGGGTGGTTGGTGTAGTCCAGTTTGGTGTCCTTGTCCTTCGGGACAGGCGAGGTGTTGGAACGGGAGGCCAAGGCCGGGAACTCGGCGAACGGCTTCTTCAAGTGGAAGACGATGGTGCGTTCGTCGGGCGTTTCAACGGCCTTGAGGTCGGCGGAAAAATCCTTGTACGGACCCTTGTAGCCGCCGGCGTCGAGCGCTGCGTTGAGCTCTTGCGGGGCCTGGGTGTAAACGTCTTGGGCGAACGTGCGTTCGATGCCGTACTTGACGTCGGCGGAGGTGATGGGGCGGCCGTCTTCGAACTTGACGCCCTTCTGGAGGGTGAACGTCCAAGTGAGTCCGTCTTTGGACACCTGGCCCGTGTCCGTGGCGAGGTCCGGAACGATGGTGGGCGGCTGGCCGGCCGTCTCCTTCGCCATGGTGAGGTTCCTGTAGTACAGCTGGCCGACGTTGGCCGTCTGGACGTAGTTGCTGTTGCCCGGGTCCAGGGTTTGGAAGTCCGACGACATCAGGACGTTGATGTTGCCGCCCTTGGTGGTGAAGCCGGGCTTGACCACTTCGGGAGCCTGCTCCGTGCTCGAAGCGCCGGTGGCGGCAGTTCCGGGCTGGTTCTGTCCCGCCGCGCAGCCTGTGGCGGCAGTGGCGATCAGCACGGCAAGGGCCAGCGCTCTGTTGGGGGTATTCATTGTGCTCCTCATAGGGGTGGGTGGAACGGAACTGAAGGGGATTAGTGGCGCGAGGCCTTCGGGTCCAGGGCATCGCGCACGGCGTCTCCGAGCAGGTTGAACGCCAGGACGGTGACGATGAGCATGGCGCCGGGGACTGCAAGGAACCAGGGATCGCTGAGGTACCAGTTGCCGGATTGGGCGGCGTTGAGCATCTGGCCCCACGACGGCGTGGGATCCTTGACGCCGACCCCGAGGAAGGACAACGCGGCTTCTGCGGAAATATTCGTGGGGATGAGCATGGTGGCGTAGACCAGCACGACGCCCATGACGTTGGGAATGATCTGCCGGAACAGCACGCTCAAGTGCGAGGCACCGAAGGACCGCGCAGCCTCGACGAACTCGCGCTCGCGGAGGCTCAGCACCTGGCCCCGGACGATGCGGGCGAGGTATGCCCAGCCGAAGAAGCCCAGGATCATCACGAGCGAAGCCATGGGGAGGAAGCTGCCTTGGCCCAGCGGGGTATCCCGCAGCCGTGACTGCAGGATGGGCGTCAGCGAAAGGACCAGCAAGAGATGCGGGAAGGCGAGGAAGAGATCCATGATGCGGCTGATGATGGCGTCCGTTTTGCCGCCGAAGTAGCCCGCGGCTGCACCAATCACGGTTCCAAGGACCACCGAGACCGCAGTGGACAGCAGGGCAATGGTGAGTGATACCTGGCCACCGTAGGCGAGGCGCGCAAACAGGTCGCGGCCCAGGCCGGGTTCCACGCCCAGCCAATGGCTTGCCGAGGGGTACATGTATCCGGGGAGCGGCAACCCGGGAGTCTGGAGGTCGTCCAGGACCTCGGGGCTCGTGTTGGACGTGAATGGATCGTTGCCGGACATGGCGCTGAGCAGCGGACCGAGGATGGCGAACAACACGATGGCCACCACCACGCCGAGGCTCAACAAGGCAATCTTGCTCCGGCGGATCCGCAGCCAGGCCGTGGCCAGGAGCGACCGCGCCTCGGCGGTGGGTCTAATCGGGGACGTGCTGGGTGATGGACTCGCAGCCGTAGCTTCGACGGTGGACTGTAGCTGGGTCAACGGGGGTGCTCGATTCATGATCCAAGGAGTAAGCTCCGGACTTTTTGTATACCAAAAATAGAGTAGAGCACGTTTGATGGGATGTAAATCACAAATATTGCACTATCTGGAATACCAAGCAGCCAAATTTCGTGAAACAAGTCACTCTTGAAAGGAATCGCCCTGATCGCGAACGCAGCGGCCCGGAGCTGTTTCCGCCCGTGTATGCTCGGGTGGAATGCAAGACGATGGGGAAGGGAAGGGTGGCCGAAGCCGATGCCCGAAACGCTGACTGGCCGCGACGACGAAGCCCGGGCCGAACAGGTCTACCAGCTGGTTCTTGAAGGAATCGTGGCGGGGAGATACGAGCAGGGCGTGCGGCTGCGCGAGCGGGAGCTCTCCGAGCTTTACAACGTTTCACGAATCCCTGTGCGGGAAGCCATTCAACGCCTTGAGCAGGATGGTTTCGTGGAGACCTTCCCCCGCCGGGGCGCCGTGGTGCGCCAATTGACACTCGCCGACGTCAACGAACTCTTCGACGTGCGGCTCTGCCTGGAAACGTTCGCGGCCCGCATGGCGGCCGTCCGCGTCGCGGCGGGCGAACCGGGTGGTCGCTTGCAGGAACTCCTCGACGACACGAGGCAAGCGATCGACGACGGCCGGACCGACGACGTCGTACGCCTCAGCGCGGCGTTCCACGCCGAAATCGTCCGGCTGTCGGGCAACCGGCTGCTCATCGAATCGGTCAAACCGCTGTTTGGGCGCATGCGGTGGATCTTCGGGCTCGCCCACAACCGCAGCAACGAACTCCAGCGCGACGAGCACATGGAACTGTGCAACGCCATCCTCGGCGGCAAGGCCGATCTCGCCTACACGCTGGCGTACTCCCACATCGAGCTCGGGCGCGAACCCGTGCTTAAGGGACTCGCGGAGACGCTGGAGCCCTAAACCCTCTCGCTAGTCGTCCGAATCCGGGTATTCGTCCTCGTCGTACCGCGACTCTTCGGTTTCAGCTTCAAGGATCTTGAGCAGCGCCGTGTCCGGATTCAGCATGATGGCGGCCTCGTCACGCCGGTGGCGCAGCACGGTATCCAAGTAGGACTGCACGGCTTCCGCCAAGGGGATGTGGCTGTCCTGCTTCTGGCTCATGTACCAGCGGTGTTCGAGCACTTCGTGGACCACTTCCGCCGGCTCAAGCTTGCCTGCGAGGTCGCGCGGGATGGACCGGACGATGGGCTCGAAGATCTGGCTGACCCAGGTGTGGGCGCTGATTTCTTCATCCATGTCCGGGTTGTTGTCCGCCCGGAATGAATCCATGTCATTGAGCAGCCGGCGGGCCTGGTTCTCCTGGGCATCCAGGCCAGTGAGGCGGAGAAGTCGCCGCTGGTGGTGGCCGGCGTCGACGACCTTGGGCTGTAGCTGGATGGTGGAGCCGTCCGCAGTGGTCTTGATGGCGTATTCCTCGACGTCGAAGCCGAGTTCGTTGAGGCGGCGGATGCGCGCTCCCACTCGCCAGCGTTCGCCGAGCTCGAACGATTCCTTTTCGGTGAGTTCGGCCCAAAGACGGCGGTACGAGTCCATGATGAGCTCCGACGTCGCCACAGGGTCCACCTTCTCCTCGATGAGGCCGCCTTCGAGCAGGTCCATGAGTTCCCCGGCGATGTTGACGCGGGCGATCTCCAGATCGTACTCGCGCTGGCCCACCGACAGGTCGGGGTACAGCTCGCCGGTTTCGGCGTCCACAAGGTACGCGGCGAATGCGCCGGCGTCGCGGCGGAACAAGGTGTTGGACAAGGAGACGTCGCCCCAATAGAAACCGATCAGGTGCAGGCGCACCAGAAGCAGCGCTTGGGCGTCGATGAGCCTTGTCAGGGTGTCCCGGCGCAGCATCTGGGAGAAGAGCGCCCGGTACGGCATGGAGAACTTGAGGTGCCGGGTGACCAGCACGGGGTTCAGCGGCTTGCCGTCAATGGTGGTACGGCCGGTGATGACCGCAACCGGCTCGACGCAAGGCACATCCATCCGTGCCAGCTTGCGGAGCATGTGGTACTCGTGCCGGGCAACGTGCTCGGACGTTTCCTTGATGGCGATGACGGAACCGGCGAGGTGCGCGAAACGAACGATGTGCCGGGAAATACCGCGGGGCAGGGCGGCCAGGTTCGCGGCAGGCCAGTCCTCAAGGGCGATGTGCCACGGCAGGTCCAGTAGCTCGGGATCCGCCGCCGCGGCAGTGATGTTGAGGGATCCGATCACGCTCGCCGGTGGCGCGACGTCATTGGCACTGGCAGCCTCGGTGCGCGGGAGTTTGCCGATCTGCGCGTAGTCGGTGGGTTCGTCATGCCACTTGGCACCGCTTTGCTCAGTCATGGGATCAATTCTTCCGTATGGAGGCTGCTATTAACGACGACGGCGGCCCGTCCACTCGGAAGGGCCGCCGTCGGTAATGCGGTGAGGCTGTTAGTCGCCCAGACGCAGGCCCGACTTGGTGTCGAACAAGTGCACGTGGCCCGACTGCGGACGAACGAAGATGGACTCGCCCTTCATCGGGGGGCGGCGGCCGTCGACGCGGGCCACGATGTCGTGGCTCTTACCGTCAAGCGTGGTGTGGCCGTAGACGTAGGCGTCGGCGCCGAGCTCTTCGACGACGTCAACCTCAACCTCAAGGCCTTCGCCGGCACCAACGGTCTCGAGGTCTTCCGGACGGGAACCGAGCGTGACGGTCTTGCCGTGTGCCTCTTCGAGGACATCGTGCGGGACCGGGTAGACCGTGCCACCGAACTGGACGCCGCCGTCGACGACGGGCAGTTCCAGCAGGTTCATGGCGGGGGAGCCGATGAAGCCGGCAACGAAGACGTTCTTCGGACGGTCGTACAGGTTGCGAGGGGTGTCTACCTGCTGCAGCAGGCCGTCCTTGAGAACGGCAACGCGGTCACCCATGGTCATGGCCTCGACCTGGTCGTGGGTCACGTAGACCGTGGTGACGCCGAGGCGGCGGGTCAGCGACGCGATCTGGGTGCGGGTCTGGACGCGGAGCTTGGCGTCCAAGTTGGAAAGGGGCTCATCCATGAGGAAGACCTGCGGGTTACGGACGATTGCGCGGCCCATGGCAACGCGCTGACGCTGGCCACCGGACAGTGCCTTGGGCTTGCGGTCCAGGTAGAGCTCGAGGTCAAGAAGCTTGGCTGCTTCGCGGACACGCTCGGCGCGCTCTTCCTTGGAGACGCCGGCGATCTTGAGGGCGAAGCCCATGTTGTCCGCAACAGTCATGTGCGGGTACAGAGCGTAGTTCTGGAAGACCATTGCGATGTCGCGGTCCTTCGGCGGGACGTCCGTTACGTCGCGGTCACCGATCAGAATACGGCCGGAGTTCACATCCTCGAGGCCTGCGAGCATGCGCAGGGAGGTGGACTTACCGCAACCGGAGGGTCCAACGAGGACCAGGAATTCGCCATCGGCGATGTCGATGTTGAGCTTATCGACGGCGGGCTTATCTGTGCCCGGGTACAGACGCGTAGCGTTATCAAAAGTAACTGTTGCCACAGTTATCAATCCCTTCACCGGCAGGTACGTGCCGGACGATCCGTTGTGAATGGTTCATGTTTATTCAGTTGGACTCCCCGCCCTGGGCTGGGCCCGGGCAAGGGAGACTGAGTGACGCCGCACGGTAGTTGTGCGCCACATCACCACCAAGAGTATGGCAGTAGCCCGGGTTATTCGCCTAAATGTTACGAATGTCACATGTGAGATGAGTCTCCCGAGACTTCGCGGCGACGCTCGCGAAGGACCGCCTCCAGGAGTTCGGCGACGTAGACAGGGGCCTCGACGCGGAACTCGGCCTGGGTGAAATCCAGCCCGACCTTCACCCCGACGTCGCCGGCGCCAAGCCTGGCGATCGCGTCCTCGTCCGTCACGTCGTCGCCGGCAAAAAGGATTCCGGTGGCGGAGGTGGCCTGGCGCAGGAACTCGACCGCCTCGCCTTTGGAGGAATGCACCACGGAGGTCTCGAGAACCCGCTTGCCGTTCTTGAGGAAGACCCCGGGCCGGCCTTCAAGGACCGCCCGCGCGGCCGCGACAGCGTCCTCCGCCACGTCATCGGCGGCGCGCCGGGTGTGGAGTACGACGCCGGCGGGCTTGTCCTCAAGGACGGTCCCCGGAGCTTCCTGCGAGATTCCGGCCAGGACCTCGCGGACTTCGGCGAGGAGCTCCCTTTGGGCGTCGTCGAGCCGAAGCTCCGCCGAGCCGGGGCCCATCCAGGCCTCCGCGCCATGGCTGCCTATCAGCAGCGTGGCCTCAGGAGGCGAGGCGACCGCCCGGAGGCTGGCCAGTGCCCGCCCGGAGATGAGCGCCGTCGTCGTCCTCGGAAGTTTGGCGAGTTCAGCGAAAGCGGCGGCTGAGCGCCGGAGTGGGCGCGCGGCGTCGGCGTGGTCCACGATCGGGGAGATGGTGCCGTCAAAGTCCATGGCCACCAAAAGGTGCTCGGTGCCCGCGATCCTGCGGACGGCGTCGAGCAGTTCGGGCGGCAGGCTCAGCGGGGGAGTGGCTGCTGTCTCAGGAGTCATCGCGCACCACGATTTCTGCTAGGGCCGAGAGGAACTCGGCGGACCAATGATCGACGTCGTGGTCGAGGATTTGCTTGCGCATGGACTTCATACGGCGGCGGGATTCGTTCGGGGGCAGGTGCACGGCCCTCATGATGGTGTTCTTGAGCCCGTCGATGTCGTGCGGATTCATGAGGAGTGCTTGCTTGAGTTGATCGGCCGCGCCAGTGAACTCACTGAGGACCAAGGCGCCCGTGTTGTTGGTCCGGGCTGTGACATATTCCTTGGCCACGAGGTTCATGCCGTCGCGCAACGCCGTCACCAGCATGACGTCGGCCGCAAGGTACAGGGCCACCATCTCCTCAATCGGGTAGCTGTGGTGGAGGTAGCGAACGGCCGTGTTCTGCATCGTGTCGTAGCTGCCGTTGATGTGGCCCACGGTGCCTTCAATTTCCTCACGCAGGAGCCTGTACTGCCGCACGCGCTCGCGGCTCGGGCTCGCCACCTGGATCAGCGTGGCGTCCTCCACGGTGAGCCGTCCTTCCTTGAGGAGTTCCTCGAAGGCCTTCAAGCGGTGGGGGATGCCCTTGGTGTAGTCGAGGCGGTCCACGCCCAGGAGGATCGTTTTGGGGTTGCCGAGGTCCTGGCGGATCTGCCGGGCACGCTCGATGATGTCCGGGCGCCCCGCGAGTTCGCTGATCTGATCCACGGCGATGGAGATCGGGAAGGCCTGAGCGCGGGCAATATGGGTGATCCGGCCATCCGGTCCCTTGACGTGGATCTGTTGCTGTTTGACGCTCGCGCCAATGAAGCGGCGTGCCGAGCGCATGAAATTTGCCGCGTCACTGGGGCGCTGGAAACCCACCAAGTCAGCGCCGAGCAGGCCTTCGATGATGGCCTGGCGCCACGGCAATTGGGCGAAGATCTCCGGCGGCGGGAACGGGATGTGGTTGAAGAAACCGATGCGCAGGTCCGGGCGAGCCTGGCGCAGAATGCTCGGCACGAGCTGGAGCTGGTAGTCCTGAACCCAGACAGTGGCTCCGTGGTCCGCATGCTGGATGACCGCGTCGGCGAACCGCCGGTTGACCCGGCGGTAGCTGTCCCACCATGTTCGGTGGAACTCCGGAGGGGCAATGACGTCGTGGTAGAGCGGCCAGAGGGTGGCGTTGGAGAAGCCTTCGTAATAGAGCTCAACATCGTCCGTGCTGAGGTCCACGGGAATCAGGTCCATGCCTCCGTGGCTGAAGGGCTCCAACGCTTCGTCCGGGGCGCCGTGCCAGCCCACCCACGCGCCGTCGGTCTTGGTCATCATCGGCGCGAGGGCAGTCACCAGGCCGCCCGGAGAGCGGCGCCAACCTTCCTCGCCGTTTTCCCCGTCATCGCTCGTGTAACGGTCTACTGGAAGGCGGTTGGAGACCACCATGAAATCGTGTTTCCGGGCCTTTGGAGCCTGATTGCCTTCGGGTGCGCTGTCGATTTTTTCGCTTGCCGTTTCTTGCATTGCTGCCCCTTGGAGTTGCTTGTGACTCATCTCCCACCCTACCGGCGGGAATCATCAAGGACACTTGCTCGTTCGTCAGACTGGAGTCGAAGACCCCAGCAAAGCTGGCAGTCTTCTCCCGTAAACTGGCCCCGTTGCCATTGCTACAACCAACGCCGTCGATCAATCACGAGGAACTGATGAGCCCCGCAAACGAACCACGCCTGTCCAAGGCAGAGCGCACCGCCCAGGCCCGCGAAAAGGCCCGCGAGATCCGCGAAGCTCAGCTGAAGAAAGACAAGCGCAATAAGTTGCTCATCGGATGGGGCATCGTGGTTGCCGTCGTGGCGATCCTCGCGGTCATTGCCCTCGTGGTCACCCAGAACATTGCCAACAATGCCCCGATCGCCGATCAGGGCCCGACGCCGGCGAACGCCAACGCGCACGGCGGCGTGACGCTGCTGAAGGGCACCGATGTGACGAAGGTGGCCGCCGGCACCGTTAGCCTGGCGTCCCTGCCGTCAGCCCCGGCCACCGCACCCACCACCGTGACTGCTCCCGGCGCCGAGGCTGAAGCTGGCAAACCGGTCAAGGTTGTGGCCTACATTGACTTCATCTGCCCGATTTGCAAGAACTTCGAGACCACGTACAGCCAGCAGCTGACCCAGTTGCGCAACGACGGCAAGATCACCCTGGAGTACCGTCCGTTCGGCTTCCTGGACGCCAGCTCCAGCACCAACTACTCGTCCCGCGCCGCCAACGCCGCAGCGTGCGTGGCCAACACGTCGCCGGACAAGTACTCGGCACTCGTGGACCTGCTGTACGCACAGCAGCCCGCCGAGGGCAGCGCAGGCATTTCGGACAACGACCTCAAGAAGTTGGCCACCCAGGCAGGATCGGCCAATATCGACTCTTGCATCGACAACAAGACCTATCGGCCGTTCGTCAAAGTGGTCACCCAGGAGGCCAAGAACATCGGGATCTCCGGCACGCCCACCGTCTTCGTCGACGGCCAGCCGTGGGACAACAAGTCGGACTTCATGACCGTCCTGAATGCGGCTATCGCGGCGAAGAAGTAGTTCTCGGATTTTGACGGACGCCTGGCGGAAGGCGGCACTCGCTGTATGGCGGCGCGGTGCCGCACCCGCCGTCGTACGACGGCGGGTGCCGCACCGGCAGGCGCGGCGAGGGTCGCACCGGCCGGCGCCCGCGGAATTTCCGTGGGCGGGAGGTCTTGGGCTACCCTTATCTAGCGCTCGCGCGTACTAGCTCCGGTTTGCCGGGGCGCGCCTCCTTAGCTCAGTTGGCCAGAGCACCGCTCTTGTAAAGCGGGGGTCGTCGGTTCGAATCCGACAGGGGGCTCTTAGTTTGGCTCTGAGCTGCGGGTATGTTGATTCTGGTCAGAGCCATTTGAACTTTTTGGCTCCGGACTCACCTTTAACTCACCTAAATCAGATTTGGAGACCGGTCTTGCCAGGCGCTCCTGGTCCCCCGTTGGCTGCGTCAAAGGCGCCGAGCACGGCCCGTGTGTCGATCGCTTCTTTGTATTCCTCGACGTAGTGCTTTCGGGTCATTGACACCTTGGAGTGCCCTGCCTGGTAGGCGGCCGTTTCGGCGCCCATGGTCCGTGCGATGAGAGTCGCGTTGGCCTTGCGGAACGTTTTGAACGTCACCCACGAGTATCCGATTTCGTCTGCCGCTTTGCGCCAGGTCTTGCCGACATTGTTCGGATCGCACACCGTTCCTGTGGATGAGGGAAAGACCAAGTCCAAGGGATTCCCAGTGGCGTTGCTGCGTTGCCTGAGCTGTCGCCTTCGAAGCGACTCGGCGAGATTTGGCGGTATGGTCACGTAGCGGAATCCGTGCTCGGATTTTGGGTGGTCTTGAATGGTGACACCCCCGGTGGAAGTACGGATGACTGTGGCGTGGACATGGACGGTCGGCGGATCTGCGTCGAGGTCGACATCAGGCCAGGAGAGTGCGAACAGTTCGCCTGGGCGTAGGCCTGTGGTGATGAGGACGTCGGCGATTTGGTGGAGTTCCTGGGACCTCGTGCGGCCAAGCACCGATCCCTGTTCCCAGGCAATGAGCTTGGTCCTCAGATCCAGAAACTGTTCCGGATCCAGAGCTTGAGGCTTTGCCGCCCGACTTCTCGGGATGGAGATTCCTAGGACCGGATTGATGCTCACAGCGTCGTGGCGCAGCGCAATTTTGAACATCGACGACAACACGGCCCCGCAAGTGCGGGCCGTAGCCGGGCCGGCCGCGTCGACAACATTTCGAATGAAGTGATCCACGACGCCTGGTGTCGTCTCTCCAATGCGGACAGAGCCGATTCCAGGCAGAATGTACTTCTTGACGCTGAAGGCGTACTTGTCTTTGGTCCGCGATGCCTTGTCCGAGCGTTGCAGCTCTGCCAGATAGACCTCTGAGAGGTCGCGGATCTGGTCTGTTGCGCTGATGAGGGCGTTGCCTTGGGTCTGCCTTTTTTGCAGTTTAATTTGGAGATTTCGCCGTGCCGCTGCGGCGGATGGTCCGCGGGCTTCGATTTTTCGCGTTTGCCCGTCGAGGTCCCGGTATCTGGCCCGTGCACGCCAGCTTCTTGCTGTTGCCCGGTCAGTGCGGATGAGACCCCATGTTCCCAGGGGCAGTGGGTACCTGCTCATTTATCGCGTGCAGGTTTTGGGCCGGTTACGGCTCTGCGTGCAGCGACAGCCAGGCAACGAAGTCGCTTTGCCTGATTCGCAGGTGCCTGCCGATGCGGTATGCGTGTGGCCCGATGTGCTTGGCCCGCCACTGGTAGAAGGTCTGTTCGGGGATCTGTAGCTGTGCGCAGATCTCCTTCGGGGTTAGCCACTGTTGGTCAACCTCGACGGGCTGGTTGCGATTTGGCGTCGTCGTCATTGGAGTCTCCGTGGTCTTGGTCACCTGACATACGGTCAGGCTCTGTTCCCACTTCATGGGGGACAAAGGTGCAGACGGCATGACCGTGCGGAGGAGCAGAGTGATCTTGATGTCAGAGCTGCCAACCGACAGTAATGGGGCTGATCTGTGGGGAGATCGAATCTTCCAGCCATGGACCGGGTTGTTGTTGCCGGTTGGCTTGGGACGAAGCCCGGTCGGCAACGCGCTTGAGGTGTTCGTACTGCGATGACTGTTCCCAATCGTGGTCTGCCGGTGCAGGTCCCAGAGGGAGGGGTGAGTCGTCGATACCCCAGCGGTCCCTATAGATGGCAACCCTGGCGACCAGGCGGGCGGTGTCTGTCGCCGTCACGTTCGGCGGGAGCGTTTGGAGGAGTTTTCGTTTCCATTCAGTGTCCTGCGTCAAAGCGGCCGACGCGACTTGCTTGGCCCGCTGCCTGATCTTATGGGTTACTTGGTTGACCATGTCAGCGAGGTCGGGCCGGTTGGTATGAAGTGGTTCGGGGATGACGGCACGGTCGCTGGCCGGTATGCGGGATGAGAAGTCGACGAGCCGGGCGTGCAGAACCGCTGCGACGTCCTTTGCACCGCCGCTTGTTTCCAAAGCGGCCGTGACAATCCGCTGAGCCCCGGGCCGGCTGGCCGCGGTCGCTCGGCGCCAGGCTGCGACGGCCGCGCCCCACGAGGGGGATTGTTGCAACACCTCATCAATCTCCGGAGTGCGCGCCTTGATGAACCTTGTCAGGTCTTCGGCGGCTGCGATCTGGGCGAGGTAGTCGTATTCGGCGCTGAGCCGGTCGAGCGTGGCGGCGGTGGACTGTTCGGCGTCGCGGACTTCGTGGGCGGTTCGTTCGGCGCCTTCTGCCGCGAGCACTTCGGCGAGGATCTCCTGCCATTGCGGTTGCAAGGAGGGGTCCAGCGGTTCGTGGTCGGTGGGGTCGTTTTCGCTGACGTACGCGTAATTGGCGCCGCGTCCGCGCGTCATGCTGACGTAGAGAAGCTCACGTGTGAGACGTCCTTGGGTGACGACAGTGTGGCCGGTGTCGACCGTGATTCCTTGGGAGCGGTGGGCAGTGGTCGCGTATCCCAGTTCCACGGCCGACTCGACATACTCGCGGTGCAGTGTGACGATGGCGCCGGTGTCCCTCCGGACCGCCACCAGGGAGCCGTCGCGCTTGACGGCACGCACGACGTTGAGCAGCGTGCCGTTGCGGATGAAGTCACCGTTGCTGTCGGCAACGGTGCGGTCGTTGCGGCGAGCGATGACCGTGTCACCGCGCCCGGCACACAGCGTGTCCCCCAGGAGTACTTTCTGTTCGGCGTCTACAAGACCCTGGATCACGCGGTCCGCCTGGGCTCGTTCGTTGAGCATGCTGACGGTGTCGTTGTCGGCGGCAATAAGGATGGACGACCTTCCCCCACGGATGTCGGACTGCCACTGCAGATATGCCTGACCGACCATGTCCAGATAGGTTCCATGCCGGATCCGTTGATGCTGCTCGTAGTCGCTGATGGCTGCGACGTCCCCGGCACGGAGCTTCAACGAGGCATCCCGCTCCCAGGCGTTCTCGAAGCGCCAGATGGTGCTGAGCCGCGCGGTCTTGCCCTGCCGGTCCAGCCAGCCGAGGACACCGCCGGCGTCGATGGCATCCAGCTGCCCGGGATCGCCCACCAATAGGACCTTGGCCCCGGCATCCCTGGCCTGATGCACCAGGGCTGACAGCTGAAGGGTAGACACCATCGAGGCCTCGTCGACGACAACCAGCTGGTTCGAATGGAACCGCCACCGGTCCTGCTCGGCGGAGAGCCAAGCGGCTTTCTGTGCGAGCAGAGCGGTCTGCGGGCTTGACTTAGCCACAGGATTGGTGAGCCGCCGCTCTGCATCGAAGAACCGCTCAGCCCGGCGACTGGCCCCCTCACCGGCGGACTCGTACAGCCATTTGGCGACGTTCTCCGCGACCATGGACAGCTCCCGCCCGAGAACCTCGGCGCTCGCCGCCGCGGGCGCCAATCCGACTACGCTGCCGGGCCCGAATTCTGCTTCCCAGGCTGCCTTGATTGCACCGAGGGCGGTGGTCTTGCCTGTACCGGCGGGTCCGACGACGGCGTCGAGCCGGTTTCCGCTTAGCAGGATCTCTGCAGCGGCGGCCCGCTGGTCGTCGTGCAGCCCGAATTTGCCGTGGTGCTGGTAGCCGGCGAGTTCATCCATGGCGACCATTGGCCGGATGGCGGGGCCGCCGGCGTCGTTCCTTGCTTCCATGACGGTCTCCTCGCACGCGAGGGTGGTGGTGTCGGTGTAGAGGCGGGACCCGTGGAAGTCGAAGACGCTCCGCTTGCCGAGCCGGAGATCGGGCTGCGCGTCCGCGGGGACGCCGTAGCGGTAGTCGTTGAGCGGGACGGATTGGGTTTCGGCGGCGGTGGCGACGGCGTCGATCACGGCGTTGCGATCCTCCGGTGTGTGGCAGCGGATCGCGGCGCAGACCCGTTCGGCCTCGGCGAGGAGGTTCCAGCGATTCCAGGTGGCGCGCTTGGTGGCGACCCGCTCCCGGGTGAGCGACGCGACGGCGTCCACCCACTCGGCGGTGAAGTCGCACGAGCGGAAAGGGGCCGTGCGTGACCGCCGGACGGTGTTGGCAAGAACTAGGCGGGGGTCGAAGCCCTTGGCTGCCGCGCGCGCCTGCCACTGTGCGGAGAGTTGGTGCAGGGGCGCGATGGTTTCGGTTTTGGGGGTTCGTGTGTTGAGAGTTGCCTGCTGGCGGAGTTTGATGGTGGTTGTCGCCGTTGGGGAAGTGCCGTGGTCTGTGGTCCATGTGGCTACGAGGCGGTCGGTTTCCTGATCGATGAGGCGGGAGCGGTGGGAGAATTCGTGGATCAATGTGTTGTGGACCCCGGTGAGCTGCGGGCTGGGGTTGTGGGTGGTGGCTGCGGGCTCGCGGATGTCGGTGTCGGTCCCGAGGTGGTGGTGGAGGGAGTCGAAGAGCAGCCCGTTATAGTGCTCACTGGCAGCAACCGCGGCCTTGTAGAGGGTCCGGGAGTCGAGGGTGACCCAGGCGCCGTCGGTGATCCGCTGGACGCGGTTGGCGATGACCAGGTGCGTGTGCAGCTGCGGGTCGCCGGCGCGCGACTCCCAGTGGTCAAAGGCGGCGGCGATGGCGCCGCGTGTGCCGATGCGGGCAACGCCATTGCGTCCGGATCTTGTGTGGATGACGGACTCTTCGAGCCATTCCAGGGTGGCGGTGACGGCGTCGTGGTGGTTCTGCAGGATCTGGTCTTGGAGGCTCCGTGGGCTCAGTGCCCAGAGCACGGAGACTGATTTGGGGACGCTGAAGGTGAGGTCGAATCCGGCGACAGCGCGGCGCGTGCCGGCTTGTCCCTGGCTGTTTTGGACGAGTGTGGGTTGGCCGTGTGGGCGGCCCAGGGGAGCGCCGGTGTCCGGATGGACAGTTTCGTCGAAGATGGCTTTGGCATCGGTTTCGGTGACTGGGTCGCCGCTGGCGCGGTTGATGCCTTGCAAGCCGGAGCCGAGCCAGCGCCCTTGGGGTGTCCCTGCTTTCATGTAGTAGGTGGTCGCGTCCGGGGGAGTGGGCGAGGCGTCGTCCATCATCGTGGTCTTGAACAGGTACCTCAGACCCGACTGCGCGGAGAGCCTGGCGATGGACATGGTCATGGCCGTCTCCGTATCCGCCGTCGGCGGTCTCGCTGCCCGTTGCCGCAGCTCGTAGAGCAGAATCGCTGCGAGGTGCGAGACTGTTCGAAGTCTTGACCACATTCACCGCAAGTCTTCCCATTCACGATTCTTCATCGGGGTGGCATTACGTCGCGACATGACGTGCCGTGAGACGGCGCTCACGGCGACGACCTTTGGTGCCAGAGGTGTAGCTGATGCGGAAGTATCTTGCGCGGGCCGAGGGGTGAGAATTGTGGTGCCGCTTGGCGACGTCTATTCACATTGGTGCGGGTGAGCCCGTAGAGGTGTATGACGCGGGGTCCGAGCGCGACGGCCTAGAGAGCTGGATGCTCGCCGCGCCAGATGGGCGGCCCCTTCGCAGGCAACTCTTAGGGACATCGTGGCCGATTACCTCGCCAGGCACGGTCCTTTCCCGGACGGCATGAGTGTCGAGGTCGCGCGCCGGGACGGCTCTGGCTGGGAGCCGGTCGTCGTCATGGAGCGACCGGACACCGATGAATGGACCGTCGAGTACGACGTCGGCACCCCGGCTTGGCGCGATCACAGCGATCTGCGTCCACGCCGTTAACAGTCGTTTCCGCCGGGTCCATCCGCTGCCGGTGATATCTGTTCGGTCATCCCGTTGCTTTTGCCCATGGCGGTACGGTCTCGCCTTTAGGCTTCCAGCCGAGCTCGAGGGATATGGACATGGTTGTCGCCAGAAGGTCTGGAACGCTGCGGCGGAGTTCATCCAGGCCGGTCTTCTCCCGGAATGTCGTGATTGAGATCGCGCCTGCTACCCGGTCTGCGTGATCCCAAACGGGTGCTGCGATGCAGTTCGAGACGATGTCGAACTCGCCGTTGTCCTCAGCCCATCCGCGTGCGCGTACCGTTTCAAGTCGTTTCACGAATTCGCTCCTGGAAGTGATGGAGTTGGGCGTCCGTTGTTCGAATGTGGCGTTGTCCAGGATGGCTTCACGGCGGGTGTCATCGATGAACGCGAGAATGGCCTTACTAACCCCGGCTGTGTGGATCACTACGAATCCGCCGATTCTTGTGTTCAGGCTGATGGATTGTTCGGGTTCGACCTTATCGACGTAGACAATGCGGTTTGCTTCCGGCACAGCGAACTGAACGGTGTGCCCTAGCTGTTCGCTGAGCCGGACAATGTGGGGGTGTACGACCGACCGGAGATCGAACTGTTCCAAGGCTGACTGTGCCAGACCGGCCAGTCTGAATCCGACGCCGAAATTTCCGCGCTCGTCCGTCCGTACAAACCCCGCTTCGATCATGGTCTGCAGGATCCTCGATGCCGTTGTCCGGTGAACCCCTAGGTCCGCGGCGATGTCCTTAAGCGTCCGCGGGTGTTCACTGCAATATTCCAGAATTTGGATTGCCCGGGCTACCGTCTGCGACATGGTTTCTGCTCGATCCTGTGTTTTGGTGGTCGGTCGGGAATTACGGTTTATCAGTTGATCAGGTTTCCCAGTTTAGACAGCAGGGCACTTGACGTTGGCGGTGTCACGGGGTTTCGGAGTGTCTGAAGCATGCCCGCCAGCCAGGTCTGGCCGCCTGTCGCTGCCCTTTGCCCTGGGCGCCGAGGACGAACACCAAGTTTGTGCCCGGGAGCATCCCGCATCACCCCTCTCGCCTTGGTGCAACATGTGCACAACATGCGTATAAATCTACGTTTCTCGCCCGGCGACGGTCAAGGCGAATCGGGCCATCCCGCCATGGCCGTGGAATATTCTTGCGCATCCCTTGCACTACATGTGCATATGATGCACACTATTCCTTGAGCACGACCAGTCGCGGGATCGCCAGATGATCCGAGGCGGCTTTGAATTAAGCCAAAGGAGTCTTGATGAAGACATTGATTTCAACCAGGCAGCGCCCGGCCCAGCTCACATTTGGGGAGCTTGGAGACCGGACCCTGGCAAAGGTACGTCGCAGGATCATCCCGGTGATCTGCGTTCTCTACTTCGTCGCATTTTTGGACCGGAACAACGTCGGTTTCGCCAAACTGACCATGAGCGCAGACATCGGGCTGACTGCCTCGGCCTACGGCCTTGGTGCCGGTATTTTCTTCATCGGGTATGCGCTGTTCGAAATCCCGAGCAATGGAGGGATGTACAGGTTCGGGGCGAGGAAGTGGATCGCCCGGATCCTCGTCAGCTGGGGGATCTGCGCCGCAGCTATGGCACTGGTCAACGGTGAGACGACGTTTTACGTCATCCGTTTCCTGCTCGGAGCTGCCGAAGCCGGTTTCTTTCCAGCCGTTGTCTTCTACCTCACCCTCTGGTTCCCGGCGGCACAACGGGTCACCGTATTGGGGCTGTTTATCCTCGCACAACCGGTCTCCAACGCCATCGGCGCCCCTCTCTCCGGTCTTCTGCTGAACCTGAACGGGGTACTTGGACTCCACGGATGGCAGTGGCTGTACATCGTTGAAGGCATACCTGCAGTCATCCTGGGAATCATCGCCCCCCGTTTGTTGACCGACCGACCCGAGGAGGCCCACTGGCTCCGTCCGGACGAACGCAACTGGCTGAGCACGACCATGGCCAACGAGCTGGCGGAGAAACAGCGCGGCGGTTCACACAGCTTCCTCGACGGGCTGAAGGACCGACGCGCCCTCGTATACGCGTTCCTGAACTTCGGTATGGTCTGCGGCATCTACGGCTTTGGATTGTGGCTCCCCACAGTCGTCTCAGGACTTGGCAAACTCGATCCCGCCCAAGTCGGCTTCATCGTCGTCATTCCCTACGCGGCCGCAGCTTTCTTCGTCTTCTACTGGAGCCGCCGGTCGGACCGCACCGGCAAACGCGCAGCCCACGCCAGCATCAGCATGCTCATCGCAGCGTTCGGGCTGACGGGAGCCGCGTTCCTCCTCCCGGTCAACCCGGTCGCAGCACTGGTATTCCTGACGATTGCCGCCATGGGCGTGTTCTCCGCCACCGCACCCCTACTCTCCATGCCATCAGCCGCCTTGGGCGGCGCAGCCGCGGCAGCCGGACTGGCGCTGGTTAACTCCGTTGGAAACGTCGGAGGATTCGTAGCTCCCTACGCGGTGGGACTGCTCAATGACGCCACACACAGCAACCTCGCGGGCCTGCTCTTCCTGGCCGGCTGCCTGGTGATCACGGCAATCGCAACGTTCCTCTACGCCCGGAACCGACCCGAAGGCACAGCCGCTCCCAGCGCCGTCGCCGCAGCCGAACTCGCAAAAAGCAATTAGCCACAGCCGGAGAACCTGCCGGCATGAAAGGAACAAATATCGTGTTTGAACAGTCACTGCGCGGAAAGACCGCTCTGATCACAGGCGGAGGCACAGGCATAGGCCAAGGCATCGCCCTCGCCCTCGCCAAGGCCGGAGCCAGAATCGCAATCACCTACAACAATCACAAGCCCGGACAGGATTTCGCCGACGACGTGGAACGCCACACGGGCTATCCCCTCACCTCCCTGCAGCTGGATGCCACCATCGAAGCTGAAGTCCAGAAGACCGTCGAGGCCCTCGGCCGCGACTTTGGACGGCTGGACATCCTGGCAAACAATGTCGGCGGCCTCATCCAGCGTTCCGGCATCGGCGACATGGATTTCAAACTCTGGAAGCAGGTTCTGGCCGTCAACCTGGACAGCACATTTCTGATGACCCACTTCGCCCTGCCCCTGATGAACGAAGGCGGGAGCATCATCAACATCGCCTCGCTGGCAGGACGCAACGGCGGACACGCCGGGGCGACAGCCTACGCCACATCCAAAGCCGCTATCTTCGGCTTCACCCGCGGGCTCTCAAAAGAGCTGGCGTCATCCGGTATCACGGTCAATGCCGTCGCCCCCGGCTTCATTGAAGCGACACCTTTCCACGACAACTTCACCACCGAGGAATCCAAAGCCGCCACAGTCCAGACAATCCCGATCGGAAGGGCAGGCGTTCCCGAAGACGTAGCCGGGGCGGCATTGTGGCTTGCCTCCGAGCATGCGCGCTTCGTCACGGGCACCGTCGTGGACATCAACGGTGGACAGTACTTCGCATGATCACCGGACAGCTGACGCATCCACGCATCATCTCCGCACTGGCGGCCGCCGGCCACGGTGCAACAGTCCTCATCGCAGACGGACACTATTCAGCAGCGACCGCAGTCGGACCAAACGCAGAAACCGTCCACCTGAACCTGCAGCCGGACTTTCCAACAGTGCCCCAGGTCCTGGCCGCCGTCCTCGGCACCGTCCACATCGAAAAACTGACGCGGATCACCCCCGCCGAAGACGCAACTCCGTGCCTCGTTCATGCAGAGATTGATGTCCTAATGCCCGAAGGCACCGAAACGGAGTTCGTTGACCGACTCGAATTCTATGAACTCGCCAGGTCACAGAACCTTGCCTTGTGCGTCGTGACTGGCGATTCGCGGCGGTTCGCGAACGCACTGCTGACCGTGGGCGTACTCCTAAAGGGCTAAACCCTGCCGGACCCCTGACGCCATGACCAGAAACGCTTTCGTGCGGCATGCAACCGGACTTTTCAGGCTCCAGTCGCTCTGCACTTGGGAACGATCGGGTGACCGTGCCGGTCACAGGCAGCGGCTGCTGTGCCCGGCGCGGGGTCTTCCTGCCCCTAATGAAAATTGGGTGCCCGGCACCATCTCATTTCTATGCCGTGGGACGCCGGGATGCGTCCTCCGGAGCTCAACGAAAACTTGCAGAACGGAGCCGACGCCGTGTCAGGTTACCCTCCAACCGATTCATCAACGCCCGAGCCCTGAAGGCCTATGCGGGCTCAGCCCCAATTACGCGGGCCTCCGGGAAAAAGACCTACGTCGGCCGACGATTCGTCAAGAACCACCGGCTCATGAACGCTGGATTCCTATGGGCCTTTGCATCGCTCAAATGCTCATCAGGGGCCTACGAACACTACCGACGGCGCCGAACAGCTGGCCCAAAGGCGGGAGAGGTCGGATCCTGAGCTAGGGGAAGAGGTTCCGAGCTCCTCCAAAGATCTCAGCCATGGTCCAGGCATCGAAAGAGAGCAGCCTCACGGTACCTTCGGCGGTCAGACTCACGTGCTCGCCGGCCAGGGTCGGGTAAACGCGGGCGGTGAGCGGCTTGCCGTTGGCGAAAATTTCGACGGCGGACCGGTCCACCAGGACGCGCAGGTGCACCCGGCCGTCGGGCATCGGGAGTGGTCCGGCCTTGTCGTCGACATCAACGGTTGGATCGAGGCTGCTCTGAGTACGGTCGAGGCGGAGTGTGCCTTGGCTGCCGCCTTCCGTGGTCCGGCGCAGCTCGATCACTGTTTCCTCCTTGGAACTGCCGGAGACGCCATCGTCAGCTGATCCCAGCAAGCCCAGCCGCAGCACGGCACCAGGCTCGAGCTGCACATCCAGTTCGAGGTCCAGTTGGTTGCTGGACACCCCGGTCGTCATAGGTGCCCCGGGCACCAATTCCTGTACCGGCAGGCCGACGTGGTCCCGGCGCAGCTTCTCGATTTCAGGCACGGGCGCGAACACCAGGGATCCGTCGTCGGCCAGGGTGGTGACGCGCGGCAAACTCATGACGCCCGACCACCCGGCCTCGATCATCGCGGCATTGCTGCGGCCTTCCTGAAGCCAGCCAAACATGATGCGTCGGCCGGACTGATCCTGGAAGGACTGTGGCGCGTAGAAGAACCGTCCTCCGTAGTCGAGCCGATGCAGCCCGGTCGGCTCGAAGGTGTTTTCCGAATAGCGGCCGGTCCAGTACAGCGGGTGTCTGGTGTCGCCGTTGTCCCATGCGGAAAAGACCAGCACGTCGGGCGCGTCGCCAGAAGTAGGAACCGTACCCAACGAGCCCCCGCCTGCCCGAAACAGGTCAACGCATTCCCACATGGTCCCGGTCCAGTCGGTATCGGCAGGATCGCCCTGGGAGGCGTCGCCGATGAACAGGGGCCCGACGTATTCCCAGGAGCGCAGGTCGCGGGACTCGTACAGGAACGCAGTTCCGCCGCGCCCACGGATGCCCGATCCCACCAACTGCCGCCAGATGGAACCCTCGCGCCAGACGCAGTGATCACGATACGCCGTGATGTCCACGCCGGCCGGTGGAGCTGCGATGACCGGGTTCTGAGGAATTTTGCTCCAGCTCAGGAGGTCTGCGGATCCGACGGCAACGCAGGGCAACTCCTGCTCGCCCAGCCGTCCCGAGTACACCAAGGTGGGTGTTCCGCCGTCGTTCACCAACACCCCCGACCAGCAGCCGTCGGCGTCCGGACCTGCGGAAGGTTCCAGTGCCACCGGCTGGTCCGTCCAGCGGACGAGGTCGGTGCTGGTGGCGTGGCCCCACTGGATGCGGTGGTGGAAGGCGCCTTCGGGGTTGTACTGGTAGAAGAGGTGATAGGTGCCGTTCCACTGGCTCACGCCGTTGGGGTCGTTCAGCCAACCGGCCGGGGACACGAAATGGAAGCGCGGCCGAAGGGGGTCCGCATCGGCGCGGGCAATCAGTTCGTCCTGGGGAACGGTGCCGAGTGGGTGCGTCGATTCAGTCATGCGGAGGCCTTGTTATCGGTAGGTTCAGTTGCCAGGGCGTGGCCGCCGGCTCCAGCCTGCGGGCGGTAGAGGTGGCAGCGCACCCAGTGGCGGTTTTCGGGGTCGCCCACACCGTGGCGAACGGGTTCCTCGGCCGAGCAGGCCTGGTTTGGGTCGCCGTCGAAAGCGCAGCTGGTCGAAGCCATCACAGCCTGCCGCAGCTCGGCCCGGCGGACGGGATCGTAGGAGCCCGCCCTGGCCGGATCCGGGACGGCTGAGACCAGCAGTTGCGTGTACGGGTGGGCCGCATTGGCCAGGAGGTCCAAGGACTCGCCCTCTTCAACGAGCTCACCGGCGAACATCACTGCCGTCCGATCCGCGAGGTATCGGGCCGAAGCGAGGTCGTGTGTGATGTAGAGCATGGAGATTCCCTGCTCATCGCGGAGTTTGCGCATCAGGTTCAGAACACCGATGCGGACCGAAACATCCAGCATGGAGGTGGGTTCGTCAGCGAGGATGACCTGTGGTTCCACAGCCAAGGCCCGGGCGATCGCGACTCGCTGGCGCTGCCCGCCAGAGAGCTCGTGCGGGTAGGAGTTCAGCATGTCGGCCTGCAGGCCTACGGTAGTCATAAGCTCCTCGAGTCGCTGCCGTGTCTCTGTCTCGGAGCTGCCGCCCTTCCGGTGGATCGCCAGCGACCTCCGCAGGAAATGCTCCACCCTGTGGGCAGGATTCAGCGAGCCGAAGGGATCCTGAAAGACCATCTGCAGTTGGGAGCGGAAGGCGCGCGATGCCTGGAAGCGGTCGCGCTTGAGGACGTCGACGCCGTCGATCAGGATCTCCCCGGCGCTCGGTCGTTCCAGCCGGGCAACGCAGCGGGCCAGGGTGCTCTTACCCGACCCGGACTCCCCCACGAGGGCCACGATTTCTCCGCGGCCAATGGCCAGGTCAACGCCGTGCAGGGCCCGGACCGACTCCCGGGAGAACAAACCACCTAGAGGGAAAGACTTTCCTAGTCCGCGGACCTCGAGGGCCGCAGCTTCTGTGTCGGCGGAGGGGCGCCGGGATGACAGCACAGCGGGGCTCATCGTGCGGCTCCTTCCATGATGGCGGTGTCAACCGCTGAAGCGTCGGCACTGACAGGTGCCACGAAATGGCCGGGTGCTGCTTCGGTGAGGTCGGGGATGTTCCGGAACTTCACGCCGTCGGGCAGTCCGGTCAGCGGAACCCGCGGACCGGTGAGCGGTGGGAACGCACCCATGAGGGCCTGAGTGTAGGGGTGGCGGGGGTTGGCGTAGACGTCCTGGGCTTTCGCGGTCTCCACGATCCGGCCTCCGTACATCACGGCCATGCGGTGCGAGAGCTCCACCATGAGGGACATGTCGTGGGTGATGAAGAGGACGGAGAATCCCAGTTCGCGTTGGAGTTCCTTGATTTGGGCCATGATTTCTTGCTGGACCACCACGTCCAGGGCCGTGGTGGGTTCGTCGAGGATCAGCAGCGACGGCTTGAGCGCTACGGCCATCGCGATAACCGCACGCTGGCGCATGCCGCCCGAAAGCTGGTGCGGGTAGGACTTGAGTCGAGCGGGGTCGATCCTGACAAGTTCCAGCAGCTGGCCCGCGCGTCGGAGGGATTCCTTGCGGGAGTGGCCGGCGTGTGTGGTGAAGATGTCCACGATCTGCTCGCCGATGGTGAGCACCGGGTTGAGCGAGTTCATGGCCGATTGGAAGACCATAGCGACGTCCTGCCAGCGGAACCGCCGCAGTTCCTCCGGGCTCATGGCCAGGACATCCTTGCCGCCGAAGGAGATGCTGCCGCCGGCGATCTTCGCGGGATCCTTCAGGAGGCGCATGATCGAGTTGGCGATGGTGGACTTTCCACAGCCGGACTCGCCCGCCAGCCCGAACACCTCACCGGTGCCGATGCTGAAGGAAACACGGTCGACGGCGGTGGTGGAGCGGGTGTCGCCGATGTACTTGACGCTGAGGTTCTTGACGTCCAGGACGGGCTCATGGGAGCCGAAGGAAACTTGGGAGACTGTCACTTGGCGGCGCTCCTTTCGGTATTCTTTGGGGTTTTGATCTTCCGCAGCCGCGGATTAGTGACCTCGTCCACGGCATAGTTGATGAGCGCCAGTGCGAACGCGACCAGCGCGATGCAGACACCCGAGGGAACGAAGACCCACCAGCTGCCGGTCAGGAGGGCGCCCTCGTTGCCGGCCCAGAAGAGGTTGTTCCCCCAGGAAACGGTGCTCACGTCACCCAGGCCAAGGAACTCCAGGCCTGCCTGGGCGCCGATACCGTAAATCACGCAGCCGAGCAGGGTTCCCATGACGATCGATGCCATGTTCGGGAGGATTTCCCGGAACATGATCCGGCCCGCCCGTTCGCCGGACACCACGGCCGCGGCCACGAAGTCCTTTGAGCGGATGGACAACGCCTGGGAGCGCAATACACGTGCCGACCCGGCCCAGCCGGTGACCACGAGCACCAGGATCACGGTGCCCAGCCCGGGCGGAAGGAAGGCGGCCAGGATGACAAGGAGCGGGAGTCCGGGCAGGAGCAGGAAGACGTTGGTCACCAGGGACAGTGCTTCGTCAATGAATTTGCCGAAGTATGCCGACGCCAGGCCCACCAAAATGCCGATGAAGGTGGATCCGAAGCCCACAATCAACCCGACGAACAGGGAACTGCGGGAGCCATGGACAGTCAGGGCTAGTACGTCCTGACCTTTGGCCGTGGTGCCGAGCCAGTGCTCGGGAGACGGTTCCAGCGAGGCCATCGCGGTGATCCGCGATGGGTCTCCGGGGAACAGCACGGGGGCCAGCAACGCAAGCGCGATGAACACGAGCATCACGATCATGCCCACCAGGGCCTTCTTGTTGGTGATAAGTCCGTGGACGAAACTGCGGTTAGGCTTGCGGGCAGCTGTGGGCTCAGTGGGCTTCTTGAGAATTGCGGTTGTCATGATGGGTCCCTCAGTTGCTGCGCACACGCGGGTCGAGGCGGACGTAGAGGATGTCCACCAGGAAGTTCGCCAGCAGCACGGCGGCGGTGATGGTCAGGAACAGCCCCTGCATAAGCGGGTAGTCGAGGCCTTGGACGGCGTTAAGGAGTTGGTAGCCGACGCCGGGATACGCGAACACCACCTCGGTGAGCATTGCACCACCGACCACGAAGCCCAGGCTCATGCCGAAGCTCGTGACCGACGGGAGCATCGCGTTGCGGGCGGCGTAGCGGAGCATGATGCGGCCCGGCCGGAGGCCCTTGGCCTCGGCCATGGTGATGTAGTCCTCGGCGTTCGTGGCGATCATGGTGTTCCGCATGCCCAGCATCCAGCCGCCGATGGACACCAGGACGATCGTCAGCGCCGGCAGCACAAGGTGCGCGCCGACGTCGCCGATGAACTCCCAGGTGAAGGCGGGCTCCAGTCCATCCGTGAAAGCGTGGCGGATGGGAAACCAGCCCAGCACTACGCCGAACAGGTACAGGGCTCCCATGGCCAGCCAGAAGTACGGGAAGGATCCAATGAAGATCAGGAGCGGTGGCAGGGCGGAGTCGATCGCGCCGCCGCGTCGCCAGGCGGCCAGGATGCCGAGGAGATTGCCGATGATGGCGGCGAACACCAGGGCGGTTCCGCCCAGCAAAAGGGTCCAGCCGATCTGGCTGGCGATGACCTCGGTGACCGGGGTGGGGAAACGCGAGATGGAGACACCCATCTGGCCGGTCAGGATGTTGTGCATGTAGTCGACGTACTGTTCCCAGAGCGGCCGCGTATCCACTCCGAGCATCTTGCGCAGGGCTTCGATCTGTTCGGGCTGCATCTTGCCCTGGGTACGGGCGAACATGCGTGAGACGGGGTCTCCCGGCATGAAGCGCGGGAGCAGGAAGTTCAGGGTGATGGAGGCCCAGAAGGCGATCAGGTAGAAACCCAGGCGGCGCAGGATGAAGCGCACGGTTGCTCCGTTCGGGAAAGGCGGGGTCCGGGACGACAGTGGTCCCGGGCGGGAAAGATGAGAAGGTTCCCGGCCGGTGGGAACCGGAATGTGGCAACTGCAGCCACCGGCCGGGAACTGGTGCCGGCTACTTGCGTGGTTCCAGAGTGGTCAGGACCAGGACCGTGGTGGGGGAGCGGTCAGAGAGCGTTGCGTAGGGGTTGTCTTGAGTGGGCCATCCCGTGAAGTGAACGTCCGTGTAGTCGCCCCATTCGGGGCCGGAGAACAGTGGAACCGTCGGGGCCACCGCGTTGTATTCCGCCTGAAGCTGGCTCGCGATCTGCTTCTGTGCGGCTTCGTCGCCAGCAGCAGCGAACTGCTGCAGGAGATCATCGGCCTTTGGATCGCCGAAACGGTGGTAGTTCTCGGTGGCCTTGGCGCCCACCGGCTTGACGGTGGAGGTGCCCATGGTGGAGCTGAAGTACTTGAACGGGCTGGGGTCGTTCGCGCTCCAGACGATGCCGGTGTCGAACGTTCCCTGCTCGTAGCCGGAGACGACGGAGGCCCAGTCAGGGGAGTCCACCTTGGCGGTCACGCCGATGGCCTGGAGGTTCTGGGCGATCACGTTGGCCACGGAGAGCCAGTCGGAGGAGCTGGCGCCCACGGAGATCTTGAACTCGAAAGGCTTGCCGTCCTTGAGGGTGCGTTTGCCGTCCGCGCCCTTGGGGTAACCGGCTGCGTCGAGCATCTTGTTTGCTTCGTCGACGTTCATCTTGGTCCAGGTGCAGTTGTTCGCCACATCGGCGTTCTTCCAGCTCGCGTAGTTGCCGGAGAGGCCTGTGCAGTCGGCCGGGGTGGCGTATCCGCTCATGCCGATCTTGGTGACCTGGTCACGGTCAACCGCCATGCTCAGGGCCTTGCGGACCGTCGCGTCGTTGAACGGCGCTTTGCTGGTGTTCAACTGCCAGTTGATCATGGCGCCCGTGGGCGGGAACCAGAAGTGGCGGTGGTCCTTGTCCTTGGCGATGAAGGTCTTCTCGATGTTCGGGATGAACTGGGTGGACCAGTCCACATCGCCGTTGACGCTGGCCAGGTTGGCGGCATCGTTTCCGGACATTGCCAGCATTTTGATGCCGGCGATCTTCTGCTTGTCAGGCTGCCAGTAGTTCGGGTTCTTCTTCAGCACGAAGGACTGGGACTGAAAGCTGTCCACCTGGGTGTAGGGGCCGGTTCCTACGGGGTTGGCGTTGGTGTCCTTCGCGGGATCGGCGATGGATGACCAGATGTGCTTGGGGAGGATGGGGAGCTGCCCGATCTCATAGAGCGCGGGGGACCAGGGCTTGTTGAAGGTGAATGTCACCTTGTCGGTGCCCGACGGAGTGACGGAATCCAGGTACTCGAAGCCGCCCTTGAGCTTCTTCTGCAGCTGGAAGGTGTAGGCCACGTCATCGGCGACGAAAGGCTGCCCGTCGGACCACTTCACGCCGTCACGCAGGGTGAAGGTGACGGATTTGCCGTCCTTGGCAGCGTCCCAGGAGGCGCCCAGCCAGGGGACCGTGTTGCCTTTGGCCGGGTTGAAGACCATCAGGGGTTCGTAGATGGCCTGCTGGACCATGGGGTTCACAGTGGGGGCGAAGGGGTTGAAGTTACGGTCGAAGGTGCTCATGTCCTCGCGCGGGATGGTCAGGAAGGCGTTCGCGTTGGCTCCGGCGTCGGTGCCGGCGGACTTGTTGACGGTGGCAGCGCAGCCGGTCAGCAGCATTGCACCCACAGCCAGTCCGGCCGCTGCAATGCGGGCAGACCTCAAGAATCGGGGTTGTGTCATGATGGGTATCTCTTTCCTATCTTCATCAGCAAGGTGAAGTGGTGGGTAAGGGTTTGCTCTTCGACATTGATTTCACGGTCAGACCGAAGAGCGTTCTAGCAGCGGACAGTCGACCAATTGCTGGTCGGCAGTGATCGGCTGTCCTGCTGTGAGAGCTGCGAGCGTCTGGACTCCCAGAGCGCCCATTTTTTCGAAGGGCAACGCAACCGTGGTCAGCTTTGGCCTGAGGTAGGCCGCAATCAGTTCCTGGTTGTCGAAGCCGATCACGGCGATGTCGCCGGGGATGGTCAGTCCCCGTTCCTTGATGGCGTCATAAGCGCCCATCGCCATGCGGTCATTGAGGCAGAACAGGGCGGTTGGCCTTTGATCTTTCGGATAGCGGTCCAGAATTTGGCAGGCCGCCTCGTAGCCTCCATCCGCCGTCGCATGCCCGGACACCACCAGCTCCGGATCCAGTTCGAGCCCGGCGCCGGCGAGTGCTTCACGGGCACCCTTCAACCGTCCGACGGCCGCGGGAATGTGCGGGTCCAGGTTGATGACTCCGATCCTGCTGTGGCCGGCCCGGAGCAAACGTTCGACGGCGACCCTGCCGCCCGCGCGCTCGTCCGGGACGATCGAGGGCAGCTTCCCGTCCGCATCGAAACAATTGATCAGGACGGTGGGAACCTCGTGGGCGCTTTCCGGAACATGCACGCCGCGGTGGTATGTTGCCGCGTACAAAAGTCCTTCCACTCGTTGTTCCAGCAGCTTTTCCGTTGCTGCATCTTCCAGCCCTTGGTTGGGTCCCACGGCATCGGCCTGGTCCGAAGGCGCGATGAGCAGGAACCGGTGGTCAAGCCAGGCTTGATCCTGGGCGCCCTTGATGATGTCCACCGCAAACGGGGCCGTCACGATCTCGGTGACGAGTCCGTACCAATCACTGCGCTGGGAAGCCAGTGCGCGCGCTCCGGCATTCGGGCGGTAACCCAATGCCTGAACGGCGTCGTTGATGCGGATGCGTGTTTCCTCAGAAATGCTGGCGTTTTCTCGGTTGCTCAGCACGAACGAGACCGCCGTCCGGGAGACACCGGCGTGCCTGGCGACATCACTCATGGTGACACCCCGCTGCCGCACAGCCGCGGCTTTCTGGGGGGTCGTGGGTTTCGCCATTGAATGCTCCGGTGTCTTCGTTGATCCTGCGCGCAGTACCAAGGGTTCGGTCTGAGGTCGTATCGCAATCGTTGGCAAGTAACGCGGGTTACCTTCAACGGCGTGATTGAGGTTACACGCGTTACCTCGTGGCTGTCAACGGCTTCCACCGGCATGCGGACAGTTGGTTCACGACCACTTGAGCCAGGCCGGGCGTCGGAGGATTTGACTGTTGACTTGTCCGGTGGACAAGCCGTAGGTTCCCTTTTTGACAACGTTGTCTTCGTTCGGTGGATCTGACGCAAGTGCAGCATTTGAGTCGATCAAGGCCCCCACACAACCAGCCGAGCGACAACCGGCATTACCTGCCTGTCATTGTCGACACGAAAGGTGAATACGTGCGCCGCACACATTCCGGTCCCGGTCTGACACCCGGACCAAAATCAAAAAAACGTCTCAACGCCCTGATCCTCGCCGCCGCCATGGCCGCTGGCAGCGCCCTTCCGCTGTCCGGCCCGGCTCTGGCCGCGGACACCTCCGGGGCGGCCTCGACGGCTTCCGGCGCGGTCGGAACTTCCTCGCCCTACTCCGAGACATACCGGCCCCAGTTCCACTTCAGCCCGGCAACGAACTGGATGAACGACCCGAACGGCATGGTCTACTACCAAGGCGAATACCACATGTTCTTCCAGTACAACCCCTCGGGGGACACCTGGGGCAATATGTCCTGGGGCCACGCCGTCAGCACGGACCTGGTGCACTGGACGCAGCTCCCGCTCGCCATTCCGCAGGACGACAAAAACATGATCTTCTCGGGCAGTGCTGTCATCGATAAAGACAACACGACGGGCTTTGGCCAGCCGGGCAACCCCGCCATGGTGGCAATCTATACCGCCGCCGACAAGGCTACCGGGAAGCAGTCCCAAGCACTCGCCTACAGCACGGACAAAGGCCGGACCTTCACCAAATATTCCGGGAACCCAGTGCTGGACATCGGGTCAAACAACTTCAGGGACCCGAAAGTCTTCTGGTACGAGGCCGGACACGAGTGGCTGATGTCGGCCGCGTTGTCCGACCAGCACAAGGTGTCTTTCTACAGTTCTCCTGACCTGAAAACGTGGAAGCATCTGAGTGATTTCGGTCCTGCAGGTGCCACGGGCGGTGCCTGGGAATGTCCTGACCTGTTCCCCCTGCCGGATCCCGCCAACCCCGGCAAACAGAAGTGGGTACTGACGGTCAACCTCAACCCGGGCGGGATCGCAGGAGGTTCGGGCGTCCAATATTTCACCGGAAGCTTCGACGGCACCAAGTTCACCTCGGATGACAAACCCTACGTCCCCCCGGCCGGGACATCTCTGGGAAACTTCGATAACGGTACTTACGATGGCTGGCAAACCACCGGGACCGCCTTCGGCACTGCCCCGGCCACAGGAAGCCTGCCGGGCCAGTCCAGCGTTACAGGCTTTGAAGGAACCGGCTTCGCCAACAGCTTCAACGGCGGTGACGGCCCCACCGGCACACTCAGTTCCGAGACCTTCACCGTCAACAAATCCCACCTGAACTTCCTCGTCGGCGGCGGCAACCACCCCTACGCCGCCGACACCGTCCCGTTCGGCACCCTGCCGGCCGGTCAGGTGTTCAACGACTTCTCCGGGACCACCTACGGTGCCGGCTGGACCGCCACCGGTTCCTTCGCCAGCTCCGGGCCCTCGACAGAGAGCCTGCCCAACCAGCTCGGCCCCAAGGTGCTGGACACCTATGCGCCCGCCGGAGATCCCGGCACGGGCACCATCACCTCGCCGACCTTCACGGTCAACAGCCCGTACATCGACCTGCAAGTCGCTGGCGGGAACCACCCCTGGGGCCAGGCGAACGCGACCGCGGTCAACCTGATCATCGGCGGACAGGTCGTCGCGACCACCACCGGCCCCAACAGCCCTGACCTGACGTGGACGAACTGGGACGTGAGCAAGTACCAAGGCCAGCAGGCGCAGATCCAGGTCGTGGACCAGAACGACGGGTCCACCGGCGGATGGGGCCACCTCATGGTGGGCGACATCGTCTTCGCCAACGCCCAGGCCAAGTCCTGGGACACGCAGACCTCCGTTAATCTCGTCGTCGACGGCAAGGTGGTGCGCTCCGCCACGGGCGCAAACAGCGAGAACCTGGACTGGGCGTCGTGGGACCTGAGCGACCTGATCGGCAAGCAGGCGCAGATCCAGGTCGTCGACCACAACACCGGCGGCTGGGGACACATCCTGGCCGACGACTTCACCCTCTCAGACACAGCGGCACAATCCGCAGTCCAACGCGCTCACTGGGTCGACTACGGCAAGGACAACTACGCCGGTGTCACCTTCAATGACGCCCCTGGCGGCAAGCGGATCATGATCGGCTGGATGAACAACTGGGACTATGGAGGATCCATTCCCACCTCACCATGGCGCAGCGCCATGACCGTCCCGCGGGAGCTGTCCCTCCAAACCGTCGACGGCGCACCCCGCCTGATGCAGACACCGGTCAAGCAGCTCAACCAGCTCACTACGGGGCCGTCCGTCCACAAGGAGAACATGTCCGTCCCTGCCGGAAGCACCGTCCTGCCGGCCACAGGGAAGGCGCTCGACATCTCGGCGTCCTTCACTGCCGGTACTGCAAGCTCCTACGGACTGAAAGTCCGCACCGGGTCCGGCCAGGAAACACTCATCGGCTATGACAACAAATCCGGACAGGTCTACATCGACCGGACCAAGTCCGGCGCCGTGGGATTCAACCCCAGCTTTCCCGGAGTCCAGACCGCGCCGCTCACGACAAGCGGAGGAACAGTCAAACTCCGGATCCTGGTTGACTGGTCCTCGGTCGAAGTCTTCGCCGACGACGGGAAAATCGTCCTGACAGACCAGATCTTCCCGGACCCATCCAGCCAAGGCATCGAAGCTTTCGCCAACGGAGGAAACGCTGTTCTTACTTCTCTGGACGTCAAGCAGATGAAGTCGGCCTGGCAATAACCGGAAGCCCCATCGCTTTGATCAGACCGCGGCGCCCGCAACTTCACCGTTGCGGGCGCCGCACCCAGCGGCCCTTGCATCATGCACGTACCGGGGCAATCATGCCGGGTCAGGAGAGCAGCCAGCAGACCTCATCCTGCAACCGGAGCGGGCTACGAAAAAGCGCCGGAGCGGCGCCGCATCAGGAAACAGGCGTCCACGAGTCCTCCTGAGGAGGATGGGACACGACGAATGGCACTTCCAGCCAGTGCCCATCGCTTCCATGACGGAGGGGGTCGTCTGCCCGGCGGTGCCAGATTTCCAGGCGCATCATCCACTCTTGAGTATGCTTCTGCACCCGCCCCATGGTGTCCTTTGCTGGAGCGTGGCCGGGCATAGAGATGGACGGATCCCTTCTGGTGCTGCCTGTGCTTCCTGGCTTCAGTTGAATTGCGTATTAAATGCGCAATGGTCGTTGCTGCTCCCGAAGTAGTCCGGGAGCAGCAACGACCGCTGGGGTGCAGGCGCTTTTCAGCCCTGCGCACTTTTCTGCCTTGGCGGGCCCTAAATCAGTGGGCGGAGCCAGGTCAGGACGGAGCCGTCTTCTTCGATGTGCCCGGCGAGTTCGGCGTTGAATTTCCGGCCGTATTCCGCTCCGATGTGTTCCTCGAACGCCGCTTCATCGCGGTAGACCTCGAACACGAAGTATTCCCGCGGGTTGCTTTCGCGGGTGTAGGGCAGGAACATGACGTTTCCGGGTTCCCGGCGGACGTGGCCGGTGAGCTCTGCCATCATTTCGGCCACCCTCGCTTCGCTGCCTTCCCTGACGGTGAATTCCGCGTACAGTGTTTTGGTCATGTCCGGTCCTTGCTTGGTGGGTTCGGATGTTTTGCAGGGTTGGTTGTTAGTTCAGTGGCGGGATCTCGCCGGATCCCCTGGGGATCAGTTCTGACGGGACGATGTAGGTTTTCGGGGCGCCGTCGTCTCCGTCGATTCTGGCGAGGATCCGTTCGGCGGCGAGTTTGCCGATGCGCTCGGGGTGCTGGGCGATCACGGTGATCCCCGGTTCCATCATGTCGGCCAGGGTGAAGTCGTCAAATCCGATCAAGGCAACTTTGTGATGCAACCCAAGGGATCTCAGCGCGCGCATGGCACCGAAGGTGATCAGGTTCTGGCTGGAGAAGATCGCGGTGGGAGGGTTCTCCGAGGTGAGCAACTCGATCGCCGCCCGGAGGGCGGTCTCTTCGTCGTGGAGTCCGTTGCGCACCGGGATGGTCGAGGTCGCAATTCCTGCCCTGCCGATTTCCTCCAGGAACCCCGTGCGGCGTTTCGTTGCCGTCTGGATGTCCGTCCGGTCGCCGAGGTAGGCGAGTCTGCTGTGGCCGTGGCGGATGAGGTGCGCGGCCGCCTTTGAGGCGCCCACCTCATTGTCCGTGACCACCGCGTCGGCTTCGATGCCCACCGGCTCGCGGTCGATGAACACCATGGGCAGGTTCCGTGAGTGCTCCGGGATGACGTATGCCTGGCTTCTGGCGATCGGGGTCAGGACAAGTCCGTCGACCCGGCGCCCCAGGAAAGCGGAAATCAGCTTCTTCTCCCGCTCCGGATCGTCATCCAGGCTGGAGGCGAAAACCGCAATCCCGCGCTCGGTCAGTGCGTCTTCCAGTGCCCTGTGGATCTCGCCGCTGAAGGGGTTGGAAACACTGGGCAGCAATAACCCGATGGACTGGGTCTTGCGTCCGGACCGTTTCAGGCTGCCCGCCGTCATGTCAAGGTGATACTGGAGCTGTTCCGTGGCCCTGAGCACCCGCTGGCGCGTTTCCTCTGAAACACCGGGTTCGTTGTTCACGACTCTCGAGACCGTCTTGATCCCGACTCCAGCGAGATCCGCGACGTTTTTCATCGTCGGAGGCCTCCGACCGGAAACGGATTGGTAACGATTAGACACCGTTGTCAACGAACTGCTCCTCATCATCGATTAACACTTGACTCCCCAGTGTGAGCTTGGTTACATGATACATGACATCGTTGTCTGACGCCGGAAAGGCGCCACAAACACAGGAGTTTCAATGTTGAGTTCCAAAGCCCCGAGGCCGGCCGCGACCCGCCTTCTTGCCGCCGGCGCAGTCCTGACCCTCGGCGCACTTAGCTTGACCGCCTGCGGAGGCAGTTCCTCCAGCTCGTCCTCCAGCGGAGGCGCCGCCGGAAAGATCGGCGTTTCGCTGATCGTGAAGACCACCTCCAACCCCTACTTCGTAGCGATGGAGGACGGTGCGAAGAAAGCAGCCGAAGGCGGCAATATTGACCTGAAGCTCGCTGCAGGCAAGTCCGACGGCGACGAAGACACCCAGATCCAGGCCATCGAGAACGCCATCTCCAAGGGTGACAAGGGCATCCTGATCACCCCGAACGGGCCCGCCGTCGTCGACGCGATCAAGAAGGCCCGCGACGCAGGCTTGTACGTGATCGCCCTGGATACCCCGCCGGACCCGGCAAGTGCCGTGGACATCACCTTCGCCACCGACAACTTCGCGGCCGGCAAGCAGATCGGTCAGTGGACCGCGGCGCAGCTGGACGGCAAGAAGGCCACCATTGCGCTGGTGGACCTGTTCAGCGACAAGGTCGTCTCGGTTGACTACAACCGCGACCAGGGGTTCCTGACCGGCCTGGGAATCGACACCGCCGACAAGACGAAAAACGGTGACGAGGCCAAGACCGGCAAGTACACCGGCGGCAAGGGCGGGGACTACGAGATCGTCGGCAACCAGGCGTCCCAGGGCGCCGAAGACGGCGGCCGCACGGCGATGGAAACCCTGTTGTCGAAGAACCCGAACATCAACGTCGTCTACACGATCAACGAACCTGCCGCCGCAGGCGCCTATGAGGCCCTGAAGGCCGCGGGCAAGGACAAGGGCGTGCTGGTCGTCTCCATCGACGGCGGCTGCACCGGCGTGAACAACGTCAAGGCCGGCATCATCGGAGCCACCGCCCAGCAGTACCCGGTGAAGATGGCCCAGCTGGGCGTCCAGGCCATCCAGGACCTGGCCACGTCAGGCAAGAAGCCCACGGTCTCAGCGGGCCTGGACTTCTTCAACACCGGCTCCGCACTCGTCACGGACAAGGCAGTTTCCGGACTGCAGAGCATCGACACGACGGCTGCTTCCCAGATCTGCTGGGGCAAGTAACGCCTCCACTCTGCGGGGGGCCGCGCTAAAGCGTCTCCCCGCAGCATACCCAGCACGACAACAGTTATAGAACATTGAAGTTCAGGAGCTATTCAAGTGACCCAGCAACAGACCGCCGGCCCGCCGAGCGCCGGACATGCTGACCTGGCCGAGGAATTCCTCGACCGCCAGACCCCTCTCAGCAGAATCCGCAACATTCTCCACCGCTACCCGGCCCTCAGCCCCGCCATTGTCCTGCTGATCGCGGTGGTGGTCTTCGGGATCCTCAATGAGCGCTTCCTGCGGGTGGAGAACCTGTCGCTCATCACGCAGCAGGTCGCGGTGGTGGGCACCCTGGCGATCGCCCAGACCCTGATCATCCTGACCGCCGGCATCGACCTCTCGGTCGGGGCGGTCATGATCCTGTCCTCGATGGTGATCGCCCAGCTCGCCGTCAGCAACGGCATCCCCGGGCCGCTCGCCCTCATTGCCGGTCTCGCCGTCGGTCTGGCTGCCGGGGCACTCAACGGCTTCCTGGTGACCAGATTCCGGCTCCCGCCGTTCATCGTCACCCTCGGAACGCTGAACATTTTCGTCGCCCTGACGCTGCTCTACTCCGGCGGCAGCACGGTGCGCGGATCAGCGATGCCGCCGGTGCTCACCTGGCTGGGAAGCACGTTCCCGATCGGACCCGTACGCATCTCCACCGGCGTCGTCATGATGATCCTGCTCTACGTCGTGGTCGCTTTCATCCTGGGCAAGACCGCCTGGGGACGCCACGTCTACGCCGTGGGCGATGACAAGGAAGCCGCCCGGTTGGCCGGCATTCCTGTGAGCCGCGTGCTGATGAGCGTCTACCTTGCCGCCGGGGCGGTGCTTGCCGTGGGCGCCTGGATCCAGATAGGCCGGACGAACGCCGCCAGCCCGAACGCCGGGGTCGACCTGAACCTGGACTCCATCACCGCCGTCGTGATCGGCGGAACCAGCCTCTTCGGCGGACGCGGCTCCATCTGGGGTTCCCTGCTTGGCGCATTGATCGTCGGCATCTTCCGCAACGGCCTCTCACTCGCAGGCCTGGACGTCCTCTACCAGACTCTCGCCGTCGGCATCCTGATCATCGTTGCCGTGTCTATCGACCAGTGGATCCGAAAGGTCAAGTCATGACCATGACAGAATTTTCAGCCTCCCACACCGCCACCCGCGAACCCATCCTCAAGGCCAGGAACCTCGTCAAGACCTTCGGCCGCGTCGTCGGCCTCGACGGCGTGAGTCTGGACCTGTACCCGGGCGAGGTCCTGGCCGTGATCGGCGATAACGGCGCCGGCAAGTCCACGCTCATCAAGTGCCTCACCGGCGCCGAAATCCCCGACACCGGGGAGCTCTACGTATCGGGACAGCAGGTGCACTTCAAACGCCCGCAGGACGCGCGGGTCCACGGCATTGAAACGGTTTACCAGAACCTGGCCGTTTCCCCGGCCCTGGATGTCGCCTCGAACCTGTTCCTCGGCCGCGAAGAACGCCTCCCGGGCCTCCTGGGGAGCGTGTTCCGGATGCTCGACACCAAAGGCATGCGCAGGAAGGCCAAGGAAGAACTGACCCGCCTGGGCATCTCCACCCTGCAGGATGTCACAGTTCCGGTCGAGAACCTTTCCGGCGGCCAGCGCCAAGCCGTCGCCGTGGCCCGCGCGGCGGCTTTCGGGTCCAAGGTCGTCGTTCTGGACGAGCCGACGGCGGCACTGGGCGTGCGCGAATCGAACCAGGTCCTCCAGCTGGTCCGCGACCTGCGCGACCGCGGCCTGCCGGTCATCCTGATCAGCCACAACATGCCACACGTGTTCGATGTGGCCGACCGGATCCACATCCAGCGCCTGGGCAAGTGCGCGGCCACCATCACCCCGCAGTCCCACAGCATGACCGACGCCGTCGCCATCATGACAGGAGCCGCAAAGGCCTGACAGGCCCACCGGCACCTCCCGCTCCACCGGAGCCCTTTCTCCGTCCGCGGACCTGCTGACAGGTCCGCGGACGGATCCATACCGGGCTCCCACCAGTCAACCCGAAGAAAGAACCCCGATGCACAAGCCCCAACCGGACGGCTCCAACCACGAGCTGATAGACGCTGTCGTCATCGGCGAAGCCCTGATCGACATCGTCAACGGCCCCGAAGGGTCCATCAGTTATCCGGGCGGGTCCCCGGCCAACGTCGCCTATGGCCTCGGCCGGCTCGGCGTCCGGACCGGGCTGCTCACGGCTATCGGCGACGACGAACACGGCACCGCCATCACCAACCACCTCCACAGCGCAGGCGTCGAGCTTCTTCCCGGATCCGCTTCCCTTGAACGGACGGCAACCGCCACCGCGACATTGGCTGCCGACGGCTCAGCCAGCTACGAGTTCGACATCGCCTGGCAGCTGGCACCTGTGGCGCCGGCCATGATCCCGAAAATTCTGCACACGGGCTCGATCGCCACGTTCCTGGCCCCGGGAGCCGGCACCGTCCGCACTCTTCTCGAGCAGTGCCACCAGTCCTGCCTGGTCACTTACGACCCCAATATCCGCCCTGCTCTCCTTGGCAGCCACACCGAGGCAACGACGATCTTCGAGGACCTGCTTCCGCTCACGGACGTCGTCAAACTCAGTGACGAAGATGCACACTGGCTCTACCCCGGATGGTCCCCGGACGACGTCGCCGCCCACTTGCTGCAACATGGCGCGCGCCTGGCCGTCATCACCAAGGGCGCCGACGGGGCCCTGCTCGCCAGTCCCGGCGCCCGGTTCAGCATCCCGTCCGTGAAAACCGACGTTGCCGACACCATCGGGGCAGGCGACTCCTACATGGCCGCACTCATCTTCGGACTGCTGACCCGGGGCGACGAAGCATTCGGACCGGCCGCACTCCAAGACATCGGACAAACAGCGTCAATGGCCGCCGCAATCACGGTGAGCCGCCCGGGCGCCAACCCGCCGACCGCCGAAGAGTTGCAGACGCGTCTGGCAGGCCCTCGGCGACGTCGGCACGCCGTCGCCTATTCTTAACCATCCACGGCCCGATCTCGGGCTGTCAGTTCGACGCACCGCCGTCCACTTGTGTGTGCGCTCATTCAGGCCAAGAAGCGAGATCTTCAACGACGCTAATGCTCTTCATGTTCCTGCACTGCGACGGAAGCCCCAGCTGAGAGTCCCGGGCATTGGCCAAGGTTCAGCTCGTAAAGGTGACGCTCTCAAAGTCGGCGCTCCGTCAGATCCTTTGCGGCAATCCCAGCGAGAGCTCCTGTGAAACGCAAGAGCCCGGCATGGTCGTCGCTGATGAAGCTGATATCCAGTAGGCCCCGAGCCGGGTCCATCTTTCCCGTCGAGCGAGGCGGCAGTTCGGACCCTGGACCCGTCGAATTCGATTTGGAAGTGCTCGGGTCCGTCCTGTCCGGGGTCCAGGACGGACCCGTACTCGCCGTGTTTGTCTCGGTGTTATCACCCCGTCACGCCGATGTGGTCGGTGTCCAGGGTGATGCACACGAGGCTTTCCTGCGGCCAGAAACTTGGGGTGTGGCCGGGGAAACTGAGGACATCGGCAGCAGTTTTGATCATGAGCGTTTCCATGGTCCTTCTCTTTCCGAGGCGGCGTCGCCAGTGGGCGAGTGGGCGTTAGGTTCCGGCGTCGTTCTGATAGAGGCGCCCCCGCTGGGCATGAGGGGCCGGAGTGCAACTTGGGGAACCGGGAACGATCCGAAAGTTCGCGAGGAAAGAAGCGGAGCGCCGAGCGAAGTTTTGGATTGGGGCCGGCGCAAAACGCCCTGGTTGCGCGGAGGGCCGGCCCAGCGATAATCGACGATCAGAATGACAAACAGCGATGACTACGGCTGCCTGTGGTCAGCGGTAAGGGCCAAACACGACGCCACATCTGTGCGGGAAAGCAGCAGAGCTGTTGGGCTTTACTGTGCTCCTGTGGGCGAGCACGAGAATGTCCAAGTCGGGGACGAGCTCCACAAGCGGCGACTTGGCCGAGCGAGGCCCCGGAAATTGCAACCGACTCACCTTTAACTCACCTTAATCAGCGTCAACCAATGACAACCCATCACCCATCGTCGCCTACAAAAACCCCTAGATTCCGGGGGAGAGGGACATATTCAAGGCGCACAGAGGACCTGGGTCCTAAAGCGGGGGTCGTCGGTTCGAATCCGACAGGGGGCTCTTAGTTTGGCTCTGGAACAGGAAGGGATCGCCCGGCGTGTCCGGGGCGGTACGGTCTACGTCTGCACCGAGGATTTTCATCAACGCCAAGGTCGGCATTTTGCCGCAAAACGACGTATCGCCGAGAAGTTAGTGCCCCTGATCAAGTCAAACCAGGCCATCGGTCTCGATGCATCAACGACGGTCTTTCAGCTCGCAAGCGCACTAAAGGACGTCGAGCAACTCTCGGTTATCACGAACGGACTGGCCACCTTCACGGCCCTTCAACATCGGCCAGGGATACGCGCGCACCTCACCGGAGGGGAATCCGAGGAGCAAAACGCCAGCCTCGTCGGGCCGTTGGCTGTGGGTTCGTTGTCCAGTTTCCTGCTGAATACATGTTTTCTCTCGACGACTTGCATCGACCCGGTCATCGGCACCAGCGAACCCACAATGGCTCAGGTTGAGGTGAAGAAGGCGATGGCGGACGCGTCCCAGTCGTCATTGCCACGGACTCATCGAAGCTCGGTACGCGGTCCGTAGCTCGGTCCGTAGCTCGGTCCGACATCGGTCGACAAGCCCAACAGAAGGCAGTTTCCGAGGCTCAGTGAGGGACTGCGGTAGGGAAGGTCACACCTTGATCCCTGAAATGCAGTGGATCCGTGGTCGGAACGACATCGTTACGGCAACTTATAGCCAGTTCGGATTCCTCCACCAGATCAAGCAGGTCGTCCCAGACGCCAGAGGGGATCCTCCACTGCGCAAGGTCCGTGACAAAATCGGCTTGCGCCGGGGTGCTGGCGCCGACGATCGTTGAAGTGACCCGTGGATCAAGCGTCGAGAACTGCAGGGCAGCTGCCGCCAAGGGGATGCCGTACGCCGCACAGATCAACCGCATCTTATCGCTGCGTTCCAGACGTGCCGGACTTCTCTCCCGGTTTACGCCCTGGGCAGACCTTCCAACCCCATCCAGAAGTAATCTGCCGGTGAATGGCGCGGCATTTACGAACGCCACCTCCCGGGAGACGGCATTCTGGATCAGCGGCTCGGCTGCCCGATCCAGCAGGCTATACGGAACGTGGCTGATCACCGCGTCGAACTCATCAGTTTGCAGGTACTTCAGCTGGAGATCTATCGGACCGCCCGCAATACCAAGATGATTGATCAAGCCCTGATCCCGCAACCCAACGAGCGTTGCAAGGGGGCCGCTACGCGCCGTTGCTGATTCAAAGCTGAACTCTTCGGGATTACGCAGCAAGACGAGCGGGAGAAGGTCGAGGCCAAGGCGCTGAAGGCTCTCTTCCACGGCGCGCAAAATGCCGTCCCCCGAGAAGTCGAGCGCTAAGGCAGGTCCAACGCTACGTGTCAGGACAAATCCATCGGGCAAGCCGCCTGCTTCGGAAATGGCCTTCCCAATACACCGTTCTCCCTCGGCTCCTTGCCAGGATTCACCACTCGCATCGATGAAGTTGAAAGGTCCTTCCAACACCCTCCGGATGGTCTCCGAGGCGGCTTCGAAACCGGGCCCGCTATCCGGCTGTCCAGTGCACACATCAATCGTGCTAAGGCTGATGCCCACTGATGACGCCGACAGGCCCGCACGGCTAAGCATTCGTCTTCTTATGTTTACCCTCGTGCAACCCTTCAAACGGTTTTGTGAGCTTTCCTAGGCTCGGCATCTGAAGCCGAGAAATTCTTTTTTACAATCCACCCCTCGTTGGCCGTGGGCGCCTGCCGGCACCAGCCACCTGCCAGTGCCGATGCAGGCGTCGTGGCCGCCCGGCCTTCTCTAGGCACCCCAATCCCAATAGGCCTCTTCAACGTCTCGCGGCTTGTACCCGCTCGTGTGTGAGCGCGTCGCCGCCGGGAAGGCTGACGAAGGCTTCCTCGTCTATGCCGAGATCCGCGTACACCTTGTGCAGTGCGGCGACCACGGCGCCGACGGCACCCGAGAAGTCGCCCAACTCGGCAGGAGCGAGCCGGGGAGACGCGCGGAGATTCTGCTCCAGGGCCGCCTGGTAGCGGTCGAGTGTCGACGCGAGGGAGTTCGCGATGCCGCCGCCGAGGACGATCGTCTGCGGATCGCATGAAACCGTTGTGGCCGTGAGAACGATCAGGAGAGCTTGATCGAAATGGGCGCGCAATGCCTTCAGTGCGGGGCCCGCATCGCTAGCGAAGAGCTGGCTAGGGGCCGCGAGATCGATGCCCGCTTCGGCGGCACGGCGGATGATCCCGGCACCGGTGACCATGTGCTCAAGGCGAGTCCCAAGGGGGCCGACGGGCAGCTGCCCGAATTCACCGATTAGTCCGTGGTCGCCCTGAAGGATTCGGCCATCGATCGCCAGGCCGGCGCCGAGACCGGAACCGATCGTGACCATTGCAGCGTTGGACGCGGAACGTGCCGCGCCGAAATGCTGTTCACCGAGGAGCGCATAGTTGGCGTCGTTGTCGAAGCCGACCGGCCTGCCCATCGCATTCTCGACGTCGTCCAGGAATGTTGGCGATTCGATCTGGGCCAAGTTGGGTGCGTTGGAAATCGTGCGCTTCTGCTGACTCACAGCCCCCGGCAGGCCAACGCAGAGGTGTTCGACCCGATCCCAGACGTCTCCGGCCGATGTGCGGGCGGTGGAAGCCAACCAGTGCGCAAGCTCGTGCGCAGTCGTCGCAGTGGGTGTCGCGATCTCGAGGGCAAGGAGCGGACGGGCAAGCAGGTCGGCGACAACGAGACGCACGTTGGACGCTCCGAGGTCCACGCCGACGACGAAACTGCGATTAGACACCACGTCCAGCTCGACGGCCCGACGTCCGCGGGATTCGGAGATGATCTCGGCAGTCTCGGTGACGATTCCTTCAGCGATCAGCTGGTCGACGGCACGGGTGACTGTCGCCGCGGAGATGCCCGATGCTTCGGCAATCCATTTGCGGCTGGCAGGTCGCGACGTCATTAGGGCAGTCAAGACCGCCTTGCGGTTCAGTTCTCTAGTGTCTTGAACCATCGGGCCTCCTTTTGCAATCAGTGTGAATTCAAAGTTAGCCTAAATCGCCCTGGCGATCCAGCCATCTCGGGGTCGGTTTACCGGCCGGTTCTTTTTGTGATGACACTTGCCGGACGGGATGCTCCAGCAGAGGCGGTTGCGCGATTGGCCTCGTCCCGCGTGACTGACTATGACCCGTAGCCCTGATTTAACGGGGCCGAACCGTCGGGCGACGGCGCCGCTCAGACTTCTCGGTGAGAGTCATGAACGGGGCGAGAGGGCAGGGCGGAGGATGCCCCGCATCTTCGTCCGTGATCCCTCCGAGACCTATTCGTTATAATCCGAGGGTTGACTTTACTTGCGCGCTGAAATCAAAATGGATTACGCACAGTCGAAGATGACAGGCCACGGACCAGCCGCTACCTGTCACCGGAACTGGCATCCCACCCGGTCACGGAAGGTAGACCCCCATGAGCACAGCACCCACGGTCCGACGGTTCGGCCTTCGTGCCGCCGTCGGCGCATTTGCGATCACGCTCGCCCTCGCTGGCTGCTCCAGCGGAGGCGGCGGCACGGCCGCTTCGTCCGGACCCGCAGCCAAGCCCAGCCTGGAGTTCGCAGGTCCGAACGGCGAAAAGCCCGGTGCCCTCTCGGAGCTTTCGCTGACGAGCAGCGAGCAGGCGAAGGTGAAGGACGGCAAGTACACCGCCGCTTTCGTCTGGCACACGTCCTCGGACTTCGTGACCGCCGTGGAAAAGGGCGCGCGTGAGGAGTTCAAGAACCTCGGGATCGACGTCGTCGCGAGCACACAGGCCAACTTCAACGCCGCTACCCAGGCCAACAACGTTCAGACAGTCCTCGCGCTGCACCCGAACATCATCGTTACCATCGCGGTCGACCCCACTTCCGCCGCCGAGGCGTTCAAGCCCGCCGTCGCCGCGGGAACGAAGCTCGTCATCATGACCACGCCCCCCGCCGGATACCAGGCCGGCAAGGACTTTGTGTCCATCGTGACGGAGAACCTGGCCCAGGCAGGACGAGCCAACGCCGAGATCCTGGGCGACGCCCTCGGCAAGACAGGTGAGGTGGGCTATATCTCGTACAACGCCAACTTCTGGTTCACGAACCAGAGGGACAAGTCGTTCAAGGATTGGCTGGCGTACGAATACCCCGACATGAAGATCGTTGACTCCGAAGGCTTCGCCGATGAGACGGCCACCCAGACGATCGCGGCCGCTATGATCGCGAAGAACCCGAATATCAAGGGCATCTACGTGTCGTGGGCGACGGCCGCGCAGGGCGTCGTGGCCGCGATCAAGGCGGCCGGGCGGAACGACATCCAGGTGGTCACGAACGACCTGGACACCACCCTTGCGGCCTCGATGGCCTCCGGAACGAACGTGGCCGGAATGGTCGGAAACGGATCCCTCGGAATCGGCAAGGGTCTCGCCTTGGCCGGAGCATACGGCGTCCTCGGCAAGACCGCGCCTGCGCTGGTCGCCTCGGACCCGACCAAGGTCACCAAGGCAGACCTCGACAAGGGATGGCTTTCCGACTATGGCACCCAGCCGCCGTCGAGCATCACCGGCGGCTGACCTCCGACCGAACGGGGCGGACGACCTCCCGCACCGTCCGCCCCGCTCGCAACGCACCCCAAACACCAAGCACCACGAAGGAGACATCGATGTCAGGGCAAGTCACAACCGTTCTCGGTACGGTTTCGACCGATGACCTCGGCAGGGTCATGCCACACGAACACCTCCTCTCGCTGACCCCGGGACCCTGGCTCACCGGCGGGCTGCGGGACGACGCCGTCGATCGGGCGGTTGAGGCTCTCGGGTCGCTCCGAGAGCTCGGATTCGGGACCGTCGTCGACCTCAGCCCTTACGGTGTCGTCGGTCGTGACGACAATGGAGACAACGCTGCACTGCTCGCCGAGATCTCGCGCAAGACGGGCATGCACATCGTCTCCGGAACTGCGTTCTACCTTGAGTCCTACTCTCCCGAGTGGGCGCACGACGCCGACGCCGGCGTCCTCGCCGAACGCCTGATCCGGGATGTGGTCCACGGCATTGGCGACTCGGGCATCCATGCAGGCATCTTCGGTGAACAGGCGACAAGCCTGGGAGAGATCACCTCGTACGAGGAGAAGTGCCTCCGCGCGGTCGCCCGCGCTCAACGCGAGACCGGACTCGCGATCATGACCCACACCACCCACGGCACGATGGCGTTCGAGCAGCTCGAGATCCTCAGGTCCGAAGGCGTTGACCTGGACCGAGTGGTCATCGGCCACTTGGACACCCAGCTGAGCCCCGAATTCGTACGCCGCGTCCTGGATGCCGGGCCCCGTATCGCCATCGATACGATCGGCAAGGAGAGCTGGGACTTCTTCCTTGGTCCGGCCCCCGACCCCCGCCCGGACGGCGAGTTCGACAAGCACGCCTTCCACCGGTCCGACGCCGGACGCGCCGACCTTGTCGCGTGGCTGGTCTCACTCGGCTACACCGACCGCATCTTGCTCTCCCAAGACCTCACCGGAGCCGAAGTATGGATGAATCCGAAAACCCACGGGATCCACGGCTACTCCTACCTCGGCGCTGTCTTCGTTCCTGAGCTCCGCGCACGCGGGGTCTCGGACGCGGACTGCGAACGGCTCCTCACTGCCAACCCCGCAAGCGTGCTGGAGGTGCTGTGAACGTTCTCAAGCATTCCTCCGTTCCGGTTTCGCGGTTCGTCGTCGGTGTCGACCTCGGCGGAACCAAGGTGCGTGCCGGCATTGCCGGCCTCGACGGTCGGGTTCTGTTCCAGATGACCGAACCCACCGCTCCGGACGCTGGGCCCGATCTCGTTCCACAGTTGTCCGCATTGGTGGCCGCCCTGGCCTCGGCTGTCGGGGCCGATGTATCGGCTGTCGTCGCCACGGCGGTCGGAGGAGCGGGCGTTCCCGACGGCGACTCGGGCCGATTCGAGCGCGCGCCGAATCTCGGCGAGCTCGACGGGTTCAGCCTGGCAGCCGACCTGGAGGAGGCGCTGGGGCATCCGGTGGTGCTGGAGAACGATGTCAACATCGCCGCTCTCGGCGAACTGCACGACGGCGTCGGCTCCGCGTACGACAGCTTCGCGTTCGTATCGGTCGGCACCGGCATCGGCGTCGGTCTCATCCTCGACCGTCGGCTGTGGGCCGGAGCGAGCGGCGGCGCCGGGGAGATCGGGTACCTGCCGTTCGGTGCCGACCCGCTCAACCCCGCCAGCCACCGTCGCGGTCCGCTCGAAGAGGTAGTTGCGGGCGACGCCATCGGCCGTCGGTATGCGGCCTCCTCCGACGCAGCCGCCCCCGAAGCCACTCCAGATGCCGTCGAGGTCTTCGACCGGGCCGGGCGCGGGGACCCCCGTGCGGCCGCCTCGCTCGACGAGGAGGCGAAGTGGATCGCCCATGCCCTCGTCGCGGTCGACGCCGTCGTGAACCCGGGACTTTTCGTCCTCGGCGGGGGAATCGGCACCCGCATCGAACTCCTCGCGCCCATCCGCGCGTGGATGACGCGCCTCGGTCGAGGCGACCTCGAGGTCGCCATCAGCCGGCTCGGCCCCCGCGCCCCCATCGCCGGCGCCGTGCGCCTGGCCATCGACAAGGCCCTCCAGCCACAAGAAAGAGAAGCATCATGACCATCACGACCCACGTCAAGACAGGGACGGCCAGCGACGTCCTCCGGCACATCGATTGGAGGCAGTATGTCGTCTACATCGGCTTCGTAGTCGTCTTCGCCTACTTCGCCATCACCCAGGCCGGCAACTTCCTCAACACCACGACCCTGGTCAACATCATCACCCAGGCCGCCCCCATCACCGTGATGGCGGTCGGCGCGGTGTTCGTCTTGAGTGTCGGTGAAATCGACCTCTCCATCGGTTCCACCGTCGCACTAGCGTCCCTCGGGTCGGCCGTGACGCTGCAGGCGACCCACCAATGGTGGTTGGCCGCGTTGGCCGGACTCGCCATCGGCGCTGGGGTCGGCGCGGTCAACGGGATCTTCATCACTCTGGTGCGTCTGCCATCCTTCCTGGTCACTCTGGCCACGATGGGCCTGGTGGCCGGACTCGCCCAGCAGGCGACCAACCTGCAATCGGTTCCGGTCACGAACAGCGCCTTCGGTTGGCTGTTCGGCGGCGGCACGCTTCTCGGAATCCCCATTCTGATCTGGTGGACAGTCGTGATCGTCGCCATCGGCTGGCACGTGCTCCGTCAGCGCTCATTCGGCGCGCACGTACTCGCGGTGGGCAACAAATCGTCGGCAGCGGCGGTGAGCGGCATCCGAGTGAACCGCGTGAAAATGGTCGTCTTCATCGTGAGCGGCATGGCGGCGGCCCTGGCCGGCCTCCTCTACGCGGGTCGTCTTGCCGGCGCGACGTACACGCTCGGCAGCTCCGACCTGATGAGCGTGCTCGCCGCGGTCATCGTCGGGGGCACCTCCCTCACCGGAGGCAAGGGCTCCATCATCGGAGCCCTTGTCGGCAGCCTGTTCATGAGCATGATCAACTACGGTCTGCTCCTGGGCGGCCTCAACGTGGCACAGCAGCTAATCGTGCGCGGCATCATCATCCTCGCCGCCGTCTCCCTCTCGCTCCGCGCCAAGAAGAACAGTTAGGCCCACCGATGTTCGTAGACCTCCTTCGCCGCCGCAACCCGGCGCTTCTGCAAGCGGCCGCCCGGTTCCACCAGAACGGTCAGATCCCGGCCAACACCTATGTGATCGACCTCGATGCGGTGACCCGAAACGCGGCCGCCATCTCGGCCGAAGCCAGCCGACTCTCCCTGACGCCCTTCGCCATGACGAAACAGATCGGGCGCAACCCGGACGCCTCCCGGGCAATCGCCGCCGGCGGCATCGACAAAGCGGTCGGGGTGGACCTCGAGTGCGCGATCGCCGCTGCGACCGGAGGCCTCCGGATCGGCCATCTGGGCCACCTCGTCCAGATTCCCAAGCATCGCGCCGCCGAGGCCGCCGCACTCGAACCGCTCTACTGGACGGTTTTCTCGGAAACGAAGGCAGCCGAGGCCGGCGCGGCCGCTATGGCGCGCGGCCGGGTCCAAGACGTCCTGTTGCGTATCCAGGCCCCTGGCGATCGGTTCTATCGCGGACACGAGGGCGGGTTCGACGCCACCGACGTCGTGGGCGCTGCCGACCGGATCGACGCCATTGGGGGCGTTCGGTTCGCTGGCATCACCACCTTCCCCGCAACGCTCTTCGACGCCACAACGGGTGCCGCTCGCTCCACTCCGAACCTCGCCACGCTCACCACGGCCTTGCGGGCGCTGGAACGAGCGGGCCGCCGGGATGTGCAGGTGAACGCGCCAGGAACGACCTCCGTCTCCATCCTGGCCGCGCTCGCCGAAGCCGGCGCCACCCAGGTGGAACCGGGACACGGCCTGACGGGCACCACTCCGATCCACGCGGTGCAGGACCTCGTGGAGGAACCCGCCATCGCTTATGTCTCCGAGGTCTCCCACCTCTGGAACGGTGACGCCTACGTCTTCGGCGGTGGCCTCTACGTCGACCCGGTGCTCGGCGGTTCGACGACCACGGCCCTCTTTGTGGCGCCGGATACCAACGCGGTCACCGCGCCTGAGCTACGGGTGGACATGCCGGCAACCGACGCGATCGACTATTACGCCACCGTTCCCCTCGGCGACCACCGCGCACAACCAGGCGACACCGTGCTGTTCGGGTTCCGCCCCCAAGTGTTCGTCACCCGGGCCCTCACCGCCGGCATTGCGGGTCTCTCCACCGGAACGCCGACGGTCGCCGGTATCTGGTCTTCCGACGGCTCAGCACCCCTCACCATCTCTGACACCCTCGCTGCACCCAGGAGGACAGCATGATCATCGCAGACCCCACATCCACGCCGAAACCCAACGACGGAACGGTCAAACCGCTCCGGCTCGACGGCATCAGCAAGCACTTCGGCGGCATCGTCGCCATCAAGCGGTTCGACCTTGAGATCGAGCCCGGCGAGATCGTCGCCCTTGTCGGCGACAACGGTGCTGGCAAATCGACGCTCGTCAAGATCATCTCTGGCCTCTACCAGCCCACCGACGGGGAGATCTGGTTGAACGGGGAACGCACCATCTTTCGCGACGCCTCCGATGCGCGCACGAAGGGCGTCGAAGTCGTCTACCAGGATCTCGCGCTCGTCGACCTCCAGCCGGTGTACATGAACCTGTTCCTCGGCCGCGAACTGCGCAAGGCGCCGTTCGGTACGCTCGATCGCAAGGAGATGGCAACACGCACACAGGCGCTCGTCGACGAGCTGGATGTGCGCATCCCCTCTGCGAAGTCGACGCTCAGCGACCTTTCGGGGGGCCAACGACAGGGCATAGCCATCGCGCGCGCTACCCATTGGGCCAGCAGCCTTGTGCTCATGGATGAACCGACGGCGGCCTTGGGGGTGGCCGAGACCGCGAAGGTCGAGGAGACCATCCTCAAACTCAAGGAGCGCGGCGCAGCCGTACTCGTCGTCAGCCACAACATGGAGCAGGTCTTCCGCATCGCCGACCGGGTCACCGTCCTCCGACGTGGGACACAGGTAGGAACCCGGCGTGTCGCCGACACGTCCCACAATGAGCTGATCTCGATGATCACGGGGCTCGCCTCATGAGCGCGGCGATCATCGACGGGCCCGGGGCACTAATGCGGGCGGAGATCGCCGAGCAGCCCAGCCGCTGGATCGACCTTCTTGATGACCAGAGGCCCGCCATCGACGCCGCCGCCGACCTGATCCGTGAAACCCAACCAGAATTGCTCGTCTTCGTGGCACGAGGGTCAAGCGACCATGCCGCGATGTACGGCCAATACCTCGTCCACAACTTTCTTCACATCCCGGCCATGCTGGCGACCCCGGCAACGGTGACCGCGTTCGACACCAGCCTCCGCTACCCCTCGGCTGTCGCCCTCGCCGTATCCCAATCCGGCCAGTCCCCGGACCTGCTCGCGACCGCCGAATCCATTGCCGAAGCGGGCGTGCCCATCGTCGCTATCACCAACGACTCCCGGAGCGCCCTCGCCGCACTCGGCCGCGTTCATATTCCGCTCGCAGCCGGGCCGGAACTCTCAGTTGCCGCGACCAAGACATACACCGCGGAGCTCCTGGCCATCGCACTCGTGGTGTTCCGCGTCGCCGGCCTCGATTGGGACGACATCGGAACTCGCGTCCGTGCAACAGTGGAGGAGGCGATCGCAGTCCTCGGTCAGCCGGTCGACGAGCTGGTCGATGCTTTCGAGGGTCGCGAGCGCATCCTCATCGTCGGCCGAGGCTACGGGATGGCTACCGCGAAGGAGTGCGCCCTCAAGCTCATGGAGACGAATGCGATCGCCGCCTCGGGCTGGAGCGCCGCCGATGCGACCCACGGCCCTCTCGGGCAGATCGTGCCTGGTACGGGCATCATCGCGTTGACGCGCGGCGACGCAGGCCGCGACTCCGTCATCTCCTTCGCCGAAGCGGCCACCCGGCTCGGCGGGCTCGTCGCTGAGCTGGGCGGCCGGACAATCGCGGACGCCCAGGTCCGGGTGCCGAGCGACACCGTGGCGACCGAACTGTCGCCGCTCGTCGACATTCTCCCGCTGCAGAGACTGGCCCTGGAACTGGCACTACGCCGCGGACTGGACCCAGACAATCCAGTGGGTCTTGCCAAAGTCACCAAGACCCACTAATCCGCGCCACCACATCTCCCGAAACGGGAGCCGGAATGACGAGCGATTACGTCATAGTAAATCGGGATCGCGGATCATTAGCCTCAGCCAGTAGTTGGCTCTGCATACATGGAAGATGTTCACCACCCCGAAAATACTCACCGTTTGGCAGACGCCAGGCAGGAAGCTGAACAATGAGAGTAGGACTGCGGCTGCAGGGAACCAGCTGCCGGACCGTTGTAATGAACGGGCGGAATGTAGTTTCCGCCGCTCGGGAGGTGCACGCGGGCAGTTTGTCGGAAGCATTGGCATCGTCCCTGTCCATGCTCCGTCGGGAGTTCGGGTCGGGCATCACGGAGATCACTGCCGACGTCGGACGGGTCTTGGGGGAGCGGAAACTGGCCGACGTCGTCGCCATCCGCATTTCGCCCCGTCCCCCCGCGGACGCCTTCCACATGACGGTGCTGCCACCCCTTGTTGAGCCGGCAGTGACCCAGACCATGCATGTCCGCGGGGGTCACGACCTGCGGGGACGGCCTCTGGCCCGGTTGGACCTGGAGGCGTTCCTGGCCGATCTCCCCGGCATCCTTGCCGGTGACGTACGGAATGTGGCGATCACTTCCGTCGGTTCGACGGCGTCAAAGGACCATGAAACGCGCATAGCCGATGCCATCCTAAGCAACGATAGAGATATGCGGATCAGTATTTCCAGTGACTTCTATTCCAGTGTTTTCCGGGACCGCGACTACACGGCCATCCTTAACAGCGCCCTGATGGAGACGGGGGAAGAGCTGGCAGCCATGCTTGAGGAGGCAGGCCGGCGCCAGTTCCCGGCCACCCACTTGTCGTTTGCAAAGAACGACGGCGGCCGCGCACCTCTGTCACGGCTGGGCGTGGCGCCTGTCCACGGGTTGCGCGCCGAGCCCGCGATGGGAATCCTTGGCGCGGCCACGTTGGCGGGAATCCCAGAGGGGGAAGTCATTCTTTGCATGGAGGGTGGGGCCTCCGTGGGCCACACCCGCGGAGGCCTGCCTGTCGCCAGAAGCCTCATTCGCCAAGGATTTGACGCTAGCCTCGCCAGCAACGCCGCCGTTCTTGAGCCGTACACCGTCCACCATCCGGTTCGCGCCGACATCCCGTCCGTGATTGCCGACCTCCGCGAGCGGCAGGAGAGTGAGCTGCCCTTCGGGCTGGTGCCCACTCTGCCAGCGGTGAAGGACGCCGCACTGGTAGGGTCTGCCGCGGCGCCGCTCACGGCGTGGATCGACAGGCTCGAGACCGTCAGCGGCCGGGTTGACCTGAAACGCGTACAGAACCTGGCCGAAGAAGATGCTCACTCAGCGGCGGTCCAGTTAGGCGCCAGCCCCGGGCAAACCCGCATCCTTGAATCGAACGTCTACGCCATGCCCTACGGCAATCCAGGAATCGTTCGAATCCGGGTCCAAGCGGCAGGAGAAACGTCTGCCGACGGGGAATACGTGCTGCCCGCAGCTGCGCGGGGAACCAACCCATGAGCACCGTACTCACTACCGAGGACATCCGGAACCTGCGCACTGGGGCCCACTTCCTGACCTGCACCATCGACCCGACGGCCATCCATATCTACGCAGAGATGATTCAACGGGCGATGGAGGACCGGGCATTGGAACTCATCACCGTCGACGAGCTTTCTCCCGACGATCTCGTGGTGGCGGTCGGAATGGTAACGCAAGGCCTTTTCATCGCCGACATGCCTCCCGTGGGGGATGAATTCCTCGGCTGCATCCGTGCCATCGAGGCAAGTCTCGGCCGGTCGGTGCGGGCGATCTATTCGCTCGCCGCCGCCAACATCAACGGAATCGTCCCCCTCATGGTTGGGCTGCAGTCCTCGCTGCCTGTCATCGATTCCGACCCCATGGGCCGCGTTTTCCCCTTGATCAGCCAGACAACTCTGAACATTGGAAACGTGGCGATCGGCCCGATCGCGCTCATGGGGGTAACCGGGGAACGGGCGGTGGTTGAGGTCGAAAGCCCGCAGCGGGCCGAAACGCTGGTGCGTGCACTGGTGACCGAACTCGGCGGCTGGGCTGCCACCGCCATGTATCCGTGTTCCGCGCAACAGCTGAAGGAGCATGGCGTCCATGGCTCCATCAGCCGGATGATCCGGATCGGGCAAATCCTCGACGCGAGCACCGCGGTTGAGAGAAAGCTGTTGTTGCTCGCTGATCTCCTCGGCGCCACGCGCATCGCCCGGGCCCGCGTGAGCCACATCGAAAGCCTCTCCCGGCCCACTGACCTCGGCCTGCCGGCGCAGCCGTCCAGCGTAACGCTCGAAGACGAAACCACCGGACGCATCGTCCGTCTTGAAATCCAGAATGAGATCCTGCTGGTCCTCGTGGATGGTGCTGTAACAGCAGCCGTCCCGGACATGGTGACGCTACTCAATTCCGAGCAGGGCACGGTGGTCAACATCGACGACGTCCAGGTGGGCGACGTCATTGACATAGTGAAGATCACGGCAGCGGCGCAGTGGTACACGGACGCGGGGCTGGATCTCACCGAGCCAAAGGCCTTCGGCATTCCGATCGCGCACCCAAGGCGGCGAGATGCGTAGATCGAAAAATGAAACCCGGCTCGACGTCGCCGGGCTATTGGCGCACGGCTCCCTTCGTAGCACCACGCCGCTGTATCTCACTCCATCCAGCGGGTTGATAGAAAGTGTTGTTCTCGTCTCCCAGCTTGAGGCAATCCGGCAGGTGCGGCCCAATACTGTGGTGGTCCTCTCCTCAGAGATGGGATCAGGGGGTTGGCTGGTGTCCGCGGCGCTGCGACACGCCTGGGAGCGGCGGGCCAGCGCCGTCGTCGTGGCCGGCAGTGCCTATGCAAGCGCGGCAGTCGGACTGGCGGAGCGGTTGGGCATCACGCTGCTGGCCACTGACGGGGAGCCTGCAGCGCTTGCCTTGGCACTGGCGGCCGAGATCGGAGCGGCCCTGTCAGTGGTCGATGCGGAACTGGCCAGGGTTGCCCGGACAGTCGCAAAGGACACCACACTCGGGGATGTCCTCAAGACCATATCCAGGGAACTGGACGGGTTCGCAGTTTCGCTGGGGTACGACGGGGTGGTTCTGGCCTCCGCCGGAATGCCTCCACGGGAGACTGACGAGGTCGTCACCGTGGAAGCCGGCGAGGCCAATAGCGCCGTCCGCTTCACCCTCACCGCCCGCGTGCCTGCTTCCGGCGTCCACAACCTGCGGCTGGTCCGCTCAATCCTTGAGGTAGCCACCCCCGCGGTGAAGGCCGCCTGGCTGTTGGAGGACCTACTCAGCACTGCCCGGGCCGTTCCCACAGCGGCGATCTCCGGGTTGGATCAGGACTCCGCCGCGTCGGGCGCGGAGTTCGGGGAAAAACACCGACATCTGCTGAACCAGTTGGGCTGGCGCGAAGGGGAGCCATACGTGGCCGTGTGGTTCCGTAGCGGGCAGGTGCAAGAGCATCGGCCCGAGCTGACGGCCGTGTTGCGCCTGCTCTGGCGCAAGGTCACAGTACGCAGCCCCCTGGCTGAGGTTCAAGGCGGTTGGCTGACGCTCGTACCGGCCGGGGACCAGGACGCCTCGACCCAGCTCGAAACCCGAATCAGGACACGTCTTGGGCCGGCTCTTGCCGAGCTTGGCCTGGTGGGGGGACTGTCCCGATGGCAGGAGGATACCCCGGCGCTGGTGTTGATCGTGCGCGAGGCCCGGCTGGCTGCTGAATCTGCCCGGTCAACGGGGCCCGGTACGGTTCTGGGCTTCGCCGGCCTCGGGGTGGTCGCGGCCACGACATTCGTCGACAGGGACGCCGTCGCACTCGTGGCCGAACTAACACTGCCGCGACTGATGGCCTCCCCTGACCGCGACGTGATCATCACGGCGGTGGCCGTTTTCCTCGATCACCGCGGCTCGGTCAGCCTCGCGGCGAAATTCCTTAACCTGCACCGGAACACCCTGCAGGCCCGACTTAACCGGGCACGGGAACTCGGTGTCCCGCTTGATATCCCCTCTGAGCTGCTGTCCGTCCACCTCATCGCCGAAGTGCTGCGGCGATCCATGCCAGACAAAACGACTTCCGAAGACCTCATCGAAAACGAGAAAGGACTCCCATGAGTTCCCGGTTTGATTCGCCGACCCCGGTCCGTGCCCGCGGGACTGTTCCACGGACACGGAGCCAGGCGCATCCGGGCTAACTTATTTCGACGACAATCTTCCCTGACTGTTCGTTCGACTCCATGTAGCGGTAGGCATCAAGCACTTGGTCGAAAGCAAAGACCCGGTCGACTCTGGGCCGCAGGGCCCCGGAGCTAATCCGCTCGAGGATGAAGTCGACACCTCGCCGCCGTTCATCGGCCCGTCCGACGTGGTTGAACATCGAGTACGGGTGGAAAACCGATTGAGTTCTGCACATTGCGGCCATAGGGATAACGGGCTGCAAATCGCTCAGCGTTCCGTATCCGAAGATGACGGCGTTGGGTGCGAGGTGATCGACGTAGGTGCCGAGGGACTCTCCTCCGACAGGATCGAAAGCGACCCGCACGCCTTTGCCATCGGTGGTGCGGTCGATGACCTCGCCGAGGTCGTCGACTCCTACGAGGGCCACTTCGTTTGCGCCGGCCTCGAGGAGAAGCGATCGCTTCTTCTCCGACCGCGTTGTAGCGACCACCTTCGCTCCAAGTGCCCGTGCGATCTCGATGGCGCCAAGCCCGGCCGAACTGGCGGCGGCAGTGACAAGCACCGTGTCTTCGCGTCCGAGATTGGCTGCCTCCGCGAAGGCGAAGTAAGAAGTGAGATATTGCATCCAAACAGAGCAGGCCTGGGCATCCGAAAGTTCCGGCGGAGCAAGGGTTAGGTAGTCTGCCGGTAGGACGGCTGTTGTTCCCTGCACGCCGTCGGTTGCGGTGAAGAAGGGAATGCTCGTGACGCGGTCGCCTATGTTGAAGGTGGTGACGTTCTTGCCGAGCTCGGTGACGATACCCACGGCCTCGGACCCGATGCGCGAGGGGAACGCCGGGATGGTGTAGTGCTCTCCGTGGATGAACATTAGATCTGCCCGGTTGAGTGCGAATGCTGTGACGTTGATGCGGACGTCGTTTTCGGCGACTTGACGTGGAGAAGCAGATTCGACGGCCAGCACTTCGGGGCCGCCTAGTTTGCGGAAGACAACCGCGGATTCCGGCCTGCTCATGGCTGGACCAGCGAGAGGTTGGGCTTGAGGGGGGACCGCAGCCCGATAGGGACATGGTAAGCGCGGGTCGCGGTGGGGTTGATAGATAGGGTCCGTCTGGACATCGCCGTACCTTCGTTTATGCGTGGTGCTATATGCCACGTTTGATTTTGATTGGGTAGCCGGCGCTGATGCCGCCGGGGTCAGGGGAAGGATGCGGGTGCCCGTCCCCGCATTGCTGGTGACCGGCAAGGGTTCCCTCGCCTGCCTCGATCGCGGGATGTCAAGGCAAGCGAGGGTATCGGGGTACCTGCCGGCCAAAGATGCCCTAGGGGTGGAGGGGCTCTGTGACGCGCAAGCAGTCGGCGTGACAAGCGGTGCAATGTATTTACGAGGACACCGTGGTCATTGACACCATGTGCTTTGGCTCGAGGGCCGGGAAGAACCGCTGGCGTTCTTGGGCCGTGGGCCCGTCGTAACCCAGGCGCTTGCTGTGCGTCCAACCGAACCGACGAACCGAGTCGACGAGCTGCTCGGCGTGTTTGAGCGGGGCCACAGTCGCATCGATGACGGGTACGCCGATTTCTTCCTGGACCGTTCGGAAGAATCCGAATTCGGCTGTGCAGCCGAGGATGACGACGTCGGCGCCGTCCTGCTCCACGGCCTTGCGGGCTTCGGTCATGATCCGCAGTTCCGTGAGTGCCGGGTCCTCCTGGAAGTCATCGACGCCCATCTCGAGCACGCGCCATGAGGCAAGACGGTCTGACGCGCCGCAACGATGGACGTTCTCGGCCATCTCGGGAATCCACTTTTTCCTTCCTACGAGGATGGAGAATCGCTCGCCTAGACTTCCGGCGATGCTCAGCGCCGAGTGGGCCGGGCCCACAATCACCATGCGATCGGTGATTTCGCGTGCCGCCCGCAGCGCCGGGTCGTAGAAACAACCGATGACGGCGGCGTCATAGCCTTCTTCTTCCGCCCACCGCACCGTTTGCAACAGCTGCGGGAGCATGAGTGCCTCGAAGGCGTTGTATTCAATGTGGGAGGGGCCCTCTCCGTCAAGGGAGACGACGTCAACTTCGGTGCCGGGACGGACTATCTGGCGGAAGGAATCCGCCATCGCTCGGTTGTAAGCATCGGTGTAGAGCGGGTTGATCCAGAGGATTCGGGCGTCTTCGGAGAGAACGTCGAGGTTGTCGGTGGGGGTGATCATTCCAATTCACTTCCTTCGGTTTCGGGCAAGAACAGGCCGAGGATGACCGTGGCAAACAAGAACATATTGATAAACAGGATTGTCGAGGTGGCTCCAGTAGCCGAGGCTAGGAGGAACCCGACAAGACTCGGTGCGACAGTATTCGCGACGCGCTGACCGAAAATCCCGAACCCGTAACCTGAGCCACGAAGGGCCGAGGGGTAGAGCTCGCCCATCCACGTGTCCCAGACACCCCAGGCTCCCAGAGCGAAGAAGGCCAGAGAGAACATGCCGAGATACATCTCGGTCTCGGTTGAGGCTGTCGCGAAGAAGAAGCCGCCGCCAGCCGCGGCGAGGACGTAGATCGTGAATATCCACTTGCGGCCAAAGCGTCCGGTCAGGTAGGAGGCCGTCATGTATCCGGGGATCATGAGGACCGCGCTCAGGGCAATGAAGGCAAAGCTTGATGAGGCGCTCAGTCCCCGACCTTCAAGCAATGTTGGCATCCACGATTGAAGTCCCCAGTAGCCCCAAGAGAAGGTGAAGTTGATGAGGACCTGAATGACCGTGATCCGGCCCGTCCTCCCCTTGAAGAGGCCCCAGATGGACTGCTTCTTGCCCTCCGAGACAGTGAAAATGGTGCCACGGGAGATGGCGCGTGCTCCCAGATGGTCGAGGACATCGTGCGCCTCCTCGTTCCGCCCCCGCCTCGCGAGCCAGTACGGGGATTCCGGAACGACCTTGTACAGAACGATGCCCCACAGGCTGGCAAGTGCGCTCACAGCAATGACCCAGCGCCAGCCGTGCCCTCCGATCAGAGCGGCGGTGCCGAGGGCGGCCAGGATACCAATCGGCCACCCTGCGGCCAGATAGACCGTGGCCTTTCCGCGGGCCTTAACCGGGAGCAGTTCTTCAAAATAGGGGAAAGTCACAGTGAAGACGCCGGAGAACAATAGCCCGGAGAGGAAGCGAGCCACCGAGAGGGTCTCAAAGTTCGGTGCGAAGCAACTCAGGAGCGTGAAGACGCCATAACCTGCGAAGCTCCATGCACACGTGGCTTTCCTGCCGATCCGGTCAGAGATTGGCCCCCAAACTAGTGACCCGGGGATCATGCCCAGGAAGAGCGCCGAGATGGCTATTCCTACTTGCGTCGTGCCGACCTGCAGGCTGGTAGCCAGATCACCAGCAACGTAGGTGAGCATCAGCATTTCCCAGGCTTCGATTGCGAAAGCGAAGAAGAGGATCGCGCAGATTTTAAAGTGGATGGACCCGAAAGGCATGTCGCGGAACGCGTGCCCGACGGCCATGGAGCGAGGCGGGCTCGCCGTCCCGGGCGCTTGCCCTGAAATGAGTGGGTCGATACTGGACATGTCTTGACCTCCGATATTTTGGACAGGATAAGAAGTACACGCAGTGTTTCTGGGCACGGAGAACAGTCCGGATATCAAGGAATTCACCTCGGAGCAGCTCACCCAAGCCTCCACTCGGAGTAGCTCTTCCTAGCCTCCCGCCGAGTGATTGCACTCACACTACAAATCGCGAGCGCCCAGATAGTGTTCACTTTGCACTTTTTTGATCCGCCCATTTGGGCGCTAAGCACTACTGTCCAAAACGCGCACCCGTTCGCGCAGGCGGGAATACTTTTGCGAAAGACATTGAACGGATTCTCTGTCCTGGTGCGAAGACTTTCGCGACCGGCGCAGGACGTTCAACAGGACCCGGCAAAAAGTGGCGACCAGGCGCGGTCCGTTTCCGCTGTTCCTGCCTGCCGCGATCGGAAGGGTGCGCGGCGCGACTGCCAACCGCTTTTATGCACTCCGCCCATCCGGCTCCAGCAGAATCGTGCAGTATGCCCACCAGCTTGGTCGGCCCCGTATGTACCGTGATTTCCCACACACATAGTTCCATTCCAAGACCATGAGGAGATGTACATGCCGAACTACAGGGTGTCGATGGATATCGGCGGAACCTTTACCGACATTGTGGCGTACGATCAGGACGCCGGAACCTACGCGGCTACGAAAGCGTCCACCACGCCGGGGAACCTGAGTGCCGGAGTCATCGCAGGCCTCGAATCGATAGTTGATGATCTATCGGACATCGATTTCCTGGTCCACGGCACTACCCAGGGCCTGAATGCGTTCCTGGAACGTCGTGGGGTTCCCGTGCTACTGCTGGCAACGGCCGGCATCGAAGATACATATCACATCGCCCGCGGCCCCCGTCTTGAGCTCTACAATGCTCAATACCGCAAACCTGCCCCGCTGATCGATCGCAAGGACGTCATCGGCGTCGGTGGCAGGCTGGACAGTCAAGGCCAGGAACTCCGGCCCTTGGACGAACTGGCAGTCCGCCAAGCAGCGCGCCGGGCAGTGGAGGAGGGCTACGGTGCCGTCGCCGTTGCGTTCCTGTTCAGCTACAAGAACCCCTCGCACGAGCTCAGGGCCCGCGAAATCTTGATCGAGGAACTCGGGGAAGAGTTCACAGTCTCCCTCTCGCACGAAGCAGCCAAGGAATGGCGCGAATACGAACGCACGTCCTCCGCCGTCGTCGAGGCCTACACGGGACCGGTCGTACGCAACTACCTCCTGGACTTGGAAGAGAAACTCGCTGACCGGGGAGTGGAAGCCCCGCTGCACATTATGCAGTCCTCCGGCGGCGTTCTTACCGCCGAGTCCGCCCGTAAGCGCCCGCTGCAGACACTGCTTTCCGGCCCCGTCGGCGGTGCCATGGGCGATGTCGAACTGGCCGGTGTCTCGGGAAACCGCAACCTCATCGGTGTGGACATGGGCGGCACATCCTTTGACGTTTCCTTGGTGGTCGACGGCAAGCCGGATGTCTCCACGGAAGCCCACCTTGAAGGTCTGCCGATGCTCATGAGCGTCGTGAACATCCACACCGTGGGCGCTGGCGGCGGCTCCGTCGCTTGGCTCGAAGCCGGCGGCCTCCGGGTGGGACCGCGTTCCGCAGGAGCCAACCCTGGACCGGCCTGCTACGGCCGCGGCGGGACGGAACCCACCGTTACCGACGCCAACCTGGTGCTCGGCCGAGTCGACCCCGACTGGTTCGCCGGCGGACAGGTCGCCTTGAACCGCGAGGCCGCGATCACAGCCCTTAAGACAGTCGGTGACCAGCTCGGCCTTGACCCCATCGCCATGGCCGAAGGCATCTGCGACGTCGCCAACTCGCAGATGGCCCAGGCCATCCGGACCATCACCATCTCCCGCGGCATCGAACCCCGCGACTTCGCCCTCGTAGCCTTCGGCGGAGCCGGACCCATGCACGCCGTCTTCCTCGCCAAGGAACTTGGCATCCCGGAAACGGTCGTTCCCCGCTTCCCCGGCGCTTTCTCGGCCTGGGGCATGCTGCAGACCAACATCCGTAAAGACTTCTCCGAACCCTATTTCTACCTCGACGAAGACATCGATGTGGCAGATATGGCCGGCATCCTGCGCTCGATGGAAGTCGAAGGTCTGTCGTCACTGGTCTCGGAAGGGGTCCCGGAGGAAAGCCGCGCCACGACGGCGTCCGTGGACGTCCGTTATCAATCGCAGGAGTTCTCCCTGAACGTTCCTCTGACCTCCGCTGACGAACCCGAGTGTCCCGACTTCGTGGCCAACCTCGCTGTCCGCTTCTCCGCGATGTACCACGAGCGCTACGGACACTCCAACCTCGGCGCCCCGATCGAAATCGTCACGCTGCGCACGCAGGCCGTCGGCGACCTGGGACGGCTGGAAGCTCCCAGTTACGTAACCGCAAGGGGCCCGGAGTTCAAGCACGAAATCCGCCGGGTGATCTTTGACCACGTCGAGCAGGACACCATCGTGGTCCGCCGGGACGACCTCGGCGCCGGCCACACATTCGAAGGACCCGCCATCATCGTGGAGCAGACCGCCACCACGGTGGTACCCCCCGGGTTCAATGTCAGGGTCGACGAGTTCGGCTCACTGGTCATCCGCTCTGAAGACGTCGAAGGAAACTGAGGTACCAAAAATGACAATTGCAGCAGTCAAAACCCTGGACCCCGTCACCGTGGAAATCATCCGCAACGCGCTCACCAGCGCCGCGGATGACATGAACGCCACCCTGATCCGTTCCGCTTATTCACCCATCCTCTACGAGGGCGGGGACTGCGTCGTGGCCCTGCTGGACACCGAACACCGCGTGCTGGGGCAGTCCGCTGGCCTGCCGCTGTTCCTCGGCAACCTCGAAACCTGTTCCATCGCTGTGGAGGAGATATACGGCCGCGCGGTCTGGCAGGAAGGAGACATTTGGATCCTCAACGACTCATACCTGGGCGGCACCCATCTGAACGATGTGACCCTTTTTGCTCCGATCTTCGACGAAGGCGCGGTGGTCGGATTCGCCGCCACCCGTGCGCACTGGATGGACATGGGGTCCAAAGATGTGGGCGGTTCGATGGACTCGACAGATATCTTCCAGGAAGGCTTCAGAATGGGGCCGGTCAAGCTGGTCGAAGCCGGAATCGAGACTTCGGTTGTGGACCTGATCCGGACCAACGTGCGCTTCCCCTACCAGACCATTGGTGACATGCATGCGATGATCGCAGCCCTCCGGATGGGGACCACCCGGATGAAGGAGCTCGTGGGCAGATACGGGATGGAGCGGCTGGATGCCGCCCGGGATGAGATCTTCCGCCAAACGGAGGAAATTGAGCGTGTGACCGTCCGCAACATCCCCGACGGGGTCTACGAAGCCGAGGGCTTCCTGGACAACGACGGCATCAATTTGGACACGCCCATTCCGATCAAGCTGCGGATAACTGTAGCCGGGGACACCGTTGACTTCGACGTCACCGGATCGGCGGACCAGACCATGGGGCCGGTCAACTGTGGTGCCGCCCAGGCCGTCTCGGCATTGCGTGTGGGCTACAAACTCCTTGTCAGCCCGGAGTCCAACTCCAACGGCGGTTCCTTCCGGCCAATGACCACTCAGGTGCGGTCCGGCTCAGTGCTCGGGGCCGTAACGCCGGCCCCGTGCCAGTGGTACTTCTCCCACCTTGGGCTGCTGATCGACCTCGTCTCTAAGGCGATGGCCCCTGCAATGCCGGAACGGGTCGCGAGCGCCAGCCACGGTGACTCAATGATCATCACCGCAGCCGGTTTCGACACCCGCTTCGGCCGGAACTTCGTCACCATGGAAGCAACCCTGGGCGGCTGGGGTGCCTGGCAGGGCACGGATGGTGAATCAGCCATGATCAATAACGTCAACGGCTCTCTCAAGGACCTGCCCATCGAGATGCTGGAAACCCGCTACCCGTTCCGGATCAACGAGTACTCCATCCGCGCCAACTCCGGAGGTCCCGGGCAGTACCGCGGCGGCAACGGCGTCGTGCGCGAATACGAATTCCTGGCCGACTGCGTGGTCGGGCTCTGGTTCGAACGGTCGAAGACCCCCGCCTGGGGGCTCTTCGGCGGATCAGACGCCCAGGGCCCGGAGGTTGTGATTAACCCCGGCCGCACTGATGAGGTCCGCACGCTGAAGGCGAACGCCCGCAAAGTCAAGGCCGGCGATGTCGTCCGTCTCGCCGTAGGCGGGGGCGGCGGCTTCGGAGAGGTCTCCAAGCGCTCCCGCGAGGACATCACCTATGACATCGTCAACGGTTTTATCACCGAGGACTTCGCCAAGACGCACTACGGCTACTAGGCACCACCGCCAGCTGATGGTTCCCCATCTAGAAAGGAAAGGACTCTATGAGTTCCCAGTTTGAATCCTTTGACCACGTGTACGCTCACGCCCAGGAGGCAGTCGGTGTCACGCTCTTTACCGCCTCCGTGATTGCCGATAATGGCGCCAGTATGGCCCGCGTCTACACCACGCATCCCGATGTCTATCCGGTGGGCGGGAAGAAGACTCTCGCCGGGGACACGAACCAGGTGTGGCTGGAGCAGGTGCTCAATGGACAGCAGCCGTTCCTGGGGGCGGATAAGGAAGCGGTCCGCGCATTCTTCTTTGATTCGGCAACCATCGAGTCATTGGGCTGCGGGGCCATCGTCAACGTTCCGGTCGTGAGCAACGGCCAGACTATCGGATCCATGAACTTCCTTGGCCCTGAGGGCAGCTACGACCAGAGTTCGGTGGACGCAGCCGTGGACGTCGCACGGCGGTCGGTCCATCTGCTCGAAGAATCCCTTACCGCCGCCAACTAGTTCCTTCACGGGCGGGCACCAATTGGGGGCCCGCCCGCGGGGGGTAACAGGAAGGAACCGCACGTGACCACTCCGGAACGCTTGACAATACGGAACGCCCTGATCTTCGACGGTGAATCACCTGAGCTGATTGAGGGCTCTATCAGCATCCGGGATGGCCGGATCACCGCCGTAGGACGGGAGGTGGAAGAGACCGGTGCCATCCTTGACGCCGGCGGCCGAACCGTGATTCCAGGACTTATCGATGCGCATTTTCATGCTTACGCGCTCAGCCTGACGTCCGCCAGGAACGAGACGGGGCCACTGAGCTATTCCGCACTGGCCGGGGCAAGGCGCCTCGCGGCCACACTGCTCCGCGGGTTCACTGCGGTTCGTGACGTAGCCGGTGGTGACGTTGGCCTTGCCAACGCCATCGAGGAGGGTCTCTACCCTGGTCCGCGCTACTTCTTCACCGGCCCGGCGCTAAGTCAGACAGGCGGACACGGCGATATCCGGGCCGCGAACCACGGAGGATGCTTCCATGGCGGGCACATGTGCGAAGTGGTGGACGGCGCCGAAGACCTGCTGCGGGCCGTGCGTCACCGCTTCCGCACAGGCGCGTCCGCCATCAAGCTCATGACCTCCGGAGGCGTCGTTTCACCGGTCGATCCGATTCGGGTTCCGCAGTACAGCGCGGCGGAAATCCGCGTCGTTACGGAGGAGGCTTCCCGCCGGGGCAGCTACGCCACGGCTCACGCATATTCGCCCGAGGCCATTCGCCATTCAGTACTTAACGGGGTCCGCTGCATCGAACACGGCAATCTGCTGGATGCGGAAACCGCCCAGCTAATGGCTGACAATGACGTCTATCTGGTCCCCACCTTGGTGACCTACGAAGCCATGGAACGGCGCGGCAAGGAGGTCGGCCTCACCGAAGTGGGAGCGGCCAAGAACCGGGAAGTGCTAGAGGCGGGGAGGAACGCCGTGGCACTGGCCCGAGATGCGGGGGTCCGGATCGGGTTCGGAACAGACCTCATGGGTGAACTGGAAGATGAGCAACTGGCCGGACTACGCCTGCAGTGTGAAGCGCTTGGCGTGCATGGTGCACTCCGGTCGGCAACATCAACCAACGCAGCCCTGCTTCGGCGCGATGACATTGGACGGATCACCCGAGGGTCCTGTGCTGATTTGGTGGTGCTAGACGGGAATCCCTTCTATGAACCCTCGATCCTCTGGGACGAAAGCAAGACGCGTACCGTCATGAAGGACGGGCAGATCATCTCCACGGGCGCCCTTCAGGGCGCTGCGGATTTCCGTTAGGCGCTACGGTTGCCTGAGAAGGCCGGAAGACGGACTTGTGCGCGCCCCGGCACCGACCCGGTCAAGCTGGACGTAGCTCGCTTAGTGCTAACAGCGGTTTGTTTTCGGTCAGATCAGTCGGAAACCTTTCCTGCCTGGGTCGGGAAGCCAATGTTATGCACAAGGCACCTTCTCGCGTCGAGTAAGTTCCCCGTTCGACCTGAATGAGCCAGAAAACGAAAGGATGGGATGTCCGCTCTCACTGACCCCATCGACGTGCGCGTCACCGGCCACTCCGTCCTTGACGAGCGATTGGAAGCAGCTGTACGCCCCCTTCAGGGAGACGCCGTGTTTAGTAAGTCGCGCGGGATCCTGGTCACGACAGACCCAAGCGGGCTTTACTGGCGGACAGCGAGCCGGCCATTGCAACCGACTCACCTTTAACTCACCTTAATGAGCGGCAACCACTGAAAGATCATAGTCTGTCGTTGCCTGTAAAACCCCGAGAATCCGGGCGAAAACGCTGGGATTCAAGGCGCACAGAGGCCCTTGGTCCTAAAGCGGGGGTCGTCGGTTCGAATCCGACAGGGGGCTCTTAGTTTGGCTCTGACCTGCGGGTTTACTGGTTCAGTTTGTCCGGCCCCTCGCCTGTCACTCGGAAGGTTCGTCGTTTCGGATCCAGCAGCTGATCCAATATGGTTCTGGTCTGCGGGTTTGGTTCCGTTGGTGGCCAGAAAGAGGCAGATTCCAGCCGGGGCTCACCTTTAACTCACCTGAATCGCCGGTTTTGTTGTGTAAACGGGTTGGTTCTCGGCAACCTAAAGCATTCGTCGTCCCCCAGATCTTCGGTCGAAAATCGAACGCCAAGCACCCGTATCTCGCGCCAGTAGTAAAGAGCCGACGGGGAAGTGGCAGCATCTACTCCCTTATGCGTCTTTCAGCCGATCGGTTGCAAGAGAACGCCAGTATCTCTTGAGTGCCGCTCCGTCGTGTCCATTCGAGTTTCGTCCACGCGATCCGGGAACGAATAGGCGCGGCCTGATCCATGGCCGTGAGCACACTCGCCAGGACCCGATTAAGTACTGCTAACTGGGGCTGCGTACTGCCCTTACGGGGTTTGCAAACGTTTCGCCGTTGACCGGAATACGGACGCGGCTTGCTGGCCGGCGGGGCTGAGCCTGCGGTGGGCGAGGAGGATCCTCCGTGTCGGGGAGCCGGCGAGCGGAACGGCGATGAT
>NZ_JARVRH010000019.1 GCF_030209755.1 Arthrobacter sp. efr-133-TYG-118 | reverse complement strand
TCACGTCCCGCTGGCCCGAACCCACCCACGCCTCCGGCGCCTCCTACAACTTCCCGTCCAACTGAGGAGCCCCCCAATGACAGAGAACAAACTCATCATCGGCACAGCCCCGGACTCCTGGGGAGTCTGGTTCGCGGATGACCCGAAGCAGACCCCATGGGAGCGATTCCTGGACGAGGTAGCCGAGTCCGGCTACAAGTGGATCGAACTGGGCCCCTACGGCTACTTGCCGAACGACCCCGCCCGGCTCGCCGAAGAACTCAAGCAGCGGGACCTCAAGGTCACGGCCGGAACGGTCTTCACGGCCTTCCACCGCGGACTGGACCAATGGGAGACCGCCTGGGAACCTGCACGCAAGGTGGCCGAGCTGACGGCGGCCATGGGGGGCGAGCACATCGTGGTCATCCCGGCCATGTGGCGCGACGACGTCACCGGCGAGGCCGTGGAGAGCGGGGAACTCACCGAGAAAGCCTGGAGCGACCTGTTCGCCGGGCACAACCGGCTGGGAAAGACCCTGCTGGAGGATTTCGGCCTGAAGCAGCAGTTCCACTCCCACGCAGATTCCCACGTCGGAGCCCAGGAGGATATCGAAACCCTCCTGGCAGCAACCGACTCGAAGTACCTGAACCTGTGCCTGGACACCGGCCACGCCGAATACTGCGGGGCCTCCAGCCTGGAGCTCATCAAGAACTACCCGGACCGCATCGGCTACCTGCACCTGAAGCAGATCAACCCGGATGTCCTGAGAAAAGTCAACGAGGAAAACATGACCTGGGCGGCAGCCAACCTGGCCGGCGTCATGACCGAACCGCCGAACGGCCTCCCGGACCTGCGGGCAGTCATCGAAGCCGTCGAAGGACTCAACCGCCCGATCTTTGGCATTGTGGAACAGGACATGTACCCCGTGTCCTTCGACGTCCCCATGCCCATCGCCAAGCGCACCCGCAACTACCTGCTCTCGTGCGGTTCCCGCACCACTGTGCAGTAGCACAGCAGCCCAGACACCTAAGGACAGAACATTGACTGACATTCTCCGCGTGGCCGTCATCGGCGCAGGCCGCATGGGCGCCGACCACATCAAGCGGCTCAGCACCCGCATCCACGGCGCCGAAGTGGCCGCCGTCGTCGACGTCGACCTTGCCCGCGCGCAGGCCGCCATCGCAGGGATCGACGGCGCGGTGGCCCTTGCCAGCGCCGAAGAGGCGCTCAACAACGGCGACGTCAACGCCGTGCTGATTGCCACCCCCGGTTTCCTGCACGAGGAAATCCTCTACAAATCGCTGGAGAAGGGCTTCCCTATCCTCTGCGAAAAGCCGCTGACTCCGGATGCCGAGAGTGCCTGGAAGGTTGTCCAGGCCGAAACGGCACTCGGCCACAAGCGCATCCAGGTGGGCTTCATGCGCCGCTTCGACGCCGAGTACGCCGCTTTGGGTTCCGTGATCCGCGACCGTGAACTGGGTGAGCTGCTCATGCTGCACCACCAGCACCGCAACCCGACCACCCCGCCGGGCTTCACCAACGAGATGCTCATCAACGACTCCGTGGTCCACGAATTCGATGCCATCCGCTTCTTCACCGGCGAGGAAATCACTTCCGTGCAGGTCCGCCTGGGCAAGGCGACGCGCAACGCCCCGAACGGCCAGCATGACCCCCAGCACGTCCTGATCGAGACCGAGTCCGGTGTCCTGGCCGACGTCGAAATCTATGTGAACGCGAAATTCGGCTACGAAGTCGCCACCCAGGCGTCCTTCGAGGACGGCATCGTGAGCATTGGTGGCGACGGCGGTCCTTACGTCCGAAGCGCCGGCCGCTGGGGCGGCAAGGTCACGCCAGGTTTCGAAGAGCGCTTCGGTGCCGCGTACGACGTCGAGGTCCAGGCTTGGGTGGACGCCGCCCGCCGCGGCGAAATCGGCGGCCCCACCGCCTGGGATGGCTACGCCACCGCTGCTTGCTGCGAAGCCGGCGTTGAAGCCCAGAAGTCGGGCGAAAAGGTCGCGGTACAGCTGAACACCAAGCCCGAGCTGTACAAGTAGGAGCGACCATGAAGATTGCCCTTGACCCGACGCCGTTCCACCACAGCCACAGCCTGCTGGAGTTCCCGAGGCTGGCCGCCGATCTCGGCTACAAATACCTCCAGCTGACCCCGCACGCTGACTTCATCCCGTTCTTCAACCACCCCAAGGCCGATGACGAACTGGTGGGCCAGCTGAAGAAGGCCTGCAAGGACTCCGACGTCGAAATCGCCTCGGTGCTTCCCGTGCTGCGTTGGTCCGGGCCGGATGAAGACGCCCGCGAGGCCGCTGTCCGCTACTGGAAGCGTGCCATCCAGATCACGGTCGATCTTGGCGTGCAGACCATGAACACCGAATTCAGCGGCCGCCCGGAAAAGGCAGAGGAGTCCGAAAGGGCGTTCTACCGCTCCATGGAAGAGCTGCTTCCGATCATCGAACGCGAAGGGCTGGACGTCCTCATCGACCCGCACCCGGACGACTTCGTCGAGGACGGACTTGCCGCGCTGCGCGTCATCCGCGGCGTGAACTCGCCCAACATCGGCATGGTCTACGTTGCCTCCCATACCTTCCACATGGGCAACAAACCCCTCGACATCATGCGGGCCGCGGGGGACAAGCTGCGCCTGGTCCACGTGTCCGACACCATGGACCACCACGCCTCCCACGGACTGCGCTACATCACCAACCCTCCCGGCAACGCCGTGCGCGTGCACCAGCACCTCAAGATCGGCGACGGCGACGTCAACTGGGACGAGTTCTTCGGTGGACTCAAGGAAATCGGCTTCCTGGACAAGGACAACACCGTCATGGTGTCCAGCGTCTTCGCCGAGGACGACAACGCCAACGAGGTGTCCCGCTACCAGTTGGAGACCATGGGCAAGTACATCGCCAAGGCCCAGTAGGGGCGGCCAAAAGGGCTGCGGCGATCGCTCAAGATCGCCGCAACTACCGGAGCAGGGATGCCAGGCAGGTGTTGTATCCGGCCATAACTTCCTCGAAGCTGAGCAGTCGCGGCCTGCCGTAAACAATGGTCGTCCTGGGAACTGCGGGGAGCTCTTCTGGGGAGCACAAAAGCGGTTCGCAGCTATGCTTGGCGGTTTCCAGGGTGGCGATGCCCCAGGGGTGAACGGCCGGAGTGACAGTAATGTCGATGGCGTTCAGCGTGTCGGTGAGGAGGTTGCGGATGACTGACTTCCAGGCGGCAAGGAAGGATTCACGGAGCATCTCGATTTTGTCATTGTCTTTGAGATCGTAGGCCCGGAACAACCCTTGGGAGAGGGCGTCCCATTCCTCGGGGGACCGAACGAGCAGGTGGGCGGCCCGGATACGGGCGGTGGTTTCGTTCAAGGAAGGCATTAGTTTTCTTTCAAGGGTGAGCCGTCGGTGGGGTCGCTTGCGGCGCGGGCGACGTGGCTTCGGGCGTGTTCCACGGCGGGGGCTAGCTCGGTGAAGAGGTGTTTGTGGTGGCGAAGGGAGTCCAGGACGCCCACCTGGGTGACGAGCCGAAGGTGGCGGTCCTGGATCCCTTTGATCAGCACGGTGATTCCGCGGCGTTCCAGGGCCTGGACGATGTCGGTGATGGTTCTGGCCCCGGTGGCGTCCAGGATCTGCAGTTGTGACATGCGGATGATCACGACGTCGACGTTCCGGATGGCGCTGACCCGCTCCAGGACGCGCTCGGCGGCGGCGAAGAACAGTGCCCCGTCGAGCCGGAACACGGCGATGTGCTCGTCCCCTTCGTGGACCGGGCCGGGGATCTCCTCCCGGTGCACGCCGCTGGAGCGGACCAGGGCGCGCAGGGCGAAGAAGGCGGCGACGCCGATCCCGATTTCCACGGCCTCGATCAGGTCGAAGGACACGGTGATCAGTGCGGTGACGAAGAACACGACCGTGTCGGCGCGGGTTGATCCGATCACGCTGCGCAACGTCTTGAGGGAGACCATGCGTGTCGCGGTGACCATCAGCACCCCGGCCAGCGCGGCAAGGGGGATGCGGGAAACCGGGCCGGTGGCCAGGTACACCACGGCCAGCAGGACCAGCGCGTGGGTGATGGCGGCGAGGCGTGTCCGGCCGCCCGAGCGAATGTTTACCGCGGTGCGGGCGATGGCTCCTGTGGCCGGCATACCGCCGAAGAATCCGGACGCGACGGACGCGAGGCCTTGGCCCAGGAGTTCACGGTCCGCGTCGTAGGGACCGGTATCGGAGATCGACGCCCCGACCCGTGCGGAGAGCAGCGACTCGATCGCGGCCAGGGCCGCGATCGTGGCCGCGGACCCGGCCAGCGCGGTGATCGTCGCCAGGTCCAGGGAGGGCATCAGCGGGGCCGGCAGGGAATCGGGCAGGGCTCCGATCCGGGTCACGGGCAGGTCGAGGAACTGCGCGGCCACAGTGGCGATGATGATCGCGATGAGCGAGCCCGGGATCCGGGGATGGATCCGCGGTGAGGCAACCATGATCACCGCCACCAGGGCCACTAGGCCAACCGGGGCAAGAACCGAGGCTGGGGACACGGTGCCGATGGCCTGGATGGCCGAGATGACGGCGTTGCTGCTGGGCCCGGGCTTGGTGCCGAACGCGGCCGGGACCTGCTGAAGGAAGATGATGACCGCGATTCCGACGGTGAAGCCCTCGATCACGGGCCAGGGCAGGAGCGTCACGACCCGCCCGAGTTTGAGCAACCCGGCGGCCACCACGATCACCCCGGCAAGGACCGAGACTGCGGCCAGTGCACCGATCCCGTGGGCGGCGATGACCGGACCCAGGACCACGACCATGGCGCCGGTGGGTCCGGAGACCTGGATATTGGAACCACCGAAAACGGCCGCGATCACGCCGGCGATCACGGCGGTGATCAGCCCGCTGGCCGCGCCCGCGCCGGAGCTGACACCGAACGCCAGGGCCAGCGGCAACGCGACGATGCCGACGGTGACCCCGGCAACCAGGTCTCCTTTCCAGGTACGCGGCAACAGCGCGTAATCCTGCCGCACGGGCAGGAAGGCCCGGGCCGCAACCAGGATCTTCACAGTCTGCTGGCCGCTGCGGCCGGCGCGGGTGCTGCTGTCGTTTCCGAGGACTCAAGCTGCGCCCGGGTGGTGTGCAGCATGTCGTTGAGCAACAGTCTCGCCACGGAGAGGAGTTCCGCGACCTGCGGGTACGCCAAGGTGTAGAACATCTGCAGCGCCCGTCGTTCTCCCTTGACGAGGTGATACCGGCGCAGCACCGACAGATGCTGGGACAGGTGCGAGGCCTCCAGGCCCGTTGCGGCCAGAAGCTCCGTCACCGACACCTCGGGCGCCGCCGACAGCAGCTCGAGGACCCGGATCCTGACCGGGTGGGCCAGCCCCTTGAACAGATTGGCCTTCACCTCGTACAGCGGTGCCCGGAAATCGGCGAACTCTTCCATGACTGCTCCCTGCCCGTCAGCACAAACCGTTGCTTGACTATTTTATGGATTCATCATCCAGCATACCAAGGGCGGGAACGGAAAGCCCTACGGGCCAGCGAGGAGGGCCTCATCCGGCTTTTCGGATGAGGCCCTCGTCTGTGGTTCGATGTGCTGGCTAAGCCGTCACGTTCAGCGATTCGGAGAGTGCCGCGTCGGCGTCCCGCAGGACTTTGGCGGCGACCTCGAGACCTTCGATCCGGCCGAGTGAGGTGTCTTCGTGCTCGATGTTGACGAGCATGCCCGGATCCGCTTCGTGCAAGGCGCGCAGGAACTCGGTCCAAAAGGCGGTGTCGTGGCCGCGTCCGAGGGCAACGAAGTCCCACGCGGAGTTCTTGGGCCACTCGTTGGCCCACTCGTCGCCGCCGAGGTTGGTGCGGTTTTCCTCCGGCGAGAGCCGGCGGAAGCTGTTGTCGAGGACTCCGTAGAGAGCGGCGTTCGCGGTGTTGACACGGACGTCTTTCGCGGCTGCCTGGAAAACCAGCGGGCCGAGTTCGCGGACCACCGCGACGGGATCCATCTGCTGCCAGAACAAGTGCGATGCGTCCAGTTCAACGCCCACGTGGGTGGCTCCCGTGAGCTCGATGAGCTTGTGCACGTCGGCAGTGTTGAACACGATGTTCTGCGGGTGCAGTTCGAGGGCCACCTTGACGCCATGGTCTGCGGCCAGGCGGTCTGTCTCGCGCCAGAACTTCGCCGCGATGTCCCATTGGTAGTCGAGGACGTCCAGCGCCGCCGAATTCCACGCGTTCACGATCCAGTTCGTCACGGTCGCGCCCGGTTCCCCACCAGGCAGCCCGGACATCGTCACTACCCGGTTCTGGCCGAGGCGCTCTGCGAGCCGGATGGAGCGCCGGATGTCCTCGGCGTGCTTCTCGCCGATCTCGCGCTTCGGGTGCAAGGGGTTGCCGTTGCAGTTCAGGCCTGCAATCGCGACGCCGGTCCCCTCGAAGATGCCCAGGTAGTCGTCTCGCGCTGCATCCGAAACCAGAATGTCGTCGAAGGTGGGAACGTGGACGGCAGGCAGGAAGCCGCCGGTGTTGATCTCGATGCCCGTTAGACCCAGGTCCGCGATGACCTTGAGGGCCTCGGGAAGCGGCCTGTCGTGCAGGATTGCGTTGTAGACGCCGAGTTTCATAGCGTGATGGTCTTTCCGTTGTTGAGTGCGGATTCCGTGACAGCGCCGAGCAGTTCCATGTTGCGGACGCCTTCGTCGAACGTGGCGCAGCGGGGAAGGGACTCGGATTCCGGCAAACCAGCAACCTCTTCGAGGAACGCCCGGGCCTGGTAGCCGAAGGCGTCGTTTTGGCCGAAGCCCACTTCGGGGGCGTCCATGGCGAGGCCACCGGCGATGTAGGGGTGGCCCGGGCCGAGGATGACCTGGCGGTAGCCGTTCTCGTTGCCCGAGCCATCGTTGAGGAACAGCTGGATTTCGGAGGGGCGGCGCTGGTCGAACTTGGCCGCACCGTTCTCGCAGAACACCTCGAAGTTGAGGCTGTTGGCGTGGCCGGCGGCAACGCGGGAGACTTCGAAGCTGCCGGCGCCGTTCTCGAACTCGGCGTTGAAGGCTGCGTAGTCGTCGTTCTCCACGGCCTCAAAGGTGTCACTGACGGCGGCGTGGTCGTGGCCCATGACGGCGGCGAGCGGCAAGGGGCGCTTGTCGATGACGGTGCTGAGGCGGCCGCCGCTGATGGACTTGATGTCGCCGCAGAGGAATTCGGAAACGTAGGCCAGGTGGCTTCCGACGTCGGCCAGTGCGCCGGAACCCGGGCCGCCCTTGTAGCGCCAGCTCATGGGAGCCGACGGGCTGAAGCCGTAGTCGGTCCAGTAGCGGCCGCTGAAGTGCAGCACTTTGCCGAGGACGCCGGTGCGGATCAGATCGCGGATGTGGGCAATGCCGGGCGTGCGACGGAACGTAAAGCCGATCCGCGCGATGCTTGAAGCGTTGCGGGCGGCCTCCGCCATGGCACGGGCGTCCTCGATCGAGTCGCTCAGCGGCTTCTCGCAGAGGACGTGCTTGCCTGCGGCCAGGAGACCCTCGACCACCTCGCGGTGGAGGGAATTCGCGATGACGACACTCACGACGTCGATGTCGTCCGCTTCTGCGATCGCTTGCCATGAAGTGTCATTGCGTTCATAGCCGAATCGGCGGGCAGCGAGGGATCCGAACTCTGCGTTCACATCGCCGATCGACACGAGGCGCACCGGCGGAAGCACGGGGCTGTAAAGGGCGGACGCTGTGCGGTAGGCCGCCGCGTGTGCCTTGCCGGCCATTCCTGCGCCGATGACGGCGACCCCTAGGCTCTCAGCCATTGATTTCTCCTTCGAAATTAAGCCTGGGTGCCGAACACCCCTTGCGGCATTTTGGAGCGCTACAATTTAGCACTGGACTCAAATCCTAATCATGTGAGTATGTCCTGTCAATGTCCCGCGAATACCCTTGACAAGAGAGTAGAAAGGTTCCCGGAATCGTGAGTGCGACAAGTCCCAAAACCCGCCGCCCGACCATCTATGACGTTGCCAAACATGCCGGCGTTTCGCCATCGTTGGTGTCCTTGGTCCTCCAGTCGCCGGAAAGAGTCAGTGACAAGCGCCGCCAGGCCGTCCAGGCGGCCATGGGGGAGCTCGGCTACCGTCCCAGCCGTGCCGCGACTGCGTTGGCGAGCAATCGGACCAAGAGCATCGGCCTGGTGATCGACGACTACCGGAACCTGTGGTTCGTGGACCTCCTGAGGGGGATGGAGTCCGTTCTTTCGGAGCTCGGCTACCACGTCATGCTGGCCGATTCCCGGCCCGGCGAGAACCGCATTAAGGATGCTACGGACGGCCTCCTGGCTCTGCATGTTGACGCGCTGGTCATCGCCGCGGAACCGAGTGAGTCCATGCTCCACGGGACCGGGGTTCCTACGGTGGTGGCCGGGTGGCGCAAGGGGGTGCCGACCGGCGCCGACCTGATAACCAACGACGACGACGGCGGGGGCAGCATGGCTGCCGAGCATTTGTTGGGGCTGGGTCATACCCGCATTGGCCATCTCTCAGGGTCCGACGGCGCGTCAGCCCATCGGCGCGCCGGTTTCCGCCGGCGAATCCAGGCGGCCGGCGTCGAACTTCTGATTGCCGAGTCCAAAGGTACCTCGGAGGAGGACGGGTACGCTGCCGCTTGCTGGCTCCTGGAGCGGTACCCGGATACAACGGCGATCTTCGCGGCCAACGACACCATGGCCATGGGTGCCTTTGCCGCTCTCAAGGTCCGGGGTCTTCGCGTGCCGAGCGACGTTTCCGTGATCGGCTATGACAACTCTCCGTTGGCCAAGTCGAGGTACCTGGACCTCACCTCAGTGGACAATCGCAGCGACCTTGTCGGGATTGATGTTGCGCACAGGCTGCTCGCGAGGATTGATGACCCCACCATCAAGCCCGAGCGCACCTTGATTGATCCCGCCCTGGTTGTGCGAAGTACCACGGCCCGACCGGTCCCGTAGCCCCGACCTTGCGGTGTCCGCGGGGATCGGGTGACCATCTCACGTAAAAACATCCTAATGTCAGGACAAAGTATTGACATCTGTGAGGCTAGTCACCATGATCTGTGTAGAGGGCTTTGAGCTCCTGCAGAGTGGCAGGGCCGTAACCCCTATCAAAGGAGATAAATCGTGAAGAAGTTTTCCTGGCGGAAGGCGGCACTTGTGGCAGCCGTCGTTCCGATGATGGCTCTCAGCGCGTGTTCCAGCACGGGCGGAAAGCCAGCCGACACCGCGAACGCCGCCGGCGGCGGCGGTCAGGCCGCGAGCACTCCGCGGATCAAGGTGGCGCTCATCACCCACGCACCGTCCGGTGACACTTTCTGGGACATCGTCCGCAAGGGCGCTGAGGAAGCCGCCGCGAAGGACAACGTCGACCTCCAGTACCTGAACGATCCCGACGCCGGTCGCCAGTCCCAGCTCGTCCAGCAGGCCATCGACCAGAAGGTTGACGGTATCGCTGTCACGCTCGCCACCCCGGACGCCCTCAAAGATGTCCTCAAGAAGGCCGAGGATGCCGGAATTCCGGTGGTGAGCCTCAACGCCGGCGAAGACGTTTCCGCGAAGCTCGGAGCATTCACGCACTTCGGATCGAATGAGACGCTCGCTGGTGCCGCTGTTGGTACCCAGCTCGCTGCCCAGGGCTTCAAGCACCCGGTCTGCGTTATCCAGGCGCAGGGCCACGTCGGACTCGAGGCACGCTGTGCCGGTGTCAAGCAAAAGGTGCCCGGCACTGAGATCCTGTACGTCAACGGTCAGGACATGACCTCGGTCCAGTCGACCGCGACGGCGAAACTCCAGGCTACAAAGGACGCAGACGTCATCATCGGGCTCGGCGCCCCCATCACCATCACACTGCTCAAGTCCGTCACGGACGCCAGCAGCTCGGCCAAGGTTGCCAGCTTCGACCTCAATGCCGAACTGGCCCAGGACATCGTGGACGGCAAGGTTCTCTTCACCGTAGACCAGCAGCCGTGGCTCCAGGGCTACATGTCCATCGACGCAATCTGGCAGAACAAGCGCGGCGGCTTCAAGATCGGCGGCGGCCAGCCGGTGCTCACCGGGCCGGCCATCGTTGACAAGTCCAACGCACAGGATGTCCTCAAGTTTGCCCAGCAGGGCCTCCGCTAGATCCAGGAACCTGGCCGCGCGGCGGGGTAACCGCCGCGCGGCCTGACCAACAAGGAGTTATTCCCATGGCAAGCACAACTACCCTGCCGCCGGCGCCGGCTTCAGCCCCCGGGCCACGTGGCGATGAGAGGATGGGGCGGCGCAGCCCCTTCCAGAAGCTCTTGGGCCGCCCCGAGGTGGGCGCCCTCGTTGGAGCAGTGGTCCTCTTCATCTTCTTCTCCCTCGTCTCCAGCACGTTCCTGCAGCCGAATGCATTTGCGACCGTGTTGTATGGTTCCTCGACGATCGGGATCATGGCGGTGGGGGTGTCGCTGTTGATGATTGGCGGTGAGTTCGACCTTTCCGCCGGTGTCGCCGTGATCTCGTCCGCGCTTACTGCCTCGATGTTCAGCTGGTATTTCTCCATGAACGTTTGGGTCGGGGTGGCCCTTGCGCTCGTTGTCTCACTCGGGATCGGATTCGTTAACGGCTACATCCTGGTCAAGACGAAGTTGCCGAGCTTCATCGTCACGCTCGCGACATTCCTCATGCTGACGGGCCTCAACCTCGCCCTCACACGTGCCATCGGCGGCAGTGTGTCGTCGCCGTCGATCGCGACCATGGATGGTTTCGCATCGGCCCGGGCAGTCTTCGCATCCGATCTGAATGTCGGAGGCGTCGACATCAAGATTCCGATCGTGTACTGGGTGATCCTTGTGCTCATCGCCTCTTGGATCTTGTTGCGCACGAAGGTGGGCAACTGGATCTTCGCCGCCGGCGGTGACGCGAACGCGGCCCGCGCCGTGGGCGTGCCGGTGACCAAGACGAAGATCGGTTTGTTCATGGCGGTCGGGTTCTGCGGCTGGTTCCTGGGCATGCACAACCTCTTCGCGTTCGACGCGGTGCAGTCCGGCGAGGGCGTGGGCAACGAGTTCCTCTACATCATCGCCGCGGTGATCGGCGGCTGCCTGCTCACCGGCGGCTACGGCTCGGCCGTGGGTGGTGCGATCGGCGCGTTCATCTTCGGCATGGCGAACAAGGGCATCGTGTACGCGCAGTGGAACCCGGACTGGTTCAAGTTCTTCCTGGGCCTGATGCTGCTGCTGGCCACCATCGTGAACCTCATCGTCAAACGCCGCGCAGAGCTCAAGTAGAAGGGGCGGACAAACAATGAATGCCAAACAGATCGACCAGCAGACCCTGCTCAAGGATGAGAAGGACCCGCTGACCCACACCCCCGTGCACCTGCTCTCCCTGGACGGGGTGGGCAAGCACTACGGGAACATCATCGCCCTGCGCGATGTGACGATGGCCGTGGACAACGGCCGCGTCACCTGCGTGCTGGGCGACAACGGCGCGGGCAAGTCCACGCTGATCAAGATCATCGCCGGCCTGCACCAGCACGACGAAGGCGTGCTGCACGTCATGGGCGATGAACGGAAGTTCAACTCGCCCCGCGACGCCCTGGACGCCGGCATCGCCACCGTCTACCAGGACCTGGCCGTGGTGCCGTTGATGCCGATCTGGCGCAACTTCTTCCTCGGCTCGGAACTGACCACCGGGTTCGGCCCGTTCAAGTCCATGGATGTCCAGAAAATGAAGGACATCACCCTCAAGGAACTCGCAGCGATGGGCATCGACCTGCGCGATGTGGAACAGCCCATCGGCCAGCTCTCCGGCGGTGAACGCCAATGCGTCGCGATCGCGAGGGCCGTGTATTTCGGGGCGAAGGTGCTGATCCTGGACGAACCGACCGCCGCGCTGGGCGTGAAGCAGTCCGGCGTCGTGCTCCGCTACATCCTGCAGGCCCGCGACCGCGGGCTGGGCGTCATCTTCATCACCCACAACCCGCACCACGCCTTCCCCGTCGGGGACCGGTTCCTGCTGCTCAAGCGCGGCAAGTCGATCGGCTACTACGACAAGAAGGACATCACCCTGGACGAACTCACCGCCCAGATGGCCGGCGGCGCGGAACTGGCCGAACTCGCCCACGAACTCGAACAACTCGGCGGACACACCCAAGCCCTCAGGGAAGTCCAAGCCGAAGTCGCCGGGGTATCCGAAGTCACTGACGTTACTGACGTCGCCGGCGCTGCTGACGATTCAAAGGAAAGCAGCCCGCGGCACGCCTAGCGCGCCGGGAGACAGCGCGGACGGAGACGGGGGTCCGCCGGAAAACCGGATGGGCCCCCGCTCGCCATGCCACCGCAGGAATGTGCACGAAGTAGTAGACGGGAAGACAGCATGCCGATCCGGGTTGGCGTTATCGGCGCCGGTGTTATGGGCGCAGACCACATCAGGAACCTTTCCACCACCATCAGCGGGGCCGAAGTCACCTTCGTGGCAGACCTCGACGCCGGACGAGCGGCAGCCGCGGCGCCGCCGTCCGCTCGGATCACCACGGATCCTTCCGAGCTGATCAACTCCAGCGAGGTTGACGCCGTCGTCGTCGCTTCCCATGACTCCACCCATGCCGGACTGGTGCTGGAATGCTTCGAAGCGATGACCCCTGTACTGTGCGAAAAGCCGCTGGCGCCCACGCTCCTGGAAAGCCGGGAAGTAGTGGAGGCCGAAGCCGACCTCCTGGCCGCAACGGGTGCCCGGCTGTTGTCGATGGGCTTCATGAGGCGTTTCGATCCCGGCTATGTCGCCCTGCGCGAAGCCACCCGGGCACGCACGCAAGGCGAGCCTTTGCAGGTCCACTGCACTAGCCGGACCGTATCCGCGGGACCTGGCGCGAGCTCGGAATCCGCCATCACCAATTCCGCCATCCACGAGCTCGACATCATCCCCTGGCTGCTGGATTCGCCTATCACCGAGGTGTCCTGGCAAGCGGGGCGGAGTTCCCGGCACAGTACCGGTGACCTGCGGGATCCAGCCTTCATGCTCCTGCGCGCGGCCGACGGCACCCTGGCGACCCTTGAACTCTTCCTCAACGCGCAGTACGGCTACACCACCCGGTGCGAGGTCGTGTCGGAGTTCGGCACCGCGGCACTCCCGGAACCGGCCGCCCTCGACGTCCGCCAGGAAGGGAAGCGCAGTTCCGAAATCCCTGCCGACTGGCGTCCACGCTTTGCCGACGCTTACCGCTTGCAACTTCAGGCCTGGATTTCAGCCCTCGAAAAGGGAGAGCCTGCGCCGCTCGCCACAGGTGAGGACGGCCTGCGCGCGTCGCAGCTCGCACAAGCCATGATCCGTTCGCTCCACAGCGACGGAGCCTACACGAAGGTGGTCTACTGATGGTTTCATCCGGCCTGCCGGTGTCCCGGGTGCCGGATTCCCGAGACGCTCCCGCATTGCGCTGGGGGATCATGGGCCCGGGGTGGATTGCCGAACGCTTCACCGAGTCGGTCCAGGCCTATTCAACGCAAGTGATTGCCGCCGTTGGCTCCCGCTCTTTGGACCGGTCCAAAGCGTTCGCGGATGCCTTGGGCGTGCCCGCCGCCTATGGGAGCTACGAAGAGCTGGCTGCGGCTCCTGACATAGACATCGTGTACGTATGCACGCCACACAACTTCCACCACGGGGCTGCCGTGCTCGCCATCGACGCCGGCAAACACGTCCTGATTGAGAAACCGATCGGCCTGAATGCTGCGCAGGCCCGGGACATCGCCGCGCGGGCCAAGGCAGCAGGCGTTTTCGCCTCGGAGGCCATGTGGAGCTTCTTCCTTCCGAAGTTCGACGTGATCCGGCAAGTGCTCGACGCCGGGATGCTGGGTACCGTGACAACGGTCCTGGCGGAATACGGCGAGCACTTCGAACGCAGCCACCGCATCTTCGACACCGCGCTGGCTGGTGGGCCTTTGTTGGACCTGGGCACCTACCCGCTGGCCCTCATCACCGAAGTCCTGGGTGCACCGGAACGCTTGAGCGCTTTCGGCCAGCCCCACGAATCGGGTGTCAACGCCCAGCTCTCCGCCATCATGCAATTTCCGGGCGGAAGCCAGGCCGTGATGAATACGCACCTGCATAATTTCACTCCCACGGCGGCAACGATCGTTGGCTCCGAGGCCACGTTGACCATCGATGGCCCCTTCAACATGCCCGGCGGTTTCGAGATCCGGTTCCCGGACGGTACGCGACTTCGCCACAATGAGGCAGCAGGCGGGCATTTGGAAGGCTTGCACTGCGAAGCCGCAGCGGTCGCCCGCGCCGTCGCCGCCGGCGAGACGGAAACCCAACAACGGCCGCTGGCCTCCTCCATCCGGACGATGGACGTTGCCGATGAGATCCGCCGCCAGGTGGGCATTGAATTTCCGGGCGAAAGCAACGCGCCCGCCTGAGCAATTGTTGTACTGACTATCGAAAGGACGGGCCCATGGCCTACATCGAACAGCATTCAGCCGGACTCCCCACGCCTGTGCGGCTTGGCCTCATAGGCTCCGGCTGGATGGGAGCGTTCCACGGCGAAAGCATAGCCCGTAGGGTTCCCGGTGCGGTCCTGGCCGCGGTCGCCGATCCCAACGTGGACTCTGCAGCGTCCGTGGCTGCCCAGCTTGGTACGGCCAAGGTCACCGCGGACGCCGCGGACATCATGGCCGATCCGGACATCGACGCCGTGATCATTGCCAGCCCGGCACGCTTCCACGCTTCCCTGATCGCCCAGGCCGCGGCCGCCGGCAAGCACGTGTTTTGCGAGAAGCCTGCGGCCCAGAGCCTCGAAGAGCTCGACGCCGCGCTCCTCGCCGTCGAAGCGGCAGGGGTACATTTTCAGATCGGATTCAACCGCCGCTACGCCACCGACTTCCAGGCCGCCAAGAAGGACCTGGCCGAAGGAATTGTGGGGGAACCGCAGCTTCTGCGCTCGTTGACGAGGGACCCGGGCACCGGGAGCATCGGACACGCAGCCAGGATTCCGGCCTGGACGATCTTCCTGGAAACCCTCATCCACGACTTCGACACCCTGAACTGGTTCAACGAAGGTGCCGAGCCGGTCGAGGTGTACGCGGTCGCGGACGCCCTGGTGGAACCGAGCCTGCGTGACCAGGGATTCCTGGACACCGCCGTGGTCACCATCCGCTACAGCAATGGCGCCCTGGCAGTGGCGGAAGCCAACTTCAGCGCCCTTTACGGCTACGACGTCAGGGGCGAAGTCTTCGGCTCCAAGGGCATGGTCCAGGCCGGACGGCCCACTGAAACGGCTGCCCTGAGGTACACGGCAGATGGACTCTCCGCCGAAACTCCGAGGCTCAACGTTGAGCTGTTCCGCGATGCCTACACCGATGAACTCGTGGACTTCGCGGCGGCAGTCCGCGCGCGCCGCGATGGCACGCAGCCGCCGTCGGGCGGTTTCACCCTCACCCCGGGAGCCGCAGACGCGCGCCGCGCCCTCGCGATGGCTTTGGCCTGCATCGAGTCGGTCCAGCAAGGCGCCCCGGTGGCCGTACCCGCCGTGTCGAGCGACAGCAAGGCCGGTGTCTGATGCGGCTGGCCGTTTGTGCGGAAATGGTCTTCACGGAACTGCCGTTCACCGAACGTGTACGTCGGATCCATGAGGCCGGATTTGACGTCGAACTCTGGGACTCCAGGAGCAAGGACATTGCGGCACTCAAGGCGAGCGGCGCGGTCTTTTCATCCATGACCGGGTACACCTCCGGGAGCCTGGTTGACCCTGACACCGCCGATGACGTGGTGAGAACGGCTGAGACGCTGATTCCGACCGCTTTGGAACTCGGCGTCAGCCGCATGGTGGTTCACTCGGCGGAGCTGATCGACGGCAAAGCAGCCCGTCCCGTCTACCGGTCCAACGGCAGCATGTGGATTACGGGTGCCCGGACCTTGGAGCGCCTTGGCGCGCTCGGGGAAAAGAACGGAGTGACGTTCTGCCTGGAAAATCTCAACACCGTGCTGGATCACCCGGGTATTCCGATGGCGCGGGCAAAAGACACTTTGGCGCTGGTGGAGGCCGCCGGACACCCCAACGTGAAGATGATGCTGGACCTGTACCACGCACAATTGGGGGAGGGGAACCTCATTGAGCTGGTCCGCACCGCCTTGCCGCACATCGGCGAGATCCAAGTGGCCGACGTCCCCGGCCGCTGCGAGCCCGGTACCGGTGAGATCAACTACTCGGCTGTGGCCCGGGCGCTCGTGGCTGCGGGCTATGAAGGGACCGTGGGCATGGAGGCATGGGCCAGCGGAGACGACATGGAGGCGCTTGAGGCGTTCCGTAAGGCGTTCACGCTTGAGGCCGGAGAGTCCGGGAACAGCTCAGCTTTTTCAACGGAGGTAGCACTATGAAGGACGTCGTTCTCGGGCTGGTTGGAGTAGGGCGGATCGGCGTGATGCACGCCAACAACATCGCCGCCCTCAACGGGGAACTGAATGCGCAGGGCATCAACGTGGAGTTGCGGCTGACGGACGTCGCCGAAGACCACGCCCGCAAGGTGGCAGCCGGTCTCCGCGCTCAATTCCTGCCGACGGTAGAGGCTTTGATCGCCTCCGGAGTGGATGGACTGGTCATCGCGACCGGCACTGGCACGCACCCGGAACTGATCCGCGCGGGAGTGAACGCCGGTATCCCGGTGTTCTGCGAGAAGCCTGTGGCCATGAATGTGGCCGATTCCCTGCCTGTTCTGGAACATATCCGTGCCAACGACGGAGTGGTGCAGATCGGCCACCAGCGTCGCTTCGATGCCGGCTATCTCGAGGCCAAGCGCGCCTACCAAGCCGGCGAGCTCGGCTGGATCCACTCGCTGCGCGCCGTGACCTGCGACATGGCGCCGCCGCCCGTGGAGTTCCTGGCAACGTCCGGCGGGCTGTTCCGCGATTGTTCCGTCCACGACTTCGACATCCTGCGCTGGCTGACCGGCCGCGAAATCGTGGAGGTCTATGCAAAGGGTTCCAACAACGGCGATCCCGCCATCGGCGAAGTGGGCGATGTGGACACCGCGCTTGCGTTGATCACCTTCGACGACGGGACGGTCGGCACAGTGTCGGCAACCCGTTACAACGGTGCAGGGCACGACGTCCGCCTTGAAATCCAGGGCTCCAAGCATTCCGTCATGGTTGGCCTGGACGACAAGACAGCCATGGAATCAGCCGAGGCCGGGATCGCCTTCCCGTCCGGAGAACCCCACAAGACCTTCGCCGAACGCTTTGACCAGGCCTACCGCTCGGAAATGGCGGCCTTCGTTGAGCTGGTCCTGGGCCAACGGGAGAACCCATGCACCCCGGAAGACGCCGTCGCGGCTTCCCGCGTGGCGGATGCCGCGCAGGAGTCGCTGGCAAGCGGGGTCCCGGTCAAGGTGGCCCTCGCTGTTCACAGTTAGCGGTAGCCAAAAGTAGCAGTGGCCAAAAGGCGGCTACGCGAGCCAAACAGCGGCGCCGTCACGTCGGATTCAACCCGTTAGTTCGCTCAGGCGGGTCCGGAGGTAGCTTCGTTCGGCGTCATTCTCGGTAAGTATTAGCGCCTCTTCAAAGGCGACCCGGGCCTCGTCGAAACGGCCCAGCCGGGTCAGGAAGTCGGCGCGAGCGGCGGCAAGATACGGGTATCGGGCGAGTCGCGGATCTGCTCCGAGTGCATCCAGTTCAGCCAAACCTTCCGCGTAACCCACCGCGAAGCCGAGGGCTATGGCCCGGTTAAGTTTGACGACCGGAGAGGACCACGTCTCCATGAGCAGGTCGTAGAGACCCAGGATCTCCTGCCAGTCAGTGTCGGACCACGACTTGCTCTCGTCATGCACGGCCGCGATCGCCGCCATGAGGGCGAAGCGGCCGGGTGGCCGTAGGCTCAAAGCCTCGCGCAGGAGCGCCACCCCCTCATCGATGGCCGCCCGGTCCCATTTCGATCGGTCCTGGTTCTCCATCAGCACGAGCTCACGGTGCTCATCGAGCCGGGCGCCGCTGCGGGCGTCGGTGAGTAGCACGAGCGCGAGAAGCCCGGCGACGTCGCGGTCGCCGGGAAGCAGGACGCGCAGCATTCTCGCCAGCTCATGGCCGCGCTCGGCGAGATCTCGCCGCATCAGGTTCGCTCCTGATGGGGAGGTGTGCCCGGTCGTGTACACCAGGTAGACAACCGACAGCACGCCGTCGACACGCTCGCGCAGCTCGGACGCGGCCGGCACGCGGTACGGGATGTGCGCGGTCCCGATCTTCTTTTTCGCCCGGGTAATCCGCGCCGCCATCGTCGCCTCCGGGAGCAGAAACGCCCGCGCGACATCGGCCGTGGACAGCCCGCACAGAAGCCGCAGCGTCAAAGCGACCTGGGCGTCAGGTGCGAGGGCGGGGTGGCAGCACGTGAAGATCAACCGCAGCCGGTCATCGGATATGTCTTCCGTGTCGCTGCCCGGCTCGTCGAGTAAATGCACCTCCGGGTTGAAAAGTTTGGGGAGCGCCCGCTCTGCTGTCGCGGCGCGTCGGTGCATGTCCACGGCTCGTCGCCGCGCGGTCACTGTGAGCCACGCTCCAGGGTTCTCCGGGATGCCACGCGTACCCCACGTCGACAATGCGCTGGCGTACGCATCTTGGACGGCTTCTTCCGCTGTGTCGATATCACCGGCGATGCGCACGGTGGCCGCCAACACGAACGCCCACTCACGACGGTGCGCCTCCGCAACCGCAGCAGCGACTTCCGAGCTGGCGGCCGGCGGCATCAGCTCGCCACTCGCACGGGCCGAACCTCGACCCCGACCCCGGCGGGAACCTCCTTGGCGATCTCCAGCGCCTCGTCGAGGTCGGCGGCCTCGATCAGGTAGTAGCCGCCCAGTGTCTCCTTCGACTCGGCGAAGGGACCGTCGGTCACCGAGAATCCGCCGGACCCGTCGCGCCGGATGGATGTCGCTGTCTCCGCCGGCTCGAGTGCGGCCCCGCCAAGCAAAGACCCCCCGCGGCGCTGCATGAACGCTTGGTAGTCGGCGCTGATCGTCTCGCCCGCGACTTCTTTCGTCGTCACTTCATCCTGAAAGATCAGGACCAAATACTTTGACATTATGTACTCCTTTCGTCTGACCCTTGGTTTGAGCTTTCACCGAATCGACGCCGAACACTTTGCGGAATCGGCTCCTCGACGCGTCTTCAGTGGGCGGGCGCATTGGCATATGAAGCGACGAGCCAACGCCCATCCTGTCGAACCAAGACCCATGTGGCAATGACTTCGCGGTCGATCGGGAGCTGGGCCTCTCCCGCCGTGAGAATGCCTGCCTTGCTGACCACGATCGCCGTGTGGCCGCCGATAACCCGGATGCTGAGAGGTTCATCGACCGCCTGGGAACCTTTGAGCGGACCCTGGAACCCGGCAGCCATGGAGCTCCGGATCTCCTCCTTGTCACGGTGATACGTTCGTGGCATCACCACCGTGGCATCGTCCCGATACGGTGCCACGAAAGCATCCGCATCATTGTCTGCCCATGCGGCGTAGATCTCGCCGAAGAGGCTGCGGATCTCGTCGGTCACCTCGGACTGGGCGTTGGTGGGCTCGTTCTTCGACATTGGTCTGTTCCTTTCGTCGTATGAGTGGGCCCTTCCATTCGGACCCTCACATATACGACGCGCCCCAGACGCGCAGATCGACAACTGCGACCAGACTTCTAAGTTCCACCGATCAGGAGCTGTAACCAGTTTGCTGCGAAAAGCTGCCCTTCGCGGTGACAGTCACACGTCAGCGGCCGAACGGCAGGCGGGGGTCGATGTCCTGTCCGTCCCAGCTCTGCCGCACCCACCCGTGGTGGGGGTCGTCGCTGATGAGCCATTCGCGCACGGGTCCCGGGCCGGCCATGACGTTCAGGTAGTACAAGTCGTAGCCGGGAGCTGCCATGGCGGGGCCGTGCCAGCCATACGGAACAAGAACGACGTCGCCCGTGCGAACCTCCGCGGCCACATCGATCGGACGGTCATCGGAAGCGTAGACACGCTGGTAGCCGATAGCATCGGTGTCAGCAGGGGCACCGGAGCCTTCGGCCACCCGGGTCTCGAAGTAGTAGATCTCCTCGAGCTGCGTTTCGCCGTCCTTTTCCTCGTCATGCTTGTGCGGGGGATAGGAGGACCAGTTGCCCGCGGGGGTGAGTACTTCGCAGACGATGAAACGGTCGGCCTCGAGGGCGGCAGGAGTGCCGAAGTTGTGGACCTGGCGCGAGCAATTGCCCGCTCCGCGCAGCTCAACCGGGGTTTCCGCCGCGGTCACTAGCCTGGTGGGGTGCGACGCGTTGGCCGGCGCAGTCGCGACGGCGACGCGGCCGCCGTCGGGCGAACTGATGGTGACTGCAACATTCGTGCCGGAATACAGGACATCGCTGGGGCCATGGAAAACCGACGCCCGCCCCGCAAGGGGATACTCGACGTCGTCGACCGTCACTGTAAAGGCGCCGTTGAGCGGCACAATGATCCGCTCTTCAGCTGCGGCGGGGAGCTCGACGGCGGCGCCCGCGGCGAGCGTGGCGACCTTGAGGCCCGTGTGGGCCCAACCATCCACAGTCAACGCGGAATCGGAGGTTCCGAGCGAGATGTCCCAATCGCCGTCGTTGGCGGTTCCCAATGGATAGACCCAGTTGGCCATGAAGTTATGTCCTTGCGTTAGCGCTGTACGAGTGTCATTTCGAAGCTGTAGGAATCGGCCCGGTACACGTGGTGGCCGGTCTCGACCATGCGTCCGGTGTCGTCGACGGCGGTGCGCTCCATGGTGACCAAAGCCGAGCCGACTTCTGCCTCCAAGAGCGGTGCCTGGTAGTCGTTGGCGATCATGGCGCCGATCCGCTGCGAGGCGAGGCGGAAGTTGACTCCGCCGCGGCGGAGGATGGCGTAGAGGCCCTCTGCCTGGAGCATGGACTCGTCCATGGTGGTGATGTCGTCGCGGACCCAGTTCTCCATGAGCGCCAGCGGCTTACCGCCCACTTTGCGCAGGCGGGTGAAGTGATAGACCTTTGAACCGGCCGGAAGCTGGAGGGCGGTCAGCGTGGCTGCGTCGGCTTCCATGTGCGAGAAGCTGAGGACCTGCGTTGTGGGCTTCTTGCCGTTGTTGGTCAGGTCGTCATAGAGGCTGGAGAGCTCCAGGGGCCGGCGGACCTGGCTCGACACTACCTGGGTGCCGACGCCGCGTTTCCGGACCAGCAGGCCCGAGCGGACGAGTTCGTCCATGGCCTTGCGCATGGTGGGCCGGGACAGGTTGAGCTGGGCGGCGAGGTCGATTTCGTTGTCCAAACGGCTGCCGGGCTCCAGCACTCCGCTGTGGATGGCGGCCTCGATGCCCTGGACCACCTGGTGATACAAAGGCACAGGGGAAGAACGGTCGATTGTGAGGCCAAGTTGATTCGCCATTGCATGCTCCCTCGCATTCCGGGACTGTCCCGGAAGTTGCAAGCATGTCCGTTCATGTTCGCTTGATAGGACATACTGCTTTACTGATGATAGCAGGAGCAATGCACGGGTCAAGGGTGCCGGAGGCGTGTTTATTGTGCCGTTTCAGAGCCCTTGTTTGGGACATGTCCAGACATCAGAACCATATGCCTCAGCGGCGGGGCCGGGTTTCCGGCGTCGGGCGCCTTCAGCGTGCCTTCAGCGGCGGCGTGCCTTCAGCGGCGGGGTCGGCGGGCGCGGCCGCGTTGCCTGAGGTAACCGACGGCCGCCAGGACGGCACCCACTCCCTCGGCAACTGCGCTGAGGGACTTCTCGAAAAACCATACGGGCTCGTACATGGAAGGGATCGGACCTATGGCCGGTATGTCCACATATCGGTAGAGGAGGACCGCTATGAAGGCGCTTCCAGCGATCACCACCGCAGCGGCGTAAGCCGGCCGACTGCCTCGGACCAGGACATACAAGGCGACGAGGATTGCGGCCGCGGCCTCAAGACGGAACAGGTTGCCTTCTCCGATTCCGCCAGGGGCACCCAGCTGGTAGCCGGCGGCAAGATCGAAGTGCACCACAGCGTCGATGACGAGGGCTGCCGCCACGAGCAGTCGCAGCAGGATGTCCTTGGGTCTGCGGTTCATCGGCTTGCGGCGGGCCGCTTCACGCGTGCTCATTTCGCTGTGCTCATTTCACGACCAGGCTTCCGTGCATATTGGAGTGGTACGCGCAGTGGTAGGGGTAGCTGCCCGGTGTTTTGGGCGCCGTGAACTGGGTTGTTCCGCCCCCGCCGTCGACGGCGGCGTCGAAGGCCTTGCCATCGTCTGAGGTGACCGTGTGGGCCTGTGTGTCCTCGTTCTTCACGGTGATTTTGGCGCCCGGGCTGACCGAGACGGGTCCTTGATAGCCGAAGTCCTTGATGGTGATGGTGAGCGATGGGGATTGCGGAGCGCCGGAGGACGCGGCGGAAGGTGGGCTCGATGACGTGCCATAACCGCCGGTTCCGGACGACCCGCAACCGCTCACGGCGATCAGGGCAGCCGCCGCAACGATGACCATCATGGCCTTGGGGTGGTTCCTCATGATTGGTTCCCCGCTTCTCGTGTCCGGTGGCCGCAATGTGCTTGCCACATTGATGAGACGAATTCCGAAGCCGTCAGGTTCACCGGAGCGGGCAATTGCCGTTGGCGTCCCGATAGGTGCCGCACAATCACCCCACGGGACGCAGCGTCCTGCAGACCTCCACGAAAGCCTTGAACGGGGCGAGCCGTTCTTCGTCGGGCAGCTGCGAGGCCTCGGGATGCCATTGCACCGATGCCACCCATCTTTGTGGGTCCTCGAGGGCTTCCACGGTCCCGTCCTCCGCGACCGCCGTCACCGCCAAGCCATCGCCTACCCGTGCCACGGCCTGGTGATGTCCCGAAGCAATCCGCACCGAGTTCCGTGAGCCATAGAGCCCGGCCACTTTGGATCCCGGTGAAAGTTCGACGTCGTGCCACGCCCAGGCGCTGAGCTCACCTTCCGCCGGGGTCAGGCCGTTGTGCTCCACCAACGATGGGTGCATGTCCTGGATGAGCGTCCCGCCGTAGACCACGTTGAGGAGTTGGTGGCCGCGGCAGATGCCGAGGGTGGGCAAACCGGCGTCGAGCGATCCACGGGCGACTGCCAAGTCCAAGCGATCCTGGTCAGGGTTGACGTCGTAGCAGGCTTCAGTCGCTTCTTCACCGTAGAGTCGCGGATCCAGGTCTCCGCCGCCGGGCAGCAGGACCCCGTTGAGGGAACGGAGCTCGTTGGCCAGCCGGCCGGCTTCGTCTGTGAAGGAGGCGTCGAGCAGTACAGGCTCCGCACCGGCGTCGCGCACTAGTTCGACGATGAAGTCGAAAAGTTCATTCGCCTCTCCGACGCGGGCATCCGCGCTTTCGGAGCTGCTGAGGCGGACAGGTATGCCGATCCGGGGCCTTAAGCTGCTTTGCTGTTCGGAAGTCTGCATGCTCCATGATGCACTGGCCGGCCGGCTCCTGCGCAACGGGAATCGCGGGCTTACGCTGATGCCATGAATCCGTCCCGCGCACTGACTCCCAGTCCCCGCACGCTCGACATTGAGAGCGTGGCCCATTTCGACCGGCTTCTGGGCTCCGGTGCCGCAACGATGCACGGATGGCACGCCCAGTCGCTGGACCTGCGAGGCCGACGCGCGGACCTGCAGAGGATGGATCCCCAAGGCGCCATCTTCCTGGGCTGTACCTTCGACGACGGCGTGGAGGACTCGCTGCGCAGCCGCGGCGCACTCATCTTTCCCAAGCTGCGCGGCGTGCCGTTCAACCCGTACCGGGGCAGCCTCTACAGCGCCGCCGAACTGTACGAGGACATTGACTCCACGGAATACGAAGCCACACTCGACGCCCAGGTCTACCAATGGAGCATCATGCCGGGGCAGCGGACCAGCCTGGACGCCACCCTTGCCGCCGCGCTGCACGACCACGCCATCGGGGACGCCCTGGACGAGCTCCTGGGCAACGGGGACTTCGCCGGGAACAAGATCGTAGGCGTCATGGGCGGGCACGCCGCGCAACGCGGAACGACGGACTTTGACGACGCGGCGCGCCTGGGCAGGCTCTTGGCCCTGTCCGGCTTCACGGTGGCCACCGGGGGAGGACCGGGTGCCATGGAAGCCGCCAATTTGGGTGCCTACTTAAGCGGCCTGCCCGACGCCGACTTCGCCGTCGCGCTGCAATCGCTCGCCTCGGTGCCGGGTTTCCGTCCCTCGGTGACGGCCTGGGCACGGGCGGCGGCCGCCGTCGTCGGGCACTATCCGAGCGGGACGACGTCGCTGGGCATCCCCACCTGGTTTTACGGGCACGAGCCGCCCAACCTCTTCGCCACCCACATCGCCAAGTATTTCGCCAACTCCATGCGCGAAGCGATCTTGCTGGAGCTATGCAACGGCGGGATCGTGTTCCTTCCAGGCTCCGCCGGCACCGTGCAGGAAATCTTCATGGACGCGTGCGAGAACTTCTACGGCGCCCCGGAAACCGTCACGCCCATGGTGCTCGTGGGGCGCGACCATTGGGAGAACAAGTATCCCGCGTGGCCTATGTTGCAGAGCCTCGCCGCCGGGAAAGTGATGGATCGGCGGATCTTCCTGGTCGACAGCGTCGAGGAAGCGCTCGCCGTCGTCGCGGACTAGTTGCTGACTGCGTTCGGTCGCCGCGGCCTTGGTTCCCAACCCGTCCCGCCCCGGCCCGCCCGCCCCCGGCACTTAGGACATGCCCTGCCTTGGCTCTGAGCACTGGACATATTGCGAATATGTCCATTTCTGGACTCCAAGGCTGGACATGTCCCTTGGATTGAGAGCGTTATGTCCGATGCAGGGGCTTGGGGTTGGGCATGTCCCTTGGAGTGAGAGCGTTATGTCCGATGCTGGGGCTTGGGGTTGGGCATGTCCTGTGGATCACGAGTGGGCATGTCCATTTCTGGGGTCCAGAACTGGGTATGTCCCCGTGTGGCGAAGGGTGATGTCGGGCTAGTGCGGGGCGCGGCCGCCTAGGCGCGTGGTGATTTTGCGGGCTGCGTCTTGGCATGCCTCGCCGAGGCTGGCGAGCGTGTCCTGCGAGACCCGGAACTTGGGCGCGGGGATCAGGACGGAGGCCACGATGTCTCCGCGGTGGTCAAAGACGGGGGAGGCAACGCCGACTTCTTCGATGGATGTTTCGCCGAAATTGAAGGCCCAGCCACGCTTCACGGACTCCTGGAGCCGGAGGAGGTAGGCCTCGAGTGCTTCTTCGTCGAGACCGGGCAAGGTGATCGAGCCGCTCCGCAGGAGCTTGCGCACGCGGTCGGCGTCTTCGGCGGCAAGGAAGACCTGCACCGAGGAGCTGAGCGCCTCGTTGTAGCGGGCACCCAACGGGGCGAGATGCTTGACCTGGTGACGGCTGGCGATTTGCTCAACGCACATGGATTCGTTCCCGTTCCACACCATGAGCGCGCTCGTCTCGCCCGTCCGTTCGCTCAGTTCGCGCAGCACGGGATAGGCCACCCGGCGCTCTTCCAGTTCGGCAAGGAGCGGGCCGGCAAGGGCGATCATCCCCAGGCCCAGCCGGAAGCGTCGGGACTCGGGGTCGCGCTCCACCAAGTGTTCTTGTTCGAAGGTTGCCAGGATCCGGGACACAGTGCTCTTGTGCAATCCGATCCTGCCGGCGATCTCGGTGACTCCCAGCAAGGGTTCCTCGGCGGTGAAGCTGCGGAGCACGGCAATGGCGTTCTCAAGTACCGAAGCGCCTTTGGAATCGCCGTTGGCCGGGGTGTCACTCGTGATTACACGCGGTTCTGCACGCGGTTCTGCACGCGGTTCTGCACGCGGTTCTGCTGGGGTCATGATGGTCACTATATGGCTCTTTTTATTGGGACATGCCCAGCCTTGGCCTAGAGCAATGAGCATATGAGTCATATGTCCACTGCTCGGGCGCAAGGCTGGGCATGTCCATTGGAGGCGGGTGTTAGGCGCCGATGATGTTGTACTCCGGGCCGAACGGGAACTTGGTGATGTTCTCGGCACCGTCTTCACCGACCACCAAGATGTCGTGTTCCCGGTATCCGCCGGCACCCGGCTGGCCGTCGAGGACCGTGATCATCGGTTCCATGGAAACCACCATTCCTGGCTCCAGGACCGTGTCGATGTCCTCGCGCAGCTCCAGTCCGGCTTCGCGGCCGTAGTAGTGCGAGAGGACTCCGAAGGAGTGTCCGTAGCCGAAGGTTCGGTTGGCGAGCAGTCCATGCGAAACATAGATCTCGTTGAGTTCCGCGGCGATGTCCTTGCAGACGGCGCCGGGCTTGATGAGCTCAAGGCCGCGCTTGTGCACGTCCACGTTGATGTTCCACAGTTCCAGGGAACGGGCATCGGGTTCGCCGTAGAACAGGGTGCGCTCCAGGGCCGTGTAGTAGCCCGAGGTCATGGGGAAGCAGTTCAGCGACAGGATGTCGTGTTCCTGGATCTTGCGGGTGGTTGCCCAGTTGTGGGCGCCGTCCGTGTTGATGCCGGACTGGAACCACACCCAGGTATCGCGGATCTCGGAATCCGGGAACGTCCGGGCGATCTCGTGGACCATGGCTTCGGTGCCGATCAGGGCCACCTCGTACTCGGTGATTCCGGCCGTGATGGCGTTGCGGATCGCCTCGCCGCCAAGGTCGCCGATCCGGGCACCGTGCTTGATGACCTCGATCTCTTCGGCAGACTTGATCATGCGCTGGCGCATGGCGGCCTGGGCAATGTCCACAAGCGTCGCGCCGGAGAAGGCGGCCTGGATCTTGTTGCGGTTGTCCAGTGGAAGGGAGTCGTCCTCAACACCCAGGCGCCGGACGTTGATCCCGCGGGTGCGCAGTACTTCCTGGATGCCGAAGATGTAGTTGTCCCGGCGCCAGTCCGTGTAGACCAGGTTGTCTCCATAGCTGCGGCGCCACGGCATTCCTGCGTCGATGTTGGCGGTGACCGTGACGGTGTCGTCGGCCGTGACCACCATGGCGTAGGAACGGCCGAAGTAGGTGAACAGGAAGTCGGAGTAGTACTTGATGGAGTGGTAGCTGGTCAGGACAACGGCGTCCAGTTCCTTCTCGGCCATGATCCGGCGAAGACCGGCAAGGCGCCGCTCAAATTCTGCGTCGGAGAAGGTCAGGGAGACCTTCTCTCCGTTGTTGAGGACCTTGAGGCGCTCAAGCTTGGTGACGTCGCTTACGGCTTCATTCTCGGTGATGGTCATGTGTGGTGTTCCTTTCAATGGGTGGGTTGTTTCAGTCCTGCTGCAGGGGCTTCTTGGAAGTCTCCACAGCGAAGAGGACCGCGATGAGGGAGATGACGGCGGCCGCCACGAGGTACCAGCCGGGAGCCAGTTGGTTGTGGGTCAGGCCGATGAGGAGGGTTGCCATGAACGGGGCGGTGCCGCCGAACAAGGCGTTGGAAAGATTGAAGCTGACGGCGAACCCGCTGTAGCGGACCCTGGTGGGGAAGAGCTCGGCAAGGAAGCTGGGCAGGGTGCCGTCGTTGAGCGTGAGCATGCCGCCCAGCAGGATCTGGACCAGGACAATGACCAGGAAGTTGCCGGTGTCGAGGAGCATGAACGCCGGAACGGTCAGCACCACGAACAGTACGGAAGCCGTGATGAGCATGCGTTTGCGGCCGAACCTGTCCGATGCGATCCCCGTCAGGAAGATGAATCCGATGTAGCTGAGGAGGGCAATGGTCGTGGCCATGAACGATTCGGCCGCACCGAAGTGAAGCTCCTCGGAGAGGTACGTCGGCATGTAGCTGAGGATTACGTAGAAGCCGACGGCGTTGAGCAGCACTGCGCCCGTCGCGATGATCAACTGCTTGCGGTACGTCTTGAACATCGCGAAGGCCGGAGCCTTAACCGCCGTGTCTTTCGCGGCCATTTCGCGGAATGCCGGGGTGTCCTCAAGCTTGGTGCGGATGTAGCGGCCGATCAGGCCCATCGGGGCGGCCAGGAGGAAGGGCAGGCGCCAGCCCCATTCGCCGAGCTGCTCGGCGCTCAGCACCGAGCTGAGCAGTGCCGCCAGCAGGGAACCGAGCAGCAGGCCCGCCGCTGTACTGGCAGGTACGACGGCGGCATAGAGTCCGCGCCGATTGGCCGGTGCGTATTCCACCAGGAAGGCTGAGGCCCCTGCGTATTCGCCTGCTGCCGAGAAGCCCTGGACAACGCGGACGAGCAGCAGGAGGACCGGTGCCATGACGCCGATGGTGTTGTAGCCGGGGATCAGGGCGATGCAGAACGTTGCCACGGACATGAGCACGATCGACAGGGAGAGTGCCTGTTTGCGTCCGAGCCGGTCACCGATGTGGCCCCAGATGAATCCACCCAGTGGGCGGACGAAGAAGGAGACGGCAAAGACGCCGAACGTGGCGAGCAGGGCGGTCTGCCGGTCCGATGCGGGGAAGAAGACGGTCGAGATAATCCCGGCAAGGTAGCCGTAGACGGCGTAGTCGAACCATTCGACGAAGTTGCCGATGAAGCTTGCAGTGATGACGCGGCGGCGGGTGTCCTTGCTGACCGTGTGGTTGGTGGCGGGCTTTGACGGGCCGCCCGGGGTGGCTGTTGCGTCGGGAAGCTCGCCGGATCCGCCTTTGGATCCGGCATGAGCGCTTCCCGGGATTGCTGCCACGGAGGATGTTTCGTTTTTCATGAATCCACCAAGAATTTTGGGGTTGCATTCAACGCAACGCTGTTGCATCAGAATAGATGTGTTCCCCGTCACCGTCAAGGGTGTTTGGTTGCCGCGCGACTGACTCGCACTTGTTGTCGTTTTGAGGGCGCTAAACGACAACGAATGCGAGCCAGCTGGGAGGATGGGTGTGAGCTAGTTGGGTTGGGTGGCGCAATCACTGCAACACGGTTGCGGAAGATGAGTAACATTCCGTCCAGAAAGCAAAAAAGAAGCTCCCCGGATCCATGGATCCGGGGAGCTTCAGGGGAGAGGGGTTCAGGGACTATTTGAGCCAGGCGGCCACTACATCGGGGTGGGCATCCACCCATTTCTTTGCGGCGGCGTCTGGCTTCATGCCGCCTTGGATGTCCGTTGCGACCGAGTTCTGGTCAGCGTTGGTCCACGAGAAGGCCTTGAGCAGTTTCGCTGCGGGAGAACCGCTGTCCGCGAACTTCTTGGCCATCACTTTGTTCAGCTTGTAATCGGGGTAGTCGCAGGCCACCTTTTCGGCATCGGCATCGCAGCCCGGCGTGTAGGCGGGCAGGCTGACCTTCTTGAGGGGGACCTCGGAGAGGAACCATTGCGGTTCGTAGAAGTAGCCCAGCAGCGGTGTCTTGTTCTTTTCGGCCGTACGGAACGACTGGATCAGAGCCGCTTCCGAGCCCGAGAAGACCACTTTGTAGTCGAGGCCGAGGTTCTTGACCAAGGCTTCGTCGTTGGTCACGAAGGCGGGGTCGCCGTCCAGGACCTGGCCTTTGCCGCCTGATTCGGAGGTAGCAAAGAGTGAGGCGTACTTGTTCAGGTTCTTGCTGTCCAGGATGTCCGGGTACTTCTGGACCATCCATGGTGGCACGTACCAGCCGATGTGCCCTTCGTTGCCCGTCGGGCCGGCGTCTACAGCCACTTTCTGGTCCGTGATGTACTGCTTCGTGAGGTCCGCATGACCCCAGTTCTCGAGGATGACATCGACTTCACCGGAACCAAAGCCCTGCCAGGAGATCTGCTCCGACAGGTCCTTCTGGACTACCGTGCAACCGAGCTTGTTTTGGGCTACATAGCTGTAGACGGCCGCGTTTGCCGTGTAGCCGACCCACGCGTTGAGGGCGACATTGACGGTTCCGCAGGGCGTATCCGAGGAGCCTGCGGCTGCGGCTTGGTTCACGGAAGCGCCTCCGCAGCCGGCTAGCAAGAGGGCTGCAGCAGCGGTTCCGGCAAGTACGGGAATTGTTCGTTTCAAAAGCTGTCTGGTTCTACGCATGGTTGGGATCTCCTTGTTGGGGCGGTGAACGGGGAGGAACTAGTGCGCGCTCGACTTTGCTGAGCGGATTTTACGGACGGGGTCGGCTGCCGCAGCCTGGGTCATGCGGTCCAGCAGGATGCCGAGGAAGACGATGGCCAGGCCGGCGGCAAGGCCCTTGCCGAACAGCGAGCTCTGGACAAAGCCAGCGACGACGTCGTACCCCAGGCCGCCTGCACCGACCAATGCTCCGACGACCACCATGGCCAAGACGTAGATCAAGCCTTGGTTTGCGGCGAGGGCCAGGGATTTCCTTGCCATGGGGAGCTGGACCTTGGTGATGACCTGCCACGGGGTTGACCCGCTGGATACCGCAGCCTCCATGACGGTGGGGGAGATCGCTGCGATGCCGTCGGCCGTAATCTTGATGGCCACAGGCGCTGCGTAGATAATTCCGGCGACGATGGCCGTGAATCTCGTTGCGCCGAAGAGGCCTAGGAATGGAACCAAGTAGACGAAGGCAGGCATGGTCTGGCCCGCATCCAGCATTGGCCGCATGATCTGGTCCACTTTGTTGGACCTGCCCATCGCCACGCCGAAGATGATGCCCAGCACCATGACCACGGCCGTGGCAACAAGGGTGCTCGCCAGGGTGACCATGGCATCGCTCCAGAGGCCGAGGTAAATGATCGCGGCCAGGCATGAGGCGGTGACCAGCGCCAGCTTCCAACCACCGAGTGCGTAAGCCGCCACGAGGACAACCGCGACTAGGAGGTAGAAGGGGGTCTCGGTCAGAAGGGATTGGAACGGGTTGAGGATCCCGTTGGTCAGGGCCTCGCGGAAGGACACAGTAAACAGGGAGAGATTTGTCTGCAGCCATTCGCTGGCAGCGCCGACTCCGCTGACGATGTCCGGGCCAAAGTTGAGGTTCTTCGGAAAGGCTGCGGCCCAGAGCATCGTCCGGGAAAGCTGGACCATGACAAGGACAACAACGAGGCTGACAGCGAGCAGGATGTACCTGCTTCTCCGCGATATCCGGCGCTTGCGGGCTGCCCCGGGCTCGGCCCGGCGGCTGGCAGCCGTGGTGACCCGGTCCAGCACAATGGCCAAGAGGACGATCGACAGGCCGGCGTTGACCGCCGTCCCGACGTCGAGGGATTGCAGGGCACGGACAACCACTTGTCCCAGCCCCGGCGCCGCAATCAGCGCTGCGATGGTGACCATGGACAAAGCAGCCATGGTGCTTTGGTTGACCCCCATCACGATGGTGCGCCGTGCCAGGGGGAGTTGCAGGGTCAGAAGCCGCTGCAACCCTGTGGTGCCCAGGGAGTCGGAGGCTTCCCTGGTGTTCTCCGGGATGTTCCGGATTCCGTGTGCCGTCAGTCGGATGAGCGGAGGCACCGCGTAGATCACCGTGGCGATTACCGCGGAGGCGGGACCGATCAGGAATATGAGGGCCAAAGGAGCCAGATAGACGAACGTGGGAAGGATTTGCATGAAGTCGAGCACCGGAGTGATCACTTGGGAAACCCGGCCCGAGATCCCGGACAAGACTCCGAGCGGGATGCCGATCAGGAGGCTGAACAGCACGGCTGTGAGGACGAGGGCGAAGGTGTAAGCCGCTTCCGTAAACAGACCCTGGAGGCCGAAGAACGTGAATGCGGCTGCCGTCAGCAATCCCACCCGGGCATTGCCGACCGCAAAGGCGATCCAGCTGAGCAGGCCGACAGTTCCCAGCCAGCCGATTTCCGGTAGGCGAAGCCCGGTAGAGCTGGCGGCAAAAGTGCCGGTGAACAGATTTGCGACTGAATCGACGGCGGAGCGGAAGGGAGTGAAGACGTACTGGAAGACGGGATTGTCTGCTCGGTTCGATGCGACCCAGGCGTTGAATTGGTTGAGCGAACGGTGCAGGTCAGTCAATTCCGACGCCGGCAGCGTGAGGGTCGATGTGCCGTGCAGGAACAAGAACCCTAGGAGCCAGAGGACGCCGGCGGCACCCAGGAGTAATACTCGGCGACTCAGCCGCTTGCGCGGCGGGCGGAGGGTGTTGGCGCTGGTCTGAACCGGGGCCCGGTCGCGAACGAGCGTGGACATCATGCCGCTACTTCCGTGCTGCGGATGACCGACAAGATGCTGTCGCGGTCGATCTGGCCGGTGATCTTGCCGGAGTCTTCCACGAGCACAGGACACGATGAGTTCATGACCGTGGGAATGGCGTCGCGGATGATCGTGCCGGCGCTCAAGACGGGCGCGTCCCCGGGAGTGCCGGACCCTACGGGATCGGTGATCCATTTGAGCGTCAGGACGTCCGCGCGGGGTACTTCGGAGACGAAATCGGCAATGTACTTGTCCGCCGGCGATCCGACAAGGTCATCGCCGGTGCCGCACTGGACTGTCTCGCCGTTCCGCATGATCAGGATGCGGTCCCCGAGTTTGAGCGCTTCGGATAGGTCGTGGGTAACGAACACCATCGTCTTGCCCATCTCTTTGTGCAGCCGGATAACCTCCGCCTGCATGTCGCGCCGGATGAGCGGGTCCAAGGCGGAAAACGGCTCGTCGAAGAGGATGGTGTCCGGGTCGCCCGCCAAGGCGCGGCCAAGCCCGACACGCTGCTGCATCCCGCCGGAAAGCTGATCGGGGAAATGCTGCTCGTAGCCCTTGAGGCCTACCAGTTCGATGATTTCGCGGGATTTGGCGTAACGCTCATTTTTTGACGCCCCGCGGATCTGCAACCCGTAGGACACGTTGTCCAGCACGGTGCGGTGCGGGAGGAGGCCGAAGTGCTGGAAGACCATGGACATCTTCCTGCGGCGCAGTTCCCGAAGTTCGGTGGTTCCCGCATCCAACACGTCTTTTCCGTCCACCAGGACGCTTCCCGACGTCGGTTCGATCAGCCGGGTGAGGCACCGGATCAGGGTGGACTTTCCTGATCCGGACAGGCCCATGACGACGAACACCTCGCCCTTGGCGACGTCGAAGTTCATGTCCCGCACGGCAGCATTGCAGCCGGTGCGTTCAAGCAATTCAGCGGAGGCCAAACTGGACAGTTCGGGATTCTTGGGGATTTTCTCACCTCCGGGTCCGAAGACCTTCCAGAGGTTGCGCACTGATATGTCGGGACTGCTCATTGCTGTACTCCTGCCTGTGGCGACTCGAACCAATGGCTGGGCCCGGGGCTGATGTTTTGCCAGATGTGTTTGGTTTCTCGGTATTCGGCCAAGCCTGCGAGCCCCAATTCGCGGCCATTGCCTGACTGTCCGAAGCCGCCCCACTCGGCTTGCGGAACGTATGGGTGGTAGTCGTTGATCCAGACCGTCCCGTGGCGCAGCGCTTCGGAGACCCGCTGGGCCTTCGAGGCGTCTGCCGTCCACACAGCACCGGCCAGTCCGTAGACGGTGTCGTTGGCCAGCCGGACGGCCTCTTCCTCGGTGGTGAATGTTTCCACCGTCATGACGGGGCCAAAGGATTCCTCCTGGACCACGCGCATCGAGGTCTTGCACCCGTCCAATACGGTGGGCGGGTAGAAACTGCCACGGCCCAGTTCCGGGGTGTCCGGAATGAAGCCACCGCACAGCAACCGGGCGCCCTCCGCCACCCCGGCCTGCACGTAGGCGTGGACCTTGTCCCGGTGGGCCGTGGAGATCAGCGGTCCGGTCTGGGCCTCCTGGTCGAAGGGGCCGCCCAACCGGATCTGGCGTGCACGGCGAACCACCTCGGCCACGAACTCCTCGTGAATGGACTCTTCGACAATGAGCCGCGCCCCGGCCGAGCAGACCTGGCCCGAGTTCAGGAAGACGGCAGTCAAGGCGTTGTCGATCGCGGCCTCCCGGTCAGCGTCGGCAAAGACCACATTCGGGTTCTTGCCGCCGAGCTCGAGGGCCACGCGCTTGACCGTCTCCGCCGCAGCCACCATGATCCGCTTGCCGGTTTCCAGTCCGCCCGTGAAGGAGACCAGATCGACCCGCGGATCCGAGCTAAGTACGGCCCCCACTTCGGGTCCCGTTCCCGTCACGAGGTTCGCGACGCCGTCGGGCACGCCTGCTTCCCGCAGGGTGTCCATGAGCAGAATGGACGTCGAAGGCGTCAGCTCACTGGGCTTGAGGACAAAGGTGTTCCCGGCCAACAGCGCTGGTGCAACCTTCCACGAAGCCTGCAGGAGCGGATAGTTCCACGGAGTGATGAGGCCGCAGACGCCCACGGGTGCATGGACGACTCGGCTGATGGCTCCGGGCCGGCCGGTATCGATCACGCGGCCCGCGTCCGTGCCTGCCACGCTGCCGTAGTAGCGGAAGCAGGCGATGACGTCGTCGATGTCGTATTCGGCCTCGACCAGTCGCTTGCCGGTGTCGAGGGCTTCGGCCGCGGCGTAGTCGGCTTTGTCCCGCTGGAGCAGCTCGGCCACGCGGAGCAGGATCGCACCGCGTTCCAGTTCCGGCGTGCCCGGCCACCGGCCGTCGTCGAACGCTTTCCGGGCGCTAGCCACCGCTGCCTCGGCGTCGGCCGAGGTGCACTCGGCGACGTCGGCAACATGCGTGCCGTCCGCCGGGCAGCTGATGCTGCGGATTCCTCCGGCGGACTGCCGCCAGCCGCCGTCAACGTAGCTGCCGCGCACCGTGTGGGTCTGGGAAAGTTGTGGGCTGTTCATGCCGCTCCTTGGTTCCTTGCCGGAGTGACCTGGGGCTGGCTGTACGGGCCTTCCAGGCTGTCCGGAGCCGGGCTGCTGCCGTGCCGGTAGAACTCGGCGGCGATCGGAGCGAGGGGTTCGCGGCCCTGGATCAAGTCCGCAGCTTTCTCGGCCAGCATCATGACCGGCGCGTAGATGTTGCCGTTGGTCACGTAGGGCATTGCCGAAGCGTCGGCCACCCGCAGGCCCGAGGTGCCGTGCACCCTCATGCTGAGCGGGTCCACCACGGCCATGGGATCGGTGGCCGGGCCCATCTTGGCTGTGCAGGAAGGGTGCAGGGCGGTTTCGGCGTCGCGGGCTACCCAGTCGAGGATTTCCTCGTCTGTCTGGACGGCTGGACCGGGGGAGAGCTCACCGCCATCGAAAGGCGCCATGGCCGACTGCTCCAGAATCTGCCGGGAAATCCGGATGGCTTCGACCCATTCGCGCCGGTCCTGCTCCGTGGAAAGGTAGTTGAACTTCATGGACGGGTGGACGGTTGGATCCGTGGAAGTGATCTTCAGGCTGCCCCGCGCATCGGAGTACATGGGCCCGATGTGCACTTGGTAGCCATGCTTGGCATCGGCCTTCTGGCCGTCATAGCGGACGGCTACCGGCAAGAAGTGGAACATCAGGTTGGGGTAGGCCACGTCTTCGTTGGAGCGCACAAAGCCGCCGCCTTCGAAGTGGTTGGTGGCCGCAGGTCCCTTGCGCCCGAACAGCCACTGCAGGCCAATCCACGGATAGCGCCACAGGCTCAGGCTCGGCTGCATGGACACCGGCTGGGTGCAGGCGTGCTGGATGTAGACCTCCAGGTGGTCCTGCAGGTTTTCGCCTACGCCGGGCAGGTCAACTACGGGTTTGATGCCGAGGGACTTGAGGTGCGCAGAGTCCCCGACGCCGGACAACTGCAGCAGCTGCGGGGTGTTGATGGCTCCTCCGCACAGGACGACTTCCTGGGCATCGACGCTGTGGGTCTTGCCGTTCCGTCGGTAGCTGACGCCCGTGGCCCTGACTCCGGAAGTACCAGTGGTCTCGAAGTTGATTGTCGAGACGAGCGCCCGGGTCCTGACCGTGAGGTTTGGCCTGTTGAGGTTCGGCCGCAAGTAGGCCCGGGAGGCAGAGAGCCGCTGGCCCTTGTGCACATTGCGGTCGAAGGGGCCGAAGCCCTCCTGCCGGTAACCGTTCACATCGTTGGTGCGCGCGAAACCGGCTTGTTGGGCTGCGCGGAAGAAGGCTTGGAAGAGGGGATTGCGCGCGGGACCGCGTTCCAGGACCAAAGGTCCGTTGTGTCCGCGCAGTTCATCGTCCGGTTCCGCGGCGAGCGCGGTCTCCATGCGGTTGAAGTAGGGGAGGCAGTGCGCGAAGTCCCAGGTCTCCATCCCGGCGTCGGCTCCCCAGCGTTCGTAGTCCAAGGGGTTGCCACGCTGGAAGATCATGCCGTTGATGGAACTGGAGCCGCCCAGGACCTTGCCGCGGGTGTGGGCGATCCGGCGTCCGTGCATGTGCGGCTCGGGGTCGGATTGGTAGCGCCAGTCGTAGAACCTGTTCCCGCTGGGGAAGGTGAGCGCCGCGGGCATCTGGATGAACAGGTCCCAGGGGTAGTCGCTCCGGCCGGCCTCCAGGACCAGGACGGTCTTGGTGGGGTCTGCGCTGAGCCTGTCCGCCAGCACCGATCCGGCGCTGCCCCCACCCACAATGATGTAGTCGAAGTTTTCGTTGGCCATTAGTTGAACTCCTTTGAAGTGATCCCCATTGCGGTGTCGAGTAGCCAGGAGGGGCGTCAGCCCCGTAGCTTTTCCATGGTCGGATCCACGAGGGGATCGGCGGAGATGGTGGCGGGGATCCGCTTGCCGAAGTATTCGATTTCGACGGCGTCACCCTCGCCCGTTTCGGCGGGCAGCCACGCGTAGGCGATCGGCTTCCGGACGGTGTAGCCGTAGGCGGCGCTGGTGACGTAGCCGGAAGGCTCTCCCTTGAAATAGACAGGTTCCTTGCCCAACACCACAGACGTGCCGTCGTCGACGGTCAGGCAACGCAGGCGGCGGGTGACGGGCAGGTCGCGGCGGGCTTTGAGGGCCTCGGCGCCGATGTATCCTTCCTTGTCCTTGCCGACGGAGAAGCCAAGGCCCGCTTGGAAGGGCTCGTGCTCCGGGGTCATGTCGGTACCCCAAAGCCGGTAGCCCTTCTCGAGGCGGAGGCTGTTGAACGCGCCGCGGCCGGCCGCAATGATTCCTTGCTCCTGGCCGGCCTCGAACAGCAGGTCCCAGAGCCTTTGGCCGTTTTCCGCCGTCGTGTACAGCTCCCAGCCCAACTCGCCTACGTAGGAGAGCCGCATCGCGGTGACAGGGATCCCGCCGATTCGGACCTTCTTGGTGCGGAAGTACTTCAATCCGTCGTTGCTGAAATCGTCGTCGCTCACCGTGGCGATGACCTCGCGGGCGAGCGGTCCCCAAAGTCCCACGCAACACGTGGAGCCCGTGGTGTCCCGGACCTGGACCCACTGGGTGACGTCCTCAGCGGTCTGTTTGCGGGCTTCGGTGGTGAGGTAGGCGAAGTCGATGTTGCCGTTGGCGCCGACTTGGAAGGTGGTTTCGTCGAGGCGGGCCACCGTAATGTCGCTGCGGATGCCGCCGTCGCCGTTGAGGAGCAGGCAGTACGTCACCGCACCCGGCTTCTTGTCGACCTTCCCGGCGCTGAGGCGCTGCAACAGGGCTTCGGCGCCCGGGCCGGAAACCTCCAGGCGCTTGAGCGGCGTCATGTCATAGAGCGCGACGGCGGTGCGCGTCTTCCACGCTTCGGCGGCGGAAATGGGGGAGTGGAACATAGCCGCCCACGGTTCGCGTTCAGGTGCGCGCCATTCTTCCGGGAGCACTTCCAGCAGGCCGCGGTTGGCCTCGAACCAGTGCGGGCGCTCCCAACCGTGGGATTCGAGGAAAAACGCCCCGAGCTCCTTCTGCCGCGCATTGAACGGGCTCACGCGCAGTTCGCGAGGGGAGACGCGCGGTTGCAGCGGGTGCAGGACATCGTAGATCTCCACGAAGTTCTGCTGGGAGGTTTCGCTGACGTAGCTCTCCGCAGTCTGGATCTCTTCGAAGCGGGAGACTTCGCATTCGTGGAGCGGCGTGCGGGACTGGCCCTCGATCAGGAGTTCGGCCACTGCCTTGGCCACGCCGGCGGAGTGCGTCACCCACACGGCCTCGGCAACGAAGAACCCGTCAACCTCCTTGGACTCGCCCACCAAGGGACCGCCGTCGGGAGTGAAGGAGAAGATGCCGTTGAAGCCATCCGCAATCCCCGCGCCGGCAAGTGCCGGAAGGAGTTCCTTGGAGTCCTCCCAACTTGGCAGGAAGTCCTCCTCGGTGAACGCCAGGCGGGACGGCATGCGGTGCTCGGACATGTCAGCGGCTGCAACCTCGGGCAATTCCCGGAGGTCCACCGGCATGGGCTTGTGGGCGTAGGAGCCAATGCCCATCCGGTCCCCGTGCTCGCGGTAGTAGAGGTCCTTGTCCTGGTGGCGAAGGATGGGCATCCAGGCGCCGTTGCCCGGGTCAAGCAGCCGCGAGGCATCGTTCCGGCCCACGAGCCCGGGTACGGAGGTGGTCTTGACGTACTGGTGGGCCAAGGGAAGGAGCGGCACGGACATGCCCACCATGGCGCCGATCCTGGGTCCCCAGAACCCGGCGCAGGAGACCACGATGTCGGCCGGGATCACGCCGTCGGGCGTTTCGACACCGGTGACCTTGCCGCCCGCCTGTTCAATGCCGGTGACGGGCGTGGAACCCCGGAACGTGACCCCTGCGGCGCTCGCCTTGGCGATGAGCAGGCCGACGGCGCGGGCTGCGGAAGCCAAGCCGTCGGAGGGGACGTAGAGTCCGCCGAGCACCTTTTCCTGGTCGAGCAGCGGGTAGTGCTTGGCGCACTCGTCCGGATCGATGAGCCGGCCTTCCACGCCCCACGACGCCGCGTAGCCCAGCTTGCGCTTGAGGTCCTCCAGGCGCTCAGGTGTAGTGGCCACTTCGAGGCCGCCCACCTGGTTGAAGCAGGAGACGCCGGAATCGCTGAGCGAGAGCAGCTTGTCCACGGTGTAGGACGCGAATTCGGTCATGGCCTTGGAGGCATTGGTCTGGAACACGAGGCCGGGGGCGTGCGAGGTTGAGCCGCCCGCCAACGTCAACGGGCCCTGCTCGACCACGGTGATGTTGGTCCAGCCGCGGGTGGACAGCTCATCCGCGAGATTGGCGCCGACGATGCCGGCTCCGATGATGACGACGCGGGGTGTTGTGGACATGCGTGTTGCTCCTGGATTATGTCGTGTGGAAGTTTGGGGCCGACGCTAGACGTGGCCGTCGATGGTCAACCCTGGCGGCAGGTTGGGAGCCTCTTCGGATTCCTTGACCATGATCTGGCCGTCCACCACCAGCACTTCGTGGACCCTGACAGGCAGTTTCGCGGGAGGCGCATCGGCGGCTCCCGTGCGGAGATTGAACTTGGAAGCATGGAGGGGGCACTCCACCCAGCAGTCCTCCACCCAGCCGTCGGCGAGGGAGGCGTCTTGGTGCGTGCAGGTGTCGTCGAGGGCGAAGAGCTCGCCTTCTTCGGTGTGAAATACGGCAATGGGCGGGGACGTCTCGAGTCGAATGGCCTCCCCCGGAGCCAACGAGCTGAGCGGGCAAGCACTGTGCATCTCAAGAACCTCTTTCACCGGGTGGGTCAAAAACCTGCTGGGCGGTTGTTTCATGATCAACGCCGATCGCAATACGCAACAGAGTGATGGATCTCACAGGCACTTGTCAAGGGGTTGAAATTACTTCGGTGATTCCTTGACACGCGATGTGAAGTCCGCCACGCTGTTTCGCATAATGAAGTTGGTTGCGTAATGCGCAATAGATTTCGAACTGCTCGACGAGGAGGAAGCCATGGAGATACTGGCGATCGTGGGCGCATCTTTGGCGGGACTATCCGCCGCCCGCGCTGCCCGGGCGCAAGGCTTTGGTGGCCGGCTGCTCATCATTGGAGATGAGCAGCAGCGGCCCTATGACCGTCCGCCCCTGTCCAAGGAGTTCCTGGCAGGAAAGATCGGCATCAAGCACTTGATGTTGGAGGCGGAAGAGCCGGGAATGGAAGATCCCTTGCAGGCTGAATGGCTGCTGGGTTCGCCTGCGCGGAGCTTTGACGCCGCTACCAGGACCATCACGCTCGGCGACGGACGCACGGTGGTGGCCGACGGCGTCGTGATTGCCACCGGAGCTTCGGCCCGCACATTGCCCGAACTTGCGGGCCTATCCAATGTCTTTACGCTGCGGACGCTCGAGGATGCGCAGGATCTGGCTCCGGAACTCGTTCCGGGCGGCCGCCTGCTGGTGGTCGGCGCAGGCTTCATCGGCGCGGAGGTGGCGTCAACGGCCAAGGGCCTGGGAATGGATGTGACCATCGTCTGCAATAGCCCGATCCCGCTGAGCGCTCCGCTCGGTCCGGAGATGGCAGCCGTCATGGCCACGCTCCACGGGATCAATGGGGTGGAGCTGATTTGTGACACAGGAATCGACTCGTATTACAGCTACGAAGGAAATGTGACCGGTGTCCGGCTCAGCGACGGACAGTACCGTTCCGCCGACGTCGTACTTCTCGGAATCGGCGCGGTCCCCAACGTCGGGTGGCTGGCCGGTTCGGGCCTGGCGATCGACGACGGCGTCACGTGCGATTCGATGGGACGGACCAACGTCCCCGGCGTGGTTGCCGTTGGGGACTGTGCGGCATGGTTCGACGAACGCAGCGGGCAGCACCGTCGCGTGGAGCATTGGAGCGGTGCCCAGGAACGTGCCGCCCTTGCCGTGACAGGGCTCTTGGATCACTCAGCCGCACCCCAACCGCTCAACCTGCCGTACTTCTGGTCGGACCAGTACGGAGTAACGCTGCAGTTCTCGGGTCATGCGCGGGACGCCGAGCGCGTCGAAATCGAGGCAGGGCAGCTTGAGACACACAGCTTCCTGGCCGTGTATTACCAAGGCGAGGAGCCGGTGGGCGTCCTTGGCGTGAACCAGCCGCGCCTGTTCACCCGCTGGCGCCGGCAACTCAACACCCGCAACTCCCAGCCTGTCCTGGCAACCCCATAGACATTCCAAGCCTCAACTAGGTTCATTACTGAATAGGAGTCAGCATGACCACTGAAGTTGTTTCCCCCAGCCTGATCCCCACTCTCCCCGGCCACACTTATGTCAGTGAAGACATCTTCCGTGCCGAGCAAGAATGCATCTTCGAACAAATGTGGTTCTGCGCAGTGCGGACCGCGGACCTGGAAAAGGCCGGCTCGTTCAAAACGGTACAGATCGGCCGCGAGAGCGTGCTCATCAACCGCACCCGCAAAGGGGAAATCCGCGCGTTCTACAACATCTGCCGGCACCGCGGCGTGAAGCTGTGCATGGAGGAGTCCGGTGAGGCCAACCGCTCGTTCCAGTGCCCGTACCACGCCTGGACCTACGATCTCGAGGGAAAGCTCATCGCCGCCCCCAACCTCACCAAGATGCCGGATATCGACCGCAATGAATACGGTCTCGTCAAGGTCCACGCCCGCGAGTACATGGGCTACGTCTGGGTATGCCTCGCGGATGAGCCGCCGTCGTTCGAGGAAGACGTCATGGGGGCGATCGAGGAGCGCCTTGGGGACCTGCGGGCTGTTGATGACTACGACATCGCGAACCTTAGCCTCGGCCGGCGCATCAAGTACGACGTGAAGGCCAACTGGAAGCTCATCATCGAGAACTTCATGGAGTGCTACCACTGCGCCACCATCCACCCCGAACTCACCGAAGTCCTGCCCGAGTTCGCCGATGGCCTGGCAGCCCAGTACTTCGTGGGCCACGGCGCCGAGTTCGGTGAGGACATCAAGGGCTTCACGATCGACGGTTCCGAGGGCCTGGATCGAATTCCCGGAGTCGGGGATGACCATGACCGCCGGTATTACGCAGTGACCATCAAGCCGAACGTCTTCGTGAACCTGGTTCCGGACCACGTCATCATCCACCGCATGTTCCCGCTGGCCGCGGACCGCACCATCGTCGAATGCGATTGGCTGTACCTGCCCAGCGTTGTGGAATCCGGCAAGGACGTGAGCGCTTCGGTGGAGCTTTTCCACCGGGTCAACGAGCAGGACTTCGACGCCTGCGAACGGTGCCAGCCGGCCATGGGCTCCAAGATCTACGCCAAGGGCGGCGTGCTCGTTCCCAGTGAGCACCACATTGAGGCGTTCCACAGCTGGGTCACCAGCAAGATCGCGGACGTCCCCGCGGAAAGCTAGCCTGAGGAATGTCCGTCGTTGTAACGAGTAACCGGGAACTTAGGAAAAGGAACGCAAGCTAATGGTTCACAAAGTAAGGGCAGTCATCGCCAAGGAAAAGAACGCCCCGGTCTCGGTGGAGACCATCCTGGTGCCGGACCCCGGTCCGGGCGAGGCGCTGGTGGACATCCTCACCTGCGGCGTCTGCCACACCGACCTGCACTACAAGCAGGGCGGCATCACCGATGATTTCCCCATCCTGCTAGGCCACGAGGCCACAGGCGTGGTCAGTGCGGTCGGCCCGGACGTCACTGACGTGGCGCCAGGGGACCGGGTGATCCTGAACTGGCGGGCAGTGTGCGGGGAATGCCGGGCGTGCGCCAAGGGCCAGCCGCAGTACTGCTTCAACACGCACAATGCCACCCAGAAGATGACCTTGGAGGACGGCACGGAACTTTCTCCGGCCCTCGGGATCGGCGCCTTCGCCGAGAAGACCCTCGTGGCCGCCGGGCAGTGCACCAAAGTAGACGACGACGTCGATCCCGCCGCCGTCGGGCTGCTCGGCTGCGGTGTGATGGCAGGCATCGGCGCCGCGATCAACACCGGTGAGGTCAAGCGGGGCGAGTCCGTGGCCGTCATCGGCTGCGGCGGCGTCGGCATCGCCGCCATTGCCGGGGCAAAGCTCGCCGGCGCCACGACGATCATCGCCGTGGACATCGACGCCAACAAAATCGGGATGGCCATGTCGCTGGGAGCCACTCACGGTGTCAACTCCAGCCAGGAGGACCCCGTCGAGGCCATCCGGGCACTGACCGGCGGCAACGGCGCCGATGTGGTGATCGACGCCGTCGGACGCCCGGAGACCTACAAGCAGGCCTTCTACGCGCGCGACCTCGCCGGCCGCGTCGTGCTGGTGGGCGTCCCGACGCCGGGCATGTTGCTCGAGTTGCCCCTGCTCGACGTCTTCGGCCGCGGCGGTTCGCTCAAGTCCTCCTGGTACGGAGACTGCCTGCCTTCCCGCGACTTCCCGATGCTCGTGGCGCATTACAAGCAAGGCAACCTGGACCTGGACGCGTTCGTGTCCGAACGGATCACCATCGACCAGGTGGAAGAGGCTTTCGCCAAGATGCACGAGGGCAAAGTGCTCCGTTCGGTGGTGGAAATCGCATGAGCGTCACCATCGAAAACCTCGTCACCTCGGGCACGTTTTCGCTCGACGGCGGCACGTGGGACGTGGACAACAACGTCTGGATCGTCGGCAACGACGACGAATGCGTGATCATCGACTCCCCGCACGATGCCAAGGCAATCATCGACCAGGTCCGCGGGCGGAAGGTGCGCGCCATCTTGCTCACCCATGCGCACAATGACCACATCGGAGCGGCGCTCGACGTGGCGAAGGCCGTGAACGCGCCCATCTACCTGCACTCCGGAGACATGGTTCTGTGGGAGCATGTGTATCCGGATGCCCGGCCGGACCATCACATTGCAGACGGCGACATCTTCGACGTGGCGGGCACGGCCCTGCGGGCCATCCATACGCCGGGCCACTCACCGGGTTCCACGTGCTTCTACCTGGAAAGCGAAGGAACGGTGTTCACGGGCGACACCCTCTTCAACGGCGGCCCGGGTGCGACCGGCAGGTCCTACAGCGACTATCCGACCATCCTGGCCTCGATCCGGGAACGCCTCCTGACGCTTCCGGCGGACACCGTGGTCCGGACCGGCCACGGCGGGGACACCACCATCAAAGCCGAGGAGGAAAACCTCGCTCAGGCTGCGCGGGATCGCTAGCTTCGACGGACGCTAGGCGCCGCTGGATGGGGTGTAACCCATTTTGACGCTGATTGAATACCCGGCCTGCTTGAGCGCATCAAGCAGGCCGGGTATTTTTTCCGGCTCGAAACGGAAGGCCGGGCCTGAAAGGCTTATTGCTCCGATCACCGTGCCGCTGTGGTTGCGGATCGGAACAGCGACGGCGTTGAGTCCGCGTTCGAGTTCTTCATACGTGGCGGCGTACCCGGCCTCCGCAATGACCGGCATTTGCTGCTCCAGCTCGTGACGGTCGGTGACGGTGTGTGGCGTGTATTGCGCCTGGCCGGTTTCCCGGAGAACGCGGTCACGCGTCTCAAGCGGCAGGGCGGCAAGCATGACCTTGCCGCTGGACGTGGCGTGGAGCGGGGTGAGCCCACCGATCCAGTCCTGCGTGCCAAGCGTGCTGGGGCCAATGGCCTGGTCCACATTGACCGCGAAATTTGACCGCAGCACGGCCAGGTTGGCAGTCTCAGCGAACGTCTCCGCCAGGGCCTCGAGATCTTCCCGGGCCTCCCTTACCAAGCTGAGACGGGCCGGTATGGCACTGGCCAAGCGCAGGATGTTGAAACCGAGCTGGTATTTTCCGCGCTCGTTGTTCTGCTGCACCATGCCACGGGCGTCCAGGGCGCTCAACAGTCGCGACGCTGTTGACTTGTGGACGCCCATTTCTTCCGCGATCTCACTCACGCCGGCGTCTCCGTTGCGGGCGATGATTTCGAGCACGGTGATGGCCCGGTCCACGGACTGCACACCGGCGTGGTGCGCGCCGGCGGGATCGGTGTCGTGGTCGTTGGAAAGGCTTGCATCAACGTCGGCGTCCATGTGGTTCATCGTCTCAAACACGGTCAAATGCGCGGCCTCTCCGGGCTGCGTGTCTTGGGCTGCGTGTCCTGGGATGCTGCCGCCTGTCCGGTCTTGCCGGGGATATAGGATCGGGCGGTATGGCACTGCGACTTGTTCAGGTGAATTTCAAGGCCCGGGATGACTCGGCGCTCGGCCGGTTTTGGGCGGAGGCGCTCGGCTGGGACATTTCCAGCGAGGGACCCGGAGTCACCAATGTTGAACCCGTGGGCTTCACCTGGCCGGACCCTGCCGCCGTGTGTGTCGATGTCGTCACGGTCCCGGACCCCGAGACGGTGAGGTACCGCGCCCACCTGGATCTCGCCACCACCTCTGCGGCCCATCAGGCGGAGCTGGTGGCGCGCCTGGTGAAGCTCGGCGCGACGCCGGCCGACGTTGGCCGGGGCGATGTGCCTTGGACGGTCTTGGCAGACCCGGAGGGCAACCTGTTCTGCGTGCTCGAGCCTCGGCCGATCTATCGGGACACCGGGCCGATCGCCGCGGTGGTGGTCAACTGTGCGGATCCGCGGGCCATGGCCCGGTTCTGGAGCGGGGCGATGGACTGGACCTTGCACGAGGTGACCGACGATTTTGCGAGGCTGCGTTCGGCCAAGGGTGTCGGGCCCTATCTGGAGTTCGTCCGCACACCCGCCGCGAATGCCGTGTCCGGCCGTGTCCATCTCGACCTGCGGCCGTATCGCGGCGATGACCAAGCGGCAGAGGTGGCTCGGCTGCGGGCCCTGGGCGCCACGGACGCCGACGTCGGCCAAGGCGATGTGCCGTGGGTGTGCCTCGCTGACACGGAGGGCAACGAGTTCTGCGTCCTCACGCCCGGCTAAAAGCCGTTCCTTCTTGGGCGCAGTCGTGCCACACTTGGTGGACTATCGATTGACTGGGGGATCCGGGTCAGGAGATTGGTATGAGTGTTCTGATGCAACCCCGCACCTCGGGCCGCCGACTGGTGGTGATCGAGCCATGATTATCGGTTGGGCTTACTTCATGGCGGGGGTTATGACGGTTGATGCGCTCTTGCTGGGGTTGCTGCTGTTGAACGTGAAGTGGCCCAAGCGTTGGAAGAGAAACGGCTAGGCGCGAGGGTATGCGCAGAACCTAGAGCACCTTGCGGATCGTCTCTTCGAAACTCGCCACGTGGCGCAGGGCGAGCGCGGCTGCCCGGTCCTCATCGCCGTCGGCGATTGCGGTGAGGAGCTCAGCGTGCTCAGCGACGTGGCCGGTCACCGAGGGCATCTTGTCCAGCATGTGGCACCAGATGCGGGTTGCCAGGTTGTCGTACCGGACCAGTACGTCTTCGAGGTGCGGATTGGCCGCGGCCCTGTAGATGAGCCGGTGTACCTCGATGTCGTAGCGCATGAGTTCCTGCTGGCCGGCGTCGTGTGCCTCCAGGCCGCTGATGGCTGCGGCGACCTCGCGCAGTTCTTCCCGCAGCTTCGGGCTGGCCATGCGGGCAGCCCGCCGTGACGCCAAGGGCTCAAGCAGCTCCCGGATTTCGGAGACGTCCGCCAATTGGGTGATGTCGACGCCGGTGGCGAAGGTTCCGCGGCGGGGATATGACACGACAAGGTGGTCGCTTTCCAGCCGCTTGATGGCCTCGCGCACGGGTGTGCGTCCGATGCCGAGCTCCGCGGCAATCTGCCCGTCGTTGATAGGGTCTCCGGGTTTGATGTCCAGCATGATGAGCCGGTCGCGCAGGAGCAGGTAGGCGTTTTCCGCCAAGGACGTTCCCTGCGTGCCGGTGTCCAGTGCTTCCAGTGCAGTGCTCATGTGCCTCTCCCGTTTGCCACAATTCCAAGTCTGGCGGTTCAATTGCCACCGGGCTGTTGACGGTTGTGTGATCTTCAACATACTATGGCATCAGTTCTAATATATCAGTTGCTGATTAGTCAGCAAATATAAGTATCTCAAAAGGAGAACACGATGGTTGAACCGCTGATCCGCCCACTCGCCCAGGCGGACCCGGAGGTTGAACAGGCGATCGCCCAGGAACTCATCCGCCAGCAGTCCACGCTGGAAATGATCGCCTCCGAAAACTTCGCTCCTGCAGCCGTCATGCAGGCACAGGGCTCGGTCCTGACCAACAAGTACGCGGAAGGCTACCCCGGCAAGCGCTACTACGGCGGCTGCGAGCATGTGGACGTCATCGAGCAGCTGGCCATCGATCGCGTCAAGGCTCTCTTCGGCGCCGAAGCGGCAAATGTCCAGCCGCACTCCGGCGCCCAGGCTAACGCCGCCGCCATGTTCGCGCTCCTCGAGCCGGGGGACACCATCATGGGCCTCGACCTCGCACACGGTGGCCACCTGACCCACGGCATGCGCATCAATTTCTCCGGCAAGCTGTACAACGTCATCCCGTACCACGTCAGCGAATCCGACCTCCGGGTGGACATGGCGGAAGTCGAAGCCCTGGCCCTGGAACACCGCCCGAAGCTGATCGTTGCCGGCTGGTCCGCGTACTCGCGCCACTTGGATTTCGCCGAATTCCGCCGCATCGCCGACCTCGTGGGTGCCTACCTCATGGTGGACATGGCCCACTTCGCCGGCCTCGTCGCGGCGGGACTGCACCCCAACCCCGTGCCGTATGCCGACGTCGTGACCACCACGACCCACAAGACCCTCGGCGGTCCGCGCGGCGGGGTGATCCTGTCGAAGGAAAAATACGCACGCAAGATCAACAGCGCGGTCTTCCCCGGCCAACAAGGCGGACCGCTGGAGCACGTCATAGCGGCCAAGGCCGTGGCGTTCAAAATGGCGGCAGAGCCCGAATTCCAGGAACGCCAAGTGCGGGTGCTGGAAGGCGCCAAGCTCCTTGCCGAACGGCTCCTGAAGGAAGACGTGGCCGCAGCAGGAATCTCGGTGGTCAACGGAGGCACCGACGTCCACCTGGTCCTCGTCGACCTGCGCCACTCGGAACTCGACGGCCAGCAGGCCGAGGACACCTTGCACCGCATCGGCATCACGGTGAACCGCAACGCCGTCCCGTTCGACCCGCGTCCTCCGATGGTTTCCTCCGGACTCCGCATCGGCACCCCGGCACTCGCCGCCCGCGGCTTCGGGGCCAAGGAATTCGCGGAGGTCGCGGACATCATCGCAACGGCGCTGATCGCCGCGGCAAGCAGCGGCGCCCTGGGTGACCACGCCGCCGTCGAACTCCGCGCGAGGGTTACCGGGCTCGCCGAACAATTCCCGCTTTACCCGCATCTTTCCCAGGCCGGCAGCGGCACCGATGCGGCTGTCACCGAACTTGAGGCAGAAATGATTGGAGCAGCCAAGTGAGCGCAGACCACCTCCCCGAACACCCGGATTTCCTGTGGCGGAACCCGGAGCCCAAAGCTTCCTATGACGCCGTGATCGTGGGCGGTGGCGGCCACGGACTGGCCACCGCGTACTTCCTGGCCAAGAACCATGGCATGACCAACATCGCCGTCCTGGAAAAGGGCTGGCTTGCCGGCGGCAACATGGCCCGCAACACCACCATCATCCGTTCCAACTACCTGTGGGACGAGAGCGCTGCCATCTACGAGCACGCCCTGAAGCTCTGGGAGATCCTGCCCGAGGAACTTGAGTACGATTTCCTCTTTAGCCAGCGCGGCGTCATGAACCTCGCCCACACCCTCGGCGACGTCCGCGAAAGCATCCGCCGCGTCGGGGCGAACAAGCTCAACGGGGTCGACGCCGAATGGCTGGACCCGCAGCAAGTCAAGGAACTCTGCCCCATCCTGAACATCAGCGACAACATCCGCTACCCGGTCATGGGCGCCACCTACCAGCCTCGCGCAGGCATCGCGAAGCACGACCACGTCGCCTGGGCCTTTGCCCGCAAGTGCGATGAACTCGGCGTGGACATCATCCAGAACTGCGAAGTGACCGGCTTCCTCAAGGACGGCAACCGCGTGGTGGGCGTCAAGACCAACCAAGGAACCATCCACACTGAAAAGGTTGGCCTCGCCGCCGCCGGCCACAGCTCCGTCCTCGCCGAAATGGCCGGCTTCCGCCTCCCGATCCAGTCCCACCCCCTCCAGGCGTTGGTGTCGGAGCTGCATGAACCCGTCCACCCAACGGTGGTCATGTCCAACCACGTGCATGTCTACGTTTCCCAAGCACACAAGGGCGAACTGGTCATGGGCGCCGGGGTCGACTCCTACAACGGCTACGGCCAGCGCGGCTCCTTCCACGTGATCGAGCACCAGATGGCTGCCGCCGTCGAACTCTTCCCGATCTTCGCCCGGGCCCATGTGCTCCGGACCTGGGGCGGAATCGTGGACACCACCATGGATGCCTCGCCGATCGTCGGACTCTCGCCGGTTGAGAACATGTTCGTCAACTGTGGCTGGGGCACGGGTGGCTTCAAAGGCACTCCGGCTGCCGGCCTGACCTTCGCCCACACCATCGCCACGGGTACGCCGCACGAGCTCAACAAGCCGTTTTCGCTGGAACGCTTCGAGACCGGTGCCCTGATCGACGAACACGGCGCCGCCGCCGTCGCCCACTAGCCGCAGCCTTTTAGGAGACCAACCATGCTGCTCATCAGCTGCCCCAATTGCGGGCCACGAGACGAAACCGAATTCCACTACGGCGGCCAGGCCCACGTGGCCTATCCGGAAAACCCGGACGCGCTGACCGACCGTCAGTGGGCCGAGTATTTGTTCTACCGCGACAACACGAAAGGCGCCTTCGCCGAACGCTGGGTGCACAGCACGGGTTGCCGCCAATGGTTCAACATGCTCCGTGACACCGTCAGCTATGACATCCAGGCCATCTACAAGATGGGCGAACCGCGCCCTGATGTGAACACCTCAGCAGCCACCACTCCGGAAGGAGCAACGAAGTGACCCCGCAGAACGCCCGCCTCGCCACCGGCGGCCGCATCGACCGCAACATCTCCTGGCGGTTCACCGTGGACGGCCAGGAATTCACCGGTCACCCTGGCGACACTGTTGCTTCCGCACTGCTGGCCAACGGCCGCATCAACGTCGGCAACTCGCTCTATGAGGATCGGCCCCGCGGCATCATGTCCGCCGGCGTGGAAGAGTCCAATGCCCTCGTCAAGGTGGCTGCCCGCTTCCCCGGCCATGTCGCAGAGTCGATGCTTCCCGCGACCACCGTGTCCCTTGTGGACGGGCTCAGCGTCGAGTTCCTGAACGGTCTCGGCAAGCTGGACCCCAACGAGGACCGCGCCGAGTACGACAAGAAATACGTCCACACCGACGTCCTGGTGGTTGGCGGCGGCGTTTCCGGCCTCGCGGCAGCCCGTGAGGCTGTCCGGACCGGCGCCCGCGTCATCCTGATCGATGACCAGCCCGAACTCGGCGGCTCGCTGCTTTCCGGCTCCACTGCCCCGGAACTCGCCGAAGTGATCGAAGGCAAGCCGGCACTGGAGTGGATCGCCGACGTGGAGGCCGAGCTCGTTTCCGCCGCCGAATGTACCGTCCTCAACCGCACTTCGGCGTTCGGCTCCTACGACGCGAACTATGTGATCGCGGCGCAGAACCGTACGGACCACCTCGGCAGCCCGGCCGCGGACGGCGTCTCCCGCCAGCGTATTTGGCACATCCGTGCCAAGCAGGTGGTCCTGGCGCCCGGCGCCCATGAGCGTCCGCTCGTCTTCGAGAACAACGACCGGCCCGGCATCATGCTGGCCTCGGCTGTCCGTAGCTACCTCAACCGCTACGCAGTCGCCGCTGGACGGCGGGTCGTCATCGGCACCACGAACGATTCGGCCTACCTGTTGGCCGCGGATCTACTGGCCGCTGGTGTCAAGGTCGCCGCGGTCGTCGACGCCCGCCCCAAGCTCAGCGACAAAGCGGCAACCGCCGTCGAAAGCGGCATCCGCGTCCTCGTCGGCAGTGCCGTCGCCGATACCTCCGGCACTGGGGAGAACGGCCGGATCGACGGCGTCACCATCCGCAGCCTCAACGACGACGGCGAAGTCACCTCGGGCGTCGAACGGATCGCTTGCGATCTGCTGGCGGTTTCCGGTGGCTGGAGTCCCGTGGTCCACCTCCACAGCCAGCGCCAGGGCAAGTTGCGTTGGGACGACGAGCTGGCCGGCTTCGTGCCGAGCTCCGTGGTCAAGGACCAGCAGGTTGTCGGCGCAGGCCGCGGCAGCTACGGGCTCGCTGACTGCCTCGGCGAAGGCGTATCCGCGGGTGCCGCGGCCGCAATCGCCGCAGGCTTCAGCACCGAGACAGTGCCCGCCGAGCCGAAGGCGCCCGTGGCCTCCGCCCCTACCCGCCAGCTGTGGCTGGTGCCGGGCCAGAGCGGAAACGCGGGGGAGTGGCACCACCACTTCGTTGACTTCCAGCGCGACCAGTCCGTGGCCGACGTGCTCCGTTCCACCGGGGCAGGCATGCGCTCGGTGGAACACATCAAGCGGTACACCTCCATCAGCACCGCCAACGACCAAGGCAAGACGTCCGGCGTCAACGCCATCGGCGTTATCGCCGCGGCACTCAAGCAGGCCGGCGAAGCATCCCGTGGGATCGGCGACATCGGAACCACGACGTACCGGGCACCGTTCACTCCGGTGGCCTTCGCGGCGCTGGCCGGACGCCAGCGCGGCGAGCTGTTCGATCCCGCCCGCGTGACCTCCATCCACCCTTGGCACGTTGCCCAGGGAGCGCTCTTCGAGGACGTCGGCCAGTGGAAGCGCCCGTGGTACTACCCGCAAGCGGGCGAGGACATGGACTCCGCTGTGCTCCGTGAATGCGCGGCAGTCCGCGATTCCGTGGGCTTCATGGACGCCACCACCCTGGGCAAGATCGAGATCCGTGGCAAGGATGCCGGTGAGTTCCTGAACCGCATCTACACCAACGCGTTCAAGAAGCTTGCCCCCGGTTCCGCCCGCTACGGCGTCATGTGCACTCCTGACGGCATGATCTTCGACGACGGCGTGACCCTGCGCCTCGACGAGGGCCGCTACTTCATGACCACTACCACCGGCGGCGCCGCCAAGGTCCTCGACTGGCTCGAGGAATGGCACCAGACCGAGTGGCCGGAACTCGACGTTGTCTGCACGTCGGTGACTGAACAGTGGACGACGATTGCCGTCGTCGGGCCCAAATCCCGTGCGGTGATCGCCAAAGTTGCGCCCCAACTGGCGGCCGACGGCGGGCTGGACGCCGAAGCGTTCCCGTTCATGACATTCCGCGAGACCACGCTGGCCTCCGGAGTCCAGGCACGGGTTTGCCGGATTTCGTTCTCGGGTGAGCTTGCCTACGAAATCAATGTTCCGTCCTGGTACGGGCTCAACACCTGGGAAGCCGTTGCCGCTGCAGGGGCCGAGTTCAACATCACTCCGTACGGCACCGAGACCATGCACGTGCTGCGTGCCGAGAAGGGCTACCCGATCGTCGGGCAGGACACGGACGGCACCGTCACCCCGCAGGACGCTGGGATGGAATGGATCGTTTCCAAGGCAAAGGACTTCATCGGCAAGCGTTCTTACAGCCGCGAGGACGCGGTCCGCACGGACCGCAAGCACTTGGTCAGCGTCCTCCCGGCTGACGGTTCGTTCCGTCTTCCGGAAGGCACCCAGCTCGTGGAAAAGGGGATTCCGGTCAACCCGGCATACGGTCCTGTGCCGATGCAGGGCTTCGTGACCTCGAGCTACCACAGTGCCGCTTTGGGCCGCTCTTTCGGCCTGGCACTGATCACCAACGGCCGCAACCGGATCGGCGAGATTCTGGTGGCCTCCGTCGGCGACCAGTTGCTGGACGTCGTTGTGGGAGAAACCGTACTTTTCGACGCTGAAGGGACCCGTAAAGATGGCTGAAACAGCAACACCCGCAAACCCCGAGACGCTCCGTGCGGCACGCCGCAGCCCGGCGTCGCACCTTGCACCGACCTTCGAGTCCGGTTCCGTAGCCGGAACCGTGGCGTTGAAGGAAATCCCGTTCCAGACCATGGTGGGGATCCGGGTCGACAGGGATTCCGACGCCGGAGCCCGCCTCGCGTCCGTGACCGGCGGCCTGCCGGCCGCCTGTGGTGAGATCAGTGGGGATGAGAGGGCTACCACCCTGTGGCTTGGGCCGGAAGAATTCCTGGTGGTCGCACCGGAATCGGCCCACGATTCCCTGGGCGGAGACCTCGTACGCGCCCTGGTGGAGGCCCTGGGCGACGACCCGGGCCAAGTGGTGGACTTGTCCGCCAACCGCACCACCTTCGAACTGTCCGGCGTCCGTGCCCGGGACGTCCTTGAAAAGGGCTGCTCCCTGGACTTGCACCCCCGTGCCTTCCGCACCGGGACGGCCCTCGCCACGGAAATCGGCAACATCCCGGCGATGCTGTTCAAGACCGGCGAGGACAGCTTCCGGATCTTCCCACGGGCTTCGTTCGCCGACTTCCTGGGCCGCTGGCTCCTTGACGGCATGAGGGAATACGCCTCTCCTGAGGTCCCCTGATGGCACTGAGCGTGCTTGATCTGTTTTCCATTGGCATCGGGCCGTCGTCGTCGCACACGGTCGGCCCGATGCGGGCGGCAAAGCAGTTCACCGACGGCCTGGAATCCTCCGGGCAACTCGCGGCAACGGTGCGCGTCCAGGCAGAGCTTTTCGGCTCGCTGGGCGCCACCGGCCGCGGCCACGGCTCGGACAAAGCCGTGGTGCTGGGACTGCAGGGCCAATCGCCGGAAACGGTGGACACTTCCACCGCCGACGACCAGGTTGCCGCGGCCGCCCTCGACGCTGAATTGCGGATAGCCGGACACCACCGCGTGGACTTCAACTGGGACGAAGACGTGGTCCTGCACCGACGCAAATCCCTGCCCGCCCACCCCAACGGCATGACTTTCCGGGCCCTCGACCACACCGGGGAAGTGCTGTGCGAACGCAGCTACTACTCGATCGGCGGCGGTTTCGTGGTGGACGGTGATGCGTCCGGAAGCGACAAAGTCGTTGCTGACGACACCGTGCTGCCTTATCCCTTCAGCACCGCGGACGAGCTCCTGGCGATCTGCTCACGGGAGGACATGTCCATTTCCGATGTCATGCTGGCCAACGAGCTCGTGTGGCGCAGCGAGGCAGAGCTTCGCGAGCGGCTGCTACAGATCTGGGCAGTCATGCGCGAATGCGTGGACAATGGCTGCTCGGCGGAAGGAGTCCTGCCGGGAGGCTTGAACGTGAGGCGACGGGCGCCGTCGTTGTTCAAGACGCTCAGGGACACCGACGCCGAATTGCAGGGCTCAAGCTCGGCAGACCCGCTGCTCGCCATGGAATGGGTGAACCTGTTCGCGCTGGCCGTGAACGAGGAAAACGCGGCCGGCGGCCGCATCGTCACTGCACCCACCAACGGTGCGGCCGGCATTGTGCCGGCGGTGCTGCACTACTACACGAAGTTCGTGCAGGGAGCCGACGACGACGGCGTGGTCCGCTTCTTGCTCGCGGCGGCCGCCGTCGGGATCCTGTTCAAGATCAACGCGTCCATTTCCGGCGCCGAAGTCGGCTGCCAAGGTGAAGTGGGCTCCGCCTGTTCCATGGCAGCCGCGGGCCTGTGCGAGGTCCTCGGAGGCACTCCCGAGCAAGTGGAGAACGCCGCGGAGGTGGGCATCGAACACAACCTCGGACTCACGTGCGATCCCGTAGGCGGGCTGGTGCAGATCCCCTGCATCGAACGCAACGCAATCGCCAGCGTCAAGGCCATCAACGCCGCCCGCCTTGCCCTGCACGGCGACGGCAGCCACAAAGTATCCCTGGATAAAGCCATCAAAACCATGCGAGAGACAGGAGCGGACATGAAAAGCAAGTACAAGGAGACCTCCCGCGGAGGCCTCGCCGTCAACGTAGTGGAGTGCTAGCCATGACAGTCACACAGAATGAACCCGCCCAGCGACGTGAAGCGGGGCTGCCGGCTACCACCGTTGAGCATGTCCTGACTCTCGATTGCCCGGAAACGCGGGGGATCGTGCACGCCGTCTCCGGATTCCTCCTGGAACACGGTTGCGACATCATCGACAATAAGCAATTCGACTCCCAACTGGATCACCATTTCTTCATGCGGATCCACTTCGCATCGGATGGGGATCAGTCGACCATCGATTCGCTGCGGGAATCCTTCGCGCCTGTTGCCGAAAAGTTCGGCATGCGCTGGCAGCTTCAACGCCACGGTGCCAAGCGCCGGGTGTTGATCATGGTCTCGAAGTTCGAGCACTGCCTCAACGACCTCCTCTTCCGGGCCCGCATAGGGGAACTGCCCATCGACATTGTCGGGGTAGTCTCCAACCACCCGGACCACCGGCGAACCGTCGAATGGCACGGCATTCCGTTCTTCCACGTGCCCGTCACGCCGGACACCAAGGCGGCGGCTGAAGGACAGCTCCTCGATCTCATCGATCGCCTGGACGTCGAATTGGTGGTCCTGGCCCGCTACATGCAGGTCCTCAGCGACGATCTTGCCCGAAAGTTGGACGGCCGGGCAATCAACATCCACCACTCGTTCCTCCCCAGCTTCAAAGGTGCCAAGCCGTACCACCAGGCCTACGCGCGAGGCGTCAAGACCGTGGGTGCCACTGCGCACTACGTCAACGGCGAGCTGGACGAGGGGCCGATCATCGCCCAGCAAGTGGTGGAAGTGGATCACACCTTCGGTCCGGACGACCTGGTCGCGGCCGGGCGCGACACCGAGTGCAAGGCGCTCAGCAACGCTGTCCGCTGGCATTGCGAAGGGCGCGTGATCCTGCAAGGCAGCAGGACGGTGGTGCTCAAGTAGGGTTTGAACGGCCCACCAGACGGTGGGCCGTTCAGGCGCCGTTTCGTGAGTAGTGAAGCAAAACCACCCCGTTGCCGAAGGTGCGCGTCCCCTCGAGCCTGAGGTCCATCCGGACTCCAGGATCCTCGAACAGCGGCCGGCCCTGCCCGAGGACTATGGGATTTACGCGAATTCGGAATTCGTCGATCAAGCCGTGCCGCATTAGCGCGGAAGCCACATTGGCGCCGCTCAGGACGATGTCGCCGCCGGGCTGCGCCTTCAGTTCCGCTATTTTTTCGGGCACGACGTCGTGAATCACCGTGGTGTTCGAGCCTGCCTGCGTGAGGTTCCGCGAAAACACAATCTTGGGCATCTCGCGCCAGATCCCGGCGAACTCGAGCATGGGCGTCGAGAGGTCGGCATTCTGCTCGGCCGTGTTCCAGAAACCGGCCATCACACCGTAAGTGATGCGCCCGAACATGAAGGCCCCCATCCCTCGGAACTGCTCGTTCAAGAAACCGATGAGTTCGTCATCGACGTGGTGCCAGCTGATGTCCCGGTCGAGAGTCTCGAAGAATCCATCCAAAGATACCGACATCATCAGGATGATCTTGCGCATTCGAGTACCTCCCGTTGACGCGAAAGGCGACGCGGCCGCCGTCGTACTACCAGTGAAACACCCCGGGATCCGGTGGAACAGGCCGTGATAGGGCTGGCAGCCTATGCGGATCGTCCCGTTGCGGGCCGGTTCTTCCTCGCATATGGTTGCACTTGCCGGTCACCCGGCAAAATATTGGGGGGCGAGGTACTCGCCATTTAGAAAGGCGCGTACATTCGTGGTCCGTCGAAAAGGCGGCATAATAGCCGCTTGCATTTTTGCCGTCACGGCAGTCGCAGCGACAGCTGTCCCTGCTCTGGCCGTTGATCCAGTCATCACCATCGATCCGACCCCCGCATGGGCGCAGATCTACGCCAACAACCCACCAGTGCAGCTCTCGTCGTCGGCGACGTCCCTGGACCTCAAGCTCCCGTCGGACGCTTCAGCGGTGCTCGGCAAGAGCGTGAACAGCACACTCCATTACGGCGTTTACAACCGTGAGGACAACACGGCCACACCGCTTTTCGCGGGTGACGCCGTGGCAGACTCCTCAACCCTCCACGTGTCTATCCCGATCCCGCAGGGCTTGGGGGGCCTGACTCCGGGATCCATGCAGTACTGTCATGACGCCACGGGGAACTGCAGCGCCAGCACTGTCCCGCCTCAGGACTATTCGGGCTTCGTAGTGGTGGTCACGGGGACCCCCATTGCGCCGGGAAACGGCGGGATCTTCGTCCAGAGCGGGCTGACGGCCGGGGGGCCGGCCGGGTCCCCGTCTGTTTCGATTGACCTTGGCCTTTCGCAGGCCCTGCCACTGACCTTCTTCATCCAGAAGGACTCCACCACCTCCCTGGCTTCCTACACGGACAAGCTGATCTTCCGCAGCGTGCCGGGGTATTTCACCTCCGGCCCGGACAAGACCTGGACCAACGCCTTCCCCTACGGCTACTTCTGGAAGACGGGCACTCCCGGAACCAGTATCGACGCCCAGGTGAGCTACAGCGCCGACGGAAGCAAGGCGATCGCCACGGTGCCTACCGGCTCCATCCCGCAGGTGTGCTCCACACACCCGGAATATTTCGTCATGGGTGTCGCAGATGGTGCGATCGACGCGGCGCGGTACGCCCTCGCCAAGGTCGCCCTGGGAACCCCGCAGTGTACCCAGCGTTTCTCCGACGTCCCCACGAACAGCGGGTTTTACCGCGAGATCCAGTGGCTCGCGAGCCAGGGCATCACCACGGGCTATCCGGACGGAAGCTACGGGGCGACTCTCGCCGTGCACCGGGACGCCATGGCCGCCTTCCTCTATCGCCAGGCCGGCTCGCCCTCCTGGACGCCGCCCGCAAACTCGCCATTCGTGGACATGGCACCCAATTCCGCGTTCTACAAGGAAGTCACGTGGCTGGCGTACTACGGCATCACCACGGGCTGGGTGGACCCCACCACCGGGCACCGGAGCTTCCGCCCAGGCGACAACATCAACCGGGATGCCATGGCAGCCTTCCTCTACCGCTTCAGCGGATCACCCAGTTGGACCGCCCCGGGAGCGTCACCGTTCAACGACATCACCCCGAACTCGCGGTTCTACAACGAGATCACCTGGCTGGCTGCGGCCAGGGTCAGCACGGGTTATACGGATGGAACCTTCCGGCCGTTGAACGCAGTCAACCGTGACGCCATGGCCGCGTTCCTCTACCGCTGGCAGACCGGGTGGTACCTGGGCACCCAGTAGCAAACTCCCGCCTAGAGCCGGGCCAGGCGGGTCGCTAAGTGAAGGGCGACCAGCCGGCCCGTTCCCCGGGGATCCCCGCCGCACAGCTCGAAAATCCGCTGGAGCCGGTGGTGCATCGACTGCCTTTCCAGGTGCAGTTCCCGTGCCGCTTGCGCAGTATTGCACCCGGTATCCAGCCATACCGCCAAGGTCCGCATTAGCTCCGAGCGCCGCTGCTCGTCATGCTCGACGACGGCGCCGAGCTGCCGCCGTACGAATGCCTCGCGGGTGGCCGCGTCGAGGCTTCCCTGCGCCAGGCGCTCGACGGCGAAGTCCTCGGCATCCACCACACGGTTCCCGCCTCCCGGCCCCACACCCGAGCCGCTTCCCGCACCAGGGATAAGCTCAAGCGTCCGGCGCGCCTCTGCCAGCGACCAGGGCGCCTCGCCGATTCCCAGCGCCAGCGGACCCACGGCCATGACCGATCCGTCGGGGACCTCCAAGGCCCCAAGTGTTTGGATGAGCGCGATGCGCGAAGCCACTGCCGTCGTGTGGGGGAGCGCGGCCAAGGCGATCAATTCGGCATTGTCCGCATAACTCGCACTTTGCGGAACCGCGTGGCCCAGGATGCCGTCGAGTTGCGTCCGGAGCTGTCCCGCCGCTGAGGAACGCACCACGACGGCGGCCACCGGACCGCTGGCCGGGAATCCTGAGGCGGGTCCCAATTGCTGGAGTCGCCATGACTGGGTGCCCGAACTGATGGCCCGCATGAGCTCGATGCCGGCCAGTTCCTTGAGCCCGGGTGGCATGCGTTGCAGCAATGCCAAGCCGAGGATATCGACGCACCGCTCGCCGGCCACCCGCGCAAGGTTGGCGTCGCCGTCGTCGGGCACTTCCAACTCCAGACGGGCCGCCAGGACGCCGCGGACGGGCACATCGACTGTGGTGACATTGCTCGGACCGGGCCGGGCAGCGGCCGTCGCGCTTCCCAAGGTGAGGCCCGACGGCGAGACGAGCCTCGCGCCGGCACCCGTCCGAGTGGCCAGCACGGCGAGGAGCTGATCCAGTCCGCCTCCGTGTGCGAGTTCCGCCGCCATGGCATGGCTCGTTTCGTCGCCGAACTGCAATTGCGCCACCGATTCGCTGACCAGCAGCGAGTTGATGGCTTGCATGATGCCGACGAAGGGTGCCACTTTGCACAGCTCGATGATAGGCAGCCCGGCGTCCTGGCCGGCGTCGAGCATGGACTCCGGTATTGCAGGGAGCTCGGGGCCTGTTTCGATGGCCAAAGCGGTGATGCCGCGGGCCGCGAGTTGGCGGACGTAGTCCACGCGCCGCTCGTCCGAAGCAGTGGCGAGAGCCTGCCCGCCGCTCAGAAGCAGTTCTCCGCCCCGCAGCAGCGGAGCGATGTCCAGCACTTCGCTCGAATGGACCCAGCGGAGCTGCCGCGAGAGGGCCTCGGGCACATCCGTCCGCAGGACTGGTTCAGCGGCCTTCAGGCTTTCGTGTTCGAAAGCGTCGGCAAGAAGCAGGGACATGACACTCCGTAACTAATTTCGGGGATCTATCATACATATCGTATCTTGTTGCTGTGATCTGGGGCACATACATTGAAGGAGTCCCTTTCCTACACGGAGGATCCCCCAATGCACGAGAACTTATCCACTGCGACGCCTGGGGCTGCAACGGCGCAGACCGACGTCGAACAGAACCTGCAGTCCATTCCCGAATCAGCGCGTACCCGCAGCGTAGCGGGCCAATTCTGGATCTGGGCAGGCGCAAACCTCGCCCCCATCAACTGGGTCCTCGGTGCCCTCGGCGTCCAGCTTGGACTGGGCTTTGCCGATACCGTCACCGTCCTGGTGGTGGGAAACCTGATCGGCATGGCACTCTTTGGCCTGTTTGTCCTCCTGGGGCAACGAACCGGTGCCACAGGCATGGTCCTGGCCCGGGCCGTCTTCGGCCGCCGCGGCAACTATCTCCCGAGCGCCATCCAGGCACTCCTCGGAATCGGTTGGTGCGCCGTCAACACCTGGATCATCCTGGACCTGGTGATGGCACTCCTCGGCAAGCTCGGCATGGTCGATCCGGAGCAACCCAACGTTGGCCCCAAGATCCTGGTGGCCTTACTGATCATGTCCGCCCAGGTCACCATCGCCTGGTTCGGCTACAAGGCGATCGCGGCTTTCGAGAAGTGGACCGTCCCTCCCACCATCGTGGTGCTGATCGCCATGTCCGCCGTAGCTTGGTTCGGCATGAACATCGATTGGGGCTACGCGGGCCCTCCCGGTGCTGTCCTTGAAGGCGGCGCACGAATCGCGGCCATGACCACCGTGATGACGGTCATCGGGATCGGCTGGGGGATCACCTGGTTCACCTACGCGGCGGACTATTCACGCTTCGTCAGCAAGTCCGTCCCGAAGCATAAGGTTTACCTCGCCTCGGTTTTCGGCCAGTTCCTCCCGGTGGTGTGGCTCGGCATCCTCGGCGCCAGCCTGGCAACGAAGAGCGGCACGGCCGACCCTGGCCACCTCATCGTCGACAACTTCGGCGTCCTTGCGATCCCGGTGCTCTTCCTGGTCCTGCACGGTCCCATCGCGACGAACATCTTGAACATCTACACCTTCTCGGTGGCTGCCCAGGCGTTGGACATCAAGGCCAAGCGCCGTTCCTTGAACCTGTTCGTCGGGATCCTGGCACTCGTCGGCGTCGTGTTCTTCATCCTGCAGTCGGACTTCGCCTCAACCCTGAGCACTTGGCTCGGCGGGCTCGTGGCGTGGGTAGCCGCGTGGGGCGGCATCATGCTGGTGCACTACTTCTGGGTGGACAAGCGTAGCCCCGTGGCAGTGGACCGGCTCTTCGACCCCGTGGGCACCCGTCGGCTCCCGGCATTCAACTGGGCCGGGATCACCGCGCTCTTGGTGGGCATCTTTGCCACGTGGCTGTTCATGTACGGCGTCCTGCCGATCATGCAAGGCCCCATCGCCACGGCCATGGGCGGAATCGACTTGTCCTGGCTGGCAGGCGGACTTGTTGCCGCAGCAGTATACGGCGCGCTTGGCCCGCGGGTTCATGCCCGATACCTTCCGCTGCCTTCCGCCGTCGCAGTGCCTTCCGCCGATGCAGTGCCTTCCGCCGATGGGTCGGCGCAACCCCTTGCGGGAGACGCCGTCGCCAATCTGGTCAACGACTGAGAGGAACCCCGATGACCACCAACGCTTTTCCCGACGAGGCACACCCGATCACGTGGCCGGAACATTTCAAGGCTGCGGCATCCTTCACGTTCGACGTCGACGCCGAATCGTGCACGATCGCGCACGATCCCACGAGCACCCGGCGCATGTCCCTCATGAGCCACCAGTCGTACGGCCCGAGGGTCGCTGTGCCGCGCCTCCTGAAGATCCTCGAGCGCCAAGAGATCCAGGGGACCTTCTTTATCCCTGGGTTCACGGCGGAAAGCTACCCGGACGTGGTGCGGCGGATCGTCGACGGGGGCCATGAAGTCGCCCACCACGGCTACCTGCACGAACCCATGCAGGGAATCGACGCCGCCACCGAGGCCAGCTACCTGGACCGCGGGCTCGAAGCCCTCGCAAAGGTAGCCGGGGTCAGGCCGGTCGGCTACAGGGCACCGTGGTGGGAGCTGAACTGGCATTCGCCGGCGCTGCTCGCGGACCGTGGTTTTCTCTACGATTCAAGCCTGCTCGACGGCGATGCCCCCTACCGCATGGCGGTTGCCCCGGGCGATTCACGGGACATCGATTCACGGGACGGCGATTCACGGGACATTGTGGAGATCCCGGTGGATTGGGCCCTGGACGATTGGGAGCAATACGCGTTTTACCCGGGAGTAACAGGAAGCGGTGTCATCGAGAGTCCTTCCAAGGTCTTGGAGATGTGGACCTTGGAAGCCGAGGCCCATTACGCCCAAGGCAGTTGCTTCGTCTTGACCAACCACCCGTTCATCTCCGGCCGTCCATCCAAGGCCGTTGCCTTGGAGCAGCTGATCGAACGCGTCAAAGCAATGGATGGAATGTGGGTGACCACCTTGGAAGGGATCGCCGAACACACCAAGGCCACCGTCAACGAGATCCACAGCCACGCCCGGATCGAGGTCCCGTCCTACCCAGGCGCAGGAGCCAGTTTCAAGCCCGCCCGGCTGCTGGAAACCACTCCAAGGTAGGGACATGTCCACCAATCCACGCGCATTCCCCTTGAGCATGCCCAGCCTTGGCCTGGAGTAGTGGACATAGTACTCATAAGCCCGTTGAGCATGCCCAGCCCTTGCCAGGAGCAGTGGACATAGCACTCATAGCCCGTTGAGCATGCCCAGCCTTGGCCAGGAGCAGTGGACATAGTGCTCATATGTCCACTGCTTAGGCTGAACGGTGGGCATGTCCAGTGGTGGGCGGGCGGGGTTAAGCGTGGGCCAGAGTTTAAGCGTGGGCCAGAGCTGGGGGAGGAGCTGAACCGCGCTACAGATCGCTCCGGCACGGGGCGGTGTGGAGTTTGAAGAGTCCGTTCAGGTCTCCGGCCGCCAAACCATCGGGGGCACCGATCTCCGGGTACATGAGCTGGATTGGATCTTCTACGTGGTCAAGGCCCACCACGTGGCCAAGTTCGTGTTGAATCACCGCGGAGACGTAATGGGCGCCGCCGGAGACGCCCAGCAGCTCCGTGATTTGCGGGGCGTCCAGGTCCAGGCTTCCCGAGACGTAGCTCTTGGGTCCGGTGCCGAAGCTGTACATGGTGCTGCCGCCGGTGCCGATGACGGATCCGGTCAACGCCGGAGCCGCTTCGGGAGTGGTCCAGGAAATCAGGAGGGGTGCCCAACGATCTCCGTAGAGCGCGGGCTGGTATGGCTTGCGCTTCTCGGAGGGGTTTTCCTTGGTGGTGCCGTCGTCAACGAATTTGAGGCCTGTGGCGGCGGCGATCTTGGCGATGGCGTCGGCGATGAGCCCTTCGGATCCGGCCGGGGCGAGGGCGGCGTTGACCACGTAGTGCAATGGCCGGCACGGAGAGTAGCCCACCGGCGTGCCGTCGGCGTTGGTGGCCAGGAACTTGTAGGAGTTGCTGGCCACGGCAGGCTTGGCTGGGGAGCCGAGCGGGTGCCCGGCTTCTTCCAGGCCAGGCGGCGGGGTATCCGGCGCACGGGCGGCCTTTTGCGGCCCTTGCCCGGAAGCCGGGTCCTGCCCGGGGCTGCTTGCCGTGGCATGGGCGGAAGGAGCCAGGTTCGGAAGCAAGCCGGTGATGCCGGGGTCGCCCCGGAGGAATCCACTGACAAGCACGGCTACGGCAGCGACGGCCGCCACCACCATCAGGTTTCGGAACAGGGCCAGGACGGTACTGGCGCGCTTGGGCGGCGGGCCGCCGTCGTACCCGTAGTTTGAATACAAGTCTTCCCCCAAGTCCTTGCACCGGCACCTCGTTGCGCCGGCGCTTCTAACCGATGACAGCGCCGAAGACGAGTCCCAGCCCATACGTGGCCGCGGCCGCACCGAGCCCGATGGCGAGTTGCCGGAGGCCGCGGGTCAGCGGCGAGGTTCCGGACAACAAGCCGACGACGGCGCCAGTCGACAGAAGCGCGATGCCCACCAGCGTACCGGCCACAGCAAGCGCCGCGAAGCCCGTCATGCCGAAGATGAACGGCAGGATGGGCACGATGGCTCCCGAGGCGAAGAAGCAGAAGCTCGAGATCGCGGCGCCCCAGGCGGAGCCCACGGCCTCGTGCTCATTGACGGTTTCTTCGACTTCGGGGTGGAGCGAGAGGCTGGGATCGCAATCGCAGGTGTAGAGGCCCATGCGCTCCGCGGCCCGGTGTTCGGCGGCTTCGCGGGACATGCCCCGGGCCAGATATACGAGGACCAGCTCATTGTGCTCGATGTCCAGGGCCGGTGCCGCGGTCAGCGTGGCCTGGGTGGGGCGCGTGGCATTGAGGAGCTCGAGCTGGGAGCGGACCGAGACATACTCGCCGGCACCCATGGAGAGCGCGCCCGCCAGCAGGCCGGCGATGCCGCTGAACAGGACCACGGTGGCGGGAACGCCGGTGGCAGCCATGCCCATCACGAGGGAAAGGTTGCTGACCAGGCCATCGTTGGCGCCGAATACGGCCGCGCGGAAGGTGCCGGACAACCTGTTGCGGCCGCGCGTCGCCAGGCCGCGGACTACTTCTTCGTGGATCTGTTCGTCGGCCGCCATGGCGCGGGTCGCTGCCGGATCCTTCGCGTAGGGCGAGCGGCCTTCAGCCCGTTGGGCGAGGGCCAACACGAATACAGATCCAAAGTTCCGGGCCAGGAAGCCGAGCATTTGGCTCCGGACCGAGGCCGCCTTCGGCATGCCGGCATGTTCGCCGAGGAGCCTGAGCCAGTGTGCCTCATGGCGGCCCTCGGCTTCTGCGAGGGCCAAAAGGATTTCGCGTTCCTCGCCGTCGCGGCGCTGCGCCAATTGGCGGTATACGGCGGCCTCGGCCCGCTCGTCCGCCAGGTACTGCCGCCAGCGCTTGATGTCCGACGACGACGGGGGAGTCTTGGTGGCTGCTGCGTCTTGCGATGGACTGCTTGAGTCCGAAGGATTGTCTGAATGCGAGGGTTCTGTGTGCGGTTGCACCGGGACTCCTGGGTTGCTGGGGCGGGCTTCATCGCCTCATTGCAGCTCCACTTTATCGCCAATTTCCGTGGTTTTTCGGCCGGTAATCCTCACTGGACGTTTTAGGCGCGCCTCAAAAACGGGAGGCTCCAGGGAGGCCTTGACCGAAGCAGGGGGCAGTGCTGGGATGGATGGACAGGGTCCACGAACTGGCGGGGTAGCGTTGGACCGGCTGCCTCATATGCCTGTGCGATGGGCTCAGCGGCACGTCGAACGGAGGTTGCACCATGGACAGCACCGAGACCCACGCTCGCCACCCCGACCGTCCCACGGTCGAGGCCGATCCCGCCTACGACTACAACGAGGACCTGGCGGTGGACGAGGACTGGGAGGACCAATCCGAGGTTCTTGACGAGGACGAGCGGCCGGTTGCGCTCGATGCCGACGAACACCGTGAGGCTGAAGAGATCGAATAGGCCCGGCTCGCTGAACCCGACTTGCTAAACCCGACTTGCTAAACCCGACTTGCTAAACCCGACTTGCTAAAACGCGCTCAGGATGAAGTGCCTCTGCACGCCTGCCCGGTGCCCGGTTGCGGCCACCGTCAGGGTGAGTTTCCGTGTCGCGGGGAACCAGCGGGCGGGCTGGACGGCTTTTGAGAGCGCTTCGGTGATGAGCCGAGGCTCATGATGCCAATAGCGTTCGAGGTTTCCGTCCACCACGAACGTGATGGAGCCTTGGGAGAGGTCGACGCCGGGAATCACCCGGACGAACTCGTCCACCCGCCGGGGGCGGGGCAACAATAGGGTGCCGGACTGGGTGGTGCGGTCGGCTGTGGCATTGGCGCCGTTTTCGAAAGGCATGGCCTTCTCCTGGGAGTTGCTCTTGCCCGTTCGGTTGTCTCTGGTCCGAGCCGGGCCGCTTCTTCATCCGAACCACCCGTGAACATGGGGTTGGCGTGTGGCAAGTCGGAGCTTGGCGCCACATCTCTTGAAGCTGTTCCTACTGTACATGCAGGCGCAGCGCCGCACCCTCGAGGAGAAGGTGCGGCGCCGCCGTCGTCCTTTACTTGGTGAAGCTTAGTGGCTGGCCACCGGGTGGACCTCCAAGGGGAGTTCCTCGGCGACCGCTCCGGCAACGCGACGGTCCCAGGCTGCCCGGACCTCGGGGGAGGTGGGCCGCGTCAAGAGGGAAACCACGATGTAGATGACCAGCGAAGCGCCGAGGCCCCAGTAGATGGGATCGTTGGCGTAGACGCCGTCTTCGCTGGGAATGATCCCTGTGGCGTAGGCGATCAGCAGGGCCAAGGTCAGGACCGATCCCACTGCCATGGACCACGCTGCGGCGATACCGGTGCCGCGCTTCCAGACCAAGCCGCCCAGGATGGCAACCAGCAAGCCACCCACCAGGATGTCGTAGGCGATGGTCAGGGCCACCACGACGTCTTGCGCCGCCATGGAGATCAGTACGGCCACGATGCCCAGTCCCAGGACCCAGTAGCGGTTGGCCTTGACGTCGTGCTCGGGGTTCTCGGTGTCGTTGGTGTTGATCGTCTTGCCGAACCAGCTGGCCACGAACGGGACCACGTCGGCGCGGGCAACGGTGGCTGCGGCGATGAGGGCTCCGGAAGCGGTGGACATCATGGCCGCGACTGCTGCGGCCATGACGAGGCCGCCGATCCCGATCGGCAGGATGTGGGTGGCAACCTCGGCGTAGACAACGTCCTTGCCGAGGGCCTTGACGTCGATGTTGGGCAGGGCCACACGGGCGGCAAGGCCGATCAAAGCGCCCGCGACGCCATACAGGACGCAGTAGATGCCGGCAGTGGCGCCGCCCCAACGGGCCACCTTGGGGGTCTTGGCCGTGAAGACGCGCTGCCAGATGTCCTGGCCGATCAGCAGGCCCAGGGTGTAAACCACGAAGTACGTGATGATGGTCTGCGCTCCGATGCCGTCCAACTGGAAGAAGCTGGCGTCAACGCGGGCACGGATGCCGTCGAAGCCGCCGGCGGCGTTGAGGACGAACGGGAGCATGAGGAAGAAGATGCCCACTGTCTTGATGATGAACTGCACCTGGTCGGCAAGGGTGATGGACCACATGCCGCCGATCGTGGAGTAGACCAGGACGATGGCGCCGCCGACGGCGATGGCAAGCCAGCGCTCCCAGCCGAAGAGGACAACGAAGATGGTGGCGTAGGCGCCAGTGGACGTGGCACACAGCATGAGGGTGTAGGCGAGCATGACGATGCCGGAGGTCTGCGTGGCGCGCTGGCCGTAACGCAGGCTCAGCATCTGGGAGACCGTGTAGATCTTCAGCCTCTGGATGGTGCCGGCAAAAAGCAGGCTCAGGAGGAGGACGCCCGAACCGATGGCGACTACCAGCCACATGCCGGAGATGCCGAACTTATAGCCGAGGCCGACGCCGCCAACCGTCGATGCACCGCCGAGGACGACGGCGGCCATGGTGCCGGTGTAGAGCATCGGACCAAGGCGGCGTCCTGCCACCAGGAAGTCGCTGTTGTTCTTGGTGCGCGACTTGCCCCACCAGCCGAAGGCCAGCATGGCGAGCAAATACACCACCACGATCGCAATATTGATGAACGAAGAGTCCACGGTTGGCTCCTGAAAGTGATGCGCAGAGTTCTTGGGGATTCCGACGACGGTCCGCTGGGGGTCTTGTTGCGGGTTGCGGAAGGTCTCTGCGCTGGTGATTGGGGAGAGTAGTCTGTGATGTATGCCTCACAAACAACACTTGTTGCCTATGAGGATACGTAGTGATGCGAGTAACGGTCAAGACGCTGCCTTGCGCAGAGGACTCATTGTCGGCCCTCCAGCTAGCCAAAGGCCCTGCCGCGGGGGCGATCCGGCTACTATTGCTGCAATGACAGGGCCGCAAAAACGGCCTGAAAGGTTCGTGAATGAAGGCTCTCCCCGTTGAACCGAGCAACGTACCCGTTGCCATCGGTTCCAGAATCCGTGCCGCCCGCCAATCGCAGCGGCTCACCATCGAGCAGGTTGCCGACGCCACCGGCCTGACCAAAGGGTTCCTGAGCCGTGTGGAGCGTGATCTGACATCGCCGTCGGTCGCTTCCCTTGTGACGCTTTGCCAAGTTCTTTCGGTGTCCATCGGGGACCTTTTCGCCGCACCGGAGACCCATCTGACCCGGCGTGACGATGGGCCGCGGATCTCGCTCGGCGGCCAGGGAATCGTTGAACGGCTCCTGACCGCCCGATCAGAACGGCGGCTGCAGATCCTGCAGGCCTCCATCGAGCCCCGCGGCAGGGGCGAAGCCGAGCTTTATGCCGTCGATTGCGACGTCGACGTCCTGCACGTCGTCAAGGGCCGCATCAAATTGATCCTCACCAACGAGGAGTACGAACTCGAAGAGGGAGACACGCTCTCCTTCCCGGGACGCGAACCCCACACCTGGGTCAACCCGACGGATGAGCCCGTTGAGGTGCTCTGGATCCTGGTGCCGGCAGCCAGCCGCTGACGCTGGCACTCCGTACACCCGGCGTACAAGGTCGACACGCGGCGTAACACGCCTGAAACATGACTGACTTCTGGATTTAACCCCGGCGCCTGCGGTGTTACGTGCATGAAATGATCCGTGCCGAATGCTGAAACAGGACGACTGTACCTTCGAGTCAAGGCAACTCGTCAAGGTCGGTATCCCGTGGGGTACCAGGACCTGTTCGTTTTAAAAATGGTCTCGCCGTGCGGGCGCCATGGAGCGCCGTATATGCAGGAAGGCTCCCGAAATGAACCCAGTATTCTTCAGCGTAGGGCTCGATGTGAACCCTCAGACCCTCGATCCCGGCGCAACAGCCTGGATGCTTGCAGCTTCCGCCCTCGTCCTTCTCATGACGCCGGGTTTGGCGTTCTTCTATGGCGGCCTTGTCAGAATGAAGTCCGTCCTCAACATCATGATGATGAGCTTTGGCGCCATTGGCGTGGTCGCGGTGGTCTGGGCCCTGTGGGGCTACGGACTCGCGTTCGGCCCGGATACCCTGGGCGGCTTCATCGGCGATCCCTTCGCGAACTTCGGACTCAGCGGGCTAGCCAGCGTCATCGGCGGGAAAGCCCCGGGGTTGCCGGACATGGTCTTCATAGGATTCCAAGCCACCTTCGCCATCATCACGGTCGCACTGATCAGCGGCGCAGTGGCCGAACGTGTCAGGTTTGGCCCGTGGCTGCTGTTTGCCGGCCTCTGGGTCACCATCGTCTACGCGCCCATTGCCCACTGGGTCTGGGGTGGCGGCCTCTTCGGATCCACCGGGATCATCGGCAGCAAGATCTCAGCCCTCGACTTTGCCGGTGGCACCGTCGTCCACATGAACGCGGGCATGGCCGGGCTGATGCTCGCCGTAGTGCTCGGCAAACGGCTCGGATTCATGAAAGACCCCAACATCCGGCCGCACAACCTCCCCTTCGTGATGCTCGGGGCGGGCCTGCTGTGGTTCGGGTGGTTCGGCTTCAACGCCGGTTCGGAACTGGCCGCTGATGGAATCGCCGCACTCGCCTGGACAAACACCCTCCTGGCCACAAGCGCAGCGCTCCTCGGCTGGCTGCTTGTCGAAAGGCTCCGCGACGGCCACGCGACGTCCCTCGGTGCCGCATCCGGCGCCGTCGCGGGCTTGGTGGCAGTCACCCCGGCGTGTGGATTCGTGGATCCGATCGGCGCGATCGTCATCGGTGTCATCGCGGGTGCCGTCTGCGCACTGGCCATCGGGCTGAAGTTCAAGATCGGCCTGGACGACTCCTTGGACGTTGTTGCTGTCCACTTCGTCGGCGGCCTGTGGGGGACCCTGTCCCTCGGATTCTTCGCCGTACCCTCGGCAAAGACTGAAGGCGGCCTTTTCTACGGCGGTGGCCTGAGCCAATTCTGGCCCCAAATATTAACGGCCCTGGTGGTCACAGCGTGGACGGCGATCATGACGACGCTCATCGGGCTGGCCATCCACAAGACAGTGGGCATGCGCGTCAAGGAGCACGAAGAACTGGCGGGCATCGACATCACTGAGCACGCGGAAACCGCCTACGAGCTGGCCATGGTTGGCGGGTCCTTCAATCCCGGCGAACCACAGAACGGCAAAACCCCGTCGAGTTCCAGCGGTGAACCAGAAACCAGCTCTAACGGGAAAACAGATCGGATGCGCAGCAAGGCGTCGACGTGAAGCTGGTGACGGCCATCGTGAGGCCGGAGCGGATCGACGAGGTCCGGGAAGCCCTGGAACGCTTTGGAGTCAACGGGATGACCGTGAGCCAAGCGAACGGATATGGCCAACAACGGGGCCACGTAGAGGTGTATCGAGGCGCGGAATACAACTCCGATCTCCTTCCCAAGATCCGGGTGGAGGTCTTGGCCACCGACGAGCTGGCGGACGGAATCGTGGACGCTATCATCTCCGGCGCCAGTACCGGCCAATTTGGGGACGGCAAGATCTGGACGATCGACGTTTCCCAGGCGGTGCGAGTCCGGACAGGGGAGCGCGGGGCCTCCGCGATCAGCTAGAAAAGACTGTGTTGGTGCCGATCCACTGTGTTGGTGCCGATCCAATGTGTTGGTGCCGCTCCGCGGGGAGCGGCACCAACACTGCCATGTTCAGCCCACGTGCACCCACGGCCTGCGCGTGATGTCCGGTTCGGCTTCGCGGAGCACTTCGCGGGTTACCGGGGCGATCTCGCCCTCGCCGAAGAAGAGGAACTTGCTCAGGTTGGCGATGGGGTTGCCTTCGGTCCAGCGGAAATAGATATGCGGCATGAGTCCCGTGACGTCGCGGATGTGGAGGAGCACCGCGGCGAGCGTGTTGGGCACGTTGTTGCTGTGGATCTCCAGGATCTTGAAGCCGTGCCGGACCTTGCCTTCCACAAGGAGTTCCTGCTCGAAATCGGAGCTGTCGTCCACGATGATCTCGATGAAGATCGCGTGGCTGTCTACCGGCAAGTGGTTGGCTTGCTGGGCATGCTGCAGCTTCAACTGGTAGCGGTCGGCACTCAGCCGCTTGGGCTCGTGCGCGATGATCCGGATGGGGCCTTCCTCGTTGGAGGCCGTGAACTCGAGTGCCATCTGGTCCATTTTGATGTGCGTAGCCCGCAGTTCGAAGGACCGGCGTACGCGCGACGCGAAGCTCACCAGGACAATGCCGAGGATGAAAAGGCCCGCGATCCTGATGCCGTCCGGGCGTTCAACCACGTTGGCCACAGTGGTGTAAGCGAAGACGACTGCCACCGCACCGAAAGCGATGGTCTTGCCCTTCTGCCTCTTCCGGCGCGCGGACAGGGTGACGGCGATCGAGGCCGAGGTCATGAGGACCAGGACGCCGGTGGCGTAGGCGCCGCCCTGGGCCTCGACGTTCGCCTCGAAGACCAACGTGATGATGAAACCAACGGCGGTGAAGACGAGGACCAGCGGGCGGACGGCTTTGGTCCACGCCGGGGCCATGCCGAAGCGCGGCAAGTATCGCGGCACGAGGTTCAGCAAGCCCGCCATGGCGGAGGCGCCGGCGAACCACAGGATGGCGATGGTGCTGATGTCATAGACCGTGCCGAAGCCGTCGCCCAGGAATTGGTGCGCAAGGAACGCGAGGGCTCGTCCGTCTGCTTTCCCTCCCGGCTGGAATTCAGCGGCCGGAATGAGGAATGTCGTGATGAAGCTCGAGGCCACCAGGAAGGCACTCATGATGAGGGCCGCCGTCGTGAGCAGTTTGTGGGTGCCGCGGATGCGTCCCGCGGGATTTTCTTCCGTGTCGCTGGGGCTGCCCTTGATCTGTGGCATGACCGCGACGCCGGTCTCGAATCCTGAGAGGCCTAGGGCAAGTTTCGGGAAGACCAGGAGGGCGATGCCCACCATGATCAACGGGTTTCCGTGCTGCTGGTTCAGTGCGGCCCACCAGTCGGTCACCACATGTGCTTCGGTCACCACGTGCACCAGGCCGACCGCGACGACGACGGCGTTCAGCACCAGATAGACGCCCACCAGCACGACGGCGACGTTGATGGCCTCCTTGAATCCCCTGAGGAACACCACCCCAAGCCCGGCGATGAGCGCCAGGGTGATGGTGATTTCCTGCCCGTGGAGCCATTCCGGGGCAAAGGGGTTTTCGATAGCGTGGGCGCTCGCGTCGGCGGCGGAGAGAGTCATGGTGATCATGAAGTCCGTGGCGGCGAATCCCAGCAGGGCGAGCACGAAGAGTTTGCCGCCCCAGCGGGGGAGGAGCCGCTCGAGCATCGCGATGGAGCCTTCGCCGCGAGCGCTTTCGGCGGCGACCCGGCGGTAGACCGGCAGGGCGCCGAGCAAGGTGACAGCGACTAGGACGATCGTGGCCAGCGGCGAAACGATACCGGCCGCGAGCGCCGCAATGGCGGGCTGGTAGCCGAGGGTGGAGAAGTAGTCGACGCCCGTGAGGCACATGACTTTCCACCAGGCCTGGGGCGTGTGGTCCCCGTCCGGTTTGCCGTGTGGACCTTGGCGCTTCCCCGACGTCTCAGGCATTCCGTCGAGCAACCAGCGTTTGAATTGCCCCTGTTTGAGTTCGCCCGCGGGTTTGCGCCGGTCGGAGGGTTCGGCCGGCGGCCTGGTCAGCGTTGTCACATGGTCCTTTCGCGCAGCCTGGAAGCTGCTCCAGATGGAGCGTACGGGCGGGCAGGGGAGGGGATGCCCGTCTTTATGGAATCTTTACGCCGACTGTGAGGGGGGTCACTTCCCAATAAGACATATTCAAGGCGTTTGGTATGTGAGCACCATCACGTAGCATATAGAACGTCCTATGTTGGATGTGACCAAATACGAAAGGGCTACCCATGAATAACCCGCTACTCAGTGACAGGGTCAGGAGGCGGCCGCGATGGACTCAGGGAAGACTGGCCGTCTCCATGGCAGCCGCAGCAGTTCTCGTGACGTCAACCGTTTTGCCCGCCTATGCCGCGTTGGATCCGTTCCCGAGTCCCAACGTTCCCTCCAGCCCGCCGGGAAACTACGTCGAGCAGGTCCTCGCGTCCAACGGTGACAACGCCATCGACCCCGTGCTGGGCAAGTACTACCGGATCGTCGCGCTCGCGGATTTGGGCGACGGCGTCCTCCTGGCTTCCTACGATGGCCGTCCCGACGGGGGCGATTCTCCCTCGGCCAACTCCATCGTCCAGCGGCGAAGCACCGACGGCGGAAAGACGTGGGGCAGTCCCACCTTCATCGCGCGGGGACAGATGGGCTCAGCAGGCGTACAGAAATACGGGTTCAGCGACCCGAGCTACGTCGTCGACAAAGTCACCGGGACGGTGTTCAACTTCCACGTCTACTCCAAGAATCAAGGATTCGCGGGCAGCGTGCTCGGCAATGACGATTCCGACGCCAATGTGATCAGTTCGCAAGTGTCCGTCTCCACCGACCGCGGACTCACATGGTCCACGGATCCGGTCAATCAGCCCACCCTGCCCGTTCCGTCCAGCTACCCGGCGGGTTCGGCCTACGCCGGGTTCGCGGGTCCGCTGGTCACCAGTACCGTCAAGCCAAATGGCAGCACCATCAACGGCGTCCCCAATGTTGGCGGCGTGGTCAGCATGTTCGCTTCGTCCGGCGAGGGCACTCAGCTCAAGTATGGAGCGCACGCCGGAAGGCTCATCCAGCAGTTTGCCGGAACCATTGTCCAGCCCGACGGGAGCCGCCAGATCCAGGCCTACAGCGTCTACTCCGATGACCACGGCAAGACGTGGAGCATGGGTACGCCTACCGGAACAGGCATGGATGAGAACAAGACGGTGGAACTCTCCGACGGCCGAGTGATGTTGAACTCAAGGGACAGCACCGGCACCAATCCGCACTACCGCAAAGTGGCGTACTCCTCCGATGGCGGTGTCACCTACAGCACGCCGGTTGCCGACACGCAGCTCCCGGATCCGCGCAACAACGGCTCCATCACGAGGATGTATCCGGACGCGGCTGCGGGATCGGCGGATGCCAAGAAGCTGCTGTTCTCCAACTCGCCCACCCCAACAGCCGGCGGCGCACGGGTGGACGGCACCATCCGCTACTCGGCCGACGACGGCAAGACGTGGGGCTCTTCGCGCGTTTTTAAGCCCGGAAGCATGTCCTACTCCACCTTGAGCGCACTGTCGGACGGTACTTTCGGGATCCTGTACGAAGGCGACAACAACACCATCACCTTCGGGAAATTCGACACGGCCTGGCTGAACCCGGTTGCCGCCGTCGTTGTCCCCGGCGCAGCCACCGTCACGAACGGTGGCAGCACCCAGCTCAGCGTGACCGTCACCAACAATGACAGTTCGCCGCTTCCCGCGTCGACCGTCGGCCTCGACGCCATGCAGGATTGGACGTCGACGACGGCGCAGCTCGCCTCCCTCGCTCCGGGCGCCACGGCTACTGTGCAGCTGACTGTCACGGCGCCGTCGTACGCTAAAGCAGGTGCCGTACCGCTGACCGCCAGGTTGAACGTCGGCGGGTCATCGATTACCGCACCGGTGTCTGTGACGGTCACGGGTGGGTTCGCCGGCAACGTGGTGGGCGCCTACATTTTCGGCGCCCGCAATGACTCCGGCAGGGACCTGGCAACCCACCCGTACGCCGCAGGCAGCACCGTGCCCTACAAATTCCGTGTGTACAGCACGGGCAACATCACGGAATCCGTTGTCCCGCAGTCCGGCAACTTCCAGCCGTTCCTGCCGCCGGGTTCGGGCAACTGCCGGTTCAGCGCCCTTGGCGTGTGGGGCAATTACCTGTGCGGCACGCCGCAGCACACGGTGACGGCGGACGAAGCGGCGCAGGGATTCTTCGTTCCCAGCACCGTCTGGCAGGTCACGGGGAGTGGGTCTGCCACCCAGAACTACACCGTCACCGGTGACGAGGTGGACCTGCTGGTCCGCAATCCCCAGGTGAACGGATCGGTGGTGTCGAGCTTCAATGACGTTGACGGGGATGGGTTTGCCGGACCCGGCGATACGGTGACCTTCGACTACACGGTGACCAACACCGGCAATGTGGCGTTGACGGATCTTTCGGCTGCGGCCGTTGGATTGTCCAAGCCAACCCTTGCCGTGGGCGAGTCGGTCAACCTCACCTCCACCTACACGCTGAGCGACGCCGACATCGCGGCCAAGCAGCTCCCGGCGACGACCATCCCGGTCACTGCGAACAACGGCGCAAAGATTGCGTCCCTTCAGTTGGCCAGGCAGGGGGTTGCGCTGAAGGTCAAGCCTGCAAAGCCAAGCTGGGACCCCTCCCTGGCTTCCCAGGAGCTGATCGGGACGAATCCGCCGCTGGACTTGGGACTCGGCGCGGACAAATACCGCACCGGACAGACCGTGACGGTCCACAACGTGGAGTACGGCCAGTGGTACTACGTCTACTTGAACAAGCGCAGCTACCGTCTGGGTTGGTTCTTCCCGACCCGGCAAAACACCCTTTCCTTCGTGCTGCCCAACGACGTGAAAAACGGCATGGACAGCCTCGTTGTGCTGGATGCGCAAGGCCGTCAAGTGTCATTCGGAGACTTCCAGGTGACGCCCTCCGGGAGCAAATAGCCCGGGAGGGGGCATGAGGTGACAGGCTGGGCCGGGCGCTGGGGAGCCCGGCCCGGTCTTGTTATGCGGACTCGCACGCCTTTTGTAGGCGTAAACAAGTGATGCATATAAGGCAACTTTGAGTGTATGATTGGTGTCACAGTCACTGTCCGATCCACCTATTCACAAAGGAGTGGCGCATTTTGGAAGAGCTTCGTATTGAGGCCAACGGCAACCTTGGTCCTATTGATTCGGCCCGAATCCCGCGCTATGCCGGTGCTGCCACCTACGCCCGCTTGCCCCGACTTGACCAGGTGTCCAAGGCCGATGTCACGGTGGTCGGTGTCCCCTTCGACTCCGGAGTTTCCTACCGGCCCGGCGCCCGTTTCGGGGCCAACCACGTGCGTGAAGCCAGCCGTTTGCTGCGCCCGTACAACCCGGCCTGGGACGTCAGCCCCTTTGAGAACATTCAGGTTGCCGACGCCGGCGACATGGCTGTGAACCCGTTCAACATCAACGAGGCGATCGAGACCATCCAGCAGAACGCGCTGGATCTGACCGCAAACGGAAGCAAGCTCGTGACGCTTGGTGGCGACCACACCATCGCCCTGCCGCTGCTCCGCGCCGCTGCCGAACGCGCCGGCGAGCCCGTAGCCATGCTGCACTTCGACGCCCACCTCGACACCTGGGACACCTACTTCGGTGCCGAGTACACACACGGCACCCCGTTCCGCCGTGCCGTCGAAGAAGGCATCCTGGACACCGAGGCCATCAGCCACGTCGGTACCCGCGGCCCTCTTTACGGCAAGAAGGACCTCGACGACGACCACCGCTTCGGCTTCGGCATCGTCACCTCGGCGGACGTCTACTACCAGGGCGTCCTGGAAACCGTGGCCAAGATCCGGGACCGCATCGGCAACCGCCCGCTGTACATTTCCGTGGACATCGACGTCCTGGATCCGGCCCACGCCCCGGGTACCGGCACGCCCGAAGCCGGCGGCATCACCAGCCGCGAACTCCTCGAAATCATCCGCGGCTTCCGAGGCATGAACCTCGTGGGCGCAGACATTGTCGAGGTCGCCCCGGCCTACGACCACGCTGAAATCACCGGCGTCGCGGCCAGCCACGTTGCCTACGAACTCGTCACCCTCATGGCGGACAACGCCGTCGAAGGCAACCGCCACGGCGCCCCGAACGGCTACGCTGCCCAGGCCCTTGGCCAGGAATCCCGGCGCCCGGCAGGTTTCGCCGCGGTGGTCACGAAGTGACGGACCAGCGCAACGGCGGGGACCTCGTCGTCGAGACCCTAGAGGCGCTCGGCGCGAAGACCGTGTTCGGGATCCCGGGCCAGCATGCCCTGGGCCTGTTCGACGCCATGGGCCGCGGCAATCTGCACTTCGTGTCCTCCCGCGTGGAGAACAACTCGGCTTTCGCAGCGGACGGGTATTCCCGTGCCACGGGCGAGGTCGGGGTGCTGTTCCTGTCCACCGGTCCCGGCGCGTTGACGTCCTTGGCCGGCCTGCAGGAAGCGTACGCCACCGGCGTGCCGATGGTGGTCGTGGCGAGCCAGATCCCCTTGGAGGGTTTGGGGGCGCGCCGGAAGGGCATGCTGCACCAGCTCGATGACCAGAAGGCCTCGGCCGCGAACGTCACCAAGAGCCAGCGCCTCATCCAGCACGCGTCCGGGATTCCCTCGGCCATCCAGGATGCCTGGACCGAGGCAATTTCCTCGCCCCAGGGCCCGGTGTGGATCGAAATTCCGCAGAACGTGCTCCTGGACCCCATCATGGTCCCGCCGGTGGAGGACGCCCTCGCCGAGGTGGCCGACAACCCGCCGCGCGTGGAGCTGATCCGCGAAGCCGTCAAATGGCTCTCGACGGCGGAACGTCCGGCGATCATCGCCGGCGGCGGCACCCGCCGCGGCCGCGCCGAGAAATCGCTCCTGTCGATCGCCGAGAAACTCCGTGCCCCGGTGATCTGCACTCCCGGCGGCAACGGGGCATTCCCGTGGACCCACGAGCTGTCCCTGCAGTCCTGGATCGAGGACCGCCACATGACCGATGTCCTCGAGGACGCCGACGTGCTCATCGTCATCGGTTCCTCCCTGGGCGAGGTGACGTCCAACTACTTCACCTTCGAACCGCGCGGGCGCATCATCCAGATCGACGCCGAACCCCGGGTCCTCGAGTCCAACCGGCCCGGCCTGGGCATCCGCGCCGACGCCGGACAGGCCCTTGCCGCCCTCGACTCCGCCTTGGATGAGGCACTGTCTGCAGTGCGCAACCCCGGCGGAACCGGCCCGGACTGGCACGGTACCACCCCCGAGGACCTCGTCAAGGAGTCCCTGGCCAAGGTCAGGGCCCGCCTTGAAGCGCAGGACCTCGGCAAGGAACTGAAGTTCATGGCCGACATCCGCGAAGCCGTTCCGGCGGACATGCAGACCTTCTGGGACATGACGATCTCCGCGTACTGGGGATGGAGCTGCTGGGACGCCCGAGAAGGCCAGTTCCACTCGGCCCAGGGTGCCGGCGGCCTCGGCTACGGCTTCCCGGCGGCCATCGGCGGTGCCGTGGGGCTGGAAACCGTCGGCAAACCCAGCCGCGTGCTCGCAGTTTCGGGCGATGGCTCCTCCATGTACTCGATCTCCGAGCTCGCCACCGCCAAGCAGCACAACGTCCCGGTCACGTGGCTAATCGTGGACGACGGCGGCTACGGCATCCTGCGCGAATACATGGTGGGCGCCTTCGGCAAGGCCACGGCCACCGAGCTCGCCCGCCCGGACTTCGTCAAGCTCGCCGAGGCCTTCGGCGTCCCGGCCCGCAGGGTGGACCCGGGCGACGTCGGGGACGCGCTCAAGGAAAGCTTCGCCGCGGACGGCCCCAACGTCGTCGTGGTTGAAACCCTCCTGAAGATGTTCGGCCCAACGCACCTGGGCGACTGACACTCCAGACGCTTCACACCCCAGCGCGAGCTGGCAGATAGTGACCCCTTTTTCGAGGCAAAGTCAACTGGTCGTAGCAACGCAGGGGGTTTAGGCTGCCTGCAGCAGCTG